>NZ_AYWQ01000006.1:0-855966 GCF_000502415.1 Mesorhizobium sp. LNHC229A00
CGCCGCGGCCAGCGCCTCGGCCACCGGCGGCGCGCCATTGCCCTTGCCGCCGACCTTGGTGATGAATTCGTTGATCTGGCTCTCGGGAATGGCGCCCATGAAGCCGTCGACCGGCTGGCCGTCCTTGAAGGCGATGACCGCCGGAATCGACTGAATGCCGAGCTGGCCGGCGATCGAGGGATGGTCGTCGATGTTCATCTTGACCAGCTTGACCCTGCCGCCGGCGGCCTTGACCGCCTTTTCCAGCTGCGGGGTGAGCTGCTTGCAAGGTCCGCACCACGGCGCCCAGAAGTCGACCAGCACTGGCTGGCGGCGCGATTCCTGGATGACGTCGGCGGCAAAGGCCGCGGTCGTCGTGTCCTTGATGACGTCGCCGGCGACGGGGCCGGCGTTGGGGGCGGCTGCTGGCGGCGCGGACGCCTGGCCGAGTCCGGCTTTGGGCTCGGTTCCGCCATACTGCACCGTGGTGGCATACTGGCCGCCCTTGTTTCCGAATGATCCGCCAAACGGATTGTTGTCGCTCATCTCGTCACCCTTTCGGTCGCGCCGCCGGCCCGTGGCCCGGCGCCCTGTCTCAATTGGAAATCGGCTTTGCCACCCATGTGGCGATCATGCCGAGACTTTCAAGATAGCAGCATCATGCCCGGTTGCCTCGACGAATCTGATGAGATCGGCGGCCGCGATCGATGTCGTCGCCTCGTTGGTCAGTGGATGCGCGTTGATGACGGAATGGTCCATCAGATCCTTGTCGAGCACCAGCCTGACCCGGTTTTCCCTGTCGTTGATGATGCCGAAGACCGTGACCGCCCCCGGCGTGACGCCGAGCAGCTCGATCAGCATTTCCGGTTTGCCGAACGAAACCCGGCTGGCGGCGCCGATCAGCTGGTGTATCTGCTTGAGATCGACGACCGCGTCCTCGCCGACGGTGACCAGGAAGAAATTGTCCTTCTTGTCCTTCAGGAACAGGTTCTTGGTGTGTCCGCCGGCGATCTCCCCGCGCAGCGCCTGCGAATCGGCAACCGTATAGAGCGGCGGGTGGCGTATCGTCGAAACCGCGATGCCGAGTTCGGCAAGAAAGGCCATCAGGTCAGCTTCGGTCTTCGGCATGGGTCTCTTCTTCGTCGGTTTCTTGGCCTTGCCGTTTACGGCCAATGAGGCGGCCGACACAAGACCGTCGCGCAAGCGGCGATCAAATCGGCGCGTCGCGGGCGGTTTGCCGGCATCGCTCGGAAGGTTGCAAAAAGCCTGCTATTTCCCTGTTGCAATCGCCGCGCTCTTCAGCCATATAGGCCCGGCTTGCGGCCAAGACGCCGTGTGAGCGGGTGTAGCTCAGGGGTAGAGCACAACCTTGCCAAGGTTGGGGTCGAGCGTTCGAATCGCTTCACCCGCTCCAGTTTCCTCCAGGAAATCAAGCACCGAAAAGCCGCGGTTCGCCGCGGCTTTTTCGTTTTTGACGGATTGAACTCGACCGCCCAAGAGCCGGACGTCACTTATGGGACTGCTGGAAGCCGGCAACGTCGTACTGAGATACGCTCTTCGGGTTCTTGGAGTTCTGCGGCTGGGTACCTGCGTAATGTGTTCCCGCATTTCCGTCCGGGTTGAAGGCTGAACCCGGCGCGGTGCTGGCATTGCCCGGCGTAACACTTCCTGTCTGAGCGGTGCCGATCGCTTGATCGGGTTGGCCTTTCGTCCCCGTTACCGAGTGGCGATTATCGGNGTGCTGGCATTGCCCGGCGTAACACTTCCTGTCTGAGCGGTGCCGATCGTTTGATCGGGTTGGCCTTTCGTCCCCGTTACCGAGTGGACGTTGGCAGCCGAAGCCAGGCCGGCGGAGGTCATCAGCAAGCCCAGTACCATGGGGAAGAGGTGATGTTTCATCATTGTTCTCCCAAAATCGGTTTGATTTCAGGGCGCTCGCGGTCTCGGGAGCACCCGGCGAACAAGACTGAAACGCTTTTCGGGACGCCGTTCATCCCGAGCATCACGGATCTGTGATGTCGGGCGCCGCCGGCCTGTCGCACAGGCTAACCCACGCCTTCCGTTGGGTGCACGGGAAATTCCTGCGCCGCTCGACTGGGCTACTGACCCGTCCCGAATTTGTATGTGACGCGGGCCATGACGGCATCCACTTTGGCGTCGGTCCGATACGTCTCTGAGTTCACTCCGATTGTGCCATCATCAAACACGTTATTGCCGCTGCTGGTCTTGGACCCAAGATCGATGTGGGTGTAATCGACGCCAGGAGATAGGTTGTCGGTAATGGCATAGTCGATCCCGGCGCCGAGGGCATAGCCGCTTTGCCAGTCGTTCTTCTCGTATGTGACCAAAGCATCATTGTCCCAAGTCGTGAACTTGACCTTGCCGCCGGCATACCCGGCCGTTGCATAGATCAACACACGATCGAAGGCATAACCAATGCGTCCAACGGCTGTAACGTAGTTGGAGATTTTACCGGTTTCAGTGTCGCTGTCTGGGAAATAGGGGCTGACGATGGTCTTTTTGATGCCCGTGGCAGTCCACGTCGCCTCGCCACCCAGGACGATCTGGTTCCACTGATACTGTGCGCCTATGTGAGCGTCGGTTGCCGTGATGTCGCCGTTTGCCGCGCCCTGCCGACGCACCGCTTGCGTAAATGGCTCTCCTGGCGACCGGCACGTCACCAGCCGCAACCCCGGTGATCTCGTTCCGCGACAAAGCGGGGCCTCAGTATTTGGTACCCGAACTGTCGCCAGCGGCATCCGCGCCTGGTTGCTTTCGTCCGCCGGTCAGCCGACCGGACTCGAACTCCTCGACCGCCTTGTCCCAGCAGGCCTTCTCACGGTCGGGCATCAAGCCTTCCCGCTCCCAGAGTTCGCGGGCCCGCTTGCTGATATGCGCGACACGTTCTTCGTGGCTAATCACCATGGCCGTCTTCCTATGGATATCCAGAGGAAGCAACCGGACAGCGTTTGAAATGTTCCAATTGGACGCGTAGAGTCCCCGCCGGTTTGTTCTTCTCCACATGGATTGATGGGCCGGCTAACCATGCCTCGTCGATCTGATCGCGCAGCAGCGCCATGCCATAACCCTTGCGGCGATGGATGGACAGAAAAGCGATGTCGCCTGTTCCTGCCGTCCGGCGCCAGCTACCAGATCGACCAGGGACAGAAGACGCTGCCGCCGGACCTCGTCAAGGCGATGAAGCCGGGAACCAATCTGAACATCGGCATGGATCCGTCACCCGCAAGCCGGTCACCAGCCGGTGTCGCTGGCCGGCTTCAGCGCCGCGTTGACCAAGCTGGAATCGATCAAGTAGACCTTCGGTCGCTTGATTGTCGGCGCCCGCGATGCTCCGTTGCCGGTTCCATGCATACGGAGAAGCCTCATGACGGGTTTTGTCGACCGGCAGCGCGCCACGCAGTTGATGCAACGCGCCGGCATCGCGGCGCTGGTGCTCTCAGCGCCCGAGGCCTTCCATTATGCGACCGGCGCTTCGATCGGCCCGGCCGGCCTGTTCCGGCGCGCCGGCGCCGGCTTCGTCGTCGTCCCGGCCAGACAGGACCTGCCGATCGGCGTTGTGGTCGCGGACTTCAATGCCAGGCAACTGCGGACCGCCGCGCCCGAGATGGTCGTGCGCTCGCACCCGATCTGGATCGAAACCGCGCCGGTCGAGACAGGACCTGCAGGGCTGCCCTTGGCGGAGCGTATCGAGGCTGGCCAGGCTTCGCTCGGCCGCGCGCCGGATTTCGCGCGTCCCGCAACCTTCGACCTCGCCGGCTCGGTGCGCCAGTTGCAGGCAATCCTCACCGAGTTCGGGCTGCAGCGTGCCACGCTCGGCCTCGACCTCGACTTCATTCCCGCCGCCGATTTTGCCGCCATCCAGGCGCTGCTGCCGGATTGCCCTGTTGTCGACGGCTCGCCCGTGCTGGACCGGCTGCGCGCGGTCAAGTCGCAGCGCGAGATCGACCTGCTGCGGCAAGGCATCATCCTGTCGGAAGCCGGCCTGGAGCGGCTGCAGGTGGATGCCATGGCCGGCATGCGCCAGAGCGATCTCGTCGCGCTCTACCGGCAGGGCGTCGCCACGGCGGCGGCCGGCTTGTCCCATCCGGTCATCACGGCCGAATATGTGACGCTGGGCGCCCGGGCCAAGGGCGCCGACGCCAGGGCCGTGGCGGGCGATCCGCTGAAATGCGACATGGTCTGTACGGTCGGTGGCTACGCCTCCGACATGTCGCGCAACTTCACCTTCGGCCCGCCTTCGGCCGATCAAGCTGAACTGCACGCCATTGCCGAGCGCGCCTTCGACGACGGGCTGGCCGAGCTTGTTCCCGGGAACACGCTTGCCCATGTCCACCGCGTCGCCACCGACAGCCTGGCGCGCCAAGGCCTGCGCTCCTACCGCCGCGGCCACTTCGGCCACGGCGTCGGACAGTCGGTCTTTTCCGAGCAATGGCCGTTCATATCGGCTGGCAGCGAGGTCGTCATCGAGGCCGGCATGGTGCTGGCCTTCGAGATCCCGCTCTACATCGACGGCCTAGCCAGCTTCAACCTCGAGGACCAGTTCCTGATCACGCCGGAAGGCCCCGTGGCGATGAACCGGCTGCCGCGGCGGCTGGAAGTGATTGGGTAGGCCAGCACCGCGGCGGTGGTCACCTGGGCGCGTGAAGAACTAAGCGCTCACGGCCGGCCGCCTGTCCTTCCATGGCATTTCCTGTTCCAGCCGCGCCGACGCCGCCAGTACCGTCGCCTCGTCGCCATAGCGGCCGACAAGCTGCACGCCGACCGGCGCGCCGCCCTGCGACCAGCCGAGCGGCAGCGAGATCGCCGGCTGACCGGAGATGTTGAAGGGGAAGGCAAAGACTGCATCCGCCCATTTGGCGTTGTAGCGGTCGATATCCGTCTCCGACATGTCGTAAAAGCCGAACGGGCGCGGCAGTTGCGTCAAGGTGGGCGTGACGAAGAGATCATAGGCCTTGAGGTTGCCGACAATATCGCGGCCGACTTGCCTGAGCTGCTCGACATCGGAGATGTGCCTGACCCCGCTGGTGGCGCGGCCGCGCTCGATGATTGCCCAGGTCACCGCCTCGACATCGCCTGACGTCACCGGCCGGCCGATCACCGTTTCGAGATAGTCGAAGGTCGCCGCCGTCTGCACGCAGGTCATGTTGGTGTAGGTCGCCCATACGCCGTTGGCATCGAGCGGCATGTCGTGCTCCTCGACATGATGCCCCAACCGCTCGAGTGCGGCCACGGTCGCCAGCACCGCCGCCTTCACCTCCGGATCGATGGCGGTGCCGTTGGGCGGCGTGACTGTGAAGCCGATGCGCAGGTTTTTCGGCGCACTCCCCGACAGGCTAATCCAGGAGGCATCCGGCACCGGCGGCGTATAGGGCTCGCCGGGCAAGGCGCCGGCCACCGCATCGAGATAGGCCGCCGTGTCGCGCACCGTGCGCGAGCAGCAGAGGAAGTAGGCACCGCCGTACCAATAGTCGCCAAACGGCGCCAGGCTGACGCGGCCGCGTGACGGTTTCAGGCCCACGATCCCGCAGCAGGAGGCGGGGATGCGGATCGAGCCGGCGCCGTCGCTGGCCTCCGCGATCGGCACCATGCGCGAGGCGACAGCCGAGGCCGCGCCGCCGCTCGATCCGCCTGGCGTGATGCCCTCCTTCCACGGGTTTTTCGTCGTGCCGTAGAGTTTTGGTTCCGTCGTGATCGACCATCCGTTTTCGGGCGCGTTCGACTTGCCGACCAGCACCAGTCCCGCCGCCTTCATGCGGCGGACGACTTCGGTGTCGAAATCGGCGACGACATCTCTGAGGTAGAAACAGGAATTGGTGTTGGGCGCACCTGTCCAGGACGAGGCCAGTTCCTTGAGCAAGAATGGTACGCCGGCAAAGGGTGCCGATCTGTCGACCGTCGCGGCCTGCGCGCGCGCCATGTCATAGAGGCGATGAATGACCGCATTGAGCGACGGGTTCAACCGCTCGACTAGCGTGATCGCCGCCTCGACCAGTTCCGCCGGCGAAACCTGGCCGCCGCGGACCAGCGCGGCGAGGCCAAGCGCGTCGGACTCGGCATAGGTTTTCAAAAGACTGTCGGTGACCATCTCTCTCTCCCTATTCTCCTGTCCTCGACACTCGTCGAGGCGACCGAGCCATCACTTCGGTCATTTGCCAATGTTGGCACCGCCCCTTATCCGCCTGCCGGCACCTTCTCCCCGTATAGTGACGGGGAGAAGGGAGGACGGCCGCAACCCCGGCGCCACTCCTGTGGCCTTAAAGGTTGGCGAAGTCGTCGGTGACGGCGTCTTTCTCCCCGTCACTATACGGGGAGAAATGCCCGGCAGGGCAATGAGGGGCAGGGAAAACTTGAGATGGTTGTCGCAGGGGCTCCAATCTCGCCAATGTTCTCACTGCCGGCGCCCTCCAGCGCCGGCAACCGGATGACGTCAGGCCAGTTCCACCGTCCGTCCCAGCTCGATGCTCTGTTCGGCCGCGAGCACGATGCGCAGGCTGTTGACCGCGGCATCCATCTGCTCGGTCAGATCGAGGTCCTCGCTTATGGCGCGCAGGAAGAACGCCTGCTCGCGGTCGCACAGTTCCTGGTGGCCGGGCTCGTCCTCCATGCTGACGATCTCGTCGGGCTTTTTGAAATTCTTGTCGCCGTCGACGGCGGCATAATGGATCTTCAGCGCGTCGGTCTTGGTGTGGCGGTCGATGTCGGCGGAGTTCGACACTTCGGCCAACTCGGCCGCGCTGCTCGCCTGCTGGCCGGCGACGATCGATACCGCGCCTTTCGGGCCGACGACATCCTTCACGAAATAGGCCGTCTCGCTCATCATCGGGCCCCAGCCGGCCTCGTACCAGCCGACCGAACCGTCATCGAAGGTGACATGCAGATGGCCGTAATTCTGCTTGTCGGCTTCGGCCCACAGTTTGGCGCCGATGCCATGCACGCGTACCGGCTTGGCGCCGGTCAGCTGGCACATGACGTCGACATAATGCACGCCGCAATCGACGATCGGGATCAGCGAATCGATCAGGTTCTTGTGCCAGTGCCAGGCGCTGCCGCTGCTTTGCTGGTTGAGGTTGAGCCGCATGACCAACGGCTTGCCCAGCGTCTTGCCGACCTCGATGAACTTGATCCACGAGGGGTGGACGCGCAGGATGTAGCCGAGCACCAGCTTGCGGTTTTTCGCACGCGCGGCCGCCACCACCTTTTCGGCGTCCTCGATGTTGGTGGCCAAAGGCTTTTCCATGAACACGTGGCAGTTCGCCGCGATCGCCTTCAGCGCGTATTGGGCATGCGTGTTTGGCCAGCTGTTGATCGAGACCGCGTCGGGCTTGGTCTCCTTCAGCGCCAGATCGAAATCCTCGTAGAGCGGATAACCGGCGAGTTCGGCCGGGATTTTCGTGTTGCTCTTGATCGAGCGGCTCATGATGCCGACGATCTCAAACCCCTCCGAGCGGTGATAGGCGCTGGCGTGCGACGCACCCATATTGCCGAGACCCACCACCAGTACTTTTACCTTGTCGGCCATGTCAGCCTCCCAAATTCTTGATTGGATCGTGTGGGCGGCGCGCTGCCGCCCTTGTTGGTCATCCCGCGTTTCCGCTGCCCCTCATCCGCCTGCCGGCACCTTCTCCCCGTATAGAGGCGGGGAGAAGGGAGCTTGCCGCAACCTCCGCGCCCTTCTGGAAACATTGGAGATGGGCGAAACCATTGATGACAGCATCTTTCTCCCCGTCGCTATACGGGGAGAAATGCCCGGCAGGGCAATGAGGGGCTCCGCCGCCATCGACAGATCTCGGATGCGATTTGCGCAGCCCTACTTCACCGCCGAATCGAACAGATGCGCCTTGATCTTGTCGACATCGAGCGCGGCAAAGCCTTCCGACAGTTTGACGCCGTCGGCGTCGGCCTTGACCTTGGCCTTGTCGAAGTCGTTGGCGGCCGGGATCAGGTCGTTGCTGCAGACATCCTCGGCCTTCACCGGGTTGGTGATCTGGCCGATCTTGTGGATCTCGTCGAAGAAGCCCTGCCAGCTCGCCATGTCGTGAGAGCCCCAGCCGCCGCGCTTGTCCATGTCGCCGCGGAAGACGTTGATCTGCTGCAGGATCGAGGTGGTGCCGAGCTCCGGTCCGAGGTTCTTGGCCAGCGTCGGGAACTGCTCGAACACCGCTTCAACCGCCGCGCGTGGATTTTGATATCCAAACTCAAGGCCCATCGCCCAGCCGCGCAGATACTTTTCCAGGAACGCCTTCTTGTCGGGGTCCTCGAGGTCGGCGGCGCGCACGACGAAGGTGTTGGCCGGCAGCTTCGAGTTCTTCACGCCGAGCCAGTATTCGAAGTCGAGACCCTTGGCGATCCATTCGGCGCGCAGCCCTTCCCATGACAGCGCCGCGTCGCCCTGGCCGCCGGCAAGCGCGGTGCCCCAGGTCGGCCAGCCGGCCTCTACATATTTGACCTTCTTGATATCGACGCCTTGCGCGGCAAGCAGCGGATCGGTGATCGACTGCCAGGCGGCGGAGCCGAGCAGGATGGTCTTGCCTTCGAGCTTCTTCAGATCGTTCGAGCCCTCGCCCTTGCGGAAGGCAATGCTGAACGTGTCGCGCGCGCCCATGTGGAACACCGACTTCAGCTTCATGCCGTTCTGGATGGCGAAGGAAAACACGCCGGGCGAGGGAAAGCCCATATCGGCCTGGCCGACATCGACGAACTTCACCGTCGCCGTGCCGTCGGACGGTCCCGGCTGCATGTCGGTGTCCAGCCCGTCGAAATAGCCGGCCTTCTTGGCCGCCCAGTAGGGATAGTCGTCGAGCACTTCGAGCGTGCCGCGCGGCGAGATCCAGGTGAACTTTCCATAGGCCTCGGCCCTTGCCCTGAGGCCGGTGGCGCCGAGCGCGGTCGCCGTCACCAGCCCGGCGCCGGTCACCTGCAGGAAGGTGCGGCGGCTCATTCCCGCCTGTTGGATGAGATTGTCCTTGGTCATGGCACTCCCCTTTTGTTGATTGTTGGTCTGCCGCCCGCCTCCGGGCGTGCTCATTGCCTTCGCTTCAAGCCTCCCAGCTCGCCCATTTCTTGCCGATGAGGAAGAACAGCACGTAGATCAGAATGCCGAGCATCGACAGGATCAGCACCACGGCGAAGAATTGCGGCATCTGGATCATCGACGAATAGGTGGTGAGCCGGTTGCCGAGGCCGAAGCCACCGCCGACCATCTCGGCGCCGACGGCGGTGAGCAGGCCGAAGATGGCGCCGATCATCAGCCCGACCAGGATCATCGGCAGCGCCATCGGCGCGCGGATTTTCCAGAAGATCTGTAAGGTGCTGGCGCCATAGGACCGCGCCAGCGCGATCTTGGCGCTGTCGACGCGACGAAAGCCGGTGGCGGCATTGATCATCACCATCGGCCCGGCGGCCAGCGCCACCGCGATGATGCGCGGCGTGTAGCCGAAACCGAAACGCAGGATGAGCAACGGCACCAGCGCCAGCATGGGCGTGGTGACCAGCAGCAATATATACGGCGCGACGATCTTTTCCGCGAACGGGAACTGGGTGATGACGGCGGCCAGCATAAGACCGACGGCGGCGCCGACGGCAAAGCCGGACACCAGCTCGACCAGCGTGTAGCCGAGATGCGGCGCGATCAGCGGAAACTCGTCGAACAGGGCATACGCGATCGAGCTCGGCGGCGGCATGATGTAGAGCGGCACATGGAACAGCCGCAGCGCCAGTTCGATGCCGCCGATGATGATGACGGCGACGGCGAGGATGGCCGCCACCTCCTTGCCCGACTTGATGCCCGGGCCGCTGGCGAAGGCCGAGAGGTTGGTCAGGCTGACGTCTTGCCCATCACCTGATTTCGCCCTCGAAAATTCGGGAATGGCGTCGCTCATGGCCTGATCCTCACGATCTCGGCGCTCGGTCGCTCCAGCGCCTTCGGTCTGGTGCGCTCTCCGACAATGTCCATCTTGATCCGGTTGGTGAGGTCGAACACCTCCTTCGTCGCCATGATCTCCAGGGAGCGCGGCCGCGGGAACGGCACGCGGTACTCCTTGGCGACGCGGCCCGGCCGCGCACTCAGCACCACGACGCGGTCGGAGAGGAAAATCGCTTCCTCGATCGAGTGGGTGATGAAGACGATGGTGGTCTTGGTGTCGAGCCAGATCTCCTCGACCAGCCGGTTCATCTCCTCGCGGGTAAAACTGTCGAGCGCGCCGAACGGCTCGTCCATCAAAAGCACCGACGGTTTCAGCGCCAGCGCCCGCACGATCGCCGCACGCTGCTGCATGCCGCCCGAAAGCTCGCGCGGGAACTTGCCGCCGAAACCGTCGAGGCCGACGCGGTTCAGGAGATGCGCGATCCAGGCGCGGTCCGGTTTTTCGCCCTTGATCTCGAAGGGGAAGCGGATGTTGGCGTCGAGATTGCGCCAGGGCAGGAGGTTGGCTTCCTGGAAAACGATGCCGATATCGGGATGCGGCCCGGAAATCTCTTTGCCGTCGAGCTTGATCGCGCCGCTTGTCAGGCCGTGCAGCCCCGACATCGACCACAACAGCGTGGTCTTGCCGCAACCGGACGGGCCGACGATTGAGACGATTTCATTGGCTCTGACGTCGAGGCTGCAGCGGTCCAGCGCCAAGAGGTCGCCGGACGCCGTGTGATAGATCTTGGTCGCTGCCTGCACGCCAAGCTTCGGCGTTGTTATCTCGCCCGCGTTCATCCGCCCCTCGGAGATTGCGTGATGATCCAATGGTCATCAGACTGCCAGAAATCAGTGTGTAACTATCCTACTTTGCTGTCAAGCGTCGACGATGACAAGCGTGGTACGAGAATCGCTGGCCTGGTATAACTATCTGTTTTGATGTGGTATTCTTTGCCTTGAAATCCGTGTTGCTTTCCTACATGATTTGTCAGGCGCACACGCAGTTGCCCTGGCGGCACGCATCGGTTGCAGCGGTGCCGTGCGCATGGAACGACAGCGTGCGAACATGATAAGAGGTCAGGTCGAAAACGGGCTAGGGAACACCGCCTTCATGACCGAAGCTGCCAGCCATCCGATCGCGGACGAAGAGGGAGCCGGGGGCGAACCCGTCCGGCGCATTCCCGACATCATCTCACTGGTCAAGGATTCCTACGGCGAATTGCGCCCGGCCGAACGCCGCGTCGCCGATGTCGTGCTCGAAAATGTCAAATATGCCGTCGACGCTTCCAACGCGGCGCTGGCCCAGCGAGCCGGGGTCAGCGAACCGACGGTGACCCGGTTCTGCCGGGCCATAGGCTGCGAGGGCGTGCGCGATTTCAAGCTGAAGCTGGCGCAGAGCCTCGTCGTCGGCGCACTCTACCTGGACACGTCGCCGGCCAGGGAGGGAGACGCCGCCATGCCGTTCTGGAACGCGGTGTTCGGCGAAGCGCGCCGGGCGCTGCAGGAAGCCGAGCGGCAGCTCGATCCGGGTGAGCTGGAAAAAGCCGCCGAGCTGATCGCCCGGGCCCGCCAGGTCACCGTATTCGGGCTCGGCGGCAGCTCTTCGGCGCTGGCGCAGGAAACTCAGTACCGGCTGTTTCGCTATGGCATCTCGATCAGCGCCCAGTGCGACCCCTATTTGATGCGCATGACCGCCTCGACGCTGAAGCCCGGCGACCTGGTGGTCGCCATCTCGGCGACCGGGCGCACGCGCGAGGTGATCGAGGCGGTCGAACTCGCCAAGCACTATCGCGCCAACGCGATCGCCGTGACGGCACCCGATACCGAGCTCGCCCGCGCCTGCGACGTCAAGCTGACGGTTGCCGTGCCCGAATATCCCGACACGCTGAAGCCGACGGCCTCGCGCTTCGCCTTCCTGGCGATGATCGACCTCCTGGCGGTGGCCTCGGCCTACAAGCTCGACGGCCCGGCCCGCGAGACCGTGTGCCGCATCAAATACAACGCCCAGATCCACCGCACGGGCAAGGAAATGGAGCCGCTCGGGGATTAGGCAGGCGGATGAGGGGCAGCGCCGGGTTCAACAATTACCGTCCCAACTCAGGTTGGGCGGATGCAGCAAGAGGGAAGAAATGCTCGAAATGGCACCGACGAAACAGGCAGCCGCATGGCTCGCATCCCTGGCGCAAGCGCTCGAAGCCGGCGATGTTCCCGCCGCAAGCAACCTGTTCGTCGACGATTGCTATTGGCGCGACCTGCTGACCTTCACCTGGAACGTCACGACGATGGAAGGCCGCGAGGCCATCGCCGACATGCTGAAAGCGACGCTGGCGACGACCAAGCCTGCCGCGTGGCGGCTCACCGGCGAGGCGACCTCGGATGAAGGCACCATCGAGGCCTGGTTCACATTCGAAACGACGGCGGCCACGGGCGAAGGCATCATGCGGCTGCGCGACGGCCGCTGCCGTACCCTGTTCACGGCGATGACCGACTTGAAAGGGTTCGAGGAGCGCAAGGGCGCGGCGCGGCCGCTGGGCGTGCGCCACAAGGCGGACCCGGAACGCGAGACCTGGTCGGAAGCGCGGGCGCGCGAGGCGCGCGAACTCGGCGTAACGGCGCAGCCCTATTGCCTGGTCATCGGCGGCGGCCAGGGCGGCATCATGCTCGGAGCACGGCTGCGGCAGCTCGGCGTGCCCACCATCGTCATCGAGAAGAACGCACGGCCGGGCGATTCTTGGCGCAACCGCTACCGCACGCTCGTGCTGCACGATCCGGTCTGGTACGACCATCTGCCCTACATTCCATTCCCCGACAATTGGCCCGTCTTTACGCCCAAGGACAAGATGGGCGACTGGCTGGAAATGTACACGCGCGTCATGGAGCTGAATTACTGGGTCGCCACCAGATGCCTTAGCGCCAGCTTCGACGAGGCGGAGAAGGAATGGACCGTTGTGGTCGACCGCGTCGGGCAGCGCATCACGCTGAAGCCGAAGCACATCGTCTTCGCCACCGGCGCCTACGGTCCGCCGCGCAAGATCGACCTGCCGGGTATCGACCAGTTCAAAGGCGAGCTGCTGCACTCCAGCCAGTATGCCAGCGGCGAGAAATTCCGCGGCAAGAAAGTCGCCGTCATCGGCGCGGCCAGTTCCGGCCACGACGTCTGCGTCGACCTCTGGGAGAGCGGCGCCGACGTCACGATGATCCAGCGTTCGCCGACCACCGTGGTCAAGTCGGACACGCTGATGCAGGTCGGTTTCGAGATATTCTCCGAAGACGCGCTGACGCGCGGCATCACCACCGAGAAGGCCGACATGATCGTTGCCTCGACGCCGTTCGCGCTGGTGCCCAAGGGCCAGCGCGCGCTCTACGACGTCATCCGCGCGCGCGACGCCGAATTCTACGAGCGTCTCGCCGCCTCCGGCTTCGCGCTCGATTTCGGCGACGACGAAACCGGCCTGCTGATGAAGGCCTACCGCACCGGCTCCGGCTACTACATCGACGTCGGCGCCTCGGACCTGATCATCGACGGCAAGGTCGGTATCCGCGGCGGCGTCGCGATAAAATCGCTGACGGCGAAAGGCATCCTGTTCGAGGACGGCAGCGAGCTCGAGGCCGACGCCATCATCGCCTGCACCGGCTACCAGTCGATGAACGAAAATGTGGCGGCGCTCGTCTCGCGCGAGGTCGCCGACAAGGTCGGACCCTGCTGGGGCCTCGGCTCCGGTGTCAAGGGCGACCCCGGCCCCTGGCAAGGCGAATTGCGCAACATGTGGAAGCCGACGGCGCAGGAAGCACTGTGGTTCCACGGCGGCAACCTGGCGCTGTCGCGTTTTTACTCGAAATACGTGGCGCTGCAGATCAAGGCGCGGATGGAGGGTGTCGGGACGCCAGTCTACGGGAAGCCGAGCAATTCCTGACCGGGTAACGCAAGTAGCGGTGGGCACGTACTCGAAATTGCTTGCGCACTTTTCAGATAGGGTGAGTAGTCGCCCCTGTATGCCTGGCAATTCTGGGGGGAAGCCGGTGGGACTGTTGAGAGGGCTTCGCATAAAGCTGGGACTGAAGAAGGACCCGTTGCCGCCACTGCCAGGCGTCGAGATCGGTCGTCATACTTACGGCCTCAACAAGGAATCGTTCTTCAGTCCGCACAAGAACGTGCCGGTTCGCATAGGTTCGTTCTGCTCGGTTGGCCCGGGTGTTCTGTTCATCTGCGCGGCGAAGCATCGCCTCGACGCCGTGACCACCTATCCGATCCAGTTTGCGAACGGAAAAATCCGGAATGCGCCCGGCGACGAGGGCAACGGACCCATCACGGTCGGCCACGATGTCTGGATTGGCGCTCGCAGCATCATCCTTGGGGGTGTCACGGTCGGCAATGGCGCTGTGCTGGGCGCCGGCAGCATCGTCACCAGGGACGTCCCGCCCTATGCCATCGCGGTCGGCAATCCCGCTCGTATCATCCGGTACAGATTCGCGCCTGAAATTATTGAGCGTTTGCAGTCGTCGCAATGGTGGAACTGGAGTGACGATCTTATCCGCGAGCGCGTCGAGCTTTTGACGACAGTAGGCGCCGAGAGTTTCGTCAACGCAGTGGATGCGGCGTACCCGTCCGATAGTCCTTCGACCGCTCACTGACTAACCGGCCTGGCTCAATCGTGGCTGTGGCCAAAGTGCCGGGCTGCGATATCGACATGGGTGTGCCGGGCATGCGCCTCGAAACCTTCGGTCTCGCCGACATCGTTTGCCGCCTCGTTCGGCCACCATGTGCCGCCGATGACGATGCCTTCCGACACCAGCCGCTGGTCCGTGACCAGCAATGCGCCGATCGCATCGACGAAGGTGAAGCGGCCCGACCGCTGGCGAAGCACGGCGACATCGCCGACGGTGCCGACCGCCAGCGTGCCGAGATCAGGCCTTGCGATCGCCCGCGCCGGCCCTTGCGTCGCCGCCCGCAGAACATCGACCAGCGGCATGCCGAGGGCCATCAGCTTCGACATGCAGACCAGTATGTCGAAGGCCGGCCCGTCGACGCAGTAGAGATGCACGTCGCTCGAGATGACGTCGGGCGCCAACCCTTCGGCCAGCATGGCGCGGGCGACCTCGAAGTCGAACGAACCCATGCCATGGCCGAGATCGAAGATAACGCCGCGCTCGCGCGCCAGCCGCATGTCGGGCCGCACCATGCCGGAGGCGAACACCGGCGCATTGGGGAAGGGCCGAAAACAATGTGTGAGGATGTCGCCCCGGCGCAGGCGCGGTAGCACTTCGGAGCGGCCGGGCGGCGGCTCGTCTATATGCGCCATCAGCGGCAGGCCGGCCTTGTCGGCGGCCTCCAGCGCCAGATCAACCGGCGCGATGCCGCTGGTGCCGCCGGCATGCTTGCCCGAGCGGACTTTCACGCCGACGACGACATCGGCGTGCTCGCGCACCGCCGCCACCACCTCGCGCGGCTCGCAGAGACGGAGATCGCTGCATTCGCCGACCGACACCGTCTGCGAGAAGCCGAAGATGCCGGCAAAGGAAATGTTGACATAGGCCAGGATGCGCACCTTCGAACGCTCCATGACATGGCGGCGGAAGCCGAGGAAATTGCCCGCGCCCGCGCTGCCGGCGTCGATGAAAGTGGTGGTGCCGCTCTTGGCGGCGAGGCTGTCGGCGTCGACACCGAGCGAAGTGCCGCCCCAGTAGACGTGGCTGTGCAGGTCGACCAGACCGGGCGCCACGATGCAACCCGTGGCGTCGATCACCTGGGCGGCGCTGGTCGCTGGAATGTCGGCGTCGATCGCGGCGACCCGGCCATTGGCGATGGCGACATCGCGCGGCGCATCGACGCCGGCCGCCGGGTCGATCAGCCGTCCGCCCTTCACCAGGAGGTCGAATTGCATTTGTTGGAACCTCCGATTGGCCCAATTATCGTTTCAGGCCGGTCTGTAGGCGACGGCCTCGACTTCGATCTTGATGTCGATCATCAGCCGCGATTCGACCGTGGTGCGTGCCGGCGGATTTTTCGGGAAATGCCTGGCATAGACCGCGTTGAAAGCGCCGAAGTCGCGCGCGTCCTCGAGCCAGACGGTGGTCTTGACCACGTCGTCCAGGGTGCAGCCGGCGAGCGCCAATGCGGCCTTCACATTGGCGAGCACCTGCTCGGTCTGCTCCATGATGCCGCCCTTGACCACGATGCCGTCGCCGCCAACCGGAACCTGGCCCGAGACAAAGACAAAATCGCCGGCCCGCACGGCGGGCGACAGCGGCACATGGGACGTTCCGAAAGTCTGCTTGGGCAAGGGACGGCCTCCTCCGGTGACATGGCCGGACACCGTGGTGGCGCCCGCTTTGGGACGAGATTTACCGCGATCGCGGCGTTCCCGATAGAGGCCCTTGTTGGAAAGCAACATTGTTGGAAATCCGTGTTGCTTTATTACAGAAGCGCTTGCATCGTGCGCGTTTGCCGGACGGGCTCGACGCCACGACGGANGTGTTGCTTTATTACAGAAGCGCTTGCATCGTGCGCGTTTGCCGGACGGGCTCGACGCCACGACGGATAGACGCCCTTGCGAAACCGGAGACCCTCGACAATGACCTTCGACAGGAACCCCTTCCCTTCCGGCGACGCCGACCGTCACGCGCTGTGGGAGATGCTGGTGCGGCGCGACATCGATGCCTTCATCGGCCAGGACTGGGCCCTGGTCGAGAACGATTTCATCGCCGAAAGCTTCTTCGGCATGCATGCGCATTTCCTGGCCAATGCCGATGCCTGGCGGCTGCAATTCCCGCGGCTGGAGATTTACCGCGACGAGTGGCTGCGCCAGGCGAAGGAAACGGCGGCGACCAAATTCGCCGAGCCGCTGCGCGAGGCGCTGTTTCGCGTCACCAATCTGCGCGACATCGATGTCGACGGCGACCGCGCCGTGCTGCACAAGAAGTTCGACGGCAGCGTCGCCAAGGCGGATGGCAGCGTCGATCGGCTGAAGTGGCAGACACTGTACTTCTGCAGAAAGATTGGCGCGAGCTGGAAGATAGCCGGCTTCGTCGGCTACATGCCTTATCCGCTGGGAAGCTAGTTTCGATTCCCATGAATGACGATCGACATTCGTGATGGCCGATCAGCCGCGCAAATTCCCGTGGCGAACTGCTCAGTACAGCGTGATGAAGGCCGGGAACAGCACGCCTGTCTCCCTGAAATACTCGATCAGTTCGATGGCTGGGAAGATGGCGAGGAAATAGAGCCCGTCGAAAAAGGTGCGCCTCAGTGCCCGGGTCGAGAACTGCAGCTCGTCATTGTCGTGGTAGAGTAGCGGGTTTGGCCAGAACCGGGGCGTCGCCTTGATGTAAGCGCCATAGACCGGGCCGAACTTGCCCAGGAGATATTCCGCCTCCTTGCGCGCCGTGACACGGAAGATCAGGAAGCTGGCGGCGCCGAGCGCGGCGGCGGCCACCAGCGAGCCGTAGAGCAGGCCGATGCCGACCGCGCCGACCGAAGAGAAGAAGTAGAGCGGGTTCTGGCTCATCGAGAATGGTCCCGTCGAGACCAGCTCTTCATTTTTCTTGCCGCCGACATACAGGATGCTCCACAGCCGGCCGGCGACGCAGGCGAGCACCAAGCAGAAGCCGAAGAATTCGAGCGTTTCGTGGCCGTTGGAGCCTTCGCTGAGCGCCGGTTTGGTCAGGAAGAGCAGCAGCACCGCCAGCGCCGCCGCGACCCGGATGAATATCAGCCGCTTGCGCTGGTCGAAAGCCTGTGAAACCGGCTTGAGGGAAGCGTAGGTCATTTTCGTGTTTTCCTGGGCACTCTGGTGCAGGCCCGGCCATTGGGGCACGCCATTGATGGCGGATACAAGGCGCTTATCCTCTATCAGCGCATCGCGAGGCATTCGTAAAGGCCTTTTGCGTCGGCCATCGCATCCTTACGAATTTGTATGGCGCCGGACAGGCTGGTGAGAAGTCACTTCCCTATGGTTGGAATACCGGCCCGCCACCTCGGCGGCCGGCTTCGACCAGGTCAGGGAAAGGATGCTTTCATGAGAAAATTTGCACTTGCCGTCGCAGTGGGGACCCTCGCCGTCTCGGCGTCGATTTCCTCCGTTTTCGCGGCCACCGCGCCTGCGAGAAGACGTTGAAGACCCTTCGCGCCGCCGAGGCGACAGCCAAGCTGAGCGCCGGCGACAAGGCCAAGGTTTCGGAACTCGAGACCAAGGGCATCGAGCGCTGCAATGCCGACGACGACAAGCGCGACGACGACTTCTTCGCCCAGGCCATGAAGGTCATGGGCAAGTAACCTGACCCGGCCATCGAGGACATCAGCCATGCTCGCACCCCACACACACCCGAGCCGAAACAGGGTGCCGGACGTCACCCTCGACTTCTGGCTGGTCAAGCTGATGGCGGTGACCATGGGCGAGACGGCGGCCGACTATCTCGCCGTCAACCTCGGCCTCGGCCTGACCGTCACCTCGCTGATCATGACCGGCGTGCTGATCGTCGCCCTCGCCCTGCAATTCGCGCAAAAACCTTACGTGCCCTGGGCCTACTGGCTGGCGGTGGTGCTGATCAGCGTCGTCGGCACGCTGGTCACCGATAATCTCGTCGACAATTTCGGCGTGCGCCTGCAGACCACCACGATTGCCTTCTCGGTGGTGCTCGCGGCGACATTCGCGGTCTGGTACGCAAGCGAACGGACGCTCTCGATCCACACCATCTTCACCACCAGGCGCGAAATCTTCTACTGGCTGGCGATCCTGTTCACCTTCTCGCTCGGCACCGCCGCCGGCGACCTCGTCGCCGAGACCTTCGACCTGGGCTATCTGACCACGGGGCTGCTGTTCGGCGGCGTCATCGCGCTCATCGCGCTCGCCTGGTATCTCTTCCATCTGGACGCCATCCTGGCGTTCTGGCTCGCCTATATACTGACGCGTCCGCTTGGCGCCTCTTTCGGCGATTGGCTGTCACAGCCAGCCGAATATGGCGGCCTCGGTTTCGGCACCATTTTCACCAGCCTGATCTTCCTCGGCTGCATCATCGCGCTCGTTCTCTACATGACCCTGAAGACCACCCCCGACGATGCCGACGAGATTCTGCTGGAATCGGACTGAGCCGCCGGCGCGACCATCCTAGGAACGAACCCGAGCCGGTGATAGCCTGTCGCCGATACCGGCAGCCAGGGAACAGCGATGCGGCTACTTCTCGTCGAGGACGACCACAGGACGGCGGACTATATCGTGCGCGGCCTGACCGAGGCCGGCCATGTCTGCGACCTCCTGCGCAATGGCCATGACGGGCTTTTCGCCGCGACCAGCGGCGGCTACGACGTGATCGTCGCCGACCGGATGATCCCGGGCCTCGACGGTCTTTCGATGGTCAAGGCTGTCCGCGCCGCCGGCGTGGGCACGCCGGCGATCTTCCTCACCTCGGTCGGCGGCATAGACGACCGCGTCGAGGGGCTCGAGGCCGGCGGCGACGACTATCTGGTCAAGCCCTTCGCCTTTTCCGAGCTGCTTGCCCGCATCAACGCGCTCGGCCGACGGCCGGCCGCGCAGGAACAGAAGACCGTTCTGCGGGTCTCCGACCTCGAAATGGACCTCATCATGCGGCGCGTCGTCAGGCAGGGCCACCCAATTGACCTGCAGCCGAGGGAGTTCAGCCTGCTCGAGGTGCTGATGCGCGGCGAGGGCCGCGTCATCACCCGCACCATGCTGCTGGAACGCGTCTGGGATTTCCATTTCGATCCCAAGACCAGTGTCGTCGAAACCCATATCAGCCGGTTGCGGACCAAGGTCGACAAGCCGTTCGGCACCCAGCTCATCCACACCATCCGCAACACCGGCTACAGCCTGCACGCGCCGCTCTCCCAGTGATCGCGACCCGATGACCGCGACCCGGACCCGCCTGCTGCGCAGCACGCCATTCCGGCTTGCCCTGACGTTCGCCTTCCTGTTCATGCTGGCCTTCGTGCTGTCCGGCGCCATCGTCTACCAGATGATGAGCGCCGACCTTGCCGAGCAGCTCGACGACACCATCAGCGAGACCTTTGCCGTCATCGCCGCGACCTATGCCGACAAGGATCTCAGGGAGTTGGTGGAGACGGTCGAAAACCACTCCGCGCGCAGCCCCAGGAAGGAGCAGCTCTTTTCGCTGACCGACGCGGCCGGCAGCCGTATTGCCGGGAACTTCACCGCGGCCGGGCTTCCAGATGGTTTCTCGATGTTCGGCGCCGAAATGCCGGGCCTGCCGCCGGACACCGAATATCGCGCCTATTCCGGCTCGGTCGGCGCCAACACGCTGACCATCGCCTTCAGCCTCTCCGAGACCGAGGAACTGGAAACGATCATGCTGATGAGCTTCGGTTGGGCGACGCTGATCATCACCGGCCTGGCTGTCGCCGGCGGCGCCCTGCTCGCCTCGCGCGTCCAGCGCCGTCTCGACGGCATTGCCGCCACGATGGTCGACGTTTCGCATGGCCGCCTCGACACCCGCATCCCACTGACCGGCAAGGACGACGACATCGACATCGTCTCCGGCCAGATCAACGCGGCGCTCGACCGCCTGTCGGCGCTGGTCGAGGGCATGAAGCAGGTCAGCGCCGACATCGCGCATGATTTGAAGACGCCGCTGAACCGCCTGCAGATGATCCTGGAGAGCGCCGCCGACAAGGCCGCGCGGCGCCAGGACGTCTCCAACGATCTGGCTGACGCGCGCGGCGAGGGCCATCAGATCAATGAGACCTTCGACGCGCTGCTGCGCATCGCGCAGATCGAGGCCGGCGCGCGCAAGGCGCGCTTCACCGATGTCGCTCTCGGCGAGATCCTCGAGACCATCGCCGAAATCTACGCCGGTGTGGCCGAGGATGACGGCAAGGTGCTGTCATCGGTCGAGCTGCGTCAGACCGCCGACCGCATCCATGGCGATCCGGAACTGCTGACGCAGATGTTCGCCAACCTGGTCGAGAATGCGCTGCGCCATTGCCCGCCCGGCACATCCATCCAACTCTCGGTGACGCGCCGGGACGACCGCGTGCTTGCTGGCGTCGCCGACAATGGCCCCGGCATTCCCGCCGACGAGCGCGAAAAAGTGTTTCAGCGTCTCTACCGGCTGGACCACAGCCGATCGACGCCAGGCAGCGGCCTCGGCCTCAGCCTAGTCAGGGCCATTGCCGACCTGCACGGCGCGACCATCGCGCTCGAGGACTGCCGGCCCGGGCTGGGCGTGGCGGTGAGTTTTCCCTTGGTGATGGATTAGCCGACAAATTACCGGTGCTGGCCAAACCAGCTTGAAAGTCCATTCAGCGGTCGATGCGCGTCGACAAAATAATCGACGACGATGTCCGCTCCACGCCCTCCATGGCGCCGATCTGGTCGAGCAGCGTGTCGAGGTCGCGGATCGACGGCGCGTCGACGATGACGATCATGTCGAAATTGCCGCTGACGGAGTGCAGCGTTCTGACCGGCGGCAGCGCCTGCAGGCTGCGCACCACCTTGTCAGCCAGCTTGGGCGTTACGGTGAGCAGCACATGCGCCCTGACCAGCCCCTGCTCATAGTCCGGCGCCAGCCGGGCGCCATAGCCGGTGATGATGCCGCGCTGCTCGAGCCGCTCGATTCGGCTTTGCACCGTAGTGCGCGACACGCCGAGCCGCCGCGCCAGTTCGGCCGTCGAGGCGCGCGCGTTGGCGCGCAGCAGCGAGAGCAGGGCCTGTTCGGCATCACTGAGCATTTCGACGAAATCCTTCGGCGGATCGGCAAAAGATTGGGTTCAGTTTGCAGAATTCCATGCTTCCTTTCGACAGGCAAGTTGCGATGATTTCCGCGAACACGGATCGCAGGGGAATTTGATCATGAACAAGATCGTTATCGTCGGGGCCGGCAAGATCGGCTCGACCATCGCCGAAATGCTTGCCGGGACGGGAGACTATCAGGTCACCCTCCTCGACCGCTCGGCGGCGCAGCTCGCCGCGGCGGAAGTCCCAGCCGGCGTGGAGACGCTGGAACTCGACATCGCGGCGCCCGGTGCGCTTGAAGCAGCGCTCGCCGGCAAGTTCGCGGTGCTGAGCGCCGCCCCCTTCCATCTCACCACGCGCATCGCCGAGGCGGCGGCAAGTGCTGGCGTGCACTATCTTGATCTCACCGAGGATGTCGTCTCGACGCGCCGCGTCAAGGAACTGGCGCGCGACGCCAAGAGCGCCTTCATCCCGCAATGCGGGTTGGCGCCCGGCTTCATCTCGATCGTCGCCAATGATCTCGCCAGCCGCTTCGACACGCTGGAAAGCGTGCGCATGCGCGTCGGCGCGCTGCCGCAATACCCGTCCAATGCGCTGAACTACAATCTGACCTGGAGCACCGACGGCGTCATCAACGAATATTGCGAGCCTTGCGAGGCGATCGTCGAGGGCGAGCTGGTCGAAGTGCCGCCGCTGGAGGAGCGCGAGGAGTTTTCGCTCGACGGTGTCACCTACGAGGCGTTCAACACCTCCGGCGGCCTCGGCACGCTGGCCGAGACGCTGAAGGGCAAGGTACGCACGCTGAACTACCGCACCATCCGCTATCCCGGCCACGCAGCGATCATGAAGGCGCTGCTCAACGACCTTGGCCTGCGTCATCGCCGCGACGTGCTGAAGGATATTTTCGAAAGCGCCCTGCCGGCGACGCTGCAGGACGTGGTCATCGTCTTCGTCACCGTCTCCGGCCGCAGGAACGGCCGTCTGCTGCAGGAGACCTACGCCAACAAGATCTATTCCCGGCGCATCGGTCAAGAGGTGCGCAGCGCCATCCAGATCACCACCGCGTCTGGCATCTGCGCCGTGCTCGACATGCTGGCGGACGGATCGCTGCCGGCGACCGGCTTCGTCAGGCAGGAAGACATCGCACTAGATGCATTTCTGGCCAACCGTTTCGGCCGGGCCTACGCGCAGCATGACATGGTGAGCCGGCTTGCGGGGTGAGCGGCGTAGGGGCGCCGCCGTATCCTTCCAAGGGGTAGGCCCCACAGCCCGCTCAAATATGCAGGGCGTGCCCGAGCGCCTTGAGCGCAGCTTCCTGGAAACCTTCGCCTTGCGTCGGATGGGCATGGATGGTGCCAGCGACATCTTCCAGTCGTGCCCCCATTTCCAGCGCCAGCCCAAACACCGCCGACAGTTCCGACACGCCTTGCCCGACCGCCTGGATGCCGAGCACCAGGTGATTGTCGGCGCGCGCCACGACGCGGACGAAGCCGTCTTCGCCGAGCTTCGTCATGGCGCGGCCATTGGCGGCGAATGGAAACAGGCCGATCTTGATCTCGCCGCCCTGCGCCTTGGCCTCTTCGGGCGACAGACCCGCCGTCACCAGCTCGGGATCGGTAAAGCAGACGGCCGGGATCGAGCGCTTGTCCCAGCTGCGCTTGTGGCCGGCGACGATCTCCGCGACCATTTCGCCTTGCGCCATCGCCCGGTGCGCCAGCATCGGCTCGCCGGTGACGTCGCCGATGGCGAAGACGCCGCGCATCGAGGTCCGGCACTGGTCGTCGATACGGATGAACTTTCCGGCCCTGTCGAGATCGATCTGGTCGAGCCCCCAGCCTTCCGTCACCGGCTTGCGGCCGACCGTCACCAGCACCTTGTCCGCGGCGACCTTGGTGCTCTTGCCGTCCGATGTCTCGACCAGCAGGGCATCGCCGTCTGTCGATAGCCCTTTGGCCTTGGCGCCCAGCATCACCTCGACGCCGAGCGCGGCAAGCCGCTTGACGACAGGCCGGGTCAGCTCCGCGTCATACTGCGCCAGCACGCGCGGCAAGGCTTCAACCACGGTGACCCTGGAGCCCATCTTGGCGAAGGCCATGCCGAGTTCGAGCCCGATATAGCCGCCACCGACGACAGCGAGTTTCTTGGGAACCTCACTCAGGGCCAGCGCCTCCGTGGACGAGATCACAGGCCCGCCAAAGGGAAGAAAAGACAATTCGACCGGCGCCGAGCCGGTGGCGATCACGATCGTCTCGGCCCGGATCACCTGGCTTCCGGTCTCGGTCTCGACCTCGACGGTCTTGCCGTCGCGAAACCTCGCCCAGCCATGCACGGTCTTCACCCCGGCCTTCTTCAGCAGGCCGGCGACACCGCTGTTGAGCCGGCTGACGATGCCGTCCTTCCAGGCGATGGTCCTGGCCAGATCGAGCACCGGTGCGGTGACCGAAATACCGAGCGGGCTGTTGCCGCCGGCCATGTGCGACACCTTCTCGAATTCCTCCGCCGCGTGGATCAGCGCCTTGGACGGGATGCAGCCGACATTGAGGCAGGTGCCGCCGGGCTTCGCAGCCTCGACGATGACCGTATCGACGCCGAGCTGTCCCGCACGAATGGCGCAGACATAGCCGCCCGGACCGGCGCCGATGACGAGCAGCTTGCAGGAGATTTCCTTCATGTTGGCAGCGTCCTTCTGGTGAAAACTGCCGGTGACGCCCTCCCATCCGGCCTAGCGCTGCCCCTCTTCCGCCTACCGGCACCTTCTCCCCGTATAGTGACGGGGAGAAGCGAGCTGGCCGCAACGCCGGCCTTCTCTTTGCAACGCTGGTGATTGGCGAAACCCTCGATGACAACGTCTTTCTCCCCGTCACTATACGGGCAGAAATGCCCGGCGGGGCAATGAGGGGCAGCGCGGCGCTCAATGTAAAGCGACTGGGAAACACGCTGAGAACGCATTAAATAATCCTCAATCCACGAATATCAGCGCCGGCGTCTCCAGCAGCGCCTTGATCCGCTGGATGAACACCGCCGCGTCCCAGCCGTCGATGACGCGGTGGTCGAAGCTCGACGACAGGTTCATCATCTTGCGCGGAATGAACCCCGTGCCGTCCCAAACCGGCCGCACCATCATCTTGTTGACGCCGACAATCGCCACTTCGGGGTGGTTGATCACGGGCGTCGTCGCCATACCCCCCATGGCGCCGAGCGAGGTGATGGTGATGGTCGAGCCGGACAGCTCGTCACGTGTCGCCGTTCCCGACTTCGCAGCCTCGGCCAGCCTGGCGACCTCGGCGGCACAGTCCCAGACGTCGCGCGCCTCGGCATGCTTGACGACAGGCACCACCAGTCCCGACGGAGTCTGCGCGGCGATGCCGATATGGATGCCGCCATGCTGGTGGATGATGCCGGCCTCGTCGTCGAACAGGGAATTGAGCTGCGGCTGGTCCGCGATCGCCTTGACCATGGCCCGCATCAGGAACGGCAGCAAGGTCAGCTTCGGCCTCTCCGCGCCTCCCTTGGCACGCTTTTCCTTGTTGAGCGCGGCGCGCAGTTCCTCGAGCGCCGTGACGTCGATCTCCTCGACATAGGTGATGTGCGGGATACGCGACTTCGACAGCGTCATCTTCTCGGCGATCTTGCGCCGCAAGCCGACCAGCTTGATGTCCTCGACCGCATCGTTGCAGGCGAGGCCGGGTGCCCTGGCCGCTTGCGGGCCGCGCGCCAGGAAGGCCTCGATGTCTTCATGGCCGATGCGACCGGCCGGGCCGCTGCCTGAAACTTGCCTGAGGTCGATGCCCGCCTCGTTCGCCCGCAGGCGAACAGCCGGGGAGGCCAGCGGCTTTTCGCCTTCCGGACGCGGCGCGCCCGAAGCCGAGGGGCGTGTCACGGTTTTCGGCGCAGACGACGACGATGCGGGTTTCGCCGGTGTCTCGGCGGGCTTTGCCGGCTTGGGTGGCGAGGCGGCTTCGGGCTTCGGGCTCGGCAGCCTGGCGGGCGGCTCCGCCCCGGTCGCCGGTTCAGCCACTTTGCCGGCTTTCACATTGCCATCGCCCGCTACTTTCAGCCGCACTATGGGCGAACCGATCGCCACCGTGTCGCCGATCTCGGCGCCGAGCCACAGGATCTCGCCATCGACGGGCGACGGGATTTCGACCGTCGCCTTGTCGGTCATCACGGCGGCGAGCACCGTGTCCTCGCGCACGATGTCGCCGATCTTCACATGCCATTCGACGAGCTCGGCCTCGGCCACACCCTCGCCGACATCGGGCAGCTTGATGATGTGCTCGCCCATGTCAGGCCTCCATGGTTTCAAGCAAGGCGCGGCCGACACGCGCGGGACCGGGAAAATACTCCCACTCCTGCGCATGCGGATAGGGCGTGTCCCAGCCGGCGACGCGGGCCACAGGCGCCTCCAGGTGGTAAAAGCAGTTTTCCTGAACCAGCGCCGAAAGCTCGGCGCCGAAACCCGAGGTCAGCGTCGCCTCGTGCACGACGACGCAGCGGCCGGTCTTCTTGACCGAAGCCACGATCGTGTCGAGATCGAGCGGCAGCAGCGTCCTGAGATCGATGATTTCGGCGTCGATGCCGGTCTCCTCGGCCGCCGCCTGGGCGACATAAACCATGGTGCCGTAGGCGAGCACCGTGACCGCCCCGCCCGCCCTGCGGATGGCGGCCTTGCCGAGCGGCACTGTGTAATGGCCGTCGGCGACTTCGCCGAGCTCATGCTTCGACCACGGCGTCACCGGCCGGTCATGATGGCCGTCGAACGGGCCGTTGTAGAGCCGCTTCGGCTCCAGGAAGATCACCGGGTCGGGATCCTCGATCGCCGCGATCAAAAGCCCCTTGGCGTCATGCGGGTTGGACGGCACCACCGTCTTCAGGCCCGACACATGGGTGAACAAGGCTTCCGGGCTCTGGCTATGCGTCTGGCCGCCGAAAATGCCGCCGCCGGTCGGCATGCGGACCACGATCGGGCAGGTGAAATCGCCGTTCGAGCGGTAGCGCAGCCTCGCCGCTTCCTGCGTCAGCTGGTCGTAGGCCGGATACATGTAGTCGGCAAACTGAATTTCCACGCACGGCTTCAAACCATAGGCGGCCATGCCGATGGCCGAGCCGACAATGCCGGATTCGTTGATCGGCGCGTCGAAGCAACGGCTCTTGCCGTATTTGGCCTGCAGCCCGTGCGTGACGCGAAAAACGCCGCCGAAGAAGCCGACATCCTCGCCGAACACGACGACTTTGTCGTCGCGCTCCATCGACACGTCCATGGCGTCGCGAATGGCCTCGATCATGGTCCGTCTTGGCATGGCTCAGACTCCCGCCTGCTGGCGCTGGCGCCTGAGATGCGGCGGCATCTCGGCAAACACACCTTCGAACATCTCGCGCGTCGACGGCTTGCCGCCGGCATGCAGCGTGCCGTGGCTTTCCGCTTCCTTCTGCGCCGCGATCACCGTATCGAGGATTTCGGCCTCGGCCTGCGCATGCCGTTCGTTCGACCAGACACCGAGCTTGATGAGATGGTTCTTCAGCCGCACGACCGGGTCACCCAGCGGCCAGGCGTCGGACTCGGTCTTCGGCCGGTAGGCGGAGGGATCGTCCGAGCTCGAATGCGCGCCGGCGCGGTAGGTGACGTATTCGACCAACGTCGGCCCAAGATTCTCCCGCGCCCTTGTCGCCGCCCATTTGGCCACCGCGTGTACCGCCAGATAGTCATTGCCGTCGACGCGCAGAGACGGGATGCCGAAGCCGAGCCCCCGGGCCGCGAAGGTGCCGGAACCGCCGCGCGCGATGCCTTGAAAAGTCGAGATCGCCCACTGGTTGTTGACGACGTTGAGCACCACCGGCGCCTTGTAGGTGGAGGCGAACACCAGCGCCGAATGGAAATCGGATTCCGCCGTCGAGCCGTCGCCGATCCAGGCCGCGGCGATCCTGGAATCGTTGGAGATCGCCGACGCCATCGCCCAGCCGACCGCCTGGATGTACTGCGTCGCCAGATTGCCCGAGATCGAGAAGAAGCCGTGCTCCTTAGACGAATACATTATCGGCAGCTGCCGGCCCTTCAGCGGATCGGCCTCGTTGGAATAGATCTGGTTCATCATCGTGACCATCGGATAGCCGTCGGCGATGAGCAGGCCGGCCTGGCGATAGGTCGGGAAATTCATGTCGCCGGGGCTGAGCGCCTTGCGGAAGGCGCAGCTCACCGCTTCCTCGCCCAGATGCTGCATGTAGAAGGAGGTCTTGCCCTGGCGCTGCGCCATCTGCATGCGCGCATCGAACGTCCGCAGCGTCATCATGTTGCGCAGGCCCTCCAGCAATTCCTCGCTGGAAAGCAGCCCGGCCCACGGCCCGACGGCCTCGCCATTGCGGTTCAGCACCCGGATGATCGAAAACGCCATGTCGCGGATGATGCGCGGATCGACATCGATGTCGGGGCGTGGCACGGAGCCGGCCTCGGCGATGGTCACATTGGAGAAATCAGGCGTCCCGCCCGGCCGCACTTCCGGCTCCGGAACGTGAAACCGCAACATCCCAGCATCGGCCATGACCTCGAGTCCTCCAATGTTGCCTGGGTGGGATATTTGCATATCCGCGCCGCCAGTGCGAATGCGTGGGGGTGTCGGTTCCAGCCGCGCCGGCCGATCCGGCTTCCCGCGTTCAAGATGAAGATATGTCCGAGAAATTTCTTGTCGATGTTGGGCAGCCGCGCGCAATTTGCGTATGGTTCCGCGCTGGTTGCCGCAAGAGAAGGTGATTGGTGCTGGACTTGGGGTTCGCCGACGTTGGCGATCCGAGCAGGAAGACGTTCACTCCCTCCCAGCATCATGCTAACCACCCTCCATGGCACAGAAGAAGGCATATGAGGTCGACGGTTGGCTGGCGCGGCCTGATCCGCGCATCTCGATCGTCCTGCTTTATGGCCCCGATCGCGGCCTTGTCTCCGAGCGGGCCAAGGCCTTTGCCGGAAAGACCGGCCTTCCGCTCGACGACCCATTCTCGGTGGTCAGGCTCGAGGGTTCCGAGGTCGATCGCGACGAGGGCCGCCTGCTCGACGAGGCCCGCACCGTGCCAATGTTTTCCGACCGGCGGCTGCTCTGGGTGCGCAATGCCAGCGGCCAGAGGGCACTGGCCGACGACGTCAAGGCGCTGACGGCGGAGCCGGTGCGGGACGCCATCATTCTCATTGAAGCCGGCGATTTGAAGAAAGGCGTCGGGCTGCGCGCCGTGGTCGAGGGCGCCGACAATGCCATGGCGCTGCCTTGCTACGCCGACGAGGCGAGGGACATCGACACCGTCATCGACGACGAACTGCGCAAGGCCGGCATGTCGATGACGCTGGAGGCGCGGCAGGCGCTGCGCCGCAATCTCGGTGGCGACCGGCTGGCCTCGCGCGGCGAGATCGAAAAACTCGTCCTCTACGCCCACGGCCAGAAGGAGATCGGGCTGGAAGAGGTGAGAGCCATGTCCGGCGACGTGTCCGGCGCCTCTTACGACGACGCTGTCGACGCGCTGCTCGAAGGCAAGGTCGGCGATTTCGACACCGCTTTCACGCGCCACTGCCAGGGCGGCGGGCAGCCCTTCCAGGTGCTGTCCTCGGCCATGCGGCAGTTACAGCAGATCCAGGTCATGCGCGGCCAAATGGAGACCGGCGGCCGCAACGCCGCTTCCGTCGTTGCCGCCGCGCGCCCGCCGGTCTTTTTCTCCAGGCGCAAGCTGGTGGAGAAGACCCTGGAGCGCTGGAACAGCGAAGCGCTCGGCCGCGCGCTGGCCCGGTTGCATCAGGCCGTGCTGCAGACGCGGCGACGCCCGGACCTGTCCGTCGCGCTGGCAAGGCAGGCGCTGCTGGGAATCGCGGTGGAGAGCGCCAGGCTGGGACAGCGGTAGAAAGCGGCCAGTCTCCCCCTTGTGGGGGTTCGGAGTGATCCGCGTCGCGGACGGGAAGCCAATTGCTTGGCTTTCCGAAACGACGAACGCCCGGAGCGACCAGCGAAGGGGGGTCCAGCAAGGCAGAGGGGCGCTGTCCCGCCGGCCTATCTCAATTGGGCCCACGCCCCGCGCCAAGCTGATTTCCGCCGGCGCTGACCTCACCTGCCTGCCGGCATCCTCTCCCCGTAAACGGCGAGGGATGCTCTTCTCGCTGCTTTCGCCAAATCGCCAGCGCCACAGAAGGCGCCGGCGTCGCAGCCAGCCTCTTCTCCCCGTCTCTATACGCGGAGAAGGTCCCGGCAGGGGGATGAGGGCTGCACCGATCGCGGGGAATAAAGCCGCATAATTTGCCGGCTAAACGTTTTAATCCTGCTTCAGCCGCCTGCACAGCTCGTCCAGCTGTTCCAGGCTCCGATAGGCGACCCGCAGCACCCCGCCCTTGCCCTTGTGGTCGATCGACACAATCATGCCGGTCGTGTCGGTGAGCAGCTTTTCCAGCGCCAGCGTGTCGGCGTCCTTTTCGGCTGGCGCGGCTGGCTTGGTGCCGTTGGAACTGGCGACGGCCGGCATCTGCGCCAGCGCTTCGGCCTGACGCACCGAAAGTCCCTCCTCGACGATGCGCTTGGCGAGGCCGGCCGGATCCTCCGCCGTCACCAGCGTGCGGGCGTGGCCCGCCGACAGCGCGCCGTCGACCAGCATGTCGCGGATCACGTCGGGCAGCTTCAACAGTCTCAATGTATTGGCGACATGGCTGCGGCTCTTGCCGATGACCTGGCCGAGATCGGCCTGGGTGTAGCCATGGTCGTCGATGAGTTGCTGGTAACCCTGCGCTTCTTCGACCGCGTTGAGGTCGGCGCGCTGGACGTTCTCGATGATCGCCAGCTCGAGCGCGGTGCGGTCGTTGACGTCGCGGATGATGACCGGAATCTCGGTCAGCCCGGCGCGCTGCGCGGCCCGCCAGCGCCTCTCGCCGGCAATGATCTCATAGCGGCCGGCCTGCGTCGGCGAGGGCCGTGCCACGACCGGCTGCACCACGCCATGTTCGCGGATCGACTGGGCAAGATCGGTCAGTTCGGCATCGCCGAAATGCCGGCGCGGATTTTTCGGGTTGGCGCTGATGAACTCGATCGGCACCTTGCCGTCCGCGCTCATGCCGGGCTTTTCCGGGGCAGCCGGCCGATCGATCTCGCCGATCAGTGCTGCCAGTCCGCGACCCAGTCTTTTCCTTGAGAGATCTTCGCTCATCTTTATTCCACGTCTATTTCAGGTCGTTTCGGTATCGAATCGGCTCGTAGTATGCACTGGATCTGGTCAAGCGGCGCGCAATTTGCGCTCGCGGCGGATCACTTCGGAGGCCAATTGCAGATAGGCCTGGCTGCCCGAGCATTTCAGGTCATAGAGAATCGCCGGCTTGCCATAGGAGGGGGCTTCCGACACCCGCACATTGCGCGGAATGATCGTCTCATAGACTTTGTCGCCCATATGCTCGCGCACGTCCTGCACCACCTGGTTGGCGAGATTGTTGCGACCATCATACATGGTCAGCACAATGCCCTGGATAGTAAGATCGGGATTGATCGAGCTGCGAACCTGCTCGACGGTTTCGAGCAACTGGCTGAGACCCTCCAGCGCGAAGAACTCGCATTGCAGCGGCACGAGAACAGAGTCGGCTGCCGCCATTGAATTCAAAGTCAAAAGATTGAGCGAGGGCGGACAATCGATCAGCACATAGCCGAAGGGCGCCCCGCGCTCGGTCGCGGCACGCAGCGCATTGCGCAGCTTGAGCACCCGGTCCGGCGCCGAGGCGATCTCCATCTCGATGCCGAGCAGGTCCAGCGTCGAAGGCACGATGGAAAGGCCGGGCACCGCGGTCGGAATGGCGGCGGCCTCCAGGTCCAGTTCGCCCGTCAGCACGTCATAGGACGAAACCGTCCGGTCCTTGCGGTCGATGCCGAGGCCGGTGCTGGCATTGCCTTGCGGGTCGAGGTCTACGATCAGCACTTTCTCACCGATTGCCGCCAGCGCGGTGGCCAGGTTGATGGCGGTGGTGGTCTTGCCGACACCGCCTTTCTGGTTGGCTACGGTGATGATTCGAGGGCCGTTCTTCATCATGGATCTATGCCAGAGATTCATCTTTGGGTCGCCAAACAATCAGACCGGTCTGGGTTCAGACAGGCCGCACATTGGACAATTCGAGAATGACGCCGCTGGCGTCGGTCACGCTTGGATGTTCTACCAGATCGAAGGTCCACCGGTTAACGCTTTCTTGCACTTCGGCGCGGTAATCCCGGCCTTTGTGGAACAGCGCCCGCGCGCCCGAGGTCAGCCATGGCGCCGACAGGTCCAGCAGCACCGAAAGCGGTGCCAGCGCCCGCGCCGTGACGATTTCCGGCTTCGAAACAACAACATGGCTATCCTCGATTCGTCGCGCCACGACCCGTGCCGGCAAGCCGAACTGGCCGACGACCGTCTGCAGGAACGAAGCTTTCTTGCGATTGCTTTCGACCAGATCGATGCTGGCGCCCGGGCGATCGCCGAGCAGAAAGGCCATGACGAGCCCGGGAAATCCGCCACCAGAACCGATGTCAGCCCAGTGCGTGGCATGGGGCTCTATCCCAGCAAGTTGCGCGCTGTCCACGATGTGGCGCTGCCAGACATCGCCCGAGGTCGACTGCGCCACGAGATTGATGCTGCGGTTCCATTTCTGGAACATCGCTTCAAACGCCACCAGGCGATCGAATGTTTCACGTGAAACCGGGCCGGCGGCCTCCTGCAGGCGGTCGCGGGAGAAAGAACTCACGCAACATCCCTCTGCTCGGCATTCTCCACCGATTCCCAATGCCGAACATGCGCGATGATGATCGCCAACGCCGCCGGTGTCATGCCTTCCATGCGCTGCGCCTCCGCGATGGAGCACGGCCGCCGCGCCTGCATTTTCTGCTTCAGCTCATTGGACAGACCGGGCACGCCGGCAAAATCGACCGTGTCCGGGATCAGCCGGGCCTCTTCACGTCGGATCTGCGCCACATCCGTGCTCTGGCGATCGAGATAAACCGAATATTTCGCTTCAGTTTCAAGACGTTCTGCAGTCTTGGCATCGACGTCGTGAAATTTCGGCTCGACCCCGGCGAGCCAAGCCACATCGACACCGGGATATGCCAGCAATTCAAAGCCGGACCGGCGCACGCCATCGTGATTGATCTCCAAACCGTGCCGTGCCGCCTCGTTCGGCGTCATGGTCAGCGAAAGCGCCATCCGGCGCGCTTCATCCAGCCGCTGCATGACATCGTCATAGCGCTGCATCCGCCGCGCCGAGGCGATTCCCAGCGTCTGCGCCAGCGGCGTCAGCCGCTCATCGGCGTTGTCGGCGCGCAGCGAGAGTCGAAACTCGGCCCGCGAAGTGAACATCCGATAGGGTTCGCTGATGCCGCGACTGGTCAAGTCGTCGACCATCACGCCGATATAGGCCTCGGTACGGCTGAGCACGATCGGTGCGCCGCCCGCCGCCCGCCGCGCTGCATTGAGGCCGGCGAGCAGGCCCTGCCCGGCGGCCTCTTCGTAGCCCGTCGTGCCGTTGATCTGCCCGGCGAGAAAAAGTCCGGCAACGCGCAGGGTCTCAAGTGTGGGATGCAGTTCGCGCGGATCGACATGATCATATTCGATGGCATAGCCAGGCTGCAGCATGACCGCATGCTCCAAACCAGGAATGGTCTTCAGTATGTCCAGCTGAACGTCTTCCGGCAGCGAAGTCGAAATGCCGTTGGGATAGACGGTGTGGTCGTCGAGCCCTTCCGGCTCCAGAAAGATCTGATGTCCGTCCCGGTCGCCGAACTTGACGATCTTATCCTCGATCGACGGGCAATAACGCGGCCCAACCCCTTCGATCGAGCCGGAATACATGGCCGACCGGCCAAGATTGGCGCGGATCAAATCATGCGTGGCTGGCGTGGTGCGGGTGATGCCGCAATCGATCTGCGGCGTCACGATACGGTCGGTCATCAGTGAGAACGGTACGGGATTCTCGTCCGCCGCCTGGCTTCCCAGCGACACCCACTCGATGGTTCGTCCGTCCAGTCGCGGCGGCGTGCCGGTCTTCAGTCGCCCGAGCTTGAAGCCGGCGCGGTGCATGGTCTCCGACAGGCCCATGCTGGCCTTCTCGTTCATGCGGCCAGCGACAATCTTCTTTTCACCGATATGAATGAGTCCGCGCAGGAAGGTTCCCGTCGTCAGCACCACGGCGCCGCAGACAAGCCGCCGCCCGTTGGCCAGGAGAACCGCGGCGATCTTTCCATCGGAGATCTCGAAATCGAGAACCTCACCCTCCACAACCTCCAGATCGTTCTGCTGCCGAATCGCTTCGTGCATGGCAAGGCGATAAAGTTTTCTGTCGGCCTGCGTGCGAGGGCCGCGCACCGCCGGGCCTTTGCGGCGGTTGAGCAGGCGGAACTGGATGCCGGCGGCGTCCGCCACGCGGCCCATCAGCCCGTCCATGGCGTCAATCTCGCGCACAAGATGCCCCTTGCCGAGCCCGCCGATGGCAGGGTTGCACGACATCACGCCGATCGTCTCGAAACGCAGCGTCACCAGCGCGGTCCTGGCGCCAGCGCGCGCGGCGGCGCTGGCCGCCTCGCAACCCGCATGGCCGCCGCCCACCACAACCACATCATAGTGATCGGTCATTCTATATTGGTCCCGAACTCAAAGAAGATGAGCGACACATGTCCCCGCGACGCGGGACTGTCAAGAAAACTCCGCGCGGCGTTTCACGTGAAACAGCGAAACCCGCCTCTCTATCTGCGTTTCACGTGAATCGCCGCCTACTTGTTTCACGTGAATCAGCAGAAGCATCATGTTTCACGTGAGTCATTTGCCGATGCAGAACTGGGAAAAGATCACGTCGAGCAAGTCTTCTACGTCCACCGCGCCCACGATGCGTCCCAGGCGTTCCGCTGCCAGGCGCAGCTCTTCGGCGCGCAATTCCTGGGCCATGCGTTCATCGGCGGCACGGTGCAGATGCCGGTTCGCCGCATCGAGCAACTCGACATGGCGGAGCCGCGACGGCAAGATATCGCCGGCCTCGCCGGCCGCCTCGGCAGCGCGGCGACCGATCTCCGCCAGCAATCCCTCCACGCCCGTTCCGTCGATCACGGATATGCCGAACTCGTACCGCCCAGCTAAATAGTGGGGCGCTCTCTTATCGAGCAAGTCGAGCTTGGTGCCGACGCGCAATGATGGGGCAGACATCGACAGTGGGCCGGTGTCCTTGGGGTTCGCGGCATCCTCGAGCAGCAGCAGCAGATCGGCGCGATCCGCCTTCGCTCTTGCCTTCTCGATGCCGATCGTCTCGATCTTGCCGGGCGCTTCTCGCAGGCCGGCGGTGTCGGTCAGTCGGACACGCAGGCCCCGGAGATCTAGAACAACCTCCAGCAAATCTCGGGTCGTGCCGGGTTCATCCGTTACAATAGCGGCATCGCGCCGCGCCAAGGCATTGAACAGGCTGGACTTGCCGGCATTGGGCGCACCGAGAATGACGACTTCGAAGCCGTCCCGGATGATCTCGGCGGCATGGAAGCCGGCAATGTGGCGGTCGATCTCCGATATCATCGACCTTGCGTCAGACCAAACCGCGTCCGAAACGGAACCCGGTACATCGTCTTCATCGGCGAAGTCGATCTCGGCCTCGATCATGGCCCGCGCATGGATCAGCCGCCGCCGCCAGCCGAGATAGAGTGCGCTCTGTGCGCCCCCGGCGTTCAGGATGGCGAAACGCCGCTGCGCTTCGGTCTCCGCATTGACGAGGTCGGCCAGCGCCTCCGTCTCGACCAGATCGACCTTGCCGTTGAAGAAGGCGCGGCGCGTGAATTCTCCGGGCTCGGCATGCCTGACGCCGTCGAATCCAGCGATCGTTTCCAGCATCCTGGCCACCACGGCGCGCCCGCCATGAACATGGAACTCGGCGACATCCTCGCCGGTGAAGCTCGCCGGACCGGGAAAGAACAGAACCAAGCCGTTATCGAGCACGGTTCCATCTGGAGCCCTGAACCTGCGCAGGACCGCGGACCGCGCCTTAACCATGCCGCCGGCAATCGTTTCGACCACGAATCGAGTATTGGGGCCGGATATGCGCAACACCGCAACGCCGGCCGGAAGCCTGCCGCTCGACAGCGCCACGATCGAATCGCCTGAAATCATTTGCCCGCTCTACCGAACCGCCCTAGCTTTCGCCTCGTCACCGCCCCGTATCGCTCCTGAAAGTTGGCCATTGTGACATTGCCCGCGCAAAACCTGCTTGCCGAAGAGGCCAGCCCCTATCTGCAGCAGCACAGCGGCAACCCCGTGCATTGGCGCGGATGGTCACCGGCGTCGCTGGCGGAGGCAAAAGCGCTGGACAGGCCTATCCTGCTCTCCATCGGCTATGCCGCCTGCCACTGGTGCCATGTCATGGCCCATGAAAGCTTCGAGAATGACGACGTAGCCGCCGTCATGAACCGTCTGTTCGTCAATATCAAGGTCGACCGCGAGGAGCGACCCGACATCGACCAGATCTATATGGCGGCCCTCTCCTCGATGGGCGAGCAAGGTGGCTGGCCGCTGACCATGTTCCTGACCCCCGAGGGCAAGCCGTTCTGGGGCGGCACCTATTTCCCCCGCCAGCCGCGCTATGGCCGTCCCGGGTTCATCCAGGTGATGGAAGCGGTCGACAAGGCCTGGCGGGAAAAAAGGGCAAGCCTGCACCAGAGCGCCGACGGCCTGACCTCGCATGTCGAGGCGCGGCTCTCGGCCACGCATTCCAAGGCGGTTCTCGATCGCGATACGCTGTCCGACCTCGCCGGCCGCGTCGGTGGCATGATCGACCGCGATCGCGGCGGCCTCGCCGGCGCGCCGAAATTCCCGAACGCGCCGTTCATGCAGACGCTGTGGCTGTCCTGGCTGCGCGACGGCAATACCGCACATCGCGACGATGTCCTCGTCAGCCTCGAACATATGCTCAGCGGCGGCATCCACGATCACATTGGCGGTGGGCTCAGCCGCTACTCGACGGACGCCGAATGGCTGGTGCCGCATTTCGAGAAAATGCTCTACGACAACGCGCAGCTCATCCGCTTCTGCAACTGGGCTCTCGCGGCGACCGGCAACGATTTGTTCCGGTTCCGAATCGAGGATACGGTCGGCTGGCTTCTGCGCGAAATGCGCGTCGAAGGCGGCGCCTTTGCCGCCAGTCTCGATGCCGACAGCGATGGTGAGGAAGGTCTGTTCTACACCTGGAGCAGGGAGGAGATCGAATCCGTTCTGGGGGACGAATCAGTCTGGTTTTTCAAGTACTTCACTCTCTCCAGCCCGCCCGGTTGGGAAGGTAAGCCGGTGATCCATCAGACCCTCTCCCAGCAGGCGCTTGGTGTTGCCGACCGGGAACGGCTTGTCCCGCTCAAGGCAAGGCTTCTCGCTGTCCGCGAACAACGCGTCAGGCCGGGCCTGGACGCAAAGACCCTTACCGACTGGAACGGCCTGATGATCTCCGCCATCGCCGAGGCGGGTCGTTCGCTGGCGCGGCCGGATTGGATCGAGGCCGCGGCCAAGGCCTTTGCCCATATCGGCAAAGCCGGCCGCGACGGTCGCTTGCCGCACTCCATGCTTGGCGTCCGGAAGCTGTTTCCCGCACTGTCGAGCGACTATGCCGCCATGACCAACGCGGCGATCTCGCTGTTCGAAGCCACTGATGACTGGAGCTATGTCGACCAGGCCGGCCGGTTCCTTGAACAGCTCGACCGTTGGCACGCCGACACGGAAGGCAAAGGCTACTATCTGACCGCCTCGGACACCACCGATGTGCCGATCCGCATCAGGGGCGATGTCGACGAGGCCATCCCCTCAGCCACCAGCCAGATCATCGAGGCCCAGGTCCGGCTCGCTTCTATTATTGGCAGTCTCGCCTTGCAGGAGAAGGCGTGGAAAACCGCCGAGCATGCCGCCGGCCGCGCCGCGCAGCAGGCCTATGGCCAGGCGGGTATCGTCAATGCCTGTGCGCTTGCCGTCGAGCCGTTGAAACTGGTCATCGTGGACGAGCTGGAGGATCCGAAGCTCGTTCCGGTGGCGAATCGAAACCCGGATCCGCGCCGCGTCGATATCGCCGTGCCAATCGGTACGGCGGCGAATCGACCGTTGCTGCCCGGCGGAATCCTGCCGCCGACCAACCGGCGCGGCGCTTGGCTGTGCACCGGTCAGGTCTGCCTGCCGATGGTGACGGATGCCGATGAATTGGAAGGATTGTTGCGGCGAAAGTGATCCCGTCATCCCCGGCTTGACCCGAGGATGACGAGGAGAAGGCCCTGCCGCGCCTCGATTACGTGTTCATCGAATCGAAGAAATCGCCGTTGGTCTTGGTCTGCTTCAGCTTGTCGATCAGGAACTCGATCGCGTCGGTGGTTCCCATCGGCGCCAGAATGCGGCGCAGCACGAAGATCTTCTGCAGGTCCTGGCGCGACACCAGCAGGTCTTCCTTGCGGGTGCCGGACTTGAGGATGTCGATGGCCGGATAGATACGCTTGTCGGCCACCTTGCGGTCGAGCTGGATTTCACAGTTGCCGGTGCCCTTGAACTCTTCGAAGATGACTTCGTCCATGCGGCTGCCTGTGTCGATCAGCGCGGTGGCGATGATGGTCAGCGAGCCGCCTTCCTCGATGTTGCGCGCGGCGCCGAAGAAACGCTTCGGGCGCTGCAGCGCGTTGGCGTCGACACCACCGGTCAGCACCTTGCCGGAGGACGGCACGACGGTGTTGTAGGCGCGGCCCAGCCGAGTGATCGAATCAAGAAGGATCACTACATCGCGGCCGTGCTCGACCAGCCGCTTGGCCTTCTCGATGACCATTTCGGCGACCTGGACGTGGCGCACCGCAGGCTCGTCGAAGGTCGAGGAGATGACTTCGCCCTTGACCGAACGCTGCATGTCGGTGACTTCCTCGGGACGCTCGTCGATCAGCAGCACGATCAGGTAGCATTCCGGATGATTGGCGGTAATCGAGTGCGCGATGTTCTGCAACAGCACCGTCTTGCCGGTACGCGGCTGTGCGTTGATCAGCGCGCGCTGGCCCTTGCCGATCGGCGCCACCAGGTCGATCACGCGAGGCGATATGTCCTTGCCGGGCGGATTGTCGACCTCCATCTTCAGCCGCGAGGTCGGATAGAGCGGCGTCAGATTGTCGAAGTGTATCTTGTGGCGGATCTTTTCGGGATCGTCGAAATTGATCGTGTTGACCTTGAGCAGCGCGAAATAGCGCTCGCCCTCCTTCGGGCTGCGGATCGGTCCTTCGACCGTATCGCCGGTCTTCAGCGAAAAGCGCCGGATCTGCGACGGCGAAATGTAGATGTCGTCGGGCCCTGGCAGATAGTTGGCATTGGCGGAGCGCAGGAAGCCGAAACCGTCCTGCAGCACCTCGACCACGCCGTCACCGATGATCTCGATGTCCTGGGCGGCGAGCTTCTTCAGGATAGCGAACATCAGTTCCTGCTTGCGCATGACGCTGGCGTTCTCGACCTCGAGCGATTCGGCATAAGCGATCAGCTCTGGCGGCTTCTTGTTCTTGAACTCGGTGAGTTTCATTTCTTGCATTAGACGGACTCTGGGTAGGCTTTGGGGGAAAGATCGGCGGGATGCGACAAATGCCGGGCGCGGCCGAAAGCAATGACGGGCGGCGCATGACGGGAAGGAAGACCCGTCTTGTATCGTCGGTCGGCTGAAAGAGCAAGCCGCCTTTTGAGCGGGTCCGATGAAGCCTCAGAAGGGCTTCACGACGACCAGGATCACGATTGCGATCATCAGCAATGTGGGGATCTCGTTGACGATCCGCCAGTGTCTTGCTGGTTTTTCGTTGCGGTCCTCGGCGAATTTACGCACCGCGGCCGCCAGATAACCATGAACACCGGACAAAATCAGCACAAGGCCGATCTTGGCATGCAGCCAGCCGCCCTGGAACGCAAAGATCTTCCAGGCCAGCCACAGCCCGAAGACCCAGGTGAGGATCATCGCCGGATTGATGATGCCGCGCAGCAGACGCCGCTCCATCACCTTGAAAGTCTCCGACTGCACGGAGCCTTTCGGCGCATCGACGTGATAGACAAACAGCCGCGGCAGATAAAGCATCCCAGCCATCCAGGAGATGACGGCGAGGATATGGATCGCCTTTGCCCAGGGGTAGAAGCTTTCCGGCGCGAAGAAAAACAAAAGCGCGGTGAGAACGATCAGGACAGCAATGCCAACGACCATGCGCTTCATCGCTTGGCCGGCGCTGTTGGTGTTATCTCTGTCAGCCATCAGCGTGCCGCGCTCCGAACCTGTTTTACCATCGCCTCGACATGCGCCACCGGCGTCTCCGGCGTGATGCCGTGGCCGAGATTGAAGATCAGCGGCCCATTCCCCAGCGCCTGGAGGATCGCTTCGACGCCATCCGCCAACGCTTGCCCGCCGGCGACCAGCCGCAAGGGGTCAAGATTGCCCTGGACGGCGCCTTGCCGCTGCAACGCCTTCGCGGCCTCCAGCGGCACCGTCCAGTCGATGCCCAGCCCCGTCGCGCCGGTCTTCTCGCGATAGCTCTGATAGCGGGCGCCGGCGCCCTTGGGAAAACCGATGATCGGCACGTCGGGATGGACCGCCCGAACCTGCCTGACGATCTCGGCCACCGGCTCGACGCAGAAGCGTTCGAAGGACGCATCGTCGAGCACGCCCGACCAGGAATCGAAAATCTGCACAACGTCCGCGCCGGCCTCGATCTGCCGGATCAGGTAGGACGCCGAATGGTCGGCGAGCACTTTCAGCAACTGCCTAAACGCCGCCGGCTCGCGGTAGGCGAACAGCCTCGCCGGCGCCTGGTCGGGGGTGCCGTGGCCGGCGATCATATAGGTCGCGACCGTCCACGGGGCGCCGCAGAAGCCGATCAGCGTCGTCTCGTCGGGCAATTTCACCCGCAGCCGGCGAAGCGTCTCGTAGACCGGTTCGAGATTCACGTGAAACATGTCGCTTCCCAGCGCCGGAATCTCGGCCGCCGAAATCGGCGTCAGCAACGGCCCACGCCCTTCCTCGAAGCGCACATCGCGACCAAGCGCATGGGGAACGACAAGGATGTCCGAAAACACGATCGAAGCGTCGAAGCCAAAGCGCTCGATCGGCTGCAGCGTCACTTCCACGGCAAGGTCGGGGTCGTAGCAGAGATCAAGGAACGAGCCGGCCCGTCTTCGCGTCTCACGATATTCCGGCAGATAGCGCCCGGCCTGTCGCATCATCCAGAGCGGAGGAGGAAACACCGCCTCGCCTTTCAGCACATCCAGCATGATCCGTCTTGCACGCATCGAGCGCTCGCCTCTCCCGGCTTCCTCTTAATCAAATATCTTATTNTAAAAGAGTCTTCTGATTCTAAGAGTCTGTTGGTTGTGGTGGTTGTCACCTGTCCCGCTTTGGCCGCCAAAACGCCAGCAAGCATATTGTCGCGCATTCCCTACCGCGACTGGCAGGGTTCTGGGGACAATCAGGAATCCGCCATTGGAGTCAATGCGCTAGGTCAGATGCCCTCGAGGCCTGCCCTGTGGACAGTCAAACGGCAAAACTCCTCGTCCACGGACTTGTCCCCAGCCGCCCGGAGAAGCTGACAGCGCATCGAATTGTGGACAAACCGGCATCTGATACAGTCGCCTCCGGCCGGCATGCCTGCCGGTCCGATCTTATCCACATCCGCCCACAGCCCCAGGTGATCCCTGTGAACAAACCCCAGAGCTTCTTCCACCTGCATCTGATTTCCGATGCCACGGGCGAAACCCTGCTCGCCGCCGGCCGCGCGGCGTCAGCGCAATACAAGGATGCACGCGCCATCGAACACATCTACCCGCTCATCCGCACCGAAAAGCAGATAGCCAAGGTCTTCGAGGACATAGAGGAGGAGCCGGGCATCATCCTCTACACGGTGGTCGACCAGAAGCTGGCGCATGGCATCGACGAACGCTGCGCGGCCATGGGCCTGCCCTGCGTGTCCGTGCTGGAGCCCGTGCTGACTGTCTTCCAGTCCTATCTCGGAACGCCGGCCGGCCGCCGCGTCGGCGCCCAGCATGTTCTCGACGCCGAATATTTCCGGCGCATCGATGCGCTCAACTTCACCATGGACCATGATGATGGCCAGCTGCCGGCAAACATGGATGACGCCGATGTGGTGCTGATCGGCATTTCACGCACCTCGAAAACGCCGACCAGCATCTATCTCGCCAATCGCGGCATCAAGACCGCCAACATCCCGATCGTGCTCGGCGTGCCGGTGCCCGAAAGCCTTGTCAACGCCAGGGCGCCGCTGGTCGTCGGTCTGATCGCCACCGCCGAGCGCATCTCGCATGTGCGCCAGAACCGCATCCTTGGCAATTCGAGCACCTATGTGCCGACCGAGTATGTCGACCGCGCCGCCATCAACGAGGAACTCGCCTATGCCCGCCAGATCTGCACCCGACACGGCTGGCCGATGATCGACGTCAGCCGCCGCTCGATCGAGGAAACGGCGGCGGCGATCGTTGCCCTGCGGGGAAAGACGCGATAGATCAGCCAAGAGGTTTTCCGAGGCTTGCCGCGGAGGGTCGGCGCCGCCCCTCACCTGCCTGCCGGCATCCTCCCCCGTATAGAGACGGGGAGAGGGGCCATGTCGTCGATGGTTTCGCCAATCACCAGCGTGGCCGAAGAGAGAGCCCACGTTGAAGCTGCCCCTTCTCCCTGTCTCTATGCGGGGAGAAATGTCCGGCAGGACAATGAGGGCGGCGCTAACTTTAACGAGTAAAACAGCTCACACTCCAACCGCGCCTATGTCTGTGCCCGAGTGCAAAAATGACGGAAAAAATCATCCTCGCTTCAGGCAGCCCGTTCCGCAAGGCGATGCTGGTCCATGCCGGCGTCGACATCGAGCCGGTTCCCGCGACGCTGGACGAGCGGGCGCTGGAAGCACCCTTGCAGGACAGCGGCGCCTCGCCCGAGGACGTCGCCCTGGTGCTCGCCGAAGCAAAGGCCACCGACGTCAGCGAGCGCAGGCCCGGGGCACTGGTGCTTGGCTGCGACCAGACCTTGTCGCTCGGTGACGAGGTGTTCCACAAGCCGGCCGACATGGAGGGCGCGCGCCGCCATCTCCTGGCGTTGTCGGGCAAGACCCATCAGCTCAACAGCGCCGCCGTGCTGGTGCGCGACGGCAAGGTGCTGTGGCGCCATGTCGGCATCGCCTCGATGACCATGCGCAAGCTCGACCCCGCCTTCGTCGGCCGGCATCTGGCCCGTGTCGGCGTCAAGGCGTTGTCGAGTGTCGGCGCCTACCAGGTCGAGGGAGAAGCCATCCAGCTGTTCGAAAAAATCGAAGGCGACCATTTTACCATTGTCGGCCTGCCGCTGCTGCCGTTGCTGGCGGAGCTGCGCGCACTGGGAGCCATCGATGGCTGAAACCTCGAAAAAGGCCTTCGTCACCGGCCACCCCATAAAACATTCGCGCTCGCCGATGATCCACGGTCACTGGCTGGTCAAGCATGGCATTGAAGGCAGTTATCGGGCGATCGATGTCGCGCCCGAATACTTCGCCGAATTCCTGGCGACCCTGCAGGCGAACGGTTATCGCGGCGGCAACGTCACCATCCCGCACAAGGAGGCGGCTTTTGCCAGGGTCGCGCGCCGCGACCATGCGGCCGACGAGATCGGCGCCGTCAACACGCTGTGGTTCGAGGACGGCACTTTGTGGGGCGGCAACACCGACGGCCATGGCTTTGCCGCCAATCTCGACGACCACGCTCCGGGCTGGGCGTCCAACGGCCCGGCCGTGGTGCTGGGTGCCGGCGGCGCCTCCCGTGCCGTCATCCATGCGCTGAAGGAGCGCGGCGTCGGCGACATCCGCATCGTCAATCGCACGCTCGCCCGGGCAATGGAGTTGCGCGACCGCTTTGGCGGCGGGGTGTCGGCGCATCCCCTGGCCGCGACCGGCGAATTGCTGCGCGACGCCGGCCTGCTGGTCAACACAACTGCGCTGGGCATGCAGGGCAATGAGGGTCTGCCCGCCGACCCCAGACTGCTGCCCGACCACGCGGTGGTCAACGACATCGTCTATGTGCCGCTCGAGACCCCCCTGCTCGCCGCCGCACGGGCACGAGGGCTGAAGACGGTCGACGGGCTCGGCATGCTGCTCAACCAGGCGGTGCCCGGCTTCGAACGCTGGTTCGGCGTCAGGCCGAAGGTGACGGCTGAACTGCGCTCACTCATCGTTGCCGATCTGGTGCCCAAATCTCCGGCGCCGAAACCATGATCGTGCTCGGCCTCACCGGATCGATCGGCATGGGCAAGTCGACCACGGCCGGGATGTTCGCCGAAGCAGGCGTGCCGGTGCATGATTCCGACGAGACGGTGCACCGCCTCTATGCCGGCAAGGCGGCCCCCCTGGTCGAGGCCGCCTTTCCAGGCACCACGGTTCACGGAAGCGTCGACCGCGCGAAGCTCGGCGCCCGTGTGCTCGGCGATGCGGCATCCATGAAAAAACTCGAGGCCATTGTCCACCCGCTGGTCCGTGCCGATGCCGATGCCTTCCTGGCCAGGCATCTCGACGCAGGCGAATCGCTCGTGGTCCTCGACATCCCGCTGCTGTTCGAAACGGGCGGCCGTGGCCGCGTCGACAAGGTCGTCGTGGTGACGGCGCCGGCCGAAGTCCAGCGCCGGCGCGTGCTGGCGCGGCCTGGCATGAGCGAGGAAAAACTGGCGTCGATTCTGGCCAAGCAGGTGCCGGATGCCGAAAAGCGCCGGCTGGCCGATTTCGTCATCGACACCGGCGAGGGGCTGGACGCCGCGCGTGCGGCGGTTGCTTCGGTCATTGCCGAAATCAAGGGATAAGTCGGCTCCTGACGCAGGCCGTCAGCATTGCCCATTGCCATTTTGTTCCGGCCTGACGATTCTGCTCCCAGGAGCAACCTGATTCGATGCGCGAGATTATTTTCGATACGGAAACCACCGGCCTCGATTCGCGCGACGACCGCGTCATCGAGCTTGGCGGCGTCGAGCTGGTCAATCGCTTTCCGACCGGCAGGACCTTCCATCATTATATTAACCCGCAAGGCCGCGCGATCCATGCCGAGGCGCAGTCCGTGCACGGCATCAGCGCGGCCGATCTCGCGGGCATGCCGAGCTTCGCCGAAATCGCCGAGGAATGGCTGAAATTCACGGAAGGCGCCAAGCTGGTCGCCCACAACGCCACCTTCGATATCGGCTTCCTCAATGTCGAATTTGGCCGGCTCGGTCATCCGCCTGTCGATAACGGGCTTGTCGTCGATACGCTGGCTCTGGCGCGCCGCAAGCACCCGATGGGACCCAATTCGCTCGACGCGCTGTGCCGGCGCTACGGCATCGACAATACCAAGCGGACCAAGCACGGCGCCCTGCTCGATTCCGAATTGCTGGCAGAGGTCTATATCGAGCTGATCGGCGGCAAGCAGGCCGCACTGATCCTCGACAGCGCCACCGCGCCGGCCCAGGGCGGCAACAATGTCAGGCATATCGAGATCATCGTTGCCGAGCGCCCGGCGCCGCTTGTGCCGCGCCTGACCGAAGCGGAGCGCATGGCGCACGCCGCCATGGTCGCGACGCTCGGCGAAAAGGCGCTGTGGCTGAAAGCCTCCCCCCAGCAAGCAGCCCAGGCGCTGTCCTCGTAAAACCATCCGAGGAGCGGCCTCAGTAGGGCCACTCCCTCCGGCCCAGCGCGGCAACCGCCGCAATGATACGCGCAAAAGCCTCCGCCGCGGCCGGCACGGTCGTGCGGGCGCGCAGGAAACTGTGCACGAGGCGGGGCTCCTCATGCCACCAGGCCTTGCCGCCGGCCTCCAGGACAAGGTCGCGATAGACTTCGCCGTCCGACGACAGCGGATCGCATTCGGCCGTGACGATCACCGTTGGCGGCAGGTCGGAAAAGCCGCGGTCGCGCAGCGGCGAGAAGGTCGGATCGTCGGGCGATTGCTTTCTGGCTGAGCGCAGGTCCCGGTAGAAGGCGGCGTCGCTCGTCGACAGCAACGGCGCATCGGCGTGTTCGACGTAGGAGCCGATCGCCTCGTTGCCGCCGAGATCGGGATAGATCAGCACCTGGCCGATCGCGGCGCGCGGATGGTGACGCGTGGCCTGTGCCACCGCCGCCGCCAGATTGCCGCCCGCACTTTCACCGCAGAGCAAGAGCGGCAACTCGCTGGTCGCTGCCGCCCATTCGAAAGCCACCAGCGCATCGTCGAAGGCGGCCGGGTGGAGATGCTCGGGTGCCAGCCGGTAACCGACCGACAGCACGTCGAAGCCGGTGCCGGCGCAGATTTCGGCGCAGATGTCGTCATGGCTTTCGAGCCCGCCGAGGATGAAACCGCCGCCGTGGAAATAGAGCACCGTCGCGCGCGGTGTGGCGCCGGCGTGCCGGTAGCGGCGAACCGGGATATCATGGCTCGAAGCGGCGACCAGGCTGTCCGTGGCCATGACTCCGGGCGGGCGGCCTTGGTGGAAGGCCCGGCACATCCTGGCATAGACCGCGCGCTGCTTGTCGATCGGCAGGCCGACGATCTCGGGCGGGTACCAGGCGTTGACGCTGTCGATATAGGCCCAGAGCGCCGGGTCGAGCCATGGTCCGTATTTGCCGCGGCTGGTCATTTCAGTCCGAGGGGCACGTCAAAGCTCGGCATAGAGATGGGCGGCGTTTTCAAAAGTGAAGCGCAGGGGTACCGAGCCTTCGACCTGCCAGACGGTGACCATCTCGCCGGCCAGCAGCCGGCAGGCGCCGCCGGTGTCGGTAACCGCGCCGCCATAGAGCCGGTTGGCTAGGTTGAGGATGCCGGTCTGGTGCATGGCCATGCTGCCGCTGCCGCAGGCATCCTTGACCAAAAGCACGCGAAAGCCCCTTGCCACGGCATCCCTGACCGACGCGTCGATACAGGCCTCGGTCCACACGCCAGCTATGACAAGCCATTCGATGCCGGAAGCCTTGAGCCGGTCGCCAGCCGGACCGGAGCGGAAGGCGCTGGCCTCGGCCTTGATCAGCACCGCCTCGCCATTGCCTGGCGCCACCTCGTGGCAGATCTCGGTCAGCGGGTCGCTCTTGTCGGAAAAGGCCGACTTGCCGTCTTCGCCGACCGGATGAAAGGGCCGGTCCTGGCTGTCGAGATCGACGATATAGGCCCAGTGATGAAGCGGCACATGGTTTTGCCGCGCCGCCGCCTGTAGGCGCTGCACGTTGGCGAGGATTCTTTCGTAGCCCTCGACAAGGTAGCGCTTGTCCTGCCGGTGCTCTTCCTGCAGGTCGATGAACACGGCGGCCACCGTGCCGCGCTTGAGGGAGATAGGGCTTTTCATGCGAGTGGTCTCATGCGAGCGCGCCTGGTTCGAAAGCCAACGCCTTTCCGTCCCGTGGGCTGTCGGAACTCTTGCAGGCCGGCCGAAGCCTCCCCGACTTCGTCATCCACGGGCGGAGCGGGAGCGAAGCGGACGCGCAGACCCGAGGATCCATGCGGTGACCTCGACCGTCGCGTGCATTGGAGCAGATCCGCACCGTTGCCGGCGCGCTGAAGTCGCGGCTTGGATCCTAGGGTCCGCGCCGCGTCGCAACGCTCCTTGCTTCGCCCTGGGATGACGAAGCGAGGGGTGTTTCGCCCGTTTACGGTGAGGTGGCCAACCCACATCAAACCTGCGTCTCCAGAAACTCATCCTCATAGGGAAAGCGCGACAGGAGCTCGGTGCCGGTCTCGGTGATCAGGATTTCGTCCTCCAGCTTGACGCCTTCGCGGCCGCCCTTCTCGCCAATATAGCTTTCCACGCTCACCACCATGCCTGGCACGATATGGCCGTCGCGGCCATAGGTCTCGTAATCCATGGCATGCGCGATGAACGGCGTCTCGCCATGCATGCCGACGCCGTGCATGACCGAGGTGTAGCGCTGGTCGACGAAGCGGTCCGGAATTTTCCACGCCTTCTCCGCGATCTCGCGGAACGCCATGCCGGGCTTCACGATGGAAATATTATGCTGAACCTGATCGTGCGCCATGCGGTAGAGCGACTTCTGATAAGGCGTCGGCTTGCCCGGCCCGCAGCGGAAGGTGCGGGAAAAATCCGAATAATAGCCGTAACAGCCGATCGTGTCGGTATCGAGCGCCAGCAATTCGCCGGGCCTGATCTTGCGGCCGCTGGCCTCGTTGAACCACGGATTGGTGCGCTGGCCCGAGGTCAGCAGCCGGGTCTCGATGAATTCGCCACCCTGGCGGATGACCTCGCCATACATGATGGCGAACAGATCGTTTTCGGAGACGCCGGGCTTGATCGCCTCGCGCACCGCATAGACGGCGGCCTCGGCGCCGGCCATCGACACCTGCAGGCATTTCACCTCCTCCGGCGTCTTCACGGCGCGCACGGCCAGGATTTCGCCCTGGCAATCGCGAACCTCGCAGCCGCGCTTTTCAAGCGCCAAGGCCTGCAAATGGCTGCAGCGGTCGAGCCCGAGTTTCATCGAGCCGCCGCCGTGCCTTCTCAGCAGTTCGGCGATCTCGTCCGCGAAGGGCCCGGCGGTCTCGTCGTCGCGGCCGGAGACCGAAGACCAGACCAGCTTGGAAGGACGCGCCTCGTCGATCGTGTCGAGCACCATCGAGACATGGTAGCTCTGCGGATATTCGAACAACACGATCGGCCCGTCGGTCGGAATGAAGAAATAGCGGGTCGAGTTGCGCAGGAAATAACCGAACATGTTGCGCGAGCCGGTGGCATAGCGCTGGTTGTAGGGATCGAACAGCACGACGCCGCCATAGCCAGCGTCACGCATCCAGCCGCGCAGTTTGTTGAGCCGGCCTTTGCGCAAGGCGTCGGCATCGATGAAGGACGGCTCGGTGTCTGACAGCCACATGCCGCCGGCCGGATCGGCCGCGGCCGGGTGGCGCATGCGATCCTTGAAGTCGACGTCCTCGGTGCTGTCTGGGTCGAATACGACGATGCTCATGGGGTGCCTGGCCTTGGCTGGATTGCAAGGCGAGACCATGGCGCAGAAGGTGAGAAAACATTGTGCGAAAAACCGCGTTTGTTATGCGGTATGCCGCTGAGCTAATGCCGCCGCGCCAGCTTCGGCGGATGGCCGTGCTTCTCGCGAAAGGCACGGGCAAAGCTCGACATAGAGGCAAAACCGCAGGCCAGCGCCACGTCGCGCACAGCCAGCGTCGAGTGCGCCAAGAGGTCGGCGGCGCGTTTCAGCCTGAGCCGCCGATAATAGCCATTGGGCGAGATGGCGAGTTCGGAGCGGAAGGAGCGCTCGAGCTTGTCGGAGGAAACGCCGAGCCTTGCCGTCAGCTCGGCCATGCCGAGCCGCTCCTCCACCGCGTCCTCCATGATGGCGATGGCCGACAGCACCAGTTCGTTTTGCACGCCGGTGCGCAGGCGCAAGGGCATCAGCTTGCGGTCGACGCTGGAGCGCAACTGGCTGTGCACGAACCACTCGGCGACGCCCGCGGCAAGTTCGGCGCCGTAATCCCGGGTGATGATCTCCAGCATCATGTCGAGGCTGCCGACGCCGCCGGCCGAGGTGAAACGCTTGCGGTCGATCACATAGAGATCGCGCCGCAGCTCGATGTTGGGAAAGGCCTCGGTGAAGGCGGCCTGGCTGGTCCAGTGCAAGGTGCAGGCATGGCCGTCGAGCAGGCCCGCACGGGCCAGGAAGAACGCCGCATCCGCGACCGCGCCGATATGAGCGCCGGCGCGCAGGCTGCGGCGGATCCAGCTCGCGGCGTCCTCGGCGACGAGATGATCGGCGTCGCCGCCAGAGCAGACCACGATGCGGTCGACCTTGGGCGCTGCCTCGGCGTAAAAGCCTGGCTGGATGACGACGCCGTTCGAGGCCTCGACCGGACCCTGGGTCGCCCCGACGATGATCCAGCGGTAGCATTGCCGCTTCGCCAGTAGGTTGGCGGCGCGCAGTGGCTCGATGACCGAGCTGAACGCCATCATCGGAAAGCCGGGGAACACCAGCACCGCGAAGGTGAGCGGGGGGTCCGAGGGTTTGGGTGGTTCGCGCGTGGCCATGGCGTCCGGAGCCGGGAGGATCGGGGGCTACAATTCGGGCAGATGGGCTTCGGGGTCAACGGTGTTCGGCCGAAGGCAAAGGGGCGAACGCAAGCGCTCAGTCCAGATACCGGGACACGCGCGCCTTCAGAAGCGCGATCAGCTCCGGGTCCATGAATTCATAGTCGTCGGGGATGTCGAGGCAGATCACCTTGGCCGCCTTCAGGCCAGCACTGAATTGCTTCCGCAGTTTCGTCCGGTGGGTTTTCTCCATGACAAAGATGATGTCCGCCCAGCCGACGAGTTCGTGCGTCAGCGGCGCGTCGGCATCATGATTGGTGCCGGCCGAGGCGACTTCGATGTCGCGCCGCGTGGAAAACACCTGCTCGGCGGTCGGGCTGCGCAAGCGGTTCTGGCTGCAGACGAAAAGGACGTTTTTCAACGTTACTGTCTCTTGGTGAGCATGATCTCGTCCGAAAACCGGTTCCTATTTTTCGGGATCATGCTCTACCGCGCCAGATCGGCCACAACGGCGTCGAGCACGATCATACCGGCCGGCGTGGCGCGCAGGCGGGAATTGCCGATCGGCGCCACCAGGCCTTCGCCCTGCAGCACCGACAGCCGCGCGCTCGACAGGCCGCGCCCGGAGAAGGCCTCGTAGCGGGAGAGGTCGATGCCTTCGGCGAGCCTGAGCCCCATCAAAAGAAACTCGTCCGCCTCTTCGGAGCGCGTCAGGAGCTCGCCGCCNATGCCTTCGGCGAGCCTGAGCCCCATCAAAAGAAACTCGTCCGCCTCTTCGGAGCGCGTCAGGAGCTCGCCGCCAGTGATGCCATGGCCCTTGGCCTCGACCAGATTGGCCCAGGTTTCCGGCATCCGTTCGGCGATGGTCACCACACGATGGCCGTTCTCGACGAAGCGGCCATGCGCGCCGGGGCCGACGCCGACATATTCGCCGTAGCGCCAGTAGGTCAGATTGTGCCGGCTTTCGGCCCCCGGCCTGGCGTGGTTGGAGATCTCGTAGGCCGGGAGGCCGTGCGCCGACGTGATCTCCTGCGTCAGTGCATAGAGATCGGCGGCGTGGTCGTTATCGGGAACGACGAATTTCTTCGCCGCGTGCAGCGCATGGAAGGGCGTGCCTTCCTCGATGGTCAGCTGGTACAGCGATAGGTGGTCGGCGGCATGGCCGATCGCCTGTTCGAGTTCCGCCTGCCAATCCTCTGGCGTCTGCCCGGGACGCGCATAGATCAGGTCGAAGGACAGGCGCGGAAAGATGTCGCGCGCGAGCCCGATGGCGTGCAAGGCTTCCCTTACGTTGTGCAGCCGGCCGAGAAAACGCAAATCCTTGTCGTTCAGCGCCTGCACGCCGAGCGAGACGCGGTTGACGCCCGCCGCCCGGTAACCGCGAAACCGCTCCGCCTCGACCGAGGACGGGTTGGCCTCGAGCGTTACCTCGATGCCGTCAGGCACCGTCCAGTTCCTGGCCACGGAGTCCAGGACCCTGGCCACGGTTTCCGGCTTCATCAGCGACGGCGTGCCGCCGCCGAGGAAGATGCTGGTCACTTCGCGTGGCCCGGTGCGCTGGCGCATCGTTGCCAACTCGGCCTCGAAGGCCGCGGCAAAGCGCTCCTGGTCGACCGGCTGGTGGCGGACATGGCTGTTGAAGTCGCAATAGGGGCACTTGGCCGCGCAGAACGGCCAATGCACGTAGACGCCGAAGCCGGGACCGCGGTCGAGAGCCATGGTGGTGCCGGATCCGATCATGCCGAGCCAAGCCTCACCGAACCAAGCCGGGCTTGGGCGAATTTCTGGAAGGCGCGGGCGCGGTGCGACAGCGCCGTCGCCTGGCCGGGTTTCCAGCCGTGCTTTTCCTCCGCGCTCATTTCGCCGAAGGTCTTGTCGAAGCCATTGGGCAGGAACACCGGATCATAGCCGAAGCCGAGCTCGCCGCGCGGCGGCCAGACCAGCGTGCCCTCGGCCTCACCGCGATAATATTCGGCCTCGCCGTCGGGAAAGGCGAGGCAGATGACGGCGACAAAGCGGCCCGTGCGCCGTTCGGGCGTGGCCGCGCCAACTTCCTGCATCGCCACTTCGGTGCGCTGCATGGCCATGGCGAAATCGCGCGATCCGTCCGGAGTCTCGGCCCAGTTCGCTGTATAGACGCCGGGCGCGCCGTCGAGCGCGTCGACACACAGGCCAGAATCGTCCGACAGTGCCGGCAGCCCGGTCGCCTTTGCGGCGGCAAAGGCCTTGATGTAGGCGTTTTCCTCGAAGGTGGTGCCGGTTTCGTCCGGCTCGGGCAGGCCATACGCCTTGGCCGATTTCGCCTCGAAGCCGAACGGCCCCATCAGCTCGGCGAATTCGCGCAGCTTGCCTTCATTGTGGCTGGCGACGACGATCTTCTTGCCATCAAGCGCATGGAGGTTTGGCGAATGCATCAAAGGCCCCAGATTCTCGGCTCGGCGAACTCGATCGAATTGCCCGAAGGGTCGCGTATATAGATCGAACGGCCACCTTGCGGCCATTCGAATTCGCTTTCGATGGCGATTTTCTTCGCCATGAGATGGGCTTTCCAAAGCTCAATTTCATCGGCGGTCGCGGCAAAGCACAGATGGCCCTCGCCGACCGCGCCATGCGGCGGCACTTTCAGCCTTGCATCGGGTGCGGGCGGAATTTTGGTCGCCTCGGCGTTGAAGACGAGCAGCACGCCCACGCCACAGCGGAAGAACAGGTGGCGGCCGTCGACCTTGCCGAGGGGAGTGAGGCCGAGAATGTCGGTGTAGAAGACTTCTGCTTCAGCGAGGTCGGTGACGTAGAGGGCCGATTCCAGGATTGCGGAGGGTGTCACGAGGCGCCCCCCTCTGCCCTGCCGGGCATCTCCCCCTCAAGTGGGGAGATTGGCGGTTTCAGCTCCGCCGCACATCCTGCGCCGTTGATAGATGTCGAAAGCCGATCGAACATCCGATCTCCCCCCTTGAGGGGGAGATAGCCGGCAGGCCAGAGGGGGGCGCCCAGGCTCGGCATCGAAAACTCAGGCCACCGCCATCTGCTGCAGGCTGACCAACCGGGAAATGCCCTTCTTGGCCAGGCCCATCAAGGCCGCGAATTGCTCTTCGGAGAAAGGCTCGCCTTCGGCGGTGCCCTGGATCTCGACGATGCCGCCCTTGCCGGTCATGACGAAATTGGCGTCGGTGCCGGCCGAGGAATCCTCGATATAATCGAGATCGATGACCGGCTGGCCGTCATGGATGCCGCAGGAAATCGCCGCGACATGATCCTTCAGCACTTTCGAAACGCTGGCCATCTGCCGCGCTTCCATCCAGCGCAGGCAGTCATACAACGCCACCCAGCCGCCGGTGATCGAAGCGGTGNATCGATGACCGGCTGGCCGTCATGGATGCCGCAGGAAATCGCCGCGACATGATCCTTCAGCACTTTCGAAACGCTCGCCATCTGCCGCGCTTCCATCCAGCGCAGGCAGTCATACAACGCCACCCAGCCGCCGGTGATCGAAGCGGTGCGAGTGCCGCCATCGGCCTGGATGACGTCGCAGTCGACGGTGATCTGCTGTTCGCCCAGCGCCTGCAGGTCGACCACGGCGCGCAGCGAACGGCCGATCAGCCGCTGGATTTCCAGCGTGCGGCCGCCCTGCTTGCCGGCTGAGGCCTCGCGGCGCATGCGCTCGCCGGTCGAGCGTGGCAGCATGCCATATTCGGCCGTCACCCAGCCCTTGCCGGAATTGCGCATCCAGCCAGGCACCTTTTCCTCGAGGCTCGCGGTGCACAGGACATGCGTGTCGCCGAACTTCACCAGGCACGAGCCTTCGGCATGCTTGGAGACGCCGCGCTCGAAGGATATGGCGCGCATTTCGTCGAATTGGCGTTTGGAGGGGCGCATTCGGCCTGCTTTCTTGTCATTTTTGAATTGTGGCCGGCTTGTAGCCCCACCAAGCCCGTGGTGCAAAGGAAAATGGCCGAGCGATCCGGCACAGACACCGGGTTGCGCGCGGCGCACCGAAGTCTATATCCTTGAACCGGAGGTTTTTGGCCGAATGACCAAGGCAGTCGATCCCGTTTCGCAGTCGTTGGCTCTTCAGTCACTCGACATGCGCTCGCGCGACATCTTCCGGCGCATCGTCGATTCCTACCTGCGGGACGGCGAACCCGTGGGCTCGCGCAGCCTGTCGCGCATCCTGCCGTCCTCGCTGTCGCCCGCCACCATCCGCAACGTGATGAGCGACCTCGAGCATCTCGGGCTGATTTATGCGCCGCACATCTCGGCCGGGCGCCTGCCGACCCAGGCTGGCCTGCGTTTCTTCGTCGACGCCTTCATGGAGCTTGGCGACCTCTCCGACGAGGAGCGCCGCACCATCGAGGCACAGGTGCGGGCCTCCGGCTCGGGCGCGACGCTGGAGCATATGCTGACCGAGGCCAGCCAGATGCTGTCGGGCATGTCGCGCGGCGCCGGCCTGGTGCTGGCGGCCAAGAACGAGGTGGCGCTCAAGCATATCGAATTCATCCAGCTGGAGCCGACCAAGGCGCTTGCCGTGCTGGTCTCGCAGAATGGCGATGTCGAGAACCGCGTCGTCGAGTTGCCCGCCGGCATCACCGTCTCGCAACTGCACGAGGCCTCGAACTTCCTCAACGCGCATATTCGCGGCCGCACGCTGGCCGAGGCGCGCACCGAGATCGCCCGCATCAAGGAAGAGACGAGAGCCGCCCTCGACACGCTGTCGCAGGACCTCGTCGAGAAGGGACTTGCGGTGTGGGCCGGCGCCGAAAGCGGCCTGCCGGCGCGGCTCATCGTGCGCGGCCGCGCAAATCTGCTGGAAAACGTCACCGCCCAGGCCGACATCGAACTCTTGCGCCACCTGTTCGAGGACATGGAGACGCAGGACGGGCTGATCCAGCTGCTCGACCTCGCCGAGCAGGGATCGGGCGTGCGCATCTTCATCGGCTCGGAGAACAAGCTGTTCTCGCTGTCGGGCTCGTCGCTGGTGGTGGCGCCCTATCGCGACAAGGACGCCCGCGTCGTCGGTGCGCTCGGCGTCATCGGCCCGACCCGGCTCAACTATGCCCGCATCGTGCCGATGGTGGATTATACGGCGCAGCTGATTTCCCGCATGCTGAGGTAAGAGAGCCGAGGAATTATCGCTTTGGTTTCCATGCCGGAATTCGACCGCGAGTGACTTCGAGAGTCGCCATCCCCGGGCTTGTCCCGAGGACGATGACTTTCCTGGCGGGGCCCAATCCAAACAGGCTGCAAAGGAGAAAAAGAATGGCGCTCGAATCGTTCAAGGCCCAGATCAGTCTGCTGCTCGAAGAGATGGTCAACCAGCCGGAGGACCAGCACGAAATTCAGGAACAGCTGCGCGAAAAACTACGGGAAATGCGCGCCATGGGCCTGCCGTTGCCGGCCGATCTCGTTGAATTGGAAAAACGCCTGGACGACGATTTTTACGCTGCCGGGACCTGATTCCAGGAGGTTGCTTCAAGTCATTGTGCGTCACGGAACCCACGGGCAAACCGATCGTTGATTTCCCTCACGACTGATTGGAGGAAGTGATGCGACTGGCTGGACTGGCGATGTCCGCACTGTTTATCACGACCGCGGCGCTCGCCCAGCAAGCGGACCAGCCTCTGCTCAAAGGTACGGCCGCCTTCGGCGACTGGCGGGCGGACAGGCCCGGCATACGCCGGCTGATCAAGCCGGAAGACCTGCCGAAGCCCTATGTAACCGAATCCGCCTCCAACAGCGCCGGCGTAATCGACATGCCGGCGGATGCAAAGCCGCATCTGCCGCCGGGGTTTTCGGCCGAGTTGATCGCCTCGGGGATCGACAATCCGCGCGTCGTGCGCATCGCACCCAATGGCGACCTGTTCGTTGCCGACAGCAAGGCCAACCAGGTCCGCGTCTATCGCCTGGCGAAGGGCAGCGCGAAAGCCGCTGAGAAAAGTATCTTTGCCGGCGGTCTCAACCGGCCCTATGGCATTGCCTTCTATCCCCCGGGCAAGGACCCGCAATGGGTCTACGTCGCCAATAGCGACAGCATCGTGCGTTTTGCCTATGGCAATGGCGACCTGAAGGCCTCGGGCGAGCCGCAAACCATCGTCGGTGACATCCCCTCGACCCACCACTGGACCCGCGACATCGCCTTCTCGCCCGACGGCAAGACACTTTACCTCTCCGTCGGCTCCGGCTCGAATGTCGCCGAGGACATGGGCAAGAGGCCCAGGGGCGGGCTCGACGCCTGGGCCAAGGCTGAGCCGCTCGGCGCCAGTTGGGGTTCCGAGGCGGGCCGGGCCGAGGTCCGGGCCTTCGATCCCGACGGCAAGAATGGCCGCACAGTCGCCACCGGCTTGCGCAACTGTTCGGGCATGACCGTCCAGCCGGCGACCGGCGCGCTATGGTGTGTCGTCAACGAGCGTGACGGGCTCGGCGACGATGTGCCCGCCGAATACGCGACATCGGTCAGGGAAGGCGCCTTCTATGGCTGGCCCTGGTATTATATCGGCGACAATGAGGACCCGCGTCACAAGGGCGAGCGGTCCGATCTCGCCGGCAAGGCTGACAATCCCGACGTGCTGATGCAGGCGCATTCGGCGCCGCTCAACATCGCCTTCTACGATGGCAAGGATTTGCCCGCCGACGCCGGCTTTCCCCAGGCGTATCGAGGCGACGCCTTCGTTGCCCTGCACGGCTCTTGGAACCGCGGCAGCAGGACCGGCTACAAGGTGGTCCGGCTCAAGTTCAAGGACGGCAAGCCGACCGGCGAATACGAGGATTTCATGACCGGCTTCGTCGGTTCCAATGGCGAGGTGTGGGGCCGCCCGGTCGGCGTTGCGGTGGCCAGCGACGGATCCTTGATCGTCTCCGAGGACGGCAACGGCACGATCTGGCGCGTGACTTACAATGGCGACCGCTCCTGATCCTTCCTTGCGAACCGGGCCATTGCCGTCTGGTGCAAGCGAATCCCGCGCTCAGGGCGTTCTCCTGGAGGCCGTCCCGTGCGACAAGGCCGCGACCGCCCTTGGACGCCACGCCATGACCCTCACCGGATTCCTCGCCTATAGTGCCGCTCTCGGTATCGCCGCCGCCATTCCTGGCCCCGGTGTCACCGCGCTGGTCGCGCGTGCGCTGGGCTCGGGCTTTCGCTCGTCGCTGGCCATGTCCTTTGGCCTCATGCTTGGCGATCTCACCTACCTGACCGCCGTGGTGCTGGGTCTCGCTTTCGTCGCGCAGGAGTTCGGCATGGTTTTCCTGGCCATCAAATGGGCCGGCGTCGCCTACCTGGCTTTTCTCGGCTGGCGCTTCTGGACCGCCGGCATCAGACCCGAAACCGTCGAAGCCCGGAAGGGCAAGGGCGGATTGCTGTCGAGCTTCGTCGCCGGCCTCACCGTGACGCTCGGCAATCCGAAGACGATGATCTTCTACCTCGCCATCACGCCGACCATCGTCGACCTGAAGACGATCACGCTTGCCGATTACGGCATTCTCGTCGCGCTGACGGTCATCGTCCTGTTCGTCGTGCTGCTGCCTTACCTGGTGCTGGCGGCCAAGGCGCGCTGGTTCCTGAAGTCGCCGCGCGCGCTGAGGGTGCTGAACCGCACCGCCGGCGCCTTCATGGTTGGCGCGGCGGCGGCGATCGCCGCCCGCCAGTAGGTCGTTTCAGCCAAACCATTCCCCAGCCTGGGCTGTTTCGAGAAATGCGTTTCCGAGGGCCAGGCGTTTTCAGCACGCGCCCCCACTCGGATATTTTCCAGCCGCGGCCTATCTTGCGCGGTTGAAAGCCCTATTCTGTCGGCGACTGCCAATTGCCTGAAATCCAGGGAGCGAAACCAATGAACAAGCCCGTCACTTCAGCCCGTGTGCCCGGCCGCGGCCGCATCTACAATTCCATCACCGACACGATCGGCGACACGCCCCTGGCACGGCTCGACAAGTTCGCCAAGGAGAAGGGCATCGTCGCCAATCTGGTCGCCAAGCTCGAATTCTTCAATCCGATCGCCTCGGTCAAGGACCGTATCGGCGTGGCGATGATCGAGGCGCTGGAAGCGGCGGGCAAGATTGCCCCAGGCAAGACCACGCTGATCGAGCCGACATCCGGCAACACCGGCATCGCGCTCGCCTTCGCCGCCGCCGCCAAGGGCTACAAGCTGATCCTGACCATGCCGGAGACGATGTCGGTAGAGCGCCGCAAGATGCTGGCGCTGCTCGGCGCCGAACTGGTGCTGACCGAAGGTCCGAAAGGCATGAAGGGCGCCATCGCCAAGGCTGACGAACTGGCCGCGACGATCCCCAACGCCATCATTCCGCAGCAGTTCGAAAACCCCGCCAATCCGGAAATCCATCGCACGACGACGGCCGAGGAAATCTGGAACGACACGCAGGGCGAAGTCGACATCTTCGTCGCCGGCATCGGCACCGGCGGCACCATCACCGGCGTCGGCCAGGTGCTGAAGAAGCGCAAGCCCTCGGTCCAGATCGTCGCGGTCGAACCGGAGGCCTCGCCGGTGTTGTCGGGCGGCCAGCCCGGCCCGCACAAGATCCAGGGCATCGGCGCTGGCTTCGCGCCAAAGATCCTCGACACAACGATCTATGACGAGATCGTCAAGGTCTCGAACGAGGATTCGGTCGCCAATGCGCGCCTCATCGCCCGCCTCGAAGGCGTGCCGGTCGGCATCTCGTCGGGTGCCGCCCTGCAGGCAGCAATCGTCGTCGGCTCGCGGCCCGAGAACAAGGGCAAGACCCTGGTGGTGATCATCCCGTCCTTCGCCGAGCGGTATCTGTCGACGATCCTGTTCGAGGGGCTGGGGGCTTAGAGCTTCGATACCCAGGAACGGCAGCGCTGGCCCGCTAGCGTGGTTTGTATTGCGCGTGAGCCTGGCCCGCAGAAAAACTCCCCTTGGCGCCGCCGCGCCGCTTGAGCCGACCACTGCTTCCGGTTCATATCACCCCCGGCTCGCGAGAAGACGGGCCGGGGAGGATTTCATGTACAAGCTCTACACGCGTCCGGGCAGCGGCGGCTTTGTCGTCGAGGCAGCGCTGGCGCTGATCGATGCGCCTTTCCAGCAGATCGACGTGCCGAAAAGCGAGGCGCCCGATCCTGCCTTCCTCGCCATCAGCCCGTTGAACCAGGTGCCGGTGCTGACCTTGCCGGACGGACGCTCGATCACCGAATCGGCGGCGATCTGCATCCTGCTCGCCGAGCGCCACCCGCAAGCCCGCCTGGCGCCGACCGCCGACGAACCGGCGCGCGCGGAGTTCCTGCGCTGGATGGCGTTCATGTCCTCGGTGCTCTACCCGGCGGTGCTGCGGCTCTACTACGCCCATCGCTACACGACGGATGCCGAAGGGTCGAAGGCGGTGAAACAGGCGGCGGTCGCCGAGATGGACCGCGGTTTTGCCGTCGTCGACGCAGCCTTGCGCGACCGCGACTGGCTCGCCGGCGATCAGATGTCGCTGGCCGACATCTATCTCGTCATGCTGGTGGCCTGGCATCCCGACATCGAGATGGCGCGGGCGGTCTGGCCCGGTATCGAACGCCTGTGGGCGCGGTTGCGCGAGCATCCGCTGATGAAGACGCTCAACACGTCGCACGAGATGTGGCCGGCCTGAGCGGAAACCTCACTGTCCGAGCGCGGCGCGTTTGGCCTGCAGGAACCGGCGCACCGCCGGATCGCGCTCGAGGCCGATAGCCCGATCATAGGCTTCGACCGCCTGCGCTCCCTGGCCGAGCCTGGCCAGCAGGCCGGCACGCGCGGCCCAGTAGGGCTGGTAGTCATTGAGCCGCTTGTCGTCGCCCAGCACGTAAAGAGCCGCCAAACCCGCCACCGCGCCCTCGGTCTCGGCGATCGCCACCGCGCGGTTGATCGCCACGACCGGCGACCCGGCGATCGAAAACAGCGCTTCGTAGAGCCCGCGGATCGCCGCCCAGTCGGTGCGGCCACGAAGCCGTCGCGCGGCATGCGCCGACTGTACCGCCGCCTCGAGCTGATAACGGCCGATCGTGCCCATGGTGGCGGCGCGGCCGAGCAGGGCTTCCGCCTCGTCGACCAGGGCATGATCCCACAATGCATGGTCCTGCTCGGCGAGCGGCACATACTCTCCGGCCGGGTCGCGCCGCGCCGCACGGCGCGCCTCGGCGAACAGCATCAGAGCCAGCAGGCCCAGCGCTTCCGGCTCGTCGGGCAGCAGCGAGGCCACCAGCCGGCCGAGCCAGATACCTTCGGTGGCGAGGTTCCGGCGCCGCGTCTCGGTACCGGCCGGATCGGACCAGCCCTCGGCGAAGGCGGCGTAGATCGCCTCCAGCACCGCGCCCAGCCTTTCGCCGAGTTCGGCCCGCTCCGGCACGCGGAACGGAATGCCGGTCTCGCGGATGCGGCTCTTGGCGCGCACCAGGCGCTGGCCCATCGTTGACGGCGAGAGCAGGAAAGCGGAAGCGATCGTCGCGGCATCGAAGCCGAGGATGGTCTGCAGGATCAGCGGTGCCCGCACGCCCGGTTCGATCGCCGGATGGGCGCAGGCAAACATCAGCCGCAATCGTTCGTCGGGCAGGTCGTCATCGATCATGCGCGCCTCCGCCTCCTCGGCAATCAACTTGAGATGCTCGCGGCCGGCTTCGCTGGTCAGCCGCCGCCGCACCGCATCGACACGCCGCCGCCTTGCCACCGCGAGCAACCAGGCTTCCGGCTTTTCCGGCACGCCGGTTCGCGGCCAGCGTTCAAGCGCCGCCGCAAAGGCGTCGGCCAGCGCATCCTCCGCCGCGGCCACGTCGCGCGTGCGCGCCGCCAGCCAGGCGACCAGCTTGCCATAGCTCTGCCGGGCGGCCGTCTCGGCCGCCGCCCGGGCAATTTCGGGTCGAGCGTCCATCACGCCGTCACTTCTTGGGCAGATAGTCGGCCATTTCCCAGATCGGTCGCACCTCGACGGTCCCGGTGCTGGCCGCCGGACAGCGCGCCGCCCAGGCGATCGCGGCGTCGGCGTCCTCGGCTTCGATCATGTAGAAGCCGGCAAGCTGCTCCTTGGTGTCGGCATAGGGGCCGTCGAGCACGCTGGTCTTGCCGTCAGTCATCCGGACCAGGGTGGTCGCCTGGCTCGGGCGCAGCCTGTCCCCGGCCAGCCAGGTGCCGGACTTCTTCAGCGCTTCCGTGTAGGCGTCGTAGGCGGCGCTCATCTGATAGGTCGCCTCGGTCGGCACGTTCGCCATCGCGGCTTCGTCGGCGTAGATCATAAGCATGTATCGCATGGGTCTCTCCCGTGGTTTGGAAGGCCGCTTCGTTGCGGGCCGAACGTATGTCGCGCGGCGGCGACCGATTTCGACAGGTCACGGAAAAACTTTCGGCTTCGTCGCGAAGTTTCGCAAGAACCGTATCTCACCTTCGGTGCCGGGCGACATCCACTGCCGCACTGGCGGCGATGACTGGCGGCCCTATCCTTGTCGCAGACAAGCAGACGAGGCGGAGCGACAGGAGTAAGACAATGGAACTCGTCACCCACAAGAAGTTCAAGAACGGCCGCTTGATGCCATGGGGGAAGGGCACGGTCGTCAGCGGCGCGAAGGGAACTGTCTATCTCTGTGGAAACACGGCGACATCGGACGATTACGATCCGGCCGGCAAAGCGGGCGGCGGCTTCGCCGGCGATGTGGCGGCGCAGTGGCGCGCGGTTCTCGGCTCCATCAAATCGGACCTGGAAGAGCTCGGCAGCGGGCTGGACAATCTCATCAGGCTGACCTTCTTCGTCAGAGGGCCCTTTCCCGACGGCGGTGTTCTCAGCTCTCCCAATTTTCGCCTCGACGTGCTGGACGCTTTCTTTGCCGAGCACTGCCCCAAGCACTGCAGTTACAACAATCCGCCGCCCTCGGAAGTAATTGGCGTCGCGGCGCTTGCCCAGGCAGACATCATGATTGAGATCGTCGCGGTCGCGGCGCTGCCGGATTGAAAGGCAATGCGGCCGCGACGTGCCGTGCCGCGGTTTTGCCCCTTAACCGTCGGTCTAATGCGCCCGGGGTGGGTGCTCAGCGTCGTGTCCTGCTCGCCGCGACCGGCGCGACCGGCGATGGCTGGACGCTGTGCACGGTTCAGGGTTGCCTGGAACTCGGCCAGGCGGCGGGCGGCGTTATCGTGCTCGAACCCNTCAAAGACGCGGCGTTGCCGCACGGCGGCGGTCGGCCAGGGCAGGGCGTTCGGCGCGATAGGCGGTGGCGCGGCTGTCGGCGCCCGGCCTGCAGATGCGGCTGTTGTGGCGGCTTTCGAAGCTCATGGTCAGTGCGCGCCCAGCGACGTGCCGCGACGGGCGCAGGCCGGACCCGGTCCGCGCATGTAATAGCGCTCGGGCCGGTAGGTCGGCGCGACGAATTCGCGGATGGCGGCGGCATAGCCGATGAGTTGCGTGAGGAAGTTCATTTTATCTGGTCCCTGTCCCGATTTTCGGACGTCCCTTCCGAAGTGCGGGAACGATAGCATCGAGGCGTGAATACTCAGTGAACGTGATGTTAATTTTTGGTCGAAAACCCGCCGCTTCATGGCGGGATTGCGGCTCATTCGGGGTGTTTCGACGCCTTTTGTCACCATTTCGGTCCGTGTGACTTTTGCATCACATATGTTTCGTTTGAATGTCGCCTTGGCGCGCTTGTGTTTCAACTTTCGTGCCGCCCGGGAATTTCCTTGCCGCGCGGCCGCGAGCGTTCGGAACCCGCCCCACCAATGGACGTTGAGACGCAGGACCGGCATTGCCGGCTCACAGGCACTGCCCAGGCAGGCCGGAACCTCCCGAGCAAGCAAGAGCAATGGAAAGGCTGAAATCATGGGCTTCTTTTCGAAGGACATCAAAACGCTGGACGACCTCTTCGTACACACGTTGCGCGACATCTATTACGCCGAAAAGCAGATCGAGAAGGCGTTGCCGAAGATGGTCGACAAGGCAACCGATCCGCAATTGAAGGCCGGCTTCGAAAAACACCTCGAGCAGACCAAGGGCCATATCGAACGCGTCGAGCAGGTGTTCGAGCTGCATGGCGTCAAGGCCAAGCAGGTGAACTGCCCGGCCATCGACGGCATTCTCGAGGAGGCCGACGACGTCAGCGGCGATGTCGACGACAAGGACGTTCTGGATGCCGCGCTGATCGCCTCCGCGCAGGCCGTCGAGCACTACGAAATGACCCGCTACGGCACCTTGATCGCCTGGGCCAAGCAGCTCGGCCGCAGCGACTGCGCCAATGTGCTGGCCAAGAATCTCAAGGAAGAGCAGGCAACGGATCGTAAGCTGACCGAAATCGCGGAAAGCAAGATCAACCTGCAGGCCGCCGAATAGGGGCTGAAAGCCGGGGCCGGCGGCAACCGCGCCGGCCCCGGCGGACCGGGTTGGAACCGAGCGGGGTGGTCGCCCGTTCCAGCTGATCTTTCTCACGGGGAAATCATCATGGCGCCGCGCCCGGCCTGGAAAGGCTATCTGAAGCTCTCGCTGGTCACCTGCGCCATCGAACTGACCAACGTGGTCACCCATGCCGACAAGGTCTCGTTCCATATCCTGAACCGCAAGACCGGCAATACGGTGAAGCGGATCTATGTCGACGCCGAGACCGGCAACCCGGTCGAGGACGGCGACGAGATCAAGGGATACGAGATCGAAAAGGGCGACTTCGTCCACATAGAGGAGGATGAGATCGAGGCGGTGCAGATCGAAACCTCGCACACGATGAGCCTCGACGGCTTCGTCGACAAATCCTCGATCCGGCAGATCTATCTCGACACACCCTACTATGTCGCGCCGGCCGACAAGGTTTCGGAAGAGGCCTTCGCCGTCATCCGGGATGCGATGGCGGGCAAGAAGATGGCCGGGCTGGCGCGCATCGTCCTTTATCGACGCGAGCGTCCCGTGGTCATCGAGCCGCTCGGCAAGGGCATGGTGCTGACCACGCTGCGCTACGACAACACGGTGCGCCAGCCGGAGACTGTCTTCGGCGACATCGAGGCGGTGAAGACCGACCAGGAGATGACCGATCTGGCCGAGCTCATCATCGACAAGAAGAAGACGAAGTTCGATCCCTCGAAATTCGACGACAAATATGAGGAAGCCCTGCTCGAACTGATCCGCGCCAAGAAGGCGGGGCACAAGGCGCCCAAGGCCAAGGAGGCGCCCAAACCCTCCAATGTCGTCAACCTGTTCGACGCGCTGAAGAAGAGCCTGTCGTCGGATTCGGCGCCAACCAAGTCATCCCCGGCGAAAGCCAAGCCGGCGGCCAAACGTGCCAAGGCGAAAAGCGTTGCGCCGAAGCGCAAATCGGCCTGAGGATACGAGATGGCGAGCAGCCTCGAACAGTACCATTCGAAGCGTGACTTCAAGAAGACCGCCGAGCCGGCGGGCAAGGTTGCGCGCGGCAAGCAGGACGGCGGCATCTTCGTCGTCCAGAAGCATGCCGCCACACGGCTGCATTACGATTTTCGACTTGAGTATGACGGCGTGCTGTGCAGCTGGGCGGTGACGCGCGGCCCGAGCCTCGATCCGCACGAAAAGCGGCTGGCCGTGCATGTCGAGGATCATCCCATCGACTATGCCGGCTTCGAGGGCACCATCCCCAAGGGCGAATATGGCGGTGGCTCGGTCCTCGTCTGGGACGAGGGCACCTGGACGCCCGAGGGCGATCCGGCCAAGATGATGGCGAAGGGCCACATCAACTTCGAACTCGACGGTCACAAGCTGCGTGGCAAATGGCATCTGGTGCGGCTGCGGCCGCGCCCCGGCGAAAAACGCGACAACTGGCTGCTGATCAAGTCGGACGATGCCGCCGCACGCCCCGGCGAGGATATTCTGCAAGACGAGCCGAAATCGGTGAAATCAGGCCTGACGATCGAGGAGGTCGGTGAAGGCAAGGCGGCCAAGGGTGAGAAGCCGAAGGTCTGGCATTCGAACAAACCGGCCGCCGGCAAGGCCAGGACCGGCGGCAAGAAGCTCGATTTCATCGAGCCGCAGCTCGCCACGCTGGAGCGCGACGCACCCTCGGGCCAGGACTGGCTGCATGAGGTGAAGTTCGACGGCTACCGCATGCAGGCGCAGATCGCCGGCACCGACGTTCGGCTCCTGACCCGCACCGGCCTGGACTGGACGGAAAAATTCGGCGGCGAGATCGCGGCCGAACTCGCCGCGCTGAAATGCAGCGACGCCATCCTCGACGGCGAGATCGTCGTTCTGGCCGACAGCGGCGTGTCGTCCTTCGCGCTGCTGCAGCAGGATCTGTCGGCGAAGCGGACGAATCGCTTCATCTATTACGTCTTCGACCTGATGCGGCTCGACGGCAAGGATTTGCGCCGGGAGCCGCTTGTCGAGCGCAAGCAGGCCTTGCAGGCGCTGCTCGGCCAGCCATCCGACGCCACGGCGGTGCGTTTTTCCGACCATTTTGCGGAACCCGGCAAGATCATGCTGGAACATGCCTGCCGCATGGGGCTGGAAGGCGTCGTCTCAAAACGCGCCGATGCGCCCTACCGCGGCGGGCGCGGTCCGACATGGGTCAAATCGAAATGCACGGCACGGCAGGAATTCGTCATTGGCGGCTATCTGCCGTCGGACAAGACCGGGCGCGGCCTGCGCTCGCTGCTGGTCGGCTATTTCGAAGACGGCGGCCTGCACTATGCCGGCCGTGTCGGCACCGGCTTCTCCACCAAGAGCGCCAACGACTTGCAGAAGAAGCTCGATGCGCTGAAGGCGGACGCCTCGCCCTTCGATGCGGCCGTACCGAAGGGTAAGGGCCTGGTCTGGGTCAAGCCGGAACTGGTCGGCGAAGTGGAGTTTCGCAGCTGGACGTCGGACCGTATAATACGCCATGCTTCGTTCCAGGGGTTGCGCGAGGACAAGCCGGCGGAGGAAGTCGTGCAGGAAAAGCCCAAGGCAACGGGAACAGGGGCCACGGGAACCAAGGCAGCGACAGGCAAGAGCCCCGCCAAGGCCAAGCCGGCGGCAGGCAACGCCAACACGGCAGCAACCGCGGCGAAAACCACCGTGAAGCTGTCCCACCCGGACAAGCTTCTGTGGCCCGACGAAAAGATCTCGAAGCAGGCCCTGCTCGATCATTACGCGCTGGTATGGCCGCGCATGAAGCAATTCGTGGTCGACCGCCCGCTCAGCCTGGTCAGGGCGCCCGATGGCGTCGGCGGCCAGCGCTTCTTCCAGAAGCATGCCTCGCCCGGCATGCATGCGAAAATCGAGAAGACCAAGGATCCCACGGATGGCGAGGAAATCCTGTTCATCCGCGATTTCGATGGCATCGCGGCGCTGGTCCAGCTCGGCGTGGTCGAGATCCACATCTGGGGCTGCACCATCGACAAGCTTGAACAGCCCGACCAGATCGTCTTCGACCTCGACCCCGACGAGGGCGTCGATGTGAAGGCGGTGCGCGAGGCGGCGCTCGACATCAGGGGCAAGCTCGACGAGCTGTCGCTGCCCAACTTCGTCAAGACATCGGGCGGCAAGGGCTTTCACGTCGTCGTTCCGCTGAAGCCGTCGGCGGATTGGGCCGAGGTCAAAAGCTTCGCCCATGATTTTGCCAGGGCGCTGGAGCAAGGCGCGCCGGACCGCTACACCGCGACGCTGTCGAAGAAGGCGCGCACGGGAAAGATCTTCGTCGACTATTTGCGCAACGGCAGCGGCGCGACCACCGTCGCGCCGTACTCCTCGCGCGCCAAGAAGGGCGCGACGGTGTCGATGCCGGTGACCTGGGCCGAGATCGAGGCGGGCCTGCCGCCGAACGCCTTCCCGATCGGCGACAAGACGACGCTGAAACGGCTTTCCGAAGCCGATCCCTGGGTGGATTTCTTCAAGAAGGGCAAGGTGCTGAAGCGGGGGTAGCTCGACTTTCAACGCTGCGGGACTCTCACCCCAAAAACACCCTCTCGAACGCCTGCTTGCCCGGCGGCGAGAAAATCACCGCGCGGCTCTCTTTCTCGCGGCGCGCCCATTTCTCGGCAAGGATCTTGTCAAGGATGGCGGCGCCCAGCGTCCCGGCGAGGTGCGAACGCCGCACGCTCCAGTCGAGGCAGGCGCGGCACACCGGCCGCCGCGGCTTGGTGTAGACATCGATGCCGATCGCCGCGAAATGCGATGCGGCGGACGGCCCGAGCCTGATCTCCTTGTCGTCGCGGACCAGTATGTTTTTCTCGACAAAGCGGTCCAGCATCGCAACCGCCTGCTCTCCGGCGAGGTGATCGTAGCAGACGCGCGCGACGCGCATCGCGCTGTCGCGCGGGCCCGGCCGGACGCGCCTGGGGCCAACGGCTTCCGCCACGCCGGTGATGGCCTCGATCATGCCGGCCACTTGCGGGCCGGCCAGACCGTAATAGCGATGCCGGCCCTGGCTGGCCAAGGTCAGCAGCCCGCCCTCCATCAGCTTGGACAGATGCGAGGAGGCGGTCGGCAGCGACACGCCGGCCTCCAGCGCCAGTTCGCTCGCGGTCAATGCCGTGCCGCCCATCAGGGCGTTCAGCATGTTGGCGCGGGCCGGATCGCCGACCAGGCTGGCTATGCGGGCAATGTCGGGTCCTTCACGCATGGTTTGATCCTCATCGAAGCATTCTTGTCAGGTAACCATTATTCTCCGATGAGATCAAGGAGACGAGGATGGCCGCACGAACCGCTTTCACCCCCGAACGGGTCCCCCGCCGCCAATCGTTCCCGTTCGTCACCTGGGTCCGCTCACGGCTGCTGGCCCGCTGGTATGACCGCCATTCGCAGCGCCGCGACCTCTCGGAGATCGACGACCACCTGCTGCGTGACCTCGGCCTGACACGGGAGGACGTGCGCCGCGAATGCGCGAAATCCTTCTGGCAGGCGTGATCGCCAAGTCATCTGCCTAGCAGATCGGGTGGCACGACGTTTCGAGGCCGCTCGAACTATCGGCGCGAAAGCCATCAAGGAGAAAACGACCATGACCATCACCTGCTTCATCCGTTATGAGATCGACCCGTTCGGCAAGGCCGCCTTCGAGGAGTATGCCCGCAACTGGGGTCAGGCCATTCCACGCTGCGGCGCCGATCTGATCGGCTATTTCGCGCCGCATGAGGGCTCGGCCACGACGGCCTATGCCGCCTACAACATCGAAAGCCTTGCCGCCTACGAAGCCTACCGCGCCCGGCTTGCCGCGGACCCCGCCGGCAAGGCAAACTATGAGTTCGCCAAGCGCCAACGCTTTATCCTCAAGGAGGACCGCATGTTCCTGAAACTGGCTTCCGGCCCGCATGCGCCGCTGGTGAAGGCATGATCGCCGTCATCTTCGAGGTGCAGCCGGCGCAGGGCAAGCGCGATGCCTATCTCGGCATCGCCGCGAACTTGCGCCCGCTGCTCGACCGCATTGACGGGTTCATCTCCGTCGAGCGCTTCCAGAGCCTGGCCGACCCGAACCGGGTGCTGTCGCTGTCGTTCTGGCGCGACGAGGAGGCGGTGAAGGCCTGGCGCAACACCGAAGAGCACCGGCAGGCGCAGCAGGCCGGGCGCGGCGGTATCTTTGCCGGCTATCGGTTGCGGATCGCGCACGTGGTGCGCGACTACGGACTGACCGAGAGGGACGAGGCGCCGGCGGACAGCCGCGCGACGAATGGATAGCGCCGTTCCTTCCCGCTGCTACGCATTCCCGATCAGCACGCCCGCCGCGAACACCAGGGCGCCGCCCAGCACCACCTGGAAGGCGGCGCGCAGGAACGGGGTCTGCATGTAGCGGTTCTGGACGAAGGCGATGGCCCACAGTTCGAAAAACACCACCACGGCGGCTACCGCCGTCGCGGTCCAGAAATGCGGGATAAGATAGGGCAGCGCGTGGCCGAGGCCGCCCAGCGTCGTCATGATGCCGACGGTGAGGCCGCGCTTGATCGGCGAACCCCTGCCCGACAGCTTGCCGTCGTCGGAAGCGACCTCGGTGAAGCCCATCGAGATGCCGGCGCCGATCGAGGCGGCGAGAGATCGGAAGAGCACACGNCGCATGCGCCGAGCTTTCATGGCCCTGTTCGGCCGCGGCCAGATCGTCAAGCAGCTTGCGGGTCGAGGCGTCGGTGGTGCGCTTGGCCGCCTCGACATAGAACAGGTAGGCCTGCCGCTCCATCGCCTCGGCCTGGCGGCGCACAGCCTCGATGCCGAGCGGCCGCACCAGCCAGTCGGGCTTGCGCTCGAAATAGCCCCTCACATGCTCACGGCGGACCAGCGGAATGCGCTCGCCGAAACGCTTGCGGAAGAGTTCGATCAGCGAGTCGCGATGGCCGTCTTCCTCCTCGGCCATGGCCTCGAAGAGTTTGGCCGATTGCGGAAAGGTCTCGGACAATCCGTCCGCATAGGCCCGGTAGATACGCCCGTCATCCTCCTCCGATGAAATGGCCAGCGCCAGGATCTCCTGTTCGGAGAGCGATTCGAAGGAGCGGCGGCCGAAGCCGAAAACACGGGAAAGCATGAGGAAATCACCCTAGTTTAGAATTGTTCTAAACTATGATTTGCAACGTCCATGGTCAATCGTGCGCTTAGCCACAGTCAAGAATAGTTGAAGCCGGGCACTCGGCGTCTCTCTTCATATCAGCGAATGTTCACCTATATATGGGGGCCAAGCAAAAAAGGAACGAGCTGATGACGGACAAGAAGCCTCCGCACGCCTACGACCCGAAACCGGTCCTCGATCTCATCGCCAGCATCGAGGCCGACCTGCAGCGCCTGAAGGGACTGGTCGAGCAGCAGGTCGAGAAATTCGACCCCGCCAACCCGCACAACAAGGCACCAGACGGCAAGCTGACCGAGGAAGGCGTCGAGTGCTGCTACCGCATGTTCGACGAAGGCAAGTCGCGCTATTCGGTGGCCCAGCAGATGAAGATCTCGTTTGCCGCCGCCACGCATCGGTTCAACAACTGGCGCAAGCTGGGCGGCAGCAAGCGGCAGCGGACATTGCTGGGGTGAATTGCGACATGCGGGCGTGACGGCCGCAACGCTGGATACATTTGTATCTTTGATCACAATCGCGAACTTTGTCCCGGTCACATCTTTTCGTTGGCATCGCGCGAGCCTTTGCGTGCACCATGGCCGGATCGCATCGCCACAGGACCCGCCATGACCACCCCTCCCGGCATCGCCGACATCCACGCCGCCGCCGCACGGCTCTCGGGCCTGATCGTCGAGACCCCCTTGATCGAATCGCAGGAGCTGAACAGGCGCTTCGGCGGCCGCATCCTGTTCAAGCCGGAGACGCTGCAGCGGACCGGCTCGTTCAAGTTCCGCGGTGCCTACAACAAGCTGTCGACGCTGAGCGAGGCGGAGCGTTCTCGTGGCGTCGTCGCTTTCTCCTCGGGCAATCACGCGCAAGGAGTGGCGGCTTCCGCCGCCATGTTCGGCGTCAAGGCGGTCATCGCCATGCCGGCGGACGCGCCTGACATGAAGATCGCCAATGTCCGCAAGATGGGCGCCGAAGTGGTGCCCTTCGACCGTTTCAAGGACGACCGCATGACGGTCGTGCGCCCCTATCTCGACAAGGGCATGGCGTTGGTGCCGCCCTTTGACGATCCGGCCATCATTGCCGGCCAAGGCACGATCGGACTGGAGCTGGTGAGGCAGGCGCGGGCGCTGGGTGTCTCGCTCGACGCGGTCGTCATCCCCTGCGGCGGCGGCGGCCTGACCAGCGGTATCTCGGTTGCCGTGAAGGATACCTCGTCCGGCACCGCGATCTGGGCGGTCGAACCCGAGCATTTCGACGACACGCGCCGCTCGCTGGCGGCGGGCGCCAGGGTGTCGAACGAGCCGGGCCATAGTTCGATCTGCGACGCCATCCTCACCGCCGAGCCGGGTGCGATCACCTTCGAGATCAACCGCCGCAACCTCGCCGGCGCCGTCGCCGTCTCCGAGGATGCCGTCAGGCAGGCGATGCGCGACGCCATGGCCTTTCTGAAGCTGGTGGTCGAGCCCGGCGGCTGCGTCGCGCTGGCGGCGCTGTCATCGGGCGAGATCGAGCTGTCGGGCAAATGCGTTGCCGTGGTGCTGTCCGGCGGCAATGTCGATTTCGGCACCTATGCCGGGATCATGGCGGCGTAGGGCGGCACGGTTCAGCTCTCGTCAGTCCAGCGTGCGCCTGAACCGCACCAGCGCAACGCCGGCGAACAGCGCGACAAAGACCACCAGCCAGCCGATCTCGGTCGCCACCGCCGGCAGTTCCGCGCCCTTCAGCATCACCGCGCGGGTGATGCGCAGGAAATGCGTCAGCGGGAAGATCTCGCCGAAGGTCTGCGCCCAGTCCGGCATGCCGCGATAGGGGAACATGAAGCCCGACAGCATGATCGAGGGCAGGAAGAAGAAGAAGGTGAGCTGAAGCGCCTGCATCTGCGTGCGTGCGATCGTCGAGATCGTGTAGCCGAGCAGCACCAGCGACAGCACGAACACCAGCACCGCCGACAGAAGCAGCGTCATCGAGCCGGTGAACGGGATGGCGAACAGAAGCTTCGACGCCGCCAGCACCACCCCCACTTGCACCGCTCCGACCGCCAGGTAGGGCAGCACCTTGCCCATCATGATCTCCAGCGGGCTCGACGGCATCGCCAGGAGATTCTCCATCGTGCCGCGCTCGGTCTCACGCGTCAGCGCGATCGAGGTCATCATCACCATCGTCATCTGCAGGATGACCCCAAGCAGGCCGGGCACGATGTTGTATTGCGAGATGCCTTCGGGATTGTAACGGCGGTGGACGACGACATCGAGCTGGCCCCTGGCGGCTTCCGCCGCGGCCTCCTGCGTGCCCTGCGCTCTCAGCAGCGCCTGGCCGGCGATGGTGCCGAGCGTCGAGATGGCGCCGCTGGCGACCGCCGGATCGGTGGCATCGGCCTCGATCAGGATTTGCGGCTTGTCGCCGCGCTCGACGCGCCGGGCGAAATCGGCCGGGATGGTGACGACGAAAGCGACGTCGCCACGCGCCATCAGGAACTCGGCCTCGTCCGCGCTTTGCGCGACATGGTCGAAGCGGTAATAACCGGTGGTCTGCAGCGCCGCGACCATGGCGCGGGTATAGGGATCGCTGCTGGTCGCCACCAGGGCCGCCGGCAGGCTTTTCGGGTCGTTGTTGATGGCGTAGCCGAACAGCACGAGCTGGATCAGCGGCACGCCCAGCATCATGGCGAAGGTAATGCGGTCACGCCGCATCTGGATGAACTCCTTGATCAGCAGGGCGCCGAGCCTGGCGAAGGAAAAGACGCTGTTCATGCCATGTTGTCCTTCGATCCCGACATGAACTGGATGAAGACATCCTCCAGGCTGGTTTCGCCCGGCGTCACCGTCACGCCCTTGTGCTCTCTCTCGACATCGGTAAGCGCGCCCTCGAGCTTCTCGCGGTCGGAACCGACGACGTGAAGCGTCGCGCCGAACGGCGCCACCTGGTCGACGCCGGGGCGGCCTTGCAGTGCTTGCGCCACCTCGTCGAGCCGCGGACCCTGCAGCACGAAGGTGGTCAGGCCCGCATTCTTCACCACCTCGGCGACGGTGCCGGTGGCCAGCATCTTGCCATAGGAGATGTAGCTGATGCGGTGGCAGCGCTCGGCCTCGTCCATGTAATGTGTGGACACCAGCACGGTCAGCCCGCCGCTCGCCAGGCGATGGATCTCGTCCCAGAACTCGCGCCGCGCCTTCGGGTCGACGCCGGCCGTCGGCTCATCCAGCAGCAGCAGTTTCGGCTTGTGCATGATGCAGGCGGCCAGCGCCAGGCGCTGCTTCCAGCCACCGGACAAGGTGCCGGCCAGCTGATTGCGGCGCGTCGTCAGCCCGAGCTCCTCCAGTGTGCGCGAGACATAGTCCTCGACCGGCCGCAGCCGGTAGAGCCGCGCCACGAATTCGAGGTTCTCGCCGATCGTCAGATCCTCGTAGAACGAGAATTTCTGCGTCATGTAGCCGACTTCGCGCTTGATCCTGAGGCTGTCGGTGCGGATGTTGAAGCCCAGCACCGTGCCTTCGCCCTCGTCCGGCGTCAGCAGGCCGCACATGATGCGGATGGTGGTGGTCTTGCCCGAGCCGTTGGGGCCGAGGAAGCCGACGATCTCGCCCTCGGCGACCGACATCGTCACATGGTCGACGACGGTCTTGTCGCCGAAGCGCTTGACCAGGCCGTGAACGTCGATGGCGTTCATTTTCCCATATCCGCGAGATCGACATCGACGATCTGGCCGGGCTGCAGCGGCCCCGCATCGCCCTCCGGCCGCGCCTCGACGAGGTAGACCAGCTTCTGCCGGTTTTCGAGGGAGTAGATCACCGGTGGGGTGAATTCGGGATCGGGCGAGACGTAGCTGACGCGCGCCTTCACCCCCGGGCCGCAGCCGTCGCAATGGACGCGGAGCAGGCTGCCGACCTTGACCGAGGAGAAGGCGCTTTCCGGAATATAGACGCTGAGCTTCACCGCGCCGTCGGGAAGCACCGAGATGACCGGCGCGGTCGGGCCCGCCGTGTCGCCGGGATTGCGGATGACGTCGTTGACGCGGCCTGGCGAAGGTGCCGCCAACACCCGTTTGGAGAGCCGCCATTGCGCCTGATCCAGTGCCGCCTGCGCCTGTTTGACCTGATTGTCGGCGGCCTTGATCGTTTCGGCGCGCGCCGGCAGGCCGCCGACCGCCAGGTTGGCCTCCGCCTGGCCGACCTGCGCATTGGCCGTCTCCAGCGTCGCGGAAGCCGTGTCGAAATCTGCCTGCGTGCCGGCGCCGCGTTTGAACAGGTCGCTGGCGCGGTCGAATTTTCGCTTTGCGTCGGCGGCCTGTGCCTTGGTCATGTCGACCTCGGCCTTNTGACGCGGTCGCCTCGCTTCACCGCCACCGTATCGACCTGCGCCACCTCGATCGGCGCCAGGAGCACATAATCGCCCTCGACATAACCGACGGCGAGCGGCGCCACCGGCGCGCAGGCGCCGAACAATTGCGCGGCGAGCGGCAGCGAGCACAGAAAGCTCATTGTTTTGATCCCTTCATTCCTGGTCCCTTCCGGGCGGCCAGTATGGCGCCGAGATTGTCCGTGGTGACCGCCACCACCTTGGCGGCCTCGGCGGCGCCGATGTCGCGCCAGCCCATGCGGCGCATGACAGCCTCGCGGCCGATGCGGAAATAGATGACCTGCCCGATCAACGTGAACACAGTGAGCCGGGTGCGTTCGCTCTCGGCCGGCTCTCCGGTGGCCTGCTCCCAGATCTGGCACAGCCGGCGGTGCGTCGGCTCAAAGACGCCGTCATAGATGCGGTCGAGCGCCGCCGTCGGATAAGACAGCTCGCGCAGCACGAATTGCACGATCTCTCCGGCCTGCGGCTGAGCCACGATGAAGCCGACCATCCGCTCGAGCGCCGTGAAGAGCTGCGCGCCTGCCGCTTCCGGATCGCTTGCCGCCGCCTGTCCATGGCCGAGCCTCTCGCCTGCGCCCAGTGCCTGCCCGGCGACGGCCTGGATGGTCGCGACGATGAAGTCGGCGGCAGCGGCGCGAAGACCTTCCTTGCCGCCGAAATGATAGGCGATCGAGCCTATATTGGCGCCCGCCTCGGCGGCAATCTGGCGCGTCGAGGTGCCGTCGAAGCCCTGCCGCCCGAACAGTTTCAACGCCGCCTGGACCAGCGCGGCGCGCGTCGGCTCTGCCGGGGAGGTCTCGCGGCGGGGCCGCCTGGCATCTGGCAATTTTATCATGCAAAAGACTTTAATCAATCGATTGATTAAAGTCAACTTGCATGCGGCGCTGTCTTGCCATCGCGCGCGGCAACCGCTTTAGTGCGCGGCCATGGGCAAGGAAGTCGAGCGTAAATTCCTGGTCTCCAGCACCGCATGGCGGGATCTGGCGGAAGCCGATATCCGCATTCTTCAGTTCTATCTCGCCACGGCACCCGGGCGAACCGTCCGCATCCGCATCAGCGATGGCGCCTCCGCCAAGCTGACGCTCAAATTCGGCAGCAGCGCGCGCGAGCGCGACGAATTCGAATATTCGATCCCGCTGGAGGAGGCGGTGGAGATGCTGGACTTCGCCATCGGACGTGTCATCGAGAAGACACGTCACCATGTTAGGCATCGCGGCTATCTCTATGAAGTCGATGTCTTTGGCGGTGCACTGGCGGGACTTGTGGTGGCCGAGCTCGAGACGCCAGAAGAGGTTCCGGACGAAATGCTGCCTGACTGGCTCGGCCGGGAAGTGACCGGCGAGCAGAAATTCTACAACGCGTCGCTCGCCCTTGGGGGGATACCGGAGATCGCCGCATGAGCTTTCGTATCGATCCGCGCCTGCCGCTGACCGGGGAGGTCAGGCGTATCCTTGCCGAGGAGATCGGCAAGGCCCTGCTGCATCTGGAGATGGCGCACACCCGGCCGGAACAGGGGCTGCACAAGTGCCGCAAGCGGCTCAAGAGCGCGCGTGCCTTGTTGCGCCTGGTTCGTTCCGGTGACGAAACTTTCTGCGCCACGGAAAACCAGTGCTATCGCAATGTCGCGGCGCTGCTTGCCGGTCCGCGTGAAGCCACGGCCCTGATCGAAACCATCGATCGGCTGGCGGCGGACTTTGGCAGGGAAAGCACCGGTAGCGGGCTTGATGCCGTGCGCGACAGGTTGATCGTACGCCAGCATGATCTGCACGAAGGCGCCGGGCTGAAGGCGGCGATCGGGGCGGCCACCGCCGCCTGCGAAGACGGCCTGAAGCGCATTGGAACCCTTGCTTTGCCCGATCAGCCGGAACAGGCCGCCGACGTGCTTGCCGAAGGCGCCCGCGTCGCCTTGCGGCGTGCAAGGAAGGCGCTCGACAAGGCCGGCGCGCGCGGTGAAGCCGACGATTTCCATGACCTGCGCAAGGCTGCCAAGACGCATGGCATGCACCTGTCGCTGCTGGGCAGGCTGTGGCCGACCCCGATCAAGGCGCGGCGCAAGGCCGTGGATGAACTGGGCGAGCGGCTCGGTGAACTGCACGACGTGTTCGTCATGCGCGCGCTGCTCGAGGCGGACAGCGAGCCGCTGGGGCCGCCCGAGGACACAAAACTCCTCGGCAAGTTGCTTAAGCGCTCGGAAAAGAGCCTCAGGAAAGCCTGTCTCGCCGAGGCCGCCGAACTGTTCGGCGACAGCCCCAAGCGCGCGACGAAAAAGCTCGCCCGCAAGGCACGCGACGATCTTGCCGGCGCTGCCTCGCTGGAAGACACGAACGCCACCGCCAATTGACAGCGGCTGGCGCTCAGCCGCCCGTCCGTGGTAATCGCCGTATGGAATGACCAAGCCCGGCGACACGCTCCTGGATCGACTTGGCCGCTGGCTTGCCGGCCGGTTGCAGGACGAATCCTCCGGCTATGAACCCTATACGCCATCGGACCCAGAAACGCTGCGCCGCACGTTGGAGCCGGGCGACATCCTGCTGATCGAGGGCAACCAGAAGATTTCGGCGGCGATCAAGTACCTCACACAGTCAACCTGGTCGCACGCGGCTTTCTATGTCGGCGACGCGCTGGCCGAACCGGAGGACGGTACGGAACGGCGGCGGCTGATCGAGGTCACGCTCGGCGAAGGCAGCGTCGCCGTACCGCTGTCGCGCTACCGGACCTACAACACCCGCATTTGCCGCGCGAGCGGACTGGCGCCGGAGGATCGCGACAAGGTGGTCGCCTTCATGATCGGCAAGCTCGGTTTGAAATACGACCTCAAGAATATCTTCGACATGCTGCGCTATTTCCTGCCGACGCCGCCAGTGCCGGTGCGTTGGCGCCGCCGCATGCTGGCGTTTGGTTCCGGCGACCCGACACGCGCCATCTGCTCGACGCTGATTGCCGAGGCTTATGGCCAGATCCGCTACCCGATCCTGCCCGAGATCACCCGCGCGCCCGGCCGTGCCTCGGCGCAGTCGAACTATTCGCGCAGGGAAATCCTGCACATCCGCCACCACTCGCTCTATACGCCACGCGATTTCGACCTGTCGCCGTTTTTCCGCATCGTCAAACCGACGCTGGAATACGGTTTCGACTACCGGCAGATGGTCTGGGACGACAAGGCAAGCACAGACGCCGAAGCCGCAAAGGCCGGAACAATCGCCTCGGACACGTGATGGCTTCGGCCTGGGTCAGGACATGCCCTGTGGCGCGGCCTGTCCGACGAGGTGCATGCGTTTCACATGGCGGCCTACATCATGCCGAAACCGCTACAGGGCCCTGGTTTTCGGCTCTGTGTTCGACCCAGACATGGACCGGTTCGTCCCGGCCGCGGATGCTCACCGGTCCATGATCGCGCGCATTCAACTGTGTCGCGGGCGATTCCGCCTTCGCGGCCTCGATCAGTCGTGATCCAAAACAGATATTCGCCTGAACCTCACGGCACAGCGACTGCAAACGGCTGGCGACGTTGACAGTGTCGCCCACCACCGCGAAGGACAGATTGCGCTCGCTGCCGACAGCGCCGATGACGACTGCGCCGTATTGTGCACCGATCCGAACGTCCAACGGCGGATATCCCCTGGACACACGCTGCACATTCCAGTCTTCGAGTGCGGCGATCATCGCTTCAGCGCACTGAATGGCGCGAGTCGCGTCGTCATGGCTGGCTTGCGGAACCCCGAATGTCGCCATGATGCAATCGCCGATATAGTTATCGACGGTGCCGTGGTGGTCGAAAATAACCTGCTCCATGCGACGGTGGAACTGACGCAGAAGTTCAAACACTGCTTCGGCCGGATGATCCTCGGAATAATGTGTGAAGCCGACGATGTCGGCGAACAGCACCGCGATATTCTGCCGGCGGACCGGGCCGAAGGGCTCGTCATCCGTGGCGAGCTGGTCGACGACGTTGGGCGAAAAATGCCGGGCAAGATTGGCGCGGGCACGCTCTGCCTTGACATAGTCCTCCGACAGACGTCGGGAACGAGAGACGACCAGCGCCATGATCGCGCCGATAATCAGCACAACCAACACATTGGTCGCCTGCGCGAACGTATCGACGAAATTGGGGTTGAGATAAAGCCTCAACCGCTCTGTCATCGGCAGCGAATAGAGGTTCGTCGCCGGAATGACGGTTCCCGGATGAAAAATCACCCATCCCACCCCGATCGCCCACGTCAAGGCCGCGAGCGCGCCGAGATAGAGCGCCAATCGTGTCGAAAGGGTCAGCGCGCCAAGGCACACGAAAATCAGCAGGAATTTGAAGCTGCCCTCGCGCAGTTGCATTGCGGCCGGCACCACCTCCGCGGAAAACGGGTTGGGCGTTACCAGCAGAATGGTCAACAGAATGATGTCAAGCGTACCGACGAGGTAACCGATCCACCATGGCCCCGTGCGACGGCGCACAAGAAGAAACTGGATCAGGCCGACGAGCTGGAACAGCACGAGGCCCGCCAGCACGAAGAGCAGTGAGGCATCCCAGCGGCTGATCAATGAAAAGAAGCAGGAGATCACAGCGAGCGATGCCGTACGCGCCCAGAACTGCAATGCAGCACCCTGGCGTTCTGCGCGCTCCCGCAAATTCTTCAGGCGCGAATAGCGGCGAAGTTCAAGTGTCGGTGAGGTCGGCATAGCATCACTTCGATTTCACGGGGACGAGTCACGCATTCGGCAAACTCGCCTAATACAGTCTGGCCCGCCTACTACAGTCTGGCAAATCAGTGTGCGAATTCTATCATGAATGTTGGTGCCGGATCTGTTCTATCCCAACGCGCCCTACCGGCGCGGTCGGTATCGCGGGCCGCGTGGCTGGTCCGGGCGGCCAGCCGGTGGCGAATGGTGGCAGTCGGCGCCGCGGGAGCGGTGCGCGACAAGCTCAGCCGCCAGGTGCAGCCAGGCTCGGGATGATTGGTCAGGCCGGCAGGGGGTGGCGTTTTGCAGGAGCGGCGGGCTGGGCGCCGGCATCGCGCGGATGCGGGCCGATCGGCATGATCGCGGGAAACGGCGTCGCCCCGAAGGCAAACGTCCATTTGTAACCGGTGAGCCCGTCCTCGGGCGTCGTATGCTGGTCGTGATGGGCGAGCAGTTTGGCGCGCTCGGCCAGCTCCTCCGCCTCGCGCCGCACCATCTCCGCCGTCTCCGGACGCATCCGCCTGGAGAAGCTGACGAAGGTCGCCCCCTTATCGATATGGCTGATGGCCCAGCCGATGAAATTCTTGTTGGTCATCTCGAACAGCGGCCTGAGTGGCCCCTCGAAATTCCACTGGATCGGCGTTTCGACCAGCAATTTCGCCGACAGGCCACGGCCAAGCGCGATCAGGCCGAGCTGCTCGAGGTCGCGCAGATAGAGGAACATCGAGGCCTCGCTCAGGCCTTGCGAACGCATGATGCCTTCAGGCGTGAATTTCTCCGAGAGCATGACGAAGATGAACAGCAACGCCGGCCGGCCGGCGAGCCGGCGCTCGATCTCGGGCGCGATGTGGTTGACCGGCCCCGGCCCGCGGTTCATCGAGCCGAGCACGTTGTCCAGCTCGACACCGGCGGCGGCACAGATATCCACCAGCCGGTCGAGCTTGCAGTTCTTCTCGTGGAAGATGCGCTTCACCGTCGGCTCGGAAATGCCCATGCGCTCGGCAAGCTCACGATAGGTGACACCTTTCGCCTTCAGCGTCCGCTTCAGCGCCTCGAAGATCAGAGCGTTCATGGGATGCACCTCTTGCCGGCATTTTAGTATCGATATTCGATACTAGCGGTAATCGAGCTTCCGGAAAAGTATCAAAAACACTAGCTACCCGCCTGTCATCACAGGAGAACAGCCATGAACCGTTTCATCCTCCCAGCCTTTGCCGCCATCATCGGCATCGGCATCGCCACCGCACCCGCCGTCCGGGCCGGCGAACTCTGGCGCGCCACGGGCCTCGAACAACCGGAATCGGCGCTGTTCGATGCCGCCAACAATCGCATCATCGTCTCCAACATATCAGGCAATCCGGGCGAAGCTGACGGCAACGGCTATCTCAGCCTGCTGTCGCTGGACGGCAAGACGGTCACCCAGCATTGGACCGACGGCATGGACGCGCCCAAGGGCATGGCGATAGCGGGCGGCAGGCTCTATGTCGCCGACATCACCAAGATCCGCGTCGTCGATCTGGCCAGCGGCAGGCTGATCGCCAGCATCGCGGTGCCGAATGCGGTCTTCCTCAACGACATGACTTCGGACCAGACAGGCAAGGTCTATGTCAGCGACATGCTGGCCGACACGATCTATCGCATCGACGGCGACAAACCGGAGCTGTTCGCCAGGGATGCGTTGCTGGCTTCACCCAACGGCGTCTTCGCCGATGGCGACAGGCTGATCGTCGCCTCCTGGGGCAAGGGCATCAAGGCGGATTTCAGCACGGCGGAGCCCGGCGGCCTGCTGGCCATCGACCTCGCCACGAGGAAAATCACGCCTTTGCCCGGCGCGCAGAACTTTGCCGACCTCGACGGCGTCGTCGCCATTGGCGACGCCATCTATGCCACCGCCTACATGACCGGCACGCTTTACCGGTACAAGGCCGGCGGAACCCCGGAAGCGGTGGCGCATTTCAAGCCCGGCAGCGCCGACATCGGCACCGACGGCAAGTCGATCCTCTATGTGCCGCTGATGGGCGAGGGCGAAGTGGCGGCATTGAAGCTCGACTGAGCACCGGCGCTTCGGGGTCGATCCATGCGACCCATGCTAACAGCCGTGGAATGGACCGTGCTACGACGGTCCATTCCACGGTAATGGTCAAGGAGGATTGCCATGGACGACCGGGAAATCAGGGCGGCCCTGGATCGCCACTGGGCCGCCTCCGATGCCGGTGACTTCGAGGCCGAACACGAGATCTACCGGGAGGATGCGGTGCTCGACTATCCGCAATCGGGCGAGCGCATCCGCGGCCGGTGCGACATCCAGTCGTCGCGCGCCGCGCAGCCGGACCGCAAGCGCTTCAGCGTGCGGCGGATCACCGGCGCCGGTAACCTCTTGGTCACCGAATATGTGCTGACCTATGACGGGCGGCCCTCCTATACGGTCAGCATCATGGAGTTCCTTGACGGCAAGGTCGCCCGCGAGACGCAGTATTTCGGCGATCCGTTCGAGCCGGGAGCTTCGCGGGCGCAATGGGTCGAGCGGATGCCGTGAGTCACGGGGAGGATCATCAGCCGCTCGCCCGCTCCGAGCTGCCGGACGATACGGCCGCCCTCGCCCGGTTTCTCGTCGGCAAGCTGGTGGTGCGCGACTTGCCCGAAGGCAGGGTCAGCGGCCGCATCGTCGAGACGGAAGCCTATGTCGTCGGTGACGCGGCCGGGCACGGCTTTCGAGGGATGACGCAGCGCAACCGGTCGCTGTTTCTCGAAGCCGGGCACGCCTATGTCTACCTCGCCTATGGCACCTCCTTCATGCTGAATGTCTCGAGCGAGACGCCAGGGGTGGGGACCGGTGTGCTGATCCGGGCGCTGGAACCGCTGGAAGGCGTCGCGATCATGCGGCTGAACCGAGGCGTCGAGCGCCTGCGCGACTTGGCGCGGGGGCCCGGAAGGCTGGCCGCGGCGTTGCGGATAGATCGTTCGCTCGACGGGATCGACCTGTGCCGGGAAGGCCCGCTGTGGCTCGCCCACGATGAATGTGAGCCCTGTGCGATCGGACAGGGCATCAGGATCGGCATTTCGAAGGACGCCGACCGCCTGCTGCGGTTCTACGTCAGGGAAAGTCCGTTCGTCAGCGGCCCGGCATCGCTCAATCGTTGAGAGACAGCTGCTCCGCCCCTTGTTTCCCCGCCAATTGGCCCCGCGCGTCGCGGATCGACGCGGCATAGGTCACCAGCGGCGGCTTGACGCCGTGGTTGATCAGCATGCGCCGGATCTGCGGCGAGGCGCCCGAGATGATGAAGCGCACGCCGGCGCGCCCCGCCTTGTGGGCCGCGCTTTCGATGACATTGGCCGCCGTCGAATCGAAAAGCGGCACGGCCGAACAGTCGAGCACGAAGTTGCGGCGCTGGTCGGCGATGCGGTCGAGCACGCTGCCGACGGTGGACGCGGCACCGAAGAAGAAGGCGCCCGAGATGCGGTAGACGACGGTGTCGGCGTCGCTTGCCTCCGCGGAATCATAGGCGCGGGCGCCGCCGACGCTGTCGGCGACGTCGTCCTGCGCCAGGTCCGCCTCGACCGCGACGGACTTGGCCATGCGGTCGATGAACAGGATCGAGCCGAGCGCGAAGCCGACGACGATGCCTTCGGTGAGATCGCGGAAGACGACGATGAGGAAGGTCGCCATCAGCACCAGCGCATCGCCGCGCGATGCCATGAGCAGCGTGGCGAAGGCTTGTTTCTCGACCATGTTCCAGCAGACCACCGCCAGGACGCCGGCAAGGGCCGCGAGCGGGATGTAGCTGGCAAGCGGCGCCGCCACCAGCATCAGCACCAGCAGGATTCCCGAATGGACCATGCCCGAGACCGGGCCGTGCGCGCCGGCCCGCACATTGGTGGCGGTGCGGGCGATGGTGCCGGTGGCGCAGATGCCGCCGAACAAAGCCGACGCGACGTTGGCGAAGCCCTGCGCCACCAACTCGCAATTCGAGCGGTGCCGCCGGCCCGTCATGCCGTCGGCGACGACGGCCGACAGCAGCGATTCGATGGCGCCGAGCAGCGCGAACGCGATGGCGTCCGGCAAGACGTCGAGCATCCTGCCGAAGCTGACGGGTGGCATGCCAGGCCATTCCAGGCTGCGCGGAATGCCGCCATAGCGCGTGCCGATCGTCTCGGCCGGCAACGCCAACAGCGCCACGACCAGCGAGGCGAGCCCGATGGCGATCAACATGGCCGGCCATTTCGGCCGCCAGCGCTTCAGGAAGACGATGGTCGCGATGGTCAGCGCCGCCACGGCGGTCGCCGCGAGGTTGATCGTGCCGGCTGCTTCGCCAAGCTCGATCAGCTTGGGCACGAACGGTCCGGGCTCCCGGCCCGGCAAGGTCAGCCCGAACAGTTCGACGATCTGGCCGGAGAAGATGATGACGGCGATGCCGGCGGTGAAGCCGACAGTGACCGGATAGGGAATGAACTTGATGTAAGTGCCGAGTCGGAGATAGCCGATGGCAAGCAGGAACACACCGGCCATCATCGTCGCCAGCAGCAGGCCGTCAACGCCGACGCGCGCCACCGTCGCCGCCACCAGCACGATGAAGGCGCCGGCCGGCCCGCCGATCTGGAAGCGGCTGCCGCCCAAGGCCGAGATGATGAAGCCGCCGACGATGGAAGTGTAGAGGCCTCGCTCCGGCGTCACGCCAGAAGCGATCGCGATCGCCATCGACAGCGGCAGCGCGACGATGGCGACAGTCAGCCCGGCGATGACATCGGCCTTGAAATGCGGCAGGCGGTAGCCCTCCCGCCAGACGGTCACCAACTTCGGCGTGAACAGCTCGGAGAATGTCGGCTTCACCGCCTGATGCACTGCCTGACGCGCTTGATCCATGAACTGCCCCTGCAAAAGGCGGCGGGATCGTCGGCAGGACTGTCGGCGGTCGCCGTCGCGATTTATTCCGGCTCAGCCTTGGGTTCCGGCGGCATGGCGGGCTTGAGGCGCACGCCCCTGCCGCCGCGCTCGCTGGCCTGGTTCTCGCCGATCAGTTCCACCCCGGCTTCGTCGAGAGCCTGGATGACCTTCATCAGCGTATCGACCACGCCCCTGACCACGCCGCCGCTCGCCTCCATGCGCTGGATGGTGGGAAGCGAGACGCCGGCGCGCTCGGCGAGCGTCCTCTGGTCGATGCCGGCCAGCGCCCTTGCGGCGCGCATCTGCGCGGCAGTGATCATCGGCCGGAATCCCCGTCTGAGCCTGCTGACATAACGTATAATACCATTATTATCATGTTTCAAGCATCATTAATGAAGTTTTAGACGTAACCACTGCCGGCTAATATCCATTTTCTTCGATACTCACCAAGGATTTCGGGTAGGGTGGTGCAACAGAGGCAGGGGGTACGCGGGTGAACGTTTTCAAGACCTTGGTGATATCGGCAGGCTTGCTGTCGACGGTTTTGTCGCTGACAGGCTGCGGAGGCCACCTCATCAACAGGTTGATCTGACTCAGTCAGGCTCCTCGCTCAACGCCCTACGCCGTTGCAGAAGCCTCGCCACCAACCAGCATAGCATCGCCCAGGCGAAGCCGGCACACCAGCCCGCCAGCACATCCGACGGCCAGTGGACGCCGAGATAGATGCGGCTGACGCCGACCAGCACTGTCGTCAGCACCGCCAGGAACAGCACGTAGACCTTGGTCGTCCGGCCCGGCAGGAAGCGCGCCGCCAGCGAACCGAGCGTGAGGTAGGTCACCGCCGACAGCATGGCATGGCCGCTCGGGAAGGAAAGCGACATCTCGTCGACGAGATGCGAAACCAGTTCCGGGCGTGGCCGGTCGACGCCGACTTTCAGCAGGCTCGACAGCACCTGGCCGCCCGCCACGGCAACGAACATGAGAAGCGCCGTCGCCGGGCGGCGAATCAACAGCAGATAGATGATCGTCGCCGCCGTGATCAGCACCAGAACACTGGAGCTGCCGAGACTGGTGATATCGCGCATCGCGCCTTCCAGCCATGGCGGACCGATCGGGATCGCCGGTTGACCGGCCCGGCGGAATGCAAGGAGGATTTCGGTATCGAAGGCGTGCGGCGTGGTGGCCCGTGCCACCTCCATCAATTCCTCGAACCCCCACAGCCCACCGGCGATGACCAGGCCGGCCAGCAGCACCGGGAATTCCACCCGGTTGAGCAGAGCCTTCGCGACGTTCTTCATCGGCACCGTTACATCCGCCCTTGCAGATACGGTCCAAGCGTGATCAGCGCGACTGCGGCGATCGCCAGCGCGATGCCGGCCGCCTGCAGCGCGTTGACGCGCTCGCCGAAGAACACCAGCGCAACGACGTTGACCGAAACCAGCTGGATCACCGCCGAAAGGCTGAACGATACCGACATGCCGAATTCGCGGATCAGCCGCAGCATGATCAGATTGCCCAGCGAATAGAGCGCCAGCGTCAGCAGGATCTTGCCCAGGCTGGGCGCCAGTCCCCATTGCTTGGCGGCGGTAGCCGCCAGGAGGAAGATCACCGTCGAAAAGCCGAGCTGCAGAAGTCCCGAAAAACTCAACGTCCCGTCCCCCTTCGAAGCGGCTTTCGCCTGATAGCGCCGACCTTGTTTCCGAAGCGTGCCGGTACGTCAAGCGACGTCGTTCAAACGAGGGTCTTGGCAACGGCGAGGCTGAAGCTCAATGTGCCGCAATCGCCCAGCCTGTCGATAAAAGGGCGGCAAGGGGTTCATGATTCGTATTTTTCAGAACTTGGCGCGGCGCTGGAGCGAGCTTTCCCTTGCTCTGCAATTCGTCGTTGCCGGCGGTTTTGGGCTCCTGGTCGTCATGGTGATCGTCGGGACCTGGGTGACGACGCAGATCCGGGACGGCGTCATTCGCAATTCGGCCGCCACGACGGCGCTCTATGTAGACAGCGTGATCGCGCCGCTGCTGCCCGACCTGCGCAAGAGCGAGGAGCTCAGCGCATCCGTCAAGCAGGCCCTCGACGAGACGCTCGGCCAGGGCGCGCTCGGCAAACGCCTGGCGTCCTTCAGGCTCTGGCGCCGCGACGGCACGATCCTCTATTCGAAGGACCCGGTTTTGACCGGCCGCCGCTTCGACCTGAACGACAATCTGCGTTCTGCCTTCCAGGGCAGCGTCGTTGCCCAGTTCGATACGTTCGACGAGAACGAAGACAAGGAGCGGGCCGCGGGTGTGCCGTTGCTCGAGATCTACAATCCAGTGCGCGAGCCCTGGTCCGGCGAAGTGGTCGCCGTCACCGAATTCTACGAGGTCGCTAGCGATTTCAAGGCGACCCTTGCTTCCGCCCTGCTGTCGAGCTGGCTGGTCGTGGCAGGCACCACCTTGACGGCATTCCTGCTTCTGTCGGGAATTGTCCTGCGCGGCAGCCGCATTATCGACGACCAGCGCGGGGCGCTGCGCCGCCAGGTGGCGGAGCTGCAGGGCCTGGTGACGCAGAACAGCGCCTTGCGGCATCGTGTGCAGCGGGCGTCCCGCCGCGCCACGGCGCTCAACGAAAGATATCTGCGCCGGATCGGCGCCGATCTGCATGACGGCCCTGCCCAGCTCGTGGCGCTGGCCGCGCTGCGCATGGACAGTCCGGTGTTTACCGGCGACGGCCATGGCAGCGAAGGCCGCTCGACCGAGGTCGCCATGATCCGCAAGACGCTGGAGGATGCGATGCGCGAAATACGCGGCATCTGCACCGGTCTGGTCCTGCCGCAGATAGAAACGGCGGCGGCGGCGGACGTTCTGCGGCTGGCCGTCGAGGAGCATGAGCGCCGGACGGGCACATCGGTGACGCTTACGATGCCGAAACATTTGCCGGAGCCTGGCGCTTCTGAGAAGATCAGCATTTATCGCTTCGTGCAGGAGGGGCTGAACAATGCCTACCGCCACGGACGGGGCAAGGATCAGGCGGTGCGTGCAGGCATGAAAAATGGTCGGTTTTTCGTTGAAGTATCGGACGGCGGACCGGGCTTCGATCTGGCGCGGGCAGAGGGGTTGGGCCTTGCCGGTCTCAGGGAGCGGGTTGAAAGCATTGGCGGCCAATTCGAAACACTGACAGGGCCGAAAGGCACGAAGCTGGTGATCCGTCTTTCGGTCGAGGAGCAAGCATGATCGGCGCCATCCGCATTGCCATTGTCGACGATCATCCGCTGTTCCGCGAAGGCGTGACGCGCAGCCTGTCGGAGATCGGCGGCTTCGAGATGGTCGGCGAAGGTGCGACCGCGCAGGACGCGGAGCGCATCGCCTCGACCATGCAGCCCGACATATTGCTCATCGACATTTCCATGCCGGGCGGCGGCCTGGCCGCGGTTGCCAGCATCCTTGCCGACCATCCCGCCCAAAAGATCGTCATGCTGACCGTTTCGGAGGCGAATGCCGATGTGACCAAGGCCTTGAACGCCGGGGTGCTCGGCTATGTCCTCAAAGGTGTCGGATCGCGCGCGCTTGCCGATATCCTGCGCAACGTGGCAACCGGCGAAAGCTATCTTTCGCCGATGCTGTCAGCCCGGCTGCTTTCCGATGTGCAGTCCCTGCAGCCCGCCAACGGGGTCGCGGACCGGCTGCGGCAGCTCACCGGCCGGCAGACCGAAATACTGCGGCTGGTGGCGGAGGGACTGAGCAACAAGGAAATCGCCTTGCGCCTGGAGCTGCAGGAGAAGACCGTCAAGCATCACATGACGGGGGTGCTGTCGAAACTCAACGTGCGAAACCGTACTGAAGCGGCCCTCATCATGCGCGAGTTTCGCGACCGCGACAGGGACCGTTCGTAGCCATCGCGGAACGCCGCGAAACGAGGTCACCTCCGCCGGGGGCGGCGGAGGTGACGTGTGAAACTGGTCGTTGCCTGTCGACCAACTTCACAAGGCCGAAATTCATGGGGCCGCAATTCATGGGGCCGAAATTCAAAGCGCCTTGAGCCGGCTGGCATCGGCCGGTGTGGCACGGCGATCGATGATCGTGCGGCCGAGCTTATCCATCATGCTGAAACGGCCGTTCTCGATCTTTTCCGTCAAGCCGTCGGGGTGCTGAACTGTAATCTTGTTGCCGTCCACGTCGACCGTGTCGCCGGTCATGGCGTTGACATGGCTTGTGCTCTGGTCGCCCTGGCCCTGGCTCTTACCCTTTCCGCTATTCCCGCCGCCGCTGTTTCCGCCATTGCCACTGTTGCCGTTGTTGCCGCCACCGTTGCCGTTGTTACCCCCACCACCGTTGCCGCCATTGCCACCGCCATTGCCGCCGCCACCGCCGTTGCCGCCCTTGTCGGCATGTGCGGTCGCGGCATCGAGTCCAGGCACGAAGCCATGGAAGACTATTTCATAGGGAGCGATGGTTAGCGCCAGGACGGCCGCCGATCCGATAGCCAGACGGCAACAACGGGCCGTGATCGATNAGGCACGAAGCCATGGAAGACTATTTCATAGGGAGCGATGGTTAGCGCCAGGACGGCCGCCGATCCGATAGCCAGACGGCAACAACGGGCCGTGATCGATCCACGCATACTGATCTCCGTCGATTGAGCCGGCGTGCCCACCCCAACGTCGCAGTGCAACAACATCGCCGAAAGACGTGGTGGCCGGAAGCGACCCCCGACCGTTGCGTTTGTCCCCCAGGACCTTTGCAGGCGCAAGATCGGACCAAAGTCCCAGGGCGACGCGTGGAGAATCGCCCTCGCGAGTGAGCAGCAGCGGAGATACCATGTCACGAAAATGTGATCAGCCTGCCGTAAGCGGTCGAACAGGCAACAAGCTCGAGCCAAAACCAAGCCAGAGGTTCCCATGACCGAACATCGATCCCCCGACGCCCGATTCCGCACCAGCCTGCTCGAGGAAAACGAGGGCCCCGCCAACAATCCTAGCCAAAACCGCACCATGGGCGAGATCATCGCCGCGCGATTCTCGCGCCGCGGCTTCCTCAAGGGTTCGCTTGCTGTTTCGGCGATCGCCGCCACCGTCAGCCCGCTGGCCATGATCGCCGCCGACGATGCCCGTGCCGCGGAAGGTTCGGCCTTCAAATTCGACGAGCTGGAGGCCGGTATCGACGACAAGCACCACGTCGCGCCCGGCTACGACGCCGACGTTTTGCTGCGCTGGGGCGATCCGCTGTTTGTCGATTCGCCGGAATTCGACCCCACGAAGCAGTCGGCGCAAGCCCAGGCCAGGCAGTTCGGCTACAACAACGACTATGTCGGTTACATCCCGCTCGACGGCTCGGCCGAACATGGCCTGCTGGTGGTCAACCACGAATACACCAACCCGCATCTGATGTTCCCGGGCATCGTCAAGATCGTTGAGAAGGACGGCAAGAAGTCGGCCGAGGTGGCGCCGCTCTCGAAGGAGCAGGTCGATGTCGAGATGGCCGNCCGCTCGACGGCTCGGCCGAACATGGCCTGCTGGTGGTCAACCACGAATACACCAACCCGCATCTGATGTTCCCGGGCATCGTCAAGATCGTCGAGAAGGACGGCAAGAAGTCGGCCGAGGTGGCGCCGCTCTCGAAGGAGCAGGTCGATGTCGAGATGGCCGCCCATGGCGGCACCATCGTCGAGATCCGCAAGGAGGGCGGCAAATGGCGGGTGATTCGCGACGGCAAGCTCAACCGCCGCATCACCGCCAACACCGAAATGGCGTTGTCGGGCCCGGTCGCCGGCCATGACCGCGTGAAGACCAATGCCGACCCGTCCGGCGTCAAGGTGTTCGGCACCATCAACAATTGCGCCGGCGGGGTCACGCCCTGGGGCACCTATGTGATGTCCGAGGAGAACATCCATGGCTACTTCTCCGGCGAGCTGCCGGAGGGCCACAAGGAGGCCGCCAACTACAAGCGCCTCGGCATTCCGGAAGGCGCCTATGAATGGGGCGCGCACTATGACCGCTTCAACCTGGCCAAGGAGCCGAACGAGCCCAACCGCTTCGGCTGGATCGTCGAGGTCGATGTCAACGACGCGGCCTCGGTACCGCGCAAGCGCACCGCCATGGGCCGCTTCAAGCATGAGGGCGCCGAATCGATCGTCGCCAAGGATGGTCGCGTGGTCTTCTATCTCGGCGACGACGAGCGCTTCGACTATGTCTACAAGTTCGTCACCAAGGGCATGTTCAACGCCGGCGACCGCGCGGCCAACAAGGATATGCTCGACGACGGCACACTGCATGTCGCAAAATTCGCGGAGGACGGCTCGGTCGAATGGATGCCGATCGTGTTCGGCCACGGCCCGCTGACGGCGGAAAACGGTTTTGCCGGCCAGGCCGACGTGCTGATCGAGACACGCCGCGCCGCCGACCTGCTTGGCGCCACCAAGATGGACCGGCCCGAAGACATCCAGCCCAATGCCGGCAACGGCAAGGTCTATGTCATGCTGACCAACAATTCCAAGCGCAAGGCCGATCAGGTCGACGCCGCCAACCCGCGCGCGGAAAACGCCTTCGGCCACATCATCGAAATCGTCGAGGACGATGGCGATTTCGCCGCCACCAAGGGCAAGTGGGAAGTGCTGCTGAAATGCGGCGACCCGTCGGTGGCGGCCGTCGGCGCCACCTTCTCCACCGCGACGAGCGCCAATGGCTGGTTCGGCATGCCCGACAATTGCGCGGTCGATTCGGCCGGGCGCCTGTGGGTCGCCACCGACGGCCAGGGCCCGAAGGCCACCGGCCGCACCGACGGCCTGTGGGCGGTGGACACGGAAGGATCGGCGCGGGCGACCTCGAGACTGTTCTTCCGGGTGCCGATCGGCGCCGAGATGTGCGGCCCGCAGTTTGCGCCCGACGATCAGACCGCCTTCGTCGCCGTCCAGCATCCGGGTGACGGCGGCGAGGATTGGGAAGCGTTCGGCCGGCCCTCCTATTATGAGGACCTGTCAACCCGCTGGCCCGATTTCAAGCCCGACATGCCGGTGCGGCCGGCGGTGGTCGCCATCACCAAACAGGGTGGCGGCAAGATCGCCATCTGAGGTCACGCGAGACAAAAAATGAGAGGGGCTCCGGCGATCCGGGGCCCCTCCTTTGTGCGACATCGTATTCAAGCCTCGGGAAAGATTGGAAATTTACACGTGGCGCCCTAGATCGTGATCAGGAGATCATCGCCATGCCCAAGTCGATCTACGACCGTGGCCTGCTCAAACCTGACGAAGTGGCCACCTTGCAACGTGTCTTCGACGAGGCCTGCCGCCGACGGCAAGCGCATCCCGAATCCGCCGAGGCGCGTGAATTGGCGCTCACCTTGCTGGCCCTCTACAATGCCGGCATGGTCGACGAGGAGATGCTGACCGAGGCTGTCGGTTTCCGGCGGCTGGAGCCGAAATCGGCGTGAGGCCGACGGAAAATGTTGTCCTATGCGGTCGCTCAGCGTGATGCGCCGGAGGGGCGGGATGAGCCGGCGATCCGAGCAGCTATCGCCTTGGCCAATATGCCGGCATTGGCAAAGCAGCCGCGGATGCTCGGCCGCATGCCGGTGAACCACAGGCCGGGCAGTTTCGGATCGGCCTGGCCGCCGTTGAAGAGCGGAACGCCCTTGTCGTCGAGCACGCCGAGATTGCCGACCATCCGCTCCAGCCCGGTGCGGTAGCCCGTCGCGGCAATGACGATGTCGGGAGCGATCAAGCTGCCATTGGCCAGGATGACGCCGTCGCGGGTGAACTCCCGTACCCCGGGCACCACCACGATCCTGCCCGATTTGATGGCATCGACGGCGCCATCGTCGGCGGCGATCGCGGTGTAGTCCGAGCTCAGGCGACTGGCGCCGCCGGCGGGCGCGGGTGGCATGCCGAATTTGGTGAGATCGCCGAATACCAGGCGCTGCGTCACCGCCATCACCGCATCGGCGACGCGCAGAGGCAGGCGCGCCATGAGCGGCGAGAGGCGGTGCACGGCGATCTTGCCGACGCGCTTGGGCAAAAGGGCGGGGCCGTTGCGGGCCGACAGCCAGACAGCGGCGGTATCGACACCCGCCAGATGATTGAGTGCGTCGAAGCCCGAATTGCCGGCGCCGACAACCAGAACCTTCTTGCCCGCATAGGCCTGGGCATCGCCAAAATCCGCCGAATGGATGATCCGGCCCGCGAACGCCTGCATGCCCGTCCACTGCGGCGTGAAGGGTTCCCGGTCGCGGCCGGTGGCGACAACGACATGACGTGCCAGGCGCGAGCCGGCGCCGGTGCGCACGACCCAGTGATCGCCCCTGAACGTGATGGCCTCGACGGAAACGTCAAACTCCACCGGCAGACGGTTCGCCTCATGGAAATCGCTCATATGACGGATGACGACGTCCCGGTGCGGAAAAGCGGGGGTGCCCTTGGGATAGGCAAGGCCGGGCAGCGCCGATAGATCGCGGTGGGTGTTGAGGTGCAGCTGCTCGTGGCGCCGGCGCCAGGGCTCGGCCAGCCGGCTTTCCTTCTCCAGGATCGCCGTCGCCACGCCGGCCTTCATCAAGGCCCTCGCGACGGCCAGCCCGGCGGCGCCGGCGCCAATGACGATCGCCGGCTCGACCGTCTCCGCCTGCTCCACCATCGATCTGCTTGTCGTATCAGCCATTCACTCTCGAATCCCATTCGCCCTCGCGGCAGCCCCTGAAGGCTCGCAGGCCGCTGTAACAGTTTGATCGCGCGCAAGAACCCGAACGGCAACTCGATGCCGATTTTCGATGGTCCCGCGCCGAGGCGGCTTCGCTTCCGGAGCGTTCCACCGCCCGGCGCAAACAGCCGGTCGCGGCACCGCGTCAAAACCACGACATGGAGCGGATTACCCGCTTCTGTCCGAATACATACAACCCTATATGGCATATCGGCGACATCGGCGATAATCAGGTCGCGGCAAAGTGATTGATTCGAGGTCCGGGGGCAGGCGGATCTCGTCACGGACGCGGGCATTCGAAACCGGCAACCCGATTTCGGCTTCCCTGCGGAAAATCAAGACGCCGTGGCGCGTCTTGCGTGTCGTCGGACACGTCGCGCCACGGACGGCACGCGGAATCTCGACCATGCCCTCCTTGCGGATCTATTTCGACAACATCCTCGAGGGGGCCTCGCCCAAGGTCGAGCGCCGGGCGCTGACGCATGTCGAACGGCTGGCGCTGGTGCGCCGCCATGGCGGCTTCTCGCTCGCCTATTCCACCGCCGTGCAAAGCAAGCTTTCCTATTTTGGCGATGCCGACGGTTACATCGCCTTCGGCACCAAGATGAAGCATCATTTCGCGCTCGGCGATCCCGTGGCGGCGCCGGATCGGTGGCCCGATTACATCAGACGCTTCGTCGAGAGCGCCGGCGGCCCGTGGTTCGTGCAGATCGGCGAACAGACCGCCCAGGTCCTTGCCGGCCTTGGCTACAAGATCAACCGGCTGGGCATCGACACGCGCCTTGTTCTGCCCGACCATGACTTTTCCGGCAAGCGGAACGAAACGGTGCGTTATTCCGAGCGCTGGCTGCTGAAAAAGGGCTTTTCATTCGAGGAGGACAAACGCACGATCCATCTCGACGAGATCTCCCGGCTGTCTCAAAACTGGCGCGGCGACCGCATCGTCAAGCGATGGGAGATGGGTTTCCTCAACCGACCGTTCTACGATCAGCTCGGCACCGATATGCGCCGTTTCGTGCTGCACGGTCCCGATGGCGATCTGGTCGCCCTGCTCGATTTCGATCCGATGTTCGCCGACGGCAAGGTGATCGGCTACACCACCGCCTTCAAGCGCAAGCATATCGATGCCTCGCCGCATGCCGAGATCGGCCTGACCAAATTCGCCGTCGACCGCTTTCGCGACGAGGGCATTTCGGTGGTGACGCTCGGCCTGTCGCCGCTGGTCGATGTCGGCCCGAGCGGATTTGCCGAAAGCGAGTTCTGGCGCAACACCTTCCAGCGCGCCTACGATTCGCCCTGGGTCAACCGCCGCAGGTTCAACCTGCAGGGACAGGCGGCATTCAAGCGCCGCTTCCACGGCGCCGAGGAGCCGGTCTATATCGCCTTTCGCGAGGGGACCTACATCGAGATGCTGGGATTGCTGCGGCTGGTCAAGGCCATTTGAGGCCTCTCTCACGACTTTAGGGCCGCGTCAGTTCCTCAGCCGGTAGCCGGTCCGGAAGATCCAGGCGACGATCGCGATGCAGACGGCCAGGAACACCAGCGTCATGCCGAGGCTGACGACGACCGAGACATCGGCCTTGCCGTAGAAACTCCAGCGGAAGCCGCTGATCAGGTAGACCACCGGGTTGAACAGCGTGATCGTCTTCCAGATGCCAGGCAGCATGTGGATCGAATAGAAGCTGCCGCCGAGGAAGGTCAGCGGGGTGATGATCAGCAGCGGCACCAGCTGCAGCTGCTCGAAGCTTTTCGCCCAGATGCCGATGATGAAGCCGAACAGGCTGAAGGTCACCGCCGTCAGGATCAGAAAGGCGAGCATCCAGAACGGATGTTCGATGTGCAGCGGCACGAATAGCGAGGCCGTGGCCAGGATGATCAGGCCGAGGATGATCGACTTGGTCGCGGCGCCGCCGACATAGGCGATGACGATCTCCAGGTAGGAGACCGGCGCCGACAAAAGCTCGTAGATCGAACCGACGAATTTCGGGAAATAGATGGCGAATGAGGCGTTGGAGATCGACTGCGTCAACAGCGACAGCATGATCAGTCCCGGCACGATGAAGGCGCCATAGGCGATGCCGTCGATTTCGGTGATGCGCGAGCCGATGGCGGAGCCGAAGACGACGAAATAGAGCGACGTCGAGATGACCGGCGAGATGATGCTCTGCAGCACGGTGCGGAACGCACGCGCCATCTCGACCCGGTAGATCGCCCATACCGCACGCAGGTTCATGGCTCTTGCCTCAGGAGATTGACGAAGATCTCTTCGAGCGAGCTGTTCTTGGTGTCGAGATCGCGGAACTCGATGCCGGCGGCCTCGAGATCCCGGATCAGCGAGGCGACGCCCGGCCGGTCGCTCTGGTTGTCATAGGTATAGATGAGTTGTGTGCCGTCCGGCGACAGTTCGAGCGCGTAGCGCGAGAGCCCGTCGGGCACGTTGCCTAGCGGCGCGCGCAGCTCCAGCCTCATCTCCTTGCGGCCGAGCTTGCGCATCAGTTCGGCCTTGCCCTCGACCAGGATGATCTCGCCGCGGTTGATGACGCCGACGCGGTCGGCCATGGCCTCGGCTTCCTCGATATAGTGCGTGGTGAGGATGATGGTGACGCCGTCCTCGCGCAGCCGGCGCACCATCGCCCACATGTCCTGGCGCAGCTCGACGTCGACGCCGGCGGTCGGCTCGTCGAGGAACAGGATGCGCGGCTCGTGCGACAGCGCCTTGGCGATCATCAGCCGCCGCTTCATGCCGCCCGACAGCGTGATCGCCTTGGCGTCCTTCTTGTCCCACAGCGAAAGGTCGCGCAGCACCTTCTCGACGAAGGCCGGATTGGCCGGCTTGCCGAACAGGCCGCGGCTGTAATTGACGGTCGCCCAGACGCTCTCGAAGGCGTCGATGGTGAGTTCCTGCGGCACCAGCCCGATCATGCCGCGCGCGGCCCGATAGTCCTTGTTGATGTCATGGCCATCGACGGTGACGGTGCCCGACGAGCGGTTGACGATGCCGCAGACGATCGAGATCAGCGTCGTCTTGCCGGCGCCGTTGGGGCCGAGCAGCGCGAAGATCTCGCCGCGTTCTATGTCGAGGCTGACTTCCTTGAGCGCGGTGAAGCCGGTGGCGTAGGTCTTGGAGACCCCGGAAATGGACAATATGGAGGGCATGGTTGAAAACGGCTGCCTGAAAGAGGTGACTTGATATAGGCCTGTTGTCGCCCGGTGCAACCGCAAGTCCATGCCCTGCTGCCAGTTCTGGACATCGAAGCTCGAGGCTGGCTGGGAATGCGCCGCGCCTATCCGGAAAATTGTCCTGCGGCGTTCAGCCTCGCGGCAGGACGCCGCTTTGACCTGACCCTGCTTCGGGCCTATCCTTCGCCGGTACTGGAAGCAATCCCAGGAAAATGTGAACGGTTTTCCGTCCGGAATGCGTCGAAAAAAATAATAGCAGCCGGAGCCCGCCATGGACCCGCTCATACTGTCGCGCATGCAGTTCGGCGCGAATATCTCGTTTCATATCCTGTTTCCGACAATCACCATTGCCCTTGGCTGGGTGCTGCTGTTCTTCAAGCTGCGCTACAACGCGACCAGTGATTCCGCCTGGATGCGCGCCTATTTCACCTGGGTGAAGGTGTTCGCGCTGTCGTTTGCCATGGGCGTGGTTTCGGGCGTCACCATGAGCTTCCAGTTCGGCACCAACTGGCCGGGCTACATGCAGCATGTCGGCAACATCGCCGGGCCGCTGCTCGCCTACGAGATCCTCACCGCCTTCTTCCTCGAAGCGGCCTTTCTCGGCATCATGCTGTTCGGCTTCCGCCGCGTCTCCAACCGCATCCACACGCTGGCGACGGTGCTGGTCGCCGGCGGCACGACGCTGTCGGCGTTCTGGATCATCGCGCTCAATTCCTGGATGCAGACGCCGGCCGGCTTCGAGATGCGCGACGGCGTCGCGCACGCCGTCGACTGGTGGGCCATCGTCTTCAACCCGTCCATGCCCTACCGGCTGGTGCACATGCTGCTCGCTTCGGGGCTGACGGTGTCGTTCCTGATCGCCGGCCTGTCGGCGCTGCGCTACCTCGACGGCGACCGTTCGGAATCGATGTGGAAGGCGCTGCGCACCGGCGTCTTCACCGCGGCGATCCTGATCCCGGTCCAGATCCTGGCCGGCGACCAGCACGGGCTCAACACGCTGGAACACCAGCCGCAGAAGATAGCCGCCATGGAGGCCAACTGGAACACCGGTCCCAACGTGCCGCTGGTTTTGTTCGCGCTGCCCGACGAGGCGGCCAGGGAAAACAAGTTCGAGGTCGCGATTCCGGACGGGGCCAGCCTTATCCTGCGGCACTCGACCGCCGGTGTCGTGCCAGGGCTGAACGACTATCCCGGCAACCATCCGCCGGTCTTTCCGATCTTCTGGAGCTTCCGCATCATGGTCGGCACCGGGCTTTTGATGCTCGCCGTCTCCTGGTCGGCCGCCTTCTTCCTCAAGCGCCGGCACGCGCTGCCAAGACCGCTCGCCATGCTGATGGTGCCGATGGCGTTGTCGGGCTGGCTGGCGACGCTGGCCGGCTGGTACACCACCGAGATCGGCCGCCAGCCCTGGCTGGTGACCGGCGTGCTGAAAACCGCCGACGCCGTCGGCCCGGTGGCCGGCAACCATGTCGCGCTGACGCTTGCCATTTATCTCCTCCTCTACGTGCTTTTGCTGATCGCCTATCTCGGCGTGCTGGTGCACCTGGCGCTGAAGGCGGCCAAGGATGGCGACACCTCGCCGCTGCCGGGGGTGATGAAGACGGCCATGTCGCAACCGGCGGCGGGAGAGTGAGCATGTCTTCATCGCAGGTCCGCGCCGCCCCTCACCTGCCTGCCGGCATCCTCTCCCCGTATAGCGACGGGGAGAGGGGCGCTGTCGTCGCCGGTTTCGCCAATCATCATCGTGGTAGCAGGAAGGGCGTCGGCGCTGCGGCCAGCCTCCTTCTCCCCGTCACCATACGGGGAGAAGTGCCCGGCAGGGCGATGAGGGGCAGTGCCAATCCCGACAATCGATTTAAAACGATTGCTTCAAGCGGTAGGGCAGTGCACCCGGCCCATCGCGGCTCGGAGATATACCGATGACCTTCGACTGGCCAACCGCCCTCCCGCTGATCTTTGCCGGCCTGATGGGCCTGGCCATCCTGATCTACGTCATCCTCGACGGTTTCGACCTCGGCATCGGCATCCTGTTCGCCGCCGCCGAAGACACTGAGCAGGACACCATGATCGCCGCGATCGGCCCGTTCTGGGATGCCAACGAAACCTGGCTGGTGCTGGCCGTCGGCCTGCTGCTGGTCGCCTTTCCGCTGGCGCACGGCGTCATCCTGACGGCTCTCTACATTCCGGTCTTCGTGCTGCTGGTCGGCTTGATCCTGCGCGGCGTCGCCTTCGATTTCCGCGCCAAGGTGCCGGCGGGGAAGAAACATCGCTGGAACCGTATTTTCTTCCTGGGCTCGCTCATCGCCTCGCTGGCGCAAGGCTATATGCTGGGCGTTTACGTGCTCGGCCTCGATGTCGGACCAGGCGGCATGGCGTTTGGCGTGCTGGTGGCGTTTTGCCTGGCGGCGGCCTACGCAGCGATGGGCTCCGCCTGGGTGATCTACAAGACCCAAGGCGCGCTGCAGAAGAAGGCGGTGCTCTGGCTGCGCACCGCCCTGGTGCTGACCGCGCTCGGCATGGCCGCCGTGTCGCTGGCGACGCCGTTCGCCAGCCCGCGCATCTTCGCCAAATGGTTCGTCTGGCCTGAGATGCTCTATCTGTCGCCGCTGCCGATCGTGTCGGCGCTGCTGTTTGCCTGGCTGTGGCGGCAGACCTTCCATCTGCCGAGACCTGACGATCGCCATTCGCTGACGCCGTTCCTGACGCTGGCCGCCATCTTCGCGCTCGGTTTTGCCGGCCTGGCCTGGTCGTTCTATCCCTATGTGGTGCCCGATCGCCTGACCATCTGGCAGGCGGCGTCGGCGCCCGAAAGCCTGGCGATCATCCTGGCCGGCACCGTGGTGGTGCTGCCGGTCATCATCTTCTATTCGTTCTATGCCTACCGCGTGTTCGGCGGCAAGGCGACGGATCTGACGTATGATTGAGGCTTGTTAGAGCGGCAGGCAGGCCGGCGGGGCAGGCTGTCCCGCCGGCCTGTCGTCCTTTGTGCACCCTCGCGAGCAACTAATTGCTCGCCGACAGCACCAGCACCGGCTTTTCGCTATAAAGCGCCGGGAAAAGCGTCTTCAAATTCGCCACCTTGGGCAGGTCGTTGTAGACGATGTAGGGATAGGTCGGGTTCAGCGTCAAAAAGTCCTGGTGGTAGTTCTCGGCCGGGTAGAAGGTCTTGCCTGTCTCCAGCGTGGTGACGATCGGCTCGCCGAACACTTTGGCCTTGTCGAGCTGGGCGATGTAGCTCTGCGCGATTTTCTTCTGGGCGTCGTTCTCGGCGAAGATCGTCGAGCGGTACTGGGTGCCCGAGTCCGGACCCTGGTAGTTGAGCTGGGTCGGGTTGTGGGCGACCGAGAAATAGACCTGCAGCAGCTGGCCGTAGGTCACCTTGGACGGATCATAGGTGATCTCGACGGACTCTGCATGGCCGGTGCGGCCGGTGCCGACCGTCTCGTAGACGGCGTCGTCCTTGGCGCCGCCGGTATAGCCCGAGACCGCCTTGCTGACGCCCTTGACGTGCTGGAACACGCCCTGCACGCCCCAGAAGCAGCCGCCGGCGAAGATCGCCTTCTCGCTGCCGGTGGCGGCCTTTTCATCGATTGCCGGCGGTGGGATCTTCACGGCATCCTCGGCGGAAATGGCCGGCGTCAGCCAGAAGGCGGCGCCCGCGACGGCAAGGGCGAGTGCGGCGAGCGCGCCGCGGACAAAGCCTGTCGAACGGTTGTTGATAGTGGTCATGGTTGCAGTCCTCATGGCTTCCATTTGGGATCAGTCTATTGGATCAGCTACGGTGGCGCGATGCGTGAGTTGCGGCGGAGGCTCACATTCGCGTGCGCCTCCCGACTGTCCCCGGCTGGACAGGGAGCCGCCAGGGACAGAAGGCCAATCTCAATTGGCGGTGGCATCCGTCGCCGGCTTCATCGCGTCCGTCGCCGGTTTCATCGCATCCGTGGCGGGTTTCATGGCATTCGCGGCTGGCTTCATGGAGTTGGTGGCCATCGGGTCGGCCGGCTTCATCGCATCGGTTCCCGGCTTCATGGCGTCCGCGGCCGGCGCCATGGCGTTGGCGGCGGGCTTCATCGCATTGGTGGCATCGTCGGCATGCGCGATGCCGCCGGCAAACAGCGCCGTGGAGCACAAAGCGAGGGCGAGCGCAGGCAGCGTCAAGCGGGAGAAAGTGGTCATGGTCGGTTCCTTGGGTTTAGGGTTGTTGGCACGCCTTGTGGCGGCCGGGCTCTTGCACCGCTGCTCATGCGGCGGCGCAAATCTCTGTTTGAACAATTCCGCTCGAACGCGATCTAATTGGCGGCTGCGGCCAGGATCGGTCCGCCGCCGGGCGACTGCACCAGCACGGCGGTGCTGAGGCCGCCCGAGGCCGCCGGCAAATCGAGCGTCTTGGCGACGCCGCTCCAGCTGCCGAGTTTTGTCAGCGCATGCACGACATTGGCATGCGGCAAGGTGCGGCCGGTATTTTCGCCGCGCGCCACCGGCACCTCGACGACACCCTTGGTGTAGCGCACCAGCCAGACATCGGCGTGGCCGCCCGGAGCGGCGCCGGCGCCGATCGCGACCTTGCCGCCCTCGAGCGACAGCGACGGGCCTCCGGCCTTGGCCGTAGCCGCGATCAGATGTTCGATCTCGCCGGGCGCGGCGCCGACGACGTCGGCATGGCCGTTGACCACCACTTGCGGCGTGAACGGCCCGTCATGGCCGAGCGGCGGCTCGTAGGACACCTGGCGCTGGGTGAATTCCTGCTTGCCGAACGTGTCCTTCCAGCCGAGGTAGTCCCAGTAGGTGACGTTGAACGACAGCGCCAGCACGCCGGGGCGGTCCTTGACCTTGATGAGGTTGGCGTTGGCCGGCGGGCACGACGAGCAGCCCTGGCTGGTGAACAGCTCGACCACGGTGAGCGGTTGGGCGATGGCGCCGGCAAGCGATCCGGCGAGCGCCAGCGCGGCGAGGCCGGACAGTGCGAAAAACCTGCTTGATAGGACTGGCGACATCGGCTTGCTCCGTGGGGACGACGCCACGATGCGCCGCTCATATCCCCACTTCGCCGCGACCGACCGTTTCGTTACGGCACTCACCGGTTTGTGATTGAAGGCGCCTCTTCCCTGCGGGCGTCATTGGCGAACTCGGTCGCCGCATCCGATCTCCCCCACGCGGGGGGAGATCGTCCACGTCACTGCGTCAGTGCCGTCTCCGAGGGTCGCTTGTTGAAGTCGCATTTGCCGGTGACGTTGTAGAAGAAGTCGGCGTTGCTGACAGGCGCCGGAACCGAGTTGCCGCCGTCTTCCCAGGCCTGATAGGCTGTCGAGCCGCAAGGCACGACGCTGAAGATATCGACCATCTGGCCGGTCGCGGTCTCATTGTAGGTGATCTGGTTGGTCTGCGGATCCTTGACCCCGCTGTAGAGTCGGTTCGAGGTGGTCGGATCATTTGTCTGGAGATATTGCGGGTTCCCCGATGGCACATACATCTGCAGAGAGAGGCCACCCATCTGGCTGACGTCGATCGATGCGCCGGAGCCGTTAGCGGGGTACATCGTGTCGACACAGTAATAGGACGTGCCACTCGCATCTTTCAGGAGCGTCACGCCGTTTGGCGGGTTTTTGCCGACGGTGCAGACCTGCTTCTGCACCAGCGTGGTGACGGTCTTGCCGGTTGAATCGGTGGTGAGGACGTTGACATTGGTGGTGCCATAGCCCTTCGGGTCCCCGGTGTTCCCATAGGTGTAGTCGATCGTCATCAGCGGCTTGGCCGTCGTCGCGCCGAATTGCGTGCCGTAGAGCGTCATCTTCTTGTTCCAGTAACCCGACACCCCGGAGACCTTGAAGGTGGCATTCACCAGTGCCGGCGGCTTGTTGACCGCCGCGCCGACGGCGATCGGTACGGTGTTGATCCTGGCAATCGACATGAAAACGGTCGGCATGGCGAAGCTTGCCGTGGCCTGCGCCGTGGTGGCGGTGGTGGTGTTGCCAGCCACGAAGTTGGTCAGCGTCGCGGTGCCCTGCCCGCCATTGGCGGCGAAGGAATCCTGCAACAGCGTCTGGCGTTGCGCCAGCGTCGACGTGGTGTCCATGGTGGTGATCGTCAGGATCGCGGCATCAAGCGCCTGCTGCTGGTTGGATTTGGTCTGGACCGCGCCGGTATAGTCGACCGAGAAGCCGATGACCGCGATCAGCGGCATCAGCATCACCAGGAAGAGCGGCATCATCGACCCGCTGCGGGAGCGGGCAAACCCGCGCAAAACCCTGAACATTTCAAACCCCCGACAGACAATAGCGAGCGTGCAATTACCACGCAGCCGCCAAACCAAGCTCTAATGTGATCGATCAAAGTTTATGCATTCCTCCCTCGAGGGCCGGTTTTTCCGATTCTTTTGCCGATCTCACCGCTTTGTGAGTGGTAAGGTAGCCCTTGGGCGCCAAGCCTTGCCGCCGCTTGCCGCCCCTGCTAAAGCGCGCGGCATGAGCACGCCCCTCGACCACATCCGCAATTTTTCCATCGTCGCCCATATCGACCATGGCAAATCCACGCTTGCCGACCGCCTGATCCAGTCGACCGGCGGGCTGGAGCTGCGCGACATGAAGGAGCAGGTGCTGGACTCGATGGACATCGAGCGCGAGCGCGGCATCACCATCAAGGCGCAGACGGTGCGGCTGAAGTACCGCGCCAACAATGGCGAGGACTATATCCTCAACCTCATCGACACGCCCGGCCATGTCGACTTCGCCTATGAAGTGTCGCGGTCGCTCGCCGCCTGCGAGGGTTCGCTGCTGGTGGTCGACGCTTCGCAAGGCGTCGAGGCGCAGACGCTCGCCAATGTCTACCAGGCCATCGACAACAACCACGAGATCGTCGTGGTGCTGAACAAGGTCGACCTGCCGGCCGCCGAGCCCGANATGCTGGTCGACAGCTGGTACGACGCCTATCTCGGCGTCATCGTGCTGGTGCGCATCATCGACGGCGTGCTGAAGAAGGGCCAGACCATCCGCATGATGGGCACCGGCGCCAAGTACCTGGTCGAGCGCACCGGCGTGTTCACGCCCGCCCGCATCAATGTCGACGAGCTCGGCCCCGGCGAGTTCGGGTTCTTCACCGGCTCGATCAAGGAAGTGGCCGACACCCGCGTCGGCGACACCATAACCGAGGACAAGCGCCAGACCGCGCACGCGCTGCCCGGCTTCAAGCCGGCGCAGCCGGTGGTGTTCTGCGGCCTGTTCCCGGTCGACGCCGCCGATTTCGAGGACCTGCGCGCCGCCGTCGGCAAGCTGCGCCTCAACGACGCGTCCTTCTCCTATGAAATGGAAACCTCCGCCGCGCTTGGCTTCGGCTATCGCTGCGGCTTCTTGGGTCTCTTGCATCTCGAAATCATCCAGGAACGGCTGGAGCGCGAGTTCAACCTCGACCTCATCGCCACCGCGCCATCAGTTGTCTACCGGCTGCTTCTCAACGATGGCTCGGTCAAGGAGTTGCACAACCCCGCCGACATGCCCGACGTGGTGAAAATCGCCGCCATCGAGGAGCCGTGGATCCGCGCCACCATATTGACGCCCGACGACTACCTCGGCGGCATCCTGAAACTCTGCCAGGACCGGCGCGGCATCCAGGCCGACCTCTCCTATGTCGGCAAACGCGCCATGCTGACTTACGACCTGCCGCTCAACGAAGTCGTCTTCGACTTCTACGACCGGCTGAAGTCGATCTCGAAAGGCTACGCCTCGTTCGACTATCACCTGACCGACTATCGCGAGGGCGACCTGGTGAAGATGTCGATCCTGGTCAATGAGGAGCCGGTCGACGCGCTGTCCATGCTGGTGCACCGCACGGCGGCCGAAAAGCGCGGCCGCCAGATGTGCGAGAAGCTGAAGGAGCTGATCCCGCACCATCTCTTCAAGATCCCGATCCAAGCCGCCATCGGCGGCAAGGTCATCGCCCGCGAAACCATCTCCGCCCTGCGCAAGGACGTGACCGCCAAATGCTACGGCGGCGACGTGTCCCGCAAACGCAAGCTGCTGGACAAGCAGAAAGAGGGCAAGAAGCGGATGCGGCAGTTCGGCAAGGTGGATATCCCGCAGGAGGCGTTTATCCAGGCGCTGAAGATGGGGGATTGAGAAGTCAAACGGTTCTTGATATGTTCTGGATGAGAAGAGCCACACCGCCCGGAAGGTCTCCAACCTTATCTTTACGGCCATCCTCTGCTGGTGGTTGGCTTGGTAGGGCTAGGTGTTTGGGCTATGCGCTATGCGCGGTTGGCCTTCATACAAATTCATTGGCAAATTCGGCTGGTATCACGCATGCTCGCCAAAGTGATTTGCGTTTACCAGTTAGGCGATAAGCGCAGGAGGTATCAATGACTGAAGCACTGAAAAAACTGATTGAAGCTACCAAGACGCTCGATCAGACAAAAACCGATAAGGAACAGCAACGCCGAAGCTTTGCTTATGGTAATACGAAGTTCGAGAACGATAGAATAACTCGTGAAATGGTCGATAAGCAGGCGGAACTTTTGAGCAAAAGTGCTAAGGGTTAATTGTCGGCTGAAGGTCATTATAGTGGTCGATTCCACACAACGTCACAGCCGAGCATTTGAAGCTGAGCTGATATCGGACCCGGAGCTTAAGGCGGAGGCTGAGGCCAGGAATGGCCTGAGGCAGTATGATTACGGCATCCAGACGGTTTATCAGGCGCTTGACCGCGGCAGCTTCAAGCTCCGACCGTCTCTGATACTTGCCTTGCAGCGAGAAGCGCTGGCTGGAATTAGCGCATATGCGGGTAATTTTCGGCCCGCAGGCGTTGAAATAGTTGGCAGTAAACACAAACCGGCTGAAGCTCACCTTGTGCCAGAACTAATTGAAGAGCTTTGTGACTACGTCAACGAGAATTGGGACAAGACAACGGCTATACATCTCGCAGCATACATAATGTGGCGACTTAATTGGGTGCATCCTTTTGCCGATGGTAACGGTCGGACATCCCGTATATTGTCCTATGTTGTTTTGTGTATAAAGGCGGAGAGCGTGTTTCCCGGAACACCAACCATTCCGGAACAGATAGTAGAGAACAGAAATCCGTACTTCGATGCATTGGATGCGGCGGACGCTGCCTCCAAAGAGGGGCGTATCGATCTTTCTCAGATGGAAGAATTGCTGTCTGGAATGTTGGCGCGGCAGCTAACAAACGCTTATGAAAAGGCTGGTGGTCGAGCTTAGAGTTCGCTCGGCTAACGGCTGCCCTCATCCTTCCTTCCCTTTCGCTTAACACTCACTACGTCGCCTCTCTCTGTGGTGCCTTCGGCCTTGCCGGCACCTTCGTCGCCGGCGCGCCGTTGCGCGAAACCCTTTGGGCGATCGATGGCGTAGCCCTCGTCGTGGCCGCAGCACTTCTGAGCATGAAATACCAGCGTCTCGGCAATGATTGCGTGGCGGCAGGGTTCCTGACCTTCCTGGCTGGCGAGAGTCTGCTTTAGGCCGGCAATGCGGCGGGGCTGGAGGCGAGCGTGCCTTCCTATGTCGGCGGCATCTCGCTGTGGGCGGCGGCGCTGATGCTGATCAGCGTGCCCAATACCTTCGCGGTATGGATGCGGCTCACCGCCTTCATCGCTGCCGCGCTGTTCCTGGCCTCGGTGGGCATGGTGCTGTGGGGTACGCCCTTGCTGCCGACCTCGGCGCCGCTGCCGGCGGCAGGCTATCCCTTCCTGGTGGCGACCTTCGCCGGTTGGATCTGGACGTTGGTGAAGCCGGCGCGGTGAGCGGGACCGCCTTGTCTCCATGCGTCGGCGCCGCCCCTCACCTGCCTGCCGGCATCCTCTCCCCGCGGGGCGAGGGACGCTGTCGTGGCGGCTTTCGCCAATCGCCACCGCTTGCACAAAAGGCGCCGGCGTTGCGGCCAGCTCCTCTCGCCCCGTTTACGGGGAGAGATGTCCGGCAGGACAGTGAGGGGCGGCGCCGACCTTGGCAACAGCAACAGTCCGCCCCGAACCACGGCCGGCCCGTATTGACATCGGGTCCGCGCATGCGTCATTGGACGCGGGCCAATTGGGGGACTATCCGTGAAAAAGATCTACGCAAAACCGAGGCTGAGCAAGCGCGAGAAGCTTTCGGCCGTGACGGCTGTCGCGTGTCCAGTGTCGGTCTGCCCGCGCTAAAGACGTTTTCCGGGAACGGGCAGGCCTGCTGCCGCCGCTGGCTCTCCCGCGACAAATCCCAGCAGGGTTGGTACGAATTCATACCAATTGCCCGGCTCGGTTGATCGCGCGGCGCGGGGCCGGTACACAAATCTGGCGGCGGACCTTCATCAGGTCGCTAGTGGCCGGCGCGGGGCTCAGGCAATTGTCTCACAGGCATCGCGCCGGCCATCTTTCCAGAACGATATGAGTGTGGACCAAAGGCGCTCCACATCGCCCGGAGGTCCCGTCCTGACCTTCGTCAGTTGGATCTTGACGCTGCTGGCGACCGGGCAGGGGCTGGTACGTCGAGATCATCCCCCGTCCGCGACAGGAAGAACAGCGTCGGCGCGGCGTCCAAGATTGGCGCCGCGCCCGCGTCAGCTTTCAATCCAGACCTTCTCGAAATGCTGCTCCAGCGCCTGGTGCTGTTCGCAGCCTTCGATGCCCTTGCGGTAGGTCCGGTAGACGGAGCGCCAGTAGGGCTGGATGATGATGCCTGAGTCGCGCAAATTCTGCTCGATCTTGGCCATGATCTCCTTGCGCGCCTTGGGGTCGGGCATGGCGAGCGCCTTGTCGAGCAGCTCGTCGAACTCCTTCGAGGCATAGGCGCTTTCGTTCCAGGCGGCGCCCGACTTGTAAGCCAGCGCCAGCACCTGGACGCCGAGCGGGCGGCCGAGCCATTCGGTGCACGAGAAGGGATATTTGCTCCAGTCGTTCCAGAAGGTGGCGGCGGGCAACACAGTGCGCTTGATCTTGAGGCCCGCCTCGCGCATCTGCGCCGATATGGCGTCGCCGGTGCTCTTCTGCCATTCGACGTCGACCGAGATGAGGTCGTACTCATGGTCGGCCTTGCCGCTCTCGGCCAGCAGCTTCTTCGCCGCCTCCATATCGCGCTTGGCCGGGCCGATATCGGCATATTCGGGGTGCATGGGGCCGACATGGTGGTTGTCGGCGGGCTTGCCGCGGCCGTCGAGGCCGAGCTTCAGCACGGCGGAATTGTCGACGGCGAGCTGCGCGGCGCGGCGCACCTTGATGTCGTCATAGGGCGGATTGGCGACATTGAAGCGGGCGACGATGGTCGAGCCGGTGGCGATCTCGGAATTCTTCAGCCCCATCTTGTCGGTCTGCGAGACGGCGTCGGAAGCGGTTTCGTGGTCGGTGTCGATCTCGCCGGATTCGAACGCCGACAGCATGGCGTTGGGGTCGGAGCCGTAGTCGATCCACTGGATGCCATCCAGATAGAACTCGCCCTTCCACCAGGGCTTGTCCCTGCGCTTGACCTCCGCACCCGTCTCGGCGTCCCATTTCACCAGTTCGCAGGGGCCGGTGGTGATCGCCAGCGCCTTCATCGGATCGCCGTCGCCATCATAGGAGCGGTGCATGATCAGCGCCGGATAGTCGGCCATGCCGGCGATCAGCGAAATGTCTGGCTTCGGCAGATTGAGCTTGATCGTGTACTCATCGACCTTCTCGATGCCGCCATCGACCACCTTCTTGGTGTCGGCATTGACCAGCGCGCCCATCCGCGCGGCGACCGAGTTGCCGGCAACGCCAGCCTCGCACCAGCGGGTGAGGTTGTGGATCACGTCGTCGGCGTTGAAGGCGTCGCCGTTCGACCAGGTGATGCCCTTGCGCACATGCAGCGTCAGCGTTTTGGCGTCATCGCTCATCTCCCATTTTTCGAGCAGCCAGGGCTCGAAGGAGAAGTCGGTGTTCCAGCGCACCAGATATTCGTTGCAGTGGCGCGCGACGTTGGACATTTCGACGCCGTCGAAGGTGCGCGGGTCCTTGAATCCCTTGACGTTCATGGCGACGCGCAGCACGCCGCCCTTCTTCGGCTCGGCGGCGCGGGCGGGCGTCGGGGCAATGCCGCCCAGCGCAAAAGCGCCGGCGGCGCTGACGCCGAGGCCGGCCATCAGCGCCACATATTCGCGACGGCTGATGCCGCCCGCCTTGAAATCGGCGGCGACAGGTTTGGCGCGCGGGTGAAGTTTGCGGTCGGTCAGCATGAATTTCATCGTCGTTCCCTTTGTCGTTGGTGCATGCCCAAAAGTGCCCAGCAGCTTTAGGACGAGGCATGCACGGAAACAGGCTGCGCCCCGGCGGACAAGCCGACGCGGCGCGGCTGCGACCGCCGGGGCGCCATTGCCTGAGAGGGAATGATAGGGCTGGGTGACGTTGCGGAATGTTCTGGAATCCGCAGGAGTTGTGCGGAGCTCCGCAGGGGCCTTTACCTTCGTCATCCTCGGGTCTGCGCCGCGTCGCCGCGCTCCTTGCTCCGCCCGTCACGACGAAGCGATGGCGGCGCCCAACAAAAAAACCCGGCGCGAGGCCGGGTTTTTCAAGCGATGCCTGTCAGCCGCGGATCAGCTCACCTGGACCTTCGACGCGGCCTGGTCCTCGGCCAGCTTCTGCTGGAACATCTGCGCGAAGTCGATCGGGTCGAGCATCAGCGGCGGGAAGCCGCCATTGCGCGTCGCCTCGGCGATGATCTGGCGGGCGAAGGGGAACAAAAGGCGCGGGCATTCGATGAACAGGATCGGCAGCATGTGCTCCTGCGGGAAGCCCGAAATGGCAAAGACGCCGCCATAAACCAGCTCGACGTTGAACAGCACTTCCTGGTCGAAGGAAGCCTTGGCGTTCAGCGTCAGATTGACGTCGAACTGCTTGTCGGAAAGCGGGTTGGCGTTGACGTTGACATTGATGGCGATGCCGGGGGCCTTGTCGCGGCCGCGCAGCGAGTTCGGCGCGCCGGGGCTTTCGAAGGACAGGTCCTTCACATACTGGGCCAGCACGTTGAGCGATGGCTGCGCCGCGTTGCCGTTGCCGTTGGCGCCGACCGGCGCGTCATCATTGCTGGCCATGAGCCTTATCCTTTTCCCCTGGGCAGTCTCGCTCACCGAATTGAATCGGGGCTGACCGAATTGAAATCGGGCGTTCGCTACCATGGCCGGCATGACAAGACAAGGTTTGCCGCCCGGTGGTTCCGAGGCAATCGACGCGGACGCTTTGTGACGGGAAGATCATCGCCGAGGGCAGTGCCGCCCCTCACCTGCCTGCCGGCATCCTCTCCCCTTATAGTGACGGGGAGAGGGGTGCTGTCATCGGCGCTTTCGCCAATCGCCAACGTTGCAGGATTGAGCGCCAGCGCCGCCCCAATCAGCCCTTTCTCCCCGTCACTATACGGGGAGAAATGTCCGGCGGGACAATGCGCCGCCGGCCTCGACAAAACAGACCGGAACGCCGCGGCCGCGAGCTAGTCGTCCTTCAGCCGCCGCCAAGGCGAGTTGTGGTCCGGGCCGCGCTTCAGGTCGTCCTCGCGCGAATAGTCGCCGTCGTCGAGGTCGATGACCCTGTCGCGCTGCCGGCGGAAGCCGCCGGTGGAGAAATTGCTGGCCACGACGATGCGGCCCTTCAGCCTGCTCCAGGCAAGGTCGCGCACCGGCGGCAGGAACAGGAGCAGGCCGACAATGTCCGTGATGAAACCGGGAATGATCAGCAGGATCGCCGCTACCACGATCATGGCGCCATGGGCGAGCTGGCCGCTGGGGTCGCGGCCGGCCGCCATCTCGGTGCGGATACGGGTCATGACGCCGAAACCCTGGTGGCGCAGCAAAAGCACGCCGGCGAAGCTCGAGGCCAGCACCAGGCCGACCGTCGCCAGTGCGCCGACCTCACGGCCGACGACGACGAAACCGGCGATTTCCAGCAGCGGAAGCGCCAGGAGAAAGAGGGGAAGCAGCGAAATGCGCAAGTCTTTACCGATCATTCGATTGTTTTGTCCCCCTGGCGGCCAATCGCCGCTGGCACGGAGGCTGTTAGATAGGTATGCCTGCCTTTGATTTGAATGATTGCGCCTTGCGTTCTATATGCTTTGAATGGTGAACGCTATGCGACCGCGGCCTTCGGCTGGACGGTCCGGCCTAGAGGCAGGGATTGATTGGCGGAAAATATGGGCTTCTTCGACTTCGGCACGATTTTCTTCCTGATCGCGGCGGTGGTGATCTTCTTCCAACTGCGCAACGTGCTGGGCCGCCGGACCGGTAGCGAGCGGCCGCCTTTCGACCCCTACACGGCGGCGCGCACCGACAAGGACGCCACGCAGAAGCCCGAGAACGTCGTTTCGCTGCCGCGCAAGCGGGCGCCTGGCGAGCCGGCGGCGGCCGACACCTATACGGCCATCGACGCCTTCGCCAAGCCCGGCACCGATCTCAACAAGGGCTTGCGCGCGATCAAGGACAACGACTCCTCCTTCGACCCCAAGGGGTTCGTCGACGGCGCCAAGATGGCCTATGAGATGATCGTCATGGCCTATGCCGACGGCGACCGCAAAACGCTGAAGAACCTTCTGTCCCGCGAGGTCTATGACGGCTTCGTCGCCGCGATCGGCGAGCGCGAGGCCAAGTCGGAGAAGATCCAGTCCTCCTTCGTCGGCATCGACAAGGCCGACATCGTCTCGGCCGAGATGAAGGGCGGCGAGGCGCATGTGACGCTGCGCATCATCAGCGAGCTGATCTCGGCGACGCGCGACCAGGCCGGTACGGTCATCGACGGCGATCCCGAGACGGTGGCCGAGGTCAAGGATGTCTGGACCTTCGCCCGCGACACACGCTCGCGCGATCCGAACTGGAAGCTCGTCGCCACCGAAGAAGAAGACTGAGTCCGAAAAAGGCAGGCTCCGGTGTCGCTGTCGCCTCTCCTTGTAGAAAGGTCCTTCGGCGGCCTGCCCGGCTGGGGTGACGACGACCACCTGCCGGCCTTCGCTGCTTTTGCCCGGTCCGCCTTCCATGTGCCGGTAAAACCCTATCGCAGCGGTGCGCTCGGCGTCGATTTCGGCGCCTTCGCCGAGGCCTATGCGCAAGCACGCGAAGCCCCTGCCGCCAGTTCGTCCGAAGCGCGTGCCTTCTTCGAGCGCCATTTCGTGCCCATGCTGGTGCGGCCGGACACCGGCGCCGGTCTCGTCACCGGTTTCTACGAGCCGCAAGTCGAGGCATCGCCGGTACGGACGGAGCGTTTCTGCGTGCCGCTGCTGTCGCGTCCAGCCAATCTCATTGACGTGGACGACGCCAACCGGCCCGCCGGGATGGATCCTTACCTCGCCTTCGCGCGCCGGACCGCCGACGGGCTGGCCGAATATCCCGACCGTGGCGCGATCGAGCGCGGCGCGCTCGCCGGCCAGGGGCTGGAGATCGCCTGGCTGGCCGACAAGGTCGATGCCTTCTTCATCCATGTCCAAGGCGCGGCGCGGCTTGTCATGACGGACGGGCGGCTTAGCCGCGTCACCTACGCCGCCAAGTCAGGCCAGCGCTTTACTGGCCCCGGCAAAATCCTGAGCGGGCTCGGTGAAATCCCGCTGGCGCAGGTGACGATGCAGTCGATCCGCGCCTGGTTCAAGGCGGATCCGGAGCGGGTCGACGAGATCCTGTGGCAGAACCGCTCCTACATCTTCTTCCGCGAGGCTGCAGTGGAAGATGCCGCGCTCGGTCCGATCGCCGCCGCCAAGGTGCCGCTGACGCCGGGCCGCTCGATGGCCGTCGACCGGCTGCTGCACACATTCGGCACGCCCTTTTACATCGACGCGCCGACGCTCACCGCCTTCGACGAAAGGCCGTTCCGGCGGCTGATGATCGCGCAGGACACCGGCTCGGCCATAACAGGGCCGGCGCGCGGCGACCTGTTCGCCGGCTCGGGCGATGCCGCCGGCGAGATCGCCGGCGTGGTGCGCAACGCCGCCGATTTTTATGCGCTGGTGCCGCGCGCGCTGGCCGGGGGCGCGAGATGAGCAAGCGCGGGGATAAGCTCAGCGACGACGATCGGGTGCTGTGGAACCTGGTGGCGCGCACCGCCAAGCCGCTCAAAGGCCGCGCCGCCGTCGACATTCCGGACATGGCCGTCGATGCCAGGCCGACGCCGGCGCAGCCGGTCCAGCCTTCCGCCAACGCGCCGGGCACGGTAAAGCCGAAGGTCCAGCATGTCACGCACCGCCTCGACGAGCCGACGCTGGACAAGCTGCAAAAAGGCCGGCTGCCGATCGAGGGCCGCGTCGACCTGCATGGCATGACGCAGGACGAGGCCTATTCGCTGCTGTTCTCATTCCTGCACCGGGCGCATGCCGGCGGCGTCCGCTATGTGCTGGTCATCACCGGCAAGGGGTCTTCTTCGGGCGGCGATGGCATCTTGCGGCGCGCCGTGCCGGCCTGGCTGTCGACACCGGCGTTCCGGCCGCTGGTTTCCAGTCACGACCATGCCGCCCGCAACCATGGCGGCTCGGGCGCGCTTTATATCAGGTTGCGGCGGGCGCGCTCATGACGCCGTTCGGCGAGCGGCTGCGGGCGCTGCGCGCCGAGCGCGGCGTCAGCCAGAAGGACATGGCGGCGGCGATCGGCGTCAGCGCCGCCTATCTCTCGGCACTGGAGCACGGCAGGCGCGGCGCGCCGACCTGGACGCTGATCCAGAAGATCATCGGTTATTTCAACGTCATATGGGACGATGCGGAGGAGCTGGCGCGGCTGGCCGAAACCTCGCATCCGCGGGTGAAACTCGATACGTCGGGTCTTTCCCCCGCCGCCACCGAACTTGCCAATCTTCTGGCCGAGACCATCGAGAAACTCGATGAGGCCGAGCTTCTGCGCATTACCGCTTCGATCCGCGCGGCGCTGGGCCGGCGGTCTTAGCTTGACGGCGCCCGTCGGCGAGCAGCAGGCGGGCGCCGTGCTGAGATCAATTCTTGCCGGCCGTGCTGCCGCCATTGCCGCCACGACCATGGTCGCCATGACCCTGGCCGCCATTTCCACCGCCCAGGCAGTCCGACGCGCCGGCCTCGCCGCAACAGCGGCCGGCCCATAAATCGTTGAGGTTGGTGTTGGCGCAGCTTGGAATGGTCTGCCCGGCCAGAGCGGATCCGGTCAGCGCCGCAACGGCAGCCGCGGCGAGGAGAGTGTTGCGCAGAAAAGCAGTCATTTGAAGTCTCCATGATTTGGGTTTTTATCGTTCACGGCTATGTGTCGCCGGGCGAACGGAAATGGTTCACGGAGGGATGAAAGATTTACTGGAGAGCGACGCAAGACGCGCGATCGGCAATGTTAGCGCCGCCCCTCATCTAACCGGCATCTTCTCCCCGTAGAACGGGAGAAGGGGCAACCTCGCCACCCTTCTTGCACCACTAACAATTGGCGAAACCGTTGATGACGGCACATTTCTCCCCGTCACGGGGAGAAATGCCCGGCAGGGTAATGACGGGCGGCGCCGGCCATCGCAAGGAAAAAGCGGGAAGACACTTTCGGCACGAGAGCTGCGCGGTTCGAACCGCGGCGCTCTTTGCTACTGCACCGAGCCGACCAGGACCTGCTGGCCGCCGCGGATCGAGACCCAGCGGCCGGTGTTGTCGATCGCCTGCCGCTTGAGGAAGCGGTAGCCGGTCTGGTCCCAGGACTTGACCTTGTCGGTCAGATTGTCGAGCACATAGTCGCCGCCGTCGGTGCGCACCGTCAGCACGGCGTGGCCTTCACCGTCGGGCTTGCGGACCACGGTTATCAGGAGGTCGGCGAGCGACATGCCCATGCGGGACAGCTGGCGCCGCTTCTCCAGCACGTAGTCCTCGCAGTCGCCGACGCCCTTGTCCGGATAGGCCCAGACCTCGTCCTTGCCGTAAATGTCCATGTCGCTCATCGGCTTTACGGCGGCATTGACCCTGGCGGTAACGTTGACCAGCTTGCGCATCAACCCCTCGGTCAGGACCGCCGGCGCGAGATTGGCCGGGCGGATCGAGCATTCGCCCGGACGCTGCTTGCAGAAATCGTAGTGGCCGATCGGCTGCGAGGTGAGGCCCCCGGTCGCCATGGCGCCCGAAGCCCAGGCCGGTGCCATCCAGCCCCCCGTTAACGCCAGCCCTGCTGCCGCGCATACGCGCAGCCTTCGCATGGTTGAGGAATTCATTGTCCCCGCTCGCCCTGTTGTTAACGAAACGTTAAGGGCGATTTACACTCCGTGTCAATTACGACGTCGGCCTCATTTACGGCATGGTTACCAGCAGGGAGACGCAGCGGCCCTTGTGCAACAGAATCGGACCCGCGGCCGGTTCCGTTTGCAAACCGCCTACCGCTTGGCGGTGCGGACCAGCTTCGGCTTCACCGGGACGCGGTTCTGGCGGCCATAGCTGGTGATGAAGTCGACGATGCGCGGCACGATTTCGGAGCGGAAGCGCGAGCCGTTGAAGACGCCGTAATGGCCGACTGCCGGCTGCATGTAGTGCGCCTTCTTGTCGCCGGGGATGTTGACGCACAAATCCTGCGCCGCCTTGGTCTGGCCAAGACCCGAAATGTCGTCGTTCTCGCCCTCGACCGTGAACAGGGCAACGTTGCGTATGACGGACGGATCGATCCTGGTGCCGCGATGCGTCATCTCGCCCTTGGGCAGCGCATGGCGCACGAAGACCGTGTCGACCGTCTGCAGATAGAACTCCGCCGTCAGGTCCATCACCGCCAGATATTCGTCATAGAAGTCGCGGTGCTTTTCGGCGTTGTCGCCATCGTGCTTCACAAGGTTCATGAAGAATTCCTTGTGGGCGATGATGTGGCGGTCGAGGTTCATGCTCATGAAGCCGGAAAGCTGCAGGAAACCGGGATAGACCTCGCGGCCGAAGCCCGGCACTGGCCAGGGCGCGCGCATGACGACGTTGTCGCGGAACCAGTCGATGCCCTTTTCCTTGGCCAGCAGGTTGACGGCGGTCGGGTTGCGGCGGGTGTCGATCGGTCCGCCCATCAGGGTCATCGTCGAAGGCACGAACGGGTCGCCCTTCGCTTCCATCAGCGCCACGGCCGCAAGCACCGGCACGGAAGGCTGGCACACGGCCATCACATGCGTGTCGGGACCCAGCGTGTGCAGCATGTCGATGACGTAGTCGATATAATCGTCGAGATCGAAGCTGCCATCGGCCAGCGGCACCATGCGGGCGTCGACCCAGTCGGTGATATGGACGTCGGCATAGGGCAGCATCGCCTCGACCGTGCCGCGCAGCAGCGTGGCATAGTGGCCCGACATCGGCGCCACGATCAAAAGCTTCGGGTCGGCCTTGCGCCCGGCAGGAACGGCGCGCTCGAACCGGACGAGATTGCAGAACGGCTTCGACCAGACTGTCTTTTCGGTGACCGCGACGCTCGTCCAGTCGACCACCGTCTTGGCTAGGCCGAATTGCGGCTTGCCGTAGCGGCGCGTGGTGCGCTCGAACAGCTCGGCGCCCGCGGCGATCGAACGGCCCCAGGGCGTATGCGAAACCGGGTTGAGCGGGTTGGAGTAGAACAACCGGACCGCGTCGGCATAGAGCCGCGCCGGCTGCAGGGCGGCGTGGTTCATTTCGTAGAGCTGGTAGAACATACGTTACCCCGCGACCGAAGGGACGACGATCAGCGCCGTGCCCAGATGTCTCGCGGGAACGTTAACAACTAATTGCTGCGATGCAATACGTCACGTGGCGTGACCAATGCTTCTTTCGTTGAAAGCCTTTAAAACCGGGCACGGCCGGCCCAGCCGGCTCAATGTGCAGTGCCGAAATGTGTACGATATGTGTCGCCTGCACCCGACCATGATCCCGAAAGTTCCCGGTTGCTCCGCTGCTCCGCGGTCGGCAAGAGATCATGGTCAGGAGACGATCAAATCAGACGCGCGCCATGCAGACGGAAGTCTGTCCGGAGCCGACGAAGCCGAGCTGGCCGGCGGCGCCTTTCGACAGGTCGAGCACCCGGCCCTTGATGAAGGGCCCGCGATCGTTGATGCGCACGACGACGCTGCGGCCGTTGTTCTTGTTGGTGACCCGCAATTTGGTGCCGAAAGGCAGGGTGCGGTGGGCGGCGGTCATCGCCGAGGGGTTCATGCGCTCGCCCGATGCGGTCCTCGAGTGCAGCGCGTACCAGGAAGCGCGGCCACACTGACCGGCGGCGGCGGTTGCCGAAGTGGCGGAAGCGCCTACCATCAGGCCAGCAGCGATCGTTACCGCGACAAGCGCGGTCTGTTTCGTGGTCTTCATATTTGGGGGATGGCTCCGTTTTTGACAGACCCAAGCCGTTAGGTGGGAAATAAGGCAGGAAATGCGGCAGTGATCTGGCGGTTCCATGGCAAGATCACACGTTTGGAGTCGGGGGGTAACAGTTTGTCAGGGATTTTCGGACCGGACTTCATCAGTTATCGATGATGTTCGTGCCGATATCCGAGATCCGTTTGACAAGATCCGGGATTAGTCTCCAAGTAGAAACCGCTGGGATCGAGCCACTTCCTCTGGCTCTTTCATCGCGGCTATGGCGCCGCTGTCGATCGACTGGGAAAGCGAGATCCGACAATGAAACTGACCAAGAATCTGCTGGCGTTGATTGTACTCGCGATCGGTGCGTTGTGGTCGCTGCAAGGCACCGGCGTGGTCGGCGGCAGCTTCATGACCGGCCAATCGCAATGGCTCTATATCGGTCTCGCCGCCATGCTGGCCGGCCTGGCGGGACTGGTATGGGCGAACCGTAGGCAGGGTTGAGGTTCGAGCAAACGCGCCCGGTGCTGAGCGCGCCGGCCGTGACCGCGTTCACTGCGACCAGTACTGCCAGGCCCAGTAAAAACTCTCGTCGCGCGGTGGCAGGCGATCGCGCCCGGCGCGAAGATGGACCGGCGCCGGCGAGTGCGGGCTGTCCTCACTTGCCGCGTTCTCATCGGAAGCAAGGCCGAGCAGCCAGGCGCCGACATGGGCAAACAACACGGCGGTGGAATGGGTCATCGTCATTCTCCTTTTCCGATCATTCCCGCCCCGCCCATGGGACCAGCACGCGCTCGATGCGGCGGATGGTGAATTCGAGCACGAAGGCGATGGCCGCGATCACCAAGATGCCCATGATCACCACGTCGGTGACGAGAAACTGGGCCGCCGACTGGATCATGAAGCCAAGCCCGCGCGTCGCCGCCACCAGCTCGGCCGCGACCAGTGTCGACCAACCGGCGCCGAGCGCGATGCGCAGGCCGGTCAGGATCGAGGGCAGGGCGCTGGGCAGGATCACGTGGCGGACCACTTGGCGCCGAGTCGCACCAAGCGAACGCGCGGCGTTGATGCGCTCCCGCGAGACGCCGCGGACGCCCGAGGCGGTCGACAGGGCGACCGGCGCCAGCATGGCGATGGCGATCACCAGGATTTTCGAAGGCTCGCCGATGCCGAACCAAATGATGACCAGCGGCAGGTAGGCCAGCGGCGGGATCGGCCGCAGGAATTCGAGCAGCGGATCGAAGATGCCGCGCCCCACCGTGCTGATGCCGATGGCGAGCCCCACCGGCACCCCGACCAGGATGGCGGCGACCAGCGCGGCAAAGACGCGGCCCAGACTGGCGACGACATGCTGCGACAGCGTCGCGTCGACGAAGCCGTCGTTCATAACCACGATGAACTTGTTCCACACGGCAAGCGGCGAGGGCAGGAACACCGGCGACACCAGTTGCAGGCGGGCCGAGAGTGTCCAGAGCGCCAGCACCGCCAGGATGGTGGTGGCGCTGACCATGCGCGCCGAAACGCCCGTCCGTTTCGCCCGTGGCCTGGACCAGGGCACCGACAGGCCGTCGGTTTCGTCTGTCCTTGAACCGGGCCGTTCCGTGTAGGAGGAAATGGTCATGCCGCCTCTCCCTCGAAGATCGCGTCGGTCAGTTCGCCGCGCGCAGCCCCGAAGGCCGGATCGGCCTTGATGGCGCGAATGGGCTCGCCTGCCGCGTAACGCCTGGAGAAGCACGGCTCGAAGGTTCGCACCACGCGGCCCGGGCCGGGCGCCAGCACGACGATGCGGGTGGCGAGCACCAGCGCCTCCTCGATGCCGTGCGTGACCATCAGCACGCCGGCATGGCTTGCCGTCCAAAGGTCGAGCAGCGTCGTCTGCATGCGCTCGCGCGTCAGCGCGTCAAGCGCGCCGAGCGGCTCGTCGAGCAGCAGGAATACGGGTTCGGCGGCGAGCGCCCGGGCAAGGCCGACACGCTGGCGCATGCCGCCGGAGAGCTCCCAGATACGTTTGTCGCCGGCTTCAGCGAGTTTGACCAGCGCCAGCAGTTCATCGGCGCGGCGCGCCCGTTCGGCTGGCCTCACACCGCGCAACCTGAGCGCGAAGGCGACGTTCTCGCGCGCCGTGAGCCACGGAAACAGAGCATCGTTCTGGAACACCACCGCCCGATCAGAACCGGGCCCGGTGATCGGCTTGCCATTGACCGTGGCACTGCCGCGCGCGGGCGTGACCAGGCCTGCCGCGACGTTGAGCAGCGAGGTCTTGCCACAGCCGGAGCGGCCGACAAGGACGACGAAATCGTCCTTGGCAACGCCGATCGACACGTGCTCGACGGCGGGTGCCGGCTGGCCGTCATAGTGGATGAAGATCTTGTCGAGCACGAGATGCTGCATGGGCCTCGCCGATTTGAAGGATATCCGCCTGCCCCGAAACCGCGCCTCGTCTGCGACTTCGGGACAGGCAACGCGCGGCGTCAGGGAAGGAGAGCCGCGTGTGCGACGCGTCAGTTCGAGGCCAGCGCCTCGGTGACGTATTTCGAAGTGACATATTTCGAATAGTCCGGCAGCACCGCGTCGACCTTGCCTTGCTCCTTGAGGAAGGCGGATGCCGCCGCGATCGCAGTGACCGTGCCGCCGCCGAGGAACTTCCCGGATGCCTGCTCTTCAAGGGTGGGGAAGACGTAGCCCTTGAGCAACTCCGGCACCTCTTCCAGCTTGGCGCCCGTGAGCTTGGCGATCGCCGCGGCCTGCGGCGACGACACCGACCAGGCGTCGGGCTTGGCGAGATAGTCCCCATAGGCGGTGCCCGTCACCTTGACGAAGTCGCGCACGGCTTCCGGGTTCTTCTCGGCGAAGTCGGTGCGCACTATCCAGGCGTCGAAGGTTGGCGCGCCCCAGGCGGCGACCTGCGAGGAATCCAGCACCACCTTGCCGGATGTCTTGATCTGGCCCAGCGCCGGATCCCAGACATAGGCGGCGTCGATATCGCCGCGCGCGAAAGCGGCGGCGATTTCCGGCGGCCTTAGGTTGAGGATCTGGACCGATTTCGGATCGACATTCTCGTGCTTGAGCGCGGCAAGCAGGCTGTAATGCGTCGTCGACACGAACGGCACGGCGACCTTCTTGCCGGCGAGGTCCGCGACCTTCCCGATGCCGGCGCCGTTGCGGGCGACCAGCGCCTCGGATTGCCCGATCAGGCCGACGACGAAAATGGTCTGGATCGGCAGTTCTCGGCTTGCGGCGGCCGCCAGCGGGCTCGAGCCGACATAGCCGATATCGACCGAGCCGGAGGCGACGGCGGCGATGACATCGGCGCCGGAATCGAACTTGCGCCAATCGATGCTGGCCTTGGTGGCCTTCTCATAGGCGCCGTCGGCCTGCGGCACTTTCGAGGGCTCGACCACCGTCTGGTAGCCGATGGTGATCTTCAAGTCGTTGGCCATGGCCGGGCCGAGGAAGGCGGCGCCGGCAAGGGCAGCGGAAGACAGGAGGAGGATGCGTCGCGAAATGCTGGACATGAAAGGCTCCTTGAAAGGAAAAACCGGATTGCATGTCCATAGTTCGCTAATTCCATGGTTCTTGTAGAGTTAAATCCTTCCAAGGAAGAAGAGCTTATTGGAAAAAAGCCACCGCCGGCGGGTCGCCACGGCGGAAGTGACGGTTGCCGGCGTCCAAGAGCGGCGGCCCACCAACTTTGACCCGAGGGCGCGACCTCGACGGTTGCAGATACAGACAGGTTCAAACGAGATTCCGATTTTTCCCTACTTCCTGCAAACTTGTGCTTCAAACTGCAGAGAATTTAAAACCGGGTTCCGCGTACCGGCATTTAAGTATAGTAACCTTATGGACATAGGAGTGAGGTGCCGATGCCAGGCCATACCAAGCGTATTATGGCGACTGCTGGGGCTACTGGGTTCCGGCTGCAGGCCTTCGTGCAAGTCAGCCATGTTTTCCGTGTCATCGGTGTCACAAGCCGGGGGTAAAATCGCCACAACGGCTTGAAAACCAAGCAAGATCAACCGCAATTGGCTTGAATATCATGTCGCTGGAATTTATGTGTCATGGTGGCTTCGGCGCGGCGGGGAGGCACCCGAGGCGTTTCGCAACGGATGGCTTAGGGCCATCGCAGGACAGAGAAACGTTCGGTTCATGCTCACCAAAAAAGGCAAGTACGGCCTCAAGGCGCTCGTACATCTCGCGCACATGCCCGCCGGACGGCTCGCCTTCGTCGGCGATATCGCAACCGGCAACAACATCCCGAAGAAATTCCTCGACGCCATACTGGGCGAGCTGCGCAATGCCGGCTTCGTCCAGAGCCGCAAGGGCAAGGAGGGCGGCTATCGCCTGGCCCGGCCCGCCGACGAGATCAAGGTCGGCCACGTCGTGCGCGTCCTCGACGGGCCGTTGGCCCCGATCCCCTGCGCCAGCCGCACACAATATCAGCGCTGTGAAGATTGCAACGAGGCGACATGCCAAGTCCGACATCTGATGCTGGAAGTCCGGCAGGCGATCGCCGAGGTGCTCGACCAGCGCAGCCTCGCCGAGATGCGCGACATTGCCGACGACCTCCCGGTCGCGAGGGACGACCTGCCGGTGGTGCGGAACGGCCTGTCGGTCGCGGTGAAGGCCCAGGCCTGAAATCGGTACTTCGCAGGGGGCTCGCTCGCGCATGACCGGGCGAACCAACCCGACCCGTTCCATCATCATCGTTGGCGGCGGCGCTAGCGGCGTCGTGCTGGCCGCGCATCTGCTCAAATCGCCCAATCCGGACCTGCGCGTCACACTGATCGAAAAACGCCCGCATTTCGGCCAGGGCATCGCCTATTCGACGCTGCTGTCGGCGCATGTGCTGAATGTCAGCGCCGCCGGCATGAGCGCCTACGCCGACGATCCCGGCAATTTCTGGCGCTGGCTGCTGGAGCGGGGGTTTGCGACACCGGAGCAGGCTCCGGTCTATGCGCCGCGCAGCCTCTATGCGCTTTATCTCAAGGAATTGCTCGACGACCTGGAAGCGCGCGAGCGCGAGGCCGGCCGGCTGCGCCTGATCCGCGAGGAGAGCCTGTCGATCACGCCGACTGCGTCCGGGGTCGAGGTGGCGCTCGCCAACGGCACCAGCGTGGTCGCCCATCTTGCCGTGCTCGCCACCGGCCATGACGAACAGCCCGCGCAGGGCCATGCGATCCGGATGGGCTCGGAAGCCGACACCGCGCTTGATCCCGATAGCCGTATCCTGGTGCTGGGCACGGGCTTGAGCATGGTCGATGCATTCCTTTCCCTGGAGCAGCGCGGCCATCGCGGCGACATCATCGCGGTGTCGCGGCGCGGCCTGCTGCCCTCGCCGCATCGCAAGGGCAATCCGATCAAACTCGACGTCGCCGATATCCCGCTCGGCACCCAGCTCTCCTATTTCGTCGGCTGGTTCCGCGACCTCATTCGTGAGAACCAGAAGGCCGGCGTCGACTGGCGCGACGTGGTGGACGGCCTGCGCCCCTTCAACCAGAAGATCTGGCAGAACTGGCCGGCCTCGGCCAAGCGCCGCTTCGTCGAACACACCAAGGCCTGGTGGGACATCCATCGCCACCGCATGGCACCCGAGGTCTACGCCAGGGTGACGGAAGCCGTGCAATCGGGCCACGTCCGGCCGCTCGCCGGGCGCGTCGTCGGCGTCACGCCGGGCGACGGCTTCGCGGTGGAGGTCCAGTCGCGCCATACCCAGCGTCTCGAAACATTCGACGTCGCCCGCATCTACGATTGCTCGGGTATCGTGCGCGACATCTCGACCTCGCCGAACAGCGTGGTGCGCTCGCTGGTCGGCCGCGGTCTGGCGCGGCCGGATCCGCTTCGCATCGGCCTCGACGTCTCGGCCAATTGCGAGATCATCGCCGCCGACGGCACCGTTTCGCGAAAAATCCTCGCCGTCGGCCCGCTGACGCGCGGCACCTTCTTCGAGATCGACGCCATTCCCGATATCCGCGTCCAGTGCGCCAGGCTGAGCAAGCGGTTGCTAGGGTAAGCAATCTCGGCGGGTGATCGCCTTCCGCGATCGCACCATATCCGGCTGAGTGCAGTCTGGTATCTATTCGGCCGGAACAACTTCTGTCTTTAACTATAAGACGGCAGGACTAAAGTCTTGCGCGCTGGTAGGCCTTGGTCCGAGAGGCCTTCAAACGTTCTGTTCTTGTCCATTGGACGTTCCGTACTTTAGTCAATTGATATATATACGAGACGTGACGCAGTCCCGTTGCCAAGGCGTTCTCATCCTCGACCGTGCGGAAGTGCATTTCAGCCGGCGCGAAGAGCCATTCTGGTTCGGCGCATCGATCACCGCTCTCCTAGTGGCGACATCGCGCGCCCAGCTTACGAGTTCAAGCTGGCCGCGGGCTATCCAGCGGACAAAGAATGGCCGGTGCGGGGATGCTTGGGTTGGAAGCAGGTCGCACCGGCCATCGCGGGTTAGGCTTCGATTGGGATCGTCCCCCGCATGGCCAAGCTACACATATATTAGCGATTGCTCAACTAAGACTGAAGTCCCTCCAGCTACCGGCCGGAGGGATGGCGTTCAGCCGCCCAATGCCTCACACACAGCGCGCGCGGTCTCGGCGCCGGAAAAATTCTGCTGGCCGGTGATCAGGTTGCCGTCGCGCACCGCAAAGGCGCGCCACAGGCCGGCCTGGACATAGTTGGCGCCGATCGCCTTCAGCTCATCCTCGATCCGCCACGGCATCAGATGTTTGCCGCGCTCCAGCGCACCCATCTCCCAGGTCGCGTTGTCGGCGAAATCCTCCTCGATATTCGCGAACCCGGTCACCGTCTTGTCGGCGACGAGCAGCGAACCGTCGGCGCGCCTGGCATAGCGCAGCAGCGCTGTGCCATGGCAGAGCGCCGCGGCCACCTTGCCCGCTTCGTGGAAGGCGACGAAGATCCGTTGCAGCGCTTCCGCCCGGGCGTAGTTGAACATCGGCGCCTGGCCGCCGGCGACGACGATCGCGTCGAAGCCGTCGAGCGCGATCTCCGCGACAGGCCTTGTGTTGTCGACCAGGCTCGCCAGTTTCGGGCTCGAGATGAAGCCGAGCGAGATGAGGTCGGTTTCCGAATAGCCCGAGGGATCACGCGGATCGCTCAGCGCGTCCGCCTCGCATCTGCCGCCATCGGGCGAGAAGATCTCGACGTCGTAACCCCGCTCGGTGAAAACGAACCACGGATGCGTCAGCTCGCTCCACCAGAAGCCGACCGGCCAGCCGGTCGTGGTCGAGACGGCCGGATTAGCGATGACGATCGCCACCCGTTTCGGCCTGCGCGCATTGACCGGATTGGTATCCCGTACACTCATCCTGGCTCTCCTTCATGAAGCTGTCGCCGATAAAGCCGAATGCTGCAATCTGGCCGTATGGGCGGGCAAAATCCGCTTTCGCCGCCGCCGGGCGTTGCCTACGGTGGCGGCATGGCACCACGCGGCAGACTTTACGGTTGTCCAGTCGAGTTCGCGCTCGACGCACTGGGCGGCAAATGGAAGACGGTAATCCTGGCCCGGATCAAGCAAGGTCCGCTGCGCTATTCCGAGTTGCGCCGATCGATCCCTTCGCTTTCCGACAAGATGCTGACGCAGCGCCTGGCCAACCTGGTCGAGATCGGCTTTGTCGCGCTGGAGGCGTCGCCCGACGGCAAGGGACGCTATGTCTTGACCGAGCGTGGTCGCGATCTGGCCGCCACGCTGCAAGCGCTCTACGACTGGGGCGATGTGCACGGGCGCGCGGACGGCGTCCGCTTCCGCACCGACACAGAGACCCGGCAAGGCGCCTAGATCTTTTATTTTACGCAATTCCCTAGGGAAAGCGCGACGCGCTTTTCCCTGGAAAACCGATCGCACTTTTCCTGGAATTGCTTTAGCTCCCGCCGGCAAGCGCGCCGCAAAAACCCGCGACATCGGTGATGGCAGCCTCGCCGAGGAAGCCAAGCGTGGCTATCGAGCGGTCGCGGGCCTCACGGTTGCCGAAGCCGCAGGCGTCCTCGATCACCACGGCGACAAAACCATTGTCGGTCGCCTGGCGAACGGTCGGCTCGATGCCGATCTCCATCGCCACGCCGGCGAGCGCGACGGCGCGCACACCGCAATCGCGCAAGGCAAAGCTCAGCGCCGTGGAATCGAAGGCCGACATGGTCAGCTTGTCGAACACCGCCTCGTCGGCGCGTGGCGCGAGTTCGGGAACGATCTTCGTCGCCTCGGCATCGCGCGGGAACCAGGGCTCGACCGTGTCTGGACTGTCACGCCGCTGCCAGGGCGGTGCGCAGCTGGGTGGCGCCCATCCACCTGCGTGGCAAGGAGAGATGGCGTGTGAACGCCACCCGCATGCCGGCCGAGCGGGCTGCTTCGAGGACGCTGCCGGTGCGCTCGACGATGTCGGCCGCGCCAGCGATCTGGCGGCAGATGCCGACCTGCATGTCGTAGATCACCAGCGCCATGCGGCGGGGATCGCACCATTCAGCCAGGCTGGCGGGGATCTCGATGTCTTCGCTGGATCGGATCATGCTGCCGTCCGGTCCCATGGCTTGGCGATGTCGACAGTCGGGTCGAACAGATATTCGAGCGGCAAGGGGGCGGGGTCGAAGGCAAGAAAATGCCATTCCAGCAGCCCGGCCTTCGACAGCGGGAAGTCGTCGGTGTAGTTTCTTGCTTCTTCGACGCTGTCGAGCTCGAAAACGACGATGACGCCGCCGACATCGGCGCGCGCATGGTTTTCGCGCACGATGCCTGCCTTCCAAAGCCGCCAGACATTCGAGACTTCATCGCGCAAATAGGGTTTCAAATCGTCGAGGGTGACGCCGGGCTTGAAGTTGTCATAGGCGAGGATCTTCATCGGCCGTCTCCTTGAATTGATATGGCGAATGTTCGGCTAGCACGGCGAAATCGGCGGCGGCAACGAACGAGGTGGTTCGTTAGACGCCTCGCCTGGGACGGGCCCATGGAATTTCATTCCCCGTCTGGCCACCGGATTGGCACGATCTATCTTCTTTCCAACTGCGATCGGCTGGAAAAGACGCTAGGTTGACCCATGGAGGCTCCGACATGAGCGAGCATAGAAAAACCACGGCCGACAGTGGCTCCTCGGACAGCGCACTCTCGCGCCTGCGCCCGCCCTATGCGTCGTTGCTCGATCTGATAGGGCAGACGCCCATCGTCGAGCTGACCAAATTCGACACCGGAAAATGCCGGCTGTTCATCAAGCTCGAGAGCCAGAACCCTGGCGGCTCGATCAAGGACCGTATCGCGCTGTCGATGATCGCGGCGGCCGAGAAACAGGGCAAGCTGAAGCCCGGCGGCACCATCGTCGAGGCGACAGCCGGCAATACTGGCCTTGGCCTTGCCCAAGTCGGCATTCCCAAGGGGTACCGCATCATCCTGGTGGTGCCCGACAAGATGTCGCGTGAAAAAATCCAGCATCTGCGCGCGCTGGGCGCGGAAGTGCGCATGACGCGTTCCGATGTCGGCAAGGGCCATGCCGAATATTACCAGGACATGGCGGAGAAAATCGCCGCCGAACTGCCCGGTGCCTTCTACGCCAACCAGTTCGCCAATCCGGCCAACCCGCTTGCGCATCAGACGACCACCGGCCCGGAGATTTTCTCGCAGCTTGACGGTGATGTCGACGCGGTGGTGGTCGGCGTCGGCTCGGGCGGCACGCTGACCGGGCTTGGCCGCTACTTCGCCGAGGTGTCGCCGAAGACGGAGATGGTGTTGGCCGATCCGGTCGGCTCGGTGCTGGCGCCGCTGATCAAGACCGGCAAGATGGAAGAGGCGGGAAGCTGGACGGTGGAAGGTATCGGCGAGGATTTCGTGCCGCCCAATGCCGATCTGTCTCTGGTCAAGAAGGCCTATTCCATCACGGACAAGCAGAGCATGCTGGCGGTGAGGGATCTGTTGTCCCGGGAAGGCATCCTGGCCGGTTCGTCTTCGGGCACTTTGTTGTCGGCGGCGCTGCGCTATTGCCGCGAGCAGACGGTGCACAAGCGCGTCGTCACCTTCGTCTGCGACAGCGGCAACAAGTACCTGTCAAAAGTGTTCGACGATTTCTGGCTGGCCGAGCAGGGCTTGGCCGAACACGAACAGCATGGCGACCTGCGCGACCTCGTGATGCGCACTCACCGCACTGGCGATACCGTCTATGTCGGGCCGGACGAGAGCCTGCTCAACGCCTATGGACGCATGCGCCGCTCCGATGTCTCGCAACTGCCGGTGCTCGACAATGGCAAACTCGTCGGCATCGTCGACGAGAGCGACATCCTTGCCCATGTCGACGGCCCCTATGACGGGCGCTGGGAGCGCTTCAACGGCCCGGTGCGCACGGCCATGACCTCGAACCTGCACACGCTGCAGGCCAGCCAGACGCTGGACGCGCTGCTGCCGGTGTTCGACCGCAACGAGGTCGCCATCATCTTCGACGGCGACGAGTTCGTCGGCCTGATTACCCGCATCGACCTGATCAACCATTTGAGGCGCGCACGATGACAACATCCGGAAAGAACCGCCTGGCGTTCTCGACGCGCACCATCCATGGCGGCCAGAGCCACGACCCGCTGACCGGTGCGGTGATGGTGCCGATCTACGCCACCTCGACCTATGGCCAGCAGTCGCCCGGCGTGCACAAGGGTTTCGAATATGCCCGCAGCCAGAACCCGACGCGCTTCGCCTTCGAGCGCGCCGTGGCCGATCTCGAAAGCGGCTCGGCGGCTTTCGCGTTCGCCTCCGGCCTGGCGTCGATCGCCACGGTCCTCGAATTGCTCGATTCGGGCGCGCATATCGTCGCCACCGACGACATTTATGGCGGCTCGTTCCGGCTGATGGAGCGGGTGCGAAAGCGCTCGGCCAATCTGCAGATTTCCTTCGTCGATTTCACCAATCTGGCCGCGGTTGAAGCCGCGATCCGGCCGGAAACAAAAATGCTTTGGGTCGAGACGCCGACCAATCCATTGCTGCGTATCGTCGATCTCGAAGGCGTAGCGGCGTTGGCGAAGCGCAAGGGGATCTTGTCCGTCGCCGACAACACCTTCTGCAGCCCCTATATCCAGCGGCCGCTGGAGCTCGGCATCGACATCGTGGTCCATTCGACAACGAAATATTTGAACGGCCATTCCGACATGGTCGGCGGCGTTGCCGTGGTCGGCGACAACAAGGATCTGGCCGACCGGCTGAAATTCCTGCAGAACGCCATCGGCGCCATATCAGGTCCGTTCGACAGTTTTCTGGCGTTGCGCGGTTTGAAGACCCTGGCGCTCAGGATGGAGCGCCATTCCGCCAACGGCCTGAAGATCGCGCAGTGGCTGGAAGCGCGAAAAGATGTGCGCCGCGTCATCTATCCCGGGCTTGCCAGCCATCCCCAGCACGCCATCGCGGTGCAGCAGATGCATGCCTTCGGCGGCATGATCACCGCTGTGCTCGATCGCGACCTTGCCGGCACCAAACGCTTTCTCGAACGCACGCAGCTGTTCACGCTGGCCGAAAGTCTTGGCGGGGTGGAGAGCCTGATCGAGCACCCGGCGCTGATGACGCATGGTTCCATTCCCGCCGAGAAACGGGCTGAGATCGGCATATCGGATTCGCTGGTGCGGCTGTCGGCGGGGATCGAGGATGGCGACGATCTGATCGCCGATCTGAATCAGGCGCTGGGGGGCTGAGTGCCTTCGGCATGACCAAGGAGCCCGCGTTGCTCGCTGCATGCTCCGAGGCGCGCCTTGCTCCGCCCCACGGACTGATGGCCGTCTCGCCGATCTGAGCCAGATCAAGCGTCGTGTTTGTGGCGGTGCTTTCCGCGATCCTTCTCGGCGTGCGACTCTCCGGAGCGCACCGGCTTGGAGTTGTCCTTATCGCGGCGCCCTCGGTGCTGGTCGCCTATCGGAGATAGCGGCACGCCGTGGCGCGCGGTTTTCGTTTCGAGACGGGTGATGAAGATATCGAAGCGATTGGGCATCGTCCGGTCAGTGCTCCGTCGTACTGTCGGGTTTGTTGTCGGAAAGCCTGACGTCTGTCGGCAAGGCACTCGCGGCCTGCTTGGTCAGGCTGGTGTCGTTCCGGGCTGGCAGCCGCTTGTCCTGGCGTGCGGCAATCCGGTCGCGACCGGCATAGTAGGGTTCGAAAGCATCCTGTATCGTCAGGCTGTCCATCCTGTCCTCCCTTGGGAATCAGGGGCTAAATCTGCCAAAACCGGTTTCGTTCCCTACTGTGGCGAAGGAATGGCGATTGGCTTAAATCAGTGTGAGTTTTGCAAGCCGGCGCCAGCCATGCCAAATGGGTTTGGCGGGCCAAACAGGGGCTGCACGGAGACGGCATCGGTGACTGGCGAGACGGGCAAGCGAAGCTATGTGGTCGGACAGACCGAAATCGCGGCCCGTCCGCTCGATCCGGCGCTCTACCTTGTGGCGACGCCGATCGGCAACCTCGCCGATATCACGCTGCGCGCGCTGGAGACGCTGGCCTCCGCCGACATCGTCGCCTGCGAGGACACGCGCGTGTCGCGCGTGCTGCTCGACCGCTACGGCATTCGCCGCCGCACCACGGCCTATCACGAGCACAATGCCGGCGAGGCCGGGCCGAAATTGATCGCGGCGCTCGAAGCCGGCCAGAGCGTGGCGCTGATCTCGGATGCCGGGACGCCGCTGGTCTCCGATCCCGGCTACCGGCTGGTCGGCGAGGCACTCGACCACGGCCTCCGCGTCGTGCCGATCCCCGGCCCGTCGGCGCCGCTTGCCGCGCTGACGGCGTCGGGCCTGCCGTCGGACGCCTTTCTGTTCGCAGGCTTCCTGCCGGTTAAATCGGGACAACGCCTGGCCCGGCTGGAGGCGCTGAAAGCCGTGCCGGCAACGCTGATCTTCTTCGAATCGCCGCGCCGGCTGGCCGAGTCGCTCGGCGCCATGGTCGAGGCGCTCGGCGGCGAGCGCAAAGCCGCCATCGGCCGGGAATTGACCAAGACGTTCGAGGAGATGCGCACCGGCACGCTGCGGGCGCTCGCCGACCACTACGCGGCGGCCGATACCCCCAAGGGCGAGATCGTCGTCTGCGTCGGCGCCGCCGAGGCCAAGACCGACGAACCTGAAGACATCGATCGCCTGCTTTTGTCGCTCGCCGCTGAAATGCCCGCTTCCAAGGCGGCGGCGGAAGCGGCGAAAATGACCGGCGGCCAGAAACAGACGCTGTATCGGCGGCTGCTCGAGCTCAAGGACAGACCATGATCCCGAACCGAAGGTCAGCGAGTGCAAAAAGCGGAAACCGGTTTTCAGAAAAGGTCATGGCCGAGCAAAGAGAGAGAAGCGGTGGCTGAGCGCCCGAGCGCCAGCCGCCAAAAGGCCTACCGGCGCGGCCATCGCGGCGAATGGCTGGCAGCGGCCGCGCTGATGTTGAAGGGCTACCGGATTCTCGCGCGCCGCCACCGCACCCGCTTCGGCGAGATCGACCTGATCGCGCGGCGTGGCGACCTCGTGCTGTTCGTCGAGGTCAAGGCGCGCCGCACGCTGATCGAGGCCATGGAGGCGATCGGCCACGAATCGGAGCGCCGCATCGAGGGTGCGACCGATATCTGGCTGTCGCGGCAGCCCGATTATGGGAGGCTATCGATGCGCTTCGACATGGTCGCCGTGCTGCCCTGGCGCTGGCCGGTCCATGTCCCGAATGCGTTTTATGGAAGGAGTTAGGCTCGTTGCCGGAGGCAATCCATTCGTCGAGGTTAGCGCTGCCCCTCATCGCCCTGCCGGGCACTTCTCCCCGTATAGTGACGGGGGAAGGAGGCTGCCGCACCCTTGGCGCCTAACCTGGAACGCGTTGGTGGTTGCCGAAACCGGCGGTGACAGCGCCCCTCTTCCCGTCACTATACGGGGAGAGGATGCCAGCAGGCAGGGGCGGCGCTGACGTTCGGGGATAGGTGACTGCAATCGAACCGGTCGCTGCGCTCACCCCCAGATCATCAGGGCCACCAGCCCGGCGATCCCCACCACCAGGCGCCACCAGCCGAACAGCGAGTAGCCGTTGCGCGAGACGTAGTCGAGCAGGTATCGCACCACGACCAAGGCCGTGACGAACGCGGCAACGAAGCCGATGGCGATGATCGGCAAGTCGGCCGAGGTCAGCACGTTGCGGTTCTTGAACAGGTCGAAGGCAAAGGCGCCGACCATGGTCGGGATGGCGAGGAAGAAGGAAAATTCCGCCGCCGCCCGCTTATCGACACCCAGGAGCAGCGCGCCGACGATGGTCGAACCCGAGCGCGACGTGCCGGGGATCAGCGACAGGCACTGGAACAGGCCGATCTGCAGGTAAAGTCTGGTCGGGAAGCGCTCAACGTCGCGATAGACCGGCTTGAGGTTCATGCGGTCGACGACCAGCAGCACGACGCCGCCGATGATCAGCATGATGCAGATCAGTCGGGGTGATTCGAACAGCACCGTCTTGATGAAATCATGCGCCAGCGCGCCGATGATCGCCGCCGGCAGGAAGGCTATAAGGATGCCGATGACGAAATGCCGAGTCAGCCGGTCATGCGGCAGGTCGAGGAGCATCTGCCACAGGCGCCGGAAATAGACGCTGAGGATCGCCAGGATGGCGCCGAGCTGGATCAGGATCTCGAAGGCTTTGCCGGTCGACTGGAACCCGAGGAAATGGCCAGCGAGCAGGATGTGGCCGGTCGAGGACACCGGGATGAATTCGGTCAACCCCTCGAGCAGGCCAAGCAGCAGGGCTTCGACGATGGTCTGGCTTTCCATTTCTACCTCGGCATTGGCGTGACGGCTAACAGAATGGCTTGCTTGTCATGGCGCCGAAGTCCCCCTATAGGTCGCAACACCCCTGACGGCCCGCTAGCCGGGCGGCCAAGACTTACCGGTGCGCCCTGCGATTCGCCAGTGTGGCAATCCGGAATTCGCCACACCTGGGACGAGCGCGATGCGCGAATTCCGGATTCTGAACCATACCAGTGCGCTTTATCATCGCGGAACCATGCTGACGCTTTTCCACCATCCCATGTTCGCCACCTGCCGCTTCGTCCGCCTCGCCTTTGGCGAGTATGGCGAGGAGTTGGCGCTGATCGAGGAAAAGCCGTGGACGCGGCGCAAGGAGTTCCTGGCGCTGAATCCGGCCGGGACACTGCCGATCCTGCTGGCCGAAGGCGACGTGCCGATCATCGGCGCGACGGTGATTTCCGAATATCTCGACGAGACGCGGGGCGTGCTCAAGCGCGACAAGCGGCTGTTCGCCGAGGACCCGATGCAGCGTGCCGAAATCCGCCGGCTGATCGACTGGTATCTCAACAAGGCCGAAAGCGAAGTGACGCGCCATCTGGTGCGCGAACGCGTGCTGAAGCCGGTGATGCCGGAAACGGCGGGCGGCGGTTCGCCCGATTCAGGCGCCATCCGCGCCGCGCGCGCCAATATCCGCCAGCACATGAAATACACCAACTGGCTGGCCGGCACCCGTCACTGGCTGGCCGGCGGCAAGGTCACCTATGCCGATCTGGCGGCCGCCGCGACGCTGTCGGTGCTCGACTATCTCGGCGAGATCGACTGGCGCGAACACCCCGCCGCGCGCGAATGGTACACGCGGGTGAAGTCGCGGCCCTCCTTCCGGCCGCTCCTGACCGACCGCGTGCGCGGCCTGTCGCCGGTATCGCACTATGCGGATCTCGACTTCTGACGCGCCAAAACTGCGCGCGCTGATCGACGCGGAGGCGCGGCGCGCCGGCTTCGACGCGGTCGCCGTCACCGCCCCAGATGCCATCCCGCTGGCGCCGGCCCGCCTGGCCGAATTCATAGCCGACGGCTTTCACGGCTCAATGGACTGGATCGCGGAGACGATTGCGCGCCGCGCCGAGCCATCCACGCTGTGGCCCGCCGTGCGCTCGATCATCGTGCTGGCGATGAATTACGGGCCGGACCATGATCCGCGCGACGTGCAGGCCAAGCGCGATCGCGGCGCGATCTCGGTCTACGCGAAAAACCGCGACTATCACGAGATCATGAAGGGCCGGCTGAAGCAGATCGCCGGCAAGATCGTCGCGCGCGCCGGCGGCGACGTGAAGGTCTTCGTCGACACGGCGCCCGTGATGGAAAAGCCGCTGGCTGAAGCAGCGGGCCTGGGCTGGCAAGGGAAGCACACCAATCTGGTCAGCCGTGAGCACGGCTCCTGGCTGTTCCTCGGCACCATCTTCACCACGGCCGAACTGGAACCGGACAAGCCCGAGATCGACCATTGCGGCTCCTGCCGTGCCTGCCTCGACGCCTGCCCGACCGACGCGTTCCCCGCGCCCTACAGGCTCGATGCCCGGCGCTGCATCTCCTACCTCACTATCGAGAACAAGGGGCCGATCCCGCATGAATTTCGGGAAAAGATCGGCAACCGCATCTATGGCTGCGACGACTGCCTCGCCGCTTGTCCTTGGAACAAATTCGCCCGCGCCGCGTCCGAGGCCAAGCTCGCCGCGCGCGACGATCTGCGCGAGCCGCCGCTCGCCGATCTTTTGGCCCTCGACGACGCTGGCTTCCGCGCCTTCTTCTCCGGCTCGCCGATCAAACGCATCGGCCGCGACCGTTTCGTCCGCAACGTGCTGATTGCCGCCGGAAATTCCGGCGATGGCGCACTTGCCGGCGTCGTCCGGGATCTGCTCGGCGATGCCTCGCCGCTGGTGCGGGGCGCGGCAATATGGGCGCTGGCGCGGCTGGTGCCGGAAAACGAATATGCCGAACGGGCCGCGAACGGCTTGAACAGCGAGGACGACGCGGCGGTGCGCGAGGAATGGCGCCTGGCGCGGCCGAACAGGGCACATGCATGAGCGGAAAACAGGTCTTCATTTTCGGCGCCGGTTATTCGGGCAAGGCCTTTGCCCGTGCCAATAGGGGAGCCGCCACGATCGCCGGCACGACACGCTCCGAGGAAAAATTCGAAGCGCTGCGCCAGGCCGGCATCGTCCCGCTGCTGTTCGACGGCAAGTTGACGAACGAAATCGGCGATGCGCTGGAGAAAACCACGCATCTGGTGGTTTCGGTCGGTCCGGAAGAAGCCGGCGATCCGGTGTTGAATGCCACCCGCCAGGCAATCGCAGGGATGCCGGCGCTGGAATGGATCGGCTATCTCTCGACCGTTGGCGTCTATGGCGATCATGGCGGCGCCTGGGTCGACGAGACGGCCGCCTGCCTGCCGGTGTCGAAGCGCTCGGTCATGCGGGTCGAGGCCGAGCAGGCCTGGGAGAAGCTCGGCCGGGAAATCGATTGGCCGGTGGCGATCCTGCGCCTCTCCGGCATCTACGGTCCGGGCCGCAACGCGCTGGTCAATCTGGAGAACGGTACTGCCAGGCGGCTGGTCAAGCCGGACCAGGTGTTCAATCGCATCCATTGCGACGACATATCAGGCGCGCTGTGGCATCTGATCAGCGGCAATAGAGGCGGCATTTTCAACGTCACCGACGATGAACCGGCGCCGCCGCAGGATGTCGTCGCCTACGCCGCACATCTGATGAGCGTTGAGCCGCCGCCCGAAATCCCCTTCGACACCGCCCAACTTTCGCCCATGGCGCGGTCCTTCTATGGCGAGAACAAGCGGGTCGCCAATGCGGCGATCAAGGCGGCGGGCTATCGCTTTCGCTTTCCGGACTATCGCGCCGCTTTCGACCATATGTGGGCAAGCGGCGACTGGCATGACGGTGCGCCGCGCAGCCCGATGAGGGGCGCGGAGGGCTAGGATGATCGAAGCGTGGCGCTTGGCGTGGTATGATTCGGCGATTGCAGGCACGGGGGTGCGGTTCATGAAATCATCGATGCGGCCGCTTGGCGCAAGAAATGCGTTATTGGCGGCAGTGCTGGCTCTGGCAGGCCTCGCCGCGCAGCCGGCAGCAGCCGAGGAACGGGCGAAAGACCTGTTCGGCGCCGAGAAGCTGCCGACGGCCACCGCCCCGCAATCCTTCGGCTTCTATTCCAAGGGCTGCTTTGCCGGCGGTGTCGCCATCCCCATGGACGGCCCGACCTGGCAGGTGATGCGGCCATCGCGCAACCGCCGCTGGGGCCATCCGGCCATGATCGCCTTGATCGAAAAGTTGTCGCGCGACGCCGTCGCCGACGGTTGGCCGGGCCTGTTGATCGGCGACATCGCGCAGCCACGCGGCGGCCCGATGCTATCAGGCCATGCCTCGCACCAGATCGGGCTCGATGCCGACATCTGGCTGACGCCGATGCCCGACCGCACCATGACCAGGGCGCAGCGCGAGACCATGAGCGCCACCTTGATGGTCGACGACAAGACGCATCTGGTGAAGGACGCGCTGTGGACGGCGGCGCACACGCGGCTTTTGAAGCGCGCGGCGAGCTATCCGGAGGTCGAGCGCATCCTGGTCAATCCAGGCATCAAGAAAAAGCTCTGCGACACGGTCAAGGGCGACCGCTCCTGGCTGCGCAAGATCCGACCGTTCTGGGGCCACGACTATCATTTCCACATGCGCATAGGCTGCCAGCCGGGCTCGCCCAATTGCAAGGCGCAGGAAACGACGCCCGATGATGACGGTTGCGGCAAGCCGCTGGCCTGGTGGTTCACGGAAGAGCCGTGGCGCCCCAACAAGAACCCGGATGCGCCGAAGGCGCGCGACCTGATGACGATGGCGAACCTACCCAAGGAATGCCGCGCCGTGCTCGACGCACCCGGACCGGCCTCCGCCGAGGCGGCGACCTATCACAGTGGCGCCGTGCCGGTCGCGGTGGCAGGGCCCGAACCGGAAACGCCGTCGCAGCCTGCCACCACGGCCAGTGGCGGCGGCGATCTGCCAGGCGCGGCAAATGCTTTCGCGGCGACGCCCAGAATGGGCGCGCCCGTTCCCCGGCCACGGCCGCCGGTTCCCGGGTCACAGCCGCCGGTGAACTGACTGCCAGCAGGTCATTTCCTGCGTCCAAAGATTGCCGCAGACGAGCCGATCGCCGAAGCCGGCGTTGCCCCTCATTGTCCTGCCGGACATTTCTCCCCGTATAGTGACGGGGGAGAAAGGAGCTGATCGTACCGATGACGCCCTTCTTTTAACGTTGGCGATTGGCGAAATCATCGACGTGAGCGCCCCTCTCCTCGTCTCTATCCGGGGAGAGGATGCCGGCAGGCAGGTGAGGGGCGGCGCCTGCGCTTGAAAACCGGCACTGAAGCGGCTTTCCCTTTGTGGGGTCATGCGCTAGTCAACGACCGGGCGGTGAGAGGCTGCCGAAAAGAGGCGGACGAAGAGCATGGCAGGCGAAGACGACACCTCGTTGCGGTTTCCGATCCTGATCGGTGACATTGGCGGCACCAATGCGCGCTTTTCGATCGTGCTCGACGCCAATTCCGAGGGCGGCGAGCCGATCATCGTCCAGACCGCCAATTACAACACCATCGATGAGGCGATCCAGGCGGCGGTGCTCGACCGCTCCTCGGTCCGGCCCAATTCGGCGGTGCTGGCCGTGGCCGGCCCCGTCGACGGCGACGAGATCGAGCTCACCAACTGCCCCTGGGTCGTCAAGCCGAGGCAGATGTTCGCCAATCTGGGGCTGAGCGACATCGTCGTGCTCAACGATTTCGAGGCCCAGGCGCTGGCCGTCGTGGCGCTGGGCGAAGAGCATATGGAAAAGATTGGCGGCGGCACGCCGGAGCCCAATGCCGGCCGCGTCGTGCTGGGTCCGGGAACCGGGCTCGGCGTCGCCGGGCTGGTCCACGCGCTGCATCACTGGATCCCGGTGCCCGGCGAAGGCGGCCATATGGACATCGGGCCGCGGACGCCGCGCGATTTCAAGGTCTTCCCGCATATCGAGAAGCTCGAGGGCCGCATTTCGGGCGAACAGATCCTGTGCGGACGCGGTCTCGTCAACGTCTACCGGGCGGTGGCCAAGGCGGATGGCAAGCCGTCGCCCTTCACCACGCCGGCCGAAGTCACCGCTGCGGCGCTGGCCAAGACCGATCCGGTGGCGCAGGAAGCGCTCGAGACCTTCGTCACCTGCCTCGGCCGCACCGCCGGCGATCTGGCGCTGGTGTTCATGAGCCGGGGCGGCGTGTTCCTCACCGGCGGCATCGCGCAAAAGATCGTGCCGGCGCTGAAACAAGGCAATTTCCGCGCCGCCTTCGAGGACAAGGCGCCGCACAGCGCGCTGATGCGCACCATGCCGGTCTATGTCATCACCCATCCGCTGGCCGCCCTTCTCGGCCTTGCCGCCTATGCCAGGAACCCCTCGCTGTTCGGTGTCCAGACATCGGGCCGGCGCTGGCGCGACGAAGTTAGTCACCACAAGGCATAGGCAAGCCGGCTGCTTGGCGTTAATAGGGGGGCCGAATTGCCCGGCCACGGGACGCGGAAACCGACAAAGCCCTCTGATTTTGACACTTCAAACTCCAAACAAGCTGAAAGCCCGGCCCGGCGAGGTCACAGCGGTGCTGCGCCGCATTCTCGCTGAGAACAGCCGTGACTATCGCTGGACCTATGTGATGGTCATCACCTGCTCGCTGATCGTTTCGGGCACGACCGCCTTCACGGCCTGGATCATGGCCCCGATGGTCAACCAGATCTTCTACGAACGGCGTGGCGACGCGATCGTGTGGATCTGCGCCGGCTTCATGGCGGCCTTCCTGCTGCGCGGCTTTGCCGGCTATGGCCAGGCGGTGGCGCTGGCCAAGATCGGCAACAATCTGGTGGCGCGCTACCAGAAGCGCATCTTCGATCACCTGATGAAGCTCGGCGTCGGCTTCTTCAACGACACGCGTTCGGGCCGGCTGGCGGCGCAGGTCAACGAAAACGTCGGCGGCATTCGCGACCTCCTGTCGTTGACGCTGACCTCGATCACCCGCGACGCGGTGACGCTGATCGGCCTGCTCGGCGTCATGGTCTACCAGGATCCGGTCCTGTCGCTCAGTTCGCTGCTGATCGGCCCGCCGCTGATCTGGGCCGTCGTCTACCTCACCCGTCGCGTGCGGCGCATAACCCGCGAATCCGTGCTGATCAATTCGCGCCTGATCGGCGCCGTTCAGGAGGCCACGCAAGGCATCGCCATCGTCAAGGCCTTCACCATGGAGGACGAACTGTCCGGCCGCATCGGCAAGCTCGCCAGCGACGCCGAACAGCGCTCGAACAAGATTGCCCGCGTATCCGAACGGCTGTCGCCGATTTCCGACATGCTGGCCGGCTTCGCCGTCACTTCCGTCATCGCCTATTCCGGTTACCGGGCTCTGGTTCTCGGGCAGCCGCCGGGCGCGGTCTTCTCGTTCATCACCGCGCTGATCCTGGCCTATGATCCGGCGCGCCGCCTGGCACGCATGCAGGTCGGCATGGAACGGGCGCTGGTCAATGCACGCATGATCTACGAGCTGCTCGACCTCGAGCCGAAGCAGGGTGACGCGCCTGGCGCCACCAAGGCAAACTTCACCACGGGCGAAGTGCGCTTCAACAACGTGTCCTTCCGCTATGTCGAGGAGGCGCCTGTCCTTCAGGACCTCAGCTTTGTCGCCGCGGCCGGCAAGATGACCGCCGTCATCGGCGCGTCCGGTGCCGGCAAGACCACGCTGGTAGCGCTGCTGCAGCGCTTCTACGACGTCGAGAGCGGCGCGATCGAGATCGATGGCCAGGACATTTCCAAGGTCACCAAACAGTCGCTGCGCGGCTCGATAGCCTATGTTTCGCAGGCGCCCTACCTGTTCGAAGGCACCATCCGCGACAACATCCGCTATGGCCGCCCCTCGGCCACCGATGCCGAGATCGAGCAAGCCGCGCGACTGGCCGCGGCCGACGAGTTCATCGGCCAGCAGCCGCAAGGTTATGACACGCCGGTGGGCGAGAACGGCGCCACGCTTTCCGGCGGCCAGCGCCAGCGCGTGTCGATCGCCCGCGCCATCGTGCGCCAGGCACCGATCCTGCTGCTCGACGAGGCGACATCGGCGCTCGACAACGAGGCGGAAGCGCGCGTCCAGCAGGCGCTCACCAAGGTCATGGAAGGGCGCACAACCATCGTCATCGCGCACCGCCTGTCCACCGTGGTCAATGCCGACCACATCATCGTGCTGGAACAGGGCCATCTGGTCGAAGAGGGCACGCACGCCTCGCTGATGGCCGATCCGCACAGCGTCTATGCCCGTTTCCACCGGATACAGGGCGTCAAGGGCCTGGGGCTTGTCGACGACAGCGCCCCGGTCGAGACGTCGGTTCAGGAACTAGAGACCCAGAACATCGCCGGGAGCACGGCATGAGCGAGACAACATCAGGCGAGCCGGCCAGCGATATGGGCCTTGTGGTGGTCGGTGCCGCCGGCCGCATGGGCCAGACGCTGATCCGCGCCATCCACGCCATTCCGGGCGCCCGCGTCATCGGCGCGGTCGAGCGCCCGGATTCGCCTCACCTGGGCAAGGATGCAGGCGAACTCGCCGGCGTCGGCCGCATCGACGTGGCGATCGGCAGCGATCCGTTGCCGGTCTTCGCGAGGGCCGACGGCGTGCTCGATTTCACCACTCCGGCCTCGACGGTCGAGTTCGCCGGCTACGCGGCGCAGGCGCGCATCGTCCATGTCATCGGCACGACAGGCTGTTCGGCCGACGACAACGCGAAAATCGCTGCCGCGGCCCGCCACGCGACCATCGTCAAGTCGGGCAATATGAGCCTCGGCGTCAATCTGCTGGCGGTGCTGGTCGAACAGGCGGCACGCGCGCTCGATGCCGATGATTTCGACATCGAGATCCTTGAAATGCACCACAGGCACAAGGTCGACGCGCCTTCGGGCACGGCGCTTCTGCTCGGCGAAGCGGCCGCCGCCGGGCGCGGCATTGCACTGGCCGGAAATGATGTGCGTTCACGCGACGGCCATACGGGTGTGCGACAAACCGGCTCGATCGGTTTTGCCACGCTGCGCGGCGGCTCGGTGGTCGGCGACCACAGCGTGATCCTGGCCGGCACCGGCGAGCGCATCACGCTGTCGCACCACGCCGAGGACCGCGCGATCTTTGCCCGCGGTGCCGTCAAGGCCGCACTTTGGGCGTATGGCCAGAAGCCGGGACTGTATTCAATGCGCGACGTGCTTGGGCTTGCCTGAAACGACCCTGAACCATCTTCGTTCTTACGCAGGACGGAAAACCGTTACACACTTTTCCTGGAATGCTCAGACCCCAGAGGAGCAAAAATGTCGAGAACCCTCGTGCTCGTGCGCCACGGCCAGAGCGAATGGAACCTGAAGAACCTGTTCACCGGCTGGCGCGACGTCGACCTGACGGAGCAGGGCCATGCCGAGGCCAAGGCCGCCGGCCAAAAACTCAAGGCGCGCGGCCTGAAGTTCGACATCGCCTTCACCTCGGCGCTGATCCGGGCGCAAAAAACCTGCCAGCACATTCTCGACGCCGTCGGCCAGAGCGACTTGCGGACCATTCGCGACCAGGCGCTGAACGAGCGCGACTATGGCGACCTCTCCGGCCTCAACAAGGACGACGCGCGCCAGAAATGGGGCGAGGAGCAGGTGCATGTCTGGCGCCGCTCCTATGATGTGCCGCCGCCCGCCGGCGAAAGCCTGAAGGACACCGGCGCCCGCGTCTGGCCCTATTACCTGCACGATCTGCAACCGCATGTGCTGCGCGGCGGCACGGTGCTGGTCGCCGCGCACGGCAATTCGCTGCGCGCGCTGATAATGGCGCTGGACGGCAAGTCGGGCGAGGAGATCGTCAAGCTGGAACTCGGCACCGGCGTGCCGGTGATCTACCAGCTCAATGCCGATTCGACCGTGGCTTCGAAGGAAGTGCTGGAAGGCTAAGCCGGCAAGCGAGCAGCGGGTTTAAAAAAGCGCGTTGACAGCAATCGCTTGCCCGCTTATTGAGCCCGCACCAGCCCAGATGGCGGAATTGGTAGACGCGCACGGTTCAGGTCCGTGTTCCGCAAGGAGTGGAGGTTCGAGTCCTCTTCTGGGCACCAAATTCCAGTTTCGAACCATTCGACCGGTTCAGAAACCCTGAGAAAAAGCCCGGTTCGTCCGGGCTTTTTTCTTGCGCGATGACCTGCCCTCCTGGCCAGTCCACGAACAAACCGCTTCAAACCGCGCGCCCCCTTCGCTACGCTCGCAACCATGTCTCAATCCAGCACCGCGATCTTCGGCGCCCGCCGCGACCAGGCCTTTCCCGTCCTCACCGAGGCGGACATCGATCGCATGCGCCGGTTCGGTGAGGCCAGCACCTATGCCGCCGGCGAGCACATTTTCGAGGCCGGCGATGTGTCCCCGGGGCTGATCGTCGTCCTGGCGGGCAAGGTAGATATCACCCAGGACGGCAAATTTGGCCGGCGCGAGACGATCGTCACCCATGGGCCCGGCAACTTCGCCGGCGAGCTGGCGCAGCTTTCGGCCCGTCCCTCGCTCGTCAATGCGCAGGCGGCCGAGCCGGTAGAGGCGTTCGTCATCTCGTCGCGGCGGCTGCGCGACCTCATGGTGCAGGAGGCCAATCTCGGCGAGCGCATCATGCGGGCGCTGATCCTGCGCCGCGTCGGGCTTCTGGAGAGCGGCACGATTGGTCCCATCATCGTCGGACCTGCCGATAATGGCGACGTCCTTCGCCTGCAAGGCTTTCTCGCCCGCAGCGGCCAGCCCCACCGCGTGCTCGATTCCAAAGCCGATCCTTGCGCGAAAACCCTGTTCGAGCACTTCCATGTCGATCCCCACCATCTGCCGGTCGTGCTGTGCCCGAACGGCAGGCTGCTGCTCAATCCGGCGGAGAAAGACCTCGCCCGCTGCATCGGCCTGCTAAGGCCGGTCGACGCCAGCAAGGTCTATGACGTCGCTATCGTTGGCGCCGGGCCGGCCGGTCTGGCGGCGGCGGTCTACGCGGCCTCGGAAGGGCTGTCGACCATCGTGCTCGACTGCCGTGCCTTCGGCGGCCAGGCCGGCGCTTCGGCGCGCATCGAGAATTATCTCGGCTTCCCCACGGGCATTACCGGCATGGCGTTGATGGCGCGCGCCTACAACCAGGCGCAGAAATTCGGCGTCGAGATGGTCATCCCCGACGAGGTGAAGCTGCTCGGTGCCGCCACCGACGGTGCGCGTTACCAGCTTGCGGTCGGCGACGGCGAGACGGTGCGCACCCGCTCGGTGGTGATTGCCAGCGGCGCGCGCTATCGCCGCCTCGATGTCGCCAATCTCGCCGAGTTCGAGGGCACCTGCGTGCATTATTGGGCCTCGCCCATCGAAGCACGGCTTTGCGGCGGCCAGGAAGTGGCGCTGGTCGGCGCCGGCAATTCGGCCGGCCAGGCGGCCGTCTATCTGGCCAGCCAGGTCAGGAAAGTGGTGCTGCTGGCCCGTGGCGGCAGCCTCGAGGCCTCGATGTCGCGTTACCTCGTCGAGCGCATCAGGGCGCAGCCGAACATCGAGGTGCTGACCGGCGCCGAAATCGAGGCGCTGGACGGCGAGGACGCCAATCTTGCCACGGTACGCTGGCGCGACCGCTCGAGCGGCGCCTCGACGACGCGGCCGATCCGCCATCTCTTCCTGTTCATCGGCGCTGACCCGAACACCGACTGGCTCGCCCAATCCGACGTGGCGCTGGATGCCAGGGGTTTCATCCGCACCGGATCGGACATAGCATCGGCGCATGGCGTGATGGAGACCAGCCGCAGCGGCGTGTTCGCCATCGGCGACGTGCGCTCCGGCTCGGTCAAACGCGTCGCGGCGGCTGTCGGCGAGGGCGCCCAGGTGGTGGCGGCGTTGCATGCATTTCTTGCGCGGGACGGCAGCCAGGCCGACGCGCCTCACGTATGATCCCGCAAAGTAGGAACCGGTTTTCGGAAAAGATCATGCTTCAAATGAGAGATAGGTCGGGAGAGTGTGATGGCGGATGAATGCAAACACGCCGCTGGGATCAAGGACGTGACGCCGAGCGCGCTCGGCTGCGAGGAGTGCCTGAAGAGCGGTTCGTGGTGGGTGCATCTGCGGCTCTGCCGCACCTGCGGTCACGTCGGCTGCTGCGACGACTCCCCAAACCGCCACGCCACCAAGCATTTTCATGCCACCAGCCATCCCGTCATAGAGGGCTACGACCCGCCGGAAGGCTGGGGCTGGTGCTATGTCGACGAGGTCTTTCTCGACCTCGGCGACCGCACGACCCCGCAGAACGGCCCGATCCCGCGCTTCTATTGACTGTTTCCCAGAGCCGGGGAAAAGCCGGTTCGGCCTGCTTTATCGCACCGAGCCCGTGACGGTCCGGTCGACATCCGGAACGGATTTGCGATCGTTGCCGGCAAGGGCTGCAATAAGCAGCAGGCTGGCCACGACCGGAACGAACAGCACGGCGATGCGGGCCTGTACATGAAGGATGGCGCGCCATTCGCTGCGCTTGTCGGGGCTGTCGCTCATCATACTCACTTTGCCATGGATCCCCCCGCGAGGTCACATAGGCCCGAACGGTTAAGCAAGTCCTTCCGACTTCGTTAACGCAGCTATTCAAGGACGGGTTCAGCCGAGCCCGATCCGCCTGGCGCCTTGCCGAAACAACGCCTCGGCATCCGGCTCGAAGCGGAACGTGGCGATGAAATCGTCGGCGCGGTAGTCCGGCAACGTCTTGCGAATGCCGGCGGCAAAGGCGCGCGCCTCGTCGAGGCGCCCCGCCAGCGCCAGGCAATGTGCCGCGATCGCCAGGATGATGGCGTGCGCGTTGGGCCGGGCCGCTGCCTTCAGCGCCCATCCAGCCGCCTCCTCGAACTGGCCAAGCCGGACATGCGCCATGGCCCGCGCCCCCAGCATGCCGAACAGCAGCGGATCGAAAGGGCTGAGATGGCGCGAATGATCGGAAGAGCCGATCGCCGCCTGCGGGTCGCCCGACTGCGAATGGACGAAGGACAGCGCGTAATGGCCGAGCGCGAAATTGGGGCTGAGTTTGACCGCCTGTTCCAGTTCGCTGAGTGAGCCGTCCTGTTCGCCGCGCAGCCACAGCGCGCGGCCCATGGCCCAGTGCGCGGCCGGATTGTGATCATCGACCAGCAGGCTCTGGCCGGCGCTCTCGAAGGCGAGCGCGCTTTCCCGGTCGCGGTCGCCCCAGCGCTGGAAGGCGTTCTGCCAATGAGTAAAGGACAGGCCGGCATAGGCGCGGGCAAAGGTCGGATCGAGTTGCAGAGCCCTGGCGAAGAAGTGCCGCGCCGTTTCGTTCTCGGCCTGTGTGAAACGGTACATGTGCCAGAGGCCGCGATGATAGGCCTCCCAGGCGTTGAGCGAGTTGGGCGCCTTGAGCAGGGCGCGGTTGCGCTCGACGGTTTCGATCTCGGCCGAGATCGACGACACGATGCTGTCCCCAATGTCGTCGAGCACGGCGAAGATGTCGTCCGGACGGCGCTCGAAAGTCTCGGCCCAGACGATCCTGGCAGTACGCACCTCGACCAGTTCGACGCTGACGATCAGGCGGCCGGTCGGGTTGCGCACCGCGCCGGTGGCCACATAGTCGACATTCAGCCGGCGGCCCGCCTCCTCGGGCGCGATGGCTTCCTCGGCCAGCGCAAACACCGATCCGCGCGCGATGACGAAGAAATCCCGCAGCTTGGCGAGACGGGTGATGATATCGTGCGTGAAACCGTCGGCCGGTCCGCCGCGCGTCTCTCCGGCAAACGGCATCACCGCCAGCGAAGCGTGGCTCGGCTTGGTGGTCTCGGCGACGGTCGGCCCGGCCACCGGCTGCGATAGATCGGAAGAGCACACGNGGCCGCCGCTCGCGGATCGCATGCCAGGCCGCGCGCAGAGGCGCGAAATCCAGGTCTTCCGACCCGAACAGCTGCTCGGCCGCCGCCAGATGTTGCTCGGCCGCGCCGACGGCGCCACGCCGCGCCAGACTGGCCAGCAGCGCCCGGTGCGCGGGCTCCTCGAACGGCGACAGTTCCAGCCATCTGTCGAGATGAGCGACCGCTTCGTCGCAATCCGCGGGCAAGGTTTCGACGAGCCTTTCCAGCACGGCCACGTGCCAAGCACCGAAGCGACGGCGTTGTGCCGTCAGCCAGCTGTTGAAAAGCGGGCTTCGCGCTAGCTCCAGGCCGTCAAGGAACTCGCCGGCGAACAATTTCGCCAGCGCCTGCAGGCGCTCGACACCAAGCGTTGCGATGCCTTCGAAGCCGGCGCGGCTGACCTCCAACGCATCGACAAGGCAGGCGCCGAGATCGAGCGCGACCGTATCGTCCTGCGTGCGGACACGGCGCCGGTCCGGCGTGTCGAGAGCGCTGCGCAACTTGCTCAGGCACCAGCGCAGTTCGCCTCGCGGATCGTTGGGCACGTCCCACAGAAGTTCGCACAGGCGGCTGCGCCCCACCGGATGTGGCGCCAGCACGAGGTAGGCAAGCAGCGCTCGCAGCTTGCGCGAGGCCGGCAACGCCGTTGGCACGCCGTTACGGGTGATCGCCAGCGGCCCGAGCAGCCGCACCGACAGGCACGGCATGCCGCTGTCCTGCCTCGACGCTGCGGATTCCACGTCCGTTTCCACGCCTGCTCCCACGCTGGCCCGCCGGCCCTTGCTCTATCACCAAACATGACACGGCGCATCCGGCGGCGAATCTCGTGCCGGCAGCGGTCCTTGCCGCATCGCTGGAACGTCAGTGTTAGCGCGGCAAGGTCTCGAAACCTCGCCGCTAAGGCCGCCGGTTTGTAACCGGCCCGTGAAGATCAACACGATCGAGGAGATCAACGATGTTGAACACACAAAAAATCAGGAGCACCGCAGGGCGCGGCCGCCTGTTCGATAGCATTCTGGACACCGTCGGCGACACGCCGGTGGTGNCTCGAAACCTCGCCGCCCAGGCCGCCGGTTTGTAACCGGCCCGTGAAGATCAACACGATCGAGGAGATCAACGATGTTGAACACACAAAGCATCAGGAGCACCGCAGGGCGCGGCCGCCTGTTCGATAGCATTCTGGACACCGTCGGCGACACGCCGGTGGTGCGCATCAACAATCTCGCGCCGGCGCATGCGACCATCTTCGTCAAGGCCGAGTTCTTCAACCCTGGCGCCTCGGTGAAGGATCGGCTGGCGCTCAACATCATCGAAGAGGGCGAGCGCAGCGGCGCGCTGAAGCCGGGCCAGACCGTGGTCGAGGCAACCAGCGGCAACACCGGCATTGGCCTCGCCATGGTCTGTGCGCAGAAAGGCTATCCGCTCGTCGTCACCATGGCCGACAGCTTTTCGGTCGAGCGCCGCAAACTCATGCGCATGCTGGGCGCCAAGGTGGTGCTGACGCCACGCGCCGAAAAAGGTTTTGGCATGTACAAGAAGGCGATCGAACTGGCCGAGGCCAATGGCTGGTTCCTTGCCCGCCAGTTCGAGACCGCCGCCAATGCCGCCATCCATGAAGCAACGACCGCGCGCGAAATCCTAAACGATTTCGCAAGCTCCCGGCTCGACTGCTTCGTCACCGGCTATGGCACTGGCGGCACCGTCGTCGGCGTGGCGCGCGTCTTGCGCCGGGAACGGCCCGATGTCCGCATCGTGCTCTCCGAGCCGGCCAATGCGCAACTGATCGGCAGCGGCAAGGCGCAGCAGCGCGGGGCCGGCGGCGCCCCCGCCGCCAGCCATCCGGCCTTCGAGCCGCATCCGATCCAGGGCTGGACGCCGGACTTCATCCCCAACGTGCTGCAGGAGGCGATCGACGCCAGTCTCTATGACGAGGTGATGCCGATCGCCGGGCCAGAAGGCATCAAATGGGCTCGGGCGCTGGCCCAGAAAGAAGGAATCTTCACCGGCATTTCCGGCGGCGCCACCTTCGCCGTGGCGCGTCAGGTCGCGGAGAAGGCGCCACCCGGATCGGTGATCCTATGCATGCTGCCTGACACAGGCGAGCGCTACATGTCGACACCGCTGCTTGACGGCATCGAGGCCGAGATGGACGCCGACGAAATGGCCCTGTCGCGCTCGACGCCCGGCTGCCAGTTTCCGGCGGCTTGACGGGAGGCTGTCATGGACATCGCGCAGGAAAGCCTTGGCGTGTCGGCCGAGGAAACGCTTGACCCCGCCGACTGGGCCCGTTTGCAGGCCTTCTCGCATCAAATCATCGACGATGCGGTGGACTACCTGCGTGAGGTGCGCGAGCGCCCCGTTTGGCGGGAAATGCCCGGCGAGGTGCGGGATCTTTTCACCGCACCCCTGCCGCGCTCGCCGGAACCGCTTGCCGTCGTGTACGGAGAGGTCTCCCGCACCGTTATGTCCTATCCCATGGGCAACATCCATCCGCGCTTCTGGTCGTGGTACATGGGGTCCAGCAACTTCACCGGCGCGCTCGGCGATTTCCTCGCGGCGATCCAGGGCTCCAACCTGGGCGGCGGCAACCATGCCGCCGGGCTGATGGACGGCCAGGTGGTGAACTGGTGCAAGCAGATGCTGGGCTTTCCGGCCTCGGCCTCCGGCACGCTGGTCAGCGGCGGCTCGATGGCCAACATCATCGGGCTGACGGTGGCGCGCAACGTCAAGGCCGGCATCGACGTGCGCGAGCACGGCGTCGCCGCGATCGAGAAGCCGCTGCGCTTTTATGGCTCGGACCAGATCCATTCCTGCCACCGCAAGGCGATGGAAGCGCTGGGCCTGGGCAATCGGGCGCTGCGCCGCATCCCGACGGATGCCGGACTACGGATCGACATATCGGCCTTGCGCGCGGCGATCGTCGAGGACCGGGCAGCCGGGTTCAAGCCGGCCTGCGTCATCGGCAATGCCGGCACGGTCAACACTGGGGCGATCGACGACCTCCGGGCGCTTGCCAAACTCGCTCACGAGGAAGGCCTTTGGTTCCATGTCGATGGCTGCATCGGCGCGCTGATCGCCATCGCCCCGCAAAATGCCCACCGCGTCACCGGCATCGAATGGGCCGATTCGGTCGCGCTCGATCCCCACAAATGGCTGCATTCGCCCTTCGAGGTAGGCTGTGCCCTGGTCAGGGACGCCGCCGCGCACCGCCGGACATTCGCGGTGACGCCGGAATATCTGGAATCGACGCCGCGCGGCCTCGCTTCCGGCGAATGGCTACACGATTATGGTCTGCAGACGTCGCGCGGCTTTCGCGCCTTGAAAGTGTGGATGGCGCTGAAGGAACATGGTGTCGAAAAGTTCGGCCGCCTGATCGACCAGAACATCGCGCAGGTCTCCTATCTGGCCGGGCTGATCGAGGCCGAGCCTTCGCTGGAACTGGCGGCAGCGCCGACCATCAACATCGTCTGCTTCCGCTACCAGCCCGGNGGTCTCCTATCTGGCCGGGCTGATCGAGGCCGAGCCTTCGCTGGAACTGGCGGCAGCGCCGACCATCAACATCGTGTGCTTCCGCTACCAGCCCGGTTTGGCGGGCGAAGCGCTGAAGGCGCTCAACACCGAGATCATGCTGCGGTTGCAGGAGCAAGGCATCGCGGCGCTCTCCGACACCACCGTGCATGGCGGGCATTGGCTGCGTGTGGCGATCACCAACCATCGCACCCGACGCGACGATCTCGATCTGCTGGTGCGTGAACTGGCGAGGCTCGGGCATGAGATCACGGCACAGGGCCACGTGTCTTCCTAGTTCCCGGCCGCCGTGCGAACCTGCCCGCGATGATTCGAGGGAGGTCGGCGGTGACGCTGTTTCGCATGCTTGCGCTGGCGGCACTGGTCCTGGCCAACTCGGCCGAGGCCGCCGACATGGCCTTTTTCGTCAAGAACCTGCGCAAGGAGGGGGTCGCGGTCGAGCTGTTCAGCCGCGATCGCGAAACCGTCTGGCCGGGCAACGACAAGGTGTTCCTCGTCGATCCAGGCTCGCGGAAATCAGTGCCGATCTCCTGCAACCAGGGCGAACGCATCTGCTATGGCGCCTGGGTCGATGGCAATGACAAGATTTCCGCCGGCGTCGGGCCAGACAACGACCAGCCTTGCGATACCTGCTGCTTCATCTGCGTGGAGCACACGACCGAAACCATCGACCTTGTGCCGTAGCGGCGCTTCGGTGCAGGAGCCAACCCGGTGCGTCAGTCCGGAAGGCCGGCCTTGCGAAAGCCATCGACGAAGTGCTCGCGCGTCGCGTCGTCGCGGAAGGGCTCCGTCCAGACCCAATGCCGGGTCGTGAAATGCGGGTTGCCGACGAGGAACAGTTCTACCTCCGTGCGCGCCTCCTCGAGCCGACCAAGTTGCGCAAGGCTTGCCGCAAGGAAGCGGCGTGAGCTCGTGCGGTAAGTCTCGTCCCGGCGCAGCGTCTCGACGGCGGCTGCGTAGTCGCGCGCCGCGTATTGCGCCTGGCCGAGCGTCAGATAGTACCAGCTCGGTGGAAACGGGTTCAGCCGGAACGCCTTGCGGATTTGCTCCAGGGCCTCCTCGACCCGCCCGGCCAGGGTCGTTATATCGGACAATGTCGCCCAGGCATCGGCCTCGTTCGGGTCGAGTTCGAACGCCCTGGCGAATTCGGCATCCGACTCCGCGAACTTATGCTCATAGGCAAGCAAATTGCCGAGCACCCAGTGGCATCCTGCATCGTTGGGATCGATCGCGACCGCCTTGCGCGCCAGCTCCAGGGCAATGCGGCGGTTAGGGTTGATCGGCTCGCCCCAATGCACCCATCCCATCCAGTGGTTCATGGCAAGCCAGCGATAGGCCTCCGCGTAGTGGGGATCGAGCGCAACCGCGCGCGTCAACATCAGATGCGCTTCCCGTGCGGTCTGCGGCGAATCATCGATCAGCTTGCGCGCCCGCACGCACAAGTCGTAGGCGTCGAGATTGGTGGGCCGGTTGCGTGGCGGCGGCGCGCGCAGCCGGCCAAGCAATGCCTCCACGATCTTGGCGGTCACCTCGTCCTGGACGGCAAAGATATCGTCCAGGCCGCGGTCGAAACGTTCCGCCCATAGATGGTCGCCGCTCGCCGCGTCGACCAGCTGCGCGTTGATGCGTACCCGCCCCGCATCGCGCCGCGCGCTGCCCTCCAACAGATAACGAACGCCGAGTTCCCTGGCGATCTCGCGCACGTCCATTGCCTTTCCTTTGTAGGCGAAAGTCGAATTGCGCGCGATGACAAACAGGCCGGAGATCCTCGACAGGTCGGTGATCAGGTCTTCGGTCAAGCCGTCGCAGAAAGAGTCCTGCCCGGCATCGTTGCTAAAATTGACGAAGGGCAGCACCGCTATGGAAGGCTTGTCCGGCAGCGGCAAGGGTTTTGGCTTGGCGCCGGCGAGCTGTTCGACGGCCCCCGTGAAGCGATAGCCGACGCGCGGAACGGTCGTGATCCATTCCCCGCCTCCTTCACCCACAATGCCTGGCGGGCCGAGCAGCTTGCGCAACTGCGCGATCTGGACGGTGAGGTTGCCTTCCTCGACGGCCGTGCCGGGCCACGCCGCGTCCATCAGTTCGGCTTTTCCCAGGATTTCGCCGGGTTTTGCGACGAGCGCCGCAAGCAACTTCAGCCCCCGATAGCCGACGGCCACGGGATCGTCGTTCCTAAGCAGCGTTCCCGCGCCCGGATCAAGCACGAACGGACCAAAGGCGAAGCGCTCTCCCTGCATGGGCGCATCTATAGAGCAATTCCGGGAAAAGTGCGAAGCGGTTTTGCCGGGAAACGCGTGGCCAGCTCTCCCCGAGAGTGGCGTCAAAACAAAGAGTTATCGCAAGTTTGGAACTTTTGAGAACTATTTGGGAGGGCTTAATTACGGCGCCGCTCATATCCTGCAGAATTCAATCTCTTTCCGGGTGAGGTCCACGGTTCCCGACGGTGTCGGACCCCCAAACCCAATGGAGGTTGCCCCAATGGAGGTTGCCATGAACAGTACAATCACATCGATCCAGCATCGGGCAGTGCGGCCGGGTGTGCCCGTCCAACGATCGTCGCATCCGCGCTCCCTGCGAAGCATGGTGGCAAGCTGGCGCGAGCGGACACGCTTTCGCTGGGACCTCAAGCGACTATCGGAGGTCAGCCCGCATTTGATCGATGACATCGGCATGACGACACGACAGGTCGAAGCAGAGATCGCCAAACTGCCATTCTGGCAGCGCTAAGGCGAAAATGCCGCGACGATTTGGAGGGGATTGCCGAGCATCGTGCCTTTAGCATCCGCCCGCGTCATGTCATGATCCTGCATCGGCCGTGGGGGCCGATTCTACATCGGGGGTTTCCATGTCCTTCACATCCGCGCGCCGGCTCGCCGCCGCGTTTTCGCTTGCCGTCCTGTTTGTACCAGCCGCCCATGCCGGCGACGTCACCTTCGCTGTCAAGAACAGCCATCCCAACGCGATGCGCCTCGAACTCTATAGCCAGGACCGCGACTATGTCTGGCCGGGCGATGGCAAGGATTTCTATCTCGACGACGGCGAGACCAAGTCGTTGCCGATATCCTGCAACGAAGGCGAATCGATCTGCTACGGGGCCTGGGTCGATGGCGATGAGGGTACCTATTGGGGCGTCGGTCCCGGCAACAAGGAAAAATGCGAGGATTGCTGCTACACCTGCAGCGGCGGCGAGACCGAGGAGATCGATCTGGTCCCCTGACCGGTTTGCCAGCTTGACGGTTTTCCTGTTCGAGCCATAGCTTGGCCATGCATGCCGCCCAAAACCGGTTCGCGGCTTTGGCGCAACGACATGCATGGAAACAAGACCATACCAAGGGCACGCCGCGCCTGTGCATTCAGACGCGGCGTACTCCAGGCAACAGGAGCATCGCGATGGCCGGCACGGTCGAGGGTGAAAAAATCGACGTCGGGTTTTCCGGCAAGCGCTGCATCCACTCGCGCAATTGCGTGCTCGGCGACCCGCATGTCTTTGTGCCCAATGCGCCGGGCCAATGGATCCATCCCGATGCGGCCAGCGTCGAGAAGATCGTCGCGCTGGCCGAGAACTGCCCCTCGGGCGCCATCACCTATGCGCGCAAGGATGGCGGCCCGCGGGAAAAGCCGCCCGTGGTCAACACCGTGCGGCTGCGCGAAAACGGCCCGCTGGCGGTGTATGCCGAGATCGTGCTTGGTGCCGAGACGTTTTTCCGCGCCACACTTTGCCGCTGCGGCGCCTCGCAGAACAAGCCGTTCTGCGACAACAGCCATATCAAGGCGGGCTTTGCCGCCACCGGAGAACCGGCGCTGAAGGACACGCCGGCGCTGGAGGTCCGCGACGGCCCGCTGCGGGCGATGCCGACCACGAACGGCCCGCTCAAGCTCGAAGGCAATGTCGAGATCGTTACCGGCACCGGCCACACGGTCGACCGCACCACGAAGGTCTTCCTGTGCCGCTGCGGCCACTCGGCCAACAAGCCGTTCTGCGACGGCAGCCATAAGAAGGTTGGGTTCGTGGGATAGGTGGGTAGCCAATCTCCCTCTCGGGGGGAGATGTCCCGCGGGACAGAGGGGGCGCCTCTTGCCAACCTTTCAATATGTTCTCCACCGCGCCAGTGCCGCGTCCCTTGGCCCATCTCTCCCGGCTTTATCCGCAAGCCGGTATCGGCTAAGGGCAGGCAACCAAACAATCTGCCCGGACTTTCGCCCAAAATGACCGCCAAGACCAAGCCCGCCCCTCTCTTCCTCGGCATCGACACCGGTGGCACCTACACCGATGCCGTGTTGTGGTCCGAGACCGAAGGTCCGCGGGAGGGGCCGAACAAGGGCAAGGTGCTGGCCAAGGCCAAGGCGCTGACCACGCGGCATGATCTGGCCGTCGGCATTTCGGGCGCCGTCGATGCGGTCCTGGAAAAGGCGGGCACCAATCCGGCCGACATCAAACTGGTCTCGATGTCGACGACGCTCGCCACCAATGCGCTGGTCGAGGGCCAGGGCGGCCGCGTGGCGCTGGTCATGATCGGCTTTTCCGAGGCCGATCTTGCCCGCGACGGTTTGAAGACGGCACTCGGCACCGACCCGGTGGTGTTTTGTGCGGGCGGCCATGATGTGCACGGCAGCGCCGCCAAGCTCGACCTGTCCGGATTGGAGGCGATGCTGCCGGAACTCGGCGTGTCGGTGTCCGGCTTTGCCGTATGTGCCTATTTCGCCACCCGCAACCCGGCGCACGAGATCGCCGCCCGCGAGCTGATCCGCGACAGGACCGGCCTGCCGGTCACGGCGAGCCATGAGCTATCGGCCAAGCTCGGCGGTCCGCGCCGGGCGCTCACGACGCTGCTCAATGCCAGGCTGATCTCGATGATCGACCGGCTGGTGGCGGCGACCGAGGGGTTCCTTCAGGCCCGCAACATCGCCGCTCCTTTGATGGTGGTGCGCGGCGATGGCGCACTGGTTTCGGCGGCGTTTGCCCGCCAGCGGCCGATCGAGACGATCCTCTCCGGTCCCGCCGCCAGCCTGGTCGGCGCCCGCCACATGACCGGGTTCGACAACGCGGTGGTCTCCGACATTGGCGGCACCACCACCGACGTGGCGGTCCTCGATGGCGGCCGGCCGCGGCTCGATCCGGAAGGCGCCACCGTCGGTGGTTTCCGCACCATGGTCGAGGCGGTCGCGATGCGCACTTTCGGCCTCGGCGGCGATTCCGAAGTGATGCTGGAGGATGGCGCGCTCAATCCGAAAATTCTGCTCGGGCCGCGCCGCCTGGTGCCGCTGGCGCTGTCCGGCATGGCGCATGGCGAGGCGGTGACCGCGGAACTCGAACGCCAGTTGCGCGCGCCCAACACAGGCCGCATGGACGGCCGCTTCGCGGTCCGCACCGGCGTGCCGGACAGGCTCGCCGCGGGGCTGACCGCCCCGGAGGCAAAGCTCTACGAAGCACTCGGCGCGACGCCGCTTGCCCTCGACAGGCTGCTGACCTCGAATGCCCAGAATGCCACGCTGAACCGCCTGGTCTCGCGCGGGCTGGTGCATATCTCGGGCTTCACCCCGTCGGACGCCGCGCACGTGCTTTGCAAACAGGCGAACTGGGATGCCGCCGCCGCCCGGCTTGGCGCCGAACTGTTCGCCCGCAGGCGCGATGGCCGGGGCCAGGCGATCGCGGCCTCCGCGGAAGCGATCTCGGAACGGGTGCTCTTGACCCTGACGCGCTGGTCGGCCGAATACATCCTGGAGACCGCTTTTGCCGAGGACGGGCTCGACGGCGCGGCGACGGTGGCGCATGCGCTGGTGCAGCGCGCCGTCGATGCCCACCCCGGCATCGCCCGCCTCAGCGTCGCGCTCGACCGGCCGGTCATTGGGCTCGGCGCTTCGGCGCCGCTGCACTATGCCGGCCTGGCGCCCTTGGTCGGCAATGACTGCGTCGTGCCCCGGGATACCGACGTCGCCAACGCGCTTGGCGCCGTCGTCGGCCAGGTCAGGGTTTCGGCGGAGGCCCGCGTCAGCCAGCCCACGGAAGGCCTGTTCCGGCTTGCCTCGGGTGAGACGGTGCGCGATTTCCTCGACGAGACGGCGGCGATCGCGGCCGCCGAGGCCGATGTGCGGGCGATTGTCGCCCAGCGGGCTCTTGATGCCGGCACCGACAGTGCCGAGATCGACGTGGCGACGGAGTTCCGGGTCTCGACTGTCGAAGCGCAGCGCATGTTCATCGAAGCGCATATCGTGGCGGTGGCCTCGGGCAGGCCGAGGATAGCGGTGTGAGGAGAAGAGCCATCTCCCCCTCGTCGGGAAGATTGGCTAACCGCCCAAAATGCCCCACCTTCACCCTAAGCTGAATTGACCCTGCACCCCCTGACANGTCGGGAAGATTGGCTAACCGCCCAAAATGCCCCACCTTCACCCTAAGCTGAATTGACCCTGCACCCCCTGACATGCCAAACGCCCCGCAACGCCTTTCATCTGGAGTAGCCTGATGACCGATCGCATCGAGATCGCCGGATTGCGCATTGCCCGCGAGCTGCATGACTTCGTCGTCGACCAGGCTTTGCCCGGCCTCGGCATCGAAGCGGCGCGTTTCTGGGACGGGTTCTCGGTCATCATCCATGATCTGGCACCCAAGAACCGGGCGCTGCTGGCAAAACGCGATGCCATGCAGGAAAAGCTCGATGGTTGGTATCGCGACAATGGCGCGCCCATCGACATGGACGCCTACAAGGCGTTCCTGAAGGTGATCGGTTATCTCGTGCCGGAAGGGCCGGCCTTCAGCGTCTCGACCGACAATGTCGACCCGGAAATCGCGGTCGTGGCCGGACCGCAGCTGGTGGTGCCGGTGATGAACGCGCGCTATGCGCTCAACGCCGCCAATGCACGCTGGGGCTCGCTCTATGACGCGCTCTATGGCACGGACGCCATCCCCGAAACGGATGGCGCCGAGAAGCGCAAGGGCTTCAACCCGGCGCGCGGCGCCAAGGTCATCGCCTGGGCCAAGGATTTTCTCGACCAGTCCGTGCCGCTCACCTCCGCAAAATGGGCAGGGGTCAACGGCCTGTCGGTCGCCAACGGCGCCCTGAAGCTCAGCGCCGGCGCCGGCTCGACGACGCTGGCCGATCCCAGGCAATTCGTCGGCTATCGCGGCGACGCCGCCAATCCGCAAGCCGTGCTCCTGGTGAAAAACGGGCTGCATGTCGAGATCGTCATCGACCGCGACAACCAGATCGGCCGCACCGATCCGGCTGGCATTGCCGACGTCATCCTGGAATCGGCGCTGACCACCATCCAGGACTGCGAGGATTCGGTCGCGGCCGTGGATGCCGAGGACAAGGTCGTCGTCTACCGCAATTGGCTCGGCCTGATGAAGGGCGATCTCGCCGAAGAAATCAGCAAGGGCGGCAAGAGTTTCGTCCGCAAGCTCAACCCCGACCGCGCCTACATCGCCCCAGCCGGCGGCACGGTGACCGTGCCTGGCCGCTCGTTGATGCTGGTGCGCAATGTCGGCCACCTGATGACCAATCCAGCGATCCTGGACCGCGACGGCAACGAGGTGCCGGAAGGCATCATGGACGCGGCGATGACGGCCCTGATCGCGCTGCACGATGTCGGGCCGAAAGGACGGCGGATGAACTCCCGCGCCGGCTCGATGTATGTCGTGAAACCCAAGATGCATGGCCCGGAGGAGGTCGCCTTCGCCGTCGAGATGTTCGACCGTGTCGAAGCCCTGCTCGGCATGGCCCAGAACACCATCAAGATGGGCATCATGGACGAGGAGCGGCGCACCACAATCAACCTCAAGGAAGCGATCCGCGCCGCAAAGGAGCGCGTGGTGTTCATCAACACCGGCTTCCTCGACCGCACCGGCGACGAGATCCACACCTCGATGGAAGCCGGCCCGATGATCCGCAAGGGTGACATGAAGCAGGCCGCCTGGATTTCCGCATATGAGGCCTGGAACGTCGACACGGGCTTGGAATGCGGGCTCGCCGGTCATGCCCAGATCGGCAAGGGCATGTGGGCGATGCCCGATTTGATGGCCGCGATGCTGGCCGAGAAGATCGCCCACCCCAGGGCCGGCGCCAACACCGCCTGGGTACCGTCGCCAACGGCGGCGACGCTGCACGCCACGCACTATCACAAGGTCGATGTCCATGCGGTTCAGGCCGCGCTGAGGACCCGCCCGAAGGCGAAGCTCGACGACGTATTGTCGGTGCCGGTGGCCGTGCGGCCCAACTGGACGCCCGACGAGATCCAGCGCGAACTCGACAACAACGCGCAAGGCATTCTGGGCTATGTCGTGCGCTGGATCGACCAGGGCGTCGGCTGCTCCAAGGTTCCCGACATCAACGATGTCGGGCTGATGGAAGACCGCGCCACGCTGCGCATCTCCTCGCAGCACATCGCCAACTGGCTGCGCCATAAGGTCTGCTCGGAAATCCAGGTGATGGATTCCTTGCGGCGCATGGCGGCAATCGTCGATCTGCAGAACGTCGGCGACCCGCTCTACCGGCCGATGGCCGCCGACTTCGAAAAGTCGATCGCCTTCCAGGCCGCCTGCGACCTGGTGTTCAAGGGAACAAGCCAGCCCAACGGCTACACCGAGCCGGTGCTGCACAAGCGGCGGCTGGAGCTGAAGGCCCATCAAGGGTAGGACGATGTCGCGTTGAAAGGGTTTGGAGCGCCGACTGGATGTCGCCGGTCCGCGTCGGCGAAGACGGCGGCGTCAGCCCAGCGGCAATGTCGTGCCGAAGGCGGCAGGCTCTTATGGCTGGATACGGTTCCTTTGCTTTTTTCAGCTAGTGTTGGCTGGAAGGCTGCGGAGCATTGGCATGGCCAACACGATGGCGATCGAAAAGAAACTGTTGAATTCCGTCCATGACCGGGCGGTTTTCCAGCGCCGCGTGCGCATCCTGTGTCAGCGGCTGGCCGACGAACTGGGCCCGGCCGGCACCGTTCTCGATCTTGGCTGCGGCGACGGCTCCATCGCCAAGGCGATCATGGAAAAAAAGCCGGGGCTGACGTTTCGCGGCATTGACGTGCTGATCAGGCCGCAAACCCATATCCCGGTCGAACTGTTCGATGGCGGCACCATTCCCGCCGCGAATGGCTCCTATGACTGGGTGACGATCGTCGATGTACTGCATCATGCCGACCACCCGGGCCATCTCGTGCGCGAGGCGGCCCGCGTGGCGCGCAAGGGCGTTGTCATCAAGGATCACCTGCGCGAAGGCTTCGCGGCCTACCAGACGCTTCGTTTCATGGATTGGGTGGGCAACAAGGGGCACAATGTCCGCCTGCCTTACAACTATCTCTCCAAGGCGGAGTGGGACGCCGTTTTTGCCGCCGCGGGTATCACACCCCGCACCTGGCGTGAGAAGCTGTCGCTCTATCCGTTCCCGGCCAGCGTGTTTTTCGACCGTCGCCTGCATTTCATCTCGACCTTGCGATAGGCAAGGCGGACCGGCTGTTGACAGCTTCATTGACGGGCGCCGTGAAGGTGGGGTGCATGCGTGTGCTGCCGCGGGCAGGCCCTACGCCGCCTGCGCCACGCGCTCCGAACTCATGCGATAGGAAATTGCTTCGGCCAGATGGATGCGGCCGACAGCTTCGCTGGCGTCGAGATCGGCGAGCGTGCGCGCCACTTTGAGCACCCGGTGGTAGGCCCGCGCCGAAAAGGCGAGTTTTTCGCTGGCATCCTTGAGCAGCGACAGGCCGGCGGCGTCCGGCATGGCGATCGTTTCGATGACGGCTGGAGAACAATGCGCGTTGGTGGTGGCGCTGTTGACGCCGAGCCGCTCGAAACGCTCACGCTGAATGGTGCGGGCACGCGCCACCCGCAGCGCCACGTCGGCGCTCTTTTCCGCCCGGTCGGGCCGGATCAGGTCGCTGGCCGAGACCGCCGGCACTTCGATCCTGAGATCGATGCGGTCGAGCAGCGGACCTGAAATACGCGCCTGGTAATCGGTGCGGCAACGGTCGCCGCGCAGGCAGCGATAACCCGGTTCGCCGGCCATGCCGCAGCGGCACGGGTTCATTGCCGCCACTAGCTGGATGCGGGCCGGATAGGTGACGCGATGGTTGGCCCGTGCGATCATGCAGTCGCCGGTTTCAAGCGGCTGGCGCAGCGCATCGAGCGTCTGCGGCGTGAATTCGGGAAACTCGTCGAGGAACAGCACGCCGTGATGGGCAAGCGACACCTCGCCCGGCCGCGCGCGCAGGCCGCCGCCCACCATCGCCGCCATCGAGGCCGAATGGTGCGGGGCGCGGAACGGCCGCCGGTCGGTCAGCTTGCCTTCGCCGAGTTCGCCGGCCACCGAGGCGATCATCGAGACTTCGAGCAGTTCCTTCGGCGCCAGCGGCGGCAGGATCGACGGCAGGCGCTGCGCCAGCATCGATTTGCCTGAGCCTGGCGGACCGATCATGAGCAGATTGTGCCCGCCGCCGGCCGCCACTTCCAGAGCCCGCTTCGCTGTCTCCTGGCCCTTGATGTCGGCAAGGTCGGGCAGGTCGCGTGCCGCCGCGCGGATGCCGGCCTCCGGGCGCGACAGCACCTGCGTGCCGCGGAAATGATTGGCGATCGCAATCAGGCTGCGCGGCGCGAGAATGTCGAATTCCCGCCCTGCCCAGGCTGCTTCCGGCCCGCAAGCGAAGGGGCAGATCAGCCCTTTGCCTTCGCCATTGGCGCCGATTGCCGCCGGCAAGGCACCGGCAACGGCGGTGATCGTACCGTCGAGCGATAGTTCGCCCAGCACGACATAGCCAGCCAGCATGTCGCCCGGAATAGCGCCAAGGGCCGCCATCAAGCCGAGAGCGATCGGCAGATCGTAGTGGCTGCCTTCCTTCGGCAGATCGGCAGGCGCCAGGTTGACGGTCACCTTCTTCGACGGCATCGACAGGCCCGACGCATGCAATGCCGCCTGCACCCGCTCGCGGCTTTCCGCCACCGCCTTGTCTGGCAGGCCGACGATATGCATGTTGACCTTGCCGGGCGCGATCATCACCTGCACATCGACCGGCACCGCCTCGATGCCCTGGAAAGCGACCGTACGAACCCGCGCCACCATTGTCTGCCCCCGATGCCGGCTCGCCCTTGCCCTTGTGAACGGGCCGCGAGTGACGTCAACGCAAGACAACCACGGATTTCAGGCCAAGGCAAGAACATTACAGGAACAAAAGTAGAGTAGACGCATGGCTCGCGCCCGATCATGACGGCCTCATCGCCAAGAAGGTGTTCCAGCCCTGCTCATTTCTACCGATGCGGAAGCTGTGGCTGAGAAGCTCCATGCAGGCGGCCTCGATGCGCGCCGCGAAGGCGTCCCTACGCCAGTCGACGGTATGGTACTTGCCACCCGTTTCGCCGTCACCATCTCGCATCGAGACGACGAAGGCACCGCCTTGGCGCGACGAACGCGCAATCTTCTCCAGAACATGGTCGATCTGGTCGCGAGGCACATGGATCAGCACGGCGAGCGCCACCACCGCGTCGTAGGGACCGCCAAGCTCGTCGGTGATCACGTCGAGGAGTTCGCCTGCCTTGCCGCGCGCGGCCTGCAGTTCGAGAAAGCGCCGCGTGGCGTCGGTTCGCCGGACCTCGACCCCAAGGCCCTCCAGGAAGTCCGCGTCGCGGCCCGGGCCGGATCCGATTTCCAGGATGCGGCCGCCCGCTCCGGCGATCGCGGCGGCGCGCTCGAGCGCGGCCCTGTCGTTCGGGTGAGGAACATGCCCAACGATCTCGTCATAATGGACCGCATAGTCCTCATACGACTCTATCGTCCGACGGCTTTGGGCCAGAACCTCTGCCGGTATCTTCATCGTGTTCTCCCATCGGTGTGTGTCTGACGGATTTGGTCAAATCGAGAACATCACGCGAACTGGCAGTTTGCGCCGGTTGCAGCCGGGTGGCGTCCGGTTGCAAAAGCGGAACATGGTTAATACAAAATGAAAACGGAAAACAGGGCCGCGAAGCATGATCGCGGAATGGCGGTTGTGCCGCCATTCATCGTCGGGCTCGGTATCTAGCTCTTCGTTTCGTTAGACCGGTGTCACGGCGAGGGATGTGCGGTGACGTTTGGCGTCGCCGCTTTTTTTGGATATTGGCGCAGCCATCAGCACGGTTGTCAGCCTGATAGCGTTGGCCGTTGCCATACTCAACCGGCTGCCTCATTAGGATCTGTGAAAGAGGCTTGCGCCTACTGCCGCTTTTCCTCCACGCAATCCCAGAACAGGCTGGCGATGTCGGCGCCGCCGAAGCGCTTGACCTCGCGCACGCCGGTCGGCGAGGTGACGTTGATCTCGGTCATGTAGTCGCCGATGACGTCGATGCCGACCAGGATGAAGCCGCGCTCTTTCAGCGACGGCCCGATGCGGGCACAGATCTCTCGCTCGCGTGTCGTCAACTCGGTCTTTTCGGCGCGGCCGCCGACATGCATGTTGGAGCGGGAATCGTGCTCGGCCGGCACCCTGTTGATGGCGCCGACCGGCTCGCCGTCGATCAGAATGATGCGTTTGTCGCCCTTGCGCACGTCCTTCAGGTAACGCTGCACGATATAGGGCTCGCGAAACATCTGGCCGAACATTTCGAGCAGCGAGGCGAGATTGCGGTCGGCTTCCAGCATATGGAAGATGCCGGCGCCGCCATTCCCGTAGAGCGGCTTGACGATGAGGTCGCCGAACTCCTTGCGGAAGGCGGCGACTTCGAGCGGATCCTTGGTGATCAGCGTATCCGGCATCAGGTCCGGGAACTCGGTGACGAAAATCTTTTCCGGGCTGTTACGCACCCAGGCCGGGTCGTTGACGACCAGCGTCTTTGGATGGATGCGCTCGAGGATGTGGGTCGTGGTGATGTAGTTCATGTCGAAGGGTGGGTCCTGGCGCAGCAGGACGACGTCCATTTCGGACAAGTCGGTGCGCACCTTTTCGCCCAGCGAATAGTGGCTGCCCTTTTCGTCGCGCACCGTCATCTCCTCGACGCGGGCAAACACCTTGCCGTCGCGCATCGACAGCCGGTCGGGCGTGTAGTGGAACAGCTGATGGCCGCGCCGCTGCGCCTCCAGCGACAGGGCGAACGAGGTGTCGCCGGCGATCGACACGGTGGAGACATGGTCCATCTGGACGGCGATTTTCAACTTCATGGCAGGTCCCCAGCGTAGTCGACGCAAGCGATATAAGCGTCGCGGCGCGTTCTGCCAATCGCGACGTTTTGAACATTGGGATCAGCAAGGCGCGTCTGCCGGTTGCAGACAAGACGAGGACTGACGTCATCGCTTTCTTAAGCCTTGCCGTGCGACGGTAAGCTCCGAATGCAGCGGCCGACCTGACGCAGCGCCGGGCACCCGATGGAACGACGATCATGAACGCGCTCACTGCCGTCCGCGCAGCCTCGACCCAGCAGCTCGAACTCACCATCCTGATGCCATGCCTCAACGAGGCCGAGACGCTCGCCGTCTGCATCGGCAAGGCCAGGGCGTTTCTCGACCAATCCGGCATAGCGGGCGAGGTGCTGATATCAGACAATGGCAGCACCGACGGCTCGCGGGAGATCGCCGCGCAGGGCGGTGCTCGTGTCGTCCCGGTCGCGCAGAAGGGCTATGGCGCGGCGCTTCTGGGCGGCATCGCCGCCGCCAGGGGTCGCTTCATCATCATGGGCGACGCCGATGACAGCTATGATTTCGGTGCACTGGAGGCATTCGTGGCGCGGCTGCGCGGCGGCGCCGATCTGGTCATGGGCAACCGCTTCCGGGGTGGCATAGAGGCTGGCGCCATGCCGCCCCTGCACCGCTATCTCGGCAATCCGGTGCTAAGTTTCGTCGGCCGCCTGTTCTTCCGCATCAAGACCGGGGATTTCCACTGCGGTCTGCGCGGCTTCAACGCGGACAGCATCAGGAAGCTCGATCTGCAGACCACCGGGATGGAATTCGCAAGCGAAATGGTGGTGCGCAGCGCGCTTGCCGGCCTGCGTATCGAGGAAGTGCCGACCACGCTCAAGCCCGACGGCCGCGGCCGGCCGCCGCATCTCAGGACCTGGCGCGACGGCTGGCGGCACCTCAAATTCCTGCTGGTCTACAATCCGCGCTGGATGTTCTTCATTCCAGGCGCGGTGCTTTCAGGCCTCGGCACGCTGTTCGCGGCGCTGCTGGTGTTCGGCCCCTTGCGGGTGGTCGACAATCTTTCGCTCGATCTCAACACCTTCGTCGCCGCCTGTTTCATGATCGTCACCGGCATCCAGCTCATCACCTTCGGTGCCATTTCGCGATACTATGCCGAAATTACCGGCATCCTGCCGCGAAGCCGCGGGTCGGACTGGCTGACCAGGACCATCAGCACCGACCGTCTCGCCGCCAATGCCGGCATTTGCTTTGCCGCCGGCTTCCTGTTCTGCCTCTATGCCGTCATGCGCTGGGCCCATCTCAATTTCGGCCCGCTAACCGATTCCGAAATTCCACGCATCGTCGTGCTCGGGTTGAGCCTGATCGTCATTTCCTTCCAGGCCTTCTTTTCGGCATTCCTGCTCGGTGTCCTGGAAATCCCGGTCAAGCGACTGAAAGCTGGCCTTTCCCAGGAAGCGCCGGCCAGCGAACAGCAATGACCGACGTGCTGCCGGCGCTTGTCCATGCGCGCCCGTTCCGCTTCATGGTGGTGGGCATCGGTGCGGCGGGATTGTTTTTCGCGCTCTCGTGGCTGCTGGTTTCGCTGGGCGTTTCGCCGTTCGCCGGCAGTGCCATCGCTTATGCAACGGCGTTCGTCATTGCTTATCGGGCGCAACGGGGCTGGACGTTCGGTGCGGAACACGATCACAAGGTCGCGTTCCCGCGCTATCTTACGCTGCAAGCCGGATGCGCCGCTTTTGCCGGCCTTGTCTCGCAGGTGGCGGTGACGCATTTCGGCCTGTCGCCCGTCGCCATGTCGGCGCTGGCGACGGCCGTGACAAGCACCATCAGCTATGTGGTCTCGAGACTGTGGGTGTTTCCGGCGCGCGGCCACGGCAAACTCGGGAACACCGTGTAGCGGTTGTCCGTCCGGTCGAGCCAAGACCAGGAGTGGTCCAGCGCCTCCGCGACGCACCGTGCTTTACGCTTTGTGAAGCGAGAGGCACTAGCCTGTAGTCCCGACCATCGGCCGAAAGTCGCTCCATGACCGCTGCCCATGCCGCGATGCCTTCAAAGCACACCGCCCGTCCCTCCTGGCGGGCGGACATGCTGGCGGCGCTCCTCGCGGCCCTGGTGCCGCTCCTGGTCTATGCCATCGCCGGATTTCCACAACTGGCCAACCCGGCGGGCGACAATGACAGCCTGCTGCAGCTGGTCGAAGTCCGCGATCTTCTGGCCGGCCAGGGCTGGTTCGACCTGCACCAGTACAGGATGGGACTGGACGGCGGCTTCGTCATGCATTGGTCGCGGCTGCTCGACGCGCCGCTGGCCCTTGGCGTCCTTGTCATGTCGGCCCTGACAGGCAATGTCGCCCTGGCTGAACAGGTCGTGCAAGTCGCCTGGCCTGCCCTGCTGTTCTGGCTGGCGGTCTTCTTCCTCATCCGCGCCGCGCGCGCTTTCGCCGGCGGCCACGCTGTCCTGCCCGCCGCCGTCGTCGGTGGCGCCGCGCTCTACTACCTCGGCATTTTCTCCCCAGGTTCGCTGGATCATCACAATGTGCAGCTGACGCTGATCCTGGCGAGCCTTGCCTTGCTGCTCGGGGCTCCCTTGCTCCGGCCGGCCGCCTTGCTTTCGGGCATCTGCGCCACGCTGAGCGTGGCCATCGGCATGGAAAGCGCTCCCTACGCCGGCACCCTTGGCGCCGCTGTCGCGCTGCTGTTTCTTGGCGATAGTGCTCGGGAAAGGCTGACCGCGAGGGATTTTGGCCTCGGCGTCGCCGCTGTTTCGGCTCTCGTCTTCGTCGCCACCGTCCCGGCATCCGCATGGACCCAGGCACAGTGCGACACATTTTCGATTGTTCAGTTCGCCGTCGCCGGACTTGCCGGCGCGGGGCTGGCGATCATCGCCTCGTGGAAGGCCGCCAGTGCGACCGTCGCCGGCCGCCTGGCCTCGCTCGGCCTGCTTGGGCTAGCCCTTGCCGCTGTCGTCGTATTCCTGTTCCCGCAATGCCTGGCCTCGCCCTATGCCAACCTCAATCCGCGCCTCAAGGAGATATGGCTCAGCCATATCGATGAGGCGCAGCCGATTTTCCAGATCGTCACCCATGATCCGGCCAGGGCGGTGGCCCGGTTTGCCACCCCGCTGGTGGCCATCATCCTGATGGCGCTCCGTATCGGCCATGGCTGGCGTCGGCAGGACAGCCTTGTCGGCTCGCTGCTGGTGGTGGCGTTCCTGGTCAGCGCCTGGGAAGTTCGCGGCTCGACCTTCTCCATCGCCTTCGCGGTGATCCCGCTTGCGGCATGGATCGCCCGCTGGCGCCAGCGTGCGCAAACCAGTCCGTCCAACGGCGCCGCACTCAGGATGGCCGCGGCCTGGCTGATCTCTGTAAATGCAATCTGGGCAGGCGCTGCCGGGGCGGCGTCTAGTGCTTTCCAAACCGACGCGGCGGCCACCAGTGCCAAGGCCGACGATGCGGCTTGCCTTGGCAAGGCCTCGTTCGCGGCGCTCGGCCGGATGCAGGCCACGACAGTCCTTTCGCTGTCCAACCTCGGCTCACCGATTCTGGCCTTTACCAGTCATCGCGTGCTGGCCGGGCTGTACCACCGCAATGTCACCGGAAATCTGGTTGCACTGGATGCCTGGCTGGGCTCGGAGGCGGACGCCAAAACCGTCATCGAAAGCCGCCATGTCGGCCTTGTCGCGCTCTGCCGTGGCAATGCGGAAAGCCACCTGCTCCTGGCCAGGGCACCGGAGGGGTTCCTCGCCAGGTTGATGAGCGGCGATGTGCCGAACTGGTTGGAGCCGGTGGCACAAACCCGAGGTGCCCCGCTGGAGCTTTATCGCGTCAAACCAAAGGGCTGAAAATCCAAGTGTTTGACGCATCTTTTAGCCGGCTTCACGACGGTGTCGCGGCGAAAGCCGGACCCCATTTTTCGGGATCGTGCTCCGGCCACGAAAATCGGTCAGTGGGATACGTTTCCTAAAGGGTTTGCTGCCAGTCTGGAAATAAATTCCGACGACAAAAGCAGGGACGAACAGGGACACCGATGCAAACTCCGTTTGGCACCGGTCAGGCAAACAGGGAAAGCACGGATCTGGCGTTCACCGATCCGTTGACCGGGCTTGGCAATCATCGCCGCTTCTTCGACAAGGTCGATCGCCTGATCAGCGACCGTTCCGACGATCCCGCGCCCTTCACGGTCGGCATTCTCGACCTCGACGGCTTCAAGCCGATCAACGACCTTTTCGGCCACAAGGCCGGCGACGACATCCTGATCCAGGTGGCGATGCGGCTGCGCGCCTCGATGGACGGCCATTCGACGGTCTGCCGCATCGGCGCCGACGAATTCGCCTTCCTCTACCCGCTGGTGTTCTCTGAGGAGGCGGCGGCGGAAAAATCCCGTATGCTGATCGAGATCCTGTCGGCGCCCTACGATGTCGGCGAGCGCACCGCCAGGCTCTCGGCCTCGGTCGGATGCTCATTGTTCTATTCCGGCGACGAGACTACCGAGATCCTCATCAACAAGGCCGAAACGGCGCTTTACCATGCCAAGCGCTCCGGCCGCGGCCGCGTCGTCGTCTATACCCGCGAGATGGAGGAAGCCGCCAAGCGCGTCACCCGCATCGAGCAGGCGCTGCGCCGCGCCGTCTCGGCCGGCGAGGTGGAGCCGCATTTTCAGCCGATCGTCGATCTCACCACGCGCCGCACGATCGGCTTCGAGACGCTGGCGCGCTGGACAGACCGCGACCTCGGCGCGGTGCCGCCGACCGTCTTCATCCCCATCGCCGAGGAGCGCGGCATCATCGGCCCGCTGTCGCAGCTCGTGCTGCGCAAGGCCACCGAGGCTGCCAGGAGCTGGCCAAAAGACCTGTTCCTGTCCTTCAACCTGTCGCCCTCGCAGCTCGTCGACCAGAACACCGGCCTGCACATANAAAGACCTGTTCCTGTCCTTCAACCTGTCGCCCTCGCAGCTCGTCGACCAGAACACCGGCCTGCACATACTGGCGATCCTCGACCGCACCGGCTTCGATCCGCGCCGGCTGGAGATCGAGATCACCGAGACCGGCCTGATGAACGACCCGGCCTCGGCCGCGCAGATCGTCGAGGATCTGCGCCGCGTCGGCATACGTGTCTCGCTCGACGATTTCGGCACCGGCCAGTCCTCGCTCGGCCGCCTGCGCGAGTTCCATTTCGACAAGCTCAAGATCGACCGCGCCTTCGTCTCCTCCATTCTCGATGACCGGCCGTCCGAACACATCATCCGCGCCATTCTCGCCATGTGCGAAGGGCTTGGCATGGACGTCGTCGCAGAAGGCATCGAAGAGGAAGCGCAGGCCGACCGGCTGGTCCAGTTCGGTTGCGCCGGCGGGCAGGGCTATCTGTTCGGCAAGCCGGCCGATGCCGACGCCACATTGGGCTATCTCCGGGATTCCTTCCGTGGCGCCTTGCGCGCCAAGGCGATCTGAGCGGCAGGTTTCGGCGCTGCCCGCCATGCGGCGATGCCTCCTGGCGGGTCAAGCGCGGGCGCGATCGCCTTTTTGTCAGACATAAGCCCGGAAATCAGTCTTTTCGCCCTTGCCCGCCGGACGTGTCTGGCTAGGATGCGCGCCGGTTGACCCGGAGACGAAAAATCATGATGCCATCGGCGTATTTTGCCGACCTCGAAGGCGCTTCGGTGCTGATCACCGGCGGCGGCTCCGGCATCGGTGCGGCGCTGACCGAAGGGTTCATGCGCCAGGGCGCCAAGGTCGCCTTCATCGACATCGCCGATGCGCCCAGCACGGCGCTTGCCGATCGCATCGAGAAGGAGGTCGGCCATCGTCCGCTCTATCTCAAGACCGATCTGCGCGACGTCGAGGCTTTGCGGGCGTCGGCCGTGAAGGCAGCCGAGGCGCATGGCGACCCCACGGTGCTGGTCAACAACGCCGCCTGGGACGAACGTCATGCCGTCGAGGATGTCACCGTCGAGTTCTGGGACAACAACCTTGCCATCAACCTGCGGCCGCATTTCTTCACCGCGCAGGCCGTGGCACCAGGCATGAAGCGTGCCGGCGGCGGCTCGATCATCAATTTTACCTCGACCTCCTATCTGATCAACCATCCCGACATGCCGGCCTATACCGCCGCCAAGGCGGGCATACTCGGCCTCACCAAGGGTCTGGCCGGCAAGCTTGGCCCCGACCGCATCCGCGTCAACGCCGTCGCGCCCGGCTGGGTGATCACCGAGCGGCAGCAACAGCGCTGGGTCACCGAACAGGCGCTTGCCGCCCATGTCGCCAAGCAGTGCATCAGGGACGTCATGCGGCCGGACGATATGATCGGCACGGTCCTGTTCCTGGCCTCGGATGCCTCGCGCATGCTGACCGCGCAGATGCTGGTCGTCGATGGAGGTTTCCTGTGAGCCCGGAGTTTGCCAGCAGCGTGCCGGCAGTCGCGGCGCTCGATTGGGGCACGACCCGCCTTCGGGCCTGGCTGATCGACGGCGTCGGCAAGGTGCTTGCGGAGCGTCGCGGCGACGATGGCCTGATCACCGCGCGCGAAAAAGGCTTCGCCAACGTTCTGGAGGGCCATCTGGCAGCGATGGGCGCGCCGGAGGAATTGCCCGTCATCATCTGCGGCATGGCCGGCTCGCGCCAGGGTTGGCTGGAGGCACCCTATCTCGGCGTGCCGTCGCCGCTCGGCGCCATTCTCGGCGGCGCCGCTAGGGTGCCCGGGCAGAAGCGCGACATCCGCATTATTCCCGGCCTCGCCCAGCGTCTGGCCGACGCGCCCGATGTCATGCGCGGCGAGGAGACGCAGCTTGCAGGCGCCGGCCTGCCGGCCAAGGGCCGCGAATTGGTCTGCATGCCCGGCACGCATTCGAAATGGGTTCTGGTGGAGGACGGCGCCGTCGCCGGCTTCGGCACCTGGCCGACGGGCGAGCTGTTTTCCGTGCTTGCCGCGCACTCGATCCTGCGCCACTCGCTGGGTGAACATCCGGGCCCGGTTGCTCCAGACAATCCTTTCTTCCGCCGCTGGTGCGAAACAGCGCTAGGCGATGGCGGCGACGTCACCTCTCGGCTGTTTGCCATCCGCGCCGCCGGCCTGCTCCAGGACCTCGAGGCCGATGATGCGGCCGCCTGCCTGTCCGGCTTGCTGATCGGCGGCGAGATCGCTTCTGCCCGGCGCCGGCATGGCGCCGGCGCGATATCGGTCGTGCTGATTGCCTCGGGCGCGCTGGCCGGGCTCTACCAGGCCGCCCTCGGCCTTGCCGGGCTTGGTGTGCGGACAGTCGACGCGGACGAGGCTGTACGCGCCGGTCTCATCGAGGCCGCGCGGGAGAATGGCATGATTACCAGAAGTGGAGCCGCCATATGACCGAGACCGCACCCTTTCCAAAACTCAAGCGCGGCCTGGTCGCCATCCTGCGCGGCCTCAAGGCAAGCGAGGCGATCGCCATCGGCCAGGCATTGTTCGATGCCGGCATCGAGGCCATCGAGGTGCCGCTCAATTCGCCCCAGCCGTTTTCGTCGATCGCCAGGCTTGTTCAAGTGCTGCCGAAGACAGCTTTGGTCGGCGCCGGCACGGTGCTGACAGCGGCCGACGTCGACAGTCTTCACGCGGCCGGCGGACGACTGCTGGTCAGCCCCAACATCGATGCCGAGGTGATGGGCCGCGCCGCGCGTTACGGCATGGTCACCATGCCTGGCGTGTTCACCCCGACCGAAGCCTTCCAGGCGATCCGGCTCGGCGCCTCGGCGCTGAAATTCTTTCCGGCCAGCGTGCTCGGCGCATCGGGCATTTCCGCGATCCGGGCGGTGCTGCCGGCGCAGACGCTGGTCGGCGCGGTCGGCGGTGTTTCGGAAAAGGACTTTGCCGGGTACAAGGCGGTTGGCGTGACGGTCTTCGGGCTTGGCTCCAGCCTGTTCAAGCCAGGCATGAGCGTCGATGATGTGGCGGCGCGCGCCTACGCAGCCGTCACTGCCTGGGATGAGGTATTCGGAGAAGCATGATGAGTGAACCGATCGTTGCCGTCTTTTCCGATCATGTCTGTCAGCTCGGCGAAGGGCCAAGTTACGATCCCGGCACGGATGCGCTGTTCTGGTTCGACATTGTCAACAGCCAGCTCATGGAAAAGCCCTTGGCGGGCGGTGCGCTGAAAATCCACGAGCTTGGCCAGATGGCAAGCGCGATCGCGATCATCGATGACAAGCGACAGCTGATCGCCACCGAAACCGGGCTTTTTGTCCGCGACGTCGCCACCGGCGCAATGACGCTGCACACCGCCATCGAGGCCGACAACCCGGTCACCCGTTCCAACGATTCCCGCGTCCATCCCTGCGGTGCCTTGTGGGTCGGTACCATGGGCAAGGGCGAGGAGAAGGGCGCGGGCTCGATTTACTGGTTTTTCAAAGGCGAACTGCGCCGCCTGTTTTCGGATATTACCGTGTCCAACTCGATCTGCTTTTCATCCGACGGCGCGCTTGCCCACTACACCGACACCTCGACCGGATTGCTGATGCGCGTTGCCTGCGATCCCGCGACCGGCCTGCCCGTCGGCGAGCCGAAGATCTTCGTCGATCACCGCTCAGCCAAGGGCTATATCGACGGTTCGGTGCTCGACCGCGACGGCATCCTGTGGAACGCCGTCTGGGGTGGCAGCGTCCTCGAGGCCTATGGGCCGGACGGCAAGCTCGTCCGCACGGTCGCCATGCCGGTGACGCAGCCATCCTGTCCGGCCTTCGTCGGCAGGAATGCCGATCGGCTGGCCGTGACCTCGGCCTGGTCGGGCAAGAATGAAAAGCAGCGTCTGCTCGACCTGCAGGGCGGCATGACCTTCCTGATCGATATTCCTGTCAATGGCCGCCTGGAACCGCGCGTCCTGATCGCCTGACTTTGCGGGGCCACGGGGCCACGGTTCTCAATCCCGGCGCTGTCACGCAGGCGTCCGGCGCGCGTCGATTTCGCGAAAGCCGATTGCGCGGGCCGTGCGATGGTAGGTCATCGCACTGTCGGGAACCTGCCACATCATGCCAATGCACAAGCCGAAACTCATCCTTGTCCACGAACCCGAAAAGGTGTGTTTCGACCGCTTGCTCGCCGAAGGTCATGCATCGCAGCGGGCCGCCGAAATCTCGTCCTATCTGGCGCAGTCAACCGATCTCGCTCTGGAATTCGATGCGCTGGCCACCGCCTGCGAGGCGCGCGGCCTGTCCTTTGCGCCGGTGGTGCTCGACGATGCCGCCAAGGTGCTCGACGGTGAGGATCCGCGAAGCGCGCTGGTCTGGACGCTGACCGACGGCGTCGCCTATTTCCGTGGCGGCGCGGCCCCCGCTTTGGCAAGACTGAGCGGGTTCAACACCATCGGCGCCGACGATTCGCTGTTCGCGCTCTGCCAGGACAAGTTCCGCTCCGGCGCCGTGCTTGGCGCGCTCGGCCTGCCGGTGCCGCGGGCCGGTCTTGCCCGGGATGGCAAATGGCTGGTCGAGGCGCCCGCTTCCGCCGCCGGCTGGTTCGTCAAGCCCAACCGGCTCGGCGCCAAGATCGGCATCTGGCCGGATTCGCGCGTAACCGATCTCGATCACGCCCTGGAGCTTAGCCGGCGTGTTTTCGCCGCCTATCACGACGATGTCGTCGTCCAGCCCTATGTCGCCGGCCGCAACGTCCGCGCCAGCTTCCTTGGGCTGATGCGGGATACCGGCGTCGAAGCGCTCGGCGTCGCCTTTGTAGAGTCGGGAGGTGATTTCCAGACCATGGAAGACAGTTTGGCGCTCTATGGCGGGACCGGCGAAGCGGCAAGGGCGGCGGGCCAATATGCCGAGCCGGTACTGCTCCCGGTTGGCGAAAGTCAGCCGGGCGCTGATGCCGCAATCCGCCGCATCGCGCAAAGGCTGATCACCGGGCTCGGCCTGCGCGACGTGTTTTCCGTCGACCTGCGCGTCGAGGCCGACGACACGGTTCATCTGATCGAGTTCGAGGTCTGTCCCGGCCTGCCCTGCTTCGATTTTCGCGCTTATTGCGCCTCGCAATGGGGGCTGAGCCTGGCCGACGCGATGGCTGAAACCGCGGCGAACAGGCTTTCGCGCTAGATACCCTCGACCAAGACGATCTCGCCGTCGGCGACCTTCTGGCGGATGGCGACGGCGCGTTGGTATTCCGGCGAGTGGTAGCAGTCATGCGCGGCGGCCAGCGATTCGAACTCGATAAGCACATTGCGCTCCCGCCCTGGGCCCTCGGCCTTCTCATGCTCGCCGCCACGGGCCAGGAATTTCGCGCCGAAGCGCTCGAAAGCTGGTTTTGCCGCCGCGACGTAGTCCTTGTAGCCTTCCGCGTCACGCACATCGACGCGGGCGATCCAGTATCCCTTGGGCATTCTTTTTCTCCTTCCGTGCCGGCTCGTCAGGCCGATCGCATTTCTTCGAGTATCGCCTCCGCCGCGGCGCGCCGGTTGCTGGCCGCGACGATCGGGCGGGCGACGACAAGATGGCTGGCGCCGTTGCGAATGGCTTGCGCCGGGGTCACCACCCGCTTCTGGTCGCCATGGTCGCTCCCCGCCGGCCGGATGCCGGGCGTCACCACCGCCATGTCCGGGCCGACGATGCGGCGCACCGCTTCGGCTTCCGCGGCCGAGCAGACGATGCCGCCCATACCGGCATGCAGCGCCTGTTCGGACCGCCTCAGCACCAGCGTGTGTGGGTCATATTCATAGCCGGCATCGATCATGTCCTGCTCGTCCATCGAGGTCAGCACGCTGACGGCGAGCAGGCAAAGCTCGCTGCCGCGCGCGGCCTCCACCGCCGCCTGCATCGCCTTGGGATAGGCGTGGATGGTCAGCATGGTCATGCCCATCTTGACGATGTTCTCGACGCCCTTGGCCACCGTGTGGTCGATGTCGAGCAGCTTCATGTCGAGGAAGATTTTCGTCCCACCGCTGGCCAGCTCCCTGGCAAAGTCGAGGCCGCCGGCAAAAGCCAGCTGATAGCCGATCTTGTAGAAGGAGACGACGCCGTCGAGCTCGCGCACCGCCTGCTCGGCCTCCTTCACGGTCGGCACGTCGAGGCCGACGATCAATCGCTCCTGCATGGAATGAGGCTGCATGGTTGCGGCGGTCACGCCTCGACCCGGATCGACAGCATGCGCGAGGTTTCGATCAGCGTGCGGCATAGGTGCTCCATCGATTTGTGCAGTCTTTCGTCACGGAAATGGCCGTCCCCGTCGAAGGCGTCGCCACCCTCCGGCACCGAGCATTCCGGTGTCACCACTTCCATCTGGCAGCGCACCAGCACGGCACGCAAATGGTTGATGCAGCGGATGCCGGCGAAGTGCCCGTTGGAGGACGAGCAGAGGCCGGCGATCTTGCCGGCAAGCGGCCTGACCGACCGGCCGCCATCCCGGCGCACCCGGCTCACCCAGTCGATCGTGTTCTTGAGCAGCGGCGGAATCGAACCGTTATATTCGGGTGTCGCGATCAGCAGCCCGTCATGGGCGGCAATCAGCCGCGCCAGCCTCTGGGCGTTTTCAGGAACGCCGTTTTCCTTTTCCAAGTCCTCGTCGAGGATCGGCAAGGGGTAATCGGCAAGCGAAATACGGGTCACCTCGGCACCTTGCACCGCAAGTTCCTTCTGCGCCACGTCGGCGGTCCTGCCGCTATAGGCGCCGCTGCGCACCGAGCCGGCGAAGACGAGGATTTTCGGGATCACTGCCATGGGCCACCCTTGTTCCCGGACAGGTACAGCCGGAGGCCGCGCAAATCAACGCGCCAGCGCGAAAATCGAAAACGACCTGGCGTAAACGCCTGATGGGTGCGTCGAAATTCAGGTCAGGGCGAGTCGAAAATGGCTGATGCCGAGAACCGGAGCGGAGCGTACTTTCGTACGTGAGCACCGGAAGCGCAGGTGTCAGCCATTTGCAGGCCGGCCTCACCTGAATCTCGGCGTATCCTAATGTGCCTCGCGCCGGTAGATCCACAGCTGCGTCGGCGGGATGTTGCGGAAGATGAAGTCGAAATGCTTCACCGTGTAGTTGCCGCGGCCGGCCGGGATCGGCGACATCGGACCATAGGTCAGTTGCACGATCGGCCGTCCGACCGGAATGCGGTCGAGCAGGCTCTCGATATAGGCGATGCGCTGGGCGACCGGGAAATTGAGCAGCGGCACGCCGGAAACAACGCTGTCGAACATCATCCCGCTCCTCTCGCCAAGCGTGGCGTCGAGGTTGAAGGCATCGCCCTCGATGACGTTGACGCCGGGGTAGATCTGGCGCAGGTGGCGCACGAAATCGGTGGAATATTCGACCGCGTAGAGGTTTTCGGGCCGCACGCCCTGGGCGAGGATGGCGCGGGTGATGACACCGGTGCCGGGGCCGACCTCGAGCACCGGCAGGCCGGACTTGGGATTGACGATCGAGGCCATCTTGCGCGCGGTGATCGAACTGGTCGGAACGATCGAGCCGACCGTCTTCGGCTTGTCGATCCAGCCCTTGAAGAATTTGAGTTCGTCGTCGAACTTCTCGGCAAACGCCTTCCGCAGTCCGTGACCACGTGCCATGCAAGCTCTCCTCAGCGCGCCCCTTGAAGCTACTTAACACCTGGATGACGCAAGGCAAGGCGCGGCCTTGCCTATGGCGTGGATAAGATAGTTTTCGTCGCGTCTCAACGCTCGCCGAAAGACTCGAAAAAGTCCTTCATGCGGGCGAAAAAGCCGCTCGATTGGGGGGAATTGTCCTGCGAGGAGAGCTGTTCGAACTCTTCCAGCAATTCGCGCTGGCGACGCGACAGGTTCTGCGGCGTCTCGACCGCGGTCTGGATGTAGAGGTCGCCGACATTGGGCTGGCGCAGCACCGGCATGCCCTTGCCCTTGAGCCTGAACTGGCGTCCGTTCTGCGTACCTTCGGTCACCTTCACCTTGGTCTGCGTGCCGTCGAGCGTCGTCACCTCGAAGGAGCCGCCAAGGGCAGCGGTGGTCATCGAGATCGGCACCTTGCAATAAAGATCGGCGCCGTCGCGCTGGAAGAATTCGTGCGGCTTGACCGCCAGAAAGATATAGAGGTCGCCCGATGGCCCGCCGCGCAGTCCGGCCTCACCCTCGTTGGCCAAGCGGATACGGGTACCGTCCTCGATGCCGGCCGGGATGTTGACCGACAGCGAACGCTCCTCGGTGACACGGCCCTGGCCGGCGCATTTCGGGCAGGGATCCTTGATTGTCTGGCCACGGCCCTGGCATTGCGGGCAGGTCCGCTCGATCGAGAAAAACCCTTGCGTGGCGCGCACCTTGCCGTGGCCGTTGCACATCGAGCAGGTGACCGGCTGGGTGCCCGGCTTGGCGCCGCTGCCGGAGCATTCCGTGCAGGAGATCGAAGCCGGCACGCGGATTTGCGCGGTCTTCCCCGCGAAGGCTTCCTCCAGCGAGATTTCCATGTTGTAGCGCAGGTCGGCGCCGCGCTCGCGGCCACCGGAAGAGCGGCGCTGGCGGCCGCCCATCATGTCGCCGAAAATGTCCTCGAAGATGTCGGCGAAGCCGCCGGCGCCAAAGCCCTGCGCGCCATTCATCCCACCCTGCTCGAAGGCGGCATGGCCGAAACGGTCATAGGCCGCGCGCTTCTGCGGGTCCTTCAGCGTCTCGTAGGCTTCGTTGATTTCCTTGAACTTGTGCTCGCAGGAATGATCGCCGGGGTTGCGGTCGGGATGGAACTGCATGGCGAGCTTGCGAAAAGCGCTCTTGAGCTCCTTCTCGTCGGCGCCCTTTTGCACGCCCAGCGTTTCGTAGAAATCAGCTTTCATTTTTTCCCGCAGTCCGGATGTTCAACGTCTTGATGCAATGTTGCGTCGTTTGCCGGCACGTTGTTTCGATTTAGGAGCGGTGCTGCCCGTATGCTAGGGCCGGCGCGAACTTGTCCGTCGTTTTGAGTGATTTTTTCTGAAGTGCGCGCCACTATTTCAGCAAGGGTTGCAAAAAAGCCCGGCCTTGCGCCGGGCTCTTCGCATTATCCTGCCGTCAGGCTGCTCAGGCCGACTTCTTCTTGTCGTCGTCTTCGTTGATTTCCTCGAAATCGGCGTCGACGACGTCAGAGTCCTTGGCGGCATCCGCCTTGGCGTCGGCTTCCGCCGCTTCCTTCTGCGAGGCCTCGTACATGGCCTGGCCAAGTTTCATGGAAGCTTCGGCAAGCACCTGGCTCTTGGCCTCGATGTCGGCCGGATCGTCGCCCTCGGCAGCGGTCTTCAGCGCTGCGATCGCGTCCGAAATCGCCGTGCGCTCGGCCTCCGAGACCTTGTCGCCATATTCCTTCAGCGACTTCTCGGACGAATGCACCAGGGCTTCGGCCTGATTGCGGGCCTCGACCACGGCGCGACGCTTCTTGTCGGTATCGGCGTTGGCCTCGGCATCCTTGACCATCTTCTCGATGTCGGCGTCGGAAAGTCCACCCGACGCCTGGATGCGGATCTGATGCTCCTTGCCGGTACCCTTGTCCTTGGCCGAGACGTTGACGATGCCGTTGGCGTCGATGTCGAACGTGACCTCGATCTGCGGCACGCCGCGCGGCGCCGGCGGAATGCCGACCAGGTCGAACTGGCCGAGCGCCTTGTTGTCGGCGGCCATTTCACGCTCGCCCTGGAAGACACGGATGGTCACGGCGGACTGACTGTCTTCGGCCGTCGAGAACACCTGGCTCTTCTTGGTCGGGATCGTCGTGTTGCGCTCGATCAGCCGGGTGAACACGCCGCCCAGCGTTTCGATGCCGAGCGACAGCGGCGTCACGTCGAGCAACAGCACGTCCTTGACGTCGCCCTGCAGCACGCCGGCCTGGATGGCGGCACCGAGTGCCACGACCTCATCCGGGTTGACGCCCTTGTGCGGCTCCTTGCCGAAGAACTGCTTCACGATCTCCTGGATCTTGGGCATGCGGGTCATGCCGCCGACCAGGACCACTTCGTCGATCTCGCCAGCCTTCAGGCCGGCATCCTTGAGCGCCGCCTTGCACGGCTCGATGGTGCGCTGGACGAGGTCTTCGACCAGGCTTTCGAACTTGGCGCGCGTCAGCTTCAGCGTCAGGTGCTTCGGTCCGGTCGCGTCGGCGGTGATGAAGGGCAAGTTGATTTCGGTCTGTGTCGTCGACGACAGCTCGATCTTGGCCTTTTCAGCCGCCTCCTTGAGGCGCTGCAGGGCGAGCTTGTCATTCTTCAGGTCGATGCCCTGTTCCTTCTTGAACTCGGCCGCCAGATACTCGACCAGGCGCATGTCGAAGTCCTCGCCGCCGAGGAACGTGTCGCCATTGGTCGACTTCACCTCGAACACGCCGTCGCCGATTTCGAGTACCGAAATGTCGAAGGTGCCGCCGCCAAGGTCATAGACGGCAATCGTTTTGCCTTCCTTCTTGTCGAGGCCATAGGCAAGCGCTGCCGCGGTCGGCTCGTTGATGATGCGCAGCACTTCCAGGCCGGCGATCTTGCCGGCGTCCTTGGTGGCCTGGCGCTGGGCGTCGTTGAAATAGGCCGGAACGGTGATGACCGCCTTCTCGACCTTCTCGCCCAGATAGGCTTCCGCCGTTTCCTTCATCTTCTGCAGGATCATGGCCGAGATCTGCGAGGGCGACTGCTTCTTGCCGCCGGCCTCGACCCAGGCATCGCCATTGTCGCCCTTGACGATCTTGTAGGGGACAAGCTTCTTGTCCTTCTCCGTCACCGGATCGTCATAGCGGCGGCCGATCAGGCGCTTGACCGCGAAGATGGTGTTTTCAGGATTGGTGACCGCCTGGCGCTTGGCCGGCTGGCCGACGAGGCGTTCGCCGTCGCCCGAGATGGCGACGATGGAAGGCGTCGTGCGCGCGCCTTCCGCATTCTCGATTACCTTCGGCTCCTTGCCATCCATAATGGCGATGCACGAGTTGGTGGTGCCGAGATCGATACCGATTACTTTTGCCATTTTTCTAGTCTCTCCGCTAAGCAGGCTCTCAGGACCCGGGTAAGGCGTTCCGACGAAAGCCCCTGTTCACAAGAAATACCGTCCACCCACCGGTTCTCCGGCGCCGCACGGCTTGGCGCGTATATAAGAACAGGCGGCATCGCGCGCAAGCATTCTGCGCAACGCTTCCATGAACCTTTCCGCGCCGGCCCGCGACTGATGTCCAGGTGCCGCATGGCGCGGCCCCGGAAAGGAAGCCCCCCATGACTAGCAACCCAGAGACTCCATGGTCTCCGGGACCAACAGGAGCTCGGCGCGACCACCGCCTTCGGGACGGGGTCGATGCGCTGGGCTTCCCGCTGATTCCGTTGACCCTGCGCAGGAGCAGGCGTATCGTCACTGCGAGGAAAGCAGACAATTCGATCAGGGAAGAACGAGCCGGACCACCGCGCCTTGCCCTGATTTGCGCGGCAAGTCCGGACGTCTCTCCCCTGGACTACGGGGGTAGTGTCATGTCTCGCATCCGCGGCGCGTTCGTGCTTTTTTTTGAGTTCGACAACCGCTTGCGCGGTGCCTTGCAGGCCGGTGGCCTGCTGGCTCTGGCGCTTGCCGCCAACCTGTGGCTGAGCGCCGCCGCCCAAGCGCAGGAAACCCAGATCATCTATCCCGGCTCGATGGCGGTCACCGGCTTTCCCGGCACCATCATCCCCAATTTCGACGACGGGCTGCCGCCCGGCGTCGATCCGGTCGACGAAACCTTCATCGACATCTCGCGCGCCACCTTGCGCGTCTTCGACGTTTCACACCTGGGTGGTCCGGCTTCGGGCCAGCTCGTCTTCACGCCGCCGCCCTTCGAGGTGACAGCAGGCCAGATCGGTGAGGTGTTCGGCCTCACCTATGATGACGCCGTGCGCGACGGTGTGCCGTCTGGCGTTCCCAACCTCTATGCGGCCGCTACCTCGCTGCATGGCATTGAGATCGTCACGCCGGACGCAGACAAGGACGGCAGGCCGGAGCGGCAGCGCCGCGGCACGGCGGGCGCCACCTTCATGGAGGGCCAGTTCGGCACCGAAAACGGCGGCGGACCGGGCACCATATGGAAGATCGACGGCATCACCGGCCAGGTCGCCAAATTCGCCGACATCGACACCAACAGCGGACCCGGCATCGGCAATATCACCTTCGATCCCGCCCACCGCCAGTTCTTTGCCTCCGATCTCGACACCGGCCTGATCCATCGCATCGACGCCGACGGCAGACTGGTCGACACGTTCGACCATGGCGTCGCCGGCCGGCCGGCGCATGGGCTGGCCCCGGTCGCCGACGACGGCGCGGTGATGGACGTACAGGGCGCGGCCTTCGACTCCGAGGACCCCGACAGCTGGGGCTACACCCAGGACGAGCGCCGGGTCTGGGCCGTCTCCTATCATGGCGGCCGGCTCTATTATTCGGTCGGCGAAAAGTCGGAAATCTGGTCGGTGGGCATTGCTCGCGACGGCACCTTCGCCGGCGATCCCCGCTGGGAACTGACTGTGAAGGCCGACAAGGACTACGCCGTCACCGACATCGCTTTCGACAACAGCGGCTTCCTGTATCTCGCCCAGCGCGGCCCGATCGAAAACCGCTATGATTACAGCCGCTTCGCCGATTCCGGCAAAGGCGAGGTCATCCGCTACTTCAGGGAAAATCCCGACGATCCCTCGACGGAATCGGTCTGGGTGGAAGCGCCGCAGGAATATGCGGTCGGCTTCCCGCAAGGCAACAGGCAGTCGGCCGGCGGCCTCGATCTGCAATATGGCTACGATGCCGACGGCAATCTCGACACCTCGGTCTGCACCCAGACCTTGGTCAACACTGGCGACAAATTGCGCGACAACCCCGAGTTCGCCGAAAAGCTCGCCGTGGGCGGGCCGCTTGCCGTGCATGGCGTGCAGATCACGCCCAAGGAGCTGGTCAAGCCGGACAACGTGCCGCCCTTCGGCTCCTGGTTCGTCGATTTCGACGGCTATTTCGAGGATCCCGAAGTGGAAGGCCATGTCGGCGACGTCGCCGTCTGGCATCCCTGCGAGGGCCGGGCCGGCTATTATGAGGAAATACCGGGCGGTTATGAGCCCCCCTTCTACCCGCCGGATTTCCCACCGCCCGGCAATCTGCCTCCGTGTCTCGACGTGGAGGACGTGCAGTATTACTGCACGCCGCGCGGTCTCGAGGCCGATCTCTATCTCCATGACCATGCCGGCTTCGGCGGCGATTCGATCAAGGCCCAATCCAGGACGCCAGGCGTCGCGGTGACCTCACCTATGTCGCATGCACCGGGCAAGCCCTACACGATCGACATCACCGGCCACTATCCGGGCGACAGAGTGGATGTTGGACTTTGCTTCTACAGGAAGTCCGACAAGGACAAGGGTGGCTACTACCCTTGCTGCAAGATGACCTTGCCGCTCCGGACCCCAGCCGTCAGTTGCGAACGTTGAGGAGGCAAAGATGAACAGTCTTGCCCCATTCCCGCTCGCGGCCAAATCTCCCAAAACCGTCATGGAGACGATCATGAAACCCCTGTCACTCGCCAGGCGCGGCGCGCGCTGGCTGATGGCGGCCGGGATCGCGGTCGCCCTTGCGCCCGCACTGCCGGCATCCGCCGCCCAGACCGTCCAGGCTCTCACCAGCCAGGATGTGCAGCCGCTGCAGTTTGACAATCCGCGCATCATCAACCCGGAACCCGGACGTGTCGTGCCGTTCTTCACCAAGACCGGGGGCCAGCGCAGTTGCGACTATGTCTTCTATACCTTGACCTTCGGACTGCGCGGCAATCCGCAAGGCTTTGCCAATCCGGCCCTCGAGGCCGCGCTGAAGAAAGCCCGGCTCGACTTCAAGGACCAGCTTCCGCACGGTCTTTCGATCGTCAATGTGACCGTCTCCGGCGACGGCACCGATGCATCGGGTGGGGCCTTGCCGGGCGCTGTCGTAAGCGCTTCGGCCGGCCCCAACGACACGGCGACGGTTTCCGATTTCCGGATTTCCGCCAGCGATCTCGATGGTTCGGGCGCACTGAACGAACGCGTCATCACGTTCCGCATCACCGCCAAGATCGACCACGGCGCGTTTCCAGCGCCGGTCAACGTCGACAACCAGGGCATGATCAAGGTCACCGGCGGCACCGGCACGGGCACCATTATCCTGTCGCACGATCCGGGCAAGCCGGACGACGGCAACATCGCGACCGGGGAAAAGACCTCGATCCGGATCGACCTCACCAAATGCGACAAGCAACCCCCGCCTCCAACCGACCACGGGTGTTTCAAGGTCGAACGCGGCACGGTTGACTGCGTGCCCGGCGGTGGTGCCTTCATCTATCACATGCCTGTCGGCCCCGAAATGAGCGGCAAATGGGTGCAGGTGTCGACGACCTCATCAGGCATCAGCATCGTCCCCGACACTCAGAAGGTGCCGGCGGGCGGCGGCGTGCTCAACTGGAAGATCGTCGGCGCGTCACCCGGCGACGTCATCCACCTCATCGTCACCGGCATCGAGACCTATGCCGGACCGAAGGAGGGCTGGGGCCTGTGCTGCACGCAAACCATCGACATCGTCATCCCGCGTGACCAGAGGTGCCCGCCCAGGGATAAGGAACCGGACCTCAAGGTTGAAAAGCATGCCGACGTCACACGCTGCACGATGGGCGGCGGCTGCGACTTCACCATCCGCGTCACCAATGTCGGCACAGCGCCTTACAACGGTAAGATCGTGCTCGACGAGGTGACGCTGCCGGCCGGCTCGACGCTGAGTTCAGGGCCCAATCCGCCCTGGGTCTGCGCGCCGGGAACCACCCCCATGACGTGCACCTACCCGGTGACCACGCTCGCTCCGGGAGCCTTTGTAGACCTCAAGCTCGGCTTCAAGCCGGCCGGAGGCTGGCAAGGCAGCGTGCTGCGCAACTGCGCCACCTACAATTACGGCGCCAGCGGCAAGCCGCTGTTCGGCAGCCAGGCCAATGACCGGGGCTGCGCCTCGATCCCGATCTGCCGCCGCGGCGACCGCAATCCGGATTGCCAGCCGCCAGTCGAGAAGAAGGTCGACCTGATCCTTAAGAAGCGTGCCCGCACCGAAGTCTGCACCGCCGATGGCGTCTGCACCTTCATCATTGACATCATCAACAACGGCACATCGACCTATAACGGGCCGCTGACGGTGATCGACAACTACCCCGGCGGCGCGCCGGCATCCTCGACCTTCGGGCCGAGCCCGCCCTGGACATGCGGCCCTAACGGCCCCGGCCAGTTCCGCTGCGACAATGCCGGCATCTCGCTGCCCGCGGGCGCTTCGACGCCGATCTTCGTCAAGGCGGTCATGGCGGCCGGCTACCGGTCCGACACGGTCGAGAACTGCGCCGAGGTGAAGGCCATCCCCGGTGAGGTCGATCTCACCAACAACAAGGCCTGCGCCAAGGAACGCATCCGCCATCCCAACAGCGGCCAGCCGACCTTGCGCATCACCAAGGCGTGCAACGGTTCGCTGGCCGGCGCGGCGCTGGTGTCCTGCCGCATCACCGTCGCCAATGTCGGCACGGCTGCCCCCACCGGTCCGGTGCGGGTCGACGATGCCGCCACGCTGGTGTCGGGCGGCGCGCCTGTCCAGATCCAGACCGTGACCCCTGACGGCGCGGAATGGGCATGCGGACCGGTTCCGGCCAATGCGTTGTCGTGCCAGATACCAGGCGCCGTCATGACGCCTGGGACCTCAAGGCATTTCGACGTGACGGTTTGGGCCAATGGCGAATTCGAGAACTGCGCGCGCGGCTCCTATGGGCCGGCGCAGGGCGACGACGTCGTCTACCCCATCGGCCAAGCCTGCGCCAAGGGCGGCGGCTCCTCGACCATCCGTGTCGAGAAGACCGGCGACCGCGAATGCAGGCTGAGCCAGCCCTGCTCGTTCGACATCACCATCACCAATGACGGGACGAGCCCCTTCTCGGGCCCGGTCCGCATCGGCGATGCGATCGGCGTCGATGGGCTTGGCCGGCTGGAAGGCGTCGCGATCACTTCGATCGAGCCGCCCTTCGGCTGTTCGCCGGAACCGACGACCTTGCCGGCCTCCTGCATCGCCAACCTGACGCTCGGCGCCGGCGAAAGCCGCTCGTACCGTGTGACAGTGGTCATCCCTGACGATGGGCGTCTTGCCAACTTGCAGGGTAATGTCAACGGCCGGAACTGCGTTGGCGTGCTCTCTCCCGAGACACGGGTGCAGAACGGCGGCGACGTGCTGTCCAACGACGCGACCAATGTGCAGGGGGATCGCGGTAAGGCCTATGCCTGCCATCCCTTCATCATCACGCATGAGGTGAAGAATCAGTGCTCGCCGGGCTTTGTCATGAACGACGCCGGCAGATGCGTCTGCCCGGAAGGCACCACCTTCCGCAACGGCCAGTGCACCGGCGGCGGCACCAATGTTCTGCCGACACCTCCACCGCCGCGCTGCGTGCTGCTCGAAGGCCAGATCCGCACCGAGGACGGACGTTGCGTCTGCCCGCGCGGCACGGAGCTGGAGAACGGAAAATGCGTCGGGACCGACAAGCCCGAGCAGTGCACCATCCGTGGTCAGGTCCACAATGCGGACGGGGACTGTGTCTGCCCGCAAGGCACCGAGGTGCGAGACCGGGCCTGCCGCCAGATCCGGCCAAAGCCGCAGCAGTGCCGCATCCCTGGCCAGTTCCGCAATGCCGATGGCGATTGCGTCTGCCCGCAAGGCACCGAGCTGCGCAATGGCGCCTGCCGTCCTGTCGGGCCGAGGCCCGAGCAGTGCACCATCCGTGGCCAGGTCCACAATGCGGACGGGGACTGCGTCTGCCCGCAAGGCACCGAGGTGCGAGACCGGGCCTGCCGGCCGATCAGGCCGAAGCCTGACCAGTGCACCNGTCTGCCCGCAAGGCACCGAGGTGCGAGACCGGGCCTGCCGGCCGATCAGGCCGAAGCCTGACCAGTGCACCATCCGAGGCCAGGTCCATGACTCAGATGGCAATTGCGTTTGCCCGAAGGGTACCGAGGTGCAAGGCAATGCCTGTCGGCGCAAGCAGCCGCAGTTGGAGCAGTGCGACATACGCGGCCAGGTCCGCAACAAGCGCGGCGAATGCCTCTGCCCGCGCGGGACCGAGGTGATCGACGGCGCGTGCCGCAAGCCCAGGCAAGAGAGCGAATGCGCGCCGGGTTCGCAGATGGTCAACGGCCAGTGCCAGCCGATCTTCAGGCGGCACTGTCCGGAAGGCATGGTCGGGCGCTATCCGAACTGCCGGCCGATGCGCGGGCAGCCATCGCTGGAAATCGATCCGGGGCAGTTGCTGCAATTGCTGCCGCGGCGCAGGCAGCCGATCGACCAGCAGCAAGACCCGGTGCCAAACAGGGTGCTGAAGCTCCAGCAGCAGTAAGCACCCGCGCGACACCAAACGAAAACCCGCTGGAGCAATCCGGCGGGTTTTTCTTCATGATCCAGGCAGGCGAAGGTTGGCGGCGACAGGATCGGGAACGCCGCGACGTTACCCTGCCTGTGGAACCGCTGTACTGGCGCCCTCGACAAGTCCCCGGGAGCACTTTAGGCAGTCGGTACGCAGCGATCGTAGCAAAAGGGCGCCCGGAAAGGCCGCGAGATGAGCAAAAAAACCTTGATCGCACCGTCGGTGCTGGCATCGGATTTCTCGAAGCTCGGTGACGAGGTCGAGGCGGTGGCGGCGGCCGGTGCCGACTGGATCCATCTCGACGTGATGGATGGGCATTTCGTGCCAAACATCACCTTCGGCCCGCCTGTCATCAAGGCGATCCGCAATCGCACCAAGGCCTTTTTCGACTGCCACCTGATGATCGCGCCAGCCGACCCCTACCTCGCCGCCTTCGCCGAAGCCGGCTGCGACGGCATGACGGTGCATGCCGAGGCCGGGCCGCATCTCGACCGCTCGTTGCAGACAATCAGGAACCTCGGCAAGAGGGCGGGCGTCTCGCTCAATCCGGCAACGCCGGAAACGGCGATCGAATATGTGCTCGACCGGCTCGACCTGATCCTGATCATGACCGTCAATCCGGGTTTCGGCGGGCAGGCCTTCATCCCGGCAATGGTCGACAAGGTGAGAAGGATCAAGGCGCTGATCGGTGACCGGCCGATCCGCATCGAGATCGACGGAGGCGTCTCGCCGGAAACCGCCCCCTTGGTCACCGCTGCCGGCGCCGACGTGCTGGTGGCCGGTGCCGCCATCTTCAGGGGTGGCAGTGTCGAGGCTTACCGCGCCAATATCGAAGCGATCAGGGCGGCGGCCGACAAGGCCGCCGGCTAACATAGCGCGGTCATTCCGGGGCCAATTGCTGCGGACCGGCGTCGTTGGAAGGGCGTGGTCTGCCGCATATCCGAATCAGGCTGCGCGGCGATCTGATTCGGGCAGTCGCCTGCTGTCTTTGCGCGCGACAGAAAAGATGCTCGCATGGGAGCACAAGAAACAGATGATCCTGCGTGCATACAAACCACGTTAAACTTCTGCTGGTTGTAGAAATATTCGAATTCTCGCGATCGGCTCCGCGCATTTGCGTATATTTCATTGTCCTAAAGTACAATAGCGCGATCTTCTGCTTGAGTGCCGGAAGCGTAGCGCTGTATGGTACACGTACGGAGAGAGAATTTCGGACTCGAATTGCCCAAGACGACAGTAAGGGGACAAGGAGTCGCTTTTGACGTACGGAGCTGCCAATCTGAGCGACGACGGGACCGGAGCCAAGAGCACACTTGCCAGCACGGTCTATCATCAATTGCGTGATGATCTTCTCGGCGGCGCTCTTGAAACCGAAAGCAAGCTGCGCGTCGAGTGGGTCGTTTCCAAGTATGGCGCCGGTGCCTCTCCGGTTCGTGAAGCCCTCAATCGCCTTGCCTCCGAAGGTCTCCTTGGCCGCCATGACCAGCGTGGCTTTTTCATCATGCCGGTCAGCGCGACGGAACTCGAGGAACTGACGCGCACCCGCTGCTGGCTCGAGGAGCGGGCCCTGCGCGAATCCATTGCCCACCGGACCGCCGAATGGGAAGAACAATTGGTGCTGGCGCTGCATCGGCTGGGGCGGGCCTCACGGCTTTCGTCGCAAAGTAGCTCGTCGCTCAATCCGGAGTGGGAGAAAGTGCATCGCACTTTCCATCGGGTGCTGATCTCGGCGTGCCGGTCGCACTGGCTGGTTGGCTTCTGCGACCAGCTTTCCGATCACGCCTACCGCTACAGGCAAATGGCCAATGACGGGGAGAGCATCCAGCGCGACGATTTCGCCGAACATCGGTTGATTGCTGAAAATGCGCTGGACGGAAATGCGGATGGTGCCGTCCAGGCCCTGATCGATCACTACCAGCTGACCGCCGCCATGTGCATGGAACGCTTCAGGCAAGGCGAGGCACCCGCCGGTCCGGGTCAGCGCGCCCAGCGTTGACGGCTGTTTGGTCGGCGCCCTCTGCCGTCCCATCCCTCGAATCTTTTCGGTGGACGCAGGGCAGCCTGTCGCGGCCTTGACGGCAGGGCTGGGAAACGCGAACTCTTCGTCGCGTGCCGCCGAGACCGCGGCCGGCATCACCCTGGGAAGATGTCATGAGCAATCATCTGTTCGATGCGTTCCGGTCCCGGATGCCGGCGCCTGGGCATATGTTGATGGAAACCGATGATGGACGCTCGCTCACCTATGGCGACATGCTGGCACGCTCGGCGCAGCTTGCGCATGCGCTCCTGCAAATGGATGTCGCGCCCGGAGACCGGGTTGCCGTGCAGGTCGAGAAGAGCCCGGAGATGGTTTTGCTCTATCTCGCCTGCGTGCGCGCCGGCGCCGTCTTCCTGCCGCTCAACACCGCCTATACGCTGGCCGAGCTCGGCTATTTCTTTGGGGATGCGGCACCTCGGGTGATCGTCTGCGATCCGGAACGGTCGGCGGACATCCGTGGGATGGTCGAGCCGTCCGGTGCCGTCGTGGTCACGCTCGACCGCGGTGGCCAGGGATCCCTGGCGGACCAGGCATCGCGTCAGTCTTCCGAGTTCCACGATGTGGAGCGCGGCGCGGACGACCTTGCGGCGATCCTCTACACGTCGGGAACGACCGGCCGTTCGAAAGGCGCCATGCTCAGCCATGAGAATCTCGCCTCGAACGCGCGGGTGCTGGTCGAGCAATGGCGGTTCACCAGGGATGACGTGCTGATCCACGCTCTGCCGATTTTCCACACGCACGGCCTGTTCGTCGCCACCAACGTCACCCTGATGGCCGGCGCCTCGATGCTGTTCGAGCAGAAATTCGACGCGGGCCGCATCGTCTCGCTGCTGCCGCGCGCCACCGCCCTGATGGGCGTGCCGACCTTCTATACCAGGCTGCTGAAGCAGGACGGGCTGGATCGCGAGGCGGCGAAAAACATCCGGCTGTTCGTGTCTGGTTCCGCGCCGCTGCTGGCCGAAACGCACAAGGCCTGGCGAGACCGTACCGGCCACGCCATCCTCGAGCGCTACGGCATGACCGAGACCAACATGAACACCTCCAATCCTTATGAGGGCGAGCGGCGCGCCGGAACGGTCGGCTTCCCCTTGCCCGGCGTGTCGCTGCGCATCGCCGATCCCGATTCCGGCAAGCCGCTTGCCCAGGGCGAGGTGGGCATGATCGAGGTCAAGGGCCCGAACGTGTTCCGCGGCTACTGGCGCATGCCGGAAAAGACCAAGGCGGAATTCCGCGCCGACGGCTTCTTCATCACTGGCGACCTCGGCATGATCGACGCCGACGGCTATGTCCACATTGTCGGTCGCGGCAAGGACCTGATCATCTCAGGCGGCTACAACGTCTATCCGAAGGAGCTCGAAAGCGAGATAGACGCGCTCGACGGCGTCCTGGAAAGCGCCGTCATCGGCCTTGCCCATCCGGACTTCGGCGAAGGCGTCACCGCTGTGGTCGTGCGCTCGCCCGCGTCGCGGATCAGCGCGGCCGAGATTCTCGACGCTATCACCGGCCGCATGGCGAAGTACAAGCATCCCAAACGGGTGATCTTCGTCGACGACCTGCCGCGCAACACGATGGGCAAGGTGCAGAAGAACCTTTTGCGCGACAGCTACAAGGATCTCTACATCCCAAGCAAAGCCGGCTAAGCAGATATCGCGCTCCGGCCCGCGAACGCTGGCTCAGGTCGGGTACAACAGTTCGGCGACATGGTCTGCGATGGCCAGGCTCGCCGTCAGGCCTGGGCTCTCGATGCCGAACAGATTGACGATCCGGCCCACGCCATGATCGGCCGGTCCCTGAATCACGAAGTCCGCCGCGGGCTGCCCGGGTCCCGAGAGCTTCGGCCGGATGCCGGCATAGGCCGGCTGCAGCGCGCCATCCGCGAGATCGGGCCAATAGCGGCGGATCGCCTCGTAGAAGACGGCGCTTCGGCTGGGGTCGACCGTGTAATCCACGCCGTCGATCCATTCGACGTCGGGGCCAAAGCGCGCATTGCCGGCCAGATCGAGCGTCAGATGGACGCCAAGACCCCCTTCGACCGGACCCGGATAGATCAGCCGCGAAAAGGGTGACCGCCCTGGAAGCGCGAAATAATTGCCGCGCGCCAGCCACTGCCGGGGGATGACATCCCATGGGAAACCCTCGATCCGACTGGCCACGGCCTGCGCATCGAGGCCGGCTGCATTGACGAAAGTGCCGGCCTCCACGGCGAAGGTCTCGCCATTGGCGTCTCGCGTGTCGAGCCGGATCCGATCGGCTTCGATCGTCGCCCCGGCAACGGAGGTGAGGAAAGCGAAGGACGCGCCTGCTGCTTCCGCGTCACTGCGTAGCGACAGCATCAGCGCGTGGCTGTCTATGATGCCCGTCGATGGCGACAGCAGCGCGCCGGCGCATCTCAGCGCCGGCTCCAGGCTTTCGGCCTCGGCGCGTGTCAAAAGCTCGAGATCGTCCACCCCACAGCGCTTCGCATTGGCCTCGATCGCCCGCAGCCCGTCCGTCTGGCCGGGTTCGCTGGCGACGATCAGCTTGCCGGCGCGGCGATGGCCGATAGTGTGTTCGGCGCAGTATGCATAGAGCTGCCGGCGCCCTTCGACGCACAGCCGGGCCTTCAGGCTGCCGGGCGCATAATAGAGCCCGGCATGGATGACTTCGGAATTGCGTGAACTGGTGACGGTGCCGATCGCGTCGGCCTTTTCGATCACCACCACCTCGCGGCCCGACAAGGCCAGCGCCCTGGCGACGGCAAGCCCGACGACACCTGCTCCGGCGACGACACAATCGATTGTCAGCATGGCCTCGCTCTCAGCGCGGAGCGACAGCCTCGAACACCTTGTCGCCGCCGATCCAGACCCTTCCTATGTCAAGATCGTCCGACAGCGCAACGATGTCCGCTGCCGTCCCATTCGCGAAGCGGCCAAGCCGGTGCGACTGGCCGATCGCCTGGGCCGGGTAGAGCGAGGCCATGCGCAAGACTTCGGAAAGCTCGAGCCCGACAGTGCGGTGCATGAACCGGATGGCCGAGATCATGTCGAGGTCGGCACCGGCCAGCGTCCCGTCGGCAAGCCTGAGGCTGCCATCCCTGCGGTAGATGGTGCGGCCATTGAGCGTGAACGAACTCATCTCGGTGCCGATCGTCGCCATCGCGTCGGTGACCAGCACGATCCTGCCCGGTCCCTGCTTGGCGTCGAGCGCGATCCTGATCGTGGCGGGATGGACATGGATGCCGTCGGCGATCAGCCCCGCCGACAAGGCGCCGATGTCGATGGCGGCGCCCGCCAGCCCGGGCTCGCGGTTGCCGATCTGGCTCATCGCGTTGAACAGATGCGTGACGACGCTGGCGCCGGCCTCGGCGAAGGCTTTTGCCGTGGCATGGCCCGTGTCGGAATGGCCGAGGCTGACGATGATCCCGGCCTCGGCCAAGGCCTTGACGCGGGTAGGGTCGACGGATTCCGGCGCGATCGTGGTGAGCAGCACCGGCAGCTTCTGGCGCGCCGCGATCAGCATGGCCTGGTCGGCGTCCGTCATCGGCCGGATCAGCGCCGGATCATGCGCCCCCTTGCGGGCAATCGACAGATGCGGACCTTCCAGGTGCAGGCCGAGAAAACCCGGCACTTTTTGCAGCACTGCCGCTTCGCCGGCGGCGATCGCGGCGGCCGTGATTGCGGGCGTGTCGGTGATCAGCGTCGGCAGCAGCGCCGTCGTGCCGAACGGCGCGTGCGCGCGGCAGATGGTTTCGATCGAGGCGACATCGGGATGATCGTTCAGCATCACGCCGCCGCCGCCATTGACCTGGATGTCGACGAAGCCTGGCACCAGCATGCCGCCGCCGGTGTCGATGGCGCGGATATTCCCGGGCAGCGCGCCTTGCGGCAGCATGGCTTCGACGAGGCCGCCGCGCACGACAAGGACCGCGCCTTCATGCCAGTCGTCGCCATCGAAGATGCGGGCGCCCGTCAGGGCAAAACGGTCGCTCATACGGTCTCCGTCACCTTGCGAAGGTTGCGCGGCGCGTCCGGATCGAGGCCGCGATGGCGGGCAAAGGCCTCGACGAACATGTAGAAGGAGACGATCAGCGTTAGCGGATCGGTCAGCGGGTGACCGGTGGCGACATGCGGCAGGCGCGTGGCGCGATTGGCGAGCGCCGAGGTGACGAAAACCGGCGCGCCTTTTGCCGCCAGGCTGTCGGCGGCGTCGGCGACCGAGGGCTCGGACGCGTCGCGAGCGGCCAGCGCCAGCACCGGAAAGTCGGGACCGATCAGCGCCAGCGGGCCATGCATCACTTCGGCCGCGCTATAGGCCTCGGCATGCATGCCGCAGGTCTCCTTGAACTTCAGCGCCGCTTCGTTTGCCATCGCCGCCGACGGACCGCGGCCGAGAATGAACAGCGATCTTTGCTTCTCGATCGTCTCGGCCAGCACGCTCATCCAGTCGCAGCCGATCGCCTTGCCGAAATGGTCGGGCAGGCGGGCCAGAGCCGCGAGAAGCGCTTCGTCGCCGGTCGAATGCGCCATTAAAGCGAGACCGGCAACGGCGGAATTGATGAAGGTCTTGGTTGCCGCGACGCTGCGCTCCGGCCCGGCGAGGATGTCTATCGCATAGTCCGAGGCGCGCGCGAGCGGCGAATCTGCGGTGTTGGTGACGGCAATGGTCAGCGCGCCGCCGGCCCGTGCGGTTTCGGCCATCGCGACGATGTCGGGGCTCTTGCCCGACTGCGAGATCGCCAGGCAGGCCGAGCCGTCAAGCCGGAGCTTGCGGCCGTAGATCGAGGCGATCGACGGCCCGACCGAGGCGACGGCAAGGCCCGCGGTCAATTCGACGGCATATTTCATGAAGGTGGCGGCATGATCGGAGGAGCCTCGCGCCACGGTGACGACGAAATGCGGGTCGCGCTCCTTGATGCCGCGCCCGGCTTCGGCCAGCACGGCACCGGAGCCGTCGAGCAGGCGGGCGACGGCTTGCGGGATTTCCTCGATCTCGCGCTGCATATGAGTGGCGTTGGCAATCATGGTCGGCCCTCTTCGCTCGGCCCTGTCAGCCGCAGTTCGGCGACGAAATCATAGGCGTCGCCCCGGTAGATGGAGCGGGTGAACTCGATCACCTTGCCGCTCGCCAGGTAGGAAATACGTTCGATATGCAGGCCGGCAATGCCCGGCGGCACTTCGAGCAGGCGCGCATCGCCTTCGCCGAGATTGGCGGCGGAGATGCGCTGCACCGCGCGCACCGGCCGGTTGCCGGTCAGTTCCAGTGCGGCGTAAAGCGACGAACCGATGCCAGCCGGATCCGGCAGCACGCTGGCCGACAGCGAAGCGCGTTCGATCGCCAGCGGCGTGTCGTTGGCGATGCGCAGGCGGGCCACGCGTGCCACCAGTTCGCTCGACGAGAGGCCAAGCACCATCATCTCGTCGGGCGAGGGCGCGTAGAGGCCGCGGTCGAGCCAGGCCGAACGCACCGCCATGCCGCGCCGCGCCATGTCCTCGGTGAAGGAGGTCAGCCGCGACAGCGACTGCTCGACGCGCTCCATGCGCGGGGCCACGAAGGTGCCCGAACCGTGGCGCTGCACCAATACGCCGCCCTTGACCAGGTCCTGCACCGCCTTGCGCACGGTGACGCGCGAAATGTCGGCCTTGGTGGCGATGTCGCGCTCGGATGGCAGCGCGTCGCCTGGGCCGATCAGGCCGCGGTTGACGGCGTCCTCGATGCTTTTCCTGAGCTGCAGGTAAAGCGGCGCGCCGCTTTGCGAGGATTGTTTGAGCGTGGCGAAGATCTGGTCGGCGGCATCGCTCATCGCGCAGCCTCCACACGTGCAGCGAAAAGGCGTGCCGCCATCTGCACAGCACCGCCTAGCGCATCGTCGAGCGGTTCCTTCAGCAGGGTGCGGTAGCGCTCCGACAGGCGCGGCGCATAGAGCGGCGCCAGCCCGCCGAGCAGGCAGAGCGGTGCTCCGGCGGCGAGGTCGAGCGCGCCAAGCGAGGCCTCGACATCGGCGACCGCCTTGTCGAGTATCCAGTTGGCGACGATGTCGCCTTTTTGCGCATGTTCGAATACTTTCGGCGCGAAGCCGCCGAAATCGCCGGGCTTGGCGTTGGTCGTGAATTCGACCACGTCCTCGGGATTATTGCGGAAAACGGCCATCATGCTGTCGGTCAGCGGCGAGGCTAGGCGCACGCCATCATGCGCGAGCAGTGTCTGCTCCAGCAGGTCGCGGCCGATGCGGGCGCCGCTGCCCTGGTCGCCGACCTGAAATCCCCAGCCGCCGATGGCGCGGGACTTGCCATCCTTGCGCGCCATATAGGCGGTACCGGTGCCCAGGATCGCCATCGCACCGTCACCGGAACCGACCGCGCCTTCCAGCGCGATCTCCGCATCGGTCTCCACGCGGCTGGTGCTGAACGGCAGGATCGCCTCGAGCTGTTGCCGGTACGTGCCGACATTGGCGCCGGCAAGGCCGAGGATGGCGGGTGTTTGCGGGATCAGGTCCGGATCTTGCCCGGCGGCGATGAAAGCCTGCCGCGCCGCATCGACGATGTTCGAGCGGGCGCCGGTGAGGTCGGTGCGGATGTTGGCGGCGCCGCTTTTGGCGCGGCCGACGACAGCGCCGTCCGCCGTTGCCAGCGCGGCCCTGCAGCTGGTGCCGCCGCCATCGATACCGAGCACGAATTTCACACGATTTCTCCTCCGGCAGGATAATACCAATAAAATACCAATAGCCAAGGGTTAATTTCCGTTTCAAAAAGATTAAGCGGTATCTCATTGAAAAGGTTCCGCAATTCGTCGGCTCACCGATTTCCCGTCCGCGAATTCGTTAATGCATGTGGACAAGTGGTATTTTTTTGGTATTGTTTTGTCGATTGGAGGAACTGGGATGGCCGAAACGCGCACCGAAGCGTTGCATGGGAATGCCGAGGGGCTGGATATCCGGGCTCCCGAAGTCATCCTTGCTTCGCTGGCCGATGCGCAGGTCGAGGCCGCGAAAGCGGTCCGAAACGCCATTCCCTCCATCGCCAGGGCAGCCGAGATCATTGCCGGCTGCCTGAGCGACGGCGGCAAGCTCGCCTATGCCGCAGCCGGCAGCTCCGGCCTGATGGCGCTGGCCGATGCGCTGGAATTGCCGGGCACGTTCGGCATCCAGCGCGATCGCATTGCCATCCTGATCGCCGGCGGCGACAACGCCTTGAGGGCACTGGCCGGCGGGCCCGAGGACGACACCGAGGCGGCCACGACGGCGGTTGCCAATGCCGGTATCGGCGTGGGCGATTGCCTGATCGCCCTTTCCGCCAGCGGCACGACGCCCTATGCGGTGGGCGCCATCGAGGAGGCGCGGCGCCGGGGTGCCGCCACCATCGGCATCGCCAACAACAAGGGTTCGGCTCTGCTCCAGCAGGCCGACACCGCCATCCTGCTCGAGACGCCGCCGGAAGTGATCGCCGGTTCGACCCGCATGGGCGCCGGAACGGCGCAGAAGATCGCGCTCAACATGCTGTCGACACTGACCGCCGTTCATCTTGGCCATGTCCATGACGGCTACATGGTCAACCTCCTGGCCGACAATATGAAGCTGCGCGACCGGGCGGCGCGCATCGTCGCCGCCGTCAGCGGCCGCGGCCAGGAAGAGGCCGTCAGCCTGCTCGAAAAGAGCGGCGGCGCGGTCAAGACAGCCATTCTGCTCGCCGCCGGCGCCGACAGCGCCGATGCGGCGCGGAAGATACTGGAACGGACAGGCCAGAAGCTGCGGCCAGCCCTTTCCGCGCTGGGGCATGATCCCGAAAAGTGGAAACCGCTTTTCGGAAAAGATCACGCTCCAACAAAGAAATAGGCCAGTTTCATCCCGATTCCCATCGGGGTGAAACGGGCTTGCGAGGGGAACAAGGGCTCCAAAGCCTGGGTTCTCATCAAAACCGAACCTGAAAAAGGTCAACAGGGAGACTGAGCATGACAACGAAACTACTGACGGCACTGCTTCTGGGCACCAGCATTCTCGGCTCGGCCGGATTGGCTCACGCCGAGGACGTAACGCTCAACATCGAAAGCTGGCGCGGCGACGACCTTGCCATCTGGAAGGACAAGCTGATCCCGGCCTTCGAAGCCAAGAACCCCGGCATCAAGGTGGTGTTCGCCCCCTCGGCCCCGACCGAGTATGACGCCGCCCTCGGCGCCAAGCTCGCCGCCGGCTCGGCTGGCGACCTGATCACCTGCCGCCCCTTCGACAAGTCGCTCGAACTGTTCAAGAAGGGCAACCTTGCCGACCTCTCGGCGCTGCCCGGCATGGACAACTTCTCGCCGGTCGCCAAGTCCGCCTGGCAGACCGATGACGGCAAGGCGAGCTTCTGCGTGCCGATGGCATCCGTCATCCACGGCTTCATCTACAACAAGGACGCCTTCGACAAGCTCGGCATCAAGGTGCCTCAGACCCGTGACGAGTTCTTCGCCGCGCTCGACAAGATCAAGGCCGACGGCACCTACATCCCGATGGCGATGGGCACTAAGGATCTCTGGGAGGCCGCGACCATGGGCTACCAGAACATCGGCCCCAACTACTGGAAGGGCGAGGATGGCCGCAAGGCGCTGATCAAGGGCGATCAGAAGCTGACCGACAAGGACTGGGTCGCGCCGTATGAGGAACTGGCCAAGTGGAAGCCTTATCTGGGCGACGGCTTCGAGGCCCAGACCTATCCCGACAGCCAGAACCTGTTCACGCTCGGCCGGGCCGCCATCTATCCGGCCGGCTCATGGGAAATCGGCCTGTTCAACACCCAGGCCCAGTTCAAGATGGGGGCCTTCCCGCCGCCGGTCGAGAAGGCCGGCGACACCTGCTACATCTCCGACCATACCGATATCGGCATGGGCCTGAACGCAGCCTCCAAGCACGCGGACGCGGCCAAGACCTTCCTGTCCTGGGTGGCCTCGCCTGATTTCGCCACCATCTACGCCAACGCGCTGCCGGGCTTCTTCAGCCTGAACTCCGCGCCGGTGAAGATGGAAGACCCGCTGGCGCAGGAATTCGTCTCCTGGCGCGGCAAGTGCAAGTCGACGATCCGCTCGACCTACCAGATCCTGTCGCGCGGCACGCCGAACCTCGAAAACGAGACCTGGGTTGAATCGGCCAACGTCATCAACGGCACCGATACGCCCGAAGCCGCGGCCAAGAAGCTGCAGACCGGTCTCGACAGCTGGTATAAGCCGGCCAAGTAAGAGCTCAGGCAGCGGAGCCGGCTGGGCGCATGCCCGGCCGGTTCCGGATTATCCTGTTTTCATATTGCGATTGTCGGCTCTGCCTCACGGCCTTACCCTTGCTGTTGGGGAAGGCTGGCTGACCAGTCGCAGGCTTTTGTCTTGCCGCGCCGGGCAAGGTTTGGGCCACGCATCGGGGCATCATCTAGCATCACATCATCTGGAACCGAGAGACGGCGGGGACCGAACTCATGGCCGCACAAACACGACCCAAAAGACCATTCCGCTGGCATATCGCCGTCTTCCTGGCGCCGGCGGTGCTCGTCTACACGGCGATCATGATCCTGCCGCTCGCCGGCACGCTGCAGCTCTCGCTGTTCCGCAATGTCGACCAGTCCCAGATATTCGTCGGCCTGGACAATTTCCGCACCTTGTTCGGCGACCCCAACTGGTCGGTCAATTTCTGGAATGCGCTGCGTAACAATGTCTGGTTCTTCATCATCCACATGCTGGTGCAGAACCCCGTCGGCGTGCTGTTGGCGGCAATTCTCTCCAGCCCGAGGCTGAGGTTCGCCGCCTTTTACCGCACCGCGATCTTCGTGCCGACCATCCTGTCCTTCGTCATCGTCGGCTTTGCCTGGAAGCTGATCCTGTCGCCGCTATGGGGCGTGGCGCCGCATCTGCTCGACTTCGTCGGGCTGAAGAGCCTGTTCACGCCCTGGCTCGGCAAGGAGCAATACGCGCTGACCGCGCTCAGTCTGATCTCGGTGTGGCAATTCATCGGCATTCCGATGATGCTGATCTATGCCGCGCTGCTGTCGATCCCGGAAGAGGTGCTCGAGGCGGCCGAATGCGATGGCATCACCGGCCTGTCGCAGTTTTGGAAGATCAAGCTGCCGCTGATCCTGCCGTCGATCGGCATCATCTCGATCCTCACCTTCGTCGGCAATTTCAACGCCTTCGACCTGATCTACACCGCGCAGGGCGCGCTCGCGGGTCCCAATTATTCGACCGATATTCTCGGCACCTTCCTCTACCGCGCCTTCTTCGGCTTCCAGTTGCAGGTCGGCGACCCCAACATGGGCGCGACCATCGCCACGATCATGTTCCTGATCATCCTGGGCGGTGTCTGCGTCTACCTCTTCCTCATCCAGACGCGCCTGCGTCGCTACCAGTTCTGAGGGGACGAAGATGAGCATCGCCACCCGTTCACTGCCCCGCGCCATCGGCGCCCACGCGATCCTGCTGACCTACACGGCGATCGCGCTGTTTCCGGTGATCCTGGTCATCATGAATTCGTTCAAGTCCCGCGCCGGCATCTTCGGCGCGCCGCTGACGCCGCCGACGCCAAAGACGTTCGACCTGATCGGCTACACCACGGTGATCGGCCAGGGCGACTTCATCCATTATTTCCAGAACAGCCTCGTCGTCACCGTCGGCTCGCTGTTCTTCGTGCTTCTGTTCGGCGCCATGGCTGCGTTCGCGCTGTCGGAATATCGCTTTCGCGGCAACACGATGATGGGGCTTTATTTAGCGCTCGGGATCATGATCCCGATCCGGCTCGCCACCGTCGCCATCCTCCAATTGATGGTGGCGAGCGGGCTGGTCAACACGCTGACCGCGCTGATCCTGGTCTACACCGCGCAGGGGCTGCCGCTCGCCGTCTTCATCCTGTCCGAATTCATGAAGCAGGTGTCCGACGATCTGAAGAACGCCGGCCGCATCGACGGCCTGTCGGAATACACCATCTTCTTCCGGCTGGTCGTGCCGCTGGTGCGGCCGTCGATGGCAACCGTCGCCGTCTTCACCATGATCCCGATCTGGAACGATCTGTGGTTTCCGCTGATCCTGGCGCCGTCGGAAGAGACCAAGACGGTGACGCTCGGCGCCCAGCTTTTCCTGGGCCAGTTCGTCACCAACTGGAACGCCATCCTGGCAGCACTGTCGCTGGCGATCCTACCGGTGCTGGTCCTCTATGTCATCTTCTCGCGGCAGCTGATCCGCGGCATCACGTCGGGGGCCGTCAAGTGAGCGACGGTCAGGAGATTGTCGGACAGGCCCTTGTCGAGACGGCGAGCCGGCATGGATTTCGCGGTGTGCGCGCCAAGAATTTCTACCGGGAATGGCCGGAGACGATCTGCGTGCTGAACCTTCAGAGGTCTTCCTGGGGGCCGCGGTTCTATATCAACGCTGCTGTCTGGTTTACGCGGCTCGGGCCGGAGCGCCGGCCGAAGGAATACAATTGTCACATTCGTTGGCGCGTTAATTCCTTGATGGGAGACGAGCAGTCAAAGGCATTCGAGCAGGCCCTCAATCTGGAGCAGCTCTTGTCTGACGATCAGAGGCTTTCATTGGTCAAGGACGGAGTCGATGCCTACGGCTTCAGGCTTCTGTCTCGCTGCGACAGCGAACAAGCTGCCTTGCAGGTCGCGGACGAATGCGAGCCTCATGTCATGGTTGCTCTCAAGGCTCGCACGCAAGAAAAGGTGAATTGATACATGACTGAACCCCTTCGCGTCGTCGTCGCCGGCCTCGGCAATATGGGCCGCAGCCATGCGCTGGCCTATCACACCAATCCGGGTTTTCAGATCGCCGCGCTGGTCAACCGCTCCGACGTGCCTTTGCCTGGGGGGCTTTCCTTCTATGGCATCAGGCGTTCGTTCGATGACGCCCTGCGCGACGAAAAGCCCGACGTCGCCTGCGTCGCCACCTATTCCGACAGCCATGCCGATTATGCGGTGAAGGCGTTCGAGGCCGGATGCCATGTCTTCGTCGAAAAGCCGCTGGCAACGACGGTGGCCGATGCCAGGCGTGTCGTCGCGGCAGCCAAGGCCAACGGCCGAAAGCTGGTGATCGGCTATATCCTGCGCCACCACCCGTCCTGGATCCGGTTGATCGCCGAAGCGCGCAAGCTCGGCGGTCCCTACGTGTTCCGCATGAACCTCAACCAGCAATCCTCGGGCCATACCTGGGAGACGCACAAGCAGCTGATGCAGACGACATCGCCGATCGTCGATTGCGGCGTGCATTATCTCGACGTCATGCTGCAGATCACCGATGCCAAGCCGGTCGAGGTGCGCGGCATGGGCGTGCGGCTGACCGAGGAAGTCGCGCCTTCCATGTACAATTACGGCCATCTGCAGGTGCTGTTCGATGACGGCTCGGTCGGCTGGTACGAGGCCGGCTGGGGTCCGATGATTTCGGAAACCGCCTTCTTCGTGAAGGACGTGATTTCGCCCAAGGGCTGCGTGTCGATCGTCATGAAGGAGGGCGTGAAGTCCGACGACATCGACACCCACACCAAGACCTCGACCATCCGCCTGCACAGCGCCGCGACCGGCGCGGACGGCAAGTTCGTAAAGGCGGACGAGATGCTGTCGATGGAAGGCGAACCCGGCCATCAGGATCTCTGCGATCTCGAACAGGCTTTCGTCCTCAAGGCGATCCGCGAGGATATCGATCTCACCAGACATATGGACGACGCGGTGCGGTCGCTCGCCGTCTGCCTTGCCGCCGACGAGAGCGTGCGCGGCGGAAAGGCGGTGCGGCTATGATTAGGCTGTGGTCTTCCGCGCCCTACGGCGCCCGCTTGGCGCCCACTCATCAATTTGGAGGACTGCCGTGGGCTCGCTAAAAATCGAGAACGTGAAAAAGGCATTTGGGCCGGTCGAGGTGCTCAAGGGCATCGACCTTGAAGTGACGGATGGCGAGTTCGTCGTCTTTGTCGGCCCTTCGGGTTGCGGCAAGTCGACATTGCTCCGGGTCATCGCCGGTCTGGAGGATTCGACCTCGGGCCGGGTGCTGATCGATGGCGAGGATGTCTCGGTCACCCCGCCGGCGAAACGCGGCATCGCCATGGTGTTCCAGACCTATGCGCTCTATCCGCATCTGACGGTGAAGAACAATATGGGCCTCGGCCTCAAGCAGGCGAACACGCCGGCGGCGGAAATCGACCGCCGCATCGGCATCGCCTCGTCCATGCTGTCGCTGGAGCCCTATCTCGAAAGACGACCTGCGGAACTTTCCGGCGGCCAGCGCCAGCGCGTCGCCATCGGCCGCGCCGTGGTGCGCGAGCCGAAACTTTTCCTGTTCGACGAACCGCTGTCGAACCTCGATGCGGCGCTGCGCGTCAACACGCGGCTGGAGATCGCGCAACTGCATCGCCGGCTGAAGGCGACGATGATCTACGTAACCCACGACCAGGTCGAGGCGATGACGCTGGCCGACAAGATCGTGGTGCTCAATGCCGGCAAGATCGAGCAGATCGGCGGCCCGATGGAACTCTACAATTCGCCGGCAAACGAGTTCGTCGCCGGCTTCATAGGCTCGCCGAAGATGAATTTCGTCGACGGCGCCCGGCTCGGCGAGACAGCCAAGACCATCGGTGTGCGGCCGGAGCACCTGACGGTCGATCCGAAATCCGGCGCCTGGAAGGGCACGGTGGTGCATGCCGAACATCTCGGCGCCGACACCAATCTCTATCTCGACTGCGAGAAAGCCGGCCTGATCACCGTGCGCATTTTCGGTGTTTATGACGCCGAGCCCGGCGCGACGCTTTATGCGACGCCGGAGCCAGGGAAGACGTATCGGTTTGGCGCGGATGGGAAAGTGCTGAAGTAGTATCGCAACATAGGTTTGCGCCGCCCCTCATCCGCCTGCCGGCACCTTCTCCCCGTATAGTGACGGGGAGAAGGAAGGTAGCTCCAGCGCCGGCGATTGGCAAAAGCAGTAACGACAGCGCCGTTCTCCCCGTTCTACGGGGAGAAGATGACGGCAGCCAGATGAGGGGCAGCGCCAGCGCCTAAAATGTCACGCCTAGAGCAATTCCAGGGAAAGTGTGAAACGGTTTTCCGTCCGGAACTGCTCTAAACGTCAGCCTTGAACGTCTGCTTCTGCTGACCCAATCCCTCGATCCCCAGCTCGACAACATCACCAGCCTTCAAGAACACCGGCGGCTTCATGCCGAGCCCGACGCCGGGCGGGGTGCCGGTCGAGATAATGTCGCCGGGGTGCAGCGACATGAACTGGCTGAGGTAGGAGACGAGATAGGCCACTCCGTAGACCATGGTCTTGGTCGAGCCGTTCTGCATGGTCTTGCCGTTGACCGTCAGCCACATCTTCAGGTTCTGCGGGTCTGATACTTCGTCCTTGGTTACCAGCCACGGGCCGGTCGGGCCGAACGTGTCGCAGCTCTTGCCCTTGGTCCATTGGCCCTGGCGCTCGGCCTGGAAGGCGCGTTCGGACACGTCATGGGAGACGCAATAGCCGGCGACATGGTCGAGCGCGTCGGCTTCGCTGACATATTTGGCGGTTTTGCCGATGACCACGCCGAGCTCGACTTCCCAGTCGGTCTTCTCGGAGCCGCGCGGGATCAGCACGTCGTCGTCCGGGCCGACGATGGCCGAGCTTGCCTTCATGAAGATGATCGGTTCCGGCGGCACGGTGGCCCCGGTCTCGGCGGCATGGTCGGAATAGTTGAGGCCGATGCAGATGAACTTGCCGGTGCCGGCAACGCAGGCGCCAAGGCGCGGCTTGCCGGAAACCGCCGGCAGCGACTTCGCATCGAGCTTCGAAAGCATGTCCAGCGAGGCCGGATGAAGTGTCGTGCCGGCAATATCGGCGACATGGGCGGAGAGATCGCGGATCGTTCCATCCGCATCGAGCAGGCCGGGACGTTCGCTTCCCACCTCGCCATAGCGCAGCAGTTTCATGCATCTTCTCCTGATTGCGGCCTCGTGGCCGTCCTACAAACTCTCCGCCGGGGCGGCCGTCCTCTGGAACCCGCCGGAGCCTAGCCATGGGCCTGCTTAACGACAAGCGCGAACAGCCTCTATTGGCGGCCGGCGGGCGGGATTTTCAGACTTCCCGATCCTGCACCAAACCCGATGTCCGGTTGTCCCCAGGCAGCGCTCAGATCGACCAGCCGCCGTCGATATTATAGGCCTGTCCGGACGTGTAGCTGGCGCCGGCCAGGTAGACGGCGAGATCGGCGATCTCCTCTGGCGTGCCGAGCCGGCCCATTGGCTGGCGGGCGATGAAAGCGGCGCGGGCGGCGTCGTAATCGCCCTGGGCGTGCATGCGGTCCTGCAGCGACGGGCTTTCGACCGTGCCGGGGCAGATGGCGTTGCAGCGTATGCCCTTGCCGACATAGTCGGCCGCGACCGCCTTGGTCAGCCCGATCACGGCGGCCTTGGTGAGGCCATAGGCGAAGCGGTTTGGCACGCCCTTGGTCGAACTGGCGAGCGAAGCCATGTTGATGATCGACCCGTCGCCACGCTCCAGCATGCCGGGCAGCACCGCCCGGATGGTTCGGATCATGGCGCGCACGTTGAGATTGAAAGCGAAATCGAGATCGGCGTCCTTCATCTCCAGGATCGAACCCGAATGGACGAAACCGGCGCAATTGAACAGCACGTCGACGGCGCCGATCTCGGCAAAGGCGGCATTGACCGCCTCGTCGTTGAGCACGTCGACCTTACGGGTCTTGATCCCTGATGTCTTGGCGAGTTCCGCCAGCAGCGTCTCGTTGATGTCGGTGGCATGGACGGTGGCGCCAGCCTTGGCGAAGGCCAGCGCGCTCGCCTTGCCGATGCCTTGCGCCGCTGCCGTGATGACAACGACCTTGCCCGCCAGTTCCGCCATGCTTTGTTCCTCGCCTGCTTGGGTCAATTGCCTTTATCGGCTGCCGGCGAAAGCGTCATGTGCCAGTCAGGCGCGATTGTGCGGCCGGTGCCAGTTCACTGATAAAGATGTTTTTTCTCGTTAAAGAACATATGGCCAGGCGTCAAGCCCGATCGCGATCACTCTGGGCCTTAGTCGCCGTAAGGCACCCAGACATTCTTCACCTCGATGGCACGGCGCAGAAAAACGTCACCGCTGGCATCTTCCGAGGCCCAGTCGAGACTGCGGCCGTTGCCGCTCCAGACGCGTTTGAGGTTGCCGATGGACTCGGCTTCCGCCTTGGCGCAGGTATCCGCGTCGGTGAACAGCCACAGTCCGTCGACGTCGTCGTGCTTGGCCAGCACGACGGCAAGCTCCGCGGTGCGTCCGGTGATGATGTTGACGGCGCCGGCCGGCACATCGGAATATTCGATGACCTGATAGAGATCGGTGGCCAGCAGCGGATACCGTTCCGACGGCACGGCGACCACCGTGTTGCCCATGGCCAGCGCCGGCGCGACCAGCGAGATGAAGCCGAGCAGGGGCTGATCGTCCGGCGCCACGATGCCGACGACGCCAACAGGCTCGTGCAGCGCCAGCGTCACGGCACGCGCTGGCGGGTGGTGCACGCGTCCCTCGAACTTGTCGGCCAGGCCGGCATAGAGGAACAGCCGCTCGATCGAGAGCTCCACCTCGTCCCGCGCGGCCTTGGCATTGGCTCCGGTCAGTTCGGTGAGCCGGGCGGCAAATTCTTCCGCGCGGCCGGAAAGGTTCTCGGCCAGGTAATAAAGCACCTGCGACCTGTTGTAGGCGGTCGCCTCCGGCCAGCTTTTGCAGGCGCGGGCAGCCGAAACCGCATCGCGGATATCCTTGCGGCTGCCGAGCCCGACTTCGCCGGCGAGCTTGCCCTTGGCGGTGGCGACGGCAAGCGAGTAATTGCCGTCCGGCCGCACCTGCTTGCCGCCGATGAACAGCTTCGCCGTGCGGTCGATAGCGACGCCGTCCGCCTGTTCCACGGGCTGCGCCGAAGACGTCGCTGGTTTGATCACCGGGCCGAGCGGCAGTTTTGCCGAGAGATATTCGAACATGCCCTCGCGCCCGCCCTCGCGGCCGAAGCCGCTCTCGCGATAGCCGCCAAAGCCGCAGGCGGCGTCGAACATGTTGGTGCCGTTGACCCAGACCACGCCGGCCTTCAATTGCGGCGCGACATGGAGCGCCAGGTTGACGTTCTCGCTCCATACCGAGGCCGCGAGGCCATAGCGCGTGTTGTTGGCGAGTTCGATCGCTTCCTCGGTGTTGCGGAAGGTCATGGTGGCGAGCACCGGCCCGAACACCTCTTCTTGCGCCAGGATATTAGCCGGCGATACACCGGTGGCGAGCGTCGGCAGGTGATAATAGCCGGAAGACGGCAGCGTTGCATCCGGCTGCCAGCAGACNCCTCGGTGTTGCGGAAGGTCATGGTGGCGAGCACCGGCCCGAACACCTCTTCTTGCGCCAGGATATTAGCCGGCGGTACACCGGTGGCGAGCGTCGGCAGGTGATAATAGCCGGAAGACGGCAGCGTTGCATCCGGCTGCCAGCAGACGGCGCCCTGCCGGGCACCTTCGGCGATCAGTCCCTTGACCCGGTCGAGCTGGGTCAGATCGACCAGCGGGCCGATATCGGTGTTCTTGTCGAGCGGGCTGCCGACACGCAGCCGGCTCATCCGCGTCTTGACTTTGGCGATCAAGGCGTCGGCGATGCCTTCCTGTACCAGCAGCCGCGAACCGGCGCAGCAGACCTGGCCCTGGTTGAACCAGATGCCGTCGACCAGACCCTCGACGGCGCTGTCGAGATCTGCGTCCTCGAAGACGATGAAGGCCGACTTGCCGCCAAGTTCCAGCGACAGTTTTTTCCCTGACCCGGCGGTGGCCTTGCGGATGATCTTGCCGACTTCCGAGGAGCCGGTGAAGGCGATTTTCTGGATGCCAGGGTGGTTGACGATCGCCGCACCCGCTTCCGGACCGCCCTGCACGATGTTGACGACGCCTTTCGGAACGCCGGCGCGTTCGCAGATCTCGGCGAACAGGATCGATGTCAGCGGCGTGAACTCGGCCGGCTTCAGCACCACGGTGCAGCCCGCCGCAAGCGCCGGTGCGATCTTCCAGGCCAGCATCAGCAGCGGAAAATTCCACGGGATGATCTGGCCGACGACGCCGACACCCTTTTGGCCGGGAAAATCCCTGTCCAGCGCCTGAGCCCAGCCGGCATGGTGAATGAAATGGCGGATTGCCAGCGGCACGTCGATGTCGCGGCTTTCGCGGATCGGCTTGCCGTTATCGATCGTCTCAACCACCGCGAACAGCCGCTGGTGACGCTGCATGGCGCGGCCGATGGCGTAGAGCACTTTCGCGCGCTGGTATCCGGAACTGGCGCTCCATTTCGGCAACGCCTTTGCGGCGGCAGCAACCGCCGCGTCGATGTCGGCGGCATTGGCATCGGACACCTTGGCCAACAGCTTGCCGGAAGACGGCTCGCTGGTGTCGAAGGTCTTGCCGCCGCCGGCCGCTTTCCAGTCGCCACCGATGAACAAGGCCTTGGAGAAATCGCGCCCGGCCAGCCAGGCATCGGCCTCGTTGCGAGCCTCCGGCGCCGGGCCGTATTCCATGGCGTGATAGCGTTCAAGGATATTCATCAGGTTCCTCCTTCACCCTCCCACTTGTGGGGAGACCCCGATCGGCAAAGCCGATCGGGGTGGGGTGCTCAAGCCATCGCGTGGCGGTGATTGGCCGAATAATGCCCGGTCAGATGATGCTCGAGCTGACGTTCGATATCGGTCAGCAGGCTAGAGGCGCCAAAGCGGAACAGCTCGGGCTCCAGCCATGGACGGCCGAGTTCCTCCTTCATCAGCACCAGCCAGTCGAGCGACACTTTCGCGGTGGAAATGCCACCCGCCGGCTTGAAGCCGATGAGATAGCCTGTTTCCTCGAAATAGGCCCTGATGGCGCGCACCATGGCGAGGCCGACGGGCAGCGTGGCGTTGACGCTTTCCTTGCCGGTCGAGGTCTTGATGAAGTCCGCACCCGCCATCATCGCCACCATCGAGGCCAGCATGACATTGCGCAGCGTGGCGAGGTCGCCGGTCCCCAAAATGACCTTGAGATGCGCGTCACCGCAGGCGGCACGCATCGAGACGATCTCATTGTAAAGCTCGCGCCACTTGGCGCCGAACACCAGGCCGCGCGGGATGACGACATCGATCTCGTCGGCGCCGTCCTTCACCGAGGCCTCGATCTCCTGCAACCGGGTCGACAGCGGCGCCAAGCCATGCGGGAAGGCGGTGGAGACCGCGGCGACATGGATGCCGGTGCCGCGCACCGCGTCCACGGCCGTGGCGACGAAGGGATGGTAGACGCAGACGGCGGCCGGCCGGATGGTCTCGCCCGCAATGCCGAGACCTCCGATGATGTCGCGGCCCAGCGGGTTGATCGCCTTGGCGCAGAGCCGGCGCACGCGCTCCTCGGTGTCGTTGGAGTTGAGCGTCGTCAGATCCATGCAGGCGATCGCCCGCAGCAGCCATGCCGCCTGGTTGTCGGCCTTGATCGAGCGCCGCTTGGTCAGGCTGGCGACGCGGCGTTCCAGCGCGGAGCGGTTGACGCTGCGTACCGATTCGAGAAAACCGAGGTCGAGTTTCAGGCCGGGATTGCGCGTGATGTGATGGTCCAGCGGCACCGGCGTGTTGGCGGCGGCGCGTGCCGGCAGCGGCGTCACCTTGGTGCCAAGATCGGCTTCGCGGATGGTGCTGCTCATCTCCTGCCCTTTCATTCAAGTGGCGTGCGCTTGATATCTCGGCGCGCATCTTTACCCCAAAGCCGTCGACAGTTTTGGGCGACACGCACGAAGATAGCCCGCGAAGTCGCGCTTCACGAGTCCTCAAGCGAGGGATAGCTGAAAAAGGCCGCGAAAGCAGCTGATTTTTGACCGGAAGGTCAAAACCAGCTTTCTGGGAGACGCGCTGGCCTCAGCCGACGAAGGCGCGTTCGACGACGAAGCTCGAGGGATGGCTGAGCGAACCTTCCTGGAAGCCGAGGCTTTCGGCCAGCTCCTTGACGTCTTTCAGCATGTGCATCGAGCCGCAGATCATGACGCGGTCGGTTTCGGGATTGAGCTTTTCGATGCCGAGGTCGCTGTAGAATTTGCCGGAGCCGATCAGCGCGGTGATGCGGCCCATGCGCGCCGACTCTTCGCGGGTCGTCGAATTGTAGAGCGTGACGCGCCCAGTGGTCAGCTCGCCGATCAGCGGGTCGCTTTCGAGCGCCGCCACCAGTTCCTGGCCGTAGATCAGCTCGGCATTGTCGCGGCAGGTGTGGGTCAGGATCAGCTGGTCGAACTTCTCGTAAGTGTCGGGATCGCGCAGCAGGCTGGCAAAGGGCGCGATGCCGGTGCCGGTCGAGATCATGAACAGGCGCTTGGCGGGGGTCAGCGCGTCGACGACCAGCGTGCCGGTCGATTTTTGGCGCATGATGACGGTGTCGCCGACCTGGATCTTCTGCAGTTCCGAGGTCAGCGGGCCATCCGGCACCTTGATCGAGAAGAATTCCAGCTCTTCGTCCCAGGCCGGGCTGGCGACGGAGTAGGCGCGATACACCGGCTTCTCGGCATTGGGCAGGCCGATCATGACGAATTCGCCCGAGCGGAAGCGCAGCGATTGCGGCCGGGTGATGCGGAACGAGAACAACCGGTCGGTATAGTGTTTCACCGAGACGACGGTTTCGGCATAGACATTGGCCGGAATCGGAAACTGCAGCGGGCGGGCTTCAGCGGTGTTGAACGAGGGCGTGGTGTTCATCAATTCCAACCTTCTCGCCCAATGACAGACGCGGGCGCCAAACTTTCCCGTGCGCGCCCGAACCATTCAGGTTCCGGCATGCCAATGCACGCTACCGAAGCGGTAAGCTCTTGTGTCCGGAATTTATTAGTATACAAACGATATTTGCGTCAAGACGCCGCCGTAAAACACCTTTCCAAACTGCGGCATATCCGTAGTCCCAGCATTTCGGGTTTCGACAATGAAAGAGAATTTTTCGGTGCAGCCGCCGGATTCCCTGGGCAGCGTCGTCGCCGGCATCGATGTCGGCGGAACCTTCACCGACCTGCTCCTGATCGACGGCAAGGACGGTGGAAGAGTGTATCTGGCCAAGACCCCGACCACTGTCGACAACCAGGCCTTTGGCGTGGTTTCGGCGCTTGGCGCCACCGGCTTTCCGATCGACGGTATCGACCTCATCGTGCATGGAACGACCACCACCACCAATGCGGTGCTGGAGCGCCGGCTGGCCAGGACCGGCATGATCACCACGCGCGGTTTTCGCGACGTGATCGAACTCGGTCGGCGGACACGGCCGCAACCCTATGGCATGACGGGAACGTTCGTCCCGATCATTCCGCGCAACCTGCGCCTCGAAGTGTCGGAGCGCGTCGAGGCATCAGGTGCGGTGCGCACGCCGCTTGATGAAGCCGAGATGCGCGAGGCGGTACAGGCGCTCATCGCGGCCGGCTGCGAATCCCTCGTCATCCATTTCCTCCACTCCTACGCCAACCCCACGCATGAGCGGCGCGCCGCCGAAATAGCCGCCGAGCTCTGGCCGAACGGCTACATCACCACGGGCCATGCGCTATTGTCGGAAGCGCGCGAATTCGAGCGCGGGGTGACGGCATCGGTCAACGCTTCGGTGCAGCCGATCCTGGAGCGCTATGTCGAGCGCCTGCGCACGGAATTGGCCGACAAGGGCTATGCCCGCGACTTCCTGATCATGAACGGCAATGGCGGCATGATATCGGCCCGCTTCGTCACACGTGAATCGGCCAAGACGGTCATGTCGGGCCCCGCCTCCGGCGTCATCGCCGCCGCCTACACGGGCAAGCGCGCAGGCTTCGAAAACCTCGTTACCTACGACATGGGCGGCACCTCGACCGACGTGGCGCTGATCCGCAACGCCGAGCCGGCTGTCTCGAACGAGATCGAGATCGAATATGCCATGCCCATCCATGTGCCGATGGTGGCGGTGCATACGGTGGGCGCCGGCGGCGGCTCGATCGCCCGCGTCGATGCGGCCGGCCTGATTCAGATCGGGCCGGAAAGTGCCGGCGCCAATCCCGGCCCGATCTGCTACGGGCGCGGCGGGACCGAGCCGACGATCACCGACGCCAACCTCGTGCTTGGCCGGCTAGCGCCGAAGAAGCTGCTGGCCGTCGAAAACCCAGTCACATCGGAGCGCGTCGCCGGCATTTTCGAGGACAGGATCGGCAAGGCAACCGGCCTGTCGGGTGTCGAGGCCGCGGGCGCGGTGCTCAGGCTGGGCAACATGAAGATGGCCGGCGCCATCCGCATGGTGTCGGTGTCGCGCGGCCACGACCCGCGCGATTTCGCGCTGTTCGCCTTCGGCGGCGCCGGGCCGCTGCATGCGACGGCGCTCGCCCGCGAACTCGGCTTGCCCAAAGTGCTGGTGCCGGCGCGGCCCGGCATCACCAACGCGCTCGGCTGCGTCGTCGCCGATTTGCGCCACGACTTCGTCAACACCATCAACCAGCCCGTGGCCGTGCTGGACGGAAGCCAGCTCCACCAAGTACTGGAACGGCACCGGAACGAAGGCGAGGAGCTGATCGCCAAGGAAGCGGTGAAGCCGGAATCGATCCGCGTCTCCCACTCCGCCGACATGCAGTTCGTCGGCCAGACCCACATCATCAACGTGCCGCTACCGTCCTCGTCGGTGACCCGGAGCCAATTGCAGGCGTTGTTCGAGAAAGCCTATTTCGCCCGCTTCAAGGTGGAGTTGCCGGAAATCCGCGCCAACCTCGTGAACCTCAACACCTCCGTCACCGGCGTGCGTCCGGCGATCGACCTGTCACGGCTGATCGACCCGGCCGGGCGGGCAGAAACGCTCGACGCGGCGCGTCGCGAAATCCGACCGGTCTGGTACGCCGGGCGCTGGCACGACACGCCGGTCTATAGCAGGGAAAAGCTGCCGCTCGATGCGGTCATCGAAGGGCCGGCGATCCTCGAACAGATGGACGCGACCACCGTGCTCGAACCGGGCGACCGCGCACGCTCCGACGCCGACGGCAACATCATCATCGACATTGGCGAGGCCTGACATGTCAGTTGATAACGCAAAGCTCGACGCAATCACGCTTTCGGTGCTCCAGGCCGCTTTGCAGCAGGTCTGCGACGAGATGGACCTGACCTTTTCCCGCGCCGCCTTTTCGCCCGTGATCGCCGAGGCCAATGACCGCTCGGACGGCATCTATTCCGCCGTCGACGGCTCGTTGATCGCGCAGGGCAGTCAGGGTCTGCCTGTGTTTGTCGGCGTCATGCAATATTCGACCAGGACGGTGATCGAGATGATCGCCGACGGCCGCTGCCTGGCCCCGGAGCCGGGCGACATCTACATCGTCAACGATCCCTATCTCGGCGGCACGCATCTGATGGATGTGCGCTTCGCCATGCCGGTCTATCGCGGTGAAAAGATCTTCTGCTGGTTGTCGAACACCGGCCATTGGCCCGACATTGGCGGCTCCGTGCCCGGCGGCTTCTCGGCTTCGGCGACGGCGGTCGAGCAGGAAGGCCTGCGGCTGCCGCCGGTAAAGCTGTTCAAGAAGGGCGTGCTCGACGCGGAAATCTACGCCATCATCTGCTCCAACATCAGGGTTGCCGACCAGCGCATCGGCGACATCCGGGCCCAGGCCGCCGCGCTGCTGATCGGCCAGGACAGGCTTAATGGAATCCTGGATCGTTACGGGGACGAAATCGTTGTCGAAGCGATCGCCGAATTGCGCCACCGTGCCGCCGAGCAGATGCGCGCCAACATAGCGGCCATTCCCGACGGCACCTACCGCTCCAAGGCTTTTGTCGATTCCGACGGGGTGGTCAACGAACCGCTGACCATCGCGCTCGCCGTCGAGAAACAGGGCGACACTCTGACCTTCGATTTTTCAGGCTCGTCAAAGCCTTGTGCGGGACCGATGAACAGCGTGCTGGCGACGACATTGTCCTCGGTCTATCTCGCCATGCGCCATATCTTCCCGGACGTGCCGATCAGCGCTGGTGCCTTCGAGCCGCTCGAGGTCAAGCGGCCGGAAGGCACTTTCCTCGACGCCAAATATCCGCGCCCCGTGTCTGGCTGTGCGGCCGAAGTATCGCAGCGCATCGCCGAGGCGGTGTTCGCGGCGATGGTGCAGGCGCTGCCCGACAAGGTGACGGCGGCCCCGGCCGGCTCCAGCGGCAATTTCGCGCTCGGCGGCAATGATCCGGCGCGCGGCCGCGACTACGTCATGTACCAGATCTCCGGTGGCGGCTATGGCGGCAATTCGGGGCATGACGGGCTGACCAATGGCTGCTCGACCATCGGCATTTCCAAGTCGCCGCCGGTCGAGATCATGGAGCAGGCCTTTCCGGTGCTCTATCGCCACTATGCCTTGCGCGAAGGCTCGGGCGGCGCCGGCAAGCATCGTGGTGGTTTTGGCCTCGCCTATGAGGTCGAGATCCTGCGCGGCGAGGCGCGAGCCTCCTTTGTAATGGACCATGGCCGTTTCGGTCCGCAAGGCGCCCTTGGCGGTCGGGACGGCGAGCCCAACAGCGTGACCGTGTTCCGCAACGGCGAGGAGCATGTGCCGCCGCACCTATCCAAGGAGCAGGACATCCCGCTGAAGGCCGGCGACCGCGTGCGCGTCGGCACGCCGGGTGGCGGCGGCTATGGCGATCCGCGTGAGCGCGATCCGGAATTGGTCGCACGGGACGTCCAGCTTGGTTATTATACTACGGAGCAAGCAAGGGATCTGTTCGGAGCCGAGGCACAAGGAACCTGACCGGACGCGGAGGAACTGCACCGCGCCGTGATCGCCGCGGCACATGTCGTTTTCGTCTCCGCCGGGAGCATGAAAGCCCGTAAATTTACCCGGTCAACGGAGATCTGGACCATGCGTCTTTTCGGTCGTTTCGTGCTTGCCGCTTCCGTGGCTTTTGCGCTTGCCACCGGTGCTGCTTCCGCCCAGGAGAAAAAACTGAGGCTCGGTACCGAGGGTGCCTATCCGCCCTTCAACCATGCCAATGCCGATGGCACGCTCGGCGGTTTCGACATCGATCTCGGCAACGCGCTGTGCGCGCAGATGAAGGTCGAATGCGAGTTCACCGTGCAGGATTTCGACGGCTCTATTCCCGCGCTCCAGGCCGGCAAGTTCGACGCCATCATCAACATCACCATCACGCCCGAGCGGGCCGAAAAGGTCGAGTTCACCCACAAATACTACCAGACGCCGCCGGCCATCGCGGTGCCGAAGGACTCAACCATCGCGGGCACCTCGCCGGACGATCTGAAAGGCAAGGTGCTGGGCGTGCAGAGCGCCACCATCCACCAGAATTTCGCCGAGCAGAAATATTCGGGCTCGACCGTCAAGGCCTACCCGACCGGCGACGACGCCCGCGCCGACATGGCTAATGGCCGCCTCGATGCGATTATGGATGGCTCGATCATCCTGACCGAATGGCTGAAGAAGCCCGACGGCACCTGCTGCAAGCTGCTCGGCACGCTGACGGCAGATCCCGCCATTCACGGCCCGGGGGTCGGCATTGCGCTGCAGAAGGGCAACAGGGAACTGGCCGACAAGTTCAACGCGGCAATCGACGCGCTGCGCGCCAACGGAAAGTACAAGGAAATCAACGACAAGTATTTTTCATTCGACGTCTATGGGAGTTGATCCCGGTACCAATCGAGCTCGGCGGCGCAACCCGGCGCTGCCGATTTGAATGATGGAGATTTTATTGGCTGAGCGTCGCTCCCCCTTCTACAGCAGCATCGTTGGGCTGGGCGCGACCATGGGTCGGGTCGGCGGCGATTTCATCTCGGCCAAACATTATTCCGGCATCGCCGACGAACATTTGAATACGCGTAAAAATGTTGGCGTGCAGGACCTCAGCACCATGGGCAAGATGGACATTAAGGGTGCCGACGCCGAGGCGCTGGTCAACCATGTCATTGTCAATGACGCCGCGGCGATGGGGCCGGGCCAAGTACGCTATTCCACCGTCTGTCGTGAGGACGGCGGCATCATGGACGACCTCACCGTGTTCCGGCTGGGCGCGGAGCATTTCATGCTGGTGACCGGTTCGGTCAACCGCCTCAAGATGCTGCCCTGGCTCCAGCATCATGCGCAAGGGCGCAGGGCCTATGTCACCGACATCACTGCCGCCGTCGCCTTCCCGACCATCCAGGGCCCGCGCTCACGCGATCTCCTGAAGGCGATGATCTCGGACGCCGATCTCGACGAATTGAAGCGCTGGGCGTTTACGTCAGGCCATATCAACGGAACGCGGGTCTTGATCTCACGTACAGGCGTGACCGGCGAACTCGGCTTCGAACTGTTCGTGCCGGCCGACGAGGCGACCTCGGTTTGGGACGCGCTGATGCGCACTGGCCAAGCTTTCGGCTTGAAACCCTATGGCGTGCTGGCCATGTTTACGCTCGGCCTGGAAAAGGCCTATCCGGCGCACGGGCTCGACATGGACGAGACGCGCACGCCGTTCCATGTCGGCCTCGACCGCTGGATCAAGTTCGATAAAGGCGATTTCATCGGCCGGGACGCGCTGCTCAAGGTGCGCGACAAGGGCCTCGACGAGCGCTGGACCGGGCTTTTCCTCGACGGCGACAAGCCGGCAGCGACGGATGCACGGGTGATGGCCGATGGTGAGAACGCCGGTGTGGTCACCTACAGCGACCACGGCTATTCCCTGGGCAAGGTGCTGGCGACAGCGCATTTGCGATTGCCGTTCACGGCTGTTGGAACAGAGCTCAGCATTTCCATCGCTGGCAAGCCAGTACGCGCGGTGGTGGCGCCGATGCCGTTCTTTGACCCGGAAGGGGCGAGGCTGAGGGGCTAGCGCGGAATGATTTTGGTTTCCGCTTGGCGTCCATGATATGGTTCGCGGATGAAGTCTCCTAGTTCAAGAATCGGCCGTTCAGTAAGGCAGGTCATTTCGAGCTGACGAGCGCGCGTGGCGAGAAAATCAGCGCTGTCGAAGGCATGAAGCTGTCGCCCCNGTTTCCGCTTGGCGTCCATGATATGGTTCGCGGATGAAGTCTCCTAGTTCAAGAATCGGCCGTTCAGTAAGGCTGGTCATTTCGAGCTGACGAGCGCGCGTGGCGAGAAAATCAGCGCTGTCGAAGGCATGAAGCTGTCGCCCCGCATGGCCAAGGTACTCAACCACGGTGCGCGGCAGGGATTGTCGGGTGATGAGCGGCGCTCACTCGTCAAGGAAGAAGTCCGTAGGAACAGCCCTACAGTGTCATGGCAATTACTGACAATGGCGAGCGATCGGCGCTGCCCTCACCTGCCTGCCGGCATCCTCTCCCCGTATATAGTGACGGGGAGAGGGGCGCTCACATCGACGATTTCGCCAATCATCGGCGTTGCTTGGAGAATGCCGGCGTCCAGGGCTAGCCCATCTCTCCCAGATGTCCGGCAGGACAGTGAGGGGCAGCGCTGACGTTGATGAGAAGGTCACGGCCACCCGGATGTTCAGCCGGCTCATCACCCCCGCCGATCCAGCCTCGCCACCAGCCGGTCACCCACCCACTGGATGCCGCAGACCAGGATGATCAGCACGATCACCACGGCGATCATCACCGATGTCTCGAAGCGCTGGTAGCCGTAGCGGATGGCAAGGTCGCCGAGACCACCGGCACCGATGGCGCCTGCCATCGCCGAGGCGCCGACCAGCGTCACCAGCGTCACGGTGAAGCCGGCCACGATGCCGGGTAGCGCCTCCGGCACCAACACCTCGCGGATGATCGTCCAGCGGTTGCCGCCCATGGCGCGCGCCGCCTCGATCAGTCCGTGGTCGACCTCGCGCAATGACACTTCGGCGATTCGCGCATAGTAGGGTGTGGCGGCGATCGACAGCGGCACGATGGCCGCCCATGTGCCGATCGAGGTGCCGACGATCAGCCGCGTCACCGGGATCAGCGCCACCAGAAGGATGATGAACGGGACCGAGCGGAAGCCGTTGATGACGGCGCCGAGCACGCGGTTCACCCATGGGCTTTCGGCGATGCCGCCGCGTTCGGTGGCAATCAGGGCCAGCCCGAGTGGCAGGCCGAACACCAGCGAGATCAGGCCGGAGGCGGCCGTCATCAGCACCGTCTCCCAGATCGATCGCAACAGAAGCTCAAACAGGATCGGTGACATGGCCAAGCACCTCCACCCGCGCCTGGCGGGATTTCAGGAATGTGACGATTTCCGCGAGGTGGCTCGCATCGCTGCCGGCGACGGAAAGGAACAGCGTTCCGACCGGCTGCCGCTGGATGTGGTCGATGCCGCCATGGACGAGGCGGAAGGGACCGGGCACCGCGGCCGCAAGGTCGAACAGCAGCGGCTCGCGCGCCGCCTCGCCCGCCACGTCGACGCGCAGAACCGTTTCGGTGCCGGCCCCCGGCACCAGCCGCGCCGCCAGTTCGGCCGGAAGTTGCGGCCGGATGGTCCCGAGCAGGCGTCTTGTGACGTCCGATTGCGGATCGGCGAACACCGACCAGACTGGCCCTTCCTCGACGATGCGCCCGGCGTCGATCACCGCCACGCGGTCAGCGATCGAGCGGATCACTTCCATTTCATGGGTGATCAAAAGGATGGTCAGGCCAAGCTGGCGGTTGATGTCCTTCAGCAGGGCGAGAATGGAGCGCGTCGTCTCCGGGTCGAGCGCCGATGTCGCTTCGTCCGACAGAAGCAGCGCCGGCCGCGCGGCAAGCGCTCGGGCAATGCCGACGCGCTGTTTCTGGCCGCCGGACAGCGACGCCGGATATGCCTTTGCCTTCTCCGACAGGCCCACGAGATCGAGCAGTTCCGCGGCCCGCTTCAGGCGCTCCGCCTTCGGCCGGCCCTCGATCTTGAGCGGCAGCGCCACATTGTCCTCGACTGTCTTGGCCGACAGCAGGTTGAAATGCTGGAATATCATGCCGATGCGCCGCCGCAACGGCTGCAACTCGCGCTCGCCAAGTCGGCTGATCTCGCGGCCTTCGATGAACACCTCGCCGGTGTCAGGGCGCTCCAGTCCGTTCAGGCAGCGGATCAGGGTGGATTTACCGGCGCCGCTGCGGCCGATGATGCCGAGAACCTCGCCCTTGCGCACCGTCAAGGAAATGCCGTCGAGCGCCGCCGTCTGGCCGAAGCGGCGCTTCAGGTCGACAAGGCGCACCACGTCCTGCGTGGTGGCCTGATCCGCGGCCTCGGTGGTTGCGATAAAATGCTGGTTCATAGGCAGGTCCCGAAATGCGATCGCGGCCCGCGCATCGCGCGGACCGCTTAAGCTGTCAACGGCACGTCGGTGCCCGCATAACTCAATAGGCGCTGAGACCGGTGCCCTTATAGACCTTGTCGAACTCGGCCTTTACAGCCTCGTTCTGATAGGACGCGACCAGCGTCCTTACCCAGGCCTCGTTCTCATGGCCGACCTTGACCGCGATGAAGTTGCGATACGGATTGTCTGCGATCGGCTCCTGAGCGATGCGGTTCTCCGGTGTGAGGCCGCTTTTCAGTGCCCAGTCGGTATTGACCACGGCGGCGTCGAGATCCTCGACCGAGCGGCCGACGATGNAGGCCGCTTTTCAGTGCCCAGTCGGTATTGACCACGGCGGCGTCGAGATCCTCGACCGAGCGGCCGACGATGCCGGCATCCAACTCCTTGATCTCGACCTTTTTCGCATTCTCGGCGATGTCGGCGGTGGTGGCGAGAATGCCGGTGCCATCCCTGAGCTTGATCACGCCCTCATTCTGCAGCACGCGCAACGCCCGGCCTTCGTTGGACGGGTCGTTCGGCACGCCGATCACCGCGCCCTCCGGCAGATCGGCAACCTTGGTGTACTTCTTGGAGTAGAGGCCGATCGGCCACACGCCGGTATAGCCGACACGCACGATGTGGTAGCCCTGCGTCTTGATCTGGTTGTCGAGATAGGGCTGGTGCTGGAAGGCGTTGGCGTCGATCTCGCCGCGCTCCAGCGCCTCGTTGGGCTGGGTGTAGTCGTTGAACACCACCGTCTCGATGCTGAGGCCCTTTTCGGCTGCTTGCGCGACGACGACACGCCAGACATCCTCGTCCTCGCCGCTGATGATGCCGACCTTGATCGCCTTCTTGTCCTCGGCCAAGGACGCATGCGGCGCCATCAGGCTGCCGATCGCGACAGCTGACGCGAACAGCAGAGCCAGGCCGCTGCGGCGGTTCAGGGGTGCCCATGGGGAAGATGGCAAAGTGTTGTTGGGATCGGACATGATTGATCTCTGCGGTTTTGAAGTCATGGCAGCAAGGCGGATTGCCCAAGCTTGTTCACATCGTCAGAAATTCTACTGATTTTATCAAAGAACGTGTTTCGCCGTTCTCGGCAAAGCCGGGAATATTCTCTCAAAAAATTCAGGGATGTGAGCACAGGACGCCGCCGGATCGACCATGGCGGCGCCGCGCTGCCATCCGGGATGTCGGGGAAGGCAGTCAAGTTTTCAACGAGCCCGCCTCTACCGACCGGCTGCGCAGATATTTCATCCGGTTCGACGCGCGCCTCGAGACATCGCCCGGAAACGATGGACGGCCTTCATTGGCTGCCGGCGGGTCCATTTATGGCGAAGTCAAAAGCTCTTCGGCTTGCTCAGCCACTTTTTCGTGAAGCTGGGCGGGTTGATCCGACCGTCGGCCTGCCTAGGTAGAGAGGGCGGCCGGGCGCCACGCGATCTCAATAATCGGTATGACATTTTCCTGCATTCGAAAGCTTGCCCTTTTAGCCCTCCTCGTCGCCATCCAGTCTTCCTGCGTCGTTCCCGACGACACGTCGCGCATCGCCAAGGTCGATCCCACGGCGGCTGCGGCACGCAAGGAGATGGTCGGCCTCAGCGAAGCCGACGTTCGAATGTGCGCGGGATTTCCGACCGCCACCGCCGATGTCGGCCAGTCCGGGCAGATCTGGACCTATAAGCGCATCGTCCAGCGCGGCAATCTCAGCGTCGTCGTTCCCGCCTTGGCCGTGGGGGCGATCCCGACGGTCGGCGGTTCCGTCAATGTCGCTCCCGGCGGTTACTGCGACACGCAGGTTCGCATGGTCGGCGGCCGTGTCGCCGAAGTTGCCTACGCCGGCGACAACAACCTGCCGAACAAGCGCGACGCGCTTTGTGTCAGCACCGTGGATGCCTGCGTGGCCTATGCCCGCCAACACAGGCCGGTGGCCAAATAGCGGCAGCGGATTTCGCGGGAACCAGCGGTGGCCGGACACTCGGTGTTTGACGCGGATGGCGTTGAGGGCTTGACTGACCCGCCGGACCGAATACGCTAGGGCAAAATACCGGCTCTGATCGCCGGGCGGCAAACATGCCTCGTATGCCTCGCCTTTCCGGCGCTGGCTGCGGGGCATTGTCATTTTGGGGATCGGTTTGAAACGGCGCATCGAGATCGGCATCCTTTATTCCCGCTCGGGAAGCTATCAGCTCGTCTCCGACGCGTGCCGGATGGGTGCTATGCGCGCCATCGCCGACATCAACGCCGACAGGAGCTCAGGCATCGAACTGGCGCCGGTAGAGCGCGACCCGCAAAGCAATGCCGACCGTTACGCGACGCTGTGCGAAGACATCTTCAGGACCAGCAGTGCACGCCATGTCGTCGGCTGCGTCACTTCCTGGAGCCGCAAGGAGACAATCCCTGTGCTGGAGAAGGCGGGCGGCATGCTCTGGTATGCCTGCCCCTATGAGGGCTTCGAGGCCAACGAGCATGTCGTCTACATGCATGCTTGTCCCAACCAGCATCTGGTGCCGCTGCTGGCCCATGTCGTGCCGCGCTTCGGCGCCAACGGTTTCCTGCTCGGGTCGAACTACATCTGGGGCTGGGAGATGAACCGTGTTGCGCGCGACCTCATCGCCGATGCCGGCGGCAAGGTGCTGGGCGAGCGCTATCTGCGCATCGGCGAGACCGACGTGTCGCGGCTGATCGCCGAGATCCGGGCGACGCGGCCAAGCTTCATCCTCAACAACCTGATCGGCACCTCGTCCTATGCCTTCCTTGCGGCCTATCGCGATCTGGCGGGCGAGGATGCGGCTTTCAGTCCTGAATCTTGCCCAGTGATCTCGTGCAACCTGACCGAAGGCGAACTGCCGGCGATCGGCGAAACGGGCAAGGGTCACCTGTCGGTCGGACCGTATTTCGCGCCACGGCCGGCCGCGTTCGCGTCGTCCTTCGAAGCCTCCGCCTATGCCTCGGTGCAGGTACTGGCCGACGTGCTTTCGCGCGATCCCGACGCCGGCCCGGCGGAATTTTCCAAGGCCTTCGCCGAGCGGCGCTTCTCCACCCGGCTCGGCCCGATCGCCATCGACGCCCATTCCCAGCACGCCACGCTGCCTGTCATCATCGGCCGGATCGCGGACGGCTACTTCGAAGTCGTCAGCCGGCAGCACGAGGTCGCGCCGGACCCGTATCTGTCGCGCTACGACCCCGCAAAGACATTCGGCCGGCCACGCTTGCGGGTGGTGTCGTGACCAGAACCCCGCGCATCCCCAACCTCGGCGGAGCCAGGGCCTTTGTCCTGCATCGCCCGCACCCGACGGTGCAGGCGATCACCAGGCAATTGTCGGCCATCGGCCTTGTCACCGTGGATTGCTGGCCGGAACTGGCGCCGGAGGCGCTGGCCGCCGACTTCGTCTTCTTCGACGCCGATCTCGGCTTCGACGAGCAATTCCCCTGGAAGCCGGGCGAGGCGCCGATGCCGCTGGTGGCGCTGATCGGTTCCGAGGCGCCGGGCCGCATTGAGTGGGCGCTGTCGCACAAGGCCGACGCCCAGCTCCTGAAGCCGGTCGGCAATGCAGGGGTCTACAGCGCGCTGCTGATCGCAAGGCAGAGCTTCGAGGCGCGAAAACATTTAGCCGGCGAAATTGCCGCGCTGCGCCAGCGGGTCGCCGAACGCCAGACCATCGTGCGGGCTGTCTCGGCTTTGTCGAAGGGCGGCGACGACGACCGCGCCTATGCGCGGCTGCGCTCGCTGGCGATGAGTTGGCAGGTCAGCGTCGAGGACGCCGCGCGGCGTATCGTGGCGATGACGGAGGAAGCCAAGATCGGGGAAACCAGGACCGGGGAAACCAAGACCGGGGAAGCCAAGACCGGGGAAGCCCCGATCGAAGATGAGAGCGGCGATGACCAGCCCTATCGCGCCTGATCTCACGGCAGGGCGCATGCCGGCCAAGGCGCGCGCCGGTGTCTGGCGCCGGCTGGTCAAGCGCCGCCTTGCGCTGCTCGGCCTGGTCATCGTCGCCATTGTCGTCGCCGGCGCAATCCTGGCGCCATGGCTGACCGGCTATGACCCCAACGACCAGATGTTCGATGGTCTGACCATCGAGGGCTCGCCTCTGCCGCCAAGCGCGAAATTCTGGCTTGGCACCGACCTGCTCGGACGTGACCTGTTGACCCGCATCCTCCATGGCGCGCGCACCTCGCTGATCATCGGCATTGTCGCCAATGGCGTGGCGCTCTTCATCGGCACGCTGGTCGGCGTCACCGCCGGCTATTTCCGCGGGTGGATCGGCGGCGCACTGATGCGCTTCACTGATTTGATGATGGCGTTCCCGGCCCTGCTGCTCGCCATCTGCCTGGCGGCGGTGTTCCAGCCGAGCCTGTGGATCGTCGCCATGGTCATCGCGCTGGTCAACTGGGTGCAGACCGCTCGCGTCATCTACACCGAGACGTCATCGCTCGCCGAGCGCGAGTTCATCGATGCCGAACGCACCATAGGGGCGAGCGCGCCGCGCATCCTGTTTCGCCACATCCTGCCGCATCTCCTGCCGACCATCATCGTCTGGGGCACGCTCGGCATCTCGACCACGGTGCTGCTGGAAGCGACGCTCTCCTTCCTCGGCATCGGCGTGCAGCCGCCGACGGCATCCTGGGGCAATATCATCTTCGAGAACCAGACCTATTTCCAGGCAGCACCCTGGCTGGTGTTCTTTCCCGGCGCCGCGATCCTGGCGCTGGCGCTGGCCTTCAACCTGATCGGCGACGCGCTGCGCGACATTCTCGATCCGACGCAGCGAGGGCGGGAATAATGGGGGGCCGGACATGATCGCCTACCTCGGCCGCCGGCTGATCCAGTCGCTGCTCATCCTGCTCGGCGTCTCGCTGATCACCTTCGCGCTGCTCTATCTCCTCCCCGCCGACCCGGTGCGCCAGATCGCCGGCCGCAGCGCCACGCCTCAGACGGTCGAGAACATCCGCCAGCAGCTCGGCCTCGACCAGCCCTTTATCGTCCAGTACTGGCACTACCTGATCAGGCTCGTCAGCGGCGATCTCGGCCGCTCCTACATCCAGCGCTCGGAGGTGACCGAACTCATCGTCTCGCGGCTGCCGGCGAGCCTACTTCTGATGGTCGGCGCCATACTGTGCGAGCTGCTGATCGGCCTCTCGATGGGCCTGATCGCCGCCGTCAAGCGCGGCACCGCCACCGACCAGGCCCTGATGGTCGCCTCCTTCATCGGCGTCTCGGCGCCGCAATTCGTCGTCGGCCTGCTGCTGCTCTATGTCTTCGCCGTCAGACTGAGCTGGTTCCCGATCGGCGGCTATGGCACATGGCGCCATCTCGTGCTGCCGTCGCTCACCATGGGCATCCTCGGCGCCGGCTGGTACGCGCGCATGATGCGCTCGTCGATGATCGACGTGCTGCGCCAGGATTATGTCCGCACCGCGCGCGCCAAGGGCCTGGCTCGCGGCGCCATCATTTTCCGCCATGCGCTGCCCAACGCCATCCTGCCGGTCGTCGCCATGATCGGCATCGACATAATCGGAAGAGCACACGTCTGAANCGTCGTGGTCGAAAGCGTGTTCGGCTGGCCCGGCATCGGCCAGCTCGCCTGGCAAGCCATCCAGCGTGTCGACATCCCGATCATCATGGGCGTCACGCTGGTCTCGGCCTTCGCCATCGTGCTCGGCAATCTCTTGGCCGACATCATCGCGCCCTTCATCGACCCCCGTATCAAACTGAGATGAGTATCAAACCGAGATGAGCATCAACTCAGATGAAACCAGAAAACAAACAGAGAAAGGGAACATGACAATGAAGAAGTTTCTCGCATCGACCGTCGCGGCATCGGCGCTGGCGCTGATGCTCGGCATGACAAGCGCCCGCGCCGAGGACGCCGTCGACCCGAACGCCAAGCAGGGCGGCGCCATCACCATAACCTACAAGGATGACGTCGCGACTCTGGACCCGGCGATCGGCTATGACTGGCAGAACTGGTCGATGATCAAGAGCCTGTTCGACGGCTTGATGGACTATGAGCCGGGCACCACCAACCTCAAGCCCGACCTCGCCGAAAGCTATGAGATTTCGCCCGACGGCAAGACCTTCACCTTCAAGCTGCGCCATGGCGTGAAGTTCCACAATGGCCGCGAGATGACCGCCGACGACGTGAAATATTCGCTCGACCGCGTCACCAATCCGAAGACGCAGAGCCCCGGCGCCGGCTTCTTCGGCTCGATCAAGGGCTATGACGATGTCGCTGGCGGCAAGGCCGAGACGCTGTCCGGCGTCACCGTCGTCGATCCCTACACGGTTAAGTTCGAGCTGACCCGCCCGGACGCCACCTTCCTGCATGTCATGGCCATCAACTTCTCGCATGTCGTGCCGAAGGAAGAGGTCGAGAAATACGGCGCCGATTTCGGCAAACATCCGGTCGGCACCGGCGCCTTCAAACTGGCGGAATGGACACTTGGCCAGCGCATTGTCTTCGAGCGCAACGCGGACTATTGGCACAAGGGCCTGCCGCACCTCGACAAGATCACCTTCGAGATCGGCCAGGAGCCGATCGTGGCGCTGCTGCGCCTGCAGAAGGGCGAGATCGACGTGCCCGGCGACGGCATTCCGCCGGCCAAATTCCAGGAAGTGATGGCCGATCCCGAGCAGAAGGCGCGTGTCGTCGAAGGCGGCCAGCTGCACACCGGCTATGTCACCATGAACACAACCATGGCGCCGTTCGACAATGTGAAGGTGCGCCAGGCCGTCAACATGGCGCTCAACAAAGCGCGCATCATCCAGATCATCAACGGCCGCGCCGTGCCGGCCAACCAGCCGCTGCCGCCGTCGATGCCCGGCTACGACAAGGTGTATGAGGGCTATCCCTATGACGTTGCCAAGGCCAAGGCGCTGCTTGCCGAGGCCGGCCATCCCGATGGGTTCGAGACGCAGCTGTTCGTTATGAACACCGACCCGAACCCGCGCATCGCCCAGGCGATCCAGCAGGATCTGGCGGCGATCGGTATCAAGGCCAGCATCCAGTCGCTTGCCCAGGCCAATGTCATTGCCGCCGGCGGCGACAAGGCCGGCGCGCCGATGATCTGGTCGGGCGGCATGGCCTGGATCGCGGACTTCCCCGATCCGTCCAACTTCTACGGCCCGATCCTCGGCTGCGCCGGTGCGGTACCAGGCGGCTGGAACTGGTCGTGGTATTGCAACAAGGATCTCGACGCCAAGGCGGCCGAGGCCGATTCGGTGGTCGACCCGGCCAAGGCCGCCGAGCGCGACAAGATGTGGAGCGCCATCTACGACAAGGTGATGGAGGACGCCCCTTGGGCGCCGGTCTTCAACGAACAGCGCTTCACCATGAAGTCGGCCCGCATGGGCGGCGCCGACAATCTCTATGTCGACCCGGTCCATATCCCGATCAACTATGACAATGTGTACGTAAAAGATGTGCAATAACTGCGATTACACCATCCACGGGCGCCATCATCATTTCGGCTGGGACAATTCGTTCGTCCCGGCTGAGCGGGTGGCGCCCGGCTCGACCGTCGAGTTCCAGTGCCTGGATTCTTCGGGCGGCCAATTGCAGCCCGACAGCACCGTGGCCGAGATCGCCAAGCTCGATTTCGACCGGATCAATCCTGTGACCGGGCCGATCTTCGTCGAAGGCGCCGAGCCGGGTGACGCGCTGAAGGTGACGATCGAGATGTTCAAACCGTCCGGCTTCGGCTGGACGGCGAACATTCCCGGTTTCGGCCTGCTCGCCGACGATTTCCAGGAGCCGGCGCTCAACATCTGGAAATACGATGCCACCTCGCTGGAGCCGGCATTGTTTGGCAAAAACGCCCGCGTGCCGCTAAAGCCATTCGCCGGCACCATCGGCAATGCGCCGGCCGAAATGGGTCACCACTCGGTGGTGCCGCCGCGCCGCGTCGGCGGCAATCTCGACATCCGCGACCTTGCCGCCGGCACCACGCTCTACCTGCCGGTGGAGGTGGCGGGCGCGCTGTTCTCGGTCGGCGACACGCACGCCGCGCAAGGCGACGGCGAGGTCTGCGGCACGGCGATCGAAAGCCCGATGAACGTCGTGCTGAAACTCGACCTGGTGAAAGATGCTCGGCTGAAAACGCCGCGCTTCACCACGCCGGGTCCGGTGACACGGCATCTCGACGCCAAGGGCTATGAGGTGACGACGGGGATCGGGCCGGATTTGATGAGTGGCGCAAAAGAGGCCGTGGCGCAGATGGTCGACCTGCTCGCCGGCCGCTACCAGGTCGACCCGGTCGAAGCCTACATGCTGGCCTCGGTCTGCGGCGACCTGCGCATCAGCGAGATCGTCGACATGCCCAACTGGGTGGTGTCGTTCTACTTCCCGCGCTGCGTGTTTGAATGAGGCTGGGTTTGCGTCAAGACACGGCCATTGTCCTGCCGGACCCGGCAGGACAGAGGGGTGCGTGCCGGAAAAGACCTCTCGGAACTCTCCATCTGCAATGACCTCAACTCCCGAACCAATCCTCACCATCGCCAACCTCCGCGTCTCGGTACGCGGCGAAGAGGGCGCCCGCGAGGTTGTCTCCGACCTGTCGCTGACGCTCAAGCGTGGCGAGACGCTCTGCATCGCGGGCGAATCCGGCTCCGGCAAATCCATGACCGCGCTGGCCATCATGCAGCTCCTGCCGCAGCCCGCCGCGCGTATCTCCGCCGGCAAAATCCACCTTGGCGCCACCGAGCTGACCGCCCTCGACGATCGCCGGATGCGGCGGATTCGCGGCGACCGCATCGCCATGATCTTCCAGGAACCGATGACCTCGCTCAACCCGGTGCTGTCGATCGGTCGCCAGCTCACGGAATCCATCGAGGCGCATACCAGCCTGTCGCGCGACGAAGCCCGCCAGCGTGCCATCGAGGCGTTGAAGGCGGTGCGCATTTCGGAGGCCGAAAGCCGGCTAAGGCAATTTCCCCACGAGCTCTCCGGCGGCATGCGCCAGCGGGTGATGATCGCCATGGCTCTGGCGCTCGAACCCGACGTGCTGATCGCCGACGAGCCGACGACGGCGCTCGACGTCACCGTGCAGGGCGAGGTGCTGGAGCTGCTGCGCGACTTGCAGCAGAAGCACGGCACCAGCGTCATCCTGATTACCCACGACATGGGCGTTGTCGCCGAAATGGCCGATCGCGTCATCATCATGCGGCATGGACGCATGGTCGAGGAAGGCAAGACGTCGGACATTTTCGCCCGCCCGCAAGCCCATTACACGCGCGAGCTGCTCGCCGCCGTGCCGCGCATAGGCAGCGGCGCCGGCCGCCAGGAATCCAGGGATGCTGAGCCGCCGAGGCCGGCCAAGGTCGCCGAGGTCACCGATCTGCACGTCCGCTTCGACCTGCGCGGCGGCGTCTTCGGCCGGGTCACCCGCCGCGTTCACGCCGTCGAGGGCGTCAGCTTTTCCATCAGATCGGAAGAGCACACGTCTGAACTCCNCTGGTGCCGTATAGCGGCGACATCGTCGTTGGCGGCCGCAATTTGTCCGGCCTCGGCCGCGACGAGCGCAAGGCGGTGCGCCGCGACGTGCAGATGATCTTCCAGGACCCCTACGCCTCGCTCGACCCGCGCATGCGCGTCGGCGACCTCGTCGCCGAGCCGCTGCTCATCCACGGCATCGCCTCGAAGGAAGAGCGCCGCGAGCGCGTCGCCGCGCTGTTCGACCGCGTCGGCCTGTCATCGGACCAGATGGAGCTCTATCCGCACGAATTCTCCGGCGGCCAGCGCCAGCGGGTCTGCATCGCGCGTGCGCTGGCGCTCAGGCCAAAACTGATCATCGCCGACGAAAGCGTCTCCGCCCTGGACGTCTCGGTGCAGGCGCGCGTGCTCGACCTCCTCAAGGAATTGCAGCGCGAATTCGGCGTCGCCTATCTCTTCATCTCGCACGACATGGCCGTGGTCGAGAATATCTCCGACCGTGTCGCCGTCATGTATCTCGGCCAGATCGTCGAGATGGGCACACGCGACCAGGTTTTTTCCAACCCCCGCCATCCCTACACCAGGCGCCTGATCGAAGCCGTGCCGGTGCCGGATCCGGCGCGGCGCCGAAGCCGTTTCGCCCGCCTCGACCAGGAAATCCCCAGCGCCACGCGCCGGCTCGGCGAGGCGCCGCTGAAACTGGCACTCAGCGATGTCGGCAACGGCCATCTCGTCGCCGCCGAGGTCTGAAGCCGTCCGGGCGCAAACAAACCCGGCGTGCGGCAGGTCGAGCTTCACATAGTAGTGTCGCACGCCATGGGTCGGTCTCGGCGTCATGAAATCCGTGGCCGCCCCTTGCCGTTCCACGTCATTTTCCTAATCTTCCATAGTGCTTGCGGATGACCATCGTAGGGGGCGGGCGGATTCATCCACATTGGGAGGAAGTAAACTCATGAAGCTTCGCCATGTCGTTTCCGCCGCGCTTCTCGCGGCCACCACGATCCCGGCCTCGGCCGCCGAGATTTCCGATGGCAAGGTCAAGATCGGCATCCTCAACGACCAATCCGGCGTCTATGCCGATTTCGGCGGCAAGTGGTCGGTCGAGGCGGCCAAGATGGCGGTCGAGGATTTCGGCGGCAAGGTGCAGGGAGCGCCGGTTGAGATCATCAGCGCCGACCATCAGAACAAGCCCGATATCGCCTCCAACATCGCACGCCAGTGGTATGACACCGAACAGGTCGATGCCATCATGGAGCTGACGACCTCTTCGGTCGCGCTCGCCGTGCAGGGGATCTCCAAGGAAAAGAAGAAGATCGACATCGTCACCGGTGCGGCGACCACCGACCTCACCGGCAAGCAATGCTCGCCCTACGGCTTCCACTGGGCCTACGACACCCATTCGCAGGCGGTGGGAACCGGCGGCTCGCTGGTGCAGCAGGGCGGCGACAGCTGGTTCTTCGTGACCGTCGACTATGCGTTCGGCTATTCGCTGAAGGAGCAGACCGCCAAGTTCGTCGAGAGCCATGGCGGCAAGGTGCTGGGCGAAGTGCGTTATCCCCTCGGCGCGACCGACTATTCGTCCTTCCTGCTGCAGGCGCAATCGTCGGGCGCCAAGGTCATCGGTCTGGCCAATGCCGGCCTCGATACCTCCAATTCCATCAAGCAGGCAGCCGAATTCGGCATCGTGCAAGGCGGCCAGCGCCTGGCCGCGCTCCTGTTCACGCTGGCCGAGGTGCATGGGCTCGGCCTGCAGGCGGCGCAGGGCGTCGTGCTGACCGAGGGCTATTACTGGGACCGCGACGACAAGAGCCGCGAATTCGGGCAGCGCTTTTTCAAGCGCACCAACCGCATGCCGAACATGATCCAGGCCGCGACCTATTCGGCGGTGACGCAGTATTTGAAGGCGATCGACAAGGCCGGCACCGACGAGACCGAAGCCGTCGCCAAGCAACTCCATTCGCTGCCGGTGGACGACGCCGTCATCACCGGCGGCAAGGTCCAGGCCGACGGCAACATGGTCCACGACATGTATCTCTACCAGGTCAAGACGCCCAGCGAGAGCAGCAAGGATTGGGACTATTACAAATACCTCGCCACTATTCCCGGCAAGGAGGCGTTCCTGAGCGAGAAGGACAGCGGCTGCGCGACGGCCGCCCAGTGACGGGCGCGGCCACGGTGCCGCCCGACCTGACGGACCAGGAGCCGCGGGTGGTGCTTTCCGCCCGCGGCCTGCGGCGTGACTTTGCCGGCTTCGTCGCCGTCAAGAATGTCGACCTCGATGTCCGCCACGGCAACATCCATGCGCTGATCGGACCCAACGGCGCCGGCAAGACGACCGTTTTCAACCTGCTGACAAAATTCCTGGCGCCGACCAGCGGCAGGATCGAGCTGCTCGGCCACGACATCACCCGCGCCTCGCCGGCCAAAGTGGCGCGGATGGGGCTGGTGCGCTCGTTCCAGATATCGGCGATCTTTCCGCATCTCAGCGTGCTCGACAATGTGCGGGTCGCGCTGCAGCGGCCGGCCGGGCTCGGCATCCAGTTCTGGCGCTCGCTGGCGGCCCTCGACCGGTTGACGCCGCGTGCCATGGAACTGCTGCGGTCCGTCGGCCTCGACGATGCGACGAACAGGCTGGCCGGCGATCTTTCCTATGGCAGGAAACGCGTGCTCGAGATCGCCACGACGCTGGCGCTGGGTCCCAAGGTGCTGCTGCTCGACGAGCCGATGGCGGGCATGGGCCATGAGGACGTGGCCACGGTTTCCGCCCTCATCCGCTCGGTGGCGAGTGACCGCGCGGTTCTGATGGTCGAGCACAATCTGACCGTGGTCGCCGATCTCTGCGACTGGATAACGGTGATGCAGCGTGGCGAGGTGCTCGCGGCCGGCGACTACGCCACCGTCAGCCGCGACGAGCGCGTCAAGGTGGCCTATATGGGTACCGCCGATGACTAGGGCTTCCCCCCTGCTCGCGGTCCGCGGCCTCAATGCCTGGTACGGCGAGGGCCATGCGCTGCACGGCGTCGATCTCGAAGTGTTTGCCGGCGAGACGGTCACATTGCTCGGCCGCAACGGCGTCGGCAAGACGACGACGCTGCGCGCCATCATGGGCCTGATCCGCCGGCGCACCGGCAAGGTCGTGTTCAACGGCGCCGACCTGATGCGGCTGCCGCTGCACCGCACCGCGCACCAGGGCATCGGCTTCGTACCGGAAGAACGCGGCATCTTCTCGACGCTGACCGTCGACGAGAACCTGGTACTGCCGCCGGTCGTCGCCTCGGGCGGCATGAGCGTCGAGGAAATCTTCGATCTGTTCCCCAATCTGGAGGAGCGGCGCAACAGCCCCGGCACAAGGCTGTCGGGCGGCGAACAGCAGATGCTGGCGATCGCGCGCATGCTGCGGACCGGGGTCAAGATGCTGCTCTTGGACGAACCGACCGAGGGCCTCGCTCCCGTCATCGTCCAGCGCATCGGCGAGCTGCTGGCGACGCTGAAGCAGCGCGGCATGACCATCCTGCTGGTCGAACAGAATTTCCGCTTCGCCAGCCGTGTCGCCGACCGCTTCTACCTAATGGAGCACGGCAAGGTCGTGGCCGGGTTTCCCACTGGCGAACTGGCGGACCGCATGACGCTGCTCCACGAAATTCTGGGTGTATGATGGCGCCATGACGATGATCTTCGGCATCCCCGTCCAGGCATTGCTCGGCCAATTGCTGGTCGGGCTGATCAACGGCTCCTTCTACGCCATGCTGAGCCTTGGCCTGGCCGTGATTTTCGGCCTGCTGCGCGTCATCAATTTCGCCCATGGGGCCCAATATATGCTGGGCGCCTTCATCGGCTATCTCCTGCTCACCCATCTCGGCATCGGCTATTGGCCGGCGCTGGTCTTGGCGCCGCTGATCGTCGGCATCTTCGGCGTCGTGGTCGAGCGCCTGGCGTTGTCGCGGCTCTACGACACCGATCCGCTCTACGGCTTGCTTTTCACTTTCGGCCTCGCGCTCGTGCTCGAGGGCATCTTCCGCTACTATTACGGCGTGTCGGGAAACCCCTACGCCGTGCCGCCGCTGCTGGCCGGCGGCACCAATCTCGGCTTCATGTTCCTGCCCATTTATCGCGGCTGGGTCGTGGTCGCCTCGCTCATCGTCTGCTTTGGCACCTGGGCGTTGATCGAGAAGACCAGGCTCGGTTCCTATCTGCGCGCGGCAACCGAAAATCCTCGCCTCGTCCAGGCCTTCGGCGTCAACGTGCCGTTGCTCTTGACCCTCACCTACGGGCTCGGCTCGGCCCTTGCCGGGCTCGCCGGGATAATGGCCGCACCGATCTACCAGGTCAGCCCGCTGATGGGATCGGATCTCATCATCGTCGTCTTCGCCGTCGTGGTGGTCGGCGGCATGGGCTCGATCCTCGGCGCCATCGTCACAGGCTACATGCTTGGCCTCGCAGAAGGCCTGACCAAGGTTTTTTACCCGGAGGCCTCCAACCTGGTGGTCTTCGTCATCATGGCGATCGTGCTTTTGGTCCGGCCGGCCGGCCTGTTCGGAAAGGACGCCTGAGATGACGGAAGAGACATCCGACATGGCCGGGCTTTCGCTGCGCGAGGCATCGGCCAACCCCTCGCCAAGGCTCGAATGGGTGCTGGTCGGGCTCGGCATGGCGGCACTGCTGGCGGCGCCGTTCTTCGTCTATCCGATCTTCCTGATGAAGATGTTGTGCTTCGCGCTGTTTGCCTGCGCCTTCAATCTCCTGCTCGGCTATACCGGGCTCTTGTCCTTCGGCCACGCCACCTTCTTCGGCGGAGCCGCCTATTTCACCGCGCACGCCGTCAAGGTCTGGGGCTGGCCGCCGGAAGCCGGCATCCTGCTCGGCATGGCTGGCGCCGCACTGCTCGGCCTCGTCATGGGCTTCTTCGCCATTCGCCGGCAAGGCATCTATTTCGCCATGATCACGCTGGCGCTGTCGCAGATGTTCTTCTTCTTTTGCGTGCAGGCGCCGTTCACGCAAGGCGAGGACGGCATCCAGGGCGTGCCGCGCGGCGTCCTGTTCGGTGTCCTCGATCTCAACGCCCCGATGAACATCTATTATGTCGTGCTCGTCGTGGTCCTGCTCGGCATCTTCGCCATCTGGCGCATCGTCAACTCGCCCTTCGGCATGATCCTGCGCTCGATCCGCGAAAACGAGAACCGCGCCATTTCGCTCGGCTATTCCGTAGCCGGCTACAAGCTCGCCGCCTTCGTCATGTCGGCGGCGCTGGCCGGGCTCGCCGGCTCGCTGAAGGCGATCGTCTTCCAGTTCGCCACGCTCACCGATGTCACCTGGCAGATGTCGGGCGAGGTCATCCTGATGACGCTGCTCGGCGGCATCGGCACCATGGTCGGCCCCATCATCGGCGCCAGCCTCGTCGTCGGCCTGGAAAACACGCTGGCTACATCAGGTTTCCCCGTGACCATTGCCACCGGCCTGATATTCATGGTGTGCGTGCTGGTCTTCCGGCGTGGGATTGTCGGCGAGGTTTACGCGCGGGTGCTGGGGCGGGCGGGAAAGGGGTGAGGGGCGGCCGCCGCAGCGCGGAAACATGTCACTGCTTAAAGCAGTGCTCACGGTGCCATTGTAGGAAATGAGGATGAGGGCGCTCAAGCGGTCGACGGGGTGGAAGCGCACGGCCTGACTTGTTGACGAATGCCCTTACGCTCTCAGGATCATTGACCAGCCGCGAAATCAGGATTTCCAGACCATCGTTTAGGCCGATCAATCCGCGATCGAGCTTGGAATATCTTACTCCCGTGCTGCCGGCCCATAAGCACCAAAGCTCAGTCCACCTCACCCATAACACCCGCGCTCCACCGCCAGCCGCCGCACCAGCGCCAGCACACCATCGATCGCCGGCGTCGGCTTCCCCACCAGTCGCCCAAGCTCCTGCACCGCGCCGACCAGCGCGTCGATTTCCATCGGGCGGCCGCGTTCCAGGTCCTGGAGCATCGAGGTCTTGTGGTCGCCGACGTCGCCGGCGCCCTTGATGCGGCGGTCGACGTCTATGGGGAAGCGCACGCCGAGGCTTTCGCCGATCGCTTGCGCTTCCAGCATCATGGCGCGGGCGAGCGTGCGGGTGCCTTCGTCGGCGACGATCGCGGCCAGCGTCGAGCCGGTCAGCGCAGAGATCGGGTTCAAGGAGAGATTGCCCCACAGTTTTATCCAGATTTCTGCGCGTATGTCGTCGCGCACCGGCGCCTGCAGGCCGGCCTTGACCATCTCCCCGGCCAGGAGCGTCGCCCTTTCGCTCTTTTCGCCCGAGGGTTCGCCGAGCGAGAAGCGCCGGCCCTCGACATGGCGGATCAAGCCGGGCGCATCGACCTCGACGGCGGGGTAAACCACCGAACCGATGACGCGCCGCGGGCCGAGCCGGTCCCAGATCGTGCCGCCGGGATCGACCTGATGTAGCCTCGTGCCTTCGAGCGCGCCGCTGGTTTTATAGAAATACCACCAGGGAACGCCGTTCTGCATGGTGACGACCGATGTGTGGTCCCCAAGCAGCGGGGCGATCTGGTCGAGCGCGGGCGCAACGGAATGCGCCTTCAGCGCCAATACGACATAGTCCTGTTCGCCAAGGTCTTCGGCCTTGGCGGCGGCCCTGACCGGGGCGGTCGTTTCCTGTCCGTCCTCGATCAGGCGCAGGCCAGTGGCCTTGATCGCTTCGAGATGCGCGCCGCGGGCCACGATCGACAGCTCGGTGCGGCCGGGGATGGCCAGCTTGGCCGCGAGATAGCCGCCGATGGCGCCCGCGCCGAAGATGGTGATCTTCATGATCGGAGCCCGAGCTTGGCGGCGAGCCCGATGCGCTGCAGCTTTCCGGTCGCCCCCTTGGGAATCTCCTCCAGGATCAGCACCTTGCGCGGCACCTTGAAGTCGGCGAGCCGCATCGCGGCGTGGGCGCGGATATCGCCCTCGCTGGCGCTCATGCCTTCGCGCAGCACGACCGCCGCCGCCACCTCCTCGCCGAGCTTGTCATGCGGCATCGCGAAGGTGACGACCTGCGCCACCGCCGGATGGTCCATCAGCACCTCGTCGACCTCGAGCGGCGAGATCTTCTCGCCGCCGCGATTGATGATCTCCTTCAGCCGGCCGGTGACCCTGAGATAGCCGTCATCGTCGAGCACGCCCTGGTCGCCGGTGTGGAACCAGCCATGCGCGAAGGCCGTGGCGTTGGCGTCCGGGTTCTTCTCGTAGCCTGAGGTGACATTGGGGCCGCGAATGACGATCTCGCCCGTCTCGCCGGCCCGCATCAGCCGCCCGTCCGGCGCCATGACCGCAACCTCGGGTCCGCCGGCCGCACCCACGCTGCCCGGCTTGCGCAGGCCCGGCGGCAGCCGGTTGGACGCCATCTGGTGCGCGGCCTCGGTCATCCCATAGGATTCGATCACCGGGCAGCCGAAGGTCGCCTCGAGCTCGGCCATCACCTGCGCCGGCAGCGACGCCGAGGACGAGCGGATGAAGCGCAGGCGTGCCGCCGACAGCGCTTCGGCATTGCGCGCCGCGCGCGCCAGGATCGCCTGGTGCATGGTCGGCACCGCCGTGTACCAGCTCGGCCTGGCGTCACTCAGCCACTGGAAGAAGCGCAGCGCGTTGAAGCCTGGCGTGCAATAGATGCTGCCGCCGGATGCCAGTGACGACAGCACCGCCGCGATCAGCCCATGGATGTGGAACAGCGGCATGATGTTGAGGCAGCGGTCACCGGCCGTCAGGCCGAGCGTCGCGCCGATATGACGGGCGGAGGCCGCGACATTGGCATGGCTGAGTGGCACCAGCTTGGGCCGCGACGTGGTGCCGGAGGTGTGCAGCAGAAGCGCGATGTCATCGTCCCCGGCCATGGCGGGCGCCGCCTGCGGTCCGACCGCCGCGCCGTCGATGGTGAAGCCGCCGGCCGGCGCATCCGGCGGCACGATGAGCCGCAGCACGCCGATGCCGAGGCGCTCGGCCACAGTCACGGCAGGGCCGGTCTCGTTCTCGGCGACCAGGATCGCCTTGGGGCCGATGTCGGTGAGATAAAAGTCGAGCTCGTCCGCCCGGTAGGCGGGGTTGAGCGGCGCCGTCGGGGCTGTGGCGGCGACAGCGATGAAGGCCGTCGCCATCTCCGGCCCGTTGGGCAGCACGATCGCCACCCGGTCGCCTCGGCCGATGCCGAGGGTGTGGAGCTGTTTGGCCGTGGCGGCGATCAGCGCGCGCAGTCCGCCATGGGTCAGCGCGGGCCTGTCGGGGGCCAGGATCGCTGGCGCGTCGTCCACGCCGGCGACGAGGCGGCGGGAAAGGTCTGTGTGGGTTTGGGTCATGGTCACCAGCTATGTTTCAAGACTATGGCTTGCGAAAGTCCATCGGACGTCAGCGCCGCCCCTCATTGCCCTGCCGGGCATTTCTCCCCCTATAGTGACGGGGAAAAAGTAGCAGTTTCGGCCTCGGTGCTTGTTCAGCGTAGGCGATTGGCGAAACCGTCGATGACATCACCTCTCTCCCCGTCATTATACGGGGAAAGGACGCCGGCAGGCGGGTGAGGGGCAGCGCCAACGCCCGGTAGTTGCCTTGCCAATCACCTCAATAGCCCAGCGCCATCCCGTCCTTGCGCGGATCGGATGCCCCCGTCAGCGTTCCCTTTTCCCAGTCGATCAGCACCGCCTGGCCGCCGCCGAGCGGATGGTGCGGCTCGGTGATCGCGTGGCCGCGCCGCCGCAGGCCTTCGATCGCCTCGGTGGGCACGTTGCGCTCGGCTTCCACTAGGCCGTCATTGTAGAACACGCGCGGCGCATCGAGCGCTTGCTGCGGGTCCATGCCGAAATCGATCATGTTGGTCAGAAGATGGACATGACCGAAGGGCTGGTAGCCGCCGCCCATGACGCCGAACGGCATCACCACGCGGCCGCTTTTGGTCGCCATGCCCGGCATGATCGTGTGCATCGGCCGCTTGCCGGGCGCGATGGCATTGGGATGACCTGCGTCAAGGCGGAAGCTCGAGCCGCGGTTCTGCAGCATCACGCCGGTCTTTGGGCCAACCACGCCGCTGCCGAAGGAATAATAGGTCGAGTTGATGAAGGAGACCGCGTTGCGGTCGCGGTCGACGATCGAGATATAGACCGTGTCGCTGCCCGGCAGCTGCACGTCGGGCAAATGGGTCATGGCGCGCTCGCGGTCGATCTCGGCGCGCAGCCGGTCGGCATAGGCGGCCGATAGAAGCGCCCTCACTGGCACCGGGACATGGTCCTGGTCGCCAACGAAACGGTCGCGGTCGCGATAGGCCAGCCGCCCGGCCTCGATTTCCAGGTGCAGGCGCTCGGCGCCGTTGGGGTCGAGCCCGCCGAGCTTGAAGCCCGACAGCACGTTCAGCATCAAGAGCGCCGTCAGCCCTTGGTTGTTCGGCGGCATCTGGTGGATCTCGTGGCCGCCATAGCTGACGCTCACCGGCGCCACATAGTCGCCCCTTGTCGCGGCGAAATCTTCCGCCGTGTGCAGCCCGCCCAGCTCCTTGAGCCGGCGCACCATGTCGACGGCGACCGCGCCTTCGTAGAACCCGGCGCGGCCCTGTTTGGCGATCACCCGCAAGGTCGCGGCCAGTTCCGGCTGCTTGTGCACGTCGCCGGCCTTTGGTGCCACGCCACCGGGCAGGAAGATGCGCGCGGCATGCTCGTCGGCGGAAAGATCGGTTTCGGGTTCGGCCCAGTCGAAGGCGACGCGGTCGTGCACGACATAGCCGTTCTCGGCATAGTGGATCGCCGGTGCCAGCACCTCGGCCAGGGTCTTGCTGCCATGGTCCTCCAGCAGCCGGCACCAGGCGTCGATGGCGCCCGGCACGGTCACCGCATGCGGTCCCTGCTTCGGTAGCTCGTTAAACCCCTTGTCGCGATACCAGTCGACGGTCGCGGCCGCCGGCGCCCGCCCCGAGCCGTTGAAAGCCAGCACTTGGCTTTGTCCCTTGGGGCAGTAGAGGACAAAGCAATCGCCTCCGATCCCCGTCGATTGCGGCTCGACCACGCCCTGCACGGCGGCGGCGCAGATGGCGCCATCCATGGCATTGCCGCCGGCGCGCAGCATCTCGATGGCCGCAAGCGTCGAGAGCGGATGCGATGTCGCGGCAATCGCTTCCGTGGCACGAACCGGCGAGCGGCCGGGAAACTGGAAATCACGCATCTGTTCTGGATATCCTAGGGCACTTGAAAGAATGGGTCACTTGAAGCGATGAGTCCGATGAAATCAATGCCGGCGGCCAAAGATCTGCGCCAGCGACAGCAGCAGGACAGACAGCACGATCAGGCAGGTCGAGATGGCGGCGATGGTCGGGTCGATCTGGTCGCGCAGCGCGTTGAACATGCGGCGCGTCAGCGTCGTGGTCTCCCCGCCCGAGATGAACAGCGAGACGACAACTTCGTCGAAGGAGGTGATGAAGGCAAACAGCGCGCCCGAGACGATCGAGAAGCGGATCTGCGGCATCGTCACCTGCCAGAAGGCAGCGACGCGTCCGGCACCCAAGCTGCGCGCCACCCGCTCCTGGTTCATGTCGTAGGAGCGCAGGCCCGACAGCACCGTCAGCACCACCAGCGGCAGCGCCTGCACCGTATGCGCGATGACCAGGCCGGTCAGCGTGTTGTTGAGGCCGATGCGCGCATAGAGGAAGAAGGTGCCGATGCCGACCAGGATCACGGGGATGATCAGCGACGCGGTGAGCAGCGCGTTGATGGTGCCGTTGAAGCGCAGCGTGCCCCGGTTGACCGCATAGGCGGCGGCAGTGCCGAGCGGTGTCGCCACCAGCGCGGTCATGACAGCGACCTTCACCGACACGATGGTGGCGTCGCGCCATTCCAGCGACTGGAAATAGCTTTCATACCAGCGCAGCGACCATTGCCGCGGCGGGAACTGCAGCAGCGTCGAATCCGAGAACGACATGATGAGGATGATGACCGACGGCGCGATCAGGAACAGCAGCACGAGGCCGCCGAAGGCGTAGAGCCACAGCCGTTGCCGGTGCGAGATCGGCAGTCCGACGCTGTCACTCATCGCGAACTCCATACGCCGGTGGCGTGCGCGCCGAGCAGCCACTGGAACAGGCCGAGAAGCGCCAGCGTGACCGTCAGCAGCACCACGCCGAGTGCCGCACCGGCGCCCCAGTTGGAATAGAGGCTGGTGGTCTGTTCCATACGCATCGCCCACATCACCACCTTGCCGCCACCCATCAGCGCCGGCGTCACGAAGAAACCGAGGCACAGCACGAAGACGATGACCACGCCGGAGGCGAGGCCGGGCACCGACAGCGGAAAGAAGATTTGCCGAAAGGTCGCGGCCGGGCCGGCGCCGAGGTTCATGCCGGCGCGCAGGCAGTCGGTGTCGATCGTCTTGATCGAGGCATAGAGCGGCAAAACCAGGAACGGCAGCAATATATGCGTCATGCCGATGACGACGCCCGAGAAATTGTTGGCCAGCGACAGCGGCTGGCTGATCACGCCGAGATCGATCAGCCAGCTGTTGATCAGGCCCTTGCGCTGCAGGATCACCAGCCAGGCATAGGTGCGCACGAGCACCGATGTCCAGAACGGCAGGATGACGAAGATCAGGCAGATCGACGCGGCCCGGCGCGGCAGCTGCGACAGCATGTAGGCCAGGGGATAGCCGAGCAGCACGCAGGCGCCGGTGACGATGAAGGCGACCTCGAAGGTGGTGATGAAGGTCCTGATGTAGGAGGCCTGCTCGAAGAAGCGCGCATAGTTGGCGGCGCTCAAGGCGCCGGTCTCGTCGAACAGCGACAGCCAGAACAGCCAGCCGATCGGCACGATGATGATGGCGCAGACGAGGAACAGGCTCGGCGCCAGCAGCGCCAGCAGCCGCAATGACTCGCGCCGCGCATCGGCGCGCAGGGCCTGCGTGTTCAGGTCCTGCCCCGCCGGCCTGACGGTCTCCGTCACGATGGCGGACTGCGCGCTCATCCCTCGGCCGCCACCAGGATCGTATCCTTGGCATCGAGGCCGAGCGTGATCGGCTGGCCGGGCGCCGGCAGCCTTGCCAGCACGTCGCTGCGGCAATAGTCGCGCAGCGTCACCTGGCGGCCGTCGCGCAGGCTGGCATAGCAGACGAAACTGTCGCCCTGGTAAATGATGTCGCTGACCGTCGCATCGAGCACATTGACGCCCGTCGACGGGTCGGATGCCGTGACCAGCCGCAGCTTCTCGGGTCGGACCACCATCAGATGCGGACCGGCCGGCGGCGTCGGTGCGCCGGTCTGGATCAGCCTGTCCTCATACCAGACCGAGCCATCGCGGCTTTCGACCGGGATGAAGTTCGATTCGCCGATGAAGCCGGCTACGAATTTTGTCTTCGGCGCGGCATAAATCGTTTCGGGCCTGTCGAGCTGTTCGATGCGGCCGCCGTTCATCACCGCGATACGGTCCGACATGGTGATGGCTTCGCGCTGGTCATGCGTGACATAAACCGTGGTCATGCCGAGACGGCGATGAAGCGCACGCAATTCGATCTGCATATGCTCGCGCAAACCCTTGTCGAGCGCCGACAAGGGTTCATCCATCAAGACGATGCGCGGCTCGAAGACGATGGCGCGCGCCAGGGCCACGCGCTGGCGCTGGCCGCCGGAAAGCTGGTCCACCCGGCGCTCGCCCAGGCCCTGCAGCTTCACCAACTCCAGCGCGTTCTCCACCCGCTGCGCCGTCTCTGTCGCACCAACGCCGCGCTGCTTCAGCGGAAAGGCGATGTTGTGGAAGACGTTCATATGCGGAAACAGCGCATAGTTCTGGAACACCATGCCGATATTGCGCCTGTGCGGCGGCGTGGTGATGATCTCGTCGCCGCCGACCTTGATCGATCCGCCATTGGCTCGCACGAAACCGGCCAGGATCATCAGCAGCGTCGTCTTCCCCGAGCCCGAAGGCCCAAGCAGCGTCAGGAACTCGCCCGCCTCGACATCGAGGTTCAGGCCACGCAGCACCGGCACGCTGCCAAATCGTTTCTCGATCGCCCGCATGCCGATCGGCAGCGCGGATGGTGCAATGGACAAGATCGTTATCTCCGAGGCAGAGACTGAAGGAGCGGGGCGGCGCTGGTGCCGTCCCGCAAGGTAAGGTTCCAGCCTATTGCTGGATCAGATTGTTGAACTTTTCCGTCGCCTCGACGAGGTTGTCGCGCCAGAACTCGGCATCCTGCAACACCTGCTTCTTGACGTTTTCGGGCGCCGAGTTGATGTCCTTGATCCGCTCCGGCGGGATCTTGCCGGTCTCGAAGGCCTTCTCGTTCACCGGTCCATTATCGACATAGAGCGGCAGATTGGCCTGCAGTTGCGGGCTGACGAACATGGCCAGCGCCTTCATCGCCGCGTCCTTGTTCTTGGCGCCCTTGGGGATGACCATGCAATCGGCGGTGAGCACGCCCTGGTCGAAGGAGAAGCTGACCGGCGCGCCTTCCTTCTTCAAAGTCCCGGCGCGGCCGTTCCAGATGCTCGCCATGTCGACTTCGCCATCCTTCACCAGTTGCATGGCCTGGGCGCCGGAGGTCCACCAGGCATCGACATGGCCACGGATCTTGTCGACCGATTTCAGCGCGCCGTCGATGTCGACGGGATAAACTTTGTCGATCGGCAGGCCGGAGGCGAGCGCTGCGACGCTCAGCGTCTCCGTCGCCTGGCTGCTGCTCAGTGCGCGCCGTCCCGGAAACTTTTCCACGTTCCAGAAGTCGGCCCATGTCTTCGGGCCCTTGTCCCCGAAGACGTCGGTCCGGTAGATCAGCACGACGGAAGTGTAGGAGATGCCGACCCAGTCGTCATGCACCAGCTTCGGGTTGATGCCGCTCTTGTCGATGATGCCGTAATCCAGCTTTTCGAACAGCCCTTCCTTCGAGCCGCGCGCGCATTCGTCGGCGCCGAGTTCGGTGATGTCCCATTTCACCGCATTGCCGGTCACCTGCAGCCGCACGTCATCGAGGCCGTTGGTCGTGTCTTCCTTGATGGTGATGCCGAGCGCATCTGCGGTCGGCTTGAAGAAGGCCTTGGTCTGCGCCTCCTGATAGGTGCCGCCCCATGAGGCGACGGTGATCGTGTCGGCGGCGACGGCCGGCACTGCCACGGAGGCAATGAGCCCGGCTATCGCTAAAGTTCTAAAGCTGGTGGTCCTGTTCATTTCAGTTCTCCGACCGGTGTTCCCATTTGTTTTTGATTTGGCATGCGATTTTGTATACAATTTAGAATGTAGCCGAGAGATCGGTGTTGTCAACCGCGACGGGCGCGATCGGCTGGACGGTGGGGACGGCGCCGCGGGCCGTGGCAAATTACGCCGACTGCGACTACAAACGAGGCGATGTCCGGCTGAAGCGGCCGGGGAACTGGAAACGGAACTTGGCCAAGGAACCAAAAAACACGCTGCGCGACTCGGTCTATTCCGCGCTCAAGGCGATGATCGTGACCGGCCAGATTCCGCCGGGCTCACGCGTCACTGAAAGCGACATCGCGGCAAAACTCAATGTCAGCCGCACCCCCGTGCGCGAAGCCTTCAACCGCCTGGAGCGCGACGGGCTGGTCACCGGCCGGCCGCGCCAGGGCTATGCCGTCACCGAGTTCGACATCAACATGTTCCGCGAGGCCTTCGCCATCCGCGAACTGCTCGACGGCCATGCGACGGAATTGGCGGCGGCCGCCGCGACCGAGAAGGACAAGGCGCGGCTGCGCGCCATGCTGGCCGAGTGCGAGCGGCTGGCCGCCATTCCCGATCGCACGACGCGCGAAAAATTCCAGGAACTGGAGGTCGGCATCGATCTCCACCGCGTCATTGCCGAAATCAGCGGCAATGTCATGCTGCATGGCATGCTGTGCGGCATCCTCGACAAGTGCCAGCATTATGTCTGGACCGAACTCTTGTGGCTCGATGAATGGAAGATCGCCCGCGACGAACACGCCGAGATCGTCGAGGCGATCTGCGCAAATGATATCATCCGCGCCGGCGCCCTGGCCCGCGCGCATGTGCGCGGTTCGCGCGAGAACGTGCTGCGCCTGCTGCAGGCGAAATCGGATTATCAGAGCTTCCTGGCCAAGGCGTCCTGAGCGGACCAGCCATTCTTCCTACCTGGTTCAGCCGCCCTTTCCGAGCGTGGCCACCGCGTCGACGATCCGGGTGAAGCTCGCGCGGGCGCGGCCAACGGTATGCCGAGCCCTGAGATAGCCGTGCACGAGGCCGGGTTCCTCGAACCAGGTGGCGCGCCCGCCTGCCGCGACGATGCGGTCGCGATAAACCTCGCCATCGGATGACAGCGGGTCGCACTGGGCGGTAATCAGCACGGTCGGCGGCAAATTGGCGAAATCGGCATCGGCCAGCGGATACAGCGTGATGTCACCGGTCTGGTCCACACCGCCGGTACGGACGTGTTTGTAGAATTCAAGGTCGCGCACCGTCAGCATGGGCGCCTCGGCATGCGTCACGTAGGAGCCGAGCGCGCGATCGCCGCCGAGACCGGGATAGATCAGCACCTGGCCGACCGGCTTTTTCGAATGGCCACGGGTCGCGTGCGCAACGGCGGCGCAAAGATTGCCGCCGGCGCTGTCACCGCACAGCAAGACCGGGCGGTCGTAGGTCCCGGCGGCCCATTCGAAGGCGCTCATCGCATCGTCGAAAGCGGCCGGATGCGGATGCTCCGGCGCCAGCCGGTAGTCGACCGAGACCACCTCATAACCGGTGCGGCCGCAAAGCTCGGCGCAGACGTCGTCATGGCTGTCCAGCCCGCCAAGGATGAAGCCCCCGCCATGGAGGTAGAGCACCATGGCTGTATGGTCCGGCTTTGCGTTGCGGTAGATGCGGGTCGGTATGTTGTTGACAGGTGTGGTGATGGTGGTCGTCTCCGCCGTCACGCCTTGCGGATAGCCGGCAAAGAACTCGCGGCACATGCGATCGTAGATCTCGCGCTGCTGCGCGATCGTGTGATCGATCGTGTCGGGCGGATAATAGGAATTCGTCCGCTCGATGAAGGCCCAGGTCTCGGCGTCGATCAGTTTGAGGTAGTCGGTCATGAAGGGAGACCAGCTTTAGGTGATGGCGCCATCATCTCCGCAGCGTCACTTCCCCTTCCACACCGGTTCGCGCTTTTCGGCGAAGGCGCGGAAACCCTCCATGCCGTCCTCCGACCCATAGAGCGCATCGACCGTCGGCAGCTGCCGGCGCGTCACCTTGTTCATCGCCTCCTGGAAGGTCAACGATTCCGCCACCCGCGCGGTCTCCTTGATCGCTGCGAACACCAGTGGCGGGCCGCTGGCGAGCAGCCGGGCGATCTCCCAGACGCGGTCCTCGAGCTTTTCCTTGGGCAAAACCTCGTTGACCAGGCCCCAGCGATGCGCCTCGGCGACATCCATCCAGCGGCCGGTGAGCAAAAGGTCCATCGCGACGTGATAGGGGATGCGCTTAGGCAGCTTGATCGTCGCCGCGTCGGCCAGCGTGCCGGCGCGGATTTCAGGCAGCGCGAAGGAAGAATGGTCGGAGGCATAGATGAGGTCGCAGGACAGCGCCAGCTCGAAGCCGCCGCCCACCGCCATGCCGTTGACGCAGGCGATGACCGGCTTGTTCAGGTCGCGCAATTCCTGCAGGCCGGCAAAGCCGCCGACGCCGTAATCGCCGTCGACCGCGTCGCCGCTCGCGGCCGCCTTCAGGTCCCAGCCGGCGCAGAAGAACTTGTCGCCGGCGGTCTTGACGATGGCGACGCGGAGGTCGGGATCGTCGCGGAACGCCTTGAAGGTTTCGCCCATCAGCCGCGAGGTTTTCAGGTCGATGGCATTGGCCTTGGGGCGGTCGAGCGTGACCTCGAGGATCGAGCCTTCGCGGCGGGTCGAAATGACGTCAGACATTCTTGTTTTCTCCCAGCACCAGCAGCGCATCGGCGATCCAGGCGCCCTTGCCCTCGGAGCAGACGATCAGCGGATTGATGTCGAGTTCCTCGATCTCGCCGGCATTCTCCTGCACGAAGCTGGCAATGCCCGCGATGGCGTCGATGGCGGCCGCGAGATCGGCCTTCGGCCGGCCGCGATAGCCTTCGAGCAGCGGGAACAGTTTCAGGCCGCGCAGTGCGGCCTCGATGTCGTCGCGCGTTGCCGGCAGCATCAGCGTGACGCTGTCGCGCAGCAATTCGACCAGCACGCCGCCAGTGCCCAGCGTCATCACGGCACCGAACATCGGGTCGCGGGTGAAGCCGACGATCAGTTCGGCGACGCCGTCGCGCACCATGCGCTCGACATATAGCCCGGTGCCGAGCGGCAACAGATCATGCGCCGCGGTGCTGACCGATTCGGCGTCCTTGAGATTCAGGCTGACGGCGCCGACCTCGGACTTGTGGGTGACGCCAAGGGCCTTCAGGGCGACGGGGAAGCCGAGCGCCATGGACGAGATCACCGCTTCGACCGCATTGCCGGCGCGTTCGCCTTTCGGCACCGGAAGCCCGGCCTTGATCAGCCGCGCCTTGGCTTGCGCCTCGTCGGGCGTGGAATGGTTACCGCCGGCAGCACCGGAGGCGGAGGTATCCACCGGCTGCGCCTGCGGTTCGCGCCAGGCCCAGCCGATGAAGGCCGCGGCCTGGGCCGCATCCATCGCCTCGGAAATGCCGAACAGCGGCACCATGCCGCGCGCCATCAGCTCGGCGGTGTATTCCTCCGGCAGGTTCTCCGGCAGCGACGAGACGATGGCGCCGTGCGCCTTGTTGGTCTTCAGCGCCGATTCGAAAGCGCGCAGCGTCGCCCACCAGTCGGTCACCGAGCAGCGATCGGGACGCGGGAAGTCGAGCACCAGCATGTTGAGGTCGAAGCCGCCCGACACCATGGCGGTGAAGGTAGCGGTCATCGCCGGCTCGTTGTTCCAGATGAAGGTGTGATAGTCCAGGGGATTGGCCACCGCGACCAGCGGCCCGAGCGTCGATTTGACATGGGCGCGATGGGTGTCGTTCAGGACCGGGAAGTTGACCCACCGGCCTTCGGCGCTGTCGGCCATGACCGATGCCTCGCCGCCCGAACAGCTCATCGACGAGAGCTTGTAGCCGGGCAATGGGCCGGTGATGTGAAGCAGCTTCAGCGCCTCGATGAAGGAGGGGATGGAATCGACGCGAGCGATGCCAAGGCGCCTCAGGAAGGCGCCCGAGGCCGCATCGGACCCGGCAAGCGAAGCGGTGTGCGAGACGGTCGCCTGCCGCGCCTGTTCGGAGCGGCCCACCTTCATGGCAATGATCGGTTTTTTCAGCTCACGCGCCCTGGCGGCCAACCGCTCGAAGCCGGCTACCGAATCGAAGGCCTCGATGTGCAGGCCAAGCGCGGTGACCCGCTCGTCCTCGATCAGGCCAAGCGCCATTTCGGACAGGCCGGTCTGCGCCTGGTTGCCGGCGGTCATCAGGAAGGCGATCGGCAGGCCGCGCTTCTGCATCGTCATGTTGATGGCGATGTTGGACGACTGGGTGATGATGGCGACGCCCTTGCCGCCCTCCTCCAGCCTGATGCCGCCATGCTGGTCTGGCCACAAAAGCGCGCCATCGGCATAGTTGATCAGGCCGTAGCAGTTCGGTCCGATGATCGGCATCTGGCCGGCGGCGGCCACCAGCTCGGCCTGCAGCCTTTCGCCATCTTCGTCATAGGCCTCGGTTTCGAGGAATCCGGCGGCAAAGCAGACGGCGCCGCCGGCCCCGCGCTCAGCCAGCGCCTTGATCACCTCGATTGTCAGGTGCCGGTTGACGCCGACAAAGGCCGCGTCCGGCGCGCCGGGCAGATCGGCGACCGAGCGGTAGGCCTTGCGTCCGGCAACCTCGTCCTTGGTCGGGTGCACCGGCCAGATCTCGCCGGCAAAACCCATCTTGATCGATTGCGCGACGACCGCGGCGGCCTGCACGCCGCCGAACACGGCGATCGATTTGGGGCGCAGGAGGCGTTCAAGTTTATGCATGGTCATCTTTTCGTTTGAGCATGATCTCAGGACAAACGATCTCGTTTGCCCGACAAAACCGGACTCCGGCTTTCGCGGATCATGCTTTAAGCTCCGAAAGGACGCAGCAGCGCCCGCGAAATAATATGTCGCTGAATCTCCGACGTGCCCTCCCATATGCGCTCGACGCGGGCGTCGCGCCAGATGCGCTCCAGCGGCAGGTCATCCATCAGCCCCATGCCGCCATGGATTTGGATGGCCTCGTCGGCAACGAAGGCGAGCATTTCGGTGGCCTTCAGCTTGGCCATGGCCATGTCCTGGTCGGTGACGGTGCCCTGATCGTACTTCCACCCGGCTTCGAACACCATCAGGTCGGCGGCCTTGAGTTCCGTCGCCATGTCGGCGAGCTTGAACGACACGCCCTGGAACTTGCCGATCTGCTGGCCGAACTGTTGGCGCTGCGCGGCATATTCGACCGCATGGCCAAGCGCCCGCTCGGCACGGCCTAGGCAGGTGGCGCCGACCTGCAGGCGCGTGGCGCCGAGCCAGGAATTTGCGACGTCGAACCCCTTGTGCACCTCGCCCAGAACCTGGGATGCCGGCAACCGGCAGTCGTCGAATTCGAGAATGGCGTTGGTGTAGCCGCGATGCGAGACATTGCGATAGCCGTCGCGCACCGTGAATCCCTTGGTGCCCTTGTCGACGAAGAAGGCGGTGATCTTCTTGCGTTTTCCGCGCGGTGAATCCTCTTCGCCCGAGGCCATGAAGACGATGGCGAAATCGGCGAGATCGGCGTGGGAGATAAAATGCTTGGTGCCGTTCAGCACCCAGTCGTCGCCGTCCTGCACGGCGGTCGCCTTCATGCCGCGCAGGTCGGAGCCGGCGCCCGGCTCGGTCATCGCCAGGCAGTCCCATTTCTCGCCGCGGATGCAGGGGAAAAGATACTTTTCGCGCTGCTCCGGCGTGCCGGCGAGCAGGATGTTGGAAGGGCGCGCCACGCAGGTCCAGTGCAGCGCGTAATTGGCGCGGCCGAGTTCCTTTTCGTAGAGCAGCCAGGTCACGGTATCGAGCCCCGCGCCGCCGACATCGGCAGGCATGTTGGCGGCGTAGAGGCCGGCCTCGATCGCCTTGGCCTTGATCTCCTCGATCAGTTCGCGGCGCAGCACGCCGGTGCGCTCGACCTCGCGTTCATGCGGATAAAGCTCATTCTCGACGAAGGCGCGCGTCGTCTCGACAATGAGTTTCTGCTCTTCCGAAAGACCGAAATCCATGGTCTCAGCCCTTCTTCTTTTTCTTCGGCTTTTCGGCTTTCTTGACCGGCTTGGCGGTCCTGGCCCTTTCCGCTGCCTTTGAGGCCACTGGCTTCTTCGCCGCCAACTTGGCCAGTTGCCTCGTATAATCCTTGTGCAGCGCGCCGGCGCCCCAGCCCTTGCCCTTGTTTTGCTTCGACAGCGCATCCATGATCGCGACCAGATTGTCGTCGCGGATTTTTTCCAGTTCGCGGATCGAAAGGCCGTGCGCCTGGTCGTCCGACTGGGTGGCGATCAGGTCGACCAGTTCGTCGTTGAACTCGGGCACGTCCATCAGCTTGGTCCACGGCCATTTCAGGCACGGTCCGAACTGCGCCATGAAGTGGCGCATGCCGGCCTCGCCGCCGGCAACACGATAGACCTGGAACATGCCCATCTGCGCCCAGCGCAGGCCGAAGCCGTAGCGCATGATGTCGTCGAGTTCCTCGACCGTGCAGATGCCGTCCTTGATCAGCCACAGCGCCTCGCGCCAGGCCGCTTCGAGCAGGCGGTCGCCGACGAAAGCCTCGATCTCCTTGCGGATGACGACCGGCTTCATGCCGATAGAGGAATAAATCTCCTTGGCGACTTCGATGGCTTCGGGGAAGGTCTGGTCGCCGCCGACGATCTCGACCAGCGGCAGCAGATAGACCGGATTGAACGGATGGCCGACGACCAGCCGTTCCGGGTGCTTCTTCATCGCCACCTGCATGTCGGTCGGCTTGATCCCCGAGGTCGACGAACCGACGATGGCGTTTGCCGGCGCGTGGGTGTCGATCTCGGCCAGCACCTTATGCTTGAGGTCGAGCCGTTCCGGTACGCTTTCCTGGATGAAGTCGGCATCCGCCACCGCTTCGGCGATCGTCTTGGCGAAGATCAGCTTGCCCTCTTTCGGCAGGCCGCCCGGCATCATCTGCTTGTAGGCGCGGCGCGCGCCCTTCATCACTTCCGAGACCTTGCGCGAAGCTTCGGGATCAGGATCGAAGATCGACACGTCAATGCCGTTAAGCAACAGCCGCGCCACCCAGCCGGCGCCGATGACCCCGCCGCCAATGGCGGCCGCCTTGTTGATGATGCTCATTGAGAGGCTCCGGTTCTTGTCCTGGCGGTTTCGGGATCGGTGAGAGGCACGCGCTCGCCGGCGCGGATGACCGATGGGTCGTAGGCTTTGCGGGCGAAGACTTCGAGCACGAACGGCCGGAAGAAGTCGATCGGCAGCGTCTCATAGTCAGGGTCGAAGCTCGACTGGTCCCAGCGTTCGCAGAATTGGTCGCACTCGTCGAAATAGGCATGGCCGGCGAAGCGGTCGCGCGCATGGCGATTGCCGCCGAGATGGTGGGCGTAATAGAGGCGCTGGAAGTCGCCATGCTTCTCCACCACCCAGGTGCATTGCTCGCGCACGAAAGGTTTCAGGATCGAAGCGGCATATTCGTCATGATTGTAGGGCGCGTAGATGTCGCCGATATCGTGCAGCACGGCGCAGGCGATCCAGTCGATGTCGGCGCCGTCACGCCAGGCCCGCGTCGCCGCCTGCAGCGAATGGCCGAGCCGGGTGATCTTGTAGCCCGACAGGCCTTCGTCGAGCTGCACCAGCGCGTCGAGCAGCCGCTCGCCGGTCCTGGCCGCGTAGTCGATCTCGTGGGCGGTCAGGAACTCGTAGTCTTGCCTGTCGCCATCCTTCATGGCGGTGAATTTTACGGTAGCCATATCGACCCTCCTGCGAATTAGTCTTCTTGTTGTTTGAGCATGATATTATCCGAAAACCGGTTCCCACTTTTCGGGATCATGCTCACGCCGCGATCGGCGCTCGCTTGGTCAGATTGAGCTTCTTGCGCACTTCTTCCGGCCCCAGGATCCGGGCGCCGAGATTGGTGACGATCGAGGCGGCACGCTCGACCAATTGCGCATTGGTCGCCAGCACCCCCTTGTCGAGCCACAGATTGTCCTCGAGGCCGACGCGGACATTGCCGCCGGCGAGCACGGCGGCGGCAGCGTAGGCCATCTGGTTGCGGCCGATGGCGAAAGCCGACCAGTTCCAGGTCGACGGCACGTTGTTGACCATCGCCATGAAGGTGTTGAGATCATCCGGCGCCCCCCACGGCACGCCCATGCAGAGCTGTACCAGCGCGTCCGGATCGAGCACCTTTTCCTCGACCAGTTGCTTGGCGAACCAGAGATGTCCGGTGTCGAAGGCCTCGATCTCGGGCTTGACGCCGAGCGCCGTCATCATGCCGCCCATGGCGCGCAGCATGCCGGGCGTGTTGGTCATGACATAGTCGGCCTCGGCGAAATTCATGGTGCCGCAGTCGAGCGTGCAGATTTCGGGCAGGCATTGGCGCACATGTTCCATGCGGTTGGTGGCGCCGCCCATGTCGGTCCCTTTTTCGTTGAGCGGCAGCGGCGCCTCGGGCGAGCCGAACACCATGTCGCCGCCCATGCCGGCGGTGAGGTTCAGGATGACGTCCACGTCCGCCGCGCGGATGCGCTCGGTCACTTCGCGGTAAAGATGCACGTCGCGCCTGGGCTTGCCGGTTTCGGGGTCGCGCACATGGCAGTGGACGATGGCAGCGCCGGCCTTGGCCGCGTCGATGGCCGAATCGGCGATCTGCTTGGGCGAGCGCGGTACGTGCGGTGAGCGATCCTGCGAGCCACCGGACCCGGTCACGGCACAGGTAATGAAGACCTCACGGTTCATCGCGAGCGGCATCGAAACTCTCCTCCCATTCGAAACAGCCCCTACCATCGCTCGACTTGATCAAGGCTGCTTTGCGTTTTACGAAGGTGACATGATCAAAAGCGAAAAGTCCGTCTTTCACGCCGAACGTGAGACCCTCAAGGTAACGTTCCTGGTGTTTTCCGGCTCCTCGATCATGTGCGTCGCCTCCGCCGTCGACCCGCTGCGCGCCGCCAATCGCATTTCCGGCGAGACCCTGTTCGATTTCAAGCTGGTCTCGGTGACAGGCGAGGCGCCGGTCACCACCTGCGGCCTGCCGGTGGCCGTCAGCGGCCGTTTCGACGCCAATGAGACAACCGACGTTCTCGTCGTCGTCGCCGGTTTCGGCACCCAGAATTACGCGACGTCGGCTCTGCTTTCAGGTTTGCGTAGGGCAGCGCGTGCGGCCCGCGCGTGCGGCGGTGTCGAGGCCGGCACCTGGCTGGTAGCGCGCGCCGGCCTGCTGGAGGGCCGCAGCGCAACCACCCATTGGGAAGACATGGAGGATTTTTCGTCCGCTTTTCCCGGCGTCGATGTCCGGCCGGACCGCTATGTCATCGATGGGCCGGTGTTCACCTCGGGCGGCGCCTCGCCGACCTTCGACCTGATGCTGCACTTGATTCGCACGCGGCTCGGCATGGCGGTGGCGCTCGATGTCGCCAGCGTCTTCATCTACGACCAGGCGCGTGCCGCGACCGATGCCCAGCCGCTGGTCTCGCTCGGCCGGCTCGACGGCTACGATCCGCGCCTGGCCCACGCGATCCGCTTGATGGAAGCGCATGTCGACCAGCCACTGACCATCGACGCTGTGGCCAGGCGCGCCGGAGTGACGGCGCGGACCCTGGAAAGCATCTTTCGCAAGTCGATCGGCGAGACGCCGGGCGCCTACTATCTCAGGTTGCGCCTGGGTGCCGCGCGCCGGCTCGTGGTCGACACGCGGATCGCCATGGCGGATATCGCCGGGCGGACGGGGTTCTCGTCTGCGGCAGCCTTTTCGAGAGCCTTTTCGAGAGCTTTTGGCGAAGCCCCTGTCAGGCTTCGCCGAGGTTGAATCCAGCTGGCTCAGACGGCGATTTGCTGGTCGCTCCCGCCATCGATCTGTGAGCGCATCTGTCTAGCCAGATGGGTCTCGAAACGGCTGGCGACAGCACGATCCCATTCGTTGGACCGGCGCGCGCCATCCCTGGGATGCGGCATTGCCATCAGCCGGTCGATGATCGATCCGGCCTCGCCAGGTGAGAGCAGGGCGTCGATTTCACGTTCGTTCTGCATATCGGTTCGCCTCCTTCTTCCTCGCCCGCTACGAGCCATACCTATACGAGATTCGTGACGGCAGTTTGAAGGCAAGAGCGAGGTCATTGAGAGGCGGCAAGGGGCAAAACCTTGTCGTCGATTTCAGCTTGGCGCGAAAAAGGTTTCCGAGCGCCAAGCTTTCGAAATCGCATAGGGCGCCGGCTTGAATTGCCGACGGTCAGGCAGCGTCAGACGTAGCGGTTGACGATGTTTTCGAGCAGTTCCTGGCGGCCGGAGCGCGGCTGCGGCTCGATCTTCTTCTTCACCACGCGCTCGGCGATCTGTTCCAGCGTCCGCTTGCCCGACAGCATCGCCTTGGCCTCGGCGCTGTTCCAGCCGGCATAGCGCTCGGCGAGCGGACCCGACAGCGCCTTGTCCTCCATCATCTTCGCTGCCGCCTTGAGGCCGCGCGCGCAGGAATCCATGCCGCCGATGTGGCCGATCAGCAGGTCCTGCGGGTCGAGCGACTGGCGGCGCAGCTTGGCGTCGAAATTGGTGCCGCCGGTCTTGAAACCGCCGGCCTGGAGCACCTGGTAATACGCCAGCGCCATTTCCGGCACGTTGTTGGGGAACTGGTCGGTGTCCCAGCCGGACTGATAATCGTTGCGGTTCATGTCGATCGAGCCGAAGACGCCGAGCGCGTTGGCCAGCGCCAGCTCGTGCTCGAAGGAGTGGCCGGCCAGGATGGCGTGGCCCTGCTCGATGTTGAGTTTGACCTCCTTCTCCAGGCCGAAACGCTTGAGGAAGCCGTAGACGGTCGCGACGTCGTAGTCATACTGGTGTTTTGTCGGCTCCTGCGGCTTCGGCTCGATCAGGATCGTGCCCTTGAAGCCGATCTTGTGCTTGTAGTCGACGACGAGATTCAGGAAACGGCCGGCCTGTTCCTGCTCGCGGGCAAGGTCGGTGTTGAGCAGCGTCTCATAGCCCTCGCGCCCGCCCCACAACACGTAGTTCTCGCCCTTCAGCCGCTTGGTGACGTCGATGCAGCTCTTCACCGTCGCCGCCGCATAGGCGAACACATCCGGATCGGGATTGGTCGCCGCGCCCGACATGAAGCGGCGGTTTGAGAACAGGTTCGCCGTGCCCCACAAAAGCTTGACGCCGGTCTGCTTCATCTTGCCGGCGAAATAATCGGCGATCTCATCCAGGCGGGCCGCACTTTCGGAGAAATCCTTGCCCTCTGGCCGCACATCGGCGTCGTGGAAGCAGAAATAGGGAGCGCCGAGTAGCGAGAACATTTCGAAGGCGACATCCGCCTTCAGCTTCGCCAATTCCATCGTGTCGACGCCGCCGGCCTTGGGAAACCAGGGACGGTCGAAGGTCTGGCCGCCGAACGGGTCGCCGCCCGGCCAGGCGAAGGAATGCCAGTAGGCGACGGCAAAGCGCAGATGGTCCTCCAGCCGCTTGCCGGCCACCTCTTCGTCGGGATTGTAGAAACGGTAGGCCAGCGGATTGGTCGAATCCGGTCCTTCATATTTGATTGTCTGGATGTCGCCGAAAAAGCCGCTGCTCATGGTTCTCTTCCTCTCCAAGATAAGTTTGCCCGATTACCTCAGGCGTAATTGGTTTCACGCCGGCGCTGGTCGAAAACGGTCCTGTCAAAACCGTCAAACCAAGGAGACAGACCATGACCGACCTCAACACGATCGCCCTGAACTACATCACCGCCTGGAACGAAAGCGATGCCGGCCGCCGGGCGGCCTTGCTCAAGGCTGCTTTCACCGAGGACGTCAGCTATCGCGATCCGCTCATGCAGGGCGACGGCCATGAAGGCGTCGCGGCGCTGATCGACGGTGTCCAGCAGCGCTTTGCCGGCTTTCGCTTCTCGCTGAAGGGCACGCCGGACGGCTTTGCCGACAGGATCCGCTTTTCGTGGAATCTTGGCCCGGAAGGTGTCCCTTCCGTCATCGAAGGCACGGATATCGGCGTCATCGAGAACGGTCGCCTGAAGAGCGTCACCGGGTTTTTGGACAAGGTTCCGGCGCAGTGACGTTTTGACGGCAAGTTGAGTGGCTCCGACTCTTACGGCAGTTGCTTGCCTAATCTGTAGAGGGGACCAATTGGCGAAGTCGGCGCCGCCCCTCATCGCCCTGCCGGGCACTTCTCCCCGTGTACTGACGGGGAGAAGTGGGCCGGCGGCAATCTCGACGCCTTTCCTGCGACGTTGGTGATTGCCGAAACCAGCAATGACAGCGCCCCTGTCCCCGTCTCTACACCGGGAGAGGATGCCGGCAGGCAGGTGAGGGGCAGGGCCAACGCCCGCACGAAAGTAATGGGACAAGCGCCAACTCACGCGGTTACGGCCTTGATCGCCGGATAGAGCGCGCGGTAGCGGTGATAGGCATCGGCGAAGGCGCCGCCAAGAGCTGCATCCGGCTCGATCGTGGCATCTGTCCTCGGCGCGGAGCACACGGCCAGCGGATCGGCGCCGGTCGCCGCGATCAGGCCCAGCCTGGCGGCACCGAAGGCAGCGCCGAAATCGCCGTCGGCGGGGATATCGACGGGCAATTGCAGCGCGGTTGCGATCGCCTTCAGCCAATAGCGCGAGCGCGAGCCGCCGCCGATCGCGGTCACGCGCGTCAAGGTCGTGCCGGCGGTTTTCAATGCTTCCAGGCTGTCGCGGAAGGCAAAGGCGACGCCTTCGAGCACGGCCTGTGTCAGCACGGCGCGGCCCGATTCATGCGCCAGGCCGGTGAACGAACCGCGAATGGCGGAATCATTGTGTGGCGTCCGCTCGCCCGAGAGATAGGGCAGGAAGGATACGCCGGTCGGCGCCTTCAGCGTCTCGCCGAGTTCGGATGTCAGTTCGCCCGCGCCCTTGCCCGTGATCTCCGACAGCCAGTTGAGCGAATCGGTCGCCGACAGGATGACGCCCATCTGATGCCAAGTGTTGGGCAGCGCATGGCAGAAGGTGTGCACCGCGCTGGCCGGGTTGGGCAGATAGGCGGCGTTGGCGGCAAACAGCACGCCCGATGTGCCGAGCGAGACAAACGCGTGGCCGGCCCCCACCGTGCCCATGCCGCAGGCGGACGCCGCATTGTCGCCGGCGCCGCCAGCCACCGGAGTGCCGGCCGCGATGCCCCACCGCGACGCGAGTTCGGCGCGCAGGGCACCAGCCTTCGCGGTGCCTTCGACCAGCGCTGGCATATGATTCTCGTGAAGCGATGTCGCGGCGAGCAGCTCCGCCGACCAGCGGCGCTTGCCGACATCGAGCCAGGATGTGCCGGCCGAATCCGACATTTCCGAAATGTGCTCGCCGGTCAACCAGAGCCGCAGGAAATCCTTGGGCAAAAGCACCTTTGCCACTTTGGCGAAGACAGCGGGCTCGTTGCTCTTCACCCAGGCGAGCTTGGGCGCGGTGAAGCCGGGAAAGACGATGTTGCCGGTGAGCGCGCGGAAGCGTGGATCGGCGTCCAGTGCCGCCGCCTCGACATGGCTGCGCGTATCGTTCCACAGAATGCAGGGGCGCAACACCTGATCGGCCGCATCGAGCAAGGTCGCGCCATGCATCTGGCCTGACAGGCCGATGCCCTTGATTGCCGCGAACTGCCCGGGATGTGCCGCCTTCAGTTCGGCGATCGCGTCTTCGCAGGCGCGTATCCAGTGCATGGGATCCTGTTCGGACCAGCCGGGATGAGGGCGAGAAACATCAAGCGTGCCATGGCCGGAGCCGATGACGCCCTGTCCGGCATCGATCAGCAGCGCCTTGACGCCCGATGTGCCCAGGTCGAGGCCGAGATACATGGTTTCCTCCCACGTTCTTATTTTTTTCGGAACCCGAAAAATATGTTGAGCCAGTTTTTAAGGCAAGATCCGCTCCGGGTCAATTCTCTGACAAATCGGCGGCGCGTCGCAAAAACAGCGCCGACAGCGGGCTGTCCGGGCGTGCAGTCGAACGCTCCGTCGTCAGCGCCCTGGCCAGCGCACCGTCGCCGACGCGCAGGGCGGCCTCTATCAGCGTCAGATCGATGACGTCGCGCTGCGCGTGGCTGCCGCCAAAGCGATGGGCGATGGCCCGGATCGGCCGGATCAGTCGGATGGTTTCGGCGTAGTTGCCCTCACCGAACGACTTGATCGCAAGCGTCAGGGGATGACCGACATCCCGCGTGAAAGCGGCATTGTCGTCACCGCCCAGCATCGCCTCGCGCTGTGCTTCGAGCAATGTCCGGGCCGGAGCATCGAGCCCGGCGCCGACAAAGGCCATCATCGCATGGGCGTCGTTGAAGGCATAGTTGGAGCCACTGGCCTTGGGCACCCAATTGGCGGCCAGCGCCGTCCAGCGGTCGCCGACATCGACGCCGCCGAGATGAAGCCGCCACAGGATCGCCGATGCATCGACCATGTTGAGCGCCAGCGTCGATCTGGCGCCGTAGATCGGCCCGTCATAGAGCGCCAGCACCTCGCCGGTCTCGCCGAGATCGTAGTGGAACAGCGCCAGGTGCCACCAATTGTGGACCTGAAGGAAGCTTTCCTTGGTCCAGGCTTCGGGGTCGGTGCGCATCCAGGCGATGCCGTCCCTTTGCCGGCTTTGCATCTCCATCACATGCGCGACCGCATGTTGCGCCCACCCATCGCGCGGTTCGATTTCGACCGCCGTACGGCCGAGCCTTTCGGCCTGCGAATACTCAGCCATCTCTTCGAGCCCGAAGGCCTGCATGCCGAGGATCGCGTGGTAACCCGGCATGTCCGCCTGCCATGACGGCAGGGCGCGGGCGATGCGGTCGCGCAGCATGCGGGCGTTGCCGGTGAAGAAATCGACCTGGTGTCCGACCTGGAGCGCCACGGCGTCGAGCGGGAAATCGATCGCTATGTCCCGCAGAATGCCGGAGGCCTGATGCCAGTGTCCGTTGGCGAGGTTGCCGAGGGCAGAGACATGCGCCCGCTCGCGCGTTGTCGTTGCAAGCGGCAGCGCTGCCTCGTGGCAGGTCCTGGCCACGGCCGTCGCCTCCGGTTCGGTGGCAAGCCCGAAGAGGTAGCCCTTGAAGACATGCGCCATGACAAACCCGGGGTCCTGCGCGATGGCGCGATCGACGGATTTCACGGGATCGCCAATGAAGCACTGCAATTCGCGCACGGCCTGGCCGTAGGGCGCGAATCCCGCTTCCGTCGCGCCCGAAAATGCCAGGCCAAATGCGTCCCTGATGGCCATGCGAGAGTTCCCTGGTCGAGGCCCGATGGACATGATGCCCTCGGTCCAGCGTCATCTTAAAGCATAGGCCAAAGCTACGCCATTTCACGAGTCGCGCCGCGGCTCCAGGTCGAGCTCATTCGAGTTCGGCGGCGCTATCGTCGGCAAGGTGACGGACAAGGTCAGCATCTTCGCCACCGGCGACTACACCACCAACCTCGGCGGCGACGAACGCCGCATCCTCGCGGGCAATCTGGGCTTCAGCGTTAAACGATGAGGCCCTCCGGCCTCACCTGCGTCAGGACATCAATTGCCGGAACGCATCGCCACCGTGGCGATGCCGGCGCCGACCAGGAGCGTGCCGCCGGTGCGATTGAAGATGCGGATCGCCTTGGGATTGCGCACCACGTCGCGGGCGCGTGCCGCGATCAGCGCGTAACCGAAGGCGTTGGCGAAAGCGAGCGCCAGGAAAGTCGTCTCGAAAATCAACATCTGCATCCAGAAATCGGCATGCCGGTCGAGAAATTGCGGCAGGAAGGCGACGAAGAAGGTGATGCTCTTCGGGTTGAGCGCCGTGACCAGCCAGGCATGTGTCATCATCTTGGCCGACGACACCGCGTCGGTGCGTGGTTCGGCCTTCAGCGTACCGCCGGCGCGGAACAGTTTCACCCCGAGATAAATCAGATAGCCGGCGCCGATCAGTTTCAGGATGGTGAAAACAACAGCCGAAGCCGCAAGCAGCGCGCCGATGCCCAGCATCGACAAGGTCATGGCGGTGAAGTCGCCGAGCGCCACGCCGACTGCCATCGGCAAAGCGGTGCGCCAGCCCTGGCCCAGCGCATAGGAGACGACCAGAAGGATTGTCGGGCCCGGGATGATGAGGAGGATGGTGGACGCGGCAGCGAAGGCGGCCCAGTTTTCGAAGGACATGCTCGTCTCCTTTGAGCTCAAGGAAGAGGATAAATCCTTGGCTCCCGAAGAATGTAAAGGGTCGAATCCTTGTTTTCCCGTATTGCGGCCGGACAACCCGCACGACCCTTACGGGACTGCGACGTCAATTGCGCCAGCGGCAGCTAGGCATCAGTTCGCGCCGCCCAGCATGCTCACGATATCGGCCAGGCTGACATTGGCCCGAGAACCGTGGCGGCCGCGACAATGGCGGCGCCAAAAAGCTTGATGGCGGTTTTCAACGTCCTGCACATGTTTAATGGCGGCCGCGCGGGAGGGCGGAGCGGCGCCTCGGCAAGGCGCAAACGCAAGCAGCGCAAGGCATTCACGCTTTATCAACCATGAATGATGAAAATGCCCGCTATCCGGCCGGACCGTGCTTCCCGCCGACAGCCTAGGGTTTGGGTATATGCGTGAGTTGCCACAAGGTCCGACGCCGCCACGCAACGGCGACGCAGTCGAAGCCGATCTTCTTCTCTCCCGCCGCGCCGTCCTGTCCGGGGCGGGCGCTTTGGCATTGCTCGGCGTTGCCGGCTGCTCGACCTCGGGTGGTGGCGATCTGCCGGCGCTCCAGCTCGACGATACGGTCACCGGTTCGGTGCGGCCGATCCGGCCCTCGATCAGCGTCGACAAGAACATCACCAGCCCCGATGTCATGTATGCCTCCTTGACGGATAACGGCTTCAACGTGCCCGAGGTGCCCTATCTCAAGGTCAAGCCGGAGTTTCGCCGCCAGATCGTCGTCGATACGACCGGCGAGGCGCCCGGCACCATCGTCGTGCATCTCAAGGAACGCATGCTCTATCTTGTCCAGCCGGGTGGCGACGCCATCCGCTACGGCGTCGGCATCGGCAAGGATGGGTTCCGCTGGTCCGGCCGCGCCAACATCCAGTACGGCAGGGAGTGGCCGACCTGGACGCCGCCGCCCGAAATGATCCAGCGCAAGCCGGAACTGGTGAAGTGGCAGGGCGGCCAGCCCGGCGGCCTGACCAATCCGCTCGGGGCGCGTGCGCTCTACATCTACCAGGACGGCAAGGATACCGGCTACCGCATCCATGGCTCTCCGGAATGGTGGAGCATCGGCCAGGCGATGTCGTCGGGCTGCGTGCGCCTGATCAACCAGGACATCATCGACCTCTACAGCAGGGTCTCGAAGAAAAACCCCGTCGTCGTCATGTGATCGTCCAGCCCTCCGTTTCTCCCGTTGCGCGATGCGGCAAGACAGGCCAAGGTGACCTGAAAACCATCGCCTAGAGCCGGATGGTTTCAGGTCCGTTCGACCTGAAANATGTCGTCGGGCTGCGTGCGCCTGATCAACCAGGACATCATCGACCTCTACAGCAGGGTCTCGAAGAAAAACCCGGTCGTCGTCATGTGATCGTCCAGCCCTCCGTTTCTCCCGTTGCGCGACGCGGCAAGACAGGCCAAGGTGACCTGAAAACCATCGCCTAGAGCCGGATGGTTTCAGGTCCGTTCGACCTGAAATCCGAATCCGTCTCTTTCGGCGTCATGCTCTAGGGAGACATCAAGCATGGCCGGAACTTTCGTCATCGCGCAGGGCGGCGGCCCGACCGCCGTCATCAACCAGACGGTCGTGGGCGCCGCGCTGGAGATCCGCGGGCGCCATCCCGGCGCCAAGGTGCTGGGCTCCCTGCACGGCGTGCGCGGCATCCGTGACGGGAACTATGTCGACCTCTCCGCCATCTCGGAGGACCGGCTGCGGCTGATCGCCGGAACGCCGAGCGCCGCCCTCGGGTCGACGCGCGACAAGCCGGATGCCGCCTATTGCGAGGTCATCCTGAAGGGCCTGCGGAAGGCGGGCGCCGACGCCTTCATCTATATCGGCGGCAACGACACCTCGGGCACGCAGCAGATCCTGACCGATGCCGCCGGCGGCAAGATCGCTTTCGTCCATGCGCCGAAGACCATCGACAATGATCTCGAGGAAAACGACCATACGCCCGGCTTCATGTCCGCGGCCGAATTCGTCGCTGGCGCCTTCCTGTCCGTCGATCTCGATTTCCGCGCGCTTCCCGGCATCTATGTCGGCATCGTCATGGGCCGCCATGCCGGCTTCCTGACCGCGGCGTCGGCGGCCTGGCAGCTCGATCCCGACAGCGGCCCGCATCTGGTCTACGTCCCGGAGCGGCCGTTCTCCGCCGCCGGTTTCATCGACGACGTGCGCGCCACGCTCGACCGCCACAAGCGCTGCATCGTCGCCGTGTCGGAAGGCGTCAGCACCGCCGACGGCAAGGCGCTGGTCGAAAGCCTGGTGCCGGCGGACAAGCTCGAGCGCGATCAGCACGGCAACGTCAAACTCTCGGGCAGCGACCTGCCGGCGGCGCTCGAACGGGCATTGGCCGAGGGGCTGCCGGGCAAGCGTGCCCGCGTCGATGCACTCGGCTACATGCCGCGCGGCTACGTCGGCTCCATCAGCGCGGTCGATGCGCAGGAGGCCTTCGATGCCGGCGCCTTCGCCGTCACTGTGGCCGAACAGGGTGGCGGCTCGGTGGCGCTGCAATATGATGGCAGCAAGATAGTGCTGAAGAAGGTGCCGCTGAAGAACGTCGCCGGCAAGACCCGCCACATGCCCGAGGATTTCATGAAGCCCGACGCCAACCAACTGTCCGAGGCCGGCATGGCCTATCTCAAGCGGCTGGTGCCGGAAAAATACAAGGTCGGAAAGCCGTTCGTCTGATGCCGGGTTCGCTGATGCCCGGCTCACACTTGATGCCCGGCTCACAGCTGATGGATAACTGGTTCTCCAGGCGCATCGTCGACGACAGGACGACGATGCTGACCGAACCGTTCGTGCACGACTATGTGCGCGCCAATATCTGGCATTTCACCGGCCGCGACGCCGACCTTCTGGTCGACACCGGGATGGGCATCTGTCCGCTTGCGCCGGAGATAAGGACGCCTGAAGGCAAGCCGCTTCTGGTCGTCGCCACCCATATCCACCTCGACCATGTCGGCTCGCTGCACGAATTTCCGCTGCGGGCTGGGCCAAGGATGAGCGCGGCGCAATTCGAGAGCATGGATGAGGCCGCGACTTACGCTTACATGTTCCACGATCTAGAGGGCGCCGTTTCGAAATTGCCGGCGCCTGGCTGGAAGTCGGCCGACTATGCGATAGCGCCGGCGCCGTTGACGCGCATGCTCGACGAAGGCGACGTGGTCGATCTCGGCGACCGGCAATTTCGGGTGCTGCATCTCCCCGGACATTCGCCGGATTCGATCGCGCTGTTCGATGAGGCCGACGGTCTGTTGTTCAGCGGCGACGCTATCTATGACGACACGCTGATCGACGACTTGCCGGATTCCGACCGGGAGGCCTATGGCAACACCATGCGCCGGCTGCTCGACCTGCCGATCCGCATCGGCCTTGGCGGCCACGGCCCGAGCTTCGACGGCGCACGCATGCGCGAAATCGCGTCGGCCTATCTGCGGTCCGTAAGCGCACTCTGAATTAAATCTTCGTAAGGTTGGGCTAAAACCCTAAATCGCGCAGATCGGCGCCCTAGATAGTTGTGGTCGATCCGGCCGGCCGCCATGCGTGGCGAGGCAGGCAACCCAGGCCGTCGACACGCTGATGGGCACTTCTCCCAGGAAGACCCGCGGCGCGGATCAACCCCTCGCCCGGACAGAACGACCATGTCAAACCTGAGCATTCTTGGTAGGCATCGCGTCGCCGCCCTGCTGGGCGCCGCGCTGCTGGTTTCTCCCTTTGTCGTCTCATTCGCCGACAGCGCGAACGGCGTCGGCACGGGCAACACGGTTGCAACGACGCAGACCCCCGTTGCCGGGACCACGGCCCCGAGCGGTTCGTTGGCGCCGATCGTGGCCACAACCAAGCCGGCCGTCGTGACCGTGACCACGGTCATGAAGGGACAGCCCGAGGTAATGAACGAAGCGTCGCCCTTCGATGGCACCTCGCCCTTCGATGACTACTTCCGCCAATACTTCGGCGATCAGGGCATGCCCGCTCCCAAGACGCCTCCGCAACAGCGGTCGCCGCGAGCCGAAGCGCTCGGTTCGGGCTTCATCGTCGGTGCCGACGGCACCATCGTCACCAACAACCATGTCGTCGACGGCGCTTCCTCGATAAAGGTCACGCTCGACGACGGCACGGAGCTCCCGGCCAAGCTGGTCGGTCACGATGCCAAGAACGACCTCGCCGTGCTGAAGATCAACGCCGGCAAGTCGCTGCCAACCGTGAAATGGGGCGACTCCGACAAGCTCATGACAGGTGATCAGGTGCTGGCGATCGGCAATCCGTTCGGCATCGGCACCACGGTAACGGCCGGTATCGTCTCGGCGCGGGGCCGCGACCTGCATAGCGGGCCGTTCGACGATTTCATCCAGATCGACGCGCCGATCAATCACGGCAATTCCGGCGGCCCGCTGGTGGACGTCAATGGGAGCGTCGTCGGCATCAACACGGCGATCTATTCGCCCAATGGCGGCAGCGTCGGTGTCGGTTTCGCCATTCCGTCGGACCAGGCTGAGAGGGTGGTCGCCAAGCTGATGAAGGGCGGCAACATCGAATACGGCTATCTCGGCGTCGAGATCCAGCCCGTCACCCCGGATGTGGCAGGCGCCATCGGACTGGATCATCCCGGCGGAGCCTTGGTCTCGCAGGTCAATGACGGCTCGCCCGCGGCCAAGGCCGGCGTCGAGACCGGTGACGTCATCACCGGCTTCGCCGGACAGGACGTCAAGGATCCCAAGGACCTGTCACGTGCCGTCGCCGACGTTGCGCCGGGTGCCAAGGAGAGACTGGATGTCTGGCGCAAGGGCAAGGCCATGCAGATCTCGGTGGAGGTCGGGCGCAACAGCGACGACGCGAAAACGGCCTCGACGGATGACTCCAGCGCGCCGGGCACCGAGCAGGGTTCCCGCGTGCCGGCCGTTGGCCTAGGCTTGATGGATATCACGCCGGACATCCGCCAGCAGATGAACCTCCCCGAGAACGAGCACGGTGCGGTGGTTGCGAGCGTCAATCCCGACAAGCCGGCCGCGACTGCTGGCATCCAGCCGGGCGATGTCATCGTCGCCGTCAACCAGGCTCCGGTGAAGAGTGCGAAGCAGGTGACCCAAGCGATTGCTCAAGCCGGCAAATCCGGACGCAAATCGGTGCTGCTTCTGGTGGAGCGTGGCGACACCCAGATCTATGTCGCCGTGCCGTTCGCCAATGGCTGACACATGAACAGTGGCGTGGCGGGCTTGTGGACGAGCCCGCCAAGCTGGGTTCTATCTGTTACAACTTGCGCAGCGCCACTTCCTCGATCAGATGGTCGGCGCCCTTGCGCAGGATCAAGTCGGCGCGGGCGCGCGTCGGCAAGATGTTTTCGCGCAGGTTCTTCAGGTTGATATTGGTCCACAGGCCCTCGGCGATCGCCTTGGCCGCATCCTCCGACAGCTGCGAATAGCGGTGGAAGAAGGAGTCCGGATCGCGGAAGGCGGTCTCGCGCAGCCGCATGAAGCGGGAAATATACCAATTGTGGATCAGCTTCTCGTCGGCGTCGATGTAGATGGCGAAGTCGAAAAAGTCCGACAGGAAGGGCACGATCTTGCCGTCCTGTGGCAGCTTGCCCGGCTGCAGCACGTTGATGCCTTCGAAGATCAGGATGTCGGGCCTGTCGATGGTGACGAACTCGCCGGGGATGACGTCGTAGGTAAGGTGTGAATAGACCGGCGCGCGGACATCGGGCAACGCCGACTTGATGCCCGAGAGGAAACGCAGCAGCGCGCCGACATCGTAGCTGTCGGGGAAACCCTTGCGCTCCATCAGGTTTTCGCGGCGCAGCACCTCGTTGGGCAGCAGAAAGCCGTCCGTGGTGATGAGGTCGACCTTGGGGCTCGACGGCCATCGCGCCAGAAGTTCCTTCAGCACGCGCGCCGTGGTCGATTTGCCGACCGCGACAGAACCGGCAATGCCGATGATGAACGGCGTCTTGGCCACGTCGACGGCGTTGAAGAAGGCCTGGCGCTGCCGGAACAGAAGCTGGCTCGCCTCGACATGTGCGGACAAAAGCCGCGACAAGGACAGATAGATGCGCTTGACCTCTTCGAGGTCGACCGGGTCGTTGAGCGAACGCAGGCGGCGGAACTCGTCCTCACTCAGCGTCAGCGGTGTATCGGCGCGGAACCGCGACCATTGCTCGGCCGAGAAGAAGCGAAACGGAGAATATTTCTCGGTTGGCGCGAGCTGATCCATCGAGATACCTGCCCTTCCTCCCGATCAGCCCTTGGGCCGCGACGCCTTCTCGGCGATGCCCGAACGCCCGGTACGGGCTTCGAGCTCCTTGAGCACGTCGTTCAACGGAACACCCGAGATGCCGAGAACGACAAGCCAATGATATATAAGATCGGCACTTTCGGAAACGAGACCCTGTTTGTCGCCCTTCACGGCGGCGATCACGGTCTCGACCGCCTCCTCGCCGAGCTTCTGCGCCGCCTTGTCGATGCCCTGGGCGTAAAGCTTGGCCGTCCATGAATCCGGATCGCCGGAATGGGCGCGGTGGCTGACGATTTTTTCCAGGTCGGAAAGCGAAAACTCGGCCATGTCGGTCTATCTTCTTGTTTAAGCCGGATTTTTCCCGAAGTCGGCTTCGGGAGCATGCTCTAGGACCTGTTGCCCAGCGAGTCCAGCCGCATCGGCAGGCCGGCCTCGGCCATATGCGCCTTGGCTTCGGCGATGGTGTAGGTGCCGAAATGGAAGATGGAGGCCGCCAGCACAGCCCCCGCATGGCCGTCGCGAATGCCTTCGACCATGTGGTCGAGCGTGCCGACGCCACCCGATGCGATGACCGGCGCGCGCACCGCGTCCGACACCGCGCGGGTCAGCGCGATGTCGTAGCCGGCCTTGGTGCCGTCGCGGTCCATCGAGGTCAACAGGATCTCGCCGGCACCACGATGGACCATTTTCCGCGCGAATTCCACGGCGTCGATGCCGGTCTTCTCCCGCCCGCCATGGGTGAAGATCTCCCAGCGGTCGGCCTCGCCGGGACCGGAGACTTTCTTGGCGTCGATGGCGACGACGATGCATTGGTTGCCGAACTTGTCGGCGGCTTCGGCGACGAAATCAGGGTTCTTCACCGCCGCCGTGTTGATCGACACCTTGTCGGCCCCGGCCAACAGCAATTTTCGGATGTCGGCCACCTGGCGCACACCGCCGCCGACGGTCAGCGGCATGAAGCATTGTTCCGCGGTGCGGGCGATGACGTCGAAGATGGTCTCGCGATTGTCCGACGAAGCGGTGATGTCGAGAAAGCAAAGCTCGTCGGCGCCGGCGGCATCATAGGCCTTGGCTGCCTCCACCGGATCGCCGGCGTCGATGAGGTCGACGAAATTGACGCCCTTGACGACACGGCCGTCCTTGACGTCGAGGCAAGGGATGACGCGGGCTTTCAGCATCAGCGGCCCTCTATCGTGGCAAGCAGATCGTTGAGCAGCTGCCCGACCAGCGGCGGCACATCGGCCTGGGCATCGAAGGCTGGATCGTAAGCGGAAACGGTAATGCCGACGACCGGCACCGCAAGCGCCATGGCGCAGGCCGCGTCGCGCAGTTGCTCCGGGTTCGGCCCGCCTGATGTGACGTAGCGATTGGCCTGCAGCGCCTTGGGATCATGCACGTCGAGATCGAGATGCATGTGCACGCTGTTGGCGCCGGCGGCCTTCAGTTTTTCCGTCGCTTGCGCCACGCCGGGACATTCCATCCGGATGACGGGCAATGTTTCGAGTAGTTTTTCCTCCGCCGGATCGAGATCACGGGCGTTGAGGAGCACGCAGCGCGCGGGATCGATCGGCCTGAAGCCGGGAATGGCCGCCGCCATCGGACGCCAGCACAGGCCGAGCACCGTCGACAGCGCCATGCCGTCGAGAAAGCCGTAGACGGACGTCTCGGGCGTGTTGAGGTCACCGTGCTGGTCGGCCCAGATGATGGCGTCGGCGCCTTCGCCGGCGACGGCGCCGGCCGATGTCAGGCAGTTTCCGGCCAGCACGATGGGAAACCGCCCCCTGTCGCGGGCCATGCGGACCTCGCCCGAGACGGCGTTGCAGACGGCAAAACCCGTGGCGATCTCGCGCTCCTGGCCGTCGCCGACCCTGCCGATATCCTCGACCATGACGTCATGGCCGGCAAGGGTCAGGGCATCGACGAGCCCGCCCGATATCAGCGCGTCGGGCCCCTGGCCCATGCCGCCATGATAGTGGCCGCTGTCATAGGAGGCCAGGATGAGCGAAACTTTCATGACCGCGGCTCCATCGCCGGCCGGCCGCGCAGGATCGCCAGCGCCTCCGCGGGATCGATGCGGCCGTCATAGAGGGCGCGGCCCGAGATCGCGCCTTCGAGTTTTTGCGCGTCGGGCATGGTCATGCGCACGATGTCGGCGATCGAAGCCAGCCCGCCCGAGGCGATGACCGGGATCGACACCGCGTCGGCGAGGTCGATGGTGGCGTCCCAGTTGATGCCGGTCAGCACGCCGTCGCGGTCGATGTCGGTGTAGATGATGGCAGCGACGCCGGCGCCTTCGAATTTCCTCGCCAGTTCGATAACGCCGAGGCTCGAGGCTTTCGCCCAGCCTTCGACCGCTACCTTGCCGCCCTTGGCGTCGATGCCGACCGCGACCTTGCCCGGAAACGCCTTGCAGGCCTGCCTGACCAGATCGGGATCGCGCACCGCCACCGTGCCGAGGATGACGCGGGCCAGTCCACGGTCGAGCCAGTCCTCGATCTGCTCCAGCGTGCGAATGCCGCCGCCGAGCTGCACCGGGCTCTTGGTCGCCTTCAGGATGGCTCCGACCGCGGCGCTGTTGACGCTCTGGCCCCGGAAGGCGCCGTTCAAGTCGACGACATGCAGCCACTCGAAGCCCTGCTCTTCAAACGCTTTTGCCTGCGCGGCGGGGTCATCATTGTAGATCGTCGCGGTCGCCATATCGCCGTGCTTCAGCCGCACGCATTGGCCGTCCTTGAGGTCGATGGCTGGAAACAGGATCACTCAGGCACCCTCGACGATCGCGAAATGTCCGCTCGAAGCCGCCAGCCTGTTCTGCAACGCTGTCTGGTAGGCTGGGGATCGATAGCAGCTGAGCGCGGTTTCATAAGAGTCGAACTCGACCACCACCTGCCTGTCAAATTCCGACCCTTCGGGATTGGTCACTTGTCCGCCCCGCACGAGATAGCGGCCTCCGAAAGACGAAACCGCGTCGCCGATGGTGTCGCGGTAGCGCTGATACCCTTCCGGGTCTGTCACCGTCAGCATCACCAGCCAGTAGCCCTTCTTGCTCATGGTTCAGGGCCTCCAGCGCAGGAAATTGGTGATCAGCGCCAGGCCCAGCGCCTGGCTCTTCTCAGGATGGAACTGCGTGCCGGCGAGATTGTCACGGGCGACCGTGGCCGTCACCGGACCCCCATAGTCGGCGACCGCAAGGACCTCGTCCGGCTTTCTTGCGTCGAGATGGTAGGAGTGGACGAAATAGGCATGCAGTCCCGTCTCGCCGGTCGGAATGCCGGAGAACAATGGGTGCTTATGCCTCAATTCGATCGTGTTCCAGCCGATCTGCGGGATCTTCAGCGCCGGATCGGAAGGCGTGATCTCCTTGACGTCGCCCGATATCCAGCCGAACCCGTTGCTGACGGTCTTTTCGAGGCCGCGGTCGGACATCAGCTGCATGCCGACGCAAATTCCCAGGAAAGGCCGGCCCTTGGCGATGGCGACCTCCTCGACCGCCTCCCACATGCCTTCCACGGCACGCAGGCCGGCCGCGCAATCGGCGTAAGCGCCGACGCCGGGCAGGACGATGCGGTCCGCGGTGCGCACCCGGTCGGCATCGGCAGTCAGGTCGATCTCGGCCGCGATGCCGGCCTCACGCGCGGCGCGCTCGAAGGCCTTGGTGGCCGAGCGCAGATTGCCCGAGCCGTAATCGATGATCGCAACCCGCATCTCAGCGCCGCCCCGGAATGTGGGTCAGCCCCAGCGCCATGCCCGGCTGCGCAGGGCGCGCCAAAGCGGCATCTGGAACGATGCGCGGCGCGGGTGCTGCTTCGTCCGAAAGCCCTTCGACCTCAAGGGCATAGCGCATGTCGGCGTCGCTGAGCCAGCCGGCCTCGACGACGCCCCACTCATGCCAGCCGCGGCGGCGCAGCGCCGCGATGCGCAAGCCCTGGCCTTCCAGCCCGACGTAGAGCGAGACGAGCAGCGACAAAAGCGAGCCGCCAACACCAAGGCCAAGTCTCTGGCCAAGCATCGAGAGCACGCCCATGACGACAAAGGCGAGCGCCGCTTCGACCCACAGCCGGTGACAGGCAAGCCACAGCGGCGGCACCAGCAGGCCGAGCCAGGTGAAGCCGTCGCGGACGAAGGTCGTCGTGTCGACTTTCTCGCTGCGGCCAGGTGGCTCCATCACGACATAGGCGGTCATGAGGCTATCCCTTCAAAGAACCCTTGGTGGAGGGAACCGCGTCAGGCTGGCGCGGATCGCGCTCCAGCGCGGCGCGCAACGCGCGAGCCACCGCCTTGAAGCAGGTCTCGGCGATATGATGGTTGTTTGCGCCGTAATGGTTGGTGACATGCAGCGTGATGCCGGCGTTCTGCGCCAGCGCCTGGAAGAATTCGCGCACCAGTTCGGTGTCGAAGGTGCCGATCTTGGGCGACGAGAACGAGACGTTCCAGACCAGGAAGGGGCGGCCCGACACGTCGATCGCCGCGCGCGTCAGCGTCTCGTCCATGGCAAGGTCGATCGAGGCGTAGCGCATGATGCCGCGCCGCTCGCCCAGGGCCTTGGTCAGGGCCTGGCCGAGCGCGATGCCGGTGTCCTCGACCGTGTGGTGGTCGTCTATATGCAGGTCGCCCGTCGCCCTGACGGTCATGTCGATCAGGGAATGGCGGGAAAGCTGGTCCAGCATATGGTCGAAGAAGCCGACGCCGGTGACGATGTCCGATTTGCCGGAGCCGTCGACATGGATCGACACGGAGATGTCGGTTTCCCCGGTCTTGCGGCTTGCATCGGCGGAACGAGGCGCCATCACTCTATCCTTGTGCCAGTGGGTCAGATCGTGACCGGTTCACGGGTCTCAAGCGCTCGCTGGCTTGAAAACGAGAGCCTTCTAGCAGCATGATCCGGCGATTGCCAGTTGCGATCCCGGCCGCTATCGAGCCGTTTGCAATCATTGGCCCCATGCATACATATGGCCGATCAAAGTCACTCGTACCGCGCCAAATCGCCTTTTGAAGGGATGGTGCGAATCGGAGCCAAGAAATGTCCAATGATTTGACCATGCACGCCACGACCATCGTGACCGTGCGCAAGGGCAACAAGGTGGTGATCGCCGGCGACGGCCAGGTCAGCCTGGGCCAGACCATCATGAAGGGCAATGCCCGCAAAGTGCGCCGCATCGGCAAGGGCGGCAATGTGATTGCCGGTTTCGCGGGCGCCACCGCCGACGCCTTCACGCTGCTGGAACGCCTCGAAGCCAAGCTCGAACAATATCCCGACCAACTGACGCGCGCCTGCGTCGAGCTCGCCAAGGACTGGCGCACCGACCGCTATCTGCGCCGGCTGGAGGCGATGATGCTGGTCGCCGACAAGTCGGTCTCGCTGGCGCTGACCGGCAATGGCGATGTGCTGGAACCCGAACATGGCGTCATGGCCATCGGTTCGGGCGGCAATTACGCGCTGGCCGCGGCGCGCGCGCTGATGGACACCGACAAGGATGCCGAGGAGATCGCCCGCAAGGCGATGCAGATCGCGTCCGACATCTGCGTCTACACCAACAACAATTTTGTCGTCGAAACGCTCGATGCCGCCTGAACCAGACCATGACCCCGCAAAGTGGGAACCGGTTTTCGGAAAAGATCATGGTCAAACAAGAAAGTAGCTACGATTTTCGGCCGGTGACCAAAAAGGACCTGCCGATGATCGCCGGCTGGCTCGCCCAGCCGCATGTCGCGGAGTGGTGGGACGATCCCGAGACGGAAATCGCCGAGATTGCCGATCACATAGACTCGATCTCCGTCGAGCCGCTGATCGTCGAGCTCGACGGAAAGCCGATCGCCTATCTGCAGAGCTATGACCCGCATATGGAAGACGGCCATCCCTATGCCGATCAGCCGTTCGGCACCCTGGGCATCGATGTCTCGATCGGCCGGCCGGAACTGATCGGCATCGGCCATGGCTCGGCCATCGTGCGTCAGTTNCTGGGCATCGATGTCTCGATCGGCCGGCCGGAACTGATCGGCATCGGCCATGGCTCGGCCATCGTGCGTCAGTTCGTCGAAGACCTGTTCGAGGAAGGCGTGCCGCGTGTCGTCATCGATCCCGACCCCGCCAATCTCAGGGCCATCCGCGCCTATGAAAAGGCGGGTTTCCGGGCCATTGATCGCAGGCAGTCGATCTATGGCGACGTCGTGCTGATGGCGATCGATGCCGAAGACGCGCAAGAGGGGTAATCCAGGGCATGGTCACATCCAACGAGGACAAGGGCCTTTCGGCCTACGAGGACAGCTGGCGGATGGGGCTGCTGATCGTCGCCGGCCTGCTCGTCGGCCAGGCTCTCACCCTCTACCTGATGGGCCATCCGCCGATCTGCACCTGCGGCTATGTCAAGCTGTGGCATGGCGTGGTCAACAGTTCGGAGAATTCCCAGCACATTTCCGACTGGTACACCTTCTCGCACATAATCCACGGCTTCCTGTTCTATGCGCTGGCCCGGTTCCTGTTCCCGCGCTCGCCGATCGGCTTGCGGCTGGCATTCGCCGTCCTCGTCGAGGGTGGCTGGGAGATCCTCGAAAACAGCCCGTTCATCATCGAGCGCTACCGCGCCGGCACCATTTCGCTCGATTATTACGGCGACTCGATCATCAATTCGGTGTCCGACACACTGGCCATGGTGCTGGGATTTGTGATGGCGCGAAGGCTACCTATATGGGTGATCATCAGCCTCGCCATCCTCTTCGAACTGGGTACCGGCTACCTCATCCGGGACAATCTTACACTCAACGTGATCATGCTGCTGCATCCGTTCGAGGCCATCAAGCAGTGGCAAAGTGGAATTTAGTGATATGAGCACATTTTCTCCCCGCGAAATCGTTTCGGAACTCGACCGCTTCATCATCGGCCAGAAGGACGCCAAGCGCGCCGTGGCCATCGCCTTGCGCAACCGCTGGCGCCGCCAGCAGTTGGAGGGCCAGATGCGCGAAGAGGTGATGCCGAAGAATATCCTGATGATCGGCCCGACCGGCGTCGGCAAGACCGAGATCTCGCGCCGCCTGGCGCGGCTGGCCGGCGCGCCGTTCGTCAAGGTCGAGGCGACCAAGTTCACCGAGGTCGGCTATGTCGGCCGCGACGTCGAACAGATCATCCGCGACCTGGTCGAGATCGCCATCGGGCTGGTGCGCGAAAAGATGCGCGAGGACGTGAAGGCACGCGCCCATGTCAACGCCGAGGAGCGCGTTTTGGAAGCGCTGGTCGGCAAGACGGCGAGCCCGGCGACGCGCGATAGTTTCCGCAAGAAGCTGCGCGACGGCGAACTCGACGACAAGGAAATTGAAATCGAGGTGGCCGACACCGGCAATGGCGGCATGCCCGGCTTCGAAATTCCCGGCATGCCGGGCGCCAATATCGGCGTGCTCAACATCAACGACATGCTGTCGAAGGCAATGGGCGGCAAGAAGACCAAGCTGCGCAAGACGACGGTGAAGGAGTCCTACGACCTGCTGGTCAGCGACGAATCCGACAAGCTGCTCGACCAGGACGAGGTGGTGCGCCGGGCGTTGGACGCCGCGGAAAACGACGGCATCGTCTTCCTCGACGAGATCGACAAGATTGCCGCCAGGTCGGACATTTCGGGCGGCCCGTCGCGGGAAGGCGTGCAGCGCGACCTGCTGCCGCTGGTCGAGGGCACTACGGTGGCGACCAAATACGGGCCGTTGAAGACGGACCATATCCTGTTCATCGCCTCGGGCGCGTTTCACGTCTCGAAGCCGTCAGACCTGTTGCCGGAATTGCAGGGCCGACTGCCGATCCGCGTCGAACTGCGTGCGCTGGAGAAGGACGACTTCGTCCGCATCCTGACCGAGACCGAGGCCAGCCTGATCAAACAGTATATCGCGCTGATGAAGACCGAAGGCGTCGAGCTGACTTTCACCGACGATGCCATCGATTCGCTGGCCGGCGTCGCCGTCGACCTCAATGCCAGCATCGAGAACATTGGCGCGCGGCGGCTGCAGACGGTGATGGAGCGGGTACTGGACGAGATCTCCTACGATGCGCCGGACCGCAACGGCACGGCCGTCACCATCGATGCCGCCTATGTCCAGAAGCATGTCGGAGACCTCTCCAGAAACACCGATCTGTCGCGGTTCATCCTCTGAACGAAGACGCCGGAGCAGTCCGGCGCGGCATCAAGTAACAACTCCGGCAGGAGCCATGTGTGGCCAGATGGTACCATCTGGCCACCTTTCGTCTCGCCGGATGAAGAGGCGCTCTCGACTCGACTAGGTGCTTTACCTAGTTTGCGCGGCAATTCTCTAGGCGGCGGCGCATGAAAAAACTCATCCTGGTCATTCTCGGCTTGACGCTGGCTGCGACGCTGTTCGCCGCCGACGCGGCGACATTGGTGCCGCCGGGCAACCGCAATGCCGAGCAGCCTGACATTCCCGGCGCCTCCAGCCGCCGCACCCAGGCGACCAGCACCACCTTCCAGGCGAAGTATCGCAAGGTCTATGCCTTGCTGCAGAACGACGCCGATCTGCGCGCCAAGATCAAGAAGGCGGCGAGCGCCTATGGCATTGACCCGATGCACATCGTCGGCGCGATCGTCGGCGAGCACACCTACAATGTCGACGCCTATGACCGGCTGCAGACCTACTATGTCAAGGCGATCTCCTACCTCTCGAGCAAGCTCTCCTTCGCCTATGATGGCGAGGACATCACTGATTTCGTGCAGCGGCCGGAATTCAGGAAATGCGCCGCGATTTCGGACAGCTACGATCTGTGGGAATGCCGCGAACAGGTTTGGAACCGCTCGTTTCGCGGCAAGACCGTCGGCGGCGAGGATTTCCCCGACAACCGTTTCGGCGCCACCTTCTTCCAGCCCTACTATGCCGGCCAGACCTTCGGCCTCGGCCAGCTCAACCCTCTGACCGCCCTGCAGATGAGCGATCTCGTGCACAAGGTGTCGGGCTTGCCGAAGCTCGACGTCTCCGATCCCAACTCGGTCTACAAGACCATCATGGATCCGGACCTGACGCTTCCTTATGTCGCCGCGACGATCAGGAAGTCGATCGACGCCTATAAGAGCATCGCCGGCTTCGACATTTCGGGCAATCCGGGACTGACCGCCACGCTCTACAACGTCGGCAATCCGGAACAGCGCGCCTATGCGCTGAAGGAGGAAAACGAAAAACGCCGCGCCACCGGCGAACCGGAGAAGCTGCCGGAAGAGAATTATTACGGCTGGCTGGTCAACGACAAGCTGGACGAGTTGAGGGCGCTGTTCTAGGCGTGAGAGGATACGCTCGACGATTTCGCCAATCGGTAGCGGTGCGTGAATCGCGGCGAGGTTGCCACAGCCCCCTTCTCCCCGTTCTCCGAGAGAAGATGCCGGCAGTCAGATGAGGGACGGCTGCGGCATCGACGGGTAGTGCGACCGTTCAGGCCGCCAGCAACGCCTTCAGCTTGACTTCAGGCGATCCCAGCGCGTCCGCCGACGGCTTCGCACGCTTGCCGATCAACATTTCGGCCAGCCTGATGTCGCGTGCCACCGCATTGCCTGGGCCGATTCCGCTGGCCGCCACCAGCCTGCCGTCGTCGGCCAAATGGAACAGGATGAAGGCGCCGTCGCCAAGGTCGCGGCGCGCGGCCGTTTTGCCTTCGTCGCAAAGTCCCGCGATCTGCAGGGACAAGCCATACTGATCCGACCAGAACCACGGCACCGCCGCATGCGGCTCGCCAGCGCCCAGCATGTTCTTCGCCGCCAGTGCGCCCTGTTCCTGTGCATTGCGCCATGCCTCCAGCCGCACGCGGCGGCCGCCATAGACGGCAAGCGGGAACGAGCAGCAGTCGCCGGCGGCGAAGATGTCGGGATCGCTGCTGCGCAGTTCTGCGTCGACCGCGATGCCGTTTTCGATGGCCAGGCCGGCTTCCGCCGCGAGCCCGGTCACCGGCACGGCGCCGATGCCGATCACGGCGAGGTCGGCAATGATCTCCCGGCCGCCGGCAAGCGTCACCCGCACCTCCTTGCCGTCGTCGGCGATGGCGGAGATGCCTTCCCCGCAGACCATGTCGACGTCCTCGGCGACATGCGCGTCATGGATGATTTCGGCGATCTCGGCCGGAACGCCGCGCATCAGGATGCGCGACTGCGCCTCGATGACGGTGACCGAAGCGTCAAGCTTGCGCGCCGCCGCGGCAAGCTCGAGGCCGATGAAGCCGCCGCCGATAACCGCGATGCGATTGCCGGCGCTGAGATGAGCGCGGATGGCCAGCGCATCGGCGAAGGTTCTGAGATAGACGCAGCGCCCGCCAAGGCCAGGCATCGGCAGCTTGCGTGGGGTCGAGCCGGTAGCCAGCAGCAGCTTGTCGTAGGGCAGCACCGAGCCGTCGGACAGGCGCACCGTATGCGCCGCGCGATCGATCGCAATGGCCTGAACGGAATGGATATGCCGGATCGACTTTTCAGCCAGGATTTCGTCGCTGGCGATCGCCTTGATTGCAGGCGCGTCGCTGGCCATCGCCTCCTTGGACAGGGGTGGCCTCTCATAGGGCAGATGCGGCTCGTCGCCGACGAGCGTCACCGGCCCGTCATGGCCGAGATCGCGCAGCGTGAGTGCTGCCCGTCCGCCGCATTCGCCGGCCCCGATGATCACCATTCCTGGCGCCATGTCCTTCACCCGATCTGAACCAGCACTTTGCCCGCGTCGACCTTGACCGGATAGGTCCTGAGGTTGACGCAGACCGGCGCGCCCCTGGCCGCGCCCGTCTTGTAGTTGAAGCGGCCATTGTGCTTGGGGCATTCGATGATGTCGTCCATCACCAATCCGTCGGCGAGATGCACCTTCTCATGCGTGCAAAGTCCGTCGGTGGCGAAATAGTCGTTGTCCGGGCTGCGATAGATGGCGAAGGTACGCCCGTCATGATCGAAGCGCATCACATCCTCTTCGTCGATGTCACCGGCGGCACAGGCCTCGACCCAATGGCTCATTCAGTCCTCCCTGCAGTTCGGATGTCATTCCGCCGCCGCGGCGACGGTGTCGTTGTGGAATTCCTCGCGGTACGGCCTGGCGGTCGGCGGCAGCTCGCGCTTGAGGAAATAATCCTCGTTGCGCAGCTGGCGGCGGAAGGCCGGGATCATCTCGCGGTAACCGGCCAGGATCGACGGCGTCGGCGCCGGCAGATCATGCTTGATCAGCGCGTGCAGCCTGGGCAGCGCATGATAGGGCACCATCGGGAACATGTGATGTTCGACATGGTAGTTCATGTTCCAGTAGATGAAGCGGCTGATCGGGTTCATGTAGACGGTGCGGCTGTTCAGCCGATGGTCGGTGACGTTGTCGGCAAGGCCGCCATGCTGGAGCAGGCCGACCATCACATGGTGCCAGGCGCCGTAGAGCCTGGGCAGGCCGACCAGCATCAAGGGCAGGAAAGACCCGGCATGGAGCGCCAGCGCTATTGCTCCTGCATAGATGGCCGTCCAGATGCGGGCAATATGGATCGCTTTGGGCTGCTCCTGTTCGGGAATGAAGGTTTTTTCCGCAGCGCTGATGTTGCCGGCGGCGTTGCGCAGCATGTCCGACATTGCGTGCCAGGCGTCGAGCACGCCGACAAAACCAAGGATGAGGCGCGCTAGGTCGGGCGGCCGCATCACCGAGATCTCGGGATCGCGGCCGACGATGATGGTGTCGGTGTGATGGCGCGTGTGGCTCCAGCGCCAGGTCACCGGGTTGCGCATGATCATGAAGCAGGCAATCTGATAGACCGCGTCATTCATCCACTGCGTCCGGAACGCGGTTCCGTGGCCGCATTCGTGCCAGCGTGAATCGGTCGATGAGCCGTAGAGCACGCCGTAGACGAAGAAGAACGGCACGCACAACCAGCTGCCCCAGAACCAGGCGCCGCCGGCGCCGCTGATGATGAGGGCGGCCAGCCAGATCGCGGTGTCGCGGATCGCCGGGCCATCGGAGCGCTGCATCAGCTCCTTCATCTGCTTGCGGGGAATGTCGGTGTGATACCACTCGGCCGCCGACAGGCCGTTCTCGACGGCAAGGCGGGCGTCGCGGCCGATCAGGCTGTAGTCACGCCGGGACGGTGCTGCGGTCATGATTGCCTCCCAAGGCAAGGGGCTCGATACCCAGAAATAACGCCCCGCCATGATAGACTCAACATCACAAAGATAGTTTCTATCATTTCCTATCAAAGTCAGGTATCGATATCAGTGAATCGAGCGAGGGGCGATCATGGCGAAACGGCCGACCATCACTGATCTGGCGCGCGTCTCCGGCGTCAGCGTTGCCACGGTGGACCGCGTGCTCAACAATCGCTTGCCGGTGCGCGAGGAAACGGCGCGCCGCGTCTACGAGACCGCGACCGAGATCGGCTATCACGCCGCCGGCCTGATCAAGCAGCGTATGCGCCACGAGCTGCCGGAATACCGGCTGGGTTTCCTGCTTTTGAGAGGCAATGATGTCTTCTACGCGGAGTTCGCGCGGCAGCTCGAACTCGCGGTATCGCAATCCCAGCGCTTCCGCGGCGTCGCCATCATCGACTTCGCCAGTTCGCTGGCGCCGGACGAAATCGTCGACCGCACGCGCAAACTGGCGGCCAAATGCAGGGCGGTCGCCCTGGTCGGGCCGGATCACCCGGCGCTGACGGTCACCGTCGAGGAGATGAAGACCAAGGGGTTGCCGGTCTTTTCCCTGCTATCCGACTTCGCGGCCGGCATTCGCGAGGGCTATGTCGGCCTCGACAATCGCAAGGTCGGCCGCACCGCGGCCTGGATGATCTCCAAGGCGGCGAAGCGGCCGGGCAAGGTCGCGCTGTTCGTCGGCAGCCACCGCTTCCACGGTCACGAACTGCGCGAAATCGGCTTCCGCTCCTTCTTCCGCGAACAGGCGCCGGACTTCACCTTGCTGGAAACGCTGGTCAATCTCGAGGCCAACCAGATCACGCAGGACACGTTGCTCGACCTGCTCGGCCGCCACCCGGACCTCGTCGGCTGCTATGTCGCGGGTGGCGGCATGGAAGGCGCGGTCGCGGCGCTGCGGCAGGCCAGGCCCGCCGAGATGCCGGCGGTCGTCTGCAACGAGATATCGGCGGTCTCGCGGTCCGCCTTGGCGGATGGGGTGCTCACCATGGTGATCTCCACGCCGCTGGCCGCCTTGTGCCGCGAACTGCTCGACCTCATGGCGCATGCCATCGAGACGGGTGCGGCCAACGCACCCGGCCAGACCTTCCTGCCGTTCGACATCTACCTGCCCGAGAACATCTAGCGAGCATTGACCTCGGGCACCGCGCCCGACGAGCCGCCACTGGCTGCCGATCCGCAACTACAGCACCAGGGGAAAGAAGCTCCACGCCCGCAGGCGAATTGGAGCTTTCTTCGATCTCAACGGCAAGCTCAGTGTCGAACGGCAAGTGAAGCAGGCGGCGGCGTGCAGGGTCTGGAGAGCGCCGCTCGATCTCTTGTTGCAGAGAGACATCTGGCATTTCTGAACGCCATGCCATCGCCCGCCCACGGCACCCAAGGAATGGACCCGGCGCGCAGACGCCGTTCGGCTCCGCCAGCATCCCCTGTCCGCCAAAATCGCACATCCGGTTCTGGAATCTCCCTTGACGCCTCCCGAGCAAATGGAATAAATATTTCACCAGGCATGTATTTTGGTTCTTTCGTTCCGGAAGATCTGTTTGATCAAGAGGCCTTGGCGTCCCGGCAAACGGCAGGCGCAACCCGGGGAGAGAGACGGTAATCGGGAGAGATTCCCCAGCCAGATCGGGGATTCCGGAGAGATCGGTGCAACCGGACACCAAAAGTGGAGGAGAAATACAATGAAGAAACTGCTTTTGGGCGTCGCCTTCGCGGCGCTGATGAGTTCATCGGCCATGGCCGCCAAGATCGGCGTCTCGATGGCCAAGTTCGACGACAATTTCCTCACCGTGCTGCGCAACGGCATGATCGAGCAGGCCAAGGGCATGAGCGGCGTCGAGCTGCAGGTCGAAGACGCGCAGAACGACGTCGCCAAGCAGCTCGACCAGATCAAGAACTTCGCCGCTTCCGGCGTCGACGCCATCATCGTCAACCCGGTCGACACCTCGGCCACGCAGGCGATGTCGGATGCGGCGGCCGCGGCCAAGATCCCGCTGGTCTACGTCAACCGCCAGCCGGTCAATGTCGACACGCTGCCCGACAACCAGGCCTTCGTCGCCTCGAACGAGGCCGATTCCGGCACGCTCGAAACCAAGGAAGTCTGCCGCCTGTTCAAGGAAGCCGGCAAGAAGGAAGCCAATGTCTATGTGATCATGGGCGAGCTTTCCAACCAGGCCGCCGTGCAGCGCACCAAGGACATCGACGATGTCATCGCCACGCCGGACTGCAGCTTCATCAAGATCATCGACAAGCAGACCTCGAACTGGGATCGCGACCAGGCGCAGAACCTGATGACCAACTGGCTGTCGACCGGCAAGAAGTTCGACGGCGTCATCGCCAACAATGACGAAAGCGCCATCGGCGCCATCCAGGCCATGAAGGCCGCCAACGTCGACATGAAGTCGGTTGTCGTCGGCGGCGTCGACGCCACCCAGGACGCGCTTGCAGCCATGCAGGCGGGCGACCTCGACGCCACCGTCTTCCAGGACGCCGCCGGCCAGGGCGCCGGGGCGCTGGATGCGGCGCTGAAGCTCGCCAAGGGCGAGAAGGTCGAGCACAAGGTCTATGTCCCGTTCCAGCTGGTCACGCCGGCCAACATCGACAAGTTCCTGAAGAAGAACTGAGCCGCGGACATACGGGGCGGCGCTCTCGCGCGGCGACAGCGCCGCTCCGCTTCCCTCGGCGCCCGAAAGGGGCTCGGGGACGGCCGCGGCTGACGGAGGATAGAAGAATTGGCACAGACATCTCACGGCGTCGGCGGGGTCAGCTATGACGCCAGGAAGCGCACATGGCCGGCCGAATTCAACGTCTTCCTGGCGCTCGTCATCCTCGTCGTCGTCTTCGAATTGATCGGCCGGGTCTTCCTCGGCGACAGCTTTCTGTTCAACACCCGCAGCGACGTCTCCGGCCTCTTCAACGAGGCGCGCCTGCAGATCATCATCCTGCAGGTGTCGATCGTCGGCATCATCGCCATCGGCGTCACCCAGGTGATCATTACGGGTGGCATCGACCTGTCCTCCGGCTCGATCGTCGGCGCGACAGCCATGATCGCCATGAGCTTCGCCCAGGTCGCGACCGTCAACGGCAATCCCAACCCCAAGGCGATGTTCCTGGCCCAGGGCTGGACCGACCTGCCCGTGATCGTCCCGGTGCTGGTGGCGATCGGCTGCGGCCTGCTCGCCGGCCTCGTCAATGGCGCGCTGATCGCCTACACGCGCATCCCGCCCTTCATCGCCACGCTCGGCATGATGGTGACCGCGCGCGGCATCGCCAAATGGTGGTCCAAGGGCCAGCCGATCTCGTTCCCGACGGACAGTTTCGCCGCGATCGGCAAGGGCTTGATGCCCGTCATCATCTTCCTGTCGCTGGCCGTGCTGTTCCAGCTGATCATGACCTACACCAGATACGGCAAGCACTGCTACGCGATCGGCTCCAACGAGGACGCAGCGCGCATGTCTGGCATCAAGATCGCCAACCACAAGATCCTCGTCTATGTCATCGCCGGCATTCTCGCCGCGCTCGCCGCCGTCGTGCTCTCCTCCAAGAACCTCACCGCCCAGGCCGGCATGGGCGTCATGTACGAACTCGATGCCATCGCCATGGCGGTCATCGGCGGCGTCTCGCTGTCGGGCGGCCGTGGCTCCATCATCGGCACGGTGATCGGCGCGCTGATTTTCGGCGTCATCATCTCCGGCTTCACCTTCCTGCGCCTCGACGCCTACTACCAGGAGATGGTCAAGGGCGTGATCATCGTCGGCGCGGTCGTTCTAGACCAGTGGCGCCAACGCATGCGGGCAATGAGGGCTTGACCATGTCAGACATCGTCCTGAAGACCGAGAACCTCACCAAGCGCTATGGCGGCGTGCATGCGCTCGAAGGCGCCAATTTCGAGCTGCGCAAGGGCGAGCACGTCGCCATCATGGGTGACAACGGCGCCGGCAAGTCGACCTTCGTGCGCCAGATCACCGCCGTCGAGCAGCGGACCAGCGGCCAGGTCTGGTTCGATGGCAAGGAAGTGAATTTCGCCGGACCGATCGAGGCCCGCGAGGCAGGCATCGAGACGGTGTTCCAGAACCTGGCTCTGGCCGACGACCTCGACGTGCCGTCGAACCTGTTCCTCGGCCGCGAGAAAGTCCTGTTCAATCTCGGGCCATTCTCGATCCTGGACCGCAAATACATGCGCAAGGCAACCGAGGCGGCGCTGGTCCGCACCGCGGTGAAGATCCCGAACCTCTCCAACACCATCCGCCATATGTCGGGCGGCCAGCGGCAGTGCGTGGCGATCGCCAGGACGGCGACCTTTGCTTCCAAGCTCATCATCATGGACGAGCCCACGGCGGCGCTCGGCGTGCAGGAGACGGCGCAGGTCGAAAACATCATCCGCACGCTGAAGGACAATGGCGAGCCGCTGATCCTGATCAGCCACAACATGCGCCAGGTGTTCGACCTTTGCGACCGCATCGTGGTGTTCCGGCGCGGCCGCATCGTCGCCAATCTGCGCAAGGAAAATACCGACGGGCAGGACATCGTATCCTATATCACCGGCGCCAAGACCGGCGAGGCGGAACTCGCGGCCTAAGGGCCGGGCTCGGAGGCGAGGTCATCGCCTTCCCGTCGATTTGTCTTGACCGGAAAATCGTTCAGCGCCCATGACCGGCGCCCCGCTCCGAACCATCCCCAGAGGAAAATATCCATGACTGTTCGCTTCGCCCTCCTTGGTGCCGGCCGCATCGGCAAGGTCCACGCCCGCGCCGTGGGTTCCAATCCCCAGGCAAAACTGGTCGCCGTGGCCGATGCCTTCGAGAAGGCGGCGAGCGAATTGGCTGTTGCCTATGGCGCCGAGGTGCGCAGCATCGACGAAATCGAGAAGTCCAAGGACATCGACGCGGTCGTCATCTGCACGCCAACCGACACCCATGCCGATCTGATCGAGCGCTTCGCCACGGCCGGCAAGGCGATCTTCTGCGAGAAGCCGATCGACCTCGACGTCAAGCGGGTCGAGCAGTGCCTGGCCGTTGTCGACAAGGCCAAGGCGACCCTGATGGTCGGCTTCAACAGGCGTTTCGACCCGCATTTCGCCGCCGTGCGCAAGGCTATCGTCGATGGCGCCATCGGCACGGTCGAGATGGTCATCATCACCTCGCGCGATCCCGGCGCGCCACCCATCGACTACATCAAGCGTTCGGGCGGCATTTTTCGCGACATGACCATTCATGATTTCGACATGGCGCGCTTTCTGCTCGGCGAGGAGCCCGTCGCGGTCAGCGCGCACGCCTCGGTGCTGGTCGACAAGAAAATCGGCGAAGCCGGCGATTTCGACTCGGTCAGCGTCATCCTCGAAACGGCTTCGGGCAAGCAGGCAGTCATCTCCAATTCGCGCCGCGCCACATATGGCTACGACCAGCGCATCGAGGTGCACGGCTCGAAGGGCATGGTGGCGGCCGAGAACCAGCGGCCGGTGTCGATCGAACTCGCCAACGAAAAGGGCTATACGCGCCCGCCGCTGCACGACTTCTTCATGACCCGCTACCTCGACGCCTATGCCCTCGAGATCGCCGCCTTCATAGCGGCGGCGACATCCGGCAAGAAGGCGGCGCCGAGCGGCGCTGACGGCCTGGTGGCGCTGAAGCTGGCCGATGCGGCGCTGAAGTCGGCGACCACGGGCAAGACCATTCGTCTCGACAAGTAAGAACCGGACCCCCAAGGCACAGGAGTAGAGCGATGAGCGCATCCGCCGATCGCAATTCGAATACACGCGCCATCGTCACCGGCGGTGCGCAAGGCATAGGATTCGCGGTCGCCGAAGCGCTGGCCGACGAAGGCTGCCGGGCGCTGGCGCTCATCGGCCGCTCGCAGGAGAAGGGCGACAAGGCTGTTGCTCATTTCAAGAAATCGGGCGTCGACGCGATCTTCATCAGCGCCGACGTCTCCAAGGTTGCCGACTGCAAGCGCGCGGTCGCCACCGCGATCTCGCATTTCGGCACGCTCAACGCACTGGTCAACGCCGCCGCCACCTCGGCGCGCGGCACGCTGGTCGAGACGTCAGAGGAGCTATTCGACCAGATATTCGACACCAATGTGCGCGGCCCGTTTTTCCTGATGCAGGGCTTGGTGGCGCATCTCTTGGAGAAAAAGGCGCCCGGGTCGATCGTCAACGTACTGTCGATGTCGGCGCATACCGGGCAGTCCTTCCTGACGCCCTATTCGACCAGCAAGGGCGCGCTGATGACACTGACCAAGAACGTCGCCAACGCCTATCGCTTCAACCGCATCCGCTGCAACGCCGTGCTGCCCGGCTGGATGGACACCGAGGGCGAGGACATCGTGCAGAAGAAATGGCACGACGCGCCCGACGACTGGCTGGCGAAGGCCGAAGCCGCGCAGCCGATGGGCCAATTGGTCAAGCCGGACCAGCTCGCGCGGCTGATCAGCTATATGGTCAGCCCGCAATCGGGCGTCATGACCGGATCGCTGGTCGACTACGACCAGAGCGTTGCTGGGTCTTTGCCGGAGTAGCTTCATGCGAGCGATCTGCGGGGCGCACATTGAACCTATCCTATGTCAGTCTTTGTGAAATCCTGACCGGTGTAGAGCAAAGCCAAATTATATGCCTTGCAACAGGCATAGGAAAAGCAATCGCCCATATTGAGCTGCGCCGGCGAATTGACACCCTTGCCGTAGTTTTGTGCGGCTTCGATGGCGAGCCGCCCGACTTCGGCCGAAATGACGACCTCGCCGATCCCCAAATCCTGCACGAAACGGTCCACGGCCGCATTCGCCTTTGCGACCGCCGTCGGTTGGACGGGTGAAGGCAGGGGGGTCTTTGAACGCGCCAAGGCCATTGCGGTCTCGAAACGAACGACCGCCGAAATGAAGAAAGGCCCGCCATGGGCATCCATCCGGGCGGCTAGTTCTCCTGCCGTGGGCTCCGGACGCAACAGAGCGACGACCGCCGAAGCGTCAATGAACAAGCTCATAATCCCCCTGAAAGCTCGTCCGAATAGGCTCTCATATCGAAGTCAGGATTATCCGCTCCGATTTCACCAGCCATTCTGACTGCCTCCGCCAAGCGTTCCGATACACTTTGGACACTGCGGGCGCGCTCAATTTCATGCGTCAGGGCCCGGCGAACCGCCTCCGCTTTACTCGGCGCCTTTGTGAGGCGCTGCACCTCAAGTACCAGCCGGTCGACTTCTCGGTCCTTCACATAAAGCGGCATCGGAGCATATCCTTTTTGGAATATCCAACATATACCTTCCTGCATATTCAAACAAGACCGCCATCAGGTGCGTGACATTAAACGCGAGTTCGGCTATAGCCCACGCATGATCAACCTGACCGCCACGTATTGGTACTTTAGGAGCTCGCTGGCGGCGGGAGGATTGCGCTCGATCTGAAGATTGCAGCAACAAGATCCGAACAGCCGCCAGACCTGGCGGCTTTTTTGTTTCAGCCGGCAGGTTCCCAAACAGGAGCAGAAAGCCGTGTTGACCACCACAGACGACCTCCGGGTCAAGGAACTGAGACTGCTGAGCACGCCGGACGAGGTGATGCGCGAGATACCGCGCTCACTCACGGCGACACGCACCGTTGCCGCCTCGCGCAACGCCATTCACTCCATCCTCACCGGGACCGACGATCGGCTTGTCGTCATCGTTGGCCCTTGTTCCATTCACGATCCGGTCGCGGCCGTTGAATATGCCAGCCGTCTGGCGGCGCTGCGCGAGGCACTGTCCGACCGGCTTGAGATCGTCATGCGCGTCTATTTCGAAAAGCCGCGCACGACGGTCGGCTGGAAAGGCCTGATCAACGATCCCGACCTCGACGGCAGCTTCAACATCGACAAGGGGCTGCGGATGGCGCGCAACGTGCTGTCCGCCGTCAACAATCTCGGCCTGCCGGCGGCGACCGAATTCCTCGACATGACGACGCCGCAATACATCGCCGACCTCGTCGCTTGGGGCGCCATCGGCGCGCGGACGACCGAGAGCCAGATCCATCGCGAGCTGGCCTCGGGTCTCTCCTGCCCGGTCGGCTTCAAGAACGGCACCGACGGCAATCTCAGGATCGCCGGCGAGGCCGTGAAGTCGGCCGCCCAGCCGCATCATTTCATGGCGGTGACCAAGGGCGGACGCAGCGCCATCGCGGCGACGACCGGAAACGAGGATTGCCACGTCATCCTGCGTGGTGGCGTTCAGCCCAATTACGATGCGGCAAGCGTCGAAGCCGCATCGGTCGAACTCGTCCGCGTCGGTATCGCCCCCCGTCTGATGATCGATGTCAGCCACGCCAACTCAACCAAGAAGCCGGAGAACCAGCCCAAGGTCGCGGCCGACGTCGCTGGCCAGGTCGCGGCGGGCGACGAGCGCATCATCGGCGTCATGATCGAGAGCAATCTCGTCGCCGGCCGGCAGGATGTGATGGCCGGCAAGCCGCTGGTCTACGGCCAGAGCATCACCGATGGCTGTATCGACTGGGCGACCACCGAGACCGTGCTGCACGGCCTTGCCGGCGCTGTCGAATGGCGCCGCTCGGCACGCCGCGCGATCATGGAGAGCCGGCAAGGCGCCGCCTGATCTGTGGAGCATAAGGGCGGCGCTTCCGGGTTTCAGCCCAGGACCACGCCGCTCTTAGGCCCCGCAGCTCCCCACCTCCTTGCATGCCGCCGATCCGCGTGTTACATACTGAACCAAATGGTTCAGTATCATCCTGCCCGCCTGGATTCCTCGTTCGCCGCGCTTTCGGACGCCACCCGACGCGGGGTTCTGGAGCAGCTCGGCCGTGCGGATGCTTCGATCACGGACCTGGCCCAGAAATTCCACATGACCCTCACGGGCATGAAGAAGCATGTCGGCGTCCTGGAGCAGGCGGGCCTCGTCACGACGCGGAAGGTCGGGCGCGTGCGGACCTGCAAGCTCGGCCTGCGCCGCCTGGAGGAGGAGACGGCATGGATCGAGAGATATCGCCAGCTCTGGGCCGCACGCTTCGACGAGCTGGACAAGGTTGTCGAGGAAATGAAACGGAAGGAGGAAGCCGATGGACGAAAAGAGAGCGAATGAGCCCACCCCCATGCAGAACCGCACGACGGTGGAACGAAAGTCCGACCGGGAGCTGGTCGTCACGCGAAGCTTCGACGCGCCGGCCCGCATCGTCTTTGAAGCGTGGACAAAGCCCGAGCTGTTCAAGCAGTGGTGGGCGCCGAAGTCGATGGGCATGTTGCTGCGTTCGTGCGAGATGGATGTTCGTGCGGGAGGCGGGTACCGTTTGGTGTTCGGGAGTGATGACTCGCACCCTGCCGAATTCTTCGGCAGGTATCTCGAAGTGACACCGCCCTCGCGCCTTGTCTGGACCAATGACGAAGGTGGTGACGATGGCCCCGTCACCACGGTGACCTTCGAGGAGAAAGGCGGCAAGACGCTGCTCATCATGCATGAGCTTTATCCCTCGAAGAAAGCCCTCGACGCCGCCGGCACCGGGGCGGCGGATGCGATGGCCGAGACGTTCGGGCAGTTGGACGAGCTTCTCCCCACGCTGCAGCAGGGCGCCGCCTGATCCTGCCGGCGCCAGAAGGGCGGCGGTTCGGTTCAGCCCGAGACTACGCCGCCCTCAGCCCTTCCCATGCAGTGAACACGGAGACCGCGAAGAGCAGCAGCCCGGCCGCCCGGCCGGCAAGAATGGTTACCCGTGGATTGGCGATCAGAAGCTTGCGGCTGCGGCCGGCCGATATTGCGAGCCCGCCATAGATCGCGGCCTGCGTCAGCACGGTCAGCAGGCCCATCACCGTAGCCTGCATCCAGATCGGGCCGTACACAGGTTTCAGGAACTGCGGATAGACGGCGAGCACGAAGAGATAGGCCTTCGGGTTGATCAGGCAGGTCACCAAGCCCTGGCGAAACGCCTTCCATGCCGAGCGGCTGCCGGCAGGCCCGTCGTGACCGACGGTGATGGAGCTGCGCATCAGCGTGATGCCGATGAAGGCCATGTAGGCGGCGCCGGCAATCAGCAGCGGCTTGAACAGGATCGGCACGAAATGCATCAGCAGGCCGACGCCTATCGCGCCGTTCAGCGTGTGCACCATGCCGCCGACCATGATGCCGCCGGTCGCGGCAAGACCCCTGTCGCGCCCGCCGGTCAACGCATTGGCAAGCACGAACAGCATGTCCATGCCTGGAACGGCGATGATGCCGAACAGGAGGATAAAAAACAGCCAGAGATTTTCAGCATAGCCCATGTCAGTTGCCTGTCGTCACGCTCGGCTCAGCCTCCGCCGAACCCGTTGATTTTCAAACCGATAGGCAGTCCTATAGGCTGGCCCAACTGACGATGGTGTGTCAGTTGTGATTGGTACCGGTTTAGAAAAATGCGCAAGGCGTCACGCCTGTTCGAGATCATCCAGATCCTGCGGCTGGCGCGCCAGCCGGTGACGGCGGCAATGATCGCCGGCCAGCTGGAAGTGACGATCCGCTCGATCTATCGCGACATCGTGGCGCTGCAGGCGATGCGCGTGCCGATCGAGGGCGGGCGTGGCATCGGCTACATCCTGCGCCCCGGCTTCGACTTGCCGCCGCTGATGTTTTCGATCGAGGAAATGGAGGCGATCGTCCTGTCGCTGGCGCTGCTGGAGCGCACGGGCGACGACGAGCTCAAGCAGGCGGCCAAGCGCGTCGGCGCCAAGATCGCCGGCGCCGTGCCGCCGCCCTTGCGCCAGACGCTCGACGCCAATGCACTGCATGCGTGGGGATTCGCCGCGCCCTCCGCAGGTGCGATCGATCTGGCGCTGGTGCGCCGCGCCATACGCGACGAGGAGAAGCTCGAGCTCTCCTATCGCGACGAACTTGGCCGCGCTTCCGAGCGCCTCATCCGCCCGATCGCTCTGATCTACTACGCCGAAACCGCCAACATCGTCGCCTGGTGCGAGCTGCGCCAGGCGATCCGCAATTTCCGCAGCGACCGGATCGAGGATTGTCGGCCGACCGGCTACGTTTCAAGGGCGAAGGCGATCGTTTGCGGCAGGTCTGGGTCGATGGATGGGAAGTCAATGCAGCGGCCGCCGGCTAAAGCGACCAGCGCAGCGAACCCTACCTTACATCCACCCAGCGCTTCTCCTCGAAGGAGCGCGCCATGGCGTGCACGGTGCGCTCGATCTCCAGCCCTTCGGCGAACTCGATGAGCCGGGCCGGCTTGCCGGCAATCCGTGTCAGCAATTCGTGGCATTCGATGATCTTGAGGTCGTTGAAGCCGAGGCCGTGGCCGGGCGCCGGCACGAAGAGGTCATAGGGTCTGTGCTGCGGCGCCACCAGAATGGTGCGATAGCCCTGTTCGGTGGCTCGGTCGGACGTCAGGTAGAGCTGGAATTCGTTCATCCGCTCCTGGTCGAACAGGATCGACCCCCTGGAGCCGAAGATCTGGATGGCGATGCGGCCCTTGCGGCCCCAGGCCGAGCGGTTGACCTGCAGCGTTCCGGCAATGCCGTTCTCCAGATGCATCAGCACGCTGGCGATGTCGTAGGTCTCCACCGCGCGTCGGCCGCCTGAAGCCATCTTGCGGTCGGCATAGGGCTTGGCCATGTCGCAGATGACGCTGCCGACACGGCCGAACAGCGCCGAGACCAGCGACAGCGGATGCACGGCGAAATCGTCGAGCGCGCCATAGCCGGAAGTCGCCTCGTGCTTCCAGAAGAACAGCGCCTCGGGATCGGCCATGAAGTCCTCGTCCATCTCGATGCGCAGATGGTTGACCTCGCCGATGATCTTTTCGTCGAGCAGCGCGCCGATGTGACGGATGGCCGGGCTCTGGATGTAGTTGTAGCCAAGCGCCGCGACCTTGCCCGATTTCTTCGCCGCGGCCGCCATCGCTTCGGCTTCGGCAAAGCTCGGCGCCATCGGTTTTTCGCACCACAGATGCTTGCCCGCTTCGAGGACAGCGATGGCCATTTCCGGATGGAACTGGTTGGGCGTTGTCAGCGACACGATATCGACCTCCGGGTCGTTGACGACGGCGCGCCAGTCACTGGTGGCCTTGGCGAAGCCGAACTCGCCGGCCTTGCGCTTGGCGAGATCCTCATTGACCTCGCCGAGATGGACGAGCCGTGGCTTGGCCGCATCGGGGAAGACGGCCCCGACGGCGCTCCACGCGATGGCGTGGCATTTGCCCATGAAACCCGTGCCGATAAGACCGACGCCGACCATTTTTCGTTCCTTCGCTGCCACAAAACTCGAGTGGATGAATTAGTCCATTTTTTCTAGGAATGGAATGTCTGCCTCATTTTTTATGGCGTTCTTGCGCAGGCTCGCTATGATGGGGCAGAGAGGGTGTCCAGACAGGCTTGGGCAGAGGGACGATGGACGAACAGGTACCTCGCGACTTCGAGACGCTGCGTGCCACGATTCTGGACCGGCGCGAGACCCTGCCCAAGCGCATCGCCCAGATCGCCGCCTATGCGCTAGACAATCCCGACGACATCGCCTTCGGTACCGCCGCCAGCATCGCCGCTTCGGCCGGCGTGCAGCCCTCGACCCTGATCCGTTTTGCCCAGCAACTCGGCTTCGACGGTTTTACCAGCCTGCAGCAGGTGTTCCGCGAGCGGCTGCGCGAGCGCAACTCTTCCTATGACGAGCGGCTGCAGGCGCTGCGCGCCAAGGCCGAGGGCGGCGCCGGCCACCGGGCGATCTTCGATGGCTTCATCGCCGCCGCCAGCACCTCGCTCAACGACATTTCCCGCACCCTGGACGATGCGCATCTGGAAGAGGCGATTTCGCTGCTGGCGAAGGCGCAGACCATCTATGTCTTGGCCAAGCGGCGCTCCTATCCGGTGGCTTCCTACATCGCCTATGCGCTCGGCAAGCTGAAGATCCGCAACCAGCTGATCGAATCGGCAGCCGGCCTGAATGCCGAGATGGTCGGCTTCGCCACACCGGCGGACGCCGTCATCGCCATCAGCTTCTCGCCCTACGCACCGGCCACGATCGAGGAGGCGCGTGCCATTTCCGAGCAGGGCGTGCCGATCGTCGCCATAACCGACAGCTCGTTCTCGCCGCTCGCCCAGTTCGCCAGGGTCTGGTTCGAGGTTGCCGAGGCGGATTTCGCCGGCTTCCGTTCGCTGTCGGCGACGATGGCGCTGGCCATGGCGCTGACCGTCGGCGTCGGCGAGAAGCGGCGCGACGCCAGCCGTAAGCGCAAGGCTTGATCAGGCATTCCATCAAGGCAATTTTAGCCAAGGGAACGCTCATTCCATATTGACTATGGATTGGAATTATTATTTCATATTGCCGGCGCCACGCAGCCGCTCGCGCGTGTTACCCAAACAATGTTGTCCATGACGACACGACCGACGGGAGGTTCCAATGAGCGAAGCCGTGGACGCAAGACAGGCGCCGCTCGATGTCATCACCATCGGCCGCGCGTCCGTCGACCTCTATGGCCAGCAGATCGGATCGCGGCTGGAGGACATCACCTCCTTCGCCAAGTCGGTCGGCGGCTGCCCGGCCAATATTTCCGTCGGCACGGCACGGCTCGGGCTGCGCTCGGCTCTGCTGACGCGCGTCGGCGACGAGCAGATGGGCCGCTTCATCCGCGAACAGCTGAAACGCGAAGGCGTCAACACCGACGGGTTGAAGACCGACAAGGAGCGGTTGACCGCGCTGGTTCTGCTTTCGGTCGAGAGCGAAGGCGTTTCGCCGATGATTTTCTACCGATCCGACTGTGCCGACATGGCGCTGGCCGAGGAGGATATCGATGAGGCGTTTATTGCCTCGGCCCGTTCGATCGTCGTCACCGGCACGCATTTTTCCCGCGCCAACAGCGATGCCGCCCAGCGCAAGGCGATCCGCATCATGAAGGCCAGGGGTGGCAAGGTCGTGTTCGATATCGACTATCGCCCGAATTTGTGGGGCCTTGCCGGCCACGCCGAAGGGTTTGAGCGCTATGTCAAATCCGACCGCGTCTCGGCCCGGTTGAAGACGGTGCTGCCCGATTGCGACCTCATCGTCGGCACCGAGGAAGAGATCATGATCGCGTCCGGTGCCGACGACTGCCTGAGCGCGCTGAAGACGATACGCTCACTGTCCTCGGCCACCATCGTCCTGAAGCGCGGCGCCATGGGCTGCATCGTCTATGACGGACCGATCAGCGACGATCTCGAGGACGGCGTCGTCGGCAAGGGGTTCCCGATCGAGATCTACAATGTGCTTGGCGCCGGTGACGCCTTCATGTCCGGTCTGTTGCGCGGCTGGCTCGGCGGTGAAAGCCTTGCCACGGCGGCGACCTGGGCCAATGCCTGCGGCGCCTTCGCCGTGTCGCGGCTGCTCTGCGCGCCTGAATACCCGACCTTCGAGGAGCTGCAGTTCTTCCTCGAGAACGGCAGCAAGCATCGCGCGCTGCGCAAGGACGAGGCGATCAACCACATCCATTGGGCGACGACACGCCGGCGCGACATCCCCTCGCTGATGGCGCTCGCCTGCGATCACCGTGTGCAGCTCGAGGATGTGGCGGCCAAGACAGGTGCCGATCCGGCGCGCATCCGCGATTTCAAGGTGCTGGCGGTCAAGGCGGCGGCCAAGGTCGCCGCCGGCCGCGACGGCTATGGCATGCTGATCGACGAGAAACATGGCCGCGAGGCGATGTTCGAATTCGCCCGCCATCCCTTCGCCTGGCTCGGACGACCGGTGGAACTGCCTGGCTCGCGGCCGCTGCGCTTCGAATTCTCGCAGGACATCGGCTCGCAGCTTACCGAATGGCCTGTCGACCACTGCATCAAGTGCCTGTGCTTCTATCATCCCGACGATCCGGCGGAACTGAAGGAAGAACAACAGCAGAAGCTGCGCGCGCTGTTCGAGGCCGCGCGCAAAGTTGGCCGTGAACTTCTCATCGAGATCATCGCCGGCAAGCACGGCAAGCTCGACGACACGACCATCCCGCGCGCGCTGGAGGAACTCTATGCGCTCGGCATCAAGCCGGACTGGTGGAAACTCGAACCGCAGGCGTCGAGCGGCGCCTGGGCGAAGATCGAGGCGGTGATCCTGAAGCACGACCCCTGGTGCCGCGGCATTGTCCTGCTTGGCCTGGAGGCGCCGCAGGACGAGCTGGAGGCCGCTTTCGCCGCCACGGCCAACGCGCCTATCGTCAAGGGCTTTGCCGTCGGGCGCACCATCTTCGTCCACGCAGCCGAACAATGGCTGGCCGGCAGGATGTCGGATGACGAGGCAGTCGCCGACATGGCGTCGCGTTTCGAACAGTTGACCGAAGCGTGGCTTGCCGCGCGCGGCCGCAAGGCGGCATAACAACACGCAACGGTGTAGCGACTGCGGAGGAAAACACCATGAGCAAGACAATCCGCCTGACGATGGCGCAGGCGCTGACCCGCTTCCTGTCCCGCCAGATGACCGAGATCGACGGGAGAAAAACGCCGATCTTCGGCGGCGTCTGGGCTATCTTCGGCCATGGCAATGTCGCCGGCATCGGCGAGGCGCTCTACGAGGTGCGCGATGAATTGCCGACTTTCCGCGCCCACAATGAGCAGGGGATGGCGCATGCGGCGATCGCCTATGGCAAGGCCAATTTCCGCCGCCGCTTCATGGCCGCGACCTCTTCGATCGGCCCCGGCGCGATGAACATGGTGACGGCGGCGGCCCTTGCCCACGTAAACAGGTTGCCCGTCCTGTTTTTGCCGGGCGACGTCTTTGCCAACCGCATTCCCGATCCCGTGCTGCAGCAGGCCGAGGATTTTTCCGACGGCACGGCGACGGTCAACGACTGCTTCCGCCCCGTGTCGCGCTATTTCGACCGCATCACCCGGCCGGAGCAGATCATTCCGGCGCTGAGCCGCGCCATGCAGGTGCTGACCGATCCGGCCGAATGCGGCCCGGTGACTTTGTCGCTCTGCCAGGACGTGCAGGCCGAGGCCCATGACTATCCCGAGAGCTTCTTTGCCGAGCGGATCTGGCGTCAGCGCCGGCCGCGCCCGGACCGTGGCGAACTGGCGGCGGCCGTGGCGGCGCTCAAGGGAGCCAGGAAGCCGCTGATCATCGCCGGCGGCGGCGTGCTCTACTCTCAGGCTTCGGACGAACTGGCCAAATTCGCCCAAGCCGCCGGCATCCCGGTCTGCGAAACGCAAGGCGGCAAGTCCTCGCTGCCGGACGATCACCAGTTCAACATGGCGGCGGTCGGTGTGACCGGCACTTCGGCCGCCAACCGGCTGGCGGAAGAGGCCGATGTCGTGCTCGCCATCGGCACGCGGCTGCAGGATTTCACCACCGGCTCGTGGGCGCTGTTCAAGAATTCCGGCAAGACCATCATCGGGCTCAATGTGCAGCCCTTCGATGCCGGCAAGCACCGGGCGCTGCCGCTGGTCGCGGATGCCTGGGAAGGGCTGGCCGAGTTGGGAACCGCGCTGCAAGGCTGGAAGGCGCCTGCCGCCTGGACCGACAATGCGGCCGCCGGCAAGAAGGCCTGGCAGGCCGACGCGGCCAAGGTGACGGCCTCGACCAACGCTGCTTTCCCCTCGGATGCGCAGGTGATCGGCGCCGTGCAGCGCGCCATGGGCTCAGGCGTGACGCTGCTGCATGCGGCAGGCGGCCTTCCGGGCGAACTGCACAAGCTCTGGCAGGCCGGCGCGCCCGGCTCCTACCATGCCGAATATGGCTTCTCGACCATGGGTTACGAGATCGCCGGCGGGCTCGGCACCAAGATGGCCAAGCCCGACGAGGAGGTCGTCGTCATGATCGGCGACGGCTCCTACCTGATGCTCAACTCCGAGATCGCCACCTCGGTGATGCTCGGCCTGAAGCTGACCGTCGTGCTGCTCGACAACAGGGGGTTTGGCTGCATCAACCGGCTGCAGATGGCGACCGGCGGCGCCAACTTCAACAATCTCTTGCAGGACTCGCGCCACGAAATCCTGCCCGACATCGACTTTGCCGCGCATGCGGCAAGCATGGGCGCGATAGCCGAGAAAGTGCCATCGATCGCCGAGCTGGAAAACGCGCTGCAAAAAGCCAAGAAGAACGATCGCACCACCGTGCTGGTCATCGACACCGATCCGCTGGTTTCGACCGATGCCGGCGGCCATTGGTGGGACGTGGCGGTGCCCGAGGTCTCGGCGCGGCCTCAAGTGAACGCCGCGCGCAAGGCCTATGACGAGAAGCGGCGGATGCAGAACGTCGGCGATTGATATCGACCGCCCAAGCTCCTCCCTTCTCCCCGTCACTATACGGGGAGAAGGTGCCGGCAGGCGGATGAGGGGCGGCGCCAACAGACAAGAAATGAAACTGTTTTTGGGACCGGAGTGACGACTTGAAAGCCAAATTGGGCATGTCCCCCATCGCATGGTGGAACGACGATCTTGCCGAACTGAGCGATGACGTGTCGCTGGAGGAATGTCTGCGCCAGTCGCGCTCGGCCGGCTTCACAGGCATGGAGATGGGCCGGCGCTTTCCCAACGACCCCGCCATCATGCTGCCGATCCTGAAGGCCGCCGACGTGACGCTGTGCGGCGGCTGGTTTTCGGGCACGCTGGTCGACGAGGAGATGGCTGCCAACAAGGACCGCATCCAGCCGATGATCGACCTGTTCAAGGCGGTCGACGCGCCCTGCATCGTCTATGGCGAGGTCGGCCGCTCGATCCAGGGCGACCGTACCAAGCCGCTCGCCACCAAGCCGAAGCTCACTGGCGACGAGATGAAGGCCTACGCGCGGCGCTTGACCGTATTCGGCGAATGGTGCGCCGGGCAAGGCATGCCGCTGTCCTATCACCATCACATGGCGGCTGTGGTCGAGACCGAGCCGGAGCTCGATGCCTTCATTCGCCATTCGGGCGAAGGCATCCCACTGCTGCTCGATGCCGGACACCTCGCCTTTGCCGGCGGCGACGTGCTGCGCGCCATCGACAACCACCACAAGCGCATCAGCCACGTCCATGTGAAGGATGTGCGCATGGGCGTGATCGAGAAGCTCGACCGCACCAGGCAATCTTTCCTCGATGCGGTGGCGCTCGGCGCCTTCACCGTGCCGGGCGACGGATCGCTCGATTTCGGCGCCATCGTGCAGCGCTTCGCCGACCATGGCTATGAAGGCTGGTTCGTGGTCGAGGCTGAACAGGACCCGAAGAAGAACCCGCCGTTGAAGATGGCGCAGGTTGGCCACAGGGAGCTGATGCGGGTGATGACATCAGCCGGCTACACGGTGGAGACGCAAGGTTTTCCGAATGCCTGAAGACTGGATTCGCCGTGAGGCGCGGTCTATCTGAGGACGGATTGCTGAATTCGGATGGCGCGATGAAAGATTATGAACACCCGTTCTTCCGCCCGCTGTGGCGGCGCATCGCCGTCGTGGCCGTCTGCCTGATCTGGTCGGTGATCGAGTTCGCGTCCGGCACGCCGTTCTGGGGCGTCATCGCGCTCGGTTTTGCCGGCTACGCCATCTGGCAGTTTTTCTATCTCTACAAGCCGGTGGACGAGAGCAAGGCCGCAAGCGAGACCGAACCGAAGGAGTAACCCGATGTCGAAACTGCTCGTCAAAGCCGACAAGGGCCATGGCCGCGTCGCCCATGTGACGCCGAAAAGCGCCGGCTGGACCTATGTCGGTTTCGACCTGCATCGGCTGAAGCCGGGCGAAAACGCGTCGGGAAAGACGGAAGACCGCGAAGTCTGCCTAGTGTTCGTGACCGGCAAGGGTACCGTGAAAGCCGGCGGCAAGGATCTCGGCCTGCTCGGCGAGCGCATGTCGCCCTTCGATGGCAAGCCGTGGTCGGTCTATGTGCCGCAGGGATCGGACTGGTCGGTGACGGCCGATACCGAGCTGGAACTTGGCGTCTGCTCGGCGCCCGGTCTTGGCGGCGGCCTGCCGGTCCGGGTGATCGGACCGGGCGATCTCGGCCAGGAGGTGCGCGGCAAGGGCACCAACACGCGCTACGTCACCAACATCCTGCCGGAAGGCCAGCCGGCCGACTCGTTGCTGGTCGTCGAGGTCATCACGCCCGGCGGTCACACGTCGAGCTACCCGCCGCACAAGCACGACCAGGACAACCTGCCTGCCGAGTCCTATCTCGAGGAAACCTACTACCATCGCCTCAACCCGCCCCAGGGCTTTGCCTTCCAGCGCGTCTACACCGATGCCGACAAAAGCGGACATCGCGCGCTGGACGAAGCCATGGCGATCGAGGATGGCGATGTGGTGCTGGTGCCCAAGGGCTATCACCCCTGTGCCGCCTGCCACGGCTATGACCTCTATTACCTCAACGTGATGGCCGGACCGAAGCGGACGTGGAAATTCCACAATGCTCCCGAGCACGAATGGTTGATGAAGGCCTGACCGTGTCGCCGTCCGGCCGAATTTATTGGTCCAGCTTGGAAAAATCGTCGGCTAAGGACCCGAAGTGTCGATTTGCCTTCTAAAACCCGTCAAAGCTTCGTCAATCCGTCATGGAAATCACCTATGGCAACAGTTCTGACGAGGACTTCCCATGCGTTATGCCATTTATTTCACCCCCCGGCAGGACGAGCCGCTGGCGCGCATCGCCGCGAATTGGCTGGGCCGCGATCCGTTCGGCGCCGCGACAAGGCCGGTTGAGGCCGTTGCCGATCTGTCGGCGGCGGAAGTGGCCTTCCACACCGCTTCGGCGCGCCGCTATGGCTTTCACGCGACGCTGAAGGCGCCCTTCCACCTGGCTGCGACGGAGACCGAAACCTCGCTCCGGGCGGCGCTGGATCATTTTGCCGAGGTTACGCCTGTCGTCACGATCCCGCGCCTGGTCGTCAGCCAGATCGACACCTTCTTCGCGCTGGTGCCGGATGGTCCGCTGCCGCCGCTCAACCGCTTCGCCGACAATGTGGTACGCGATTTCGATCGGTTTCGCGCGCCGCTGTCCGAGGCCGAGATCGAGCGGCGCAGCCCGGATTCGCTGAAGCCGGTCGAGTTTCGCAATCTCTGCCAATGGGGCTATCCCTATGTCTTCGAGACCTTCCGCTTCCACATGACCCTGTCGGGGCGGGCCGGCCCACGGGAAAGCCCTCGCCTGCGCGCCGCCATCGACAGCCTTTTCGCCGATGTGTTGCGCCAGCCCGTGCTCGTGGACGCGCTGACATTGTTTATCGAACCCGAGCCCGGTGCGCCGTTCATGGTGCTTTCCCAGCACGCGCTCGGACGCCGCCCGGCCCGAAAAATCGCCTGAACGAAACCCGACTGCAAGACCAAGGACTACCCGCAATGACCGCCGAAACTGTTCTTTCCAACGCCCGCATCGTTCTTGCCGACGAGATCGTCGAAGGCTCACTGGTGCTGCGCGATGGCTTGATCGCGGGCATCGATGCCGGTTCGGCCCGGACCGGCGAGGACATGGGCGGCGACTTCATCATTCCAGGGCTGGTCGAACTCCACACCGACCATCTCGAGGGCCATTATGCGCCGCGGCCGAAAGTGCGCTGGAACCCGATCGCCGCGGTGCTCGCCCATGACGCGCAGGTGGCGACCGCCGGCATCACGACCGTGCTCGATGCCTTGCGCGTCGGCATGGACGAGGACGCCGACCTGACATTGGACGACATACGCAAGCTGGCCGATGCGATCGAGGACAGCGTCGCGCAGGATCGTTTGCGGGCCGATCACTTCCTGCACCTTCGCTGCGAGGTTTCAGCGCCGGATTGCCTCAACGCATTCGCCAATTTCGACGGTGACGAACGAGTCAAGCTGGCGTCGCTGATGGACCACGCACCGGGCCAGCGCCAGTTCGTCAATCTTGAAACCTATGCCTACTACTACCAGCGCAAGCTGAAACTCTCGGATCGCGATTTCCAGAAATTCTGCGAGAAGCGGATGGACGAATCGTCACGCAACTCCGGGCCGAACCGCGTCTTCATCGCCGCCGCCTGCCGGGAGCGCGGCATCGTGCTCGCCAGCCACGACGATGCGACGTCGGCTCATGTCGAGGAGGCCATCGAGCAGGGTGTGCGGGTCGCCGAGTTCCCGACCACCGAGGAAGCGGCGCGTGCCTCGAAGGCCGCCGGGCTTGGGGTGCTGATGGGGGCGCCCAATGTCATGCGCGGCGCCTCGCATTCGGGCAATGTCTCGGCACGCACCTTGGCCAGTGACGGCCTGCTCGACATCCTGTCGTCCGACTACATTCCCTTCAGCCTGATCCAGTCGGCCTTCTTCCTCGGCGACATGGTCGAAGGTATTTCGCTGCCGCGGGCCGTCGCCATGGTTTCGAAGAACCCGGCGCGGGCCGTCGGCCTCGACGACCGCGGCGTCATCGAGCAGGGCCGTCGCGCCGATCTGGTGCGCGTGCGCGTCGACGATCATGTTCCGGTCGTACGCACCGTCTGGCGGCAGGGATGCCGGGTGGCATGATGGTGTCGGCCTCGATCGAGCGCGAACTGTCCGCCGAAACCTTCCCGATCCGCCACGGCGTCTTCGTCGCTGTCGTGGGCCCCAGCGGCGCCGGCAAGGACACGGTCATAGGCTATGCCAAGGCGCTCTTTGCCGACGAGACGCAGCTGGAGTTCGTGCGCCGCGTCATCACCAGGCCGAGCGATACGGCGAGCGAGGACCACGATACGCTGGCCGACGCCGCCTTCGCGGAGGCCGAGGCTGACGGCGCCTTCGCCATCTCCTGGGAAGCGCATGGCCTGCGCTATGGCCTGCCTGCCGATGTCGACTGGTCTGTCACCAATGGACATGTCGCCGTGGCCAACGTGTCGCGCGCGATCATCCCCGCCTTGCGCGAGCGCTATGCCAATCTGGCCGTCGTCGAGATCACCGCTTCGCCCGAGGTGCTGGCGGAGCGGCTGGCGATGCGCGGCCGCGAGTCGCGCGGCGAGGTGCTGGCGCGGCTGGCGCGCAGCGCCAATATGAGCTTGTCCGGCCCTGGCGTCACGTCGATCGACAACAGCGGTCCGCGCGAAGTGGCCGGCGAACGTTTCGCGGAAGTGCTGCGCAAGGCCATGGCCTTTTCCGACATGTCGGGCCTGATCTGATCTGCCTTGTTTCACCCGCCTGCTTGCGCTGCCGCTGGAAACGCTCCGGGCTGCTGGCCGCGTGGGGTGATTCTGGATTACGATCCGCGAACTCGAAATGAGGTCGAGCCAGACAGGAAACTCCATGCAGACACTGACACCCGTCCTCTCGATAATCACGGCGGCATTTCTCGCCTCCCTGGTCGAGGTCGTCGAAGCTTTCACCATCGTACTGGCGGTGGGGGTGACACGCAGCTGGCGCCCGGCATTGACCGGCGCCGCGCTGGCGCTGGCTGTGCTGGCGGCCCTGGTGCTGGCCTTCGGTCCGCTGCTGGCGCTGGTCCCGATCACCACGCTGCAGTTCGTCGTCGGGGTGCTGCTCATCCTGTTCGGCATGCGCTGGCTGCGAAAAGCCATCCTGCGCAGCGTCGGCGTCATTGCCCTGCATGACGAGGAGGCGGCCTTCGCCAAGGAAACCGTGGCCCTGCACCAGCAGGCCGCCGATCGGCGCGCCGATTACCTCGCCGGGCTGGCCTCGTTCAAGGCGGTGCTGCTCGAGGGTGTCGAGGTGGTGTTCATCGTCATCGCCGTCGGCGCCGCGCATGGGCAGACATTTTACGCCAGCATGGGTGCGCTGGCGGCTTTCATCCTGGTGATGCTTGTCGGCTTGGCCGTCCACCGGCCGCTGGCGCGCGTGCCCGAGAATGCGCTCAAATTCGTGGTCGGGCTGATGCTGACCAGTTTTGGCATCTTCTGGACCGGCGAAGGCATCGGCGCCGATTGGCCTGGCGCCGATCTTGCCCTGCTCGCCATCTTCGCCATCGTCGCGCTGGCGTCCTTCGCCATGGTGCGCTGGCTGCGCGGTATCCGTCCAACAGCAGCCGGAGGACTCGCCTGATGAACGTCCTTCGTCTCGTTGCCAGGGAAGTCATCGGCATGTTCGTCGATGACGGCAATCTGGCCCTGCTGGCGCTGGTCCTGGTGGCCGCCGTTACCGCGGCGGTGAAGTTGCTCGCGCTGCCGCCGCTGCTTGGCGGCGCGCTGCTGCTGGTTGGCTGCCTTGCCATCCTGTTGCAAAGCGTTCGCCGCGCCGCACGACAGAGCGGCAGGTAATTTCAGCCAGGCATGGCGGATGACCAGAGGGTGCCGCGAAAGGCACGCCACCCCGTCACCCCTGCACCGGTAAGGCCGGAAGGGACCTATTCCGCGGCGGCGCCGACAGCGCCCTTGCGGGCGGCATCGACCATCCGCCGTCGCGCTCGGAACACGCCCCATTGCTGGTCGACCAGCACGCCGATGAGGATGACGCCACCCATCACCGCGAAGTTGAGGGAGGAGGGAATGCCGAGCAGGTTGACGAGGTTCTGCAGTTCCTGCAGCAGCACCGTGCCGAGGATGACGCCGATCAGCGAGCCCTCGCCGCCGCGCAGCGAGAAGCCGCCGAGCACCGCGGCCGCAATGGCGTAGAGCTCGTAGAACTGACCGTGGCTGGCCGGCGAGATCGAGCGCGTGTACATGGCGAAATAGATCGCCGACAGCGCGGTGAGCACGCCGCAGATGACGTAGGCCGCCATGACGACGCGGCCGGTGCGAATGCCGGAATATTTCGCCGCCTCCTCGTTCTTGCCGATGGCGTAGAGATAGCGCCCGAACACCGAGCGGTGCAGCACCACCCACATGACGACGGCGATGACGATCAGCGCGAAAAAGGAGTTCGGCACGCCCCAGGAGCGGCCGGCGGTCAGGAATTCGAGATCGGGAAAATTCTGCCCGAAGGCAAAACCGGCGGTGCCGTCGGCGGTGTAGAAGCGCGCGACGCCGCGATAGATCAAAAGCCCGCACAAGGTCACGACGAAGGGCTGCAGCTTGAGCCGCGTGATCAGCCAGCCATGCGCCAGGCCGATGATGGCGCCGAGCACCAGGATGAGCACGAAGGCAATCGGCCATCCCATGCCGCGCACGGCGATGAAGTCGATGAACAGCGTGCCCAGCAACGCGACAACGGAGCCGACGGACAGTTCGATGCCGCCGGTGATGATGACGAAGGCCTGGCCGATGGAGAGGATGCCGAACAGGCCGATCAGGTTCGAGGTGTTGGCGAGGTTGATCGGCAAGAGGAAGCGCGGATTGATGATGGCGACGATTGCCCCGACCACCAGGATCAGGATCAGCAGGCCGAGATCTTTCTTTGTCATCGTCGTCTCCGCTTACGGCCTGTTCACCGGTTTGCCCACCGCGAGCAAAAGCACGTTTTCCTGGCTGAACTGATCCTTGTCGAGAATGCCCGAGATCTGGCCCTCATGCATGACGGCGATGCGATCGGAGACGCCGATCACCTCTTCCATGTCGGAAGAGATCATCAGCACGGCGACGCCGGCGTCGGCCAGCGCCCGCATGAGGCCGTAAATCTCGGCCTTGGCGCCGATGTCGATGCCGCGCGTCGGCTCGTCGAGGATCATCACCTTCGGGTTCATGGCCAGCCATTTGCCGAGCACGACCTTCTGCTGGTTGCCGCCCGACAGCGTGCCGGTGCGCGTCTGCACCGAGGGCGCCTTGATGCCGAGGTTTTTCTTCTGCTTCTCGGCGGTGGCGGTCTCGGCACTTGCCGAGACCAGCGAGCGTCTGGCATGCGCCGGCAAATTGGGGAGTGAAATATTCTGCGCGATCGACAGGTCGAGCAGGATGCCGGTCAGCTTGCGGTCTTCCGGCACGAGGAAGATGCCTTGCGCGACGGCGTCCGCCGCGCTGGCCAGCGTTAAGGGCTTGCCGTTGAGCTCCAGCGTGCCGGCAAGGCTGGCTTCGATGCCGAAGAACACCCGCGCCAGCTCGGTTCGGCCGGAGCCGACAAGGCCGGCAAGGCCGAGGATCTCGCCGCGCCTGACCTCGAGATCGACCGGCCGGCTGGGGTAGGTGGGGGTGCGGACGGCCTTGGCTGCAAGCGCCACGGCGCCGGGCGCACGCGCCGCCTCGGAGGCTTTCTCGCGCTCCTTCAGCATGCGGCCGATCATCAGCTTGACCATCTGGTCGTGATTGATGTCGCGCTTGCCGAGCGTCCCGGCCAGCATGCCGTCGCGCAGCACCACGACGCGGTCGGCGACGCGCTCGATCTCGTGCAGTCGGTGCGAGATGAAGATAACGCTGATGCCATCGGCCTTCAGCGCCTTGATGACGTCGAGCAGCTTGTCGGTCTCGGCCAGCGGCAGGCTCGATGTCGGCTCGTCGAGGATCACAAGCCTCGCCTTGATCGACAGCGCCTTGGCGATCTCGACCATCTGCTGCTGCGCCAGCGACAGATCCGCGACCTGCGTATCGGCGGAGAAATTGGCGCCGACGCGCTTCAGCAGCGGCGCCACCATTTCGCGCAGCTTCGCGCGGTCGACCAGTCTCAGCGGGCCGGCGCGCAACGGCTCGCGGCCGAAGAAGATGTTGGCGGCAACGTCGAGGTTTTCGAAGAGGTTGAGTTCCTGGTGGACGAAGGCGATGCCCGACCCCAGGCTCCCCTCCACGCTCAGGCCTTTGTGGGCGGCGCCGTCGACCGTGATGGCGCCGCTGTCAGGCGTGGTGACGCCGCCGAGGATCTTCATCAGCGTCGATTTGCCGGCGCCATTCTCGCCGACCAGGCCGATGACCTCGCCCGGCCTGACCTCCATGGAAAACCCGTCGAGCGCCACGACCCCCGGATAGGTCTTGCGCACGTTCTCAAGGCTGAGGAACGGAGTGGTCGCAGCTATGGATGTGTCGGAATAATTCATCATGCCTGACAGCAGCCGGTGGGCCGAAATGCCCGTTCTGCAGACTGACGACCCCGGCAGGGTTCGTCAATGCGAACAGCCGGCTCAAGCGAAGTTGAGCCGGCTGGACTGCTTCTGGTCTTAGTTTCCAGCCATCGCCTTGAGATTGGCGGCGTAAGCGTCGACGTCATCCTTGCCGATGATCTTGGTCGGGATGATGATCAAATTGCCGGCCGGAATGCCCGATTTGTCACCCTTGAGATACGCGGCCATCAGCTTCATGCCCTGATAAGCCCATTCGAAGGGCTGCTGCACCACGGTGGCGGCGATCGTGCCTTCCTTGACGCCGCCCAGCGTGATCGGATCGTCATCGAAGCCGACGACGGTGATCGAGCCAAGCTTGCCGGCATCGCGCAGCGCTTCATAGATGCGGGGCGTGTTGTAGGAGTAGAAGCCGACCATGCAGGTGACGTCGGGGCTGGCGACCAGCGCGTCCTCGACATTCTTCTTGGCGCGCGCCTGGTCGATGTCGTCGCCGCGCACGTCGACCAGTTCGATCTTGGTGCCGGCGAGGCCGTCCTTCATGCCCTGGATGCGCTCCTTGGCATTGTCGGCGCCAAGCAGGCCGACGAAGCCCAGGCACTTGCCGCCGTTCGGCATCGCCTTCTTGGCGATTTCGGCCGCCTGCTTGCCGGCGTCGACATTGGAAGAGCCGATATAGGCGACACGCTTGGTCTGCGGGGCATCGCTATCGGTGGTGAACAGCGCCGTTTGCGAAGCGATCTTGTTCAGGCCATCGGTCGAGGTCTTGGGATCGACGGCCGAGACCATGATGCCCTTGACGCCGGCGGTCACCAGATCGTCCATCAGCCGCTGCTGGATGGCGACAGAGGATTGTTCGGGATATTTGAGTTCGAGCGTGTAGTCGGGCAGTTCGCCCTGCGCCTTCTTGACGCCGGCTTCGGCCGCTTTCCAGAAATCGGAAGCGCCGTTGACGACGAAGGCCAGCGTCGGCTTGTCGTCGGCGCGCGCGATTGCCGTCGCCGTCAGGCCGACAGCCAGGGCCGCGGCGGCCACGGATGCATTGCGTATCAAGGATTTCATGTTCAACCTCCCGTTTTGGTCAGTCGTAGGACTGACCGGACTTGCACAGTAAATTGTCTTGCACACTAAGTTGTCTTGCTCACCTGAATTGCCGTCCGCGGCGTGGACGCCCTCCTCCTCAAAGGGGTTCCCCGGCACTGAAAAGAATGGCGTCGTTTCCAGCCACGGCCACGGACTTTAGACACTCATTCCCCGTTCGTAAATAGTCCGATTTGTCTGACATATCACATATCTGAGACATGGTTCGCGGAAGTGATATCCGCTCTCCGTCGGGCCGTTCACGGACACCTCCGTCACCAACCGGACCAATGTGGCCGGAGGCGAGGATTGACGGTATAGCGCATCCTTGTATTAGTAAATACTATTAGCAAACGACCGGCCCGGTGGCGCTTAGGTGTCATGGCCGAATCGATCTGCCGACGCTGCGATGGCCGATCGTACACAGCCAAAGCCTTTACGACCTCTGGTTTTGCGAGGGCTCGAGCCTTTGGGACGGGGATGAGCTTCAAGGATGGTAATAATTATCAGTAAGATCGATGCCGGTATGAATCGGAAGCGTCGCCTCATCTTGTCGGCCCGGCGAGCTGAAGCTAGACAGGCTGGGGATTTGGGGGGGATATGAGCGAGACGACGGACCGGGCCATCAGGAAGCTCCGCAAGGCGGCGGCAAAGCCCAAGGGCCGCGTCACCATGACCGATATTGCGAGGGCCGCCGGCTGCTCGCAGGCGACGGTTTCCTTCGTGCTCAACAATTCGCCTGGCATTCGCCTGTCGCGGCAGACGCGGGAGCGGGTGATCGAGGCGGCGCGCGCGCTCGGCTACAGCGCCCCCGCCTTCTCCGCGCTGAAGCCCGTTGCGGCTTTCGAGGGGGCTTTTGATGGCTCGGCCTTCGAGGGAATCGACGGCGTGATCGGCTTCGCCGTCGACCAGCTCGCCACCAGCCCGGAAGCCGTGGTCGCCATCGAAGGCGCGCGCCAGGCCTCGTGGAACGCCGGCAACGTGCTTCTGGTGGCACAGACCATGGGCGACGCCGTAATGGAGCCGCGCGCCATCTCGGCGCTGACCAGGCGCGGCATTTCGGCACTGATCTACATGACCATCTTCACCCGCGAAATCACGGCGCCCGATTTCCTCTACGGCCTCGAGATCCCAGTCATCCTGCTCAACTGCTATACCGCGGACTATGCCTTCCCCGCCGTGGTGCCCTCCGAGATCGCCGGAGGCCAGAGCTCGACCCGACACCTGATCAGCCATGGCCACCGTCGCATCGCCACCATCACGGGCGAACCCTGGATGCAGGCAGCACAGGACCGGCTGAAAGGCTACCGCCGCGCGCTCGCCACCGCCGACATCCCCTTCGACCCGGAACTGGTGGTCGAGGGCGACTGGTCGGCCAGCGCCGGCTACGCCGCGACCGTGAAGCTCCTGACGCTAAAGGACCGCCCGACCGCGATCTTCTGCCAGAACGACCGCACCGCGATCGGCTGCTACGAAGCCCTTAAGGAAGCCGGACTGCACATTCCCGCCGACATCTCGGTCGTCGGCTATGACGACGAGGAAATCGCCCGGCATTTGTTCCCGCCGCTGACGACGTCGATCCTTCCGCACATGGCCATGGGCCAATGGGCGATCGAGCAGCTGGAAGCGCCTGCGATAGTGGGGCGGGGGCGATATCCAATCACCAAGCTGGAATGCCCGCTGGTGGAGCGCGAGAGCGTGGCGACATTCAAGGGCGTCGCATAAAACACCGGCCCTTCCCCTGTCCTGGGATGCTGGCATCAACCGTACTCCCCCCTATCTTGGCTTCATCCTGATAGAGGTCTAGCCTGTACCCACAGCCAGGGAGGTGCATATGACGTCGAGTTTCACCGTTCATGACGCATCCGGCTATGAGCAGCTCATGGGCCGCTGGAGCCGAAAGCTCGCGCCCAGCTTCATCGGCTTCGCCGGGCTCGCCCCCGGCGAAAAGATCCTCGATGTCGGCTGCGGCACCGGCAGTCTGACGTTCGAACTGGCGAAATCCGCCGAACTCGCGGCGATCGCGGCGATCGACTTTTCGCCTGTCTTCGTCGAGGCGGCAAAGCGGCGCAACACCGATCCGCGCATCGAGATCCAGCAGGCGGACGCCACCGCCTTGCCATTCGCCGACAATGCGTTCGACCGCGCGCTGGCGCTGCTGGTGCTTCACTTCGTGCCGGAAGCCGGCAAGGCGGTTGCCGAAATGCGCCGGGTGACGCGGCCGGGCGGGGTGGTCGCGGCCGTGGTGTGGGACCATCTCGGCGGCATGGCGGGCATGCGCATGATGATCGACACGGTCGCCGCGCTCAGCGAGAGCGGTCGCCAGCTGCGCGGCCGCTATTGCTTCCAGCCGATGATGCAGCCCGGCGAAATGAAGCGGACCTTCATCGAGCAGGGGCTGGCCGATGTTACCGAAACCGAGCTGATGATCCGTATGGATTACCAGGACTTCGCCGATTATTGGGCGCCGATTTCAGCCGGCGAGGGCCCGCTCGGCAAATACATGACCACGCTCGAGGCAGCCGAGCGCGAACGCACCGAGGCTGCCGTCCGCGATGCCTATCAGGCCGGGCGACCGGACGGCCCGAGGTCGTTCGCCAATGTCGCCTGGGCGTGCAGAGGCGTGGCGCCCTGACCGCCCAGAGGGCGAAGCGCCTTTGAACCGCGATCAGGCCTGCCGAGCAACCAGATCGGCATAGCGCTGCAGGTAAAGCGGCCAGCCCTGATCGCCGGCGACGCTGTCGCGCACACCTTCCCAGCCCTGGCCATGGCGCTCCAGGTTGCGGTGCTCGATCTCGACGCGGGTACGCTCAGCCGTTTCGGCGGTGAACCGCACTTCCCACTCGCTGGTCTTGGCCGGGTCGGTCTCGATGCGCCATTGCGGGCTGATGTCCCAGCTCAAGAGTACGCGGTTCGGCGGCTCATAGGCCAGCACGCGCGCCCAGCGGCACTCGCTGCCATCGACGCCGCGGTCATAGACGTTACCGCCGACGCGAGGCTCGAACACCGTCTCGGCGATCTGGGCTGCGAGCAGATTGTGCTCTGGCGGTTTGAAACTGCCGAAATCCTCGGTGAAGACCTTGAAGGCGCGCTCGATCGGCGCCTCGACGACGACGGATTGTTTCACGGAGGCGATGGGAATCCGGGTGTTCATGGTCACTCCTCTGGTGGGGTCTCGACGGCCAGCTTGTAGGTCGCGAGCGTCTTGCTCCAGAACCGGTCGAGCCAGGCGCGCATCTGGCCAAGCCCGTGCGGATCGATATGGTAGACGTTGCTGGCGCCCTTCGGCTCCGCACGCACCAGCCGCGAATCGCGAAGCACCTTCAGATGCTGCGACACCGCGGACTGCGATACGCTGACCTGCCGCGTGACCTCCGCCACCGAGCGCGGCCGCTCCGCTATCAGCTCAAAAATCTGCCTTCGGGTCGGATCGCCCAGGGCGGCAAGCTGTGCGCTGTCAACAGTCATGACTTATGATTAGTGTAGGCTGATGATTTAGTCAAGCGACTGTGGCTGGCGGCCCGGTGCGGCGGCGAGAAATTTCACCCGAGATAGGGATCGCAGTTCACTCCGGTGGAAGGAGTTGCGCCGAAGGTCGAAATCCACACGGGCATAAAACCGGCCGCGCCCTCTATCCCTTGCGCTCTTCAAGGCTGTTGCCGCCATCGACCACCAGCAAGGCGCCGTTTATATAGCTGGCGCTCTCGGAGGCCAGGAACACGACCGCCGCCGCCACCTCACCGGGCCGGCCGGCGCGGCCCGGCGGCGCATGCAGGGCCGCTATCCGTTCCGCCTCGCTCGACGCGCCGGTCTCGATCCAGCCGGGCGCCACTGCATTGGCGGTGACCCCGTGGCGCGCCACTTCCAGCGCCAATGTCCGGGTCAGGCCGACCATGCCGGCCTTCGCCGCGGAATAGGCGGCGGTGCCCTGGTAGGAGACCAGCGGCCCGGTCACCGACGCGACGTTGACGATGCGCCCATACCCCGTTTCGACCATCGCCGGCAGAAACGCCCTGGTGACGAGAAACGCCGTCTTCAGGCTGGTCTCGATGCCCCGGTCCCACTCGGCCTCGCTCATCGTTAGGAACGCCTTGTCGACGGACGGCGAGGCCAGCGAGCCCATGCCGGCATTGTTGACCAGGATATCGATAGCGCCGACCTCGGCCCGCAGCCGCCCCACCTCCGCGGCGATGGTGAGATCGGCGACCGCGGCCGTGGCATCGACACCCTCGCCGCGAAGCTCGCCAGCGCGCTCCAGCACCCGCGCGCTGGCGCCGGTCAGGAAAACCGCATGCCCGGCTTGGCCAAACTGGCGCGCAATGGCAAAGCCGATGCCGTCAGCCGCGCCGGCGCCGGTGATCAGGACACGCCTGGTGATGGTTGTGGCGGTTGTGGCCAAGTCTGGCTCCTAGGGAAGGGCGCTGACGCGGTGGGGGCTATGAGGCGTCAATAGGCCCAAACATCCTCGGTTGTTCAGCTTTGATTTTGGCCCTCTCTATCGACCTGGTTCGGCTTTCGCAACGCCTTCAGCAGAGGTCCGCGACGACGGCATTGCCGCGGCCGCGGTGAGAGCCTGCTTGGCAGGCAGCTCCAATTCCGACACAGCTCCGCCCCCATGGCGCGTTCTGGCGTTTAGCATTAGCTATTCCTGCTCAGATGCATTCAGGGACAAGGAACACATTCCTTGCCAGTCAAGTGAATTAGCTGAAACTAATCTCCGTCCCTTGCGTTCTTGCCGTCTCGTCTAGTGGGCAGGGTGGTGCTTGGCAGGATTCAGAAAATTCCAGTGTCGGCGGTGTCTCGGCGCCGGGAAGGTATTCGACTGCGGAAAATGGTTGGCCTCGAACGGCACTTGTTGCCCGCATGGGGCTCACCGACCGGGCTGCAAAGGTTCTACTATCAGATGCCCGGTATGTCGCGGCAGCGGTCTGCAGGGCCCGGAACTTACACCTCCAACAGATCGGTAGGGACTGCGGCGAGAGAAGGGCGGCAGCCATGTTTCATGGTTCACCATTAACATAGGTGATTTCACCCAAGCAGCCTTCGGTCTTTCCTTGAAAGAGGGCAGAGCGGGCGCGCATCGGGGAGCGCAAAAATGATAGCATTCGGTGGCCGAGCCGGAGGAAGTTTTGAAGCCGCGATGATCGTAGTCATGGTCTTGGCTGCAATAGGAATAATCCTAGTCATAACCACTGAGATTTTCTGAGGCGGTCAAGGTTCGCGGCGTCCGAAAACGCTTTTGTTTATCGGCTTTGAAGGCGAAAGGCGCTGCCGGCGTAACGCCCTTGTTGGCGCAATGAGCACCATGGCCGGCTTGCCGGCCTCTCGCTGCGCGCCGATGATGGCCAAAAGCCCGCCACCTTCGCGGCAGCGGGGCCAGTCCAAACAGAGATGAAAACAGTGCAACGGCCGAAACGCCGCGCTTGAACTCTACGGGCCGGAGCTACTCTCAAGACCGAGGCGCTCGCCCACCAACCGCTGGGGCGGATATCCCGCCCCATCGGCTGCCGGAACCAAAACCGACATGGGAGATTTCCGGAGACAAAACCCGGAGCAACCATCATGCTGATCGGAGACTTCGACACTGAAACTGTGAAGCACAGTGTGTTGTACAGAGACGCCAAGCTCGCAATGCTCACCCACCAGGTGCTGTATCGCATGGAGCTTACAGGAACCGCGGCTGGCGGAGTCGAGCACGCGCTGGCAGAGTTTGCTCAAGCCAACCAGGCCGCCTTCGATGCTTCAAGCAGCTCGCTCGCAGCTTTCCTTCATTTGGAACCCAATCAGACCTTGGGAATGTGAACAGCACCTGGCTTGTCGGCGGGCGGTATAGCAGCTTCCGGCTTTCCAGATGCTCCTCAAGCAACCGCTTGCGGAAAGTTGCCTTGGGGCAAGCGAGCCTCGTCTGCCATCACCACTGAGAGCCAGAAGGCGGTTCCAATACAGAGCAGAAGTACACGCAGCGAAGGGAAGTCGGCTGCGTTTGCCCCAACTTGGCTTCGTCAGGCTGTTCCCCCCGGGAAAGATGAGAGCCCGCCACCTTCGGCAGCGGGCTCCTGCGATAGCGGTGCTGTCAGCCGGACGTGGTTGGCCGAATGAGAGCGAAAGGTCCCGGACCTGCCGTGACCTTGGACAGCCGCTGGCGTTTGATGAGAACGGGTTGTTCGTATGTCTTCTTCATCCCTGCTCCTTTGGTGCGGACCTGACTTGCCAATCGCTGTGGGCCCGCCTCACTGGCGGCGAAGCGGGCCCGGCCAAGTCTTGCGAGACCTGACCAGCAGCGAGGGAAGCTGCCGGCATTCGAACCAGCCGAGGAACAGCAGGTTCCCGAATGTCGCATAAAAAGGCCGCCCGCCGGAGCCAGCGCACAGGTCGTGGAAAGGAGGCGATCGGAGTAAGTGGCCGACATGCAGGCTCGAACCACTCCAAAACCCCTTCGGGCCAAAAGTGTTAGCCATGTCTCCGGTATGAACCGTAACCCATGTGTCCGGAATGGACCTGCGGAATTTGGCGCACCCGACAGGATTCGAACCTGTGACCTCTGCCTTCGGAGGGCAGCGCTCTATCCAGCTGAGCTACGGGTGCTTTCAGGACGAAGAGCCCGGAAAACGAACCAGCCGGCGAACCGGCAAGTCACGGCTTCTTAGCGGAAGCGGGCGCGGGCTTCAACGGGCAATTGGCGGCGTTGCGAACTTGGCTTGGGTAGCAGAGCGTTCGCCCAATGCGCGGGCACCACCCCTCACTGCTCTACCGGGCTCTTCACCGGCCGCCGCCCCCGCACCGCCCGCTTTGCCTTCTTCGCGCTCGCCAGTTCGTGCATTGCATCCAGCTGCATCTGCTGCATCTCGGCCAGTCGCGTCCATTGCCGCGAGATGAGGTAATCGAGCTTTTCGTGCAGGTGGCGGACTTCCAACTCGGCCTTGAGGTTCACCCGGTAGTCGTTGAAGGAGCGCAGCCGGTCCTTGGCCTCCGTCCGTCTCTGGCTCATCATGATGATCGGCGCCTGGACCGCGGCGATGCAGGAGAGCAGCAGGTTGAGCAGGATGAAGGGGTAGGGATCGAAGGCGCCCGCCATGCCCGCGATCAGGTTGATGCCGATCCACACCAGGAGCACACTGGCGAACGAGATCAGGAACCACCAGCTGCCGCCGAAGGCGGCCATGTTGTCGGAAACCCGGTCGGCGAAGGAGCGGTGCTCCTCGAATTCTTCTTCGCTGTTTTCCGAAATCGTGTCCTGCCGGGCGATCGATTCCACCACCTGGCGGTCGAGCTCGGAGAATTCGCCGTGCTCCTGCTGTAAGAGCTCCTCCATGTAGCGCATGCGGTAGCGGCCGAGCTCCTCGCGGCTGATGCGCGCGCCCTTGGGCAGGTCGGGGTGGTCCGAATGAATGCGATCGGCGAGGCTCGGGCGCAGCGTGTCGATGCGCACAAGGTCGCGCTTGCGGAATTTGCGGCCCGAGATCGCCGACGGCTTCTTCTTCGGCTTCAGCCGCGATGCGCCCGGGCCTGATGGCTCGGAATCCGGCACTTCGGGCGTGTCGAAATGCTCGTCGGAAACCTCGTGCAAATCCTCTTGCGTGGTCGGCGCCTCGAAATACTCGCCGCCGCTGTCGTTCTCATTGTCGGCCGACTTCTGCTCGGATGCCTTGGGTACGGTGCTCATGATGGGCTCCTGCGCTGTAAGTTAGGATACGCTGAGGCGACGGCGCTTATCCACTGTCGGATTCGCAAGCCTATGCCACGTCTTCCGCACGATTGCGTGACAGTTGCAAGATGGTAGCCGGCTGCGAAGTTTCGCGGGCACCAAGGCACGACTTGGGACGGCGGCCGGCCCTTCGCAGGCTCCCTGCCCCTTGGGCGTTCAGACCCTTCAAAAGGTCCACTGGACCTTTTGATCCGCTCAAGGGCGGACCGTGTGTGCACCGTTCGTCGTTCCAAAAGCCAGGCAATTGGCTTTTTGTCCGCTGCGCGGATCACGCCTCACCTCACTGCTGTTCGGCGAACATCAGCCTGGTCTTGGTGTCGGCCATGCTGGGCGACAGGCTGCGCTGGATCAGCGCTTCGACATGGTCGTTGCGCTGGCGCGCGCTGTCGGCGCCCATCACCACCACGATCAGCTGGCGGCCGTCGGCGTCGTAGGAGGTGACGATGTTGAAGCCGGAAGCCCTGATATAGCCTGTCTTGATGCCGTTCACGCCGCGCACGCGGCCGAGCATGTCGTTATGGCCGCGCACCAGCCGGCCGCGAAACATGAAGTCGCTTTCGGAGAAATAATGGAAGTGCTGCGGGAAGCGCCGCTGCAACGACATGCCGAGCACCGCCATGTCGTGGGCGGTCGTCAGCTGGCCGTCATCGGGCAGGCCCGATGCGTTGCGGAAGGTGGTGCTGCTCATGCCGAGCTGGCGCGCCTTGGATGTCATCATGGCGGCGAACTGGTCTTCCGAGCCGCCGAGATATTCGCCCACCGCCACGGCCACGTCATTGGCCGATTTGACGACGATGGCGCGGATGGCGGAATCGACGTCGATCGTCTCCCCGCGCCGGAAACGCATCTTGGTCGGCGGCTGCGAGGCGGCGTGGTCCGAAACCGGGATCTGCGTTTCCTTGGTGACGCGGCCGGTCTCCATCGCCTCGAACAGCAGATAGAGCGTCATCATCTTGGTCAGCGAGGCCGGATAACGCTGCGCCGTCGAATTGACCTCGAACAGCTGCTTGCCACTCTTTCCATCGACGACGATGGCCGCGTATTTTTGCGGTGGCGCCGGCACGGCCAGAACGCTGTCGGGCGGGGCCGTGGTCGAGCAGCCGGCCATCAGGGCCGCCAGGGCCAGGACAGCGAGGATTTTCTGGAAGAGCGGAAAGAGACGCGGCAAGGACAAGGGCTGGACTGTTCTGGCGATGCTGTTGCTGAGATAAGGCGAAGCTAACGTAACCCGGCGGGTGCGTCCATTTGGTTAATGCCGGTTAGCCCAGGGAATGTCGAGTGCCGGCGGCCTGTTTCCCCACTCGCCAAGGCGGGGGAGAGGAACCAAGCCTTGCCACCGCCCCGAAATCGCCCGTTTCCTGTCTTTCCTTGCCAAAGCTGCGCCTGCCGTGGGAAGGAGCGTGGCATCCGGCGGCTAGGGGGGCTCGCAAAATGGCTGACATTGGGGCTGGCGCCGCGCCGTCATTGATCAGGGCGTCGCTCAGCCGCACCGGCAAATGGGCCGGCAGCATCGCCTTCATCGGCGGCGCCGTTTCCGACATCCTCAACCCGCTGGCGCCGTTCGCCGCCTATATCGCGCTGGCCGCCTCGATCGCGGCCGTCATCATCGCCATTGCCATCGTGCTCAGGCTCGTGCTGGCGGCCAGGGCACTGCCGGCGCTGGTGTTCGCCACCAGTGCGGCGGCGGTTGCCGGCGGCGTCTACGCCGTGCAGAAGGAGACCAATTCGCAGAACGGCATCATCGCCAGCCTGGTGCCGGCGATCGCGCAACTGCAGCAGTCGACGGGCATCGTCGCCGAAAAGGTGGCTAGGATCGAGCAAACGGTCACGCAAACGCAGAAGACCGTCGAAGAGGTCAAGAAATCGACCGACACGGTTGCCCAGAGAACCGATCAGATCGCCTCCGCCCAGCAGCAGCAAGCTGCCCAAGGCGCCGAGACGCAAAGGACCGTCGAAGCGGTCAAGCAAACGACCGAGACACTCGTAGGCGGCCAGCAGCAGCAAGTGGTCCAGGCCGAAAAGCTTCAGGCGACGACAGAGCAGATCGCCGCCTCGATCGACACGATCGCCAAGGGGTTTGCCACCTTGGCCGCGCAAGGCGGCGCCATCGCCGAGCCGAAGCGGCCGGACGAATTCTACCACAATGCCCGCGTCTACGAGCTCTCGGGCGACATGCTCAACGCGCGGCGCTCCTATCTCGCCTTTGCCGGCTTCGATGTCGACGCCATCGATCCCTATACGCGCTTTGCCACGCTTCTGCGGGTCCAGGACGGCAAGGCCGGCGCCCGCGAGGTGTTCGGCCAACTCGCGGAGAAAGCCAAGGCGCCATCGATTAAGCTCGTCCACCTGCTGCAGTTCGACGATACCCAGCGGCTCGACAAGCTCAACGCCTTCATTGCGACCAATCCGGACTATGCACCGGCCTATTTCATGTTGGCGCAGGAGTTCTCGGAGGATCGGCTCGGCAGCCAGACGCTGGCCGACAAGCGCAGCGAAGCCCAGGCGCTGACCAAATTCGTCTCTTACGAGAAGGATGGCGGGCTGCTCGGATATTTCGTCGACCAAACCCAGCTTGCCGACTGGCTGGACCGCGGCCGCGGCCGGCTGGCGGCCCTTGGCGACGTGCTCGACCCCGCCCGCTTCGCGCCGTCGCTGACGCCGATGCGTTCCAACCAGGGCTGGTCGATGACCATTTCGCTGCCCGAGCCGGCGACCGCGATATCTTGGCGTCTTGGCGGCGCCGGCCCCTTTACCGACACCGGCCTGCTGGCGCTCAACGACCAGCGGACCGGCAAGCCGATGCCCAATCCGAGCTTCGAATTGCCCGACAGCACGGCGCAGACCACGATCGCGATCAAATATCTCGACATCAGGGGGCGCGAGACCGGCCCGTTCGACATAAGCTTCGACCCGGATGCCGCCCTGCAACAGGGCAACAAGCAGATCCTCGACCANATGCCAGGGATCCCTACGCCATCCCCGATGATTTCGAGCCCTATTTCAAGGTCACCGAAAGCGTGACCTCGATGTCGGTGCAGGTGACCTATACCGACGGGACGAAATCCCCGGTGCGCGACTACAAGCGGCAATAGGGCTCGCACTTTCCGACGAAGGCGAGCGCAAAACCAATGCAAAATACGCGCCCACGCGCTTGCGCGGTGCGCCGAACCGGTTCTTCTTGGCACCCGTCAGATTCGGGTGAGAGAGCCATGGATACAGTCACGATCAACGCCAAGGGCATTTCGGTTTCGCTGGACCTCACGGTTGGCCACATCGCCGACATGGTCGTCGAGAGCGGCGCGCGCCGGTTGAAGCCGCTACACCGTGCACCCTGGGTCGACGCGGGCGAGACGCTGCCTCCAGACCTGTCGCGGGGCACCGTCCGGCTCTCCGGCGACTTTCTCTGCGCGCCGTTTTCGCGCAGCGATGTCGAGGAGGCACCGCTGCATGGCTGGCCGGCCAACAGCGCCTGGGATGTGGTCGACAGTGGAGCGACGGATAGTGGCTGGCGCGCGGTCTTCCGGCTGCGCCACAAGGTGATGGGCGCCAGCGTCGACAAGATTTTCACGCTGCGCGACGACCATCCTTTCCTCTACCAGGAACATGTGTTTTCCGGCGGGTCCGGCGCGATCTCTGTCGCCCATCACCCGATGACGGCAATGAAAGGTGGCGGCAGGCTGGCTTTCTCGCCGAAGCGGTTTGCCGCCACGCCAGCCGATCCGCTGGAGCCGGACCCCGCGCGCGGCCGCTTCATGCTGGCCTACCCCGGTCGGTCGTCGGACCTCGAGCATTTCCCTGCTGCCGGCGGCGGCACGCTCAATCTGACGGATTACCGTATGGATGACCGGCGCGAGGATTTCCTCACCTTGGTCGAGACCGACCATGGCGGTCCAGGCTGGACCGCGCTGGCTCGCGAGGCCGAGGACGATCTGGTGCTGGTGCTGAAGAACCCGGCCGAACTGCCGGTTACCATGTTGTGGTTCAGCAATGGCGGGCGCGACTACGCGCCGTGGAGCGGCCGCCATCTCGGCGTGCTCGGCATCGAGGATGGGCGCACCGCGGTCGGCCACGCCGCCTCGCTTGGCGACAACTGGCTGAAGCGCGAGGGCGTGGCGACCGCATTCGCGCTTGGCGAGGATCGCGGCGTCTCGTTCCGCCATGTCATCGGTGCGTTGCCCCTGTCGGGTGGCGAGCCCCCGCGCGCGATCACCACCGCGGGTGGCAGCCTCCGGTTGGCTGGCGCCGCGGCATCGGAAGTCCCGTTCGATAGTGAATTTCTTCGTATCGGCCAGCCAGCGGCACGCTGAAGACGAAGCCGTAAGGGACTAATCGCGGTCGCCAGTGCTGACTCCACGACCGGTCGCTCTAAATCGTGCAAATCGCGGTTTGAAATTCAAGCGACCGCCGACAAGATGCGTCAAAATCTTCGGAAGGAGCCGAAAAATGTCCGAAATCGCCCACCTCGCCGCTACCATCTTCAAGCGCGCCGGCAAGGCAAATCGCTTCATCGTCGCCATTGCCGGGCCGCCGGGCGCCGGCAAATCGACACTGTCGGCAAGCCTGCATGACCTTTTGCCGGAAGGCGCGGTGGAGGTCGTGCCCATGGACGGCTTCCACTATGACGACATCGTGCTCGAGCGGCGCGGTCTGCGGGCGCGAAAGGGCGCGCCCGACACATTCGACTTTGGCGGCTTTGAGACGCTTTTGAAGCGCATCCGCGCCGGCGAGGCCGAGATCGCCATTCCGGTGTTCGACCGCGGCATGGAATTGTCGCGCGCCGCCGCGGCGATTGTCGGCGCTGAGACCAAGTTCATCCTGGTGGAAGGCAATTACCTGCTGCTCGACGAGGAGCCGTGGTCGCGGCTGGCGCCGCTGTTCGATTTCTCGATCTTCGTCGACGTGCCGCGCAAGGAGCTCGAACGCCGCCTGATGGAACGCTGGCACGAGCATGGAGATTCCGAGGCGGATGCGCGCGCCTGGATCGCCTCCAACGACATGCCCAACATCGAACGCGTGCTTGCGCGGCGCCGGGCGGCCGACCTGGTCTTTGGTTAAGCCGTTATCCAGATCAACCTTGGTTGATCTGGATTTACCGTTTAATTTTCAATATTTTTCGACGGGAACCTTAAGACTTACAACGCGTTATCCCGATCAGGCAATCATGCCAGAAGAGGGATTCCGTCCCATGGCAACAAACGCGAAGAAGCCCACCAGGGGTAAGTCGGCGCAACCGAAGGCGCCGCAGTCGACGGCTGGGGCCGGCCCGGCGATCGCCCAGCGCTCCAAGGATGCGAAGGCCTTCGGCAAGGCGGCCCCGAAAAAAGTCGTGCCGGGGTCGAAAGCGACCGCGCCGAAAGCGGCCGCCAAGCCCGCCCAAGCGAAGAAGCCGGCCATGGCCGGCGGATCGAAAGCTAGCGGCGGCTCGAAGGTTCGCTCCGCGGCCAATGTCGCCGCCGGCGCGGTCGTCGCCACGGCGCGGGGCGTGGCATCCCTTGCCGCCTCCGTGGTCGGCAGGGGCGGACCCAAGGCGAAAGCAAAGTAGGTTGCTCCTTCCCGAGGGCTGATGGGTTCAGCCTCGCGCCGGAATGGTCAGGCCTTTTTGCACCGCCGGCCGCGCCAGGCCGCGCTCCAGCCACGCTGCCAGATTGGCGAAATCGTCGAAGCCGACCAGATCGCGCGCTTCGTAGAAGCCGATCAGGTTGCGCACCCAGCCGAGCAGCGAGATGTCGGCGATGGTGTAGTCATTGTCCATGATCCACTTGCGGCCCTTCAGCCTGACGTCGAGAACGCCGAGCAGGCGCCGTGATTCGTCGCGGTAGCGCTCCAGCGGTCGCTTGTCGGCGATCTCCCGGCCGGCGAATTTGTGGAAGAAGCCGACCTGGCCGAACATCGGCCCAACAGCCGCCATCTGGAAAAAGACCCACTGGATGGTCTCGTAGCGCCGCGCCGCGTCGACAGGCATGAGCAGGCCGGTCTTTTCCGCCAGGTAGAGCAGTATCGCGCCGGATTCGAACAGGCCGATTGGCGCGCCGCCCGGTCCGTCGGGATCAATGATCGCCGGGATCTTGCCATTGGGATTGAGCGACAGGAATTCTGGGGTCCAGCTCTCGTTCTTGCCGATGTTGATCAGATGCGGCTCATAGGGCAGGCCGATTTCCTCCAGCGCGATCGATATCTTCACGCCGTTCGGCGTCGTTGCCGAATAGAGCTGGAGCTGGTCGGGATGCTTGGCCGGCCAACGGCTTGCGATCGGAAAGGCGGACAGGTCTGCCATCGGGAACTCCTGAGCGGGGGATTCGCACCAAGCGGCGCGATATTGGCGGGTCGGCCAAGAACTAGGGCCGCGGCGAGGCCGGATCAATATGGCGGTGACGCTTTCACCATGCACGGACAGTCACCCGATTCGGACCGCGCGAACGGTGGGGATAGCGCGGCCAGGTGGTAACCGCCCGGAGGTCAGATTGCTTTGAAGGCCAGCACCGCGTTGGTGCCGCCAAAGGCAAAGCCGTTGCTGATGGCGGCGCGCACCTTGCGCTCGCGCGCGACATTCGGCGTCACGTCGAGATCGCAGTCGGGATCGGCCTCGCGGTAATTCGCCGTCGGCGGCACGACGCCTTCGCGGATCGCCATGACGCAGGCGATCATCTCCAGCCCGCCCGAGGCGCCGAGGCAATGCGCGTGCATCGACTTGGTCGAGGAGACGGATAGCGCGCGCGCATGGTCGCCGAAGACGCGCTTGATCGCGAGGGTTTCGATCTGGTCGTTGGCCTTGGTGCCGGTGCCGTGTGCGTTTAGGTAGTCGATATCCTCGGGATTGAGCCCGGCATCCGCCAGGCAGAAGCGCATCGCCGCTTCCGGCCCCTCGACGGTCGGCGCGACGATATCGGAAGCATCGGCCGAAAGGCCGGCGCCGGCGATTTCAGCCAAAATGGTGGCGCCGCGTGCCATCGCATGGTCGTAGCTTTCCAGAACCGCCATGCCGGCGCCTTCGCCCAGCACCAGCCCCTGGCGGTCGGCCGAGAACGGCCTGCATGTGTCGGGCGAAAGCACACGCAGCGCCTCCCAGCCCTTCAGCACACCCCACACCAGCGGCGCATCGGTGCCGCCGGCCACCATCACGTCGGCGCGGCCGAGCCTGATCTGGTCGACCGCCGATGCGATGGCATGATTGGCCGACGAACAGGCCGAAGTGACGCCGAACACCGGTCCGCGCAAACCCAGATGCATGCTGACCTGACCGGCGGCGGCGCCCGGCATGACTCTTGGAACGGTGAAGATGCCGGCGCGATTCTTGCCCTCGATCAGGATGGCGCGATAATTCTCCTCGACGGTCTCGAAGCCGCAGACGCCAACACCGACAATGGTTCCCATCCGATAGGTGTTGTCCGCATGCGGGACCAATCCGGACTGCCGCATGGCTTCTTTCGCCGCGAGCACCGCCAGCAGGCTGAAGCGATCCATTGACACCAGTTGCTTGCGCTCGATGCCGTGATCCGGCAGTGCTTTGATCTCGCAGCCGGTCTTGACCTTCAGGTCGTGCAGGAAGGGATTGTCGATCGGGCCGATCGCCGACCGGCCGGCCCGCATCTCGGCCCAGATTGCCTGCGCATCGGTGCCCAATCCGCACAGTCCACCGATGCCGGTAATGACGACGCGCTTCAGCATTCGGTCAGGCTTTTTTCGCGATCAGAGCGCGAACGGCCTCGACCATGTCGCCGACGTTCTTCAGATTGCTCCAGGCATCGACCGTGTTCATCTCGATCTCGATGCCATATTGCTCTTCGAGGTCGAAGATGATCTCGGTCAGCTCCAGCGAATGGATCCCGAGCGCCGTCAATTCGGTTGTGGTGGTGATTTCCTCGCCGCCCGGCTCGGCATGGGCCTTGATCTTCTCGATGATGTCCGCTGCCAGCTGGTCAGCCATTCGGTTTCTTCCCCACTGTGTCGTTTCCCGACGCCAACTGAACGGCGCCTTCTTGTCCTCGATATCAGGCCGCGATCTTCGCCTTATCCCTCCGCCAAGCGTCGCCTGACCGTACCAAGGTGGCTCCCTCTATAGAAACGGAAACGTCATCAAGCAACAAGCTATATGTCGACAAAAGCGCCGCAGTGCTTAACCTGACGGCGTGGATACGATCGAAAATAGCAAGTTTTCAGGTCAGCTGGCCCAGCGCGCGGCTGGCAAGGCGCAGCTTGGTTGCGCCAGCATCGACGGCCGCACGCGGCTGCGGCGCCTCTATCAGGACGGCTCCGCCAAGATAAGGCTGCCATACGTTTCGGCCGGCCCGCTGGAGGCCGTCCTGATCAACACCGCCGGCGGACTGACCGGCGGCGACCGCCTCGGCTGGGATGTCGATGTCGGCCCGCATGCCAGCGCGGGGATAACGACCCAGGCCTGCGAAAAAGTCTATCGCGCCGCATCGGACCATGCCGAAGTCCGGGTCAGACTGACCGTCGGAGAGAACGGCAGCATCGCCTGGCTGCCGCAGGAAACCATCGTCTTCGATCGCGCCGCCTTTGTCCGTACGTTGGACGTCGAGCTTGCCGCATGGGCCGAGGCGCTGGTGCTGGAAGCGACCGTCTTCGGCCGCCAGGCCATGGGCGAACGTGCCGCACAGGGTACTTTTCGCGACCGCTGGCGTATCCGCAGGGAAGGAACCCTCATCCACGCCGAGGATTTCCGCATCGGACCTGATATCGCCGACATCATGGCCCGTCCGGCGATATCAAATGGCGCGATCGCCGTGGCCACGCTGCTGCTGGTGTCGCCGCGCGCGGAAGCCTTGCTCGATCAGGCTAGGGAGATCATTGGCGACCGGGGTGGCGCCAGCGTCTGGACCGTGAAGACATCTGGCAAGCTTCTTGCGAGGCTTTACGCCGAGGACGGCTACCAGCTGCGCCAGCGGCTGGTCCCGCTCGTTGGATTGCTCAATGGAAAAGCGGGGCTGCCCAAATTATGGTCACTGTGACTGTATCCGCATCATTTCAGGATGACGCATGAACCTGACGCCAAGGGAAAAGGACAAGCTGCTGATCGCCATGGCGGCGATCGTGGCGCGCAAGCGGCTGGAGCGCGGCGTCAAGCTCAATCATCCGGAAGCGATCGCGCTGATCACCGATTTCGTCGTCGAGGGCGCCCGCGATGGCCGCCCGGTGGCCGATCTGATGGAGGCCGGCGCCCATGTCGTCAGCCGCGCCCAGGTGATGGAAGGCATCGCCGAGATGATCCACGACGTACAGGTGGAAGCGACGTTTCCCGACGGCACCAAGCTGGTGACCGTGCACGAACCGATCCGGTGAGGAGAGACAGACATGCTTGAACTGCGCCCGAACTGTGAGTGCTGCGACAAGGATCTGCCGCCGGAAGCGACGGATGCGCGGATATGCACCTTCGAGTGCACCTTCTGCGCCGGCTGCGTCGAAAACGTGCTTGGCGGCGTCTGCCCGAACTGCGGCGGCAATTTTACGGCGCGGCCGATCCGCCCCGACGCGATGCTGAAGAAATATCCGGCTTCGACCAAACGCGTGCTCAAGGCCGAGGGCTGCGGCCCCCGCAAGGCCGCGTGACACCGCAAAACGAAAGGCAAGTAAAATGATCCCTGTCAAACGCCTGTGCCTCTCGGCCATCCTGCTCGTGGCGGCGGCGATCCCTGCCTACGCCCATGTCGGCATCGGCACCACCTCCTCCGCAATGGCCGGCTTCACGCATCCGTTGTCGGGCCTAGACCATATGACGGTGATGCTCGCCGTCGGTCTGTGGGCGGCCCTCAAGGGCGGCAAGGCGATCTGGGTCTGGCCGGCGGCGTTCGTCGGCGTCATGTTGGGCGGCGCGGCTCTTGGCATGGCCCATGTGCCGCTGCCCTTCGTCGAGCCGGGTATACTGGCCTCCGTCGTGGCGCTCGGCCTGCTGGTGGCGCTGGCGGTCGATCTGCCCGTTTCGGCCGGTGTCGCCATCATCGGCCTGTTCGCGCTGTTTCACGGCCATGCCCATGGCACGGAAGTGCCCGAAAATGCCGGCGGCCTCGAATATATGGCCGGTTTTGCCGTAGCCACCGTGCTGCTCCATGCCATCGGCATCGCCGTCGGGCTTGGCCTCGGCATGAGGTCACGCGGCGTGGCCCGCATCACGGGCGCCGCCTGCGCGGCGATCGGCGTCGGCCTCGCCTTCGGAATCGTGTGAGGTCCCATGATCCCAGGCGAAATCATCCCCGTTCAAGGCGACATAGAGCTCAACAAGGGTCTGCCGACCGTCATCCTGAAAGTGGCCAACAGTGGCGACCGACCGGTCCAGGTCGGCAGCCACTACCATTTCTCCGAAACCAATGAGGCGCTGAAATTCGATCGTGAACGGGCGCGCGGCATGCGCCTCGACATAGCCGCCGGCACCGCCACGCGTTTCGAGCCGGGGCAGGAACGGGATGTCACGCTGGTGCCGCTTGGCGGCAAGCGTGAAATCCATGGCTTCCAGCAGAAGGTGATGGGCAAGCTGTGAGGGCTTTTTATGCGTGGCGCGCAGGGCCAGTGGGCGGCTTCAGGGCATGCATGAACGCAAGCTCCGCGCGCGGCTCAGCCCGATGGCTTGGCGGCCGCATAGATGACGATCTTTCCGGGATCATCGAACTCCACGGCGAGAACGTCCTGCGCAAGCACGCGCCGAGAATCGAGAGCATTGAAAAGCAGGGCGTTCGCCTCGATCTCCTTGCGCAACTCGCTGACATCGTCCAGATGCTGCCGAACCTTGTTCTCGATGGCTGGCGGCGGGCCGCCTTCGCTGCGCGCCGCGTCGGTGAGGAACACGATATCGACCTTGTCGAGTTTGGACGTCTTGCGCACCGTGCTGATGTTTTCGCGTGTGCGGTCGATCGCCGAACTGACTTTTCCGATTTCAGCTGTCGCCTTGGCCTCTTCCTGGTTGACTTGCGATCCGACGATGCGGTCGACGGTCTCAGGACTCTTCAGGCCCTGCGCGTTGAGCGCCGCCTGTGGTACACTCGCCGCCAGAAACGCTGCCGCGGCAATGACATGCAACCATCGCGCATGGCATCTGGCATCGGGCAGGGCGTCGAGGGTCATCGTTCGCTTTCGCAGTTTGCTTCAAGACCTTTGAAACCAAACGTCCCCAGCCCTGTCACGGTTCCCTGTCGGGTTCGGTGGGCGGACCGGAGACCGGTCCGCCGCGCCGGTTGGTCAGCCGGCTTTCTTGGTGATCAGGGTCAGCGCGCCGTTCGGCTCCATGCTGGCCGCGACCACCTGGGCCGACGTCATTCCCTTGGCCTGGAGGGCGGATTTCACCTTGGGGGTGGCATCGATCGAACTGCGCAATTTCTGCAGGCCGGCATCGCCACGCTGCGCGATGACCTGGTTGACCTGCGTCTGGGTGTCCTTCGGCAACTCGCTGATGTCGATCACGTTGACGCTCTGGATCGCCGGCGCGGCCTGCTGACCCCCGGGCGCGGCTGGAGCCGGCGTAGAGGGAGCGGGCTGTTGCGCGGGCTGTTGCTGGGCGCTGGCGGCACCCGCCAGCATCAGGCTGGCGGCGGCTGCAAGAATTGTCGTTTTGCGCATGGATTTTCCTTCCATCGATTTGGCAAACGGTCGTTTTGGGGTGACCCTTCAACCTCAACCGCCAAATGGGTTCAGAAGGTGTCGCCTAGCGGGTCATTGCGTGACCATTGGAGGGCGGCAATGTGCAGCCCGGCTTCAATCACACCGCATTTCGGGAGCAACCGCTGATGGCCAGACTAACGCGTGCCGCCTACGCCCAGATGTATGGCCCGACGGTCGGCGACAGGGTGCGGCTCGCGGACACCGAACTCTTCATCGAGGTCGAGAAGGATTTCACCATCCATGGCGAGGAGGTGAAATTCGGCGGCGGCAAGGTCATTCGCGACGGCATGGGTCAGAGCCAGGTTTCCCGTGCCCAAGGTGCGGTCGACACCGTCATCACCAATGCGCTGGTGATCGATGCCAGCGCCGGCATCTTCAAGGCCGATATAGGCTTGAGGGATGGCCGCATCGCGGCCATCGGCAAGGCCGGCAATCCGGATACGCAGGATGGCGTCACCATCATCATCGGCCCCGGCACGGAAATCATCGCGGGCGAGGGCAAGATCCTGACCCCGGGCGGCTTCGACGCGCATATCCACTTCATCTGCCCGCAGCAGATCGAGGAAGCGCTGATGTCGGGCATCACCACCATGCTCGGCGGCGGGACCGGCCCAGCGCACGGCACGCTGGCCACGACCTGCACACCGGGGCCGTGGCACATGGCACGCATGATCCAGTCCTTCGACGCCTTCCCGATGAACATTGGCCTGTCGGGCAAGGGCAATGCCTCGCTGCCAGCCGCTCTCGAGGAGATGGTGCTGGGCGGCGCCTGCTCGCTCAAGCTGCACGAGGACTGGGGCACGACGCCGGCAGCGATCGACTGCTGCCTGTCGGTCGCAGACGATTACGATGTGCAGGTGATGATCCACACCGACACGCTCAACGAGAGCGGCTTTGTCGAGAACACGGTGGCGGCCATCAAGGGCCGCACCATCCATGCCTTCCACACCGAGGGCGCCGGTGGCGGCCATGCGCCTGATATCATCAAGGTCTGCGGCCTGCCCAACGTCATCCCGTCCTCGACAAACCCGACGAGGCCCTACACGGTCAACACATTGGCCGAGCATCTCGATATGCTTATGGTCTGCCACCATCTGTCGCCGTCGATCCCCGAGGACATCGCCTTCGCCGAAAGCCGCATCCGCAAGGAGACCATCGCGGCCGAGGACATCCTGCACGACATCGGCGCCTTCTCGATCATCTCGTCGGACAGCCAGGCCATGGGTCGCGTCGGCGAGGTGGCGATCCGCACCTGGCAGACGGCCGACAAGATGAAGCGCCAGCGCGGGTCATTGCCGCAGGAGACGGGCGACAACGACAATTTCCGCGTCCGCCGCTACATCGCCAAATACACCATCAATCCGGCCATCGCGCATGGCCTGTCGAAGGACATCGGCTCGATCGCGATCGGCAAACGCGCCGATCTGGTGCTGTGGAACCCGGCCTTCTTCGGCGTCAAGCCGGACATGGTGCTGATCGGCGGCATGATCGCGGCCGCCCCGATGGGCGACCCCAATGCCTCGATCCCGACGCCGCAGCCGATGCACTACCGGCCGATGTTCGGCGCCTATGGCAAAGCCCGCACCAATTCGTCGGTGACCTTCGTTTCGAAGGCCGCACTCGAGTCCGGTTTGCACGGCCGGCTCGGTGTCGACAAGCAGTTCGTCGCCGTCGAAAACACGCGCGGCGGCATCGGCAAGCACTCGATGGTGCTCAACGACGCCACGCCGCAAATCGAGGTCGATCCGGAAACCTACGAAGTTCGCGCCGATGGCGAACTCTTGACCTGCGAGCCGGCGACCGTGCTGCCGATGGCGCAAAGGTACTTTCTGTTTTGATCGGAGCGATATGCAGCCCTGAGTGATTCGTTGCGATTTTCGCAAACTGGGGCATGATGTTCCCATGAATAAGATTGATCGCCTTCGAGCATCAACACCGTACGAAACGGACTTCGTGCAATGGTGCGCTGAGCAAAGCCCACTGCTGCGCGAGGGGCGCTTTGCCGAGCTTGGATCGAGAGAATCTGGCTGAGGAGATCGAGAGCTTGGGGAGGGGCGACAGACGGGAAATCCGCAGCAGGACGGAGGTATTGATTGCGCACCTCCTGAAATGGGAATTCCAACCAGCCCACAGATGCCACGGTTGGCAAGCATCGATAACGGAACAGCGTATCTGGATTGGTAATATCATCAAGGACAGCCCAAGCCTTCGCCGCTATCCTTCGCAGGTTTTCGACGAGGCATACCGCGACGCTTTACCTGTGGCGGTAAGAGAGACGGGCTTAAGAAAACCCCATCTCCCGAGCGAACCGCCATTTACAGCCAAACAGGCGCTTGATGGCGATTTTGCCCGGACGGCCCGCTTTCAATGGACAGCTTTCTGCGAGATTAAGCTCGCCGCATTTGCTTGTTAAGGTCGATGGCAAGCGAAATAGCCTCCGCCCACGATATCTTCCCGCATATCCGCATCGTCATGGGCATGGTGATCGGGCTCGGCGTCGCGCGCCTGCTGTCGGGGGTAGCGCGCATCGTCCAGCATCCCGCCCAATACCGGCTCTATACGGTGCATCTGGCCTGTGTCGCTTCGGTGCTGCTGATGCTGGTCCATTTCTGGTGGTGGGAGTTCGGCCTCTATGCCATCGAAACCTGGATCTTCGGAAAGTACCTGTTCATCATTTTCTACGCGATCACCCTGTTCCTGCTCTGCGCGTTGCTGTTTCCGGATTCGATGCTCGACTACACCAGCTACGAGGATTTCTTCTATTCGCGCCGCGCCTGGTTCTTCGGACTGCTGGCGGCAACCTATCTGCTCGACGTGATCGACACGCTATTGAAAGGTCCGGAGCATTTCGCCCGCTTCGGCAACGAATATCTGTTCCGAACGCCGGTCTTCGTAGCACTGTGCATCGTCGCGATCCTGGTGCGTGACCGCCGTTTCCACATCGCCTTCGTCGCGGCCGCTCTGATCTACCAGATATCGTTCATCCCGCGGCTGTTCGACACGATCGTATGACATCAGCCGATGGTCTAGAGTTCCCGGGGAAAGGCAGGGTTCAACGATGTACAAGGCCATTGGATCGCGCGGATCCCGGGTCAGCCGCGTCCTCTGGATGCTCGAGGAACTCGGGCAGCCCTACGAATTCGTCGAGGTCAAGCTGCGCTCTCCGGAAGCCTATGCGCTCAATCCGTCGGGCAAGGTGCCTGTCCTCACCGACGACGAGCTGACGGTGACGGATTCGGCGGCGATCTGTGTCTATCTCGCCGACAAGCACGCAGACAAAGGGATGGGCGCCAATCCCGGTTTCGCTGGCCGCGCCGAAATGGATTCCTGGATGCATTTTGCCCAGAGCGAGTTCGAGGCGCCGCTGTGGAACAAATTGCGACACCGTTTCCTCCTGCCCAGGGACGTGCGGGTCGATGTCGGTCCTGCCGCGGCCTTTGACTTCGCCATGGAGGTCAAGGCGCTGGAGCGCCGGCTCGGCGACAAGCCCTTCGCCCTCGGTGACCGCTTTTCCGCCGTCGACGTGCTGCTAGGCGACATGGGCGGCTGGGCACGTGCCGGCCGTTTCCCGATCGAGTCCGAGCGCGTCAACGCTTATCTCGACCGCGTGCTGGCGCGGCCCGCCCGTGCGCGGGCGCAGGCCAATGCATCGGCCCCAAAATCGGAATCGATTTTGGGAAAGCACGATGCATAGATTCAAAAGTATTAGAGCGTCCTTTGCGCGTCCAAGAGGACGCGCGGCGCTCTAACGGAGGCTCGACGAAATGAAGCTCAACCTCAACACCGACTTCACTAAATTCCCGCGCGCAGTCTCGGTGCTGACCGCTGGCAGTGCGGGGGCCACGGTACCATCCGGCCGCGCGGTTCTGGCCCATGACGAGCGGCATCTGCGCCGCCGGGCCATCGAACTTGCCGATGGCGGGAAGGTGCTGGTCGACTTGCCCGAACCTGTCGCCTTGAACGATGGCGACCGGCTGGTGCTGGAGAATGGCGGCCATATCGAGATCATCGCGGCACCCGAAGAGGTCTATGACATCCGCGCCCGTGACGGCGTGCATCTCGCCGAACTCGCCTGGCATATCGGCAACCGCCATCTCGCGGCAGGCATCGCGGCGGACCGCATCGTCATCCTGCGCGACCATGTCATCAAGGCCATGCTGGAGGGGCTTGGCGCCACGGTGCGCGAGGTTTCCGAACCGTTCAAGCCGGTGCGCGGCGCCTATTCCGGCCATGGTGGTGGACATGGTCATGATCACGGCCACGATCACAGCCATCCCGAGGCGCATGCCCATAGCCACGGTGAGGCACACTCCCATTCACACAGCGAATCGCATTCCCATTCGCATAGTCATGCCGGCCACCATGATCATGACTGACCAGCCGTCCGGCATCGCCCTGCTGCGGCTGATGGCGTGGCTNGCCGAGGCGCATGCCCATAGCCACGGTGAGGCACACTCCCATTCACACAGCGAATCGCATTCCCATTCGCATAGTCATGCCGGCCACCACCATGATCATGACTGACCAGCCGTCCGGAATCGCCGTGCTGCGGCTGATGGCGTGGCTGTCGCCGGCCTTTCCGGTCGGCGGCTTTGCCTACAGCCATGGCCTCGAGCGCGCGGTGCACGATGGGCTGGTGGCCGATGCCGCCGGCCTTGCCGGCTGGCTGGAGACGCTGGTCGAGATGGGCTCGGGCTGGAACGATGCCGTGCTGTTCGCCGAAAGCTGGCGCCGCTCCCGCGAAGGGGGCGATCTGGCCGAGGTTGCCGCACTGGCCGAGGCACAGGCCGGCTCGCGCGAGCGCCACGCCGAGACCATGCTGCAAGGCGCGGCCTTCCTCAAAGCAGCCGCCGCCTGGCCCAATGCCGTGCTGGAGCGCTTGCCGGCGCAATGCGCCTACTGCATCGCCGTCGGGGCTGTCGCCGGCGGCAATGGCATTGCGCTGCACGACGCGCTGTCCGCCTTCCTGCAAGCCTTCTTCTCCAACCTCGTCCAGGCCGCGATCCGGCTCGGCATGATCGGTCAGAACGAGGCGACGACGCTGCTCGCGGGTTTCGAGCCGCTGGCGCTCTCGACCGCTGCCCGCGTGTCCCGCTCGACATTGGACGACCTTGGCGGCTGCGCCTTCGTCTCCGACGTCATGGCGATGAAGCACGAAACCCAGTATTCGCGATTGTTCCGCTCATGATCCTCCTCGCCTTCGTCCTCTCCTTCGTCCTGCTGCTGATCACGGCACTGCATGTCTATTGGGGCATAGGCGGCGTCTGGCCAGGCAGGGACACGGCGTCCTGCGCCCACGCTGTCGTCGGGTTTCGCGGCGTCGACGAAATGCCGACGCCGTTCGCCAGTTTCGCCGTTGCCGCGTGCCTCGGCCTGGCAACGCTGTGGCCGCTGGCGCTCATCGGTTTCTTTGCCTCGCCGTTTCCCAAGCAGGGCCTCGCAGCCACAGCGATGCTGATCGGACTGGTGTTCCTGGGGCGCGGCACTGCCGGTTTCACGCCCTGGTGGCGCCGGCTCGCGCCGCAACAGCCTTTCGCGCGGCTCGATACCAGTTTCTATTCGCCGCTGTGCCTTTCGATCGGGCTCGGCTTCGCCGTCCTCGCCCTCATGGAGTTCCCGACATGACACAACCCAACGGCCCACTTCGTATCGGCATTGGCGGCCCCGTCGGCTCCGGCAAGACGACGCTCACCGAAAAACTTTGCAAGGCGCTGCGCGACGAGTTCTCCATCGCCGTCGTCACCAACGATATCTACACCAGGGAGGACGCCATGATGCTGGCCCGGCTGCAGGCGCTGCCGGAGGACCGCATCGTCGGCGTCGAGACCGGCGGCTGCCCGCACACCGCCATCCGCGAGGATGCCTCGATCAATCTGCAGGCGATCGCCGAGCTCAACCGCAAATTTCCCGATCTCGACATCATCTTCATCGAATCCGGTGGCGACAACCTTGCAGCCACTTTCTCGCCGGATCTTGCGGATCTCACGCTCTACGTCATCTCGGTCTGCCAGGGCGAAGAAATCCCGCGCAAAGGTGGCCCGGCGATCACGCGGTCCGATTTCCTGGTTATCAACAAGAGCGACCTAGCGCCCTATGTGAACGTCAATCTCGATGTCATGGAGAGCGACGCCGGGCGCATGCGCGGAAAGCGACCGTTCGGCTTCACCGATCTTTCGCGCGGCAAGGGCCTGCGGGAGGTGATCGATTTCATCGTCGAGCACGGCGGGCTGCGAACCGTTGGCGCCGCAAGCACGGCGGCATAACTGGCCTTCTGCACCAAGCGAAAGCGGTTGCGGGCACCAGCGGCGCGCGGCATTCTGGATCAAACCGGAGGATCTTTTACGATGAGCATCGCCCGCCTGCAGAAGGAAACGCTGACCAACCTGCCTTTCTACGAGGAGCGCGTCGATCTCGCCTGCGCCTTCCGCTGGACGGCGCGGCTCAACATGCACGAAGCGGTGGCCAANAACGACGACGGCACCAGGTTCCTGATGAACCCGAACCAGGTGCATTTCTCGCGTATCAAGGCGAGTGACCTGATCGAAATCGACGCCAACGACCCCGAGACGCTTTCCGGGCCGAATGCGCCAGACCCGACGGCATGGGGTCTGCACGGCGCCGTCCATCGCAATGTGCCGCACGCGCGCTGCGTCATGCACGTCCACTCGATCCACGCCACCGTGCTGGCCTCGCTTGCCGACTCGACGCTGCCGCCAATCGACCAGAATTCGGCGATGTTCTTCAAGCGTCACGTCGTCGACGCGCATTATGGCGGGCTGGCCTTCGAGGAAGAGGGCGAGCGCTGCTCGCAGCTTCTCGCCGACCCCAAGGTCAAGGTGATGGTGATGGGCAACCATGGCGTGCTGGTCATCGGCGACACCGTCGCCGACGCCTTCAACCGCATGTTCTATTTCGAGCGTGCCGCCGAGACCTATATCAAGGCGCTGTGGACCGGCCGGCCGCTGCGCACCCTGTCCGACGCGATCGCCGAGAAGGCGGCGAGCGAGATGGACGACTATCCCGGTCAGGCCGAACGTCATCTCGCCGAGTTGAAAGCGATCCTCGACGAGCAGGAGCCGGTGTACCGGAACTGAAGGCTACAGTCCGAACTGAGCCCGCAATTCCCCGGCGCTGTTGATGACAACGGCGCCGGGCGGTCCTTCCATCGGCTTTTCAGGCCAGAAGATCGTCGTCATTCCCGCCGCCAGGCCCGCCATGGCGCCCGGCCAGCTGTCGTCGACCGCGACGGCGTGCGCGGGATCGACGTCGGCCAGATAGGCGGCGCGAAGGAAAGGCTCTGCGTGCGGCTTGCCTTCCCGCACATCGTTGCGGCTGATCGTCTTCATGCCGGGGTAGGTCAGCCCGACCATATGCAGATTGGCGTCGACGATCATCCGATCCGAGTTTGAGACCACTGCCTGCTGCACGCCGAGCGCGCGCAACTCCTTGAAGACCTCGATGGCGCCTGGGCGCGGCTTCAGCCCTTCGACTAGCGGCAGGTAATGCTCATATTTGTGAACGATCCATTCGTCGAAGGGCAGTCGCAGGCCGAACTCGTCGCGCATCATTTCGTAGACCGGCCAGGCAGCGACGCCGAGCACGCGCTCATGCAGATCAGCCGGTGGCGTGAGGCCGGCGTTGCGCATCGCTGCGATGAGGGCTGCCTCGTGCAGCGGTTCGCTGTCGACCAGCGTGCCGTCCATGTCCCAGAAAACCGCCTTCGGTGTCATGAAGCGCTCCTTTTTGCGATCCCTTAAAGGGTTTGCGCCGTGAGATAAACCTTTGGCTGCAATTGAACATGCTTCCAGATGGAAAAACGGACCCGCCGCGCTTTCTCCGATAGGAATGCTGGCGGAGAACCACCGCCGCTTCGGTGCAAGCATTTGCTCTTGAGATTGACAATTGCGCAGGCGATCATTCCCTGCGAAACTGATACGACCGCCTGATGATGATCGGCGGTTTCGGGAGGCAGGACGTGAATACCCGGCAGGACAGCGGCAGCAACAGGCTGGACGACGCCGCGCGCGCCGGCTGGCTCTATTATGTTGCCGGCAACACACAGGACCAGATCGCCGCCACGCTCGGCATCTCGAGGCAGACGGCACAGCGGCTGGTGTCGCTGGCGGTGTCGGAAGGCCTGATCAAGGTCCGCGTCGATCATCCGATCGCCAACTGCCTGGATCTTGCCGCGCGGCTGAAATCGCGCTTTGCGCTCGACCTGGTCGAGGTGGTGCCGAGCGATCCCAATTCATCCTCCACCACCATCGGCATCGCCGAAGCGGCCGCCGCCGAGATCGAGCGGCGGTTGCGGTCGCCAACACCGATCGTCATGGGCATCGGCACTGGACGCACGCTGAAGGCGGCGATCGAACAATTGCCGCCGATGGAATGCCCGCAGCACAAGGTGGTGTCCTTGACCGGCAACATCTCGCCGGACGGCTCGGCCGCTTTCTACAACGTTATTTTCACCATGGCCGACAGGGTCAAGGCGCGGTCCTTCCCAATGCCGCTGCCGGTCATCGCCTCCTCGCCGCAGGAGCGCGAGATGCTGCTCGCCCAGCCGATGATCCAGCCGACACTGGTGCTTGCGGCGGAGGCCGACGTCACCTTCATCGGTATCGGCGACCTTGGCCCGAAGGCGCCGCTCTACGAGGATGGCTTCATTTCCGAAAGCGAACTGAAAGCCTTGCAGAAAGCCGGCGGCGTCGCTGAAATCGTTGGCTGGGTGTTCGATCGCGAGGGCCGCATGATCGACGGCATCACCAATGACCGGGTGTCGTCGGCGGCGCTGCCGTCGCGCGAGAAGTCGCTGGTGATCGCGCTCGCCATGGGCGAGCGCAAGCTGCCCGGCATCATGGCGGCGGTCAACCGACGGCTGGTCAACGGGCTCATCACCGACGAGCGGACGGCGGCCGCCCTGCTGGCCAGCATTTGACGGCTTCGCGATAAAGCCAGCAAGGCTATTGGTGCCGGCCGAAAGGATCGTTGCCATCGAGGAAACCGAGGTCGCGCTGCAGATGCGGCGACAGGTCCCTGATGTCGAGATGCGCCCTTTTTCTGGTCGCGAACCAGCCAAATCCGTCCGCAAGCCACGAAATCCAGCGATGATCGGGAGCGGGAGTGCATTTTTGCTGCGCCATGGTCATGATCGTCAACCTTCGTTATCCTGAACCCGAATGACGGGTTGAGGATGAATGTCGGCCTTGCCAGCCGCTTTTGCCAATCGAACGTCGATAACGACCCATAAGGAGGTTTTATGCCTGACCTCAGCGCGCCACAGGTTTCGCAGCTGCCGCCATTGCAGGCGATCCGGGTGTTCGAGGCTGTGGCGCGGCATCTTTCCTTCACCAAGGCCGCCGGGGAGCTCGCCATGACGCAGGCGGCGGTCAGCTATCAGATCAAGGTGCTGGAGGATCGCGTCGGCACTCCGCTGTTCCTGCGCCGGCCGCGACAGATCGAACTGACCGAAGCCGGCCAGCGCCTGGCGCCGGCGGTCAGCGAGGCCTTTGCCATTCTTAGCCAAGCCTACGCCGCCGCGCGCGGTGGCGCCGACGGGTTGTTGTGCGTCACCACGGTGCTGACCTTTGCCTCGAACTGGCTGGCGCACCATCTGGGCGCATTCCAGATCGCGCATCCGTCCCTTGCCGTGCGGCTCGACACGTCGAGCCGGCTGACCGATTTCGCCCGCGAGGATGTCGACCTCGCCATCCGTTCGGGCGGCGGCAAATGGCCGGGGCTGGAAGCCCACAAGCTGCTCGACGCCGATTTTACGCCGATGCTGAGCCCGAAGCTCGCGGCGAGCATCGGCGGCATCAACGAGCCGGCCGATCTGCTCAAGCTGCCGATCCTCGACCCAAGCGACATCTGGTGGACGCAGTGGTTCGAGGCCGCCGGCGTGCACAGCCACGACCTTGCCAAGCGGCCCGGCAGCAGCATGGGCGCGCAGGCCTACGAAGCCAACGCGGCCATATCGGGCCATGGCGTGGCGATCCTGACCCGGGCGCTGTTCAAGGCCGAACTCGCCGACGGCCGGCTGATCCAGCCATTCGACCTGGTCGGCGACGACGGGCACGCCTACTGGCTGGTCTACCCCGAGGCGCGCCGCAACGTGCCCAAGATCCGCGCCTTCCGCGACTGGCTGCTGGCTGAGATCGCCTGCTGACCGGCACATAAGCTGACGTCAGACCGGGGCAACAAACGATAGCCGTTCGAGAGGCTTTGACCCCGCTGCCTGGACGCCAGCCGCAGCAATCCGAGCGCTGTCGCCGAACCTCCACCCCATTTGCCGGCCGTGTGCTGCGCTGCAGCATCGAATCCGGCTTGACATAATTAAGACTAAGTGAGTAATTGCTCACAACCAAGGCAAATGCTCAACTTGGTTTATGGGAGGAATTTGATGAAACTTCGCACGCTCACCCTGGGCTTGTTGTCGGCCAGCACGCTTGCATTCGCCGCACACGCCGAATCCATCACCATCGCCACCGTCAATAATGGCGATATGGTCCGCATGCAGAAGCTGACCGACGACTTCACCAAGGCTAACCCGGACATCCAGCTCAACTGGGTCACGCTCGAAGAGAACGTGCTGCGCGAGCGCGTCACCACCGACATCGCCACCAAGGGTGGCCAGTATGACGTGATGACCATCGGCACCTACGAGGTTCCGATCTGGGCCAAGCAGAGCTGGCTCCTGCCGCTCGACAAGCTCGGCGACGACTATGATGCCAAGGACATCATTCCGGCCATTGCCGGTGGCCTCTCGGTCGATGGCAAGCTCTACGCCGCGCCTTTCTATGGTGAGAGCTCCTTCGTCATGTACCGCAAGGACCTGATGGAAAAGGCCGGCCTCAAAATGCCTGATGCCCCGACCTGGGACTTCATCAAGCAGGCGGCCGACAAGATGACCGATCGCGCCAGTGGCGTGAACGGCGTCTGCCTGCGCGGCAAGGCCGGCTGGGGCGAGAACATGGCCTTCCTGACGGCCATGTCGAACTCCTTCGGCGCCCGCTGGTTCGACGAGAACTGGAAGCCGCAGTTCGATCAGCCGGAATGGAAGAAGACGCTGCAGTTCTATGTCGACCTGATGAAGGCCGACGGTCCCGAGGGCGCCTCGTCCAACGGCTTCAACGAAAACCTGGCGCTCTTCCAGCAGGGCAAGTGCGGCATGTGGATCGACGCCACCGTCGCCGCCTCCTTCGTCTCCGACCCGAAGAACTCTACTGTCGCCGACAAGGTCGGCTATGCACTGGCGCCGGATAATGGCTTGGGCAAGCGCGGCAACTGGCTGTGGGCGTGGTCGCTGGCGATCCCGGCCGGCACGCAGAAGGCAGATGCCGCCGAGAAGTTCGTGTCCTGGGCGACCAGCAAGCACTATGCTGAGCTCGTCGCGTCGAAGGAAGGCTGGGCGAACGTGCCTCCAGGCACACGCTCCTCGCTCTATGCCAATCCCGAGTACCAGAAGGCGGCTCCGTTCGCCAAGATGACGCTGGACTCCATCAATGCGGCCGACCCGACGCATCCGACCGTCAAGCCGGTGCCCTATGTCGGCGTGCAGTTTGTCGCCATCCCTGAATTCCAGGGCCTTGGCACCACCGTCGGCCAGCTCTTCTCGGCGGCTCTTGCCGGCCAGTCGAGCGTCGACGATGCGCTGAAGCAGGCCCAGGACGCCGCCACCGCGTCGATGACCGAGGGCGGTTACATCAAGTAAGGCTCCTCCCGGTGCCGAACGCCGGTCACCTCCTTGACCGGCAACGGCCGCCCGAAACCCAGTTCGGGCGGCCGCCTTTCCAGAGCATGTGAAAATTCAGCCTGATCCTTGAAGGGTGACCGTCATGGCTACTCAGCAGACCCGTTCGCTTGCCCGATTCATGATGGCGCCTTCCGTGGTGCTGCTGTTCGTCTGGATGATCGTGCCGCTGGTCATCACGATCTGGTTCTCCTTCCAGCAGTACAATCCGCTCAACCCGATGCGCGACGGGTTCGTCGGCTTATCCAACTACGCGCTGTTCTACTCCAATCCGGCCTTCCTGCAGTCGATCCTCAACACGCTTGTCCTGGTGGTCAGCGTGCTGCTGATCACGGTGATCGGCGGCATCCTGCTGGCGCTGCTCATCGATCAGCCAATGTGGGGCCAGGGGATCGTGCGCATCCTCGTCATCTCGCCGTTCTTTGTCATGCCGCCGGTGGCCGCATTGGTCTGGAAGAACATGATCATGCATCCGCAATATGGCGTGTTCGCCGACATAGCGCGCTTCTTCGGGGGACAGCCGATCGACTGGTTCGGCCAGCATCCGATGACAGCGATCATCATCATCGTCGCCTGGCAGTGGCTGCCTTTCGCGACATTGATCCTCTTGACCGCGTTGCAGTCGCTCGACGGCGAGCAGAAGGAAGCCGCTGAGATGGACGGGGCCGGCTTCATCAGCCGCTTCATCTATCTGACGCTGCCGCACATGTCGCGGGCGATTACCGTTGTCATCCTGATCCAAACGATTTTCCTGCTGTCGGTCTACGCCGAGATCCTGGTCACCACCAATGGCGGTCCTGGATACGCCTCCACCAACCTGCCCTTCCTCGTCTACCAGAAGGCGTTGCTGGAATTCAAAATCGGCCAGGCATCCGCGGGCGGCGTGATCGCCGTCATTCTCGCCAACATCGTCGCCTTCTTCGCCATGCGCGCCGTCGGCAAGAATCTGGACAAATAAGGGAGGATACGATGGCACGCTCAGTCACCACCCAGCACAAGACAATCGCGACAATTGCCGCCTGGGCCGTCGCGCTGCTGATCTTCTTCCCGATCCTCTATACGATCATCACCTCGTTCAAGTCGGAACAGGAAGCGATCCAGGGCTTCAACCTGATCCCGTCCGGGACCTTCGAGAGCTATGCCGAAGTCCAGGCGCAGAGCGGCTATTTCAAGTTCTTCCTGAACTCGGTGCTGCTTTCGGTCGGCTCGACCATCCTGGCGCTGTTGGTCGCCATTCCGGCGGCCTGGTCGATGGCGTTTTCGCCGACCAAGCGGACCAAGGACATATTGATGTGGATGCTGTCCACCAAGATGATGCCGGCGGTCGCCGTGCTGTTCCCGATCTACTTGATCTTCCGCAATCTCGGCCTGCTGGACTCGCGCATCGGCCTGATGATCATGCTGATGCTGATCAACCTGCCGATCGTGGTCTGGATGCTCTACACCTACTTCCGAGAAATCCCGGGCGAAATCCTGGAAGCCTCGCGTATGGACGGCGCATCCTTATGGGGTGAAATCTGGTACGTGCTGACGCCGATGGCGGTGCCGGGCATCGCCTCGACGATGCTGCTCAACATCATCCTGGCTTGGAACGAGGCGTTCTGGACGATCCGGCTGACCACCACGGAAGCCGCACCGCTCACCGCCTTCATCAGTTCCTTCTCCAGCCCGCAAGGCTTGTTCTGGGCCAAGCTTTCGGCCGCCTCGACGCTGGCCATCGCGCCGATCCTGATCATGGGCTGGTTCAGCCAGAAGCAGCTGGTGCGCGGCCTGACATTTGGCGCGGTGAAGTGACGGAAATTGCCTGAAGGAATCGGCGAAAAACAGCCCTCGGGGAGGAAACCATGGGAAACATCACGCTCAAGAACGTCTCCAAGTCCTTTGGTTCGACGTCCATCATCCCCGGCCTCGACCTGGTGATCGAAAACGGCGAGTTCGTCGTTTTCGTCGGCCCGTCGGGTTGCGGCAAGTCCACGCTACTCAGGCTGATCGCCGGCCTTGAGGACACCAGCGGCGGCACCATCAACATCGATGGCCGCGACGTCACCGGCGAGGCGCCAGCCAAGCGCAAGCTTGCCATGGTGTTCCAGTCCTATGCGCTCTACCCGCATATGACGGTGGCCAAGAACATCGCCTTCCCGCTGAAGATGGCGGGCGAGGACCAGGCGACCATCGACAGGAAGGTGAAGGACGCGGCGCGCGTGCTCAACCTCACCAATTACCTCGAACGCCGTCCCGGCCAGCTCTCCGGCGGCCAGCGCCAGCGCGTCGCCATCGGCCGCGCCATTGTGCGCCAACCCTCGGCCTTCCTGTTCGATGAGCCGCTGTCCAACCTCGACGCGGCACTGCGCGGCACCATGCGGCTGGAGATCAGCGAACTGCACCATCAGCTCAAGACCACGATGATCTACGTGACCCACGACCAGGTCGAGGCCATGACCATGGCCGACAAGATCGTCGTGCTCAACGCCGGCAACATCGAGCAGGTCGGCTCGCCGATGGAGCTCTACAAGACGCCGAAGAACCTGTTCGTCGCCGGCTTCATAGGCTCGCCCAAGATGAACCTGATCGAAGGCGCGCCGGCTGGCAAATATACCGCCAAGACCATCGGCATCCGGCCCGAACATATGCAGATCTCGACCACGGCGGGCGACTGGAAGGCGACGGTCGGCGTTGCCGAGCATCTGGGCTCCGACACGTTCCTGCACGTTCAAGCCGACGGCGTCGGGCCGCTGACGGTGCGTGCCGACGGCGAACTGGCGGTTCGCCATGGCGACACCATCTATCTCACCCCTGACCAAGCCAAGTTGCATCGCTTCGGCGCTGACGGGAAGGCGATGGCCCAGTGAGGATGGGCCAGTGAGGATGGGCCAATGAGGATGGGCCGGTGAGGATAGGACAGTGAGGCTGCAAGGCAAATCGGCGCTGATCACGGGATCGGCGCGAGGCATCGGCAGGGCTTTCGCCGAAGCCTATGTGCGCGAGGGTGCCACTGTCGCGATCGCCGATATCAACCTTGAAGCCGCGCAGAAGACGGCCGCCGCGATCGGCGACAATGCCTATCCCGTGAAACTCGACGTCACCGATCAGGCATCCATCGATGCCGCGGTGAAGGCGGTGGAGGACAAGGCGGGCGGTCTCGACATCCTGATCAACAACGCCGCTCTGTTCGACCTAGCGCCGATCGTGGAGATATCTCGGGCGAGCTATGAAAAGCTTTTCTCCGTCAATGTCGCTGGCACGCTGTTCATGCTGCAGGCAGCCGCCCGGTCGATGATCGCGCGGGGCAAGGGCGGCAGGATCATCAATATGGCAAGCCAGGCCGGGCGTCGCGGCGAGCCGCTGGTCGCGGTCTATTGTGCCACCAAGGCCGCGGTCATCTCCCTGACCCAGTCGGCCGGGCTCGATCTGATCAAGCACCGCATCAACGTCAACGGCATCGCGCCCGGCGTCGTCGACAGCGATATGTGGGACGAGGTTGATGCCTTGTTCGCCAAATACGAGAACCGGCCGAAGGGCGAGAAAAAGCGGCTGGTCGGCGAAGGCGTGCCTTACGGCCGCATGGGCAAGCCGGAAGACCTCTCCGGCATGGCCGTGTTCCTCGCCAGTGACGAGGCCGAATACATCGTTGCCCAGACCTACAATGTCGATGGCGGCCAATGGATGAGTTGAAAAGAACGATTTGAGGGGGACGGCGCCTCTTTCTTTCCTCCGGAGAAGGCGCCGCGGGGGCGGGTGAGGGGCCGCATGCTGGAACACCAGGTGCGGCCCCTCACCCTCGCCCTCCCGAAGGAGGCGAAACAGTCGGGCTGCAAATCGGCCAAAGGGTAAAGCAGATGACCGTGAAACTTTCTTCCTCGAGCCTCGCCGGGCTTCCGCCCAAGGTCGCAGGTCCCAACTATGACCGCTCGGCGCTGAAAGCCGGCATCGTGCATTTCGGTGTCGGCAATTTTCACCGCTCGCACCAGGCCGTCTATCTCGACGACCTGTTCGGTCAGGGCATCGGTCATGATTGGGCGCTGGTCGGCGCCGGCGTGTTCGACGGCGAGAAGATCGGCCGCGGCAAGCTTGAAGAGCAGGACTGGCTGACCACCGTGGTCGAGCAGGACGAGGGCCATATGAGCGCCCGCGTCACCGGCGCGATGATCGATTTCCTGATGCCGGGCGATGCCGGCGCCATCATCGATCGGCTGGCCGACCCGGCGATCAGGATCGTTTCGCTGACCATCACCGAAGGCGGCTATTTCATCGACCCGGCTTCCGGCGTCTTCAACCCGACCCATCCCGACATCGTTGCGGACGCGCAGCCGGGCGCCACACCAAAGACTGTGTTCGGCATCATCCTGGCCGGGCTGGTGCGACGCCGCGAGGATGGTATCGTGCCGTTCACCGTGATGTCCTGCGACAACATTCCCCACAACGGTCATGTCACGTCGGATGGCGTCATCGGCCTTGCCCGCCTGATCGACGAGGATCTGGCGAACTGGGTCAGCGACAAGGTCGCCTTCCCGAACGCCATGGTCGACCGCATCACGCCGGCAACCAGCGACCGCGAGCGCAAGATCCTCGCCGACGATTTCGGCCTCGAGGACAATTGGCCGGTGTTCTGCGAGCCGTTCCGGCAATGGGTGCTGGAAGACCATTTCACCGATGGCCGCCCGGCGCTGGAAAAGGTCGGCGTGCAGTTCGTCAAGGACGTCGCCCCTTATGAGCTGATGAAGATCCGCATCCTCAATGGCGGCCACGCCACCATCGCCTATCCGGCCGGGCTGATGGACATCCACTTCGTCCATGAAGCGATGCAGGAGCCGCTGGTGCGCGGGTTCCTCGACAAGCTCGAGCACGATGAGATTATCCCGACCGTGCCGCCGGTGCCGGACACGATGCTGGAAGACTATTACCAGCTTATCGAGAGGCGCTTCTCCAATCCCAAGATCGGCGACACGGTGCGCCGGCTCTGCCTCGACGGGTCCAATCGCCAGCCGAAATTCATCATCCCGACCATTGCCGACCGCCTGAAGGCCGGCAAAGGCGTTGCCGGACTGGCGCTGGAATCGGCCCTTTGGTGCCGTTACTGCTTCGGCACGACGGACAGCGGCGCCGTCATCGAGCCCAACGACCCCAGCTGGGACCGGCTGAAGGCAACGGCGAAGGCGGCAAAGGACGCGCCCGCCGCGTGGCTTGCGATGGACGATATCTATGGCGATGTCGGCCGCGCCGCCGCCTTCGTCGAGGCCTTCGCCCACGCGCTCAACGTGCTCTGGGCCAATGGCACGCGCACCACGCTGACGCGCTATCTCGCCAGCAAGCTCTGAGAGCCAGCCGGCATCATGACGCCTGAACTGGTCATCTTCGACTGCGACGGCGTGCTGGTCGACAGCGAGGCGCTCTCCGTTTCGGCGCTGCTCGGCATGATCGAACTCGCGGGCGGCAGTCTCGGCGAGGACGCTGCCTACGAGCATTTCCTAGGCAAGAGCATGAAAAGCGTGCGCGAGATCCTCAGCCGCGACTTCGGCCTGGAGATCACCGATCAGCATCTCACCGCCATGCGTGTCGACCTCATGCGAAAGTTTCGCGAGGAGCTGAAGCCGATCCCCGGCGTCAAGGAGATGCTGTCGAACCTCGGCCTGCCGTACTGCGTCGCCTCTTCCGGCACGCTGGAACGCATTCGTTACGCGCTCGATGTCACCGGTCTGCTGACGCTGATGGAGCCACATCTGTTCAGCGCGGCCATGGTTGCCAAGGGAAAGCCGGCGCCCGACCTGTTCCTCCACGCCGCCGCGACCATGCGAGCCCATCCGCGCGGATGTCTCGTCATCGAGGACAGCCCGGCCGGTGTCGCCGCCGCACGCGCGGCAGGCATGCGCGTCCTTGCCTTTACCGGCGGCGCGCACGCCGGCAATCCGGGATTGAAAGCGCGGCTTGCGTCGACCGAACCGGACTTTATATTCGCTGACATGCTGCAATTGCCCGATCTGATTGCAGGCCTGGGAGCGAGAGTTAGAGCATCTTGACGAAACAGTTTGTCTGCGCGGTCGATGTCGGCACCGGGAGCGCTCGCGCGGGCATTCTCGACGCCAGTGGCGCCTTGCTCGGCCGTGCCGAGCGGCCGATCGCCATGAACCAGCCGAAGCCCGATCATGCCGAGCACGATTCGCGCGATATCTGGACCGCCGTCTGCACAGCCGTGCGTGCAGCGCGGGAAAAAGCCGGCGTCGCAGCCGGGGATATTGCCGGTATTTCCTTCGATGCCACCTGTTCTCTGGTCGTGCGGGACAGGCAAGGCGGCCAGCTCAGTGTGTCGACGAGCGGCGATAAGCGCTGGGACACCATTGTCTGGCTCGACCACCGCGCCATCGCCGAGGCCGACGAATGCACGGCGAGCGGCCACGAGGTGCTGAACTATATCGGCGGCGTCATGTCGCCCGAGATGGCGACGCCGAAGCTGATGTGGCTGAAGCGAAATCTACCGAAGACATGGAATGAAGCCGGCTATCTGTTCGACCTGGCCGATTTCCTGACCTGGCAGGCAACGGGCTCGCTGGCCCGCTCGCAATGCACGCTGACAGCGAAGTGGACTTATCTGGCGCACCAGGACATCGCATGGCAGCGCGACTTCTTCGAACTCGTCGGCCTCGACGATCTTTTTGACCATGGCAATCTGCCCGAAAAGGCAAGCCCGGTTGGCGTCGATATCGGCCCGTTGACAGCGCAGGCAGCGGCGGAACTCGGCCTGACCGAGAACTGCCGCGTCGGCGCAGGCGTCATCGATGCCTATGCCGGGGCGCTTGGCGTGCTCGGCGGCTTTGCCGGCGACGACCAGAATATTGGCCGCCATCTGGCGCTGATCGCAGGCACATCCTCCTGCGTCATGGCGATGTCGCCCGACCCGCAGCCTTTCGCCGGCGTATGGGGCCCTTACTACGGCGCCGCGCTGCCGAAGCTGTGGTTGTCGGAGGGTGGCCAGTCGGCGACCGGGGCGCTGCTCGACCATATCATCCGCTGGCACGGCGCCGGCGGCGAGCCGAACGCGGCCATGCATGCCAGGATCGCCGCGCGCGTCGCCGAACTGCGCGCCGCCGAGGGCGAGAACCTNCTGCCTTGCCATGCAGCAGGGCGGCAAGACACGCGCCGCCAACCCGGCGGCCGGCGCCCGCTTCGATCGCGACTACCGCATTTTCCTGGAAATGCACCGGCAGCGGCAGGTGCTCGACGCCATCCGGTAGGTTTTGGCGCTCTATTGCTTGCGCAGGGACGCGCCCGATGTCGCGTCGAACAGGTGGATCGCTTCCTCCTCGAACGCATAGCGGACGGGAGCATGCAGCACCGGGCATTCGCGCGCCGGAACCAGAGCGCTGATCTCCTTGCCGCCGGAGCCGAAGGTCACCAGCGCGTCATTGCCATGGAATTCGATGAGATCGGCAGTGCCTTGCAATATGCCGGCGGCGCCGGCGCCGGCCGTCTTCAGGTCCGGCGGGCGGATGCCCAGCACGGCGCGACCGCCCGGCTGGAGATGAAAGCCCGCCCCGTCTATCGAAAGCACCGTTCCAGCGCCGGTCAGCGTCCAGCCGTTGCCGGCCCGGGTGACCGTCACATCGACAAAATTCATGTTCGGCGTGCCGATGAAGCCGGCCACGAAAATATTGCCCGGCCGCCGGTAGATTTCCGCTGGCGAGCCGATCTGCTCGATGACGCCGTCCTTGAGCAGCACGATGCGGTCGGCGAGCGTCATCGCCTCCAGCTGGTCATGGGTGACATAGACAGTTGTGGTCTTCAGCGACTGGTGCAGCCGCGCGATCTCGACGCGCATATGGTTGCGCAATTTGGCGTCGAGATTGGACAAGGGCTCGTCGAACAGGAACACCTTGGGCGTCTTGATCATGGCTCGGGCGATCGCCACGCGCTGCTGCTGGCCGCCGGAAAGTTCGGCCGGCTTGCGGCCGAGATAGGGATCGAGCCCCAGCGTCCTAGACACTGCTTCTACCCGCTTGCGGATCTCGGCCGCCGGCACCTTCTGGCGCCGCAGCCCGAAGGCGATGTTGTCGAAGATCGTCATGTGCGGATAGAGCGCGTAGTTCTGGAACACCATGGCGATGCCGCGATCCCCCGGATCGAGGTCGTTGACCACCTTGCCTCCGATCGAAACCTCGCCGCCGCTGATGTCCTCCAGACCCGCCAGCATCCTGAGCAAGGTCGACTTGCCGCAGCCGGACGGGCCGAGGAAGACGACAAATTCGTGCTCTTCAATGCTGAGGTTGAGATCGCGGATGACCGTGGTGGCGCCATAGGCCTTGTCGACATGGGAGCAAACGATCGCGGACATTGTCAGCCCTTTTCGCCTGTAAGCAGGATCTGCAGCTTGACGTCCTGCGGGTTGCCTTCGGCGGCCCGTTCGAACGCCTGGATGCTGTCGGCGAAATCATAGGTGCCGGTGATCAGGGGCTTGAGGTCGACCTTGCCGGAGGCGATGAGTTGCAGGGCGCGGTCGAAGATGTTGGCATAGCGGAACACCGTCTCGATGCGCACTTCCTTCGAGATCGCCGCCGGCACGTTGAGGGTCACCGGCTCTACCGGCAGCCCGACCAGCACCACCGCGCCACCTGGCCTCACGACATCGAACAGGTCGGCGAAAGCCTTGGGGCTGCCGCTCGCCTCGAAGACGATGTCGGCGCCCCAATTGTCGGTCGCGGCCGCGACGGCATCGACCAGCGACTGCTCGCCGATGTTGACCGGCACGATGCCGGCATATTGCGCTGCGATCTTCAGCTTGGGCGCGGAAAAATCGGAAATCAGCACTTTCGAACAGCCGCCGGCAAGGGCGGCAAGCGCGATCATGATGCCGATCGGGCCGCAGCCGACGACGACGGCGACATCGCCCGGAACGATCCGGGCGCGGCTTGCAGCCTGCATGCCGATGGCGAAGGGCTCGACCATGGCGCCCTCGGCGAAGGAGACATTGTCGGGCAGCCTGTAGGTGAAAGCCGCCGGGTGCACCGCATAGGGAGCAAGAATGCCATGCACCGGCGGCGTCGCCCAGAAGGTAACGTCAGGGTCGACATTGTAGATGCCGAGTTTTGTCGCGCGCGACGACAGGTTCGGCACGCCGGGCTCCATGCAGACGCGGTCGCCGACCTTCAGACTCCTGACATTGGGGCCGACCTCGACGATTGTGCCGGCGGCCTCGTGGCCGAGCACCATCGGCGCCCGCACGACATAGCTGCCGATGGCGCCATGCGTATAATAGTGCACGTCGCTGCCGCAGACGCCGACCGTGTGGATGGCGATCCTGACATCGTCGGGTCCGACATCGAGTGGCAACGCGATCTCGCGCAGCGACAGTTCGCCTTTTTTCTCAAGTACCAAAGCCCGCATCGGGTCGTCCTCACTTCAAGTCTTTTTTTGCCGGAAAACGGAATTCAGGAAACCGCTGAGCACGCCGAGGAAAAGCAGCGGCGGCAGCGACAGGAGCACGACCGAGGCGTTCAAGATTCCCCACGGCACGTTCATGCCTTGCTGGGAGAGTTCGGACGCGACGATCGGCAAGGTCTTTGCGTTGGAACTCGACAGCATCAGCGCGATCAGGAACTCGTTCCAGACCAGCACGAAGCTGAAGGCAACCGCGCCGATCAGCGAACGGGCAGCCACGGGTAGCGCGATCCGCCAGAACACCGCGTAAGCGCCGTAACCATCGACGAAGGCGGCTTCCTCGATTTCTTTCGGCACGGCCTGAAAGGCCGGAATGGCCAGCCACATGATCACCGAGATGGTGAGCAGGGAATAGGTGACGATCAAAGCCGGCAAAGTGTCGTAGAGGCCGATTTGCAGCCAGATCACCATCAGCGGGATCGCCACCGCCACCGGCGGCAGGAAACGCAGCGACAGCACGAAGAACTGGATGTCGCCGGCCCAGCGGTTGGGATAGCGCGCTACGGCGTAGGCCGCGGGCAGGCCAAGCACGACGCCCATCAGCACGGCCGTGCCGCAAGCGATGACCGAATTGTAGAGGCCGGTGATGACGCTGTCGCGGCCAAGGATGTAGCTGATATTGGCAAGCGTCGGCGTGAACACAAGGCGGGGAACGCGGGTGATGATGTCGACGCTGTTCTTCAGTGAATTGAGCGCCGTCCACAGCAGCGGGAACACGGCCAGAAATCCGGCGAAGGCCAGGACGGCCTTGGCGATGATGCGACCGGCCTTCATGCCTGCACCCGCTTCCACAGCATGGTGAAGGTGATGACCGTGGCGATCATCATCAGCACGGCCATGGCCGAGGCGTAGGAGACCTTGCCGGACTCGATGAAGCCTTGCGAGAAGGCGTACATGTCGAGCGTTTCGGTCGCCACGCCGGGGCCGCCGCGGGTCATCACATAGATGAGGTCGAAGGAGCGCAGCGACTCGATCATCTTGACGAACATAAGGCTGATCAGCGGCGCCTTCAGCATCGGCAAGGTGACGTAGGCGTGGATCTGCCAGCGCCGGGCATGGTCGAGCCTGGCCGCCTCGATCGGCTGCGGCGGCAAGGTCTCCAGCAGCTTGAGCACGATGACGGCGAAGAACAGGCCCCATTGCCAGACATCGACCGAGGCGACGGCGAACAGCGCCGTCGCGGGCTTGGACAGCGGGTCGAAGATCAGCCCGCCGGTTAGCAGCCGGTAGGGGTAGGTGGCGATTCCGTAGAGCGGATGGTAGGCGAACTTCCACACGAAGGCGGCCGAGACGCGCGGCAGCAGCACCGGGATGATGAACAGCAGGCAGTAAAGATTGCGCAGGCGCGGCGACGCGACCTCGAACATCAACACGCCCAGCCCAATGGCCACTGCCATTGTCGCCACGACGGTGACGATCTCCCACTTCACCGACACCCAGACGGCGTTGACGAAGCGGCGGTCGGAGAATAGATCCAAAAAGTTCGAGAACCAGACCCAGGAATAGGCCGTCGAGCTCAGCTCGCGGTTCTGCAGGGCGATGATGACCGCGTAGAGCGTCGGCACCATCGACAGGACCAGCAGAATGACCAGTGTCGGCACGACAAAGGCGACCGGCAGGGATGAACGTCGAGGCATTGGTCTCAGGCCTTGCTGTGTCTTTGATATCTGGACGTGACTGGTGGGCCCTCCTGCGACGCACAGGATCCAGCAGTCCCGAGACTGCCGCGAACCGCGCGCCGCAAGAGGGAGGGACCTACTTCTTCACCAGCTCATTGGCATAGGCCTCGAGCTCGTTGAGGCTGCCCTTGACGTCGGTGCGCGTGCCGGCGATCAATTCCTCGAGGATGATGCCCCAGCGGTCGCCGAGATCCGGCCAGCGTGGGTCCTGCCAGAAGTTCACCGCCGTCACCTTGCCGGTTTCGGCAAGCGCCTGGCCGAGATCGGCGCCGTAGATATCGGCGAACTCCTTGCTGGACAGGATGCTGGTGCGGTTCAGCTCACCGAATTGGTGGGCGTCGAGCCGGCGCTTCTCGTTTTCCTTCGACGTCGCCCAAGCGATGAACAGGCCGGCGCATTTCTTCGAAGCGTCGTCGGCATTGGCTTTTGCCGCGATGGCAAGGCCATGGCCGTAACCGCCGCCGGGGAGTGGCGAGGGCGGCGGCAGGAAGCCGATCTTACCGACCACTTGCGAGGTTTTCGGGTCGACCGCCATGCCCGAAAGCGGCGTCGATTCGACGAGGATCGCGACCTGGCCCGACAGGAAGGCGCCGGTCGATTCGTCCCAGCTGCCGGTCTGCGTGCCGGGTGCCGAATCCTTGAACAGCTTCAGATAGGTCTCGGTCGCCTTGACCGCGGCCTCGGAATTGAAGGCCGGCTTGTCGCCATCGAACCACTTGCCGCCATAGGCCTTGAAGAACGGCATCCAGCGCCAGACATTGGCGCCCGAGCCGCGTGCGCCGCGCAACGCGATGCCATACATGCCCTTGTCGGCATTGGTCAGCTTCGGCACGTCGGCGATCAGCTCGTCCAGCGTCTTGGGCGGCTGGATGCCGGCGGCCTCCAGCACGTCCTTGCGGTAGACCATCAGGTCGCCGCCGCCGGTCAGCGGCGCGAACCAGACCTTGCCGTCATAGGTGGCAACCTTCTGGCGGCCTGGGTCGAAGTCGGCATAGTCGTAGTCAGCCGGATAAAAATCGGTCAGCGGCACGATCCACTTCGACGAGGCGAAAAGCGCCACATTCGCTTCATCGACATAGTAGACGTTGTAGTTGCCGACTGTGGACGCGTCCGCGCGCGACTTGGCGCGGCGATCGTTCTCGTTAAGATAATCAATCTTGAAGCCCGCGCCGGAGAGCTTCTCGAACTCGGCCTTTGAGTCCTCCAGAAGCGTCAGGCCGTCGCGTGGCTGCGCCAGCACCTTGACCGGTGCCGAACAGACCGGCGCCTGCGCCAGGGCTAGGGTTGAAACGGTAGCGGAAAGCACGAAAGCTGCGCCAAGGCTGGCAGCGAGCCGAACTGGTTTCATGATCTTTTCTCCTCCAGGAATACGTGGCGGGAAACGCAGGTCCTCGGGTTGCGCGATCCTCACCATCGCCCGAACGACATGCCACCCATCGCCAAAATGCGCGGTTGCGATGGGCCAAGCTAGAAGCCCCGTTGCAGCAGACCTGTACTTTTATGCATTGTGCAGCGCAAAAATCGGCGTCCACATACGGGGCGCGTCACACGAGTATCGATCTGGTCCAAAATGGTGATTCAGGATGCGCTTATGCGCGCATCGCCAGACGCTGCCGCGACAGCTTGCGATAGGATGTCGGCGTCATCTTGTGCTTGCGCAGGAAGGCGCGGTTGAAGTTGGAGATGTTCATGTAGCCGACCTGGAAACAGATGTCGGTGATCGGCACATCGGTGTCGGCCAGCAGCTTGCACGCCTGCCATAGCCTGAGCTTGGCAAGATGGTCGCTGAACGAATTGCCGGTGTTCTTCTGGAAGAACCGCGAGAAGGTGCTTTCGCTCATGCCGGCCAGCTCGGCCACGTCAGGCAGCTTCAGGTCCTCGGCGAAATGTTGGAACAGATAGGTCAGGGTGCGCTGGATGATGTCGAGCGAGGCGGCGTCGAGAACCGGCTGGAAGTTCGGTGATGACAACAGCTCATACTCATCGGTCCGGGCCAGCAGGTCGACCAGTTCGAGGAACAGGCAGAACCGGGCCAGCCCATGCACCGTACCCATCCGCTCCATCAGCGCGGCGCCTTCAAGCGCGGTCCCGCCGTGGAAGACCATGCCGCGCAGCGACCGTTCCAGGAACGGCTCCAGTTCGCGCAATTCCGGCAGCATGTCAGCCGATCCACGCAGCCGCTCGGGATCGAATTGCAGCACGATGTCGCGACCCTCGATCAACTCGCCTGGCTGCACCGCGGTGACCCAGTCATGCGGCAGGCCGCCACCGACGATGGTGAGGTAGCCCGGCCCGAACTCGCCAATATGGTCGCCGACCAGGACCACGCCGGAGGATTTCCGCAGCAGGTGGATCTCGTATTCCGGGTGGAAGTTCCAGACATTGCGCTCCCAGGGATAGTCGTCCAGCCGCCACAGGAAACTGTCGCTCACCTCGGTGACGATATGCTCGAAGGAAGGCGCCGTGCGCGGGATCGCGGCCGTGTTCTTTCTGGGTTTGAACGCCATCCTGCCTCCCACATTCGCCGTTGCCGAGTTTTTATCCGTAGCAGCCCGGGCCGGCAAGGGAGCGAGGCGACGCCTCCCGGCAATGGCGCTGGCTCAATCTGTTCTCGCGCCCCCTCCCTTGCCTTCATGTCGCATTTCGTTCAAGAGACGGCGCAAACGCCGCGAAACCGAAGGTTTTGCCGTTTGCAATGCGGCTTCCGGCTCTTTGCCGACGCGCCGCAACCTTGAAAGAGCAGGACAATGTCCGCGATCGAAGCCGGCGCTCGCGCGCCGGAAAATCTTTGGCGTCAGGAAATCAGGGCGACGCTGGCGCTGGCCTGGCCGATGGTGCTGACCAATCTCGGCCAGACGGCGATGACCGCCACCGACGTCATGATGATGGGCCGCCTCGGCGCGGACACGCTGGCCAGCGGCGCGCTGGGCGCCAACCTGTATTTCATGCCGCTGATCTTCGGCCTCGGCCTGATGCTGGCGACTTCGCCGATGATCGCCACCGAGCTTGGCCGCCGCCGCTATTCCGTGCGTGACCTGCGCCGCACCGTGCGCCAGGGCCTGTGGCTTGCGATCCTGATCTCGGTCCCGATCTGGCTCGTGCTGTGGCAAGGCGAGGCCATCCTGCTGGCCATGGGCCAGGAGCCGGCGCTGGCGCGCCAGGCCGGCATTTACCTGCGCTGGCTGGAGTGGGCGGTGCTGCCCTTCTACGGCTACATCGTGCTGCGTTCGTTCATCTCGGCGCTGGAGAGGCCGGGCTGGGCGTTGGTCATCGTCTTCGTCGCCGTGGCTTTCAATGTGTTCGCCAACTGGGTGTTCATGTTTGGCAATCTCGGTGTTCCGGCCATGGGCATCGCCGGCTCGGGCCTTGCCACCTCGCTGTCCAGCACGCTGATGTTCGCCGGCATGGCTGTCGTGGTGATGTGGGAGAAAAAATTCCGGCGCTATCACCTGTTCGGCCGCTTCTGGCGATCCGACTGGCCGCGCTTCAAGGGCCTGCTGCGGCTCGGCCTGCCGATCGCCGGCATCCTTGCTTTCGAGGTGACGATCTTCAATGCCGCCGCCCTGCTGATGGGCCTGATCGACGCGGATTCGCTGGCCGCGCACGCCATCGCCATCCAGATCGCCTCGATTTCCTTCATGGTGCCGCTCGGCCTCAACCAGGCGGTGACGGTGCGGGTCGGGCTTGCCCATGGCGCCGGCAATCCAGAAGGTGTGTCGCGTGCCGGCTGGACCGCCTTCGTCATCGGCGTTTCCTTCATGGCGCTGATGGGGCTGGTGATGGTGCTTTGGCCGCATCTCCTGATCAGCGCCTTCATCGACCTTGGCAATCCTGCCAATGCCAGGGTGATCGCGCTTGCCGTTTCGTTCCTGGTTTTCGCCGCCCTGTTCCAGGTCTTCGACGGCGCGCAGGCGGTGGCTGCCGGCATGCTGCGCGGCCTGCACGACACCAAGGTCCCGATGATCTATGCCGCGATCGGCTATTGGGGCGTCGGCCTGCCGCTCGGCGTGCTGCTCGCCTTCCATTTCGGCTTCCGCGGCGTCGGCATCTGGATCGGCCTGTCTTCGGGGCTGGCCGTGGTGGCGGCGCTGCTTCTGGCCCGCTGGCTGCGGCGCGACCGCATCGTTCCGTCAGGCGCGTTCGGACATTGATCCAGGTGGCCGGTTGCCAGCCTGCCGTCATGTCCTAAAATTGCCGCTCACTAACCGGCGCCTTCAGATCGGCCCACGGACGCCCGCTAAGAGATAGGCCCTGAGCGGAAACGTTTCCACCAAGAGACAAACGACCGAGGAGAATTATCATGAAGGCAATTGTGGTGACGGACCAGGCTGCGGGAACGGCCGGGATGAAGCTGGTGGAGCGGCCTGAGCCGCGGCCAGCGATAAACGATGTCGTCGTTCAGGTTCATGCTTCGGGATTCGTCCCGACCGAGCTGGCATGGCCCTCCACCTGGACCGACCGCCGCGGCCTTGACCGAACACCGTCGATCCTTGGGCACGAGCTGGCCGGAGTTGTCATCGCACTCGGCTACGGCACAACGGGACTGTCGGTAGGTCAGAGAGTGTTCGGCCTCGCCGACTGGCATCGCGATGGAACGCTCGCGGAGTATGTAGCCATGGAAGCACGCAACCTAGCGCCGCTGCCGGGCGACGTCGACTTCACGGTGGGCGCGAGCCTGCCGATCTCGGGTCTCACCGCGTGGCAGGGACTCTTCCACCATGGCCGCCTTCAGGCGGGGCAGAGCGTCCTCGCGCACGGTGCGGCCGGCGCGGTCGGGTCGATGGTGACGCAACTTGCACGAGAGGCCGGCGCCTATGTCATCGGCACTGGACGCGCCTCCGACCGTCAGACGGTGCTCGACTTTGGCGCGAATGAGTTCGTCGACCTCGAGAACGACGCCCTCGAAGATGTGGGCGAAGTCGCTCTCGTATTCGATGTGATCGGCGGGGAAATCGGCAAGCGGTCCGCCGGCCTGATCCGAGCCGGAGGAACACTGGTGTCCGTCGTCGGACCGACAGAGGCGCGGCCTGCCGACGGCTTGGCGGTCGACTTCGTTGTCGAGTCCGATCGTGCCCAACTGAGCGAGATCGTCCAGCGGGTGCGGGACGGACGACTGCGGACAAACATTGGCAACGTTTCGACCCTCAACGACGCCGTAGCCGCATTCAACCCTACCGAGCGACGCACTGGGAAGACGATCATCCGCGTTCGTCCGTGATTTGAAATGGCGAAGAGGCAAGAGTCCTCCTCCGGCCGCTGAAGCATCCAGCATGATCGAATGGTCTCAATGGGCATCCGAACGGTAAACACCGGGAGTTTGCGGTCGCCGTCGAGGTTGCTCCACGCAACATGCTCTCGGCTCAGCGAGCCGCCGCTCGTTGTTCGAGCCGCCGCGCATACTGCGTCAGCGGAAAGCATAGGGCGAAAAAGATCAGCGCCACCAGCCCATAGACCTTGAACGGTTCGAAGGTAGCGTTGTTGATGGCGTTGGAGGTTCGCACCAATTCCTCGAAGCCGATGATCGAGGTCAGCGCGGTCGACTTGATCAGCTGCACCAGGAAACCGACCGTTGGCGCGCGGGTGATCGCGAACGCCTGCGGCAGGATGATCAGCCTGAGCTCCTGCAGATAGTGCAGGCCGAGGCTGGCGCCGGCATCCCATTGGCCCAATGGCAGCGCATCGACGCCAGAGCGCCAGATTTCGGCCAGATAGGCGCTGGCGAAGAAGGTGAGGCCGAGCACCGCCGCCGTCCACGGCTCGATACGCAGGCCGAGCATCGGCAGGCCGAAGAACATCAGGAACAGCTGCATCAGCAACGGCGTTCCCTGGAACAAGGCGATGTAACCGCAGGCAACGCGCCGGCTCCATTTATTCTCTGAGATCCTCAGGAACAGCACCGCCATTCCGACCAGCGCGCCGCCGACGAAGGCGGCCAGCGACAAAAGTACGGTCCAGCGCGCGGCAAGCAGAAGGTTGCGCACGATGTCCCAGAGGGTGAACTCGATCATGACACCCCAGCTCCGAGCGCGCGGCGGCCGCCTGCAACCAGCAGCCGCCGCAAGGCCATCGACATCAAGAGATAGACCAGCGTCACGACGAAATACGTCTCGAAAGAACGGAAGGTGCGCGCTTGCAGCATGTCGGCCTCATAGGTCAGCTCGCGTACAGCGATCTGCGACACCACGGCTGATTCCAGCATCATGATGACGATCTGGCTGGTCAGCGCGGGGTAGATGATCTTGAGCGCCTGCGGCAGCACGATCTTGATGAACAGCTGGCGCGGCCTCAGCCCGAGCGCCAGGGCTGCTTCCGTCTGCCCGTGCGGCACCGCGTCAAGGCCAGCGCCGACGATCTCGATCGTGTAGGCGGCCATGTTGAGCGTCATCGCCAACATGGCGGCCAGGATCGGATCGAGCCTGATGCCGAGGCTCGGCAGGCCGAAGAAGATGAAGAACAGCTGCACCAGGAACGGCGTGTTGCGCATCACCTCGACATACCAGCCGATGGCCCGGCGCAGCAGCGCCGGGCCGCTTCGCCGCCCGGCGGCACCGAGGATGCTGAGCAGCGTGCCCGCAAGCGTGGTGACGGCGATCAAAAGGATCGTCGTCGCCGCGCCGTGCGCGATGTCGCCCACGGCACCTGGAAGCCAGCCGAAGGCCACGTCGACTCAATCCTTGAGGTTGTCGGGGTTCAGCGGCGTCTTCAGCCAGGCCTTCGAGCTTTCGTCCAGCTTGCCGTCGGCCAGCATCTTGGCAATGGCGTCGTTGACCGCCTTCTTCAGGGCGTCCTCGTTCTTGTTGAGGCCGATATGCGACGGCGAGGTCAGAAGCTGGAACTTCTGCTCCGGCTTCAGCGCATCCTGCTTGGCCAGCACCTGCGCGCCGACATCGTTGCCGACGACCATCAGCTGGGTCTGGCCGGAGATGAAGGCCTGGATCACCGAATTGTAGTTATCGAAACGCTTGATGTCCGCCGAGGCCGGTGCTGCTTCGGTTAGCGAGGTGTCTTCCAGCGTGCCGCGATTGACGGCGATCGACTTGCCGGCAAGATCTTCCTTGCCTTTGACTGGCATTGCCGCCGGACCGATCACCGCGATGTAATAGGGCGCGTAGGCAGCGGCGAAGTCGATGACCTGCTCGCGCTCTTTCGAGTAGCCGACGCTCATCAGGATGTCGACGCGATGGTCGTTCAAATAGGGGATGCGGTTCTGGCCGGTGACGGCAACGGTGTTGAGCTTCACCTTGAGCGTGTCGGCGATGTACTGCGCCACATCCATGTCATAGCCCTTGAGGCTCATGTCGGCACTGGCTGAGGAGAAGGGCGGGAAATCGGCGAAGACGCCGACATTGATGGTGCCGGCCTTGGTGATGTCGGCCAGCGCGTCGGCATTGGCGGCTTGCGGGGCGAAGCCCGCTAACCCCAGGAGCAGAACGGCGGCGATGGATGATTTGAGGTGGATTGTCATTGTCATTCCCCTTCTGGAAGCTTTTGATTGTTTGGGTCGGGCGCCGGCTCCAGTGCGGCGGCCGCCTTTCTTTGTCAGGCTCCCTTGCCTGATACTGCCGGGCTGAACACCATCAGGCTCAGGATCTCGAACAGCACCTGCGCGCCGGCGTGCGCGGTGTTGGTGGTGGCGTCATATTGCGGCGCCACCTCGACGACATCGCCGCCGACAATGTTGAGGCCTTTGAAGCCGCGCAGCAGTTCGAGCACTTCGCGCGTCGTCAGGCCGCCGACTTCCGGCGTGCCGGTGCCCGGTGCGAAGGCCGGATCGACGCTGTCGATGTCGAAGGAGACATAGGTCGGCCCGTCGCCGACTATTCTGCGCGCCTTCTCGATGATGGCGGGAATGCCGAGACCGGTCACCTCCTCGGCATGGACCACGGTCATCCCGGACTCGTAGGTGAACTCCCACAGATATTCGGCCGAGCCGCGGATGCCGATCTGGATGGTACGCGTCGGATCGAGCACGCCGTCCAGCACCGCGTTGCGAAACGGGCCGCCATGGTGGAATTTGGTCAGGTCGAACAGGCCGCTGGTATCGCAATGGGCATCGATGTGGATCAGCCCGACCGGCGCCTTCTTGCCGACCGCCTTCAGGATCGGGTGGGTGATCGAATGGTCGCCGCCGACCGACAACGGGATGACCCCGGCGTCGACGATCTGGTTGATGCGCCGCTCGATATCCTCATGGCTGGTCTCCAGCCGGTAGCGGCTCTGGAACGGAACGTCGCCGATGTCGGCGACCCTGAGTTCATGCGTCGGCGCGCATTCCAGCACGTGATTGTAGGGGCCGATGCGCTCGATCGCCCGCAAGGCGCGCGGCCCGAAGCGCGAGCCCGGCCGGTTGGTGACGCCGAGATCCATCGGCACGCCCGTTATCGCCACCTGCAGATCGCCGAAGTCCGGATTGTCAGCCGATATTTCGCGGTAGGGCGCGGCAAGGAAGGTCGGGATGCCGGAATAGGGCGCCAGCCGCGTGCCGCTCTTGGAAAAGATTTTGTCGGCGACCTTGCGGAATTTCGGGTCGAACATCTCGCCGCCATGGCTTTCGCCATATTTGCGACGCAGCGCATCGAGCTTGCCGCGATCATATCCCATATCCGCTCCTCCTCGGCTGATGCAGTCGTGCCGGCGGTGACCTCGGGCGAACCGACCGTCATCCGGCCGGGCCGTTGTCCCGCCGGCTGGCTGCAGATTTCACGTCTTGATGTTGTCTTGGGGTAAAGTGTCCGGCAGCCGCTTTGAAAAAGCAATTGATATTGTTAGGGTGGCTCCTGTGAGAAAAGCTCACAATAAAGCCGAGCATTCATGGCCAAGCGCCTGCCACCTCTCAACCCGCTGCGCGCCTTCGAGGCCACGGCCCGCCATGCCTCGCTGACCAAGGCGGCGAGCGAACTGAATGTCACGCACGGAGCCGTCAGCCACCAGATCAAGGCGCTAGAGCAATCGCTTGGGGTCAAGCTGTTCGAGCGCGTCGGCCAGCGGGTCAAGCTGACCCCGCATGGCGCCGAACTTTTGCCGGCGGTATCGGTCGCCTTCGACGGCATCGCCGCCGCCACCCAACGTCTGACGCGGCCGGCAAGCAGCGGCGCGCTGTCGGTGTCCTGCGTGCCGGCCTTGCTGCTCTTGTGGATGACGCCGAGGCTGGGCAGCTTCACCGCGCAATATCCTGACATCCAGCTGACGCTCATTCCCTCCAACGATCCCAGGGATATCCGGGCGCCGCATATCGATGTCTGCGTGCATTATGGCGATGGCAGCTGGACCGATTGCTGGATGCGCAAATGGTCGGGCCTGGAGCTGTTCCCGGTGGTCAGCCCGACGCTGATCAACAACCGGCCGATCCGCAATGTTCGCGACCTCGCCGACCATGTCTTGCTGCATGGCGACGATGGCCGCGAGTGGCACACCTGGCTGGCCGCCGCCGACGCGCTGGAGCTGGAGCGCGGCCGGCGCCATCATCTCGGCGATGCACGCATGACGACGGAAGCCGCCGTCCATGGCCACGGCGTGGCGCTGGGCGACTCGGTGACGGCAAGCGCCCTGCTGGCCAGGGGAATGCTGGTCGCGCCGTTCAGCCTGTCGGTGCCGGCGGTCGACGATTTCTATGTCGTTTGCCGCAACGAAATGCGGGCGACGCCGATCGTGCAGGTGTTCATCGACTGGCTGTTCGCCGAGAAGGCCGGGGATGACGGCCGCGCCGACGCTCCGGTCGCGGGCCGCCTCGTCACCCGCCGCAAACGTCCCGCGCTCAAGGTGATGGGCGGCAAACCCTCGTAGCCGCACGCAGGGCGTTCTTTTTGTCGGGCCAGCCTGAAAGCGGGCAGCGTTTTTGCGAATTCGATGCTATGAGGCCTGTCGCGATTGTGGTTGGCAGGCAGCGAAGGCGGTGACGAGATATGGCCAGGACCGATATTGCGCGGCGCGTCTATAACCACACCTGGAAGCTCGACCCGATCGTGCGCAGTTTGCTCGACACCGACTTCTACAAGCTTTTGATGCTGCAGATGATCTGGGGCATGTACCCCAAGGTCGACACCACCTTCTCACTGATCAACCGCACCACCTCGGTGCGGCTCGCCGACGAGATTGATGAGGGCGAGCTGCGCGAACAGCTCGACCATGCCCGCACCTTGCGCTTCTCAAAGAAGGAGATGATCTGGCTCGGCGGCAACAATTTCTACGGCCGCAAGCAGATTTTCGAGCCGGAGTTCCTCGCCTGGCTGGAAGGCTTCCGGCTGCCCGGCTATGAGCTTTCCAAGCGTGACGGCCAATACGAGCTCTCTTTCTCCGGCCCCTGGATGTACACCACGCTTTGGGAGATCCCGGCGCTCGCCATCATCAATGAATTGCGTTCGCGTGCCGCTTTGCGATCGTTCGGGCCTTTTACGCTCGACGTGCTCTATGCCCGCGCCAAGGCCAAGATGTGGGCCAAGACCGAACGGCTGAAGGCGCTGCCCGGCATCCGCATCTCGGATTTCGGTACCCGCCGGCGCCATTCCTTCCTGTGGCAGCGCTGGTGCGTCGAGGCGCTCAAGGAAGGCATCGGCGAAGCCTTCACCGGCACCTCCAACGTGCTGCTGGCCATGGACAACGATCTCGAAGCGCTCGGCACCAACGCGCATGAACTGCCGATGGTGTTCGCGGCCCTCGCCAATTCGGAAAAAGAGCTGAAGCAGTCGCCCTACAAGGTGCTGCAGGACTGGCAGCGCTACTATGGCGGCAATCTCTTGATCGTGCTGCCCGATGCCTTCGGCACCGCCTCGTTCCTGCGCGACGCGCCGGACTGGGTCGCCGACTGGACCGGCTTCCGCCCCGACAGCGCGCCGCCGATCGAGGGCGGCGAAAAAATCATCGATTGGTGGCGCGAGAAGGGCAAGGACCCCAGGCAGAAGCTGCTGATCTTTTCCGACGGCCTCGAGGTCGAGACCATCGAGGAGACCTACCGTCATTTCAAGGGCAAGGTGCGCATGTCTTTCGGCTGGGGCACAAATCTGACCAACGACTTCGAAGGTTGCGCGCCGACGCAGACCAACAGCCTCGACGCCATATCGCTGGTCTGCAAGGTCACCGAAGCCAATGGAAGGCCGGCGGTGAAGCTGTCCGACAATCCGGCCAAGGCGACGGGCGATCTCAAGGAGATCGAGCGGTATTTGAGGATTTTTGGGCAAAAGGATCGCGTGGAGCAACTCGTCAAGGTTTGAGGGATGGGCGGACTCTTGGACAGTTCGAGTTCCGCCGTAGAACGCCTCCGTCTGCCGTTTGCCTTGTCGTTCTCGGCCTTGTGGCTCGTCTCCCCCACTCCCGCCTTCGCCCACGCCTCCGACCGTGGCCACGTCCTGCTCCTCCCCACCGGCTACTACATTATCGGCGGCGCCTTTGCCGTCGCCGCCAGTTTCCTTGTCTTGGCATTGCTGCCGCCCGACACCGTCGACCGTTTCTGGCGCCGACGCCTACCGCTATTCGCCTTCGGTGACAGCGTCCGCGCCGCCATCAGCCTGATCTCATTTGCCGGCTTTGCAATTCTCCTGGCCGCTGGCGTCCTCGGCAGCCGCGACCCGCTCTCCAACCCGCTGCCACTGGTGATCTGGACGCTGCTATGGGCCGGCCTGACACTGCTGCAAGGCGTGTTCGGCGATCTCTGGTCGTGGCTCAACCCTTGGTACGGCCCATGGCGGCTGCTGTCGCGGCTGATCGGCGGAAGCGATGACGGGTTCAGGCCACTTCCGCAATGGTTTGGCTGCTGGCCGGCCGTTATCCTGTTTCTAGCCTTCGCCTGGTTCGAACTCGTCTATCCCGCTCCTGACGATGCGGCGCGGCTGGCCTTTGCCGCCGGCCTCTACTGGCTGTTCACCCTGCTGGCCGCGCTGGTGTTCGGTTACGACAAATGGAGCCGCAGCGGCGAATTCCTCGGCCTGGTCTTTTCGATGGCGGCGCGTTTCGCGCCGATCGAGCGCGGGGACAAAGGCCGTCTTGCGCTGTGCTGGCCGGGCGCCAAACTGCTTCAGGCCGAGCCGCTGCCCGCCAGCGGCATCGCCTTCCTGCTGCTTGCTTTGTCCTCGGTCTCCTTCGACGGCCTGTCGAAGACTTTCTTCTGGCTCGGCCTGTTCGGCATCAACCCGCTCGAATTTCCGGGCCGCACGGCCGTGATCGGCAGTGGGACGCTCGGGCTCGTTGTGACATTCGCGTTGCTCGCGGCGGTGTTCCTGCTTGCCGTCGTGCTCGGCCAGCGTCTTGCCCGCGGCGACAAGCCTTTCGCCCAGGCAGCGGGCATGCTGGTGTGGTCGATCGTGCCGATCGCGCTCGCCTACCATGTCGCGCATTATCTGACGGCGCTGCTCGTCGACGGCCAATATGCGCTGGCCTCCCTGTCCGATCCCTTCGCGCTTGGCTGGAACCTGTTCGGCACCGCCGACATGCAGGTCGAGGCCGGCATCGTCGCCGGCGCGGCGTCGGCATGGTGGCTGTGGAATGTCCAGGCGGGCGCCATCATCCTTGGCCATGTGCTCGCTGTCCTCGTCGCGCACGGCTTTGCCTGGCGCCTGCATCCCCAGCCTGCCCGCGCCGCGCTCAGTCAGTTTCCGCTCACCGTGTTGATGATCGCCTACACCATTTTCGGTCTCTGGCTGCTTGCCACGCCGACAGTCGGATGAGACAAGCCATCTCCTGTGAGCCATGCCCCACGGAAAGCTCGCTTGCCAGACCAAGGCTTTGGTGATTTAGTTTGTACACATGCAATTTTGCATCCTCTTGCCGAGGATGTTCGAGCCGCCTTATCGTTGGTCAAAACACAAAAACAGGGGAACGAACGTGACTGACAAGAACGGATTTTTCGATCTCTCCAAAACCACACTCACCCGCCGTACCACGCTGAAGGGCCTCGCCGCCGGCGCTGGCCTCGCCATGGCGCCCGGCTTCGTCCGCTATTCCCAGGCACAGAGTTCGGCGCCGATCAAGATCGGCTTCCAGTCGCACCGTACCGGCATTGGCGCCGCCTACGGCCGCTGGTACGAGAAGACGACCGCCGCCGCGATCAAGGCGATCAATGCCGCCGGCGGCATCAATGGCCGCCAGGTCGAGGTGATCATCGAGGATGACGGCACCGATCCCGGCCGCGGCGCCGAAGTGGTCGGGAAGTTCGCCACCCAGCACAAAACCGACATCGTCTTCGGTACGCTGTTCTCGCATGTCGTCATTGGATCGGCGCCTGCCGCCGGCGAAAACAAGATGCCCTACTTCGTCGTCAGCGAAGGTCACCACGTCGCCTCGACCAAGCTCAACCGTTATGTCTTCCAGCCCGGCATCACCGACGTGAAGAGCCAAATCCAGTCGATGGCGCCATGGATCGCGGCCAATGCCGGCAAGAAGGTGACGCAGATATTCCCCGATTTCGCCTTCGGCTATGACCATCGCGACTACCTGCCGCCGGCGCTGAAGGCGCAAGGCGCCGAGGTGATCGCGCAGATCGCCATTCCGCCGACGGAATCGTCCTTCACCAAGTACTTTCCGCAGATCCCGCCCGAGACCGAGGTGATCTACCACGTCATGGTCGGCCCGGCGGTGCTCACCTTCGTCAAGGAACTCGGCGAGTTCTACGGTTCCAGCCGGCCGCAACTCTTCGGCTTCATCGATTCGCTGGAAGCTGTCGACATCAACAGCCCCGGCCTCGAATTCCTCGACGGCAGCCATTTCTGGGAAGGTTCGCCGCGCTACGCCCAGTCCGACGACACCGAAGCGCAGAAGGCCTATCGGGCCGCTGTCGGCATCGACGACAACGGCGCCGCCGTCGGCGACGCCAAGGACGTCTCCACCGCCGCGCACATGTTCGGCTGCTGGGAAACGCTCTACGTCGTCAAGAAGGCGATGGAAGACGCCGGCTACAAGGGGCCGGAAGACCGCGCCAAACTGGTCGAGGCGACCGAGGCGCTGAAGGAATTCGCCGAAGGCCCGGAGCATCCGCAGGGTCCAAAAACCTTCAACGGCAAGATCCACCAGTGCTTTGGCATCCAGAACATCTCCAAGGTCGAGGGCGGCAAGCTGAAGGTCGTGCACAAGACCAAGATCGAGGACGGGCTTTACGAGGCCGAAGGGGATTACACGACGCAGGCGCTGTGAACTCATTCCAGCCAGCGTGAGCGCCAGGCCACCTCCCTCTACCCTGCCGGGCCGGGCAGGGCAGAGGGAGGCGCTTCGCGCCACCTATCGGGCGTGTAATCGATGCACTTCGGACCCCACCTTCTCCTCGCAACCCTTGAAGGCCTCGTCACCTCGGCCGTGCTGGCGCTGACGGCGCTGGGATTGTCGCTGGTGTTCGGCGTCATGCGTGTCGTCAACGTCGCCCATGGCGAGTTCTTCATGCTGGGCGCCGTGCTTGCCTGGGCGATCACATCGGCAATTGGCGGCCATCCGGCTCTTGGCTTCCTGGCGGCGCTGGTTATCGCGCCGCTGATCGTCGGCGCCATCGCGCTGGTCGCCGAACGGCTGGTGCTGCGCCGGCTCAACTACAATCCGGAAGCCACCATCGTCGCCACCATCGGCATGCTCTACATCATCCAGCAGCTGGCGCTGACCTTCTATGGCCCCGAAGCGCGGCCCGTGGAGCCGCCATTCAGCTATCGCATCCTTCTGCCGTGGTTCGGCTATTCCGGCTACAAGCTGTCGATCATCGCCGCATCCGCTCTTCTGCTGATCGCGACATGGCTGGTGCTGACGCGCACCAGGATCGGCCTTGTCATGCGTGCCACGCAGTATGACAGCGAGACGGCGCAGGCCTTCGGTATCCCGGTCGGCCGCGTCTATGGCGGCGTCTTCGCGCTCGGCGCCATGCTGGCGGCGATCGCCGCGGTGCTGATCGTGCCCATCAGCCAGGCGCACTACCTGATGGGGCAGGATCCGCTGCTCTTGTCCTTCATCGTCGTCATCATCGGCGGCCTAGGCTCGTTGCGCGGCACGGTCGTCGCCGCCGTGCTGATCGGCCTCTCCGACGGCATCATATCGATGTTCTTCTCGCCGACGCTGGCCAAGATCATCGCCACGCTGCTGGTCGCCATGGTGCTGGTGTTCCGGCCGCAAGGCCTGTTCGGGACGACATCGCGATGAGCGAAGCTTCGCCGGCAAAGGCCTATGCGCTGCATCTCGGCGTGATTGCCCTGCTCTTCATGCTGAGCTTCCTCTTGCCTGGCTATTACCACGGCCTGCTCGCCCGCATCATGGTGCTGGCGGTCTTCGCCATGGGCTACAACATGCTGTTCGGCTATGTCGGCCTGCTCAGCCTCGGCCATGCGATGTTCTTTGGCGCCGGGCTTTATGGCGCCGGCCTTGCCGTCATCCAGCTCGGCTGGAGCGTGCCACTGGCGTTCATCGCCGGCATCGCCTGCGGCGCGGCGTTGGGGCTGGTGATCGGCCTCCTGGCGCTGCGCACCACGGGCGTCGCCTTCATGATCGTCACCATGATGTTCGCGCAGGTGTTTTATCTGGCCATCCTCTATTTCGCGACCTGGACCGGCGGCGATCAGGGTCAGGTGGTGCCGCAATCGGCGCGTGTTCTCAATCTCGGCGCCACCTCGCTCGATCTCACCAACCCGACCGTACGCTACATGACGGCGCTCGGCTTGTTTTCGCTCGTGCTGCTGATCACGCTTGCTGTCGTCCGGTCCAGATACGGTCGCGTGCTGATCGCGATCCGGGAGAATGAGGAACGCACCAAGATGCTGGGCTACGACACCTTCTCCGACAAGCTTGCCGCCGTTGTCGTCTCCGGCACGATCTGCGCGGCGTCCGGCGCCGCCTACGCACTGCTGTTCGGCTATGTCGGGTCGAGTTTCGCCTCGGTACAGTATTCGATCCTGCCGCTGCTGTGGGTGCTGCTCGGCGGTGCGGCCACAACGCTTGGACCACTGATCGGCACGGTGTTCATGTACTATGTCATCGACGTCACCAGCGGCTACACGTCGGCCTACCTGCTGATCGTCGGCATAGCACTCATTCTGCTGGTGCTGTTTTTCCCGAAAGGCATTCTCGGCACCATCCGCCAGCGCTGGCTCGGATGGCTGCCATGACGCCGCTGCTGACCACGAAGGGCCTGTCGCGCAGCTTTGGCGGCCTGCATGCGGTCGACAATGTCGATTTCACCCTGATGCCGGGCGAGATCCGCGCCGTCATCGGTCCGAACGGCGCCGGCAAGACAACCTTCGTCAGTCTGATCAGCGGCCGCATCCAGCCGTCTTCGGGCGCGATCGTCTTCGACGGCGCCGATATCACCAGCCAGCCGGCCTATATCAGGGTGCGCCAGGGAATCGCCTATACGTTCCAGATCACCAGCGTCTTCGCCAATCTCAGCGCCTACGACAATGTCGCGTTGCCCGTGCAACGGACCCTGAGCGATGGGCGCTCGAAAGGCGCGGTGGGCGCGGGCGTCATGTCGGCCCTCGAACGCACGGGCCTGGCCGACCGCGCCCATATGCCGGCCGGTCAGTTGTCATATGGTCACCAGCGCCTGCTGGAGGTGGCGATGGGCTTGGCGCTCAAGCCGCGGCTGCTGATCCTCGACGAGCCGACGCAGGGGCTCGCCGACAGCGAGATCGACAATTTCATCGCGCTGGTGCGCGACATCGCCAAAGGCGCGACCGTGCTGCTGATCGAGCACAACATGCCGGTCGTGATGCAGCTTGCCGACCGCATCACCGTCTTCAACGCCGGCAGGATCCTGGCCGAGGGCACACCCGAAGCCATCCGCGAGAACGCGGCGGTTCAGGAAGCCTATCTGGGAACGGCACCATGACTGAGGCGAGCAAGGCCGAATCGCTGACGATTTCCGGGCTCGATTGCTTCTATGGCGAGGTCCAGGTGCTCTATGGGCTCGACCTGGTGCTGAACAAGGGAGAGGTGCTGTGCCTGTTCGGCCGCAACGGCGCCGGCAAGACGACGACGCTGAAGGCGATCATGGGCCTGGTTCCGGTGCGTGCCGGCTCGATCAGGCTCGCAGGGCAGGAATTGACCGGCCTGCCGGCGCATGAAGTGCCGAAGGCTGGTGTCGCCTACGTGCCACAGGGCAGGCGGCTGTTCGCCGAGATGACGGTGGCCGGCAGCAGAAGCAGCGACGACGCGAAGATCGGCGGGATGNTTCTCGACCTCTTCCCGCTGCTGCGCCAGCGGCTACGGCAGCGGTCGGGCACCTTGTCCGGGGGCGAGCAGCAGATGCTGGCCATGGCGCGCGCGCTTTGCCTTGAGCCGCAGGTGCTGTTGCTCGACGAGCCGACCGAAGGGTTGATGCCGTCGATGATCGCCAAGATCCGCGAGACGGTGTCGAAGCTGCGCGAGATGGAGGTCTCCACCATCCTGGTCGAGCAGCGGGTCGATGCCGTGCTGTCGGTCGCCGATCGTGTCTGCTTTATTGAAAACGGCCGCAACCGCGAGACGGTCGATGTCGAGGCCCTGCGCGTCGACCCGTCCGCGGTCCGGCGCTATGTCGGCGTGGGTTGATCAACCGAAAAACAGAAAACCCGCGACCAAGAAGGTCGGGACCAGCACCAGCCCGGACCACAGCATATACCCAAAGAAGCCCGGCATCTTGACGCCGCGATGCCTGGCAATGGCATAGACCATGAAGTTNATATAGGTGTTGGCGCCCATGAACACGGCGCCGGCCGAGATCGCGGCAAGTGTCGAGGCGAACTCCGTCATCAGGTGGCGGGGATCGCCGCCCGCCAGCTCGAAAAACACCAGATAGGTCGGTGCATTGTCGAGGAAGGACGACAATGCACCGGTCAGCCAGAAATAGGCGAGGTCGTTGGGCGTGCCTTGCGCCGACGTGACGAGCGCGACCAGCGGCGCCAGCGCACCGTTGTGGCCGGCCCTCAAAATGGCGACGACCGGGACGATGCAGATGAAGATGCCGGCGAACAATTTGGCCACTTCCGCGATCGGACTCCAGTTGAAGCCGTTCGCCTCGCGGTGGCTCTTGTAGGAGAGCGGAAGCGATAGCAGGGCCAGCGCGAGGATGATCACGTCGCGGACCAGGTTCTGCAGTTCGAGACCGACGCCGAACACGGAAAAACTCACGCCCGGCTTCCACGCCGCCGACAGCAGGATGGCGCCGATCACACCGGCCAGCAGCTGGAGGTTGGCGAGGCCGCGCAGGCGCACCTTCGTATCGGGTGTCGGATCCTTGATCTTCGGTGCGCCAGCCTCGCGCCGGTGCAGGATGAGGTCGATCGCCAGGAACGCCGCCAGCACGACGAGGCCAACGAACAGCGTCTCTCGGTAGAGGTTGGTGGTCGTCCAGAAGAAATCGACGCCGCGCAGGAAGCCGACGAACAGCGGGGGGTCGCCGAGCGGCGTCAGCGAGCCGCCGATGTTGGACACCAGGAAAATGAAGAAGATGACGACATGGGCATTGAAAGGCCTGTTGTCGTTGGCGCGCAGGATCGGCCGGATCAGGATCATCGAGGCGCCGGTCGTGCCGATCACCGAGGCCAGCAGCGCCCCGACGATCAGCAGCCCGGCATTGACCAGCGGTGTGCCGTGGATGTTGCCGGCAAGCAGGATGCCGCCTGAAATCGTGTAAAGCGCAAACAGCAGGACAATGAACGACATGTATTCCGTGAGCAGCGCGTGCAGAACTGCCTCGGTTGCCGCGGGAGCACCGAAGGCAATCGCGAGCGGCACGATCACCAGCGCCGCCCACAAGCCCGCGATCTTACCATAGTGATGTTCCCATACATGGTGGAACAGCAGCGGCCCGGTCGCGATCGACAACAGCAGCCCGGCAAAAGGCAGCGCCCACCAGAAAGACATGGCGGCGCCGGGCAGGCCGTGCTCTTCGGCCGCGAAGGCCTGTGATGGAAACAGCATCGCGACGACGATCGCGCTGCCCGCCCCGGTCGCTATCGGCAAGTATCCCCTTCTGCCCGCCACGAGTCAGCCCGATGTGTGATCTTCGAGCGTCACGCCGGCATCGCGCATCTTCGCCAGCATTGTCTCGATCGATCCGTTGAGATCGATGCCACGGCAGGCATCGAGCCTGACCGTGGTTCTAAACCCTAGTTTGACCGCGTCCAGCGCCGAGAACGCGACGCAGAAATCGGTCGCCAGGCCGACCAGGGTCAGTGTGTCGATGCCGCGCTCCCGCAGATAGCCGGCGAGCCCCGTGGGCGTCGCGTGATCATTCTCGAAGAAGGCGGAATAGCTGTCGATGGCGGGGCGAAAGCCCTTGCGGATGACGAGTTCGGCCTTGGTCCAGGCAAGGCCGGAGTGGAAATCCGAGCCGAGACTGCCCTGGATGCAATGGTCCGGCCACAGCGTCTGCGGACCATAGGGCATCTCGATCGTCGAATAGGGCTGCGACCCCGGGTGGCTGGAGGCAAAACTGGAATGGCCGGCCGGGTGCCAGTCCTGTGTTAGCACGACATGGTCTGTTCGCCGGATCATGTCATTGACCAGCGGCACGATCTCGTCGCCGCCCGCAACGGCCAGCGCGCCGCCCGGACAAAAGTCGTTCTGCAGGTCGATGACTACGAGCGCTTCGGCCATGGGCTTCCTTCCTGTCAGGCTGGGGTCGGGCTTCGAACGAGGCACCCGGCGAAAGAAAAAGCCGCTGGCGCGACTGGAGGAGAAACTTGACCAGATGGCGGGCCGCGTCAACCTCCAGCGGCATAACAAATGCGTGGCGATGCCAGCCAGACGGGTGCCGGCGCAAACTCTGGCTTTGACAATTTCCGCCGTCTTGATATCATTTGCATACGAATGAATTTACCGGTCAAAGCCGGTAAAGACCATCTCTGGGCAAGCGCCTTGGGAGGGCCAATTTCGGGGAAGGCCTACCTTATCGGGAAGGCCCACCTGTCGGGAAGGAAAGCGTGATCCGTTACGCGAAACCCACCACGGTCGACGAAGCACTCGCGCTGCTTGGCGGGGACGCTTGGCGTATCCTTTCGGGTGGCACGGATTTCTATCCGGCGCAGGGCAGCAAACCATTTCGTGACAATGTCCTCGACATCAACGGCCTGACAGCGCTACGCGGCATCGCCGAGACCGGCAGCCACTGGATCATCGGCGCGCGCACGACATGGGCCGACATCATCCGCCATCCCTTGCCACCGGCCTTCGCGGCGCTGAAACAGGCCGCGCGGGAAGTGGGTTCACCACAAATCCAGAACGTCGCCTCCGTCGCCGGCAATCTCTGCAACGCCTCGCCGGCCGCCGACGGTGTGCCGGGGCTGCTGGTCCTTGATGCCGAGGTCGAGCTGCGCTCGGCGACGGCGACGCGCCATCTGCCCTTGTCGGCGTTCATCCTCGGCAATCGCCGTACGGCTTTGCGGCCTGGCGAGATGCTGACGGCCATCCACGTGCCGAAACCCGCCGGCACATCGGCCTTCGTCAAGCTCGGGGCGCGGCGCTATCTCGTTATTTCCATTGCCATGGTGGCGGTGCGTCTGGCTGGCGAGAATGGCACTGTCGCGCAGGCGGCCGTCGCCGTCGGCTCGTGTTCCGCCGTGGCGAGGCGGCTTGCCGGTGTCGAGGCGGCGCTGCTCGGGCTTCCCCTGGACGCCGGGCTTGTTGCCGCGGTCCGGTCGGCGCCGATGGCTGAACTGCAGCCGATCGCCGATGTGCGCGGCAGCGCCGAATACAGGCTCGACGCGGTGCGCGAGATCGTTGCGCGCGCCGCGCTTGAGGCCGCGCGCAAGCCCTCGGACGACAAGGTGGCCTGATGAGCATGGATCGCGCCGATATCGCCTTCGCGGTCAATGGCGCCGCCGTTTCGGTCAACGTGCCACCGCTGCGCCGGCTGTCCTCGGTGCTGCGTGACGAATTGCGGCTGACCGGCACAAAGGTCGGCTGCGACGCTGGCGACTGCGGCGCCTGCACGGTGCTGGTCGACGGCGATCCCGTCTGCGCCTGCCTGATGTCGACGGCCTCCGCTGCCGGCACTATGGTGACGACGGTCGAGGGCCTCGCCAATGGTCACCTGTCGGCGCTGCAAGCCTCGTTTCTGGCGCATGGCGCCGCGCAATGCGGCATCTGCACGCCGGCGCTGCTGGTCGCGGCGTCAGCGCTGCTGGACACGAAACCCAGGCCGAGCGAGACCGAGGTGCAGGATGCGTTGGGCGGTATCCTCTGCCGCTGCACCGGTTACCGGAAGATCATCACCGCGGTGATGGAGGCTTCCCTCCAGACCGCGAGCCTGGACTTCCGTCTGCCTCGGTCCGGCCACGCCATCGGTGCGTCGCCGGTAAGGCTCGACGGTGTGCCAAAGGTGACCGGTGCCGAGAAATTCGGCGGCGATTCCTTCCCAGCCGATGCGCTTGCGGTGCTGGTGATCCGCTCGCCGCATCATCATGCCGGCTTCGCCTTCGGCGACATCGATGGCTGGGCAAGCAGCCATCCCGGTATCATGGGCGTTTTCACGGCCGCCGATATCCCGGGAAAAAACTGCTTCGGCGTTATCGGCCCGTTCGCCGACCAGCCGGCGTTGGCCGAGGGCTTTGCCCGGCTTCGCGGCGAGGCTGTCGCGCTGGTCGCCGGCGAGCGCGAGGCGATCCTCGATCTGGATCTGTCGGATTTCCCTGTCCGCTGGACCGAACTGCCGCATGTGCTCCAGCCAGGCGATGCGCAGGCCGAAGGTGCGGCGCTGATCCATGAGAACCGCCCGGCCAATTTGCTGACCAAGGGCTTCGTCGAACGCGGCGATCCCGAGTCGGCACTTGCCAACTCGGCCTTTACCGTCAGCGGCACGATCGACACCTCCTATGTCGAGCACGCCTATATCGAACCGGAAGCCGGCTATGCATATCTCGACGGCGACACGCTCGTCGTCGTCGCCTGCACGCAGGCGCCTTACATGGATCGTGACGACACGGCGAAAGTGCTCGGCCTTGCCGTCGACAAGGTGCGCATCGTGCCGACCGCGACCGGCGGTGGCTTCGGCTCCAAGCTCGACGTTTCCCTGCAGCCGCTGATCGGCCTTGTCGCGCTGAAGACCGGGCGGCCCGCGGCCCTTGCCTACACCCGCAACGAATCCATGATGTCGACCACGAAGCGCCATCCGGCACGGATGAGAGCCACCGTCGGCGCAGATGCCGAAGGCCATGTCATAGGCATGATCTTCGAAGGCGATTTCAACACCGGCGCCTATGCGAGCTGGGGGCCGACGGTCGCTAACCGCGTGCCGGTGCATGCCTCCGGCCCTTATTTCACGCCGAATTACCGCGCCGAGGGCCGCGCCATCCACACAAATGGGCCGATTGCCGGTGCCTTCCGTGGCTTCGGCGTGCCGCAGGCGACGATCATGCAAGAGACGCTCTATGACGAGCTCGCCGGCAAACTCGGCATGGATCGGCTGGATTTTCGCCTGAAGAACTGCCTTCGGAACGGATCCGAAACGGTTACCGGGCAGCTCCTGGACTCCGGCGTCGGCATTGCCGAATGCCTCGAAGCGTTGCGGCCGCCTTGGGCGCGGGCGACAGCCGATGCCGATGCTTTCAACAGCGCCAATCTGGATAGAAAACGCGGCGTCGGCGTCGCTTCGTGCTGGTATGGCTGCGGCAACACCTCGCTGCCCAATCCGTCGACCATCCGGGTCGGTATAGCGGCTGACGGCGCGGTTATCCTGCATCAGGGCGCGGTCGATATCGGCCAAGGATCCAACACCGTCATCACGCAGATCTGCGCCGACGCACTCGGCCTGCCGCTGGAAAAATTCAAACTGAAGAGCGCCGATACGGCGATCAGTCCCGACGCCGGCAAGACCTCGGCCTCGCGCCAGACCTTCGTCACCGGCAAGGCGGCCGAGAAGGCAGGACGCGCCCTGCGCGAAAAGATCCTGCGCTTTGCCAATGTCTCGGACAAGGCTTCGCTTGAACTGGATGGCTCGGCGATCGTCATCCGCGAAGGCGAGGCGACACGAAGCATCGATCTTGACGCGCTCGACGTGGANGCGGACGGCTTCGTCTTCCGTGCCGAGGAGACCTATGACCCGCCAACACTGCCGCTCGATGCCAAGGGCCAGGGCAAACCCTATGCGGTCTATGGCTATGGCGCGCAGATCGCCGAACTTGAGGTCGACCTCAGGCTTGGCACGGTCAAGCTGATCAGGATCATCGCCGCGCACGACGTCGGCAAGGCGATCAACCCGCTGCTGGTCGAGGGCCAGATCGAGGGCGGTATCGCGCAAGGCATCGGCATGGCGCTGATGGAAGAATACATTCCCGGCCGCACCGAGAATTTGCATGACTATCTCATCCCGACCATCGGCGACGTGCCGCCGATCGAGACCATCCTTGTCGAGGTGCCCGATCCCGAAGGGCCGTTCGGCGCCAAGGGCCTGGGCGAGCACGTGCTGATCCCGACGGCGCCGGCAATCCTCAATGCCATTCGTCACGCCACCGGCGTGCTGGTCACCAAGGTGCCGGCAACGCCCAGCCGCATCCTGGCGGCCATCCGCGAGAAGGAGGCACGCGCATGAGCGAGCTTGCCGAGCGTTTCGAAACCCATGATCCCGGCGAGAAGCTGGTGGCGGAAAAGATCCGCTGCGACGCCTGTCCGGTCATGTGCTACATCGCTGACGGACGCACCGGCGCCTGCGACCGCTATGGCAATGTCGCGGGCCGCATCGTGCGCATGGACCCGCTGACCATCCTCGACCACGCTGCCGAGACCGGGGCTGCCATGGTGCCCTTTGTCGCCGAGGGCGAGCAGTGGGATGGCGAACTCATCAACACCGGCCGCCGCTTCGTCACGGCAATCGGCGCCGGCACAACCTATCCCGACTACAAGCCCGCTCCCTTCATCGTCAGCCAGGAGGTGGAAGGCGTCGATCTCGTCACCGTGGTGACCGAAGGCATCTTCTCCTATTGCGGCGTCAAGGTGAAGATCGATACCGACCGTCATATCGGACCCGAAACAGCTATTGTGCGGGCTGAGGGCGAAGCCATCGGCCATGTCACGACGGGAGAATATGGCTCGCAGATGCTGTCGCTGGGCGGCGTGCATCATCTGACCGGCGGCTCCAAGGCGGAAGGCCGCGCCACTTGCGATGCCCTGCTCAACCTGTGCAACAGCAAACCGGTGGAACTCACCATCGACGGCGGCGCCACGGTCATCGTCCAAGCCGGCAAACCGCCCGTCATTGACGGCAAGCAGGAACACCGCATGCGCGTCGGCTGCGGTTCGGCCACCATCGGCATGTTCGCCACGCAATGGCGCGGGCTGGTCGACGAGGTGGTGGTGGTCGACGACCACATCACCGGCGTCGTTTCCGAACACCAGGCCGGCAAGGTGTTGGGCTGGCGGGATACCGGCATCAAGATCGTCGGCCGCCGCTCGACACCGGGCCGCTATTTCAAGGTCTCCGAGCCCGGCCTCGGCTGGGGTGGCACCTCCATCTCAGATCCGCTGTCGATCCTCGGTGAATGGAACGCGAAGAAGGGCGCGCGCCCGGGCCTGTCGCTGCTGATGGTTTCGACCACCGGTGAGCAGTTCGCCTATTACGAGCTCGACGACGACTTGAAACCGGTCGAACAACCGTTTCCGGAGCGACTGCAAAAATCGGTCAACCTGATCGAGGACAATTGCGAGCCGGCTTTGTGCACCGTGCTGTTCATCGGCGGCGCCGGCGGGTCACTGCGTGCCGGCGTCACCGAAAACCCGGTCAATCTCACCCGTTCCGTGCAAGGCCTGAAAACCTACGTCACGGTCGGCGGCGCGCCGGTCTATGTCTGGCCGGGCGGCGGCATCACGCTGATGGTCGATGTCACCAGGGTTCCGCCAGGCGCCTTCGGCTATGTGCCGACGCCGGCGCTGGTGGCCCCGATCGAGTTCACGCTGCGTCGCGACGACTATGTCAGGCTAGGCGGCTACGAGGCCGAAATCCGCAGCGTCGCGGATATTGTCGCCAAGGGCGGCGAATACCTCAATCCCCGGCGCGGCACCGGTGCCGTGGCCAGCAATCCATGGCCGCCGCTGGCGCAGTTGCGCCGCGCGGGCTCGGATGGGGCCGGCTGATGGAAGGCCCGCAAGCGCATTGGCTGCAGGACGGCAAGCGGCTGCATCTCAACCATGGGCCGATCGACCTGATCGTCGAGGCCTTTGGCGAGGCTGACGAGTGTCGCGCCGCCTATGCGCAAGCCGTCGCCCGCTTCCAAACGATCCTGATCGAGTTGGTCGAGGAGCTTCCCGAGCTGCGCCTCCCGGCATTTTTCTTGGCGCCGCGAACCTTCGCCGGCCCGACGGCGCGTCGCATGGAAGCAGCCGTCATTCCCCTGGCGGAATGCTTCATCACGCCGATGGCCGCCGTCGCCGGATCGGTAGCCGACGAAATGCTTGCCGCGCTGCTTGCCGGCCGCAAGCTCGACCGCGCCTACGTCAACAATGGCGGCGACAGCGCCCTCCATCTCGACAAGGCTACGTCGATTGGCTTGGCGGTCGCCGGTACCGGCAACGGCATGGCCGACCGGATCACGATCCGCGCGCAGGATGGCGTGCGTGGTGTCGCAACCAGCGGCTGGCGTGGCCGCTCCTTCTCGCTTGGCATCGCCGATGCCGTCACCGTGCTCGCGCGCACCGGCGCCGAGGCCGACGCGGCGGCGACGCTTATCGCCAACGCCGTCGACCTGCCCGGCAATCCCGCCATCAGGCGCACTCCCGCACGCGACCTGTCGCCCGACAGCGATCTTGGCGCGCGGCTGGTGACACAAGGCGTCGGCACGCTTGCCTCTGGCGAGGTGGCGCGGGCGCTGGACAATGGCCTCGCCGTCGCCGAAGATTTTCGCCGGCGCGGCCTGATTGCCGCATCGGCGCTGTTTCTCGGCGGGGAGGTCCGTATCAGTGGCTCCGTTGCACTCGGCCCGCCCAACAAGCATGAACCGGAGGAAGTTGCCCATGCCTGAGTTTCCGATCCGCAAGATCGCGGTGCTGAGCGAAGAAATTTTTCACGACGGCGGACCGGCCGCTGCGGTGCCGCGCCGGCGCGCCGCCGCCATGGCAGTGGTCAAGAACCCTTTCGCCGGGCGCTATGTCGAGGAACTGCAGAGCGCCATGGACGATCTGAAGCCGCTCGGCCTGCTACTCGCCGACCGCTTGATCGCGGCGCTCGGCGGCGACGTGAAACAGATCGACGGCTACGGCAAGGGCGCCGTTGTCGGCAGCGCAGGCGAGCTGGAACACGGCGCGCTGTGGCATGTACCCGGCGGTTACGCGATGCGCGAGCGGCTGGGCGATGCCAAGGCGATCGTGCCTTCGGCCAAGAAGGTCGGCGCCTTCGGATCAAAGCTCGACGTGCCGCTCGGCCACATCAACGCCGCCTATGTGCGCAGCCATTTCGACGCAATGGAAGTCGGCATCAGCGACGGCCCGCGTCCTGACGAGATCCTGTTCTGCCTCGCCATGACCTGCGGCCCGCGCATCCACAACCGCATGGGTGGCCTCGCCGCGGATGACATAAAAGCCTGGGACGGGCTGCGGTGAGCGGCGAGGACAACCTGCTCAAGCTGGTCGAGGCCAAAGAGGCCGACGATCACGACTACCTCCTGCAGGAACAGGTCGGCTTCATCCTGCGCAAGGCGCACCAGCGCCATGTCTCGATTTTCGCCGCCCGTATCGCCGATCTGACGCCGCCGCAATTCGCCGCACTGGCCAAGCTGCGCGATGTCGGCGAGACCTCGCAGAACCAGCTTGGCACGTTGATCGCCATGGATGCCGCGACGGTGAAGGGCGTCATCGACCGGCTGAAGGCGCGCGGCCTTGTCGAGCTTTCCAGGCATGAGGTCGACAAAAGGCGCCTGCTGGTCAATCTGACGGCCGAGGGCCGCGACGCGATCGAGCGGCTGATCCCGCTTGCCCGGGAAATCACACAGGAAACGCTTGCGCCGCTCACGAACAAGGAAATCGCCACCTTCATGAAGCTGCTGGCGAAGCTGGCGTAGATCGGCCGGCGGCGAGGTCCTTTCCTCTCCCCCGTCGATCGGGGGAGAGGAAGGTGCCAAGCTGTCCCTCGGACCAAGAACATGGACCTTGGGCCGGCGCTTATCTGCGGCGAAAACTCACAGACCGTTGTCCTTCAGCACCTGGGCGGCGTTTTCCTTGGTGATCTTCTGCGTCGGCAAGGTGATGGTCTTTTCCACCTTCTCGCCGTTGAGGAACTTGATCGCCTGGCGCAAGCCTTCCGCGCCCGGGGTGACATAGGTGAAAGTCGCCGTCAGCTCGCCCTTGTTCACCATCTGCACGCCTTCGTTGGGCAGGCCATCGATGCCGATGAACTTGATGTCCTTCTCGCGGCCGACATCCTTGGCGGCGAGATAGGCGCCGTAGGCCATCGGGTCGTTGTGGCCGTAGACGAGATCGATCTTCTCGTTGGTCTTCAGCGCGTTGGCCATCAGATTGTAGGCCTGGTCCTGCTTCCAGTCGCCCGATTGCTGGTCGAGCAAATATTTGATGCCCGGTTCCTTGTCGGTGAATTCATGGAAGCCGTCATGGCGGTCATGCGCCGGCTGGGTGCCCATGCCGCCCCAGATCTCGACGACATTGCCTGCTGCCTTGCCCTTGCCACCGAGCAGTTCGACGGCGTATTCGCCGGCCGCCCGCCCGATCAGGGCATTGTCGCCGCCGACGAACTGCGTGTAGTCCTTGGTGTCGACATTGCGGTCGAGCACGAAGACCGGGATCTTGGCGTCGATCGCCTGCTGCACGACGCCGGTCAGGCCGGCGGATTCTTTCGGCGAGACCAGCAGCGCGTCGACTTCCTGGCGGATCAGGTTCTCGACGTCGGCGACCTGTTTCTCAGTCTTGTCCTCGCCGTCGGTGATGATCAGCTCGACCTCCGGATGCTTGGCGGCCTCGGCAATGATGTCCTTGTTGAACTGGGCGCGCCAGGGCTCGATGGTGGTCACCTGCGAGAAGCCGATCTTCCACTTCTTGTCCTGGGCGAAGGCATGGCCGGTGGAGAGCAGTGCCGTGGTGGTCAGCAATGCCGCGCCGAGTGCAGCAAGCTTCAGCATGTCACGTCGTTTCATTTCTTGTTTCCTCCGAGATTGAGAGACGGTGTCTCTTGCGACGGCCGTTTTGCGGCGGCCGTTTCCTTGTGCGCTGCTCCGGGCAGGCGCAGATAGGCCATGAGATCGCCGGCATTGCGCTCCTGCACGAGCACGGTGCCGATGATGATCATCCCCTTCAGCACCAGCTGAAGGTTCGAATTGATGTTGTGGAGCTGCAATATGTTGGACAGCAGCCCGAAGATCAGCACGCCGCAGAAGGTGCCTATCAGGCTGCCGCGTCCGCCCATCAGGCTGGTGCCGCCGATGACCACGGCCGCGATGGCGTCGAGTTCCAGCCCGGCGCCGGCATCCGGCTTGCCTTGCCGGTACTGCGCCACGTAGAGCACCGCTGCGATCCCGGCGAGCAGGCCTGATATGGCATAGGTGGCGATCTTGACCCGGCCGGCGGCGATGCCGGAGAGCCTGGCCGCCTCCTCGTTGCCGCCGATCGCATAGACATAGCGGCCGAACGGCGTGAAGCGCAGGACCGCGCCATAAATGACGATGGCGCCGAGGAAGAACAGGCCGGGCATCGGGATGACGCCGAACACCAGCGAGCGCAGCATCTCGAAATCGGCGGTTGCGTTGGAACCGGTATAGACCGGCAGCACGGCATTGTTCTGGCCAGCGGTGAGCCGGGCGATGCCGAGCGCCGTCACCATCATCGCCAGCGTGACGATGAACGGCTGCAGCCGACCGCCGACGATGATGAAACCGTTGATGGCGCCGAACAGCAGGCCGACGCAGGGCGCCACCAGCAGCACGCCGAGAACGCCGAATTTGGGCTCGATCTGCGGCAGCAGGTACCACAACGAAAGACAGCACAGGACGACGCCGACGGTTGCCGGCGTGACCAGGCCGCGAACGGTGTCCAGCCTGACATCGCGAACGGCGGCATCCGCCCCGGCGCGGGACTTCTCCACATTGAGGAAGATGAAGCGCGTGATGACGAAGCCGAGGCACAGCGCGACCAGGGCGACGGTCGGCACGCCCAGCACGACGCCGGGCGTCACGCCCGGAACCGTCAGCAGCATGGCGCACACCACCGAGCAGATGGCCATCAGCGAACCGACGGAAAGGTCGATGCCGCCGGTTATAATGACAGCCGTCATGCCGGTGGCGATCAGCCCGGTGGTCGACACTTGCCGCAGCACGTCGAGCAGATTGCCGTAGGAGAGGAAGATGTTGTTGCCTTTGGAGCTGACCGGCGAGCCCAGCACGCCAATCAGGAAGATGGCGATCAGGCCCCAGTAGAGCTTGGTGCGGGATAGGAGTTTCAGTGCGGTCATGCGGCGGGTCTCGATAGGGTCCGGCGCGGTGCCGCGAGGCGCATGATGGCCTCCTCGCTCGCCGCGTCGCGCGAAAGGATGCCTGTCTGGCGGCCGTCGGACATGACCAGGATGCGGTCGGAAAGATGCAGCAATTCCGGCAGCTCGGAGCTGATGACGGCTATGGCTAGGCCCTCTCGCGCCAGCCGGAAGATGAGGTCGTAGATCTCGCGTTTGGCGCCGACATCGATGCCGCGCGTCGGCTCGTCGAGCAACAGCACCCTAGGCCTGGTCGCCAGCCACTTGCCGATGACGACCTTCTGCTGGTTGCCGCCCGACAGCGTGCCCGCGGGCTGGTCGATATCCCGGCAGCGGATGCCGAGGGCCTTGACCGCCTGCCGCGTCAGCCCCTGCTCTCCGGCCAGCGAGCGAATGCCGAAGCGCGCCAGCGCGCCGACCAGGGGCAGCGCCACATTGTCCGATATCGAGGCCTGCAGGTGCAGGCCTTGCGTCTTGCGGTCCTCGGTCACCAGCGCGATGCCGAGGCGTCTTGCATCGCGCGGCGAGCGGATATCCACCGGCTGGCCATCGAGCCGGATCTCGCCGCCGGCACGGCCATCGCTCGAGCCGAAGATCGCTTCCATGATCTCGGTGCGGCCTGAGCCCAGCAACCCGCCAATGCCGAGGATTTCTCCGGCGGCCACATCGAAGCTGACGCCGCCGATCACCTGCCGCCAGCCTTGGCGGTCGGGCTTCGACAGCGACAGGTCGCTGACCGAAAGCACGGTCCTGCCGCCAGGGTCCCGCTCACCTTGGGAGGATGCGAGCAGGTCCCGTCCGACCATCGCCGAAATGATGGCGTTTTCGTCGAGTTCGGCCATCGGCCGCGTCAGCACATGGCGTCCGTCGCGGAAGACGGTGACGCGACCGGCCAGATGCATCACCTCGTCGATGCGGTGCGAAATGTAGACGATGGCGACGCCGCTATCGGCAAGCTGGCCGATGATGCGGAACAGCCGCTGGCATTCGGCCGGCGACAAGGCCGAGGTCGGCTCGTCCATGATCAGGATGCGCGCCGACATCGACAGCGCCTTGGCGATTTCGACCAGTTGCTGTTCGCCGACACGCAAGGCGCCGACGCGAGCGTCCGGATCGAGTTCGATGCCGAGCCGCCGCAGGAGGGCGCTTGCCGCGCGGCTGCTCGCCTTGCGGTCGACGATCAGCCCGGCGATCAGCTTCTCACGGCCAAGAAAGATGTTGTCGGCGACGCTGAGCTCCGGCACCAGGTTGAGTTCCTGGTGGATGATGGCAATGCCGGCATCCTCGGCGTCGCGCACGCCGGCGAAGCCGACCGGCCGGCCATCAACGCTGACCGTGCCTTCATAGCCGGTATAGACGCCGGAGAGGATCTTCATCAGTGTCGATTTGCCGGCACCGTTCTCGCCCATCAGGGCGTGGACTTCGCCGCGTCGCAGTTCGAAGCCGACATCGACGAGCGCGGTGATGCCGCCAAAGCTCTTTGAAATATGCTCGGCGCTCAGAACGATGTCCGGCCGATCCGATGCCGCATTGCGCTTCGAACAAGGGGAACTGCTCTCTTGCATGACAATGGCGGCCTCCCTTCCGTCGTCGTCAACTCCAGGCAAACGCTAATCTAAACGTTTCGATAGTGTCAAGCCGATATCAGGTGCCAGAAGTTTGATGCATTTCGATTCTTGCTTAAAAAGAGAGGATTCCGTAGGTATTGGCGGCAAAGGGGTGACGAAACGTTTCGAAAATGACAACGTCAGGGCGAAAAAAACACCGCAAATCCACCGCGCCCACCATGCTCCACGTGGCTGAAGCGGCGCGTGTTTCGGTCGCCACCGTGTCGGCGCTGATCAATGGTACGGCGACCGTCAGCCCGGAGCTCAGCCAGCGTATCGAACAGGCAATCCGCGATATCGGCTACAAGCGCAACGCCATCGCCCGCAGCCTGAAGATGGGCACGACCCGCACCATCGGCCTGACCGTCCCGCACATCACCAATCCGTTCTTTACCGCCGTCGTTTCGGTGATCCAGCAGGCCTTCGACCGTGCCGGCTATGCCGTCATGCTGTGCTGCACCGACGAGGATTTGAACACCCAGGACGACCAGATCAGGCTGCTGCTCGACCGCATGGTCGACGGGCTCATCGTGGCGCGCGTCGGTGACGGTGCGATCCTCGAGCGGATCGTCGTCGACGCCAATGTGCCGGTCGTGTTGCTGGACCGCCTGTGCGAGGGCGTCGACACCGACGCCGTGGTTCTCGACAACCAGCGCGCGGTGTTCGACGCCATCACCTATCTGATCGATCTCGGCCATCGGCGGATCGGCTACATTACCGGCACCTCGGATATTTCACCCATGCATGACCGGATGACCGGATATTGCGAGGCGCTCCAGGCCGCCGGCTTGCCGGTGGCCGAGGAGCTGGTTCGCTCCGGCAATTTCCACGAGATCGACGGCTACAACGCGACCATGCAGCTGCTGTCGCTGCACGACCGGCCAAGCGCCATCTTCTCGGCCAACAACCCGATGGTGATCGGCACGATGAAGGCGATCCGCGACATCGGCCTGTCCTGTCCGGAGGACATTTCTGTAGCCTGCTTCGACGATTTTCCCTGGTCCGACGTGTTCCAGCCGCAACTGACGACGGTGGCGCAGCCGGTTCAGGCGATCGGCGAACAGGCGGCCAATCTGCTGCTCGACCGTCTCGCCGGCAACAGGGACGCGCCGCCGCGCAAGCTCGTCCTCAAGGGCCGTTTGATGATCCGCAATTCATGCCGCCCGCTTGGGGCGGTGGTGCAGAGCTTGAGTGCCTGAGCATGACGCCGAAAGGGTGAAGCGGTTTTCGGGTAATTGATCAGGGCGTGAAGACACCGGAACACAGTTCTTGCAGCTTCGAAAAGACGCCTTTGCCGCCGGTGATAATTTGTGTCCCGCTCTGCAACACCGTCTTCGGATCCGCCTTCAGGATCGTGCCGCCGGCCTCCTCGATCAGCAGCATGCCGGCGAGGCAGTCCCAAGGGTTCATGTGTTCCTCCACATAGCCAAGCAGCCGGCCCGAGGCGACATAGGCAAGCATCAGCGCGCCTGACGCGTTGCGGAAGAAGACGCCGCCCTCGGCCAGGATCTTCTTGATCAGCACGGCGATGTTCTCGGCTTCGGCCCGGTTTGAGAAGCCGGTGCCCACCGAGCCCTCTTCCAGGCTGGTGGCCGCACTCGTCTTGATCGGCCTGCCGTTGACAAAGGCGCCGCCGCCCAGCCTTCCGTGGAAGGTCTCGCCGGTCGCGGGCTCGTGAATGACGCCGACGATCGTCTCGCCATCCCTTGCGCAAGCGATCACCACGCACCAGGCCGGAATGCCGCGTACGAAATTGGCGGTGCCGTCGATGGGGTCTATGACCCAGGCATGGCCGGTCGAGCCGGCCACCGAGGCGTGCTCCTCGCCGATAATGCCGTCTTGCGGATAGTCGGCGGCGATTGCAGCGCGGATGAACAGCTCGACCTCGCGGTCGGCCTGCGAGACCAGGTCCTGATGGCCTTTGCTTTCGATGGTCAGGCTGTCGAGATCGCGGAAATATTTCAGGCCGAGTTCGCCGGCGCGCCGCGCCAGGTCGATGGCAAACTGCTCGCGTCTGTCGAGATCATGGGGCAAGGCAAGGCTCGCTGCTGCAAAGGATACCCCGCACTTAGCAGAGCATCGACGTCGGCAAAAGCTCTAGGCCGCCTGTTCAAGCCGCTTGCGACAACGATCTGTTCGCCTCCGCCAAAATCTCGAAGGAGCGCACGCGAGCGGCGTGGTCTGATATCTGCGCTGTGATCATCAGCTCGTCGGCGCCGGTGCGGCGCACGAACGCATCGATGCCTTGCCGGACTGTTTCCGGTGAGCCGACGACGGCGCAGGACAGCGCCTGGCTGAGCATGGACTTGGCCATGGGGTCGAGATCCCGGTCATAGTTCTCGACCGGTGGCGGCAATTTTCCCGGCCTGCCGGTGCGCAGATTGACGAAGGCCTGCTGCAGCGAGGAGAACAGCAGCCGCGCCTCGGCGTCGGTGGATGCCGCAAAGACGTTGAGGCCGAGCATGACATGCGGCTTTTCGAGCTGCTCCGACGGCTGGAAGCGCGAGCGGTAGATGTCCAGCGCATGATCGAGTTCCGCCGGCGCGAAATGCGAGGCGAAAGCGTAAGGCAGGCCGAGCATGGCGGCGAGCTGCGCGCCGTAGAGGCTGGACCCAAGAATCCAGATCGGCACCGTCTGGCCCTCGCCGGGCACGGCGCGCAGACGCTGGCCTTCCTCTGCCGGCAGGAAATAGCCCATCAGCTCGACGACATCCTGCGGGAAATTGTCGGCGCCGGCCTCGAGATTGCGGCGCAGCGCGCGCGCCGTGTTCATGTCGGTGCCGGGAGCGCGACCGAGGCCAAGGTCGATGCGGCCGGGAAACAGGGCGGCGAGCGTGCCGAATTGCTCGGCGATCACCAGCGGCGCATGGTTGGGCAGCATGATGCCGCCGGCGCCGACACGGATGGTTTTGGTGCCGCCGGCGACATGGGCGATGACGACCGATGTGGCCGCACTGGCGATGCCTGGCATGTTGTGATGTTCGGCCAGCCAGTAGCGTTTGTAGCCGAGCCGCTCGGCGTGGCGGGCGAGATCGAGCGAATTGGCGAACGATTGCGAGGCATCGCTGCCTTCGACGATCGGCGACAGGTCGAGAACGGACAGTTCGGTCATATACTGGTCTCCACGATCTTCTTCTCGCGCACCCCGGCCTCGAAGGCCTTGCGGTCGGGAATGGTGATGCCGAGTTGGCCTTCCAGCGTGTCGGCAAGTTCGGCGGCGGTGGCGATCTGCTTCTGCTCGGTGCGGCCATCGATGTGATGGGTCGACAGGCGATTCCCCCGCAAGCCGTAGCGCCGGTCGGGCGCGGCGCGGGCCGCTATGACGGAGGTGAGGAAATGCGATGCAGGGTTGGTCGACAGGAAGTAATTGGTGACGGAATAGTCGACCTCATAGTTCGGCTGCAGGTCGAAGCGATACAGCGAGCGCCAGTCGCCGCCGATCGAGGCCTGCAGGCGAAAATGATCGCCGGCCTCGACAATGCGGAATGTTTCGTGCGGCGTTTTTTGTTCGCGGCCGGGCTTCAGCAGCAGAGGCGCCGTAAGCGTCAGGCCGCCGAATCCGACGTCGGCGATATAGGTGTGGCCGTCAAGCTCAACGCGCAAAAGCATGTGGCTACGCGCCGTGATGGCGTCCTCGCTCTGCCCCCAAAGCACACGCGCGGCAAGGCCGCCGACCTCGAAGCCGAGCGCTTTCAGCGCGTGCATGAGGAGGAGATTGTGCTCGAAGCAATAGCCGCCACGCCCACCAAGGACGATCTTGCCCTGCAGCGAGGCGGCATCCAATCGGACCGGCCGTCCCAGAAACGGATCCATATTCTCGAACGGGATCGCCTGCGGATGCAGGAAATGGAGCGTCTTTAGCGTTTCGAGCGAAGCTTCCGTGGAACCGGCGTGGCCGATCCGGGCGAAATAGGCTTCGAGGTCGAAGGGAACGTCGTTCATCGGGAAGGCACCGGGCACTGATCGGCCGGATATAGGCATTCGATCCCGCCGTCGCAAACCGTGCGCCGGTTATCCGGCTGCCGCGGCGTCCTGCTCGTCGGCTTCGTCCTCAACGACCGCCGTGTGTTGTGCGGCGAGAAAATTGCCGACGTGACTGAGGCTCTCGAAATGATCGCAGAACACCTTGACGACGACCAGCAGCGGCACCGCCATCAACGCGCCGACAAAGCCCCACAGCCATGACCAGAATGCGATGGCGATGAAGATCGCCACGGCGTTGATCTCGAGCCGCCGCCCGACCACCATCGGCGTCACGAACTGGCCTTCGATGATGTCGCACAAAACCAGGAAGGCAGGCGCCAACAGCGCATAGGCGATCGTGTCGAAGGTGATGAGCGCGATGACGGTGACCAGGACAAGCGTGATCATGGCCCCGACATAGGGCAGGAAATTGAGCAGNGACGTGTGCTCTTCCGATCTGACGACGCGCAGCGCCCGCTTCTTCTCGGTGAGGCTGGCGAAGGACTGGATGATCTTCTCATAGAACATCGTGCCCGAGGCGAGCAGGAACAGCGACAGCACGAAGATGATCGTCAGGCTTGTTCCAGCCGACAGGATGTTGCTCGCCGCCGACGAGAAGAAGCCGGACTGCGCTACCGCGACCTTTTGCACGCCCGGTTCCTGCGTTGTCTCGGTGAGCCCTTCGATCTGGTGCGCAATGTCCATGATCCTCTCGAGAGGCCGTCGCAGCTGCGCCAACCGCTCGGTCAGCTGCTGGCCGATGGACGATGTGTTGTTGATGAGATCGATAATGGGCCCACTGAGCACATAGCCGGCGCTCGCGAAGACGAAGATGGACACAAGCACCAGAAGCGTCGCCGAAACCACTTCGGGAATGCCGCGCTTGCGCAGCAGTCTTACGATCGGGGTCAGCGTCAGCGCCAGCAGGAAGGCCAGGATGACCGGCATAAAAAAAGCGCGCGCGAAATAGAGCGCATAGACGGTCATGAACAGGAACATACCGATGAGCAACGAGCGCATCAGGCGCGTATCGGCACGCGCCGCCACACGCGACTCTTCAGCTTCGGCAACGCCTGCGCCCAAAGCGGCGGGTTCGGCCTTCATCGCGATCCCCTCGGCGGGCACATCACAACTGATGCAATCCGCAGACGGAAACGCCAGCGCTGCTTCAAGGTTCCGTTAGCCGGCACTGATGGCGTGGCCGCCGTCGAGCGGGGGCGCCGTCAAGATAGCTCAAACCGTCGGCTCGGCTGCGAGCGTTCCACGATTACATGCCGTGTAATTGAGTCCGGGCAGGCGGCGGGCCTAGTACGGGAGCAGGCCTTCGCAACCCAAGGGCTCGCAAGGCCGGCGCGGCGAGGATGTCGCCGGCACGATTACGCCCTACCCCTGAAAGAGGACATCACGATGCAAAGATTTACCCTTCAAACAGCCGAGTCGGCGCCGGAGAAATCCAGGCCCGCGTTGAAGGCGCTCGAGGAGAAGTTTGGTTTTCTTCCGAACGTCATGGCGACGATGGCCAACAATCCGGTTCTCCTCAACGGTTTCGTCAGCAGCTTCGGCAGTTTCCACGGCGGGAGCTTCGACGAGATCGAAAAGCAGGTGCTGCTGCTGACCAACGCGGTCACCATCAAATGCCCCTGGACCGTCGCCGCGCATTCGACATTCGCCATCGAGGATGGGATTGCGGAAAGCGAAGTCAAGGCGATCCGGGATGGCAGGTTGCCGACGGACCCGAAATATGCGGCACTCTCGGCCCTGACGAGGGCACTGATCGAAAACAAGGGAAACGTGAGTGACTCGGACATCGATGCGTTTACTTCGGCGGGCTATTCGGAAGCCCAGATCCTGGAAGTGGTAACCGGTGTCGGCGTCTCCACCATGGCGGCAACCACCACCAACATGGCCGGCACGCCGATCGAAGAGCGCTTCCAGCCGCAGGCATGGTCTCCCGCCGCCGCGATTGCCGCCTGACCCGATCGACGGCGCATGGATCTTCTGGTGCATGCGCCGTCAAGCGATGCGTTATCGCATGGCGTGTATCGTTCGAGGGACTGCGAGGACAGCGGGATATGAGGATCAATTCCAGAACGGCCATGACACCCGACCTGGGCACGCTCTTGCGTTACTGGCGCGATGTGCGTGGCAGAAGTCAGCTTGATCTATCCCTCGATACGGGAATTTCGCAAAGACAGATCAGCTTCATCGAAAGCGGACGCAGCGTTCCCGGCCGTGAGACCTTGATGGCGATCGCCGGGGTGCTTGATGTCCCTTTGCGCGAGCGCAATGCCCTGCTTTTGGCGGCAGGCTACGCGCCGATGTTCCCCGAAGGCGCCTGGAACTCCATGGAAATGAAGAGCGTCACCGATGCCCTGACGCGCATCCTGCGCCAGCATGAACCCTATCCGGCGCTGGTCATGGACCGGTACTGGAATGTGCTGATGACCAACGAAGCCGCACCGCTCTTCTTCGGCTGTTTCCGCGACATGGCCGCTCGGGAAAGGCCGCGCAACATGCTTCACCTCATGTTCGATCCCGAAGGCATGCGCCCGTTCGTCGCCAATTGGCCTGATGTGGCGCGGAGCCTGTTCGAGCGGGTCTATCGCGAATCCATTGGCCGCGTCGTCGACGAAAAGACCAGGGAGTTGCTGGCGGCGTTGCTCGCCTACCCGGACGTGGACAGCGATTGGAAAAATCCGGTGGCGATCGGCTTCATGCCGGTCATTCCGCTTGGCTTCATCAAGGACGGTCGCCGCCTGGACTACTTTTCGATGGTCACCACGGTCGGCACCCCCCAAACCGTCGCCGCCCAGGAACTGCGCATCGAGTGTATGTTCCCAGCCGACGAGGCGACCGAAATCCATCATGCCGCGATGATGGATGCGGCAGCGCATGGGATAACGCTATAAGCCTGCCCACCGCGAGCGGATGGAATGAGGCCCTGTTCTCGCGGGCCTCATCACGTTCACGCGACAGGCGCCGCCACGGGCGGGGCGGCCTTCGCCGTTTCCTTGCGCACCATCGGCGCCACCTTGGTGCCGTAGAGCTCGATCGCCTTCATGATCTTGGCGTGCGGCATGGTGCCGATCGCCATCTGCAGCAGGAAGCGGTCGTTACCGAACACCCTGTGCTGGGTCACGATCTTTTCCGCCACCTGCTCCGGATTGCCGACGAACAGCGCGCCGTCCGGACCACGCGACTGGTCGAAATGCGCACGCGATGTCGGACCCCAGCCGCGCTCACGGCCGATGCGGTTCATCACTTCGGCCTGGGGGCCGTAGAAGTCGTCCGCCGCCTGCTCGGTCGTCTTGGCGATGAAGCCATGCACGTTGATGCTTGTGGCCAACCCTGCCGGATCGCTGCCGGCGCGCTTGGCGGCCTCACGGTAGAGGTCGAACAGCGGCGCGAATCGCGCCGGTTCGCCCCCGATGATGGCAAGCGCCAGCGGCAGGCCAAGCGCGCCCGCCCGAGCGGCCGATTGCGGTGTTCCGCCAATGGCGATCCAGACCGGCAGCCTGTCCTGGAAGGGCCTGGGATAGACACCGCGATCGTTGATTGGCGCGCGCAGATTGCCCGACCAGGTAACCTTCACCTGATCGCGGATGGCCAGCAGCAGGTCGAGCTTTTCGGCGAACAACTCGTCATAGTCTTCGAGATTGTAGCCGAACAGCGGGAAGGATTCGATGAACGAACCTCGCCCGGCCATGATCTCGGCGCGGCCGCCCGACAAAAGGTCGAGCGTGGAAAACTGCTGGAAAACGCGCACCGGATCGTCGGAGGACAATACTGTCACCGCACTGGTCAGCTTGATGCGCTTCGAACGCTCCGCCGCTGCGGCCAAAGCCACGACCGGTGCCGAGGCGGCATAGTCCGGCCGATGGTGTTCGCCGAGGCCGAAGACGTCGAGCCCGACCTGGTCGGCGAGTTCGATCTCCTCGATCAGGTTGCGCAGCCGCTCATGCGGACCGATGGCGCCGGGNGGCGGAAAATGCGTCTCCCGGGTGCAACATCCCGGAATTTCATGGCTGGCATACCGTTTTGGCGCTTGAACTCCCGGTTTTCGCGCGTATGTAAGCGTCGCGAATAGACTTCAAGGAAGTGGACTTGGCTATCTACAGGGAAAAAGACATTTTCGAGCGGCGCAATGCCGCGACCGAGGCAAAGAAGGCGCTTCTGGAGCGCTTCAAGTCAAAGCCGGCAGCAGACGATCCCGCGGTGCTCGCACGACAGGCCGAACGCAAGGCGATCCTTGCGGCTCGTGAGATACGCGAGGCCGAGAAGGCCAAGCTGAAGCAGGAAAAGCTGGCACGCGAGGCGATTGAGAAAGCCGAGCGTGAGGCAGCAGCCGAAGCTGCGCGCATTGCCGCCGAAGAGGCCGCGCAAGCCGATGCCAAGCTTCGGGAAGCTGAAGAGAACGAGCGTATCTCTCGTTTGCTTGCCGACGAAGCCGAGCGCAAGGCAAAGCGCGACGCACGCTATGCGGCTCGCAAGCAGCGCACCGGCAGGACACCGCCCGGCTTTACGGGTCGCTAAGAGCGCACTCGTGTCGATCGATGATCAATGAGGGACGCGCCAAGGCGCGGCCCTTTTTCGCGTTTGTCGTGTTGCCCACGGGAAGCCTCCCTGCATCCAGGGATGTCGATTCATGGATGTGAGCTCGGTCGAGATAATCAGCCGGTGGACAGGGCCGTTCAGGCCGCGAATTTCAGCCCCATAATACCGCAGACGATCAAAGCGATGCAGCCGAGCCTGATCGCCGTCGCGGGCTCGCCCAGCAGCCAGATGCCGAGCAGCGCCGTGCCGACAGTGCCGATACCGGTCCACACCGCATAGGCGGTGCCGACAGGCAGCGTCTTCAGCGCCAGACCAAGCAAGGTCAAACTGACGATCATCGACGCGACCGTGAGCACGGTCGGAACAAACCTGGTGAAGCCGTCGGTGTATTTGAGCCCGATCGCCCAGCCGATTTCGAACAGGCCTGCGAAGAACAGAAGAATCCATGACATCGGAACGCTCCATCCAGAACATCCGGCCGAAAGGTCCTCGAATGCTCAATCACACAATGTGCGGGCCGTCCCAGCCGGATTTCGGGAAATGCGAGGTCGTCCCCGCATCGTCGCTATAGGGCGTCTGAACGCCCAATCAACAACTCGCCGGCGGCATGTCGGACGCCGCCGGTGAAATCCATCCACGCTTTGCGATATCTACTTTTCCTTGATCCTCATCGCCTTGACCGGCGGCGCCTTCAGGGCCGGAGCGGCTACAGGCTTCTTGGCGTCTTTCTTTGGTTTGCGGGCTTCCTTGCCTGCCTTCATCGCACCTTTAGCCATGATTCGTTCCTCCAGTTGCGGGAAGCGGAGTGAAACAAGACAAAGGCCGGACTGCAAGAGGCGAGTGCCTGCTGCCGGCGCCGGCAGGCCGCTTTCAACCGATTTCTAATTTGCTCGTAAACCCCGGCTGTCCATGCCATGCTTGTCTTCGCACTGCAGCATCGACCCGTGCACCGCCGGGTGATCGTCAGGCAGGCCGGTCAGGACGACAATGCGGATCCATATCGGCTGTGAGATGAGCTTCGACTTTCCGCAGGAAACGCCGCTCATCGCAATGCTCAATGTCCACTATTCCCGCGCCTCCGATCTTGAGCGCCCGGATTTCCTGACCTCCAACCCGCCAGTGCCGATCGAGAGTTATCGCGACAGCTTCGGCAACTGGTGCAACCGGCTCGTCGCCCCGCCCGGGCGTTTCACTTTCGGTACGGATGCGGTAATCCGCGACTACGGCACATTCGAGATGCGCGAGTTGATGGCGTGGCAGCACGAGGTGCGCGACCTGCCGGCTGAAACGCTACTGTTCCTGCTGCCCAGCCGGTTTTGCGAAAGCGACCTCTTGGCAAGCGAGGCATGGCGGCTGTTCGGCCACATGCCATCAGGCATCCCGCGCGTGCAGGCGGTGTGCGATTTCGTCCACAACCACATCGTCTTCGACTACGGCAACGCACGAGTGACGCGCACCGCCGCGGAAGCCTGGCGCGAACGGAGCGGCGTGTGCCGCGATTTCGCGCATCTTGCCGTCACATTCTGCCGGGCACTCAATATCCCGACGCGCTATTGCACAGGCTACATCAGCGACATAGGCATGCCGAAGCCTTGGGCGAGCATGGACTTCTGCGCCTGGATGGAGGTTTATCTCGGCGGCCGCTGGCACGCTTTCGATCCGCGCAACAACGCGCCACGCATCGGCCGTATCCTGATCGCCTCCGGCCGCGACGCGGCGGATGTGCCGCTGACCCACATTTTCGGGCCAGGGTTGCTTACGGGCTTCAAGGTGTGGACCGACGAGGTCCAGGAATAGCTGGCCTTCCCGCCAGCCGGTTTCGAACACATTGAACGGCCCGACGATTGGCGCGTTGTGGTGGCTGTGCAACTCCGCGGCAGAGCCGCTACACCGTCTCGAAGAGGATCGAAGCTGCATGGCAGGGCACGGCGGCTCCAGAACGGTCATCTACGCGGCGCTCGCCGGCAATCTCGCCATAGCGCTGACCAAATTCGCCGCTGCCTTTTTCACCGGGAGTTCGGCCATGCTGTCGGAAGGCGTGCATTCGCTGGTCGATACAGGCAATGGCGGCCTGCTGCTTTACGGCATGCACCGGGCGGCACGCCCCGCGGACAGCTCGCACCCGCTCGGCCATGGCCGTGAACTCTATTTTTGGAGCTTCATCGTCGCCCTTCTGGTCTTCGCGCTGGGCGCCGGCGTGTCGTTCTACGAGGGCATCATCCACATCATGGCGCCAGAGCCGGTCGCCAACGCTAAAGTGAACTACATCGTTCTCGGCCTGTCCTTCGTGTTCGAAGGCAGCTCCTGGCTGGTGGCGCTGAAGGAATTCCGCAAGCAGAAGGGCAAGCTCGGCTGGCTGCAAGCTGTGCAATCGAGCAAGGATCCGAGCGTCTATACGGTGCTGTTCGAAGACAGTGCGGCCCTTCTCGGCCTGGTCGTCGCCTTTGCCGGCATATTGGCGGCGGAGATTTTCGAGATGCCCGAACTCGACGGCGCCGCCTCGATCGGCATCGCGCTTATCCTCGGCACGACGGCAATCTTCCTGGCGCGTGAAAGCAAGGGCCTGCTCATCGGCGAGCCGGCCTCACCCGAGGTGCAGAGGAAGGTGCTGGCGATCGTCCAGCAGGATCCGGCGGTGCAGCGGGCGAACGGTGTGCTGACGGTGCATATGGGCCCGGAAGAAATCGTTGCCGGCCTGAGCATCGAATTCGAGGACCATTTGTCGGCGCCGGAGATCGAGGCCTGTGTCGAGCGCATCGAGGCGCGGTTGAAAAAAGAGATGCCTGAGATCTCGCGGCTGTTCGTCAAGCCGCAGACGTCAGGCACCTGGGAAAAGCGGCGCAAGCTGATCGAATCCGCGTCCGGATAAATTCGAGTACGAACTTTTGCCGCACGGCAGTCCACTTTTGGGGATTCTGGCCTCTGGACCAGCGCCCCGCCGTTGCCTCGTGTCTCCGTGCCGCTAAAATCAGCCGATCGATGTTGGAGGAATGACGATGAAGATCGACGGCGGCTGCCATTGTGGCGCCATCACCTATGAGGCGGAGGTCGACCCGGAAAAGACTTCGATCTGCCATTGTACCGATTGCCAGCAACTGACCGGTACGGCATTTCGCGTCACCGTTCCAGCGACAGGGGATCATTACCGGATCACCAGCGGCGAACCGAAAATCTACATCAAGACCGTGGCGAGCGGTGCCAAGCGAACGCAGGCTTTTTGTGCCGACTGCGGCTCGCATCTTTATGCGACATCGGTCGGCGACGGTCCGAAGGTCTATGGGATCAGGGTCGGGACCTCGCGGCAGCGCCAGGACCTGGTCCCGAGACACCAGAAATGGCATCGCTCGGCGCTGCACTGGCTTCCGGAATTCGAGGGTATGACGACGGTCGAAGAGCAGTAGCGTTCAGTCGTCGCCTTCGACGACCCTCAACCTCAACTGCCCGGTCTTTGAATCGGCAACGCGCGGTGCGGCCTCCAGCTTGGTTGTGCCGCCGCGCGGGGCGTCGGGCTCGCCTTCTCCGAATTCCAGCGCCTCGATCTTCTGGCCACGCTTGGTCACTTTCGAGGTCGAGACGAGTATGTCTTCGATGTCCTTGGCCGACTGGCCGAAATGCCCCTGCAATTTGCGCACGCGCTCGTCGACACGCTGGACGTCTTCCATCAGCCTGATGACTTCGCCCTGGATCAGATGCGCCTGCTCGCGCATGCGTGCATCCTTGAGGATCGCCTGGATGACCTGGATCGACAACATCAAGAGCGAAGGCGAGACGATGATGACGCGGGCACGGTGCGCCTTCTGGACAACCGCTTCGAAGTTCTCGTGTATTTCGGCGAATACCGATTCCGACGGCACGAACATGAAGGCTGTGTCCTGGGTTTCGCCCTGGAGCAGGTATTTTTCCGAAATGTCTCGGATATGGACCTCGATATCGCGGCGAAAGGCCTGGGCCGCGACCTTCTGCAAGTCGGCGTTATCGGCGGCCCGGATCGCATTCCACGCTTCCAGCGGAAATTTGGCGTCGATGGCTAGCGACNATTTTTCCGAAATGTCTCGGATATGGACCTCGATATCGCGGCGAAAGGCCTGGGCCGCGACCTTCTGCAGGTCGGCGTTATCGGCGGCCCGGATCGCATTCCACGCTTCCAGCGGAAATTTGGCGTCGATGGCTAGCGACGGCGCCCCGTTCGGCATTTTCACCAGGCAGTCCGGCCGGCTGCCGTTCGACAGCGTCGCCTGGAATTCGTAGGCGCCGTGAGGTAGGCCGTCGGCGACGATCGCCTCCATGCGCGACTGGCCGAAAGCGCCGCGCGTCTGCTTGTTGGAGAGGATCGCCTGCAACTGCACGACCTGGCCGGCCAGCGACTGGATGTTGCCCTGCGCTGTGTCGATGATCGCCAGCCGCTCCTGCAGTTTCGCGAGGCTCTCATGAGTGGACTTGGTCTGCTCGGTCATGGTCTGGCCGATGCGGCCGGTCATGGCGTCGAGCCGCTGGCCGATGGACTGCGTCAATTCGGCTTGACGGGCGCCGAACACTTCGGCGATGGCGCCCATGCGGCCCTGCATCTCGGCCTGGGATTGGAGAATGCCGGCCATCCGCGCCTCGGCGTCGCGGGCATGGTCGGCGGCCTCCGCGGCGGCGGCCGCGCGCGCCTTGGCCGACCGCCACAGCGCAACGACGAGCGTCACGAACAAGCCGAGAAACAGCAACGCGCCGAAGGCCAGCGCGTGGCCAAGCGTGATTGTCGAGGCGCCGAGCCGTGCGACGGGCTCCGAAAGGATGGTGCTCAGATCATTCATGTGGACAGCATAGCCGATTCGGCGGTCTGGCACAGATCAAAACGTGAACGACGCGCAGGCGAACCGGTTGACGCCTTTCTATTGAGGTCTTAGGTGAAACGCCATGCCGATCAAGCCGCTTATCATTCTCCCCGATCCCATCCTGCGCCAGGTCTCCAAGCCGGTGGAGCGCGTCGACGCGCCATTGCGCAAACTGGCCGACGATATGCTGGCGACCATGTATGACGCACCCGGCATTGGGCTGGCGGCAATCCAGGTCGGCGAGCCGCTGCGGATGCTGGTGATCGATCTCGCCAAGGAAGACGAAACCCCGGCGCCACACGTCTTCATCAACCCGGAAATTCTCGAAAGCGCCGACGCGCGCTCCGTCTACGAGGAAGGCTGCCTGTCGATCCCGGACTACTATGCCGAGGTCGAGCGCCCGGCTTCGGTGCGGGTCAAATATCTCGACCGCGACGGCAAGCTGCAGGAGATCGAGGCCGAAGGGCTGATGGCAACCTGCCTGCAGCACGAGATCGACCATCTCAACGGTGTGCTGTTCATCGACCACATCTCGAAGCTGAAGCGCGACATGGTGGTGAAGAAGTTCAAGAAGCTCGCCAGGGACAAGGCGCCGGGCAAGCTGGTGGGGTAGGGCAATGCCCCTTCGCGTCATCTTCATGGGCACGCCGGAGTTTTCGGTGCCGACGCTGCGCGCCATCGCCGAGGCCGGCCACGAGATTTCAGCCGTCTACACGCAGCCGCCGCGCGCCGCCGGCCGGCGCGGGCTGGAACTGACGCCGTCGCCGGTGCAGCGCGAGGCCGGGCGGCTTGGCATCGAGGCGCGCACACCGACCTCGTTGAAGAGCGAGGCCGAGCAGGCCGCTTTTGCCGACCTGGGCGCCGATATCGCCGTGGTCGTCGCTTATGGATTGCTGTTGCCCAAGGCAGTTCTGGAGGCGCCCCGGCTTGGCTGCGTCAACGGCCACGCATCGCTTTTGCCGCGCTGGCGTGGCGCCGCGCCCATCCAGCGCGCCATCATGGCTGGAGACACGCAGACCGGCATGATGGTGATGCGCATGGAGGCGGGGCTGGATACCGGCCCGGTCGGATTGGTTGAAAAATGCGCCATCGGCCCCGATATGACAGGCGGCGATCTGCATGATCGGTTGATGAGTGTCGGCGCTGCCCTGATGGTGGAAGCGTTGGCGCGGCTGGAACAGAACACCTTGGCATTTACCGCGCAGGCGGCCGAAGGGGTGACTTACGCCAGGAAAATCGATAAGTCCGAGACGCGCGTGGAGTGGACACGGCCCGCGGCCGGGGTTCACAACCATATTCGTGGCCTGTCGCCCTTTCCCGGCGCCTGGTCCGAGATTGAAATTGGCGGCCGCATGGAACGGCTGAAACTGCTTCGCTCGACGCTATCCGAAGGCGTGTCGCCTTCGGAAGATTTGGGCGAGTCGGGAGGAATTCTCGATGACCGGCTGACGGTCGCCTGCGGAAAAGGCGCGGTCAGGCTGGTCGAAGTTCAACGTGCGGGCGGAAAGCCCGCCGCCGCGTCGGAATTCCTGCGCGGAGCCAAGATCGAAAAAGGACTGAAATTCTCATGAGCATGATGTCGATACGCGCGGCGACGCCGCGGGACCGCGAGGCCATTCGCCTCGTCGAGGAACACGCTTTCGGCCAGCAGACGGAGGCCGGCCTGGTCGACGCGTTGGTGACCGGCGGTGACGCCGTCGTCGAACTGGTGGCGGAAGAAGACGGCCAGGTCGTTGGCCACATCCTGTTTTCGCGGCTGTTCGTGCGCCACGGCGGCAAGAGCTTTGCCGCCGTGGCGCTTGCCCCGCTGGCGGTGGAGCCGTCCTTTCACGGCTCCGGCATCGGCGGCGCGTTGATCCGGGAGGCCCATATCCGGCTCAAGGAGGCTGGCGAGACGCTGGCCGTCGTGCTGGGCGACCCGGCCTATTACGGCCGTTTCGGCTACAGCCATGCCCGTGCCGGGAAGTTCGAGAGCGAATACCAAGGCGAGGCGCTGCAGGCGCTGGCCTGGGGCGACGCTCCTGAAGCCGGCAGGCTGGTCTACGCTTCCGCCTTCACCGCTCTCGCCGCCTAGGCGAGAGCGTCGCCGTCCCGGAATGCCGCGTTTTCGCCTCGATATCGAATATGACGGCAGCCTGTTTGCCGGCTGGCAGCATCAGGCCGACCAGCCTTCGGTGCAGCAGGCGATCGAGCAGGCGATCGAGAATTTCTGCGGCGAGGCGGTCCGGCTGCGCGCCGCCGGCCGCACCGATGCCGGCGTGCATGCGAGCGCGCAGGTGGCGCATGTCGACCTTGCCAAGGCGTGGCCCGACGACAAGGTGCGCGATGCCGTCAATGCACACCTGCAGGCGGCCGGTGCGCGCATCGTCATCCTGAAGGCCACGATCGTCCCGGATGATTTCGATGCCCGTTTCTCCGCCATCGGTCGGCACTATCTCTACCGCATCCTCAATCGGCGGGCGCCCTCGGCGCTGGAGAAGGGTAAGGTATGGTGGGTGCCGAAGCGGCTCGATGCCGCCGCCATGCACGAGGCGGCGAAGCTCCTGCTCGGCCGACACGACTTCACCACCTTCCGCTCGACGCAGTGCCAGGCCACCAGCCCGATCAGAACATTGGAGCGGCTCGACGTGAGCCGAACGGGCGATGATCTCATCGAGGTGAGGGCATCGGCACGATCCTTTCTGCACAACCAGGTGCGCTCGATGGTCGGCTCGCTGAAGCGGGTCGGCGACGGCGGCTGGACATCGGGCGACCTCAAGGCGGCGTTGGAAGCGCGAGACCGCGCAGCCTGCGGCCAGGTAGCGCCGCCCGACGGGCTTTTTCTCATCGGCGTCGATTATCCGGGGTAGAACCCTGGTTCTATCCAGGATAAAGCCCGGAAAGGCTCTGGGCCCCGACATCGTCGGGCACGGAGATGCCAAGCAGCATCTGCAGTCCGAACAGCACCAGCAGCGAAGCGACGAACATGCCGACGAAAACGGCGGTGCCGAAGGCAGCGCCCCTGCCGATCGTCGCGTTGGTCATGCGCCAGGTCAGCACCATCGACAGGGAAAATAATAGCAGCGACACAAGGCTCGAGACTTGGCTTGTCGAGGACAGGAAGAGCCTGATCAGCGCCGAAGGCAGCATCAGCCAGGCGGTGATCGCCGAGGCCCAGTTGCTGGCGACGACATAGTGGACGAAGCGCCCGCCGATGCCGGCGCGCCGCGCCACCAAGGCGAGCGCCACCAGCGGCAGCACCCAGGAGCCGATATCGACCGTCGCCAGTCGCACCAGCATGCTGAAGCGGCCGGCGAAGGCATCGGGATCGCCGATCTCGTTGGCGATGCCGACCCAGCCGACGATCAGCGCCGGTGCCGCGACGATGATGGCGAAGAACGAATTCCAGAAGCCGTCGGCCGTCAGGTCGAGCAGGCGCAGGCCGTCGGCCTTGCCGAGCATCAGCCGCCAGGCGCCGGTCAGCGAAGCTTGGGTTTCGTCCGCCGAAAGCATGCTGATCAGCCCTGTCCGAACCAGTCGTCGATGAAGCGCTGGTAGATCCGCGTCAGCGTTTCCAGATCGGCGATGGCCACGCGCTCGTCCACCATGTGCATGGTCTTGCCGACCAGGCCGAATTCGACCACCGGGCAATAGTCCTTGATAAAGCGCGCATCCGATGTGCCGCCGGAGGTGGATAGCGCCGGCTTTTTGCCGACCACCGCCTTGACCGAGCCGCTCAACGTCTCGACTAGCCTGTCGTCGCGGGTCAGGAAGACATGGCTCGGCCGGTCGCGCCAGACCAGCTCATAGTCGACTGGGGTCTTCTTGCCCGGCCGGTATTTCTTGCGCCCAGCCGCCTGATCGAGGCGGTTGTGGATTTCCGCCTGGACCGTCTCGGCCGTCCAGCTGTCGTTGAAGCGGATGTTGAAGGTGGCGGTTGCCTTGGCGGGAATGACATTGGTGGCCGGGTTGCCGACATCGATGGAGGTCACCTCGAGGTTGGTCGGCTGGAAATCCTTGGTTCCCTTGTCGAAGGCGGGATGCAGCAAGGCGTCCACCAGGCTCATCAGGCCCCGCACCGGATTGTCGGCAAGCTGCGGATAAGCGGCATGGCCCTGGCGGCCATTGACGGCGATGCTACCCGACATCGAGCCGCGCCGGCCGATCTTGACCATGTCGCCGAGCGTGTCCGGATTGGTCGGCTCGCCGACGATCGAGGCGTCCCATTTCTCGCCTTTGGACGCGGCCCATTCGAGCAGCTTGACCGTGCCGTTGATGGCCGGCCCTTCCTCGTCGCCGGTAATCAGCAGCGAGACCGAGCCCTTCGGGCCACCATTCGCCTCGACGTTGCGCGCCACCGCGGCAATGAAGCAAGCAATGCCGCCCTTCATGTCGACCGCGCCACGGCCATACATTTCGCCATTGGCGATGTCGGCGGCGAAAGGCGGATGCGTCCAGGCGGCTTCGTCGCCGACCGGCACCACGTCGGTATGACCCGCGAACATCAGATAGATCGGAAGAGCACACGTCTGNGGTGTCACCGAGGCACAGCGGATGAGAGAGGCAAGGTTTGCGGCGGGGTCAGTAGGCAGCGTCATGGCAAAAGCGATAGTCGAAAGCGAATGGCCTGTCACGGCCAGACATAGGGCCAAGCCAATGGCCGACGATACCGCCGACATTATGGTTTTCATGTCGTATAGTTCTGGCTGACGCGGAGAAAGAGATGGCAAACGGCGAAAAGAGGATCGTCATTGCCGGCGCCGGCAGCATTGGCTGTTATGTCGGCGGCTGCCTGGCGCTCGCCGGGCGGCAGGTTGTCTTGTTTGCCAGGCCGCGCATCGAGGCATCGCTGTGGCAGGGCGGATTGCGCGTCAGCGACCTCGAGGGTCGCGATCGCCTGATCAAGCCGGCAGAGCTTGCCGTCACCACCGATCCGGCCGCGGCCTTGCCAGGGGCCGATGTGATCCTGGTCACCGTCAAGAGTGGCGCGACGTTGGAAATGGCGGCACTCATCAAGGCCCATGCCCGTCCCGATGCCGTGGTGGTGAGCCTTCAGAACGGCGTCGACAACGCCGACAGGCTCCGCGCGGCACTTGGCCCGCGAACGGTGCTGGCTGGCATGGTGCCGTTCAATGTCGTGCAATCAGCCGATGGAGAGCTGCCGCTGCGCGTCCACCGCGCCAGCGACGGCAAGGTGAAGGTTGAAGACGGCGATGCCCGCCTTGCGCACCTTCTCGACGCTGAAGGCCTGGCTGTCGAAACGCATGGTGATATGAAGGCCGTGCTGTGGGGCAAGCTTCTGATGAACCTGAACAATGCGCTGGTGGCGCTGTCAGGCCTGCCGCTGGCAACCGAACTTGCTGACCGGCGCTGGCGGCTGATCCTGGCCAGCCAGATCGACGAGGCCTTGCTGGCGATGAAGGCCTCCGGCATCGAGCCGGCCCGGATCGCCGGCCTGCGCCCGACGCTGCTGCCGAAGGTGCTCAGGTTGCCCGACTGGCTGTTCAAGCTCCTGGCTCGGCGCATGCTGGCGATCGATCCCGAGGCGCGCTCGTCGATGTGGGACGATCTGCAGCGTGGCCGGTCGACAGAAATCGACGACTTGCAGGGCGCCGTTTTGCGGCTCGCTGAAAAAGCCGGTACGCCGGCGCCGACGGTCCAGCTTATCAAGGCGCTGGTGCGCGCGGCGGAAGCCGAGCGGCTTGGCTCGCCGGACCTGGTGCCGGAGAAGGTTGTGGCGCCGCCGGCCGGCCGTCGATCAACGTGATCTTCTGCCAGATCTTGCGCGACAGGTTGGACGCCAGGTTCTCGATGTCGTTGACGCCGGCTATGACGACAGCGTCATTGACGGATTGGGCGAACAGCGCCGCGATCTTGCCGGTGATCGACAGCATTTCGGAGCAATAGTCGAGATAGCGCGCAAGATCCGCGGCATTGGTTAGACGGGCCGGCGAATGCGCCGTCGGCTTGAAGCTGGCCGACAGCGCCGCCGGATCCTTGGTCAACTGGTGCATGTCGATGACGTGGATCAGTGATCTGAGGCCATGCAACTGGCGAAACACCTGCTTGATGCGCTCCTCGGTGCGGATCAGGGCGAGGAAGCCGAGCACGGCGAGGATGATCATGTTGATCGTGGCTTCGATGCCTTGCACCGACTGCACCGCGTCGTCGGCTTGCGAGATGTGAATGAGCGGCAGGATGGTGCCGACGAACAGGAAGATCAGCGCGCCCGCGATGACGGCGGCGACGATGATGCCACGCAGCCACCAGATCGGCGCTTCCAGGGTCTTCGCGGCCTTGGCCAGATCGCGAGACAGCGACACAAGTTCGGCGGCGACGCCGCGCAACCCGGCCTCCGGGAAACGGTCGGCCACACGCCCTTCCAGCCGCTCGGCGGTTTCGATGATCAGTTTCGGATCAAGCGTGCGGTAGCGCATGGCGAGATATCCGATCGGCCCCCTAGAGCATGATGCCGAAAAGTTTGGAGCGGCTTTCCGACGACGTCATGCTCTATTTCTTTGATTCTGCCGGCTCGTTGGTGCGCTGGCCATAGCGGTTGGGTCCAGGCTGCCCTGGAAACAGGCACAACACAAGGAAGGCGACGATCGAGACGACCGGCACGAACAGGATCAGCGCGGCAATGCCCGGCCTGTCGAGGTCGTGCAGCCGCTTCACCGCCAGCGCAATGTTCGACCACAGCGAGGCGATGAAGGCGATGAAGAAGATGAACGACCACATGTTGCTCTCGGCCGAACCCTCCGGCACCAGCGTGAAGCGGTATAGCGGGAATGCCTGGATGATGGCGACGAGCAACCCGCCGAGAAAATAGGCCGCGCGGCTGACGCGGCCCGAGGTCTTNCGGGAATGCCTGGATGATGGCGACGAGCAACCCGCCGAGAAAATAGGCCGCGCGGCTGACGCGGCCCGAGGTCTTGAAGAAAAGCCAGTTGAGATCCGATCTTTCAGGCAAGCGGGTCCGATCCATATTGATTGGCACCCCTGGTGCCTTCGAGAATGCCGAGTTCGACCAGCAGCCAGATGCCGCCGATGACGGGTACGAGGCCGATCAGCGTCCACCAGCCCGACTTGTTGCGGTCGTGCCAGCGTTTGGCATAGAGGGCAATCGCGAAATAGATCGATGCCAGCGCGAAGAGGATGCCTATGATGCCGATCTGGGCACCGCTGGCCGTGGTGAAACGCGTGCCGAGGATCGCATCGAGAATGAAAGCAATAACGCCGATAACGATGAATACGCCGATGCCAGCCCAGAACTTACCCCGGTTGATGCGGCCATCAAAGCTTGTGAGCAGATATTTCCAGTCCATGTCACCCCTCCAGTTGAACCAGCGCGACCGATTGTCGCGCCGGCGGAAGGTGCGCCTGCCCGGCGGAAAGATCAATCGCGCAGCAATTCGTTGATAGACGTTTTGGACCGGGTCTTGGCGTCGACTCGCTTGACGATGACGGCGCAGTAGAGACCTGGGCCCGGCTCGTTGTTTGGAAATGCCTTGCCCGGCAGCGAGCCGGCGACGACCACGGAATTCGGCGGCACCTCGCCATAGAAGATCTCGCCGGTGGCGCGGTCGACGATCTTGGTCGACTGGCCGATGAAGACGCCCATGCCGAGCACCGAGCCTTCGCGCACGATGCAGCCCTCGACCACTTCGGACCGCGCCCCGATGAAGCAATTGTCCTCGATGATGGTGGGGCCGGCCTGCATCGGCTCCAGCACGCCGCCGATGCCGACGCCGCCCGAAAGGTGGACGTTCTTGCCGATCTGGGCGCAGGAGCCGACCGAGGCCCAGGTGTCGACCATGGTGCCGCTATCGACATAGGCGCCGACATTGACGAAGGACGGCATCAAAACCGCGCCCGGCGCAACATAGGCCGAACGGCGCACGATCGACGACGGCACGGCGCGGAAGCCCGCCTTCTCGAAATCGACGGCGCCCCAGCCGTCGAACTTGGACGCCACCTTGTCCCACCACACGGCCTCGCCGGGGCCGCCCTTGATGATCTCCATCGGATTGAGCCGGAAAGAGAGCAGCACCGCCTTCTTCAGCCACTGATTGACATGCCACTTGCCGTCGGCCTGCCGCTCGGCGACGCGGGCGGTGCCGCGGTCGAGCAGGTCGAGTGCCGACTGGATGGCGTCGCGCACCTCGCCGCGGGTCGCGGTCGAAATGGCGTCGCGTTCCTCGAAGGCCCTGTCGATGGTCCTTTCGAGGCTCGCCAGATCGGGCTTCGACATGAATTTGCTCCATTACCAAGCTGTTAAGGGNAGCGTGCCGGACACGCCGCAAACTCGGGCCGAGACCTACCGCCTGGCTTGGAACGATCCCGACTTCATGACCCGGCGCGAGCTGCGCGCCGTCAGGCTGCAACTGGAACTGCTGAAGCCGGAAATGATCCTCGCCGAGCGCGGCATTCGTTCGACCGTGATCCTGTTCGGCGGCGCGCGCCTGCCGGAGCCCGGCGGCGAGGCCTGGGCGGCCAAGAACGAGACGCAGAAGAAGAACCTCGAGGAGAACAGCAAATATTATGAGGAGGCGCGCAAATTCGCCCGCCTGTGTTCGCAGCAGTCGGCCACGTCATATTATCGCGAATACGTGGTGGTAACCGGTGGCGGTCCGGGCGTCATGGAAGCGGGAAACCGCGGCGCCGATGATGTCGGCGCGCCGTCGATCGGACTCAACATCGTGCTGCCGCACGAGCAGGCGCCGAACCCCTATGTGACGCCGGAGCTCTGTTTCAACTTCCACTATTTCGCCATCCGCAAGATGCACTTCGTCATGCGCGCCAAGGCCGTGGCGGTGTTTCCCGGCGGCTTCGGCACCATGGACGAGTTCTTCGAGACGCTGACGCTGATCCAGACCGGACGCATGGAGCGCGTGCCGGTGATCCTATTCGGCAAGTCCTTCTGGAAACGTGCGATCAACCTCGACTTCCTCGCCGAGCAGGGCACGATCAGCCCCGGCGACCAGGACATCATCGATTTCGTCGACACAGCCGACGAAGCCTGGGGCATCATCAGCAGGTTCTACAAGCTAGGAAGTGAGTGAGTAGGGGATGGTGAGTAGTAGGTAGCGAAAGATGTTCTACTCACTACTCACTACTCACTACTCACTACTCACTATTCCTGTCAAAAACTCCGCGAGATCGTCGGTGACGTAGTCGACGTCGTCTTCCTGCGCCGGGTCGCGTTCCCAGATTTCCGAGAAGGTCGGCTCGAAATTGCGCGGCACCACGAGAACCGTGGTCATGCCCAGCGACTTCGGCACGGCCAGGTTGCGGGCGAGGTCCTCGAACATCACCGCATTGTGGCCGGTGACGGCGTGCAGTTCGGCGAACTTCTCGTACGTCTGGCGCGCCGGCTTGGGATTGAGGCCGGCAGCGACGATATCGAAAATATCGTCGAAATGGTCGAGGATGCCAAGTTGCCGCGCCGTGCGTTCGGCATGCCTGCGGTCGCCATTGGTGAAGATGAACTTGCGGCCGGGAAGCTGGCGGATTGCGGTGCCGAGAACGGGATCGGGCACCAGCCACGAATAATCGATGTCATGGACCTTCTCCAGAAAGTCGTCGGGATCGATGCCGTGGCGCGTCATCAGCCCGTTCAGCGTCGTGCCGTATTCGCGATAGAGCTCCTTCTGCAGCTTGCGCGCCTCCTCGCGCGGCAGCGCCAGCAATTCCCCGACATAGGCGGTCATCTTGACGTCGATCTGCGAGAACAGATTCGAATGATGCGGGTAGAGCGTGTTGTCGAGGTCGAACACCCAGTCGGTGACATGGGCGAAGCGGGCGGGATCCGGAAGCGTGGTCATGTGCTCCTTATGGCATGAAACAGGGCTTCTGAAAGGGACTTTATCCACAACTTCTGCGCGTCGAGAGTGGCGGAAATGGCCTGACGATTCAAATTTTAGCCATCCCCGAAAGGTCGCCTTCAGGGCTTGCTGGCACAGAGACAAGTCCTGTGTGGAGCCCGCGATGAACAGCATTATTCTCAAATCCGCCGCCGTCGCTTTCGCCTCCGTCGCTGCTTCGCTCCTGCTGACATTGATCATCGTCCCAGCCATGGGATTCCCGATAACGCGCACGATCTGGCTGACGTCGACAGTCTGTCCGCTGGTCCTTGCCTGGACGGCATGCGCCGGCACGTTCTGGCAGAGCGACAGGTTGAAAAATGCCCATCGCGAATTGGCCCGTGCCCACGCCCAACTCGCCGCGGCGCACCGCCGCCTGGCGGAAAAGGCGAGCCGCGACGACATGACCGGCATGCTCAACCGGGAAAGCTTCTTTGCCGCACTTGACGGTTCCCGGCGCAAGTCCGACCGTGGCGCGCTGCTGATCATAGACGCCGATCATTTCAAGAAGATCAATGACAGTTTTGGTCACCTGACCGGGGACGAGGCGCTGCTGTTGATCGCCAGCGCCATCGAGCGCGGCGTGCGCAGCGGCGATGTGCTCGGCCGGATCGGCGGCGAGGAGTTCGGCGCGTTTCTGACCGGAGCCACGGAACAGGAGGCCAAGCGCGTTGCCGAACGGATCCGTCGCGAGGTCGAGCTGATCCGCTTCCGGCCTGTCGATGAGCGAACCATTCCTTTGACCGTCAGCATCGGCGGCACCGTCTGTGGCGAGGACGTCACCGTATCGGACCTGATGCGCGCCGCCGACCGGCGCCTCTACCAGGCCAAACATGCGGGCCGCAACCTGACGATCCTCGATACGGACATTTCAGCGGCCGCGTGAGCCGACCGGCACAACCGGCCTGTTAAGGAATTGCTAACGCTGTTTGCATTCGGTTGTGCCGCTTCACTGCCTTGAGGCCGGCCTTGGCACGATACTGGCCTCTGTCAAGATGCGTGTGCCGTTCAAGGAATGTCATGCGCATCGAAGCCCCCTATCCGAGAGACCTGCCATGAGTTTCTTCCTCAAGAAAATGCCGCGCCGCATGATCGTGCAGGCGCTGATCGCCCTGCCTGCCCTGTCCCTGTTCCGCAAGCTGCCCGAGGCCGACGCGGCCTATGGCGGTCCATCGCGGGTCGAACCATCACGGGCCGACCCGAATGAGATCGTCGAGATCAATGGCTGGATCCTGAAGCGGAGTGACCTGGCATGATCTTCGACAGCTACGAGGCGTATCGCGCCGCTAATTTCGCGCCAAAGGTCTGTATCCTTGGTTCCGGCCCCGCCGGCACCACGATCGCCAGGAAACTTGGCGCGGCCGGCATCCCGGTCGTGGTGCTGGAAGCCGGTTCGCGGGAATTCAGCGACGAGTCGCAGGATTTCTACCGCGGCACCACGGTCGGCGATTTCTACTTCAATCTCGATATCACGCGGTTGCGGTTCATGGGCGGCAGCTCCAACCATTGGGCCGGCTGGTGCCGTGTACTCGACAAGCTGGATTTCAAGCCGAAGGCCTGGGCGCAGGATACGGGCTGGCCGATCCGCCGTACCGACATCGAGCCCTATCTGCCGGAAGTGCGCGATATTCTCGACCTTCCCGAATTCCGGCCGGATGTGCCAATCTCGGACGACATACGCTGGGTGCAGCTGATCAAGAGCCCGGCGGTGCGCTTTGCCGAAAAATACGCCGACGAACTGGATAAGAGCCAGAACATCGCGGTCGTGCTCAACACCTATGCCACCGAGCTCGCCGGCGACGGCAAGCGCGTGACCGGCGCCAGATTATGGTCCAACGGCCAGGATGCCGGCGCCTTCAGCGCGGACTATTTCATCGCCTGCACCGGCGGGCTGGAGAATTCGCGGCTGCTTCTGTGGTCGAACCAGCGGTCCAACGGCGGTGTCGTGCCCAATGCGGCGGCGCTTGGCCGCTACTGGATGGAACATCCGACCTTCGAGGGCGGCAATGCCATCCTGGCCAACTATGGCGAGTTCGAGGTCGATGCCGTCAACGAGGCCTTCTTCTCACCGACACTCGCCGCGATGGAGCGGCTGCGGATCATGAATTTCGGCATCCGGCTGATCGAAACGCCCTATCCGGGGGTCAAGAGCCTGATCGCCGATCTCGCCTGCACGGCGCCCAACATGGCCGAGTGGATGTCCTCCAAGCTCAGCCAGAATCTGCGCTGCGCGGCCCAGCTTTACGTCGCTTGGGAGCAAGCGCCACTGGCGTCCAACCAGATTGAGCTGTCAAAGACCGATGTCGACCACGCCGGCGTGCCGCGCATCGAGTTGCACTGGAAGAAATCGGACCTGGAGCGCCGTACCGTTCTCGAAGGGCTCAGGCTGTTCGGCACGACGCTGATCGAGAAGAATCTCGGCCGCGTGCGCATCGCCGACTGGATCAGCAATGGTGGCGATTATCCGACGAATGACGAGACGGCGGGCCACCATCACCTGGGCGGCGCGCGCATGGGCACCGATGTCACCAGGAGCGTGGTCGACGCCAACTGCAAGGTGCACGGCATGGACAACCTCTATGTCGGCGGCTCCGCGGTGTTCTGCACATCCGGTCAAGCCAACCCGACGACGACGATCACCGCGCTGGCCTGCCGGCTGGGCGAACATCTGAGCAAGGTGGTCGCCGTCTGAGTGGCCTGGGTAAAACTTGACCGCGACGTTGAAGCCTCCCCCGGCGCCGATGACGGCGCCGGATGAGTTAGGCATGCTCAAAAACCGTAGATGGCGATACGCACCAGCACCGCCGCGGCGGCCAGCGCCACGAGCAGGATCCCGAGGCCGATGGGCGAACCCCATCCATACCATTCCATCGCCAGCTTGGCGTATTTGAACTCATCCTCGTGCGAGAGAGGTGGACGTTGTTGAATCACGCTCATTTTTCACTCCTTGCCGGCGGCCGGCCCTTGCCTTGTCCAGGCCGCGGCCGCATATTGCTGTAANGGTCTAAATGTTAGACAAATTGATAGTTAGATGATCGAAGTAAATTCGTCAAGCAAGAATCGCAACGAAATCACGGCCGCGATCGGCCTTGCCGTCATGCAATGGCAGGACGCGACACAGGCCTATGACGAGGCGGTCGGGGCAAGACTCGGCCTCAACATGGCCGAGCGCCACTGTATCGGACTGCTCCATGGCGGCCCGCAATCGGCGGGCGCGGTCGCCACCGCGACCGGGCTGACGCCGGCCGCGGTGACGGCGCTGATCGACCGGCTGGNGGCGCGCGGCCTGCTGACGCGCACGCGCAGTCTCGAGGACAGGCGCAAGGTGGTGATCGAAGCGACCGAGGCGACGCGGGAGCTGTCGGCGCGCTATTACGGCGCCATCGCCAAGGAGGGCGAAAAAGTGATCGCCACCTTCAGCGACGCCGAGCTCGCGACCATCTCGCGCTTCGTCAACGCCGCGCTCGACCTGCAGCGCGCCCAGCTCGAGCGGCTGAAGGCCGAAGGGCCGGACGCCCGCGGGCTATAGGCGGGTGCCATGTGTTCGCGGCTTTCCTGCACACGTCGGCAGGGGAATGGAACTATTTCGGCTGAACCCCATAGGTGACAAGAAACGCCTCCACCGAGGCATCCGCATGCCGTTCAAGTTCGGCTTTGGAACGCCGGTTGCTTCCCGTGAACATAGCTTCATTCATGGGAATCCAGAGAAGCATTCCAAACAGATGGCTGGCTGCCAGATGGGGGTCACTGGTTCGCATCAGGCCTCGATTGGTGAGCTTTTCAAAGCAGGACGCCGTCGAGGCAAGCATGCGCTCAAAACCGTTGTCGTACCAGCTGCGACCAAGCTGCGGCATCCGATCCGCGTTGGCGATGATCAGGCGCCGCAGCTTCAACAGCTCCTCATCCATCAGCATCGTTATCAAACGCCGAGCAAGCTGCTGCAGGCCACCCTGCATGAATTTCGCCTCGGAAAGCAGTGTCGTCACGGATTCGATGACGTCGTTGACTTGGGTAGCGGTTGATAGAACGACTTCGGCGAAAAGTGTCTCCTTGTCCTTGAAATGCTTGTAGACGGTCTGCTTGGAAGCTCCCGCCCTGGTGGCGATTTCCTCCATGCTGGTGCCATCATAGCCCTTGCCGATGAACGCCGCCGTGGCCGCCTGGATGATTTCACGATCCTTGCGGGCCGACCTAGTCTCACCGTCGATTTCCATGGGCTTCCCTTGTTCAGTACTAGACGGTACCGTTCCCGCATGATAGTCACCGTTATAGTACTAGACTGGCTAGTACCCGTCAACGAAAGCAGGGCTTGAATCGATGAGCAAAATGATCTTCCTCAATCTGCCGGTGCGCGATCTTCAGGCAGCGACCAACTTCTATCTCGCGATCGGAGGCACACTGAACCCGCAGTTCTCGAACGACCAGGCCAGCTCGATCATGTTCTCGGACTCCATCGGTGTCATGCTGCTGACGCACCAGCATTACGGCCAGTTCACAGCGCGGCGGATCGGCGACCCCAAACGTGAGAGCCAGATGCTGATCGCCCTCACCACGGACAGCAAGGACGAGGTCAATGCCCTGATCGAGAAGGGCGTGGCGGCAGGCGGCCGCGCTGATCCCAATCCGGCCCAGGATCTCGGTTTCATGTTCAACCGCCACATCGAAGATCCAGACGGCAACGTCTGGGAATTCCTGTGGATGAACCCCGCCGCCATGCAATAACCTGTCGGGATCAAAGCGTCTAAAGCGCGTCGCCCTGAAACGGATTCATGCGACGCGCTTTAGGTCCTTGAACCGCACTCTCACTTTACGCAATTCCGGATGCAAAACCGCTCCACACTTTCCGGAAATTGTCCCGGAGACGGCCAATCACGCCTGCCGTTCCGATCGGCCGAAGCGCCGTTCGAGATAGGCCTGGCCGAATTCCAGTGCGATCGACAGGATCCAGTAGATCATCGACGCGGTGATCAGCATCTCGATGTGGCGGAACTCCGTCTGGCCCATGGTGCGGGCGAGATACATGATCTCCCAGACGCCGACGACCGACACCAGCGAGGAATCCTTCAGCATGGCGATGAACTGGTTGCCGGTCGGCGGGATGATGACGCGCATGGCCTGTGGCAGGATGACCAGCGCCATGGTCTGGCCGGGGCTCAGGCCGAGCGCCGTGGCGCCTTCGCTTTGGCCGCGCGGGATGCTTTCGATGCCGGCGCGGAAGATCTCGGTCATGTAGGCGCCATAACACAGCGACAGGGCCACGATGCCGGCCGGCACCGCGCCGATCACATAGCCGACCTGCGGCAGGCCGAGATAGATGATGTAGATCTGCATCAGCAACGGCAGGCCGCGAAACAGCGACGTGTAGAAGGTGGCCAGCCCGTAAACGATGCCGTTGCCGGTCAGTTTGGCGATGGCCCCGACAAGCGCGATGGTCGTTGCGATCAGAATCGAGATCGCCGAAATGTAAAGCGTCGTGGTGACGCCCTGGGTGATCAGGAAGCCGACCTTCCTGGCAATGAAGGCAAAGGAGAGGTCGAAGGAATAGAAGAACAGCATCAGCAGCGCGAACAGCTCGATCCAGACGCCGGCGATCTGCTGGCGTCGGGGCAGCAGCAGCAGCAGCTTGCAATTCACCAGAACCAGGAGCGCGATCAACACGGCCGAGAGGGCGCGCGACAAGGCTGGATTGGCCTGCAACCAGTCGGATGCAAGCGGCATCACCGAGCCGATCCAGCTCGACTTGATGCCCATGGCGTAGAGGGCCGCGGCCAGCAGCGCGGGAAAAAGCGCGGCCGCCGCGTGGCGGGCGAGGCCTGGATGGGAGAGCATCAGCCTGCCGATCATGCCGTCACCTTGTCCTTGGTGGTGGCGCGGCGTTCCCGCCACCAGTCCTGCGTCTGCAATTTCCAGTAGGTGAGCTGCGCGGCAGCCAGGCCACCGGCGCCGCCGGCCCAGCTCAGTCCGAATGGCGCGAACTGCCGATACCGGTCCGAAGCGCCCAGAATGCCCTCGGCGACTACTTTTCCGGCAATCGCCGTGGTGTTGAGGCCATGGCCACCGAAAGCGGTGCAGTACCAGACGCCTGATTGCATCTCCCCGATCTGGGGCATCAGATGCCGGGCATAGGACATTAGACCAGACCAGGCCAATTCGGTCTTGAGGCCGGCAAGCTGCGGGTAGGTGCCGACCATTTCACGGCGCAATTCGCGCGCCAGCGCGTCGGCGGAAGCGGCACGCGTGGTGATGCGCCCGCCCCACAAAAGGCGATTGCCACTCTCGACCAGACGATAATAGTCGCCGGCCCGCCTGTTGTCGCCGACGGCATCCGTGGTGGCGATGGCTTGCGCGATGAGGCGGGGAGCCACCTCGGAAACCATCACATAGGTCGCGATGGGCAGAAAGGCGCGGTAGAGCTGGCCGAACACCGGGCCGGTATAGCCGCCGGTCGCGAGCACGATCTGGGGCGCCCGAAGCGTGCCCTGCCTCGTGCGCAGCATCTTTTGCGGTCCCGACAGGTCGCATTGGACGACCTCCGAACTCTCATGGATATTGCCGCCCAGCCGCTCGATCTCGTCGGCCAGGCAACGCAGATAGTTGAGCGGATGGATGTGAAAGGCGTTCGGGTCGCGCAGGCCTTGGTGGTAGCGAGCTGATTTCAGCACCGCGCGCACGTCTTCGCCGCGCAGATATTGAAGCTCGTAACCGTGGTCGCGGGCCATCTGGTCGGCATAGGCCTTCAGCGCATCGCCGCCGTCATAGCGCAAGACGCTGAGCAGGCCGGCACGCGGCTGGGCGGCCGATATTCCGAGCGCCTCGATAGTGTCGCGCACGAATTCCATGCCTTCGATCGACAGCCGGTGCAGGTCGCGCGCTGCCTCTCCGCCGACACGTGCGGCGATAGTGTCGCCGCCGGTGGCGAAGCCGGGTGTGACGAAGCCGCCATTGCGTCCCGAAGCGCCGAAACCGACGACCTGGGCTTCCAGCACGACGACGTGCAGTCCGGCGCGCGCCAGCTGCAGCGCTGTCGTCAGTCCGGCCAATCCGGCGCCGACGACGGCCACGTCACATCGCGCCTCGCCTTTGAGCGGGGGCCGCGTCTTCGGGTCGGTCAGGGTGCGGGCGTAATAGGTGTCCGGATAGGCCATCGACGACTTTGCGGTGAGGGGCATTCATGAGGTGGGGTGACGCCCGCCGGCTGCCGAGGGGGCAGCCGGCGGCATGACTTATTTGGCGCTGTAGTCCTTGCCGTACCACTTCGTGGTCAGCGCGGCGAGCGTGCCGTCCGTCTTCATTTCGGTGATGATGCCCCCGACTTTCGCGGTCCACTCGGGATCCTTCTTCTCGGCGATGACGACGAGCGGCTCGCGGAAGGCGTACTCGCCTTCCAGGATCTTCACGGGATAGCCGTTCTTGATGGCGTTCTGCGCCGTCTGTTCCGGCGCGATCACGGCATTCAGGCGCACGCCGTCGCCAAGCCGCAGGTCATCGAAGGGAAGCATGGAATCCGCGTAGGTGCGGATCTCGCCCGGCTCGAGCTTGTATTCGATGGGAGCCAGACCAGGCGCGTCGATTTCGAGCTTGCGGCGGATGAAATCCTCCGAGGTGGTGGCTGTTTCGACGCCGATGATCTTGCCGTTGAGATCGGCGACCGACTTCGCGCCGCTGTCCTTGTGCAGGACGTAGACGTAGGGGCTGTAATAATAGATGCCGACAAAGTCGATCACCTTGGAGCGGGCCTTTGTCGGCGTGACCGATCCGACGCCAAGGTCGTAGCGTCCCTGCCAGCGCCCGCCGGTCAACGTCGCCCAGTCGGGCGTTTCGAACGAGACGTCGACACCAAGCCGCTTGCCGATCTCGCGCGAGACATCGATGTCGAAACCGGCGAGTTCGTTGCTGTCGTTGAGAAAGCTCTGTGGCGGCCAGGCCGCGTTGGTGGCGATGACCATCGCCTTTTTCGACGTGACGCGGTCCAGGGTTTCACCGGCGATGGCTGCCGTCGTGATGGCGAATGTCGCGGCGGCAAGAACGGCGAAATTGAGCAGCTTTTTCAAAGTTATCCCTCCCTTGTGGTTGAACTTATAGGTTGAGTGCCCGACGTCGAACCTTAGCGCTTCAGCGACGGGTTCAACCGAATCGGTTTCGGACGTTGCCCATCACAGCCAAAGCTGATTCCCCCTGATAGACCGGCGTGTGTGACCCCAGACAGTCAGGTCGCAAAAAGAAGGATTCCACCCGGCGAAATGCCGGATAATGGCGATCGCGCAGTCATTGCGTCCCTTGAGACGACAAAGTGCCGGATATGTTGGCCTTGTTCCGTTCGCCGCTGCCAGTATTGCGGATTGTCGCGAGGGCTGTTCAGCCGATAGGATCGCGGTGGTTAGTAAGGGGATCGAGCGAGAGGTTTTGTTGGTGGAATTGACCGAGAAGGATCGTCAGTTGCTCGCGCTGATGCAGAAGAACGCGCGTGAGCCGGTCGCGTCACTGGCGCGACAGCTCGGCGTGTCGCGGACAGCGCTGCAGGAGCGGATCCAGAAGCTGGAGGCCGGCGGCATCATCGAAGGCTATACCGTGCGGCTGGCCAAGACGGTGGCCCAGAACGCCGTCCACTGTTTCACCCTCGCCGCCCTGAACAACAAGAGCTATCCAGACGTCTCCAGAAGGATCAAGGCGATGCCCTCCATCCAGGCGGTCTATGCCATAACCGGTGAATGGGATCTGATCATCCACCTTGCCGCCGAGACGCTCGAGAAGCTGAACCGGGAGGTGAATGCCCTGAATGAAATCAGCGGCGTCGTCAAAACCGCTTCCCACGTGGTGATGGAGACGAAGTTCAACCGGACCATCTACGCATTGTAGGACATGGCGATGCCCCGGCGGGCAAGGAGAACTCGGCCAGCCGGGACGTTGTGCCCATGCCGCTGAAACTACACCTTCGCAGGGTCGAGCGCCGGCTGGCCCTTGCGGCGCGCGACGATCACTTCGAAATCCGCCGTCTGGAAGGCATCGCGCAAGGCGTCGAAGGACGGCAGCACGAAATAGGCGCGCTGGAACTTGTCGATCTCGTAGCCGGTGCGCATCACCGTTTCCAGGTCGAACGGCACATGGTGGGCGTCGTTGCTCTGGACAGCGAACTGCAACTCGGTGAACGACGACATCAGGCCGGCGCCAAACGCCTTCAGCGGCTGGCCGTTCTCCTGAATCAGGCCATATTCGGCCGTGTACCAGTAGAGCCGGGTGATCATCTCGTCGCCGCCCAGCGCAATGATGTCGCCGGCCTTCTTGCCATACATCTGCATGAAATCGGCAAACACCGGTTGCGACAGGACCGGTACATGGCCGAAGAAGTCATGGAACATGTCCGGCTCGACGATATAGTCGAGTTCCTGCGTGGTCCGCAGCCAGTTGGTGACCGGGAAGCGGCGGTTGGCGAGGTGGTCGAAGAAAGGTGCCGCAGGAATGAGGCCCGGCACGGCGACGATTTCCCAACCGGTCAGCTTACGCAGCTTGGTGCTGACGTCCTCGAAATCGGGGATGCGGTCGAGAAGGCCGAGCTTCTCGACGCCGTCGAGATAGGAGTGATGGGCGAGCTTTTGCGTCAGCTTGGTCTGGCGGTCGCACAGCGTGCGCCACACCGCCTGCTCCTCGGTCGAATAGTCATAAGCCTGCCCCACGGTGAAATCCGCGCGGCACACCGAATAGTCGCCGCGCAATCCTTGCGCCGCGCAGTCGCGGGCGTATTCGGCAACGCTCATCGTCGTCATGGGTTTTCTCCTCGCACAGCATCAATGCTTGACTGCAGCAAGGCTAACCCGATCTGTCGAGGCAAATTGGCTTTGATGATGGCTCCCTCGCCATATTCGAGATAACATTCACTCGTAATTCGCATAGGAGGAGTGAAATTGCCTCAATTCGACGATTTTGAGATCAAGATGCTGGATGTCCTGCAACGCAACGGCCGCAAACCCGTTTCCGAGCTGGCGCAGGAGGTCGGCCTCTCCACCACGCCCTGCGCGCGGCGCTTCGATGCCCTGCAGGAAGCCGGCATCATCAAGGGCTTTGCCGCGGTGATCAGCCGCCGCGCCGTCGGCCTGATGGTCGAGGTATTCATCCAGGTGCGGCTCGTCAGTCACAGCGACGGCTCGCCTGAGAGCTTCATTGCAGCCGTTCAGCGCATGGATGAGGTGTCGTCGTGCTGGACGATGACCGGCGACCACGACTTTTTGCTGCATGTCATGGTGCCCTCGGTCGACGAGCTCAACGCCTTCGTCATGCATCGGCTGATGCGGCTCGACGGCGTGCGCGACGTCCACACGCAGCTGGTGCTGCAGAACATCAAGGGACCCGGGCACGTGCCGCTCGCGCATCTCAGGCGGTGATGCGCATCCGCGTTTCTGCGGAAAAGCTGCCCGCAAACTGCTGAACCCGGCCCCTTCGGCGACCAGCTCTGGAACCAGCATGCACGGACCATCCCTCCCGAGGTCCGCCATGAAAATCGTCCTGATCAATCCGCCACACACCGCCATCGGCAGCCGCGTGCCCGACGATCACTTGCCGCCGCTTGGCCTGCTGGCGATCGGCGGCCCGCTGCTCGATGCCGGCCATCTAGTGCGGCTCGTCGATGCCGAGTTCGGGCCGATGCCGCTCGCCTCGGTTGTCTCGGAAGCCCTGAAGGACTGTCCCGACTTCGTTCTGATCGGCCATTCCGGCTCGACCTCGGCACATCCGACCGCCTTGTTGATCGCCGGGATGATCAAGGCGCGCGCGCCGGCGACGATCATCCTCTATGGCGGCGTCTTTCCCACCTATCACTGGCGCGACATCTTGGCGTCAACCGACGCCTTCGACTTCATCGTGCGCGGCGAGGGCGAGGCGACCGTGGTGGCGCTGGTCGAGGCGCTGGAGATGCGCCAGCCGCCGGCAAGCGTGGCCGGCATCGCCTGTCGCGACGATCTTAACCGTCCCTTCGCCACGCAAGCGGCGACGACCATCGCCGACCTCGACGCCTACCGCGTCGGCTGGGAGCTGATCGACCACCGCAGATACAGCTACTGGGGAGGCAAGCGTGCGGTGGTCATGCAGTTTTCGCGCGGCTGTCCGCATCTGTGCAATTATTGCGGCCAGCGCGGCTTCTGGACCCGCTGGCGGCATCGCGACCCANTTGATTGCCGAGAACGTGCCGGTGCTGATCGTCGGCTCGACTCGCGCCGACGACATCGTGCGCGATGCCGACATGCTACACCTCTACCGCCGAGCCGGTGTCATCCGCTGGCTGCTCGGCATGGAAAACACCGACGAGCAGACGCTGCAATTGATCCGCAAGGGCGGCAGTACCTCGTCCGATCGTGAAGCGATACGGCTGCTGCGGACGCACGGCATCCTGTCCATGGCGACCTGGGTGGCCGGCTTCGAGGATGAGGGACTTCGCGATCTGTGGCGCGGCTTTCGCCAGCTCCTCGCCTACGACCCCGACCAGATCCAGGCGCTCTATGTGACGCCGCATCGCTGGACGCCGTTTTTCAGGATCGCGCGGGAGCGCAAGGTCATCCAGAGGGATGCTCGCCTGTGGGATTACAAGCACCAGGTGCTGCACATGACCCGGCTGAAGCCGTGGATGCTGTTCTTCTCGGTCAAGCTGATTGAGCTCGCCGTGCAGTCGAGGCCGAAGGCGCTGGCGCGCATCCTGTTCCACCCCGATCCCGAGCAGCGGCATTCGATGCGCTGGTATATGCGGATGGGCCGCCGCGTCTGGTTCCGGGAGGTCTGGGGTTTTCTGGTGACCGACCGCCGGGTGAAAGGCGGCCCGACGCTCGCCGAATTCTGGGGCGCACCGCAGGACACCGAGGAGGAATCGATGGCTTTCGGGCGGCCGGTTACAAAGCCGGCCTTCCCGCGGCCGTAAATCGCGGCCTGCCAGGCAGAAGATTAGCCGGCTGACAAGCAGCATTATGGCACGATCAGTGTGCCGGCGCCGTGTTCGGTGAACAGTTCGAGCAGCACCGAATGCGGCGTCTTGCCGTTGAGGATGACGACGCCTTCAACCCCGCGCTCGATCGCCTCGATGCAGGTCTCTACCTTGGGGATCATGCCGCCGGAAACCGTGCCGTCCTTGATCAGCGCCTTGGCCTCGGCGACCGTCAGCTCGTCGATCAGCTTCTTGTCCTTGTCGAGCACGCCCGGCACGTCGGTGAGGAACAGCAGGCGCGAGGCCTTGCATGCGCCTGCGATGGCGCCGGCGAAAGTGTCGGCGTTGATGTTGTAGGTATGGCCGTCGCGGCCGGGTGCGACCGGCGCCAGCACGGGGATCATTTCGGAGCGCGCCAGAAGGTCGAGTAGCGTGCGGTCGACCTCGACCGGCTCGCCGACGAAGCCGAGATCGAGCACGCGCTCGATGTTGGAGTCGGGGTCGATCATCGTCTTGCGCGCCTTTTCGGCGAACACCATGTTGCCGTCCTTGCCGCACAGGCCGATCGCCCATTCGCCCTCGGCGTTGATCAGCGCGACGATTTCCTTGTTGATCGACCCGGCCAGCACCATCTCGACGATCTCGACCGTCTTTTGGTCGGTGACGCGCAGGCCGCCCTCGAACTTGGATTCGATGCCCATCTTGGCCAGCATGGCGCCAATCTGCGGTCCGCCGCCATGGACGACGATCGGGTTGACGCCGGACTGCTTGAGCAGCGCGATGTCGCGCGCGAAGGCCTTGCCGAGTTCGAGATCGCCCATGGCATGGCCGCCATACTTCACCACGACCGTCTTGTGCTCGTAGCGCTGCATGTAGGGCAGCGCGCGCGACAAGAGGGCTGCCTGCATTTCGGCGGTGGCGGCGACGTCCGTCATCGGCGTGGTTCCCTGGATGATAGCTAAAGACGGCGGCGTCTTAGCGGGAATTGACGCGAGCCGCAAATGGCATTGCTGTCATAGTCGGTTCACGGTGTCGTCATTGTGACGGCACCATCAACGGCGCCCGCCGCGTCAGCCAGCCCGAGATTTTCTCCATCTGCGCGGCGAGCGACAAAAGTGTTTCCTCGTCGCCCGGCCGACCGGCGGCCTGGATGCCGAGCGGCAGGCCGGCGTCCGTGACATGGACGGGCAGCGCGATCGACGGCTGGCCGCTGACATTGTGGATCGCCGGCCAATGCGTGAACCAAAGGCTCTTGTCCATTAACTGGCCGAACAGCGGTTTGATCTTGAGCAGCGCGGTAAGGTGAAGCTTGTCCAGCAGGTTTTCGATCAGTTCGTCGGCGCCTTTCGGATCCATGGCGCCGCAGGCAAGCGGCGGGTGCGCGATGATAGGCATCAGCACCGCGTCATAGCGCGCGGTCTCCGTGATCAGTTGCCGCGAGGTGGCATGCAGACGCTGCAGGCCGGCATAGGTTTCGCCGGCCGAGACCATCTCGCCCAACCGGCCGAGCACGCGCGTGGCGCGCTCGATATCGCCCGTCACGGAGCGGCCGACGCGCAGCGCTTCACCGCGCAACGAGCCGGCGACGGCGGAAGCGACCGTCGTGCAGAAATCGGCGAAGAAATCGCGGCCGATAAAGGGCAGATCGATGTCCTCGACCGAGTGGCCGCCCTCCCGGGCGAGCGCCACGGCAATGTCGAGCGCCTTCAGCGTTTCGGCCGAAATCGGCAGGCCTAGCGGCGACTTGCGGTACACCGCCAGCCTGAGCTTGCCGGGATCCCGTGCGGCAGCGGCAGTGAACGTGTCCTTTGGCGGCCGCGCGGCATAAGGCGCGAGCGTATCGGGACCATGGGTGAGGTCGAGCAGCAGCGCGCAGTCGCGCACCGAGCGGGTGACGGCGTGATCGACGACCATGCCGTACCAGCTTTCGCTCACCAGCGGGGATAGCGGGACACGGCCGCGCGAGGTCTTGAGGCCGACAAGGCCGCTGCAGGCCGAAGGCACGCGGATCGAGCCGCCGCCATCCGACGCATGCGCCACCGGCACGACGCCGGCGGCGACCAGCGCCGCCGAACCGCCCGACGAGCCGCCGGTGGTGTGGCCGGCATTCCAGGGATTGCGGGTGACGCCAAAGGCCTTGGATTCCGTCATCAGCCGCAGCCCGTGCTCGGGTGACGTCGAGGTGACGATCGGAATCAACCCGGCGGCGAGATAGCGCTCGGTCATCACCGAGTTGAAATCGGGCACCCAGGCCGGAATGCGGCTGCCGCCATGCGAGGGCACGCCGTTGATGGCGATGCCGAGATCCTTGATGGCGAAGGGGACCCCGGCCAGCGGCAGCGAATGGTCGATGCTCTTTGCCCGCATCCGTGCCGTCTCATAGAGCGGCTCGGCCGTGGCATTGATTTCGGGGCGGGTCGCCTCGGCGCGGGCGATTGCCGCTTCGGTCACCTCGATCGCCGACAGTTCCCCCTTGCGCACCAGACCTGCAAGGCCGGTTGCGTCTTCTTCCCAAAGGATTCGTTCAACCGACATGCGCGCTCCCCATTGCCCGCCAAGCTAGTCAGCGGCAATTCCCTTGGCAATCGCAGCCTGCGCCTGGACGCCGAACTTTAGGTGCACAGCATATTTCCGGCGTTGCAAATACAGCGCAATTGCCTAATTTGGCGCGCATGACGCCGCAGGACATTACCAAGCTGATCGTCCGGACTTCGATGAAGGATCGGGCAGCGTTCGATCTGCTTTACCGGCACACCAGTGCGAAACTTTTCGGCGTATGCCTTCGTGTATTGAACGACCGGGGAGATGCTGAAGAAGCGCTGCAGGAAGTCTTCGTCAAGATATGGACCAAGGCGGATCGCTTTGCTGTCTCCGATCTGAGCCCGATCTCCTGGCTGGTGGCAATCGCGCGCAATCATGCGATCGATCGCATCCGAGCGCGGCGCAAGCCCGCCGTCGATATCGATGCCGCGCTCGACGTGGCCGATCCGGCGCCGGGACCTGAAGCGATGGTGGTGGCGGGCGACGAATCCGAGCGGATCCATCATTGTCTCGATGAGTTGGAGAAAGACCGGGCGGCGGCCGTCCGGGGTGCTTACCTCAAGGGCGAAAGCTATGCCGAGCTGGCGGAACGCCACGGCGTGCCGTTGAACACGATGCGTACCTGGCTGCGCCGCAGCCTGATGAAGCTCAGGGAATGTCTGGAAAGATGACGCTGGCAGAGGACAACGGACCGGAACGAGGAGGCGACGACCTGTTCGCAGCCGAATACGTTCTTGGCGTGCTGCCGGACGAAGAGCGGCAGATCGCTTCCAGGCGCATCGAAGCCGAGACCGATTTCGCACGGCTTGTCGACGGCTGGGAAGTTCACCTCTCGCCGATGGCATCAGCCTATCCGGAAATCGAGCCCGCCGCTTCGGTGAAGCCGGCGATCGACCGCCGGTTGTTTTCGTCGGCATCGGCAACGTCAACTGAAGCACGCGCCAGCCTCTGGTCCAGCCTCGCCTTCTGGCGCGGCCTTGCTGTGGCGGCTGTTGCCGCGCTGGCGCTCTACGTCGCCGTTCCCTATGTCAACCGGCCGGCTGAACAGCCGCAGGCTCGGCTGGTCGCTTCGCTGGCCGCCGACGGCAGTGACGTCAAATATCTCGCCGTCTATGATTCCGAACGGCATGAAGTCAGCCTCTCGCATGTTTCCGGCGCGCTCGCCGCCGGCAAGGACTTCGAACTCTGGATGATCGAGGGCAAGAACGCGCCGATCTCGATGGGCGTCATCCCGGCTGGTGGGACGGCGCATATTGGCGTCTCGCCTACCACGCAGCGGAAACTCGCGCAGGGCGCCGTGCTGGCCGTTAGTCTCGAACCGGCCGGCGGCTCGCCGACCGGGCAGCCCACCGGGCCGGTGGTTGCCGCGGGCGATTTGAAGGGCATCTGATCGAGCTTTCGCACTGGGGCGCCAATAGAACATGCTCAGTCTATCTTCCATCCGCATATGTCCAAATGACCCAGTAGGCCGGTGAATTGCCGTGCCAAAGTTTTTTCCACAGCGAAACAAATCAAAAATCAGCGAAATATTCTGAAACTCACGCATCTGTGTTCCGTATCTCCTTGCGTCCCCAAAAATGGGAAGAGAAACCCAAGGAGTTTTGATACAATGCGCAGATTCGCCACCCTTTTGCTCGCCGGCACGATCGCTGTCTCCGCCCTTGCCACGGCTGCTTATGCTGAAAACCCGATGGTCGGCGGCGCCGCCATGTTTGCCAACAAGACCATCGTCGACAATGCCGTCAATTCGAAGGATCACACGACGCTGGTCGCCGCCGTCAAGGCGGCCGGTCTTGTCGAGACCCTGCAGGGCGGCGGCCCGTTCACCGTCTTCGCGCCGACCAATGAAGCCTTCGCCGCGCTGCCTGCCGGCACGGTCGAGACGCTGCTCAAGCCCGAAAACAAGGACAAGCTCGTCAAGATCCTGACCTGCCATGTGATCGGCGCCAAGGCGATGGCGGCGGATGTGATGTCCATGGCCAAGGCCGATGGCGGCACGCACAAGGTCAAGACGGTCGGCGGCTGCGAGCTGTCGCTGAAGGCCGACGGTGGCAAGGTCACCGTCACCGACGAGAACGGCAATGTCGCCAATGTGACCATCGCCGATGTCGAACAGTCCAACGGCGTCATCCACGTCATCGACAAGGTTCTGCTCCCGAAGATGTGATCGGGCGGAAGATGTAACGAGGCGCTTGCCGCGGGCGAACCTGCTGCAAGAGCTCTCCGTTGATTGCGTTTTCTCGCTCACGTGATCCGCAATCGACACGCGTGCTCCGCGCCGTCCACGATCAAAAGTGGACGACGCGGAGTGTCGTTTGGGGCAACCGTCACCGGCTTTTGACTTTCGGGCGGCGGCATAGTTTGGCAAAACAGACGACAGGAGGAACTGGTCATGAATCGTCGCGACTTTCTTTTGAGCGGCGCCGCCGCCATCGGCGCCATTGGGGCCGCGGCGGCAATGCTGCGCATGGGCAGCCCGCGGGCCGCGCAGGCCGCCGAAAAATTCGAGGTCACCAAGACCGACGATGAGTGGAAAGCCATCCTGTCGCCGGCCGCCTTCAACGTGCTGCGCAAGGAAGGCACTGAATATCCAGGCACCAGCCCGCTGCTCAACGAACACCGCAAGGGCATCTTCGCCTGCGCCGGCTGCGACCTGCCGGTTTATCCCTCTGAGACGAAATTCGACTCCGGTACCGGCTGGCCGAGTTTCTGGCAAGAGATCGCCAATGGCATCGGCAAGACCGAGGACCGGTCGCTGGGCATGACCCGCACCGAAGTGCATTGCCGCCGTTGCGGCGGCCATCTCGGCCATGTCTTCGACGACGGTCCGGCGCCGACCGGCTTGCGCCACTGCATCAATGGGGTGGCGCTGACCTTCAAGCCCGCCACCGCCTGACGACCCAAGGCAATAAAAAACTCCGGGCTTTGCGGCCCGGAGTTTTTTGCGTGGTCAGGGCTTTTCGGGCGTGGACTGGAGGAGCTTCCCGAAAACCGTTGCCACGATTCCTTTGCTTCAGTGCCCGCCGCCTCCGCCACCACCTGGCGCGGCCGGCTTCTTGATCAGCATGGTGAAGAAACCCAGCGTCCCGAACAGCACGGTCAGCAGATAGAACACGTCCATGAAGGACAGCAGCGCCGCCTGTTGCTGGACCATGCCCGACAGCTTGGAGATCGCGGCACTGGTGGCGTCGAGGCCGGTGGTCTGCTCGAAATTCAGCGTCATGTTCTGCAGCTTGGTCTGCGCGGCGGCACTGCCCCACTGCACATGCTCGGAGAGCCGGGCATAGTGGAAGGCATTGCGGTCGATCAGCACCGTGTTGATGACGGCGAGGCCGACGGCGCCGCCGAGGTTGCGGGTCAGATTGAACAGTCCCGACGCATTCTTCAACCGGTCCGGCGGCAAGGTGCCGAGCGCGATGTTGTTGATCGGCACCATGCACAGCATCATCGAACAGCCGCGCAGGATCTGCGGAATGAGCAGCTCGTAGAAATCCCAGTCCGCGGTCAGGTGCGTCATCCACCAGGTACCGGTGGCGAAGCCGAACAGGCCGATCATCATCATCAGCCGCAGGTCCATCTTGCTCGACAGGATGCCGGATATGGGCGCGGTGACGAACATGGCCAGGCCGCTGACGAACAGCGCTTCGCCGATCATCATCGAGTCGTAACCGCGGATGCGACCAAGAAAAACCGGATAGAGATAGGTCAGGCCATAGAGACCGATGCCGATGACAAAGGAAAACAGCGAGCCGAAGGCGAAGTTGATGTTGCTGAACGCCCTGAGATCGACGATCGGCTCCTCGGCGGTGAAGACGCGCCAGAAGAAGATCACCGCGCCGATGGTCATGACGATGGCGCAGATGAAGACGCCCTGGTCCTGCAGCCAGTCATTGTTCGGGCCTTCCTCAAGCACGTATTCCATGCAGCCGAGGAAGGCGGCCATGCCGGCAAGGCCCCACCAATCGAACTTCGAGAACAGCTTGAGATTGGGCTTGTCGAAATCGATCAGCGACCAGGCCGCGGTCGCTACCAGGATGCCAGGCACGACATTGACCAGGAACAGCCAGTGCCAGGAAAAGGCGTGGCTGATATAGCCGCCGACGGTCGGGCCGATGGTCGGCGCCAGCGTCGCCACCAGGCCGATCATCGGCGAGACGATGGCGCGGCGCGAGGGCGGGAAGATGGTGAAGGCCGCGGCGAAAACGCTCGGGATCATGCCGCCGCCGATGAAGCCCTGCACGGCGCGGTAGACGATCATCTGGTCGATGTTGGTGGCGGTCGCGGCAAGGGCGCTCGCCGCGGTGAAGCCCGCCGCCGCGACGGTGAACAGCACGCGCGTCGACAGCATCCGGCTGAGGAAGCCCGACAGCGGGATCATGACCACCTCCGCGATCAGATAGGCCGTCTGCACCCACGGGATCTCGTCGGAGCTGGCGCTGAGACCGGCCTGGATCTCGGCCAGTGAGGCCGAAACGATCTGGATGTCGAGGATCGCCATGAACATGCCGAACACCATCGCCAGGAAGGCGATGACGCGGCGTGTCGAGATCGTGTCGGGGGCAGCCGGCATTGCCGGCGGCGATCCTGCGGTGATGGTTGCGGTTGCCATTTCCTGGCCCTCCTTGGGGCCTCGTTGAGGGCAGGCCGGGCGGCTCGGTGCATCAGTCAGCCACCAAGCCGCCCTCCGAAAAGCGATCAGTTACTGGTGACGGCAGGCGCGGTACGGCTGTCGACGGCGACGACGACGCTCAAGCCCGCGCGCAGCTTGCCGGTCTTCAGCGCATCGGCCGGCACGTCGATGCGGACCGGGACGCGCTGCACCACCTTGGTGAAGTTGCCGGTGGCGTTTTCCGGCGGCAGCAGCGAGAACACCGCGCCCGAGGCCGGCGCCAGCGAGGAGACAGTCCCTTGGATGGGCTGGCCGTCGATAGCGTCGACCGAGATGTTGACCCTTTCGCCGGGCACGAGCCTAGCAAGCTGCGTCTCCTTGAAGTTGGCGACGATGTATAGCTTGTCCATAGGGACGACCACGGCGAGCTTCTGGCCGGGGCTGACCAGATCGCCCTGTTCTACGGAGCGGTTGCCGACAACGCCGTCATAAGGCGCCTTGAGCACCGTGAAGGAGAGGTCGCGCGCGGCCTTGTCACGGCCGAGCTGCAGGGATGCCAGCGTGCTGGCGGATTCCGCGCGCTGTGCCTCGAGCACACCGATATTGGCCTGCGCGGCGGCGATCTGCGCGTCGGCGCCGACGAGCGCGGCATTGCCCTGGTCGAGCGCGGTCTGGGCGTCGTCCAGCTGTGCCTGCGTGCCGACATGGGTCTTGACCAGTTGCGCGGCGCGCTGCTGGGCACGGCCGGCATTGTCGGCGGCGGCCCGATCTGCGACCTTCTGCGCCTGCGCCTGCTGCAGGGAGGCCTGCGCGGCCTTGGTCTGCGCGTCGATGCGGTCGAGTGTCTTGGCCAGCGTGGCGATCTGCGCCTCGGCCTGGGCAACGGCGATCTTGTAGTCGCCGGCGTCGATCGTCAGAAGCGGATCGCCGGCCTTGACCTTCTGGTTCTCGCTGACCAGGACCTGGTCGACATACCCGGAAATCTTGGGCGAGACGAACGCCATGTCGGCCTGGACATAAGCGTCATCCGTCGAGATCATGAAGCGGCCCGAGATCCAGTAGTCATAGCCATACCAGGCGCCGCCGCTCAGAAGGGCAAGGCCGATGATCGGCAGCAGGAAAGAGCGCACCGAGCGCTTCTTCTTGGCCGGAGCTTCTTCCGCCGGCGGCGGTGCGATGACCGGCCGGAGGGGAATTTCAGGGGCTTCCGTCGCCGGCGCGACCTTGGCATTGGGGAAAGGGCGGACTTCTGCTGATGTTGGCGCGGTCGAGGACATGACAACTCTCTAAAGTTATAATACTGAACCGTTCGGTTCGATCAGGCCGTTGACATAGCGCGTAAAGAAGACCATATCAAGGGGCAATCGAACCGGTTGGTTCGAATTATTTCGAGGTCTGACTTTTATGGTTGAGATTGTGCGCAACACCGAAACCGATCCGTGCGAAGACTTGCTGGACGGTCTGCGCCGCGGCCGCCCGGCCGCGGGACAGGATCCGGCCAAGCGCAGCCAGATCATCGATGGCGCCCGTCGTGTCTTCATCGAAAAGGGCTTCGAGGCCGCCTCGATGAACGATATCACCCGCGAGGCCGGCGTCTCGAAGGGCACAATCTACGTCTACTTCGCCAACAAGGAAGAGCTGTTCGAAGCGCTGATCGAGGAAGAGCGCGGCACCATCTTCAAGAACATGTACGACATGCTCGATCGCGCCGACGACTTGCGCCAGACGCTGGTGAAGTTCGGCAAGGTTCTGTCGATGAAGATCACCTCGGCCAGGGTCATCCAGGCGCAGCGTACGGTGATCGGCGCCTCCGACAGGATACCCGACATGGGCGCTCGCTTTTACGAACGCGGACCCAAGCGCGGCCATGACAAGGTGGTGACGTTTCTCAACGCCGCCATCGAGCGCGGCCTGCTGGAGATCGACGACGTCGACCTCGCCGCCTATCAGTTCACCGAACTGTGCCTTGCTGGTCTTTTCCGGCAGTGCATCTTCGCCTATCGCACCAAGGCCCCGACCCAGGACGAGATCGACCACATCGTCAGGTCGGGCGTCGACATGTTCCTGAAAGCCTACGGCACCCAAAGGCTCGTCGAGGACGAAAAAGCCCTGCCGCAGACGTGAAGGCGGATCGGTATGGGCGATCCTAAGCTTCAGGATCAGATGCGGCGCATCGTGACGGACTTCAACGCCGGCCGCCACGAGCAGGCGCGGCTGCTTTGCGAGGAGGCTCTTGGCCGGACCGCGGACGACCCGGCTCTCAACCACCTTATGGCTGCACTTCTTTTCGCCAAGGGAGAGATATCGGGAGCCCGCATCCATATTCATGCAAGTCTGGCGGTCAGGACGGACAACGCATCCGCTCAATTGCTCGCCGGCCGCTTGGCGCGGGCGGCACGGGATTTTGACGAGGCGCTGTCCCATCTTTCACGTGCGGCGGCATTGGCGCCTGACGCTGCCGTGCTTGTCGAGCGGGCTCGAACGCTCGATGAGGCGGGCGACCGGATGCGGGCGCTCGAGGCGTGGCGGCAGGTGACACTTGCCGATCCCTTGTCGGCGGAAGCGGCGGCGCGTCTGGGCCGCATGCTGTTCGAGGACGGAATGCCTGCCGATGCGGCACCTTTGCTGGAGCGGGCCGTAAACGGCGACGCGCCGGCATCGGCATGGTTCGATCTCGCCCTTGTCAGGCAGGATCTGCATGATCATGTGGGGGCAGCGGCCGCCTATCGCCAAGCCTTGGAGATACGTCCCGACGACGCCGAGGCGGCGGTCAACCTTGGGGTGGCGCTGCAGGAGACGGGCGATGTGGACGCCGCGATGGAGGCCTATCGATCGGCCTACGAGCAGCGCGCCACGACATTCGGCATTATCGCGATGGCCCTGACGTCAGCGCCGCACGGCAAGCTTTGGCTCGACCGCGAAACGTTGAAGGGCTTGCTTGCCGGCTAGAGAGCTCCAGGAAAAGATCTAGCGGGCGCGTTTTACGCGAAACTGCTTCCGGTAGACGCCGGGCTCGGCAAGAACATCGGCGACTGTCTTTTCGTAGGAAGCCTTGCGCACGGCATCGAAGCTTTCGAAAACGAGTTCGGGCGCGGCGCGTGGCACGGGAAAGCATTGCGCAACCGGCGTGCCCTTCGCCAGCACGCCCGAGAAACCCTGGTCGGTCCAAATTGCCGGGAAATTGATGCCGGCGTCCTGGAAATGATCAGCATCGACAACACCAGTCACCAGTCGGAAAGGAAGGTCATCGCGGTTGACCGGATGGGTGGCGAAGAGGGACCAGCCTTCCTCCAGTTCGATCGTCCAGAAACTGTTGAACTTTATGGCCGCAAGCCCATTCGAGAGCGGTGCTCCGGCGAGCTGTTCGGCGACATGGAAGCTGAGCGGCGAACGCGGATGACCCTTCGTTGACGGCTCGGCGATGTCCCATCGCCATTCAAAGGCGCCGTTCTCCACTGTCACATCGCATGGCAGCAGGATCATGAAGCCATGTGTCATGGCATCGACGAAGGGCGGGCACTGCTTTACCGTCCGGATTTCTCGCCCATGGATTTCCGAAAAGGCTTTTGGAGGCATCTTGCGCAGCCAGTCAGGCAGCAGGCCGCGCGCCGGAACCGGCCGGGGCAGCGTTTCGGCAAGCGCGGGATCACAACGAAAAACGATACGCATCCGACTGCCCTCAAACGACGCTGCGATGCTGACGAATTGCCAAGGCCCGGTCAACGGATGCGCGCACCACGATTAGAACATAGTGCCAAAAAGTTTGAAGCGCTTTTCGGAAGACGTCATGCTCTATATCTTTGATTTAGAAACGGATTCGAATTTCAGGCCGACTTGACCTTGAATCATGCGGCTCTAGCCGCCATTGGCGGCGAGCACGATCGCGGCCTGCAAATCCTCCAGGCCTTCGCCTTTTTCCGACGACGTCGCCAGCACGAACGGGAACGCCGCGGGACGTTTCTTGATCTTGGCCAGCGTCTCTTCGATCAGCCGCGGCACGCCGGCGGCCTTGATCTTGTCGGTCTTGGTCAGCACGACCTGGTAGGACACCGCCGCCTTGTCGAGCAGCGACAGCACTTCGTCGTCCTTGGCCTTGATGCCGTGGCGGGCGTCGATCAGCACATAAACCCGCTTCAGCGTGACCCGGCCCTTGAGATAGTCGAAGACCAGCTTCGTCCACTCGTCGACCTTCTCCTTGGGCGCGGTGGCATAGCCGTAGCCCGGCATGTCGACCAGCGCCATTGGCGGCAGGTCGGCGCCCTCACCCGAAAATCCATCCGGCACGAAATAGTTGAGCTCCTGCGTGCGCCCCGGCGTATTGGAGGTGCGCGCCAGGCCCTTCTGGTTGACCAGGGCATTGATCAGCGACGACTTGCCGACATTGGAGCGGCCGGCAAAGGCAATCTCGGGCGGCCCCTCCGGCGGCAGGAACTTCATGGCCGGCACGCCGCGGATGAAGATCCACCCGCGCGTGAACAGGTCGGTGCCGATCGCGGTGCTGTTGGGAACGTTCAAGCTGCTGCCTCCAGAAGAGAAATATCGGCGCCCCTGATGGCGTCGAGGTTGCGGCCGATCTTGTCCACAGGCCAATCCCACCATGCCACTGCCAGCAGCCGCCGGATCGTCCTGTCGTTGAAACGCATCTTGACCACTTTCGCCGCGTTGCCGGCGACGATCGCATAGGGCGGCACATCGTGCGTCACCACCGATTTGGCGGCGACGATGGCGCCATGGCCGATTTCCACGCCGGGCAGGATCACAGCCTCCATGCCGATCCAGACATCGCTGCCGACCTTCGTGTCGCCGCGCACTTCCTTCGACCACGTGGCCGGGTCAAAACCGTTTTCCCAACCATGACCGAAGATGTTGAACGGATAGGTCGAAAAGCCGGACATGGCGTGGTTGGCGCCGTTCATGATGAAGCGCGCGCCTTCGGCTATGGCGCAGAACTTGCCGATGATGAGCTTGTCGCCGATGAATGGATAGTGATGCAGCACGCATTTTTCGGCGAACTTGTCCGGCCCGTCGGGGTCGTCATAATAGGTGAAGTCGCCGATCTCGATATTCGGCACTGTCACCAGAGGCTTCAGGAAGCCGACGCGCGTGTGCATCGGGATCGGGTGCTTGATGCCGGGGTTGGGTCCGTCCATGTCGAAGTCCGTCCAGGAAGTGACAGCCACGCCGATCCGCAATCCGCGCGCCTGGTCAAAATAACGTGATCCGCCCTATAGCATCAATCGGCTGACGAGCGAGCCTTCCTTGCTCGACTGCTCATTTGTTGCCGCGGCAGATCACGATCGGATTGGACAGCGCGCTGTCGAACCCACTGCCCTGATAGACTTGCACGTTCGACGCTCCGGGCGGCAGCATGAAGCTGCCTTCGACGACCTTCTGATCGCCGGCCATCGTGTGGAGATCCCAGCTAAACGTGCAGAACTGCGGCGGCTGATCCTCTCGCTGGCTGCCATCCCGCTGGTGCTCCTGCTACGCAAACCGGAACGCCGGCCAAGATCGACCACAGCGCTGTCATGGAATGACGCGGTGGAAGCGGTCGGAAATTGAGCGCCGCTCACGCCTATTCGTCCTCACAGGGCGTAAAAAGAAACCGGGGTCCCGTGAGGGACGACAGGACCCCGGCCTCGCCGATACGGCTTCCCAAGAAACATGGCACCTCGTCACGAGGCGGGGATGGCGGACCGAGAAAGCCCCAACGGCCTGCCAACGCCCCCTTTCGCCGGAAGCCGTTTACTTCGGCAACAGCACCTTGTTGACGACGTGAATGACGCCGTTCGATTGGTTGACGTCGGCGATCGTCACCTTCGCCTCGCCGCCGGACTCGTCCATGATGTAGAGCTTGCCTTTCTTGATCTCGGCGGTGAGCGTGTCGCCGGAGACGGTCTTCATCTCGTATTTGCCGCCCATCGCTTTCGCCTTCTTCATCATCTCGGCGCCTGAAATCTTGCCAGCCACGACATGCGCGGTCAGCACCTTGGTGAGCTTGTCCTTGTTCTCGGGCTTCAGCAACGTATCGACGGTGCCGGCGGGCAGTACCGCGAAAGCTTCGTTGGTCGGGGCGAACACGGTGAACGGGCCCGCGCTTTGCAACGTGTCGACCAGGCCGGCGGCCTTCACGGCGGCGACCAGCGTCGTGTGATCCTTCGACTTGACCGCGTTCTGCACGATGTTCTTGGTGGCGTACATCGGTGCGCCGCCGACATTCGGGTTCTTGGCGTAGGCTGGGGCGGCAATCGCCATGCCGGCGACAAGGGCTGATACGGCGATGGTCCTGAATGTGGGCAAGCGCATGTGGTCTTCCTCCGGTGAGGGCTGATCGGAATTGATAGCCTTTGGAAACGCACAAGCAGTCACGCCCCGCGAGTGCTCGCAGTTTCGTCGATCACGGGAACGTGAACGGAGGCCTGCTCTAAGAAAATACCTGGACGCACCAAGCTTTTTCCACGGGCTGCGCATTGAGGACAGGCCGACCCGTCAGGCACTGGAATTAAGTCCGGACATTCAGATGCCGAAGGGGAATGTATCCGGTACCTTGCCGATGCTGCCAGCCGGCTTGCTGAGCGGCGTGACCGCGGACGTTCGATCGAACCACACGAAGGCGTCGAACTGGCGGGAGACGGACGAGTCCATGTAATGGCTGAGCCGTTCAGTCTCCGGCCTGTAGATGACGCCGATATAACGTTCCGGTCCCGGCGCCGCCAGATCGTCGCCGAGCTGGCAATGGCGCCCAAAATCCAGCAGGAACGACGATTTGCCGCTCTCGTGACACAGCCGCTCGAAGCTGCCCGGCATCGATGGATTCAGGTCCTTTACCTCCATCTCACAGTCCCAATCCGAGGCACAGCCGACAGTACCGGTATTCGTCCCGAAGCCGATCAGCGCCGTCTGGTCACCAAAGCGCTCCCGGCAGAGCTGACCGACGTTCAGCTCGTCACGGACAGTGCCCATGTCGGTATGCCGCGCGTCCCCGATATGCGAGTTATGCGCCCAGACCACGGCCTTCGAGTCCGGCCCATGCGCGTCGAGAAGCTGACCAAGCGTTTCGAACATGTGCCGATCGCGGAGGTTCCAGATCTCGGCGCCACCATAATACATCACACGGTAGTAGCGCTCGGCCGATGCGACCAGACGTGCACTCTGCTTGGCGTCGAGGAGATCGCCGTCGTCCTCCGTCATGGATCGCTCGAACAGGTCCATGCACTGTCGCACCACGGCCTCTTCGCAGGTTCTGTAGCCCGGCCGCAGCGCCGCGCGTCCGTAGGTGGTGGGCTCGTTCTGCCAGGGCATCAGACAGCCATAGCGCTCGCGGGCGACGGCGGCCGCTTCGGGGTCGACCTTGTCCAGGTAGGCAAGCACCGTGGCGATCGAGCCGCTCATATTGTAGAGATCGAGCCCATAGAAGCCTGCTTTCCGCGCATGATCGAACACATTCCGGTTGTATTCACGCAGCCAGCCGATGAATTCGGACACCTCGGTGTTGCGCCACATCCAGGTCGGGAAGCGCCGGAAGAGCGGCTGCGCATCCGACTGCCGCTCCCCTCCGCGAACATACCGGTTGATCTGCGCCGCATCCGGCCAGTCCGCCTCGACAGCCACGATGGTGAAGCCGTGTCGCTGGAGGAGGCGTCGGGTGACAGCCGCACGGGCACGATAAAATTCCGAAGTGCCGTGGCTCGCTTCCCCGAGCAGGACGACGCGCCGGCTGCCGAACCGATCGAACATTGCGCCGAAGGCCGGATCGTCGATCTGCGGCAAATCTTCGGCCGCCCGCGCAATTCGCTGCGGCAATGCAGGAGAGCGTGCCTCGCGCACCGAAGGGTTTTCGTCGTGCCCGCTATGCTCGCCGATCAGCGGCACGAACATGACACCACCGAGGTCCTCTTCCTCGAATTTGTTTGCAGCAATCCGCGTGACGCGAACGAGCCGCTGGGAGTAGAGGTCTTCACCGACCGGGATGATCAGCCTGCCGCCGATCTCCAACTGCTCCTGCAAGCCGAGGGGGATGGACGTTCCGGCGGCCGCGACGACGATGGCGTCAAAGGGTGCCTTTTCCTGCCAGCCCTTTGTGCCGTCGCCGACCCTGACCTCGATATTTCGATACCCGGCGGCATTGAGCCGCCGCTCCGCCCGCTGCGCGAGCGATCGATGCCGCTCGATGGTGAAGACGTGTTCAGCAAGTTCGGCCAGCACGGCCGCCGCGTAGCCCGAGCCGGTGCCGATTTCCAGCACGCGATCGGTCGCCTCGATCTCGGCCGTCTCCGCCATTTTCGCCACGATGAAGGGTTGCGAGATCGTCTGTCCGCTGCCGATCGGCAGCGGGCTGTCCTCATAGGCGAATTCCTCGAAACCCTCGTCGACGAATTGCTCTCGCGCAACCCGGCGCACCGCATTCAGAACCCGCTTGTCATGCACTCCACGGCGCGCGATGTGCGCCTCCACCATCCGATGCCTGGCGTGCTCGAAATCCAGCATGAGAGTCTCCAATCAGGCGATTGATCGGATCGACGTCATCTCAAGAGCGAAGTCGTTTTCGGTGGCATTCGCACTCCCGGCTCCCGGGGCACGGACATCCTATCTTCCACGGCAGCCCACGCCGATCGCGCAGGCTTATCGGTTGGTTCGCCCGGTCTGTCGGGGATTGACGCCGCCTTGCGGCGTGGTGCCGTTATCGACATCTCCCTTGAAAGTGTTCTCGCCGTCCAGTTCCTCGTCCTCGTCCAGAAGATTGCCTCCCTTGATCGTGCCCCTGGAGGCGCCGATTCCGGGATTCTGCTTCAAATCCTTGTTGGTGGGCTTGGCTGTCTTTGGGTGAATGTTGCTGCTCATCGGAATGCCTCTCTGCAAGTAGCATGTGATGAGGTCGATTCTTTGCACTGCCTTGGAGGGGCGCGCCGACCTGATCCTCCCACGGGAGCTTAGGAAGCCTTTTGCGCGAACTCTTGAACGCAGGTTATGTTCCATGCGGGACAATCCGGCAGCGGCGAGGTTCGGCTGATTTGCCGGCAATGACGGAGACCAGGAATATGCCGGCCCGGTCCCTGTTCTTATCGCGTGCCGGGCCGCCGAATCGCTGAAACGAAAAAGCTGAGTCCTGTAGATCACAGGACCCAGCCGTCAAATCTGCTTGCTTGCCGAGACCGCCCAACTTTATGGCTCAGCCGGCCGGGGCGGGCTCTCTTGCCAAAGAGGCGCCGGCTATTCCGCCGGCGAAGGTTTCTTGCGGAACAGCGCAACCAGATTGTCCCACAGCTCGATCTTGGCGCCTTGCCGCTTCATGATCACGCCCTGCTGCAGGATCGACAGCGTGTTGTTCCAGGCCCAGTAGATGACGAGACCTGCCGGGAAACCAGCCATCATGAAGGTGAAGATGACCGGCATCCAGGTGAAGATCGCAGCCTGCGTCGGATCCGGCGGGGTCGGGTTCATGCGCATCTGCAGGAACATGGTGACACCCATGATCAGCGGCCACACGCCGATCATCAGCATATGCGGCAGCGTGACCGGAACGAGCCCGAACAGATTGAAGATCGAGGTCGGATCGGGCGCTGCCAGATCCTGGATCCAGCCGAAGAACGGCGCGTGCCGCATCTCGATGGTGATGTAGAGCACCTTGTAGAGAGAGAAGAAGACCGGGATCTGCAGTGCCACCGGCCAGCAGCCGGCGAGCGGATTGATCTTCTCGGTCTTGTACAGCTCCATCATGGCCTGCTGCTGCTTCATCTTGTCGTCCGCGTATTTCTCGCGGATCTCGAGCATCTTGGGCTGCACCTTCTTCATGTTCGCCATCGACGCGTAGGACTTGTTGGCGAGCGGGAAGAAAATGGCCTTCACGATGACGGTGGTGGCCAGGATCGCCAGGCCGAAATTGCCGAGGAACTTGTACAGCGTGTCGATCAGCCAGAACATCGGCTTGGTGATGAAGTGGAACCAGCCCCAGTCGATCAAAAGGTCGAACCGCTTGATATGGCGGTCTTCGGCATAGGCGTTGATCTTGCCGACTTCCTTGGCGCCGGCGAAGACCTCGGTCTCGACGGTCGCCGACTGGCCGGCCTCGACATTGATCGGGTCGGTCAGGAAGTCGGACTGGTAACGGTGGCGGCCATCCTCGAAATAGGCATAGCGCGGCTGGAACGGCTGCTTTTCGGTCGGCACCAGCGTGACGGCCCAATATTTGTCGGTGATGCCGAGCCAGCCGTCTGTCGACTTGCCGGGCTGGTACTGCTTGTCCTTCTCGACCGAGGCGTATTTGTGTTCCTGCAGGCCTTCCGTGCCGGTGAAGCCGATGAGGCCTTCATGCAGCACATAGGTGCTGGCGACAGCCGGCTTGTCATAGCGCGTGACACGGCCATAATTGAACAGCGAAACCGCGATCGAGCCGGAATTCTGCACCGTGTCCGACACGGTGAACATGTAATTTGCGTCGACGGAGAAGGTGCGCTTGAAGGTCAGGCCCTTGTCATTGGTGTAGGTGAGCGTCACCGGCGTGGACGGGGTCAGCGTCGGATTGCCGTCCACGCTCCACGCCGTCTCGGCACCCGGCACCGCGCCGGTCTTGTCGTTGCCGACAAAGCCGATCTCGGCGAAATAGCCGGTGGGCAGCGCCTGCGGGTTGAGCAGTTCGATCTCGGGCGAATTCTTGTCGACGGTCTCGGTGTAGTGCTTGAGCTTGAGGTCGTCGAGCCGCGCGCCGGTCAAATTGATCGAGCCCTCAAGGCTCGGCGTGTCGATCTTGACTCGCTTGGATGCCGCCAGCGCCTGATCGCGGCCGGCCACGGTAACCACGTCACCGCCGGGGGCGTTGGGAATGGCGCCGGGGGCGGTCGTGCCTGGGGCCGGTGTCGATGCGCCCGGATTGGCCGCATCGGCCGCCTTCTTCTGTTCCTCGACGCGCTGCTGCTCGATCTTGGCGGCCTCGCGCTGCGCCTCGCTGCGCGGCAGCACGTAGAAGTACTGCCATACCGCCAGGATCAGCACCGACAGGGCGATGGTGATGAAGAAGTTCCGGTTGTTTTCCATCGAGAGCCCTTGGCCTATCGTGTTCCGCGAAGTCGGCGGGAGAGTTCGGCCTTCAACTGGCCGAAAGGGGCGCGCAGCGCATCGTCGCGCCCGACGATGACATAATCATTGCCGGGCACCATGTCATCTGCGGCATGGACGCGGACGGCTTCTTTCAGCCGCCGCCTGACGCGGTTGCGCACAACGGCGTTGCCGACCTTCTTGGTGACGGTGTAGCCGACGCGCGGCACCCCGCCGTCGCCGCGGTCGAGGACCTCGACGAGGAAAAACCGTCCGCGTCGCTTTTCACCACGACGGACGGCCAGGAATTCCGCGCGTTTCAGAAGCCGCTCGGGATTTTGCCCCACTGGCTTGCCGGTTGCGGGCAACGATCTCGTCTCGCTCAGGCGCTGAGCCGCTTGCGGCCGCGGTTGCGGCGAGCTGCGACGACGCCACGGCCACCCTTGGTGGCCATGCGGGCACGGAAGCCGTGCCGGCGTTTGCGGACGAGTTTGGACGGTTGGTAGGTACGCTTCATTTGTTTTAATACCGCGGGGTGCGGCCCTTCTTGATTCTGTCACTTTGTAACAGGAGCTTTGCCGGGCCGGTTTTGGCGCGATCGAAACCGCGCCGGGACGAATGGCCCGAGCGTGAGCGGGCTTATAGAAAGAAGGGTTTTGGAAGTCAATCCGGCGTCGGCGCCCTAAGGACGCACCTGTTTTGGAGCATCTATTTTTCCGACCAAGGGAGAAATTGGCAAAAAAGCCGTAATCGCCTAATCTTGGCTGATCAAGTGATTGTGAAGATCGAGTCGCATGAGCGAAGCCAGCCAAGCAGGGGAAGGGACCGGACCGGCGTCAGCCGCTGTCCGCACGGTACCACTGTCGCGCGGTCTGTCGACGAAGCTGCTGCTGCTCACCATCATTTTCGTGCTGCTGGCCGAAGTGCTCATCTTCCTGCCCTGGATCGCGAGCTACCGGCTGAGCTGGCTCAAGGAGAGGCTGAGCACGGCCGCAGCCGTGTCGATCGTGCTGGTGCAGGGCGAGTCGACCTCGCTGTCGCGTACGGCCCAGAATGACGTGCTGATGGCGATCGGCGCCAAGGCGATCGCGGTTCGCGACGGCGGCGTGTCGCGGCTTCTGGTGGTGGCCGACATGCCGCCGCAGGTCGATGAACACATCGATCTCGCCAGCGTCGGCATGGTCAAGGGCATGACCGGCGCGCTGGATACGCTGTTTTTCGGTGGCGACAGGATGCTGCGCGTCTTCGGACCCGTCGGCGACAGTGACAAGGAGTTCGAGCTGATCATGCCGGACTACTCGCTCCGCAAAGCCATGCTCATCTATTCGCGCAACGTCGCTTTCGTCTCGCTATTGATCTCGCTGTTCACGGCCATGCTGGTCTATGCGGCGATCGACCTGATCATGATCGGGCCGATCCGCACCATGACGCGCTCGATGCTCTCCTTCTCGGAAGCTCCCGACGACCCTGGACGGATCATCCGCCCCGCCGCCCGTTCCGACGAGATCGGGGTGGCCGAGCGCGAACTGTCGCAGATGCAGGAGCGGCTGCAAAAGATGCTGGCCGAGCAGAAGCATCTGGCCGACCTCGGTCTCGCCGTGTCGAAGATCAACCACGACATGCGCAACATCCTGGCCTCCGCCCAGCTAATGTCGGACCGCCTTCGCCTGATCAAGGATCCGACCGTGCAGGCCTTCGCGCCGAAACTGTTGCGCGCGCTCGACCGCGCCGTCTCCTATTCGGAGGGCGTGCTTCATTACGGCCGCACGCAGGAGCCGCCGCCGTCGCGCCGCAGAGTTAGGCTGCGCCAACTGGTCGAGGACGTGCACGGCCTGCTCGACATCGAGCAGGGCATCGAGTTCATCAACGCCGTCGAGATGGCGTTCGAGGTGGATGCCGATTCCGACCAGCTCTTCCGTGTGCTCACCAATCTTTGCCGCAACTCGGTGCAGGCGATGGCGGCCGATACCGAAAGCGCCGTGGTGCGGCGGCTGGCGGTCTCGGCCGAGCGCATGGGCAGCGTCAGCCGGATCGCAGTCACTGATACCGGCCCCGGCCTGCCGCCGAAGGCGCGCGAAAACCTGTTCGCGGCCTTCCGCGGCTCGGCGCGCAGCGGCGGCACCGGCCTTGGCCTGGCGATCGCGCATGAACTGATCAGGGCGCATGGCGGCACGGTGGAATTGGTTGAATCGATCGGCGGGCGCACCACATTCGCCGTCACCATCCCCGACCAGCCGGTGCGGCTCGACCAGGCCCGTGGCAGCCTGCGCCGCCCGGCCTGACGGCCCCGTGCCGTTTCCCGGGATTACCCCTTCCTGACCCGCCGCTTTCCTCAACAGTTCCCGAACATCTGGATCAGGCCGGTCACAGCGGCTCGAAGTGCCGGCATCGGCGCCGGCATCGCCGCATGACAGGCTTGCGACAAAACTTTGCCGGATCGGCTTGCTTTTCGCAAATTCAGTCGTTAGGGAACTGCACACATTCGTGGCCGGTCTTTCGGACCGGATCGCGGGGCTGTCGAAAACATGGCCTGATGCGCGCCCGTAGCTCAGCTGGATAGAGCACCAGACTACGAATCTGGGGGTCAGGAGTTCGAATCTCTTCGGGCGCGCCAAATCTCCTAAGCTGCGGTTTATTGGTTTGCACGGCCGATGGCAGCGGCTCAGCCAAGTGCCGGCAACGCGCCGTTGCCGTCTCACCCCACCGAGCGTGCCGCCGCCCGGCCGGCGCTGCGGCCCGAGAAGATACAGCCGCCCAGGAACGTGCCTTCGAGCGCAGCGTAGCCATGCACGCCGCCGCCGCCGAAGCCTGCCACTTCACCGACCGCATAGAGGCCAGGCACCGGCTGGCCGTCGGTATCGAGCACGCGGCTGTCGAGATCGGTCTGCAGGCCGCCGAGTGTCTTGCGGGTCAGGATGTTGAGGCGCACCGCGATCAGCGGACCGTTCGCCGGGTCGAGCATCTTGTGCGGCTTTGCCGTGCGGATCAGGCGGTCGCCAAGATAGGCGCGCGCGCCGCGCAACGCGGTGACCTGCATGTCCTTGGAGAAGGGATTGTCGAGTTGCATGTCGCGGGCGCGAATCTCGCGCTCGACCGTTGCGACGTCTAGCAGCGGTTCGCCGCCGGCCAGCGCGTTCATGCGCGCGACCAGCTTCGAGAGATCGGACTCGACGATGAAGTCCTCGCCCTTTTCCATGAACGCCTTGACCGGAGCCGGGATGCCCGACGTGGCGCGACCGAGTACCTGGCGCCAGCTTTTTCCGGTCAGATCCGGGTTCTGCTCCGAGCCCGACAGCGCGAATTCCTTCTGGATGATCTTTTTCGTCAGGATGAACCAGGAATAGTCGAAGCCGGTGCCCATGATGTGGCTAAGCGTGCCCAGCGTGTCGAAGCCAGGATAGAGTGGCACCGGCAGGCGTTTTCCCCGGGCATCGAGCCACAGCGAGGATGGGCCGGGCAGGATGCGGATCGCATGGTCCGTCCAGATGGGCGCCCAGTTCTTGATGCCCTCGACATAGTGCCACATGCGGTCGCGGTTGATGAGCTTGCCGCCGGCCTGTTCTGATATGGCCAGCATGCGGCCATCGACATGGTCCGGCACGCCGGTGATCATGCGCTGCGGCGCGTTGCCCAGCCGCTTGGGCCAGTTTTCCCGCACCAGCTGATGGTTGGCGCCAATGCCGCCGGAGGCGACGATCACCGCCTGAGCTTGCAACGCGAAATCGCCTGAGACGTCGCGCGGGCTCTTGTGGCCGCGCTCGACAGGACTCGGTTGCAGGATGTCCCCCTGTACGCCGGTCACGGCCGCACCCGTCCGTGTCAGGGCATTGACTCGGTGACGAAACCTGAAGTCGATCAATCCACGCTTTTGCGCCTCGCGCACGCGCAGCACGAAAGGTTCGAGCACGCCAGGACCGGTGCCCCAGGCTATGTGGAAGCGCGGCACCGAATTGCCGTGGCCGATGGCGTTACCGCCGCCGCGCTCGGCCCAGCCGACGACAGGAAAGAATTTAAGCCCGCGCTCGATCAGCCAGGAGCGCTTCTCGCCGGCGGCAAAGCCGACATAGGCCTCGGCCCATTTGCGTGGCCAGTGGTCTTCGGGCCGGTCGAAAGCAGCGGTGCCCATCCAGTCCTCGAGCGCCAGGTCATGGGAGTCGCGGATGCGCATGCGCCGCTGCTCCTGTGAATCGACGAGGAAAAGCCCGCCGAATGACCAGAACGCCTGGCCGCCCAGCGATTGCTCCGGCTCCTGGTCGACGATGATGATTTTCTTGCCCGCTTCCGCAAGCTCGGCGGCGGCAACCAGTCCGGCAAGGCCGGCGCCGACAATGATCACATCCGCGTCGTCAGCCATTTTTCTTCCCCAGAATTAGCCGGCTATGTAAGGCGGGTTTCAGACGGTTTCCCAGCCGCCTGTGTCGCCGGCGCGGAAGATGGCGTCGATGACTTTCTGGTTGAGCACGGATTCCTCCAGCGTGAACACCCGCTCCTTGCCGCCAAGTGCTGCCCGCGCGAAGGTCTCGACTTCCAGCCGGTATTGCTGCGTGCCGGGAAAGCGGAACACCTGCGCCTCGGTGTGGTTCTGGTTGTGCAACTCGACGCGGTGATGGTCGTAGAGCCCGGCATTGAAGGGCGAGAACAGTTCGATGAAACCCTTCTCGCCGTGGAACACCATCACCTGGCGCGCCGCCATCTGCGTCGACAGGTAGAAGGACAGTTCGAAATCGCCGAAATCGGCGCGGATCGATGAATAGATGTCGGTGCCGAATGTCTTATCGCGCTCGATCGTCGCCTGTACGCGCAGCGGCTCCTTGCCGGTCGAAAAGCGCGTCGACACGGTCGGGTAGACGCCGATATCGGGCAGCGCGCCGCCGCCGAGATCGAGCTTGTTGCGCATGTTGTTGGGGTCGACATTGTAGTAGGAGAAGGCGCCCTGCACATGGCGCAGCCGGCCGATGGCGCCGCTGGCGATGAGATCACGCACCTTGATCCATTGCGGATGGTAGATGACCATGAAGGCTTCGCACACCAGCACCTTCTTCTGGTCGCGCAGCTTGATGAGGGGGGCGATGTCCTTGGCATCGAGTGCCAGCGGCTTTTCAACCAACACATGCTTGCCTGCTTCGATGGCTTTTTCAGTCCATTCGACATGCTGCGAAGTCGGCAACGGGATGTAGACGCCGTCAACCTCGTTGGAAGCGAGCAACTCCTCATAGGAGCCGAAGGCATGGCGCGCGCCAAAGCGGTCGCCCAATGCCTTGGCTTTCGACAGGTCGCGGCTGGCGATCGCCGACAGGACGCCGTTCTCCGCTTCGACGATTGCCGGCAACAGCTGCTCGCGGCCGATCTTGGCCGTCGACAACACACCCCATCGGAACATCACGCTTCTCCATGTCGATTACAGGCAATGAGGTTTGCCTGAAATCGGCGGAAAAGCCAATGCGGGTCGCTCGGTTCCTCGCCCATGAAAGCGGGCAGGGACACAGGTACCTCAGCCGCGCGCTAGCCCCTTTTCCCGGTCAGCGTCATGTCGAAATCGACGACGTTGGAATACAGCGGCGTGCCGACATCCATGCCGTAACGCGAGCGCAGCACCTTGCCGGTGACATGGAATTTGATCGTCCCGCCCTTCAACCCGTCGAGCTCGGCGGTGAATTTTTCCGGAAACGTCTTGCCGCGCGCCGTCAGCCTGCCGGAGACAAGGGCCGACGTGTCGCCGGTGCGGGTCACACTGGTCGAGCGGAACTGGATTTCGGGACTGTTGGCGGCGTCGAACACCGCGTCGGAGCGCAGGAACGCATCGATGCGGCCTTGGCCGGTGCCGACGCTCTCGGGATAGATGGTGAGGTCGACCTTCGAACGGCTGACATCATTGTTGTCGATGCGGATCATGCCCTTGAAACGGGCAAAGGCGCCGTCGAACCCGCCTCCCCCGGCCTTGCCGATGGTGAAGCGGATCGCGGACCCAGTTTGGCTGATTGTATAGCTGCCGGCGGCATCGCCGAGCACGACCGCCGCGTAAACAGGCATGGCCAGGCAGGCGGCGGCAGCCGCCAATCCAAGGATTCGCGCACGCATTGGGGTGTTCCTTGTTAGGAGGCAGCGCTCTCTGGCGTCCTCACCCCACAAACGAGACCAAGGCGCGTTCTATTCCCCGGTTGACGAAGGCGTGATCATACGCGTGAGCACCCCGTCGCGAAGCAGGAAATGGTGGCGCAGGGCCGCCGCGACATGCAGGGCGACAAGCGCCGCGCCGGCATAGGCGAGATACCAGTGTGCCGACGTCCAAAAGCTTTCGGCGGCATCGGATTCGGCGAGCGGCAGGTTAGGCATCACGAACAGGTTGAACGGCATGCTGGGAATCTCCAGCGTCGAGACCGACACCAGCGCCCAGCCTGACAGGGGCAGGGCGATCTGGAAGGCATAGAGCGCCAGATGCGCCAGCGGCGCCGAGCGGCGCTCCAGGGCGCCGACAGAAGGCGGCAAGGGCGGTGCCGCATTGCCGAGCCGCCAGGCGATACGCAGGATGATGAGCCCAAGCAGCAGAAAGCCCAGGGATTTGTGCAGCTGGATCAATTCGAAGGCCGTGCGTTGGCTCGGGGTCCTGACCATAACGAAGCCGAGCATGAACTGGCCGATGAAAATAATCCCGATCAGCCAGTGGAGGACGATGGTTGCCCATCCATAGCGGGTCGCGGTGTTGGTGATTGAAGCCTGCATGCGAGGCGAACGTTGGCGCGGTCAGCTTTCTTCCCCTTGCCGACGAGGAGGAGAGTTGCCTACCCGCTCACCTTGAAGAAATCGACGAAAGCCCTCAGCGCCGGCCGCATCTGGCGGCGGCTCGGGTAATAGACGAAGAATCCGTCGAAGGGTGGGCACCAGTCCTCCAGCACGCGGATCAGCCGTCCGTCGGCAAGCGGCGCGCGGACATAGTCCTCGAAAACGAAGGCGAGCCCGGCGCCGTCGACCGCGGCCTGAGCGATCAGATGGTCCTCGTCGAGGATCAGCGGCCCTTGCACCGCGATCTCGACCTCCTCGCCGTCCTTTTCGAATTCCCAGCGGTAGAGAATGCCGCTGGAGAAGCGGAAGCGGATGCAGCGATGCTCGGCGAGGTCGCGCGGATGGCGCGGCCGGGGCATGGCCTCGAAATAGGATGGGGCGCCCACCACCGCGCCGCGAATGTCCGGCCCGATGCGGACCGCGATCATGTCGCGCTGCAGGCTCTCGCCGAGCCTGACACCAGCATCGAAACCGCCTGCCACCACGTCGGTGAAGCGATCCTCGATGATGATCTCCAGCACGATGTCGGGATAGGCTGACGCAAAGGCGCTGAGCCGTGGCGTCAGCACCAGATGCGCTGACGTGCGCGGCACGCTGAGCCGCAAGTTCCCGGCGGGCCGGTCGCGGGCCTCAACGGCCGTCTCCAGCGCCAGGTCGATCTCGGAAAGCGCCGGGCGCAATCGCTCCAGCAATTGCGCGCCTTCCTCGGTCGGAGCGACACTGCGCGTGCTGCGCGCCAAAAGGCGCACGCCAAGCCGTGCCTCCAGGCTGGAGACCGCGTGGCTCACCGCGGAGGGAGCTATCGCCAGTTCCCTGGCCGCGCCGCGAAAACTGCCGCATTGGGCAACGGTCGCCAGCACCGCAAGCTGTGAGAGATGTGCTCGGTTCATTGATCTATTTCATGGAATGACCCGTACGAAGAAGAGCCGATTATCGAACGGGCGGCAAGGCGTTATTTCCTGGGCATCACAACAAGGAGATGCGCGATGAAAACCCGCAAGCTAGGAACTGAACTTGAAGTCTTCCCGGTCGGCCTCGGTTGCATGGGCATGAGCTTTGCCTATGGCGGCCAGCCGGAAGCCGAGGCGATCGCTACCTTGCACCGCGCCGTCGAGATCGGTGTCAACTTCTTCGACACGGCCGAGGTCTACGGCCCCTTCGAAAACGAGATCCTGCTGGGCAAGGCGCTGAGATCGGTTCGNTCCCTACACGACGCTCTTCCGATCTGTCGCCGAGGCGTCGTTGAAGCGGCTCGGAACCGATGTCATCGACCTCTACTACCAGCACCGCGTCGACCCGGAGGTGCCGATCGAGGATACGGTCGGCGCCATGGCCGAGCTGGTGCGCGAGGGCAAGGTGCGGGCGCTTGGCCTGTCGGAGGCGAGTGCCGGCACCATCCGCCGGGCACACGCCGTGCACCCGATCGCCGCGGTGCAGAGCGAATATTCGCTGTGGAGCCGCGACCCGGAAGACGAGATATTCGCCGTCTGCCGGGAGTTGGGCATTGGCTTCGTGCCCTACAGCCCGCTCGGCCGCGGCCTGCTCACCGGCACCATCGCAAAGCCGGAGACCCTGAGCGACGACGATTGGCGCCGCACCTTGCCGCGCTTCCAGGCCGACGCCATGGAAGCCAATGCCAAGGTGATCGCCACGCTGGAAAGGATGGCGGTGGAGAAGGGCGTCACCTCGGCGCAGCTGGCGCTGGCCTGGGTGCTGCACCAAGGCGACTTCATCGTGCCGATCCCGGGTGCGCGAAAAATCCGCCATTTGGAGNCCTCGGCGCAGCTGGCGCTGGCCTGGGTGCTGCACCAAGGCGACTTCATCGTGCCGATCCCGGGTGCGCGACAAATCCGCCATTTGGAGCAGAATACGGCGGCGGCTGACATAGTGATGAGCGCGGCAGAGGTCGCGACGATCGGCGATGCGCTGTCCCCCGACAAGGTAATGGGCAAGCGCTATACCGAAGAATTGCTGGCGCTGGTGAATGGGTGAGCACACAAGCTGAAAAGCGGCGCTTCGGCGCCGCTTTTGTCGCATGGCATAGACAGTTGGACGCGCTGGCCCGCCGACATCTCAAATTTGCTACCACGGCACCACCGTAATCTCCGGCCAATACGCCCGCGCTCGCGCGCCCTTCTCCTCATGCGTTTTCCGGTTGTCCATCAGCCGGCTGGGCGTAATTCGAAACGAGAAGAGATCGTCGAGCCCGAACGGCGCCACGAGGTCCAGCTGCCCGTCCGCATCGTATCGAACCCCGACCGCATGGGTCTTCGAGGCAAAATAGCTGACGGATTCACTGGCACTCGCATAGCGCGGGCAGGGCCGGCCGAACTTTTGCGGATACCACAGGTGCACTCGCGCCTGGTTGCGCACCTCGACCGGCAGCGGCAATCCTTCGAAATGCCTGGCCGCCCGTTGGATCACCGCGTCTTCGGCCTCGTAGGACAGGTCGGAGTCGTCGAAATAAAACAGGTCGACATCCTTGATGCCGTAGCCGGATGGCTTGCCGGTCAGGTGGTTCCAGACGCTGTTGTAAAGCACGCCGGAAACCACCAGCCAATCCGGCAGCGCAAGCATGCCGACCCTCGCCAGCGTTTCGGCCAGCAGCGGGTCGGCAGCGACGATGCCGAGAAAAGCCGTACGCTGTTTCTCGAAGGAGAGCCCAGAATAGCGCAGATGGTCCATCGCCCCTTGGAGAGCGATTCGCCATTCCCTCGCAAGTCTCAGCCGCGCAACACGCCGCCAGTCTGCTTGCCGACATTCTCGACGATGCGCTTGGCCAGCGCCTCGAAATCCTCGTCGGTCAGCGTCTTCTCGGTCGGCTGGATCGACACTTCGATGGCGATCGACTTCTTGCCTTCGCCCAGCGACGCGCCTTCGAACACGTCGAAGACCGAGACAGCAGTGATCAGCTTCTTGTCGGCGGCGAGCGCGGCACGTACCAGCGTGCCGGCCTCGACCGCTTTGTCGACGACGAAGGCGAAGTCGCGCTTCACCGCCTGGAAGGCAGATAGGTCCAGTCTGGGCTTGGTCTTGGTAGGCTTGGCCTTCGGCTCCGGCACGGCATCGACGAACACCTCGAAGCCGCAGAGCGGCCCCGAGACATCGAGCCCTTCCAGCGTCTTCGGATGGAACNGGCACGTACCAGCGTGCCGGCCTCGACCGCTTTGTCGACGACGAAGGCGAAGTCGCGCTTCACCGCCTGGAAGGCGGACAGGTCCAGTCTGGGCTTGGTCTTGGTAGGCTTGGCCTTCGGCTCCGGCACGGCGTCGACGAACACCTCGAAGCCGCAGAGCGGCCCCGAGACATCGAGCCCTTCCAGCGTCTTCGGATGGAACTCGCCGAATGTGCCAAGTACGGTCTTCGGACCGAGCTTGATCGTTCCGGAACGGCCGGGATGGTACCAGGCCGGGCCGCCCGCCTCGATCTGCAGCCGGTCGACCGGCGCACCGCAGGCTTCGAGCGCGGCGATCGCGTCGGCCTTGGCGTCGAATACGCCGACCGGGCCCGAATTGCCGGCCCAGTTGCGGCCGGAGCCGTCGAGCTTTGCCGTGCCGCGACGCACGCCGGCGGCGACGCGCCGCTGCTGGTCGGCGCCGTCGCCCTCATAGGTGCCCGAGACCTCGAACAGCGCCACGTCGCCAATGCCCTTGTCGGCGTTGCGCTGCGCGGCCGAAATCAGCCCCGGCAGCAGCGAGGGCCGCATGTCGGACATGTCGGCGGCGATCGGGTTGGCAAGCTTCAGCGCCGTCTGGCCGCCGCCGAAGAGTTCGGCGTGTTTGGCCGGGATGAACGACCAGGTAACGGCCTCCATCATGCCGCGCACGGCAAGCGAACGCTTGGCGGCACGCGTGCGGATCTGCAGCGTCGTCAGGATCTTGCCGTTGACCACGTCATGCGCGCCGAGCGGCTGCGGGGCGATGTTGTCGACGCCATGGATGCGCATGATCTCCTCGACCAGATCGGCCTTGCCGTCGACATCGGGGCGCCAGGAGGGGACCGTGACGTCGACGACGTCGCCCGATCCCTGCGCGTGGAAGCCCAGACGCGACAGGATGTCGAGGCTCTCCGCCTTCGGCACCTCGATACCGGTCAGCCGCTTCACTTCCGACAACGGAAGGGAAACGATTTTGGGTTGATGTCCGGCATAGCCGGCCACCTCGGTCTCGGTCGGCGTGCCGCCGCAGAAATCGATCACCAGCTTGGTCGCCAGTTCGAGGCCCGGCACCATGAATTCAGGGTCGACACCGCGCTCGAAGCGATAGCGCGCGTCGGTGATGATGCCGAGCGTGCGGCCGGTGCGGGCCGTGGTGATCGGGTCCCAAAGAGCGGATTCGATCAGCACGTTCGTCGTGTTCTCGTCACAGCCGGAGTGTTCGCCACCCATGATGCCGGCAATGGACTCGACGCCATTGTCGTCCGCGATCACGCACATCTCCGGCGTCAGCGTGTATTCGCGCCCGTCGAGCGCATGCACCTTTTCACCGTCGCGGGCGCGGCGCACCACGAGGTTGCCGGCGACCTTGGCGGCATCGAAGACATGCAGCGGCCGTCCGCGGTCGAAGGTGACGTAATTGGTGATGTCGACCAGCGCGCTGATCGGCCTCAGCCCAATGGCGATCAGCCGCTGCTGAAGCCATTTCGGCGACGGGCCATTCCTGACATCCTTGACCAGCCTGAGTGCGAAGCCGGGGCAAAGCTCCGGCGCTTCGATGGTCACTTTCACCGGGCACATGCCGTTGCCGACATGCGGCATGATCGCCCCGCCGACAAGGCGGCCAAGCCCGCTCGCCGCCAGATCCCGCGCGATGCCGTAGACGCTGGTGGCATCGGGCCGGTTCGGCGTCAGATTGATCTCGATGACCGGATCGTCGAGATGCGCATAGGACGCAAAGCTGGTGCCGACCGGCGCATCCTCGGGCAGGTCGATGATACCATTATGCTCGTCGGACAGTTCCAACTCGCGCTCGGAACACATCATGCCATGGCTTTCGACGCCTCGGATCTTGCCGACCGTCAGCGTCACGTCGATGCCGGGCACATAGGTGCCGGGCGCGGCAAAGGCGCCGATCAGGCCGGCCCGGGCGTTCGGCGCGCCACACACCACTTGCACAGGCGGCTTGCCGTCGCCGGTATCGACGGTCAGCACCCGCAGCCGGTCGGCATCGGGGTGCTGCACCGCCGTCAGCACCTTCGCGATAACGAAGGGTTTCAGCCCCGCCTTATCGTCGACATGCTCGACCTCGAGGCCGATCGAGGTCAGCCGCTCGACGATCTCGTCAAGCGTGGCGTCGGTTTCAAGGTGATCCTTGAGCCAGGAGAGGGTGAATTTCATTGGGCTGTTCCGTAATAGCTGGCAGCAGGAGTCTTCAGGACGGTCACGCGCTCAGGCCTCCGAACAGCGTCGGCATGTCGAGCGGCCGGAAGCCGTAATGCGATAGCCAGCGGACGTCGGCGTCGAAGAAGGCGCGCAGGTCGGGCATGCCGTATTTCAGCATGGCGATGCGGTCGATGCCCATGCCCCAGGCAAAGCCCTGATACTCGTCGGGATCGAGCCCGCCGGCGCGCAGCACGTTGGGGTGCACCATGCCGCAGCCGAGGATCTCCAACCAGTCGGAGCCTTCGCCGAAGCGCACTTCGCCGGGCCGCGAGCGGTCGCACTGGATATCGACCTCGAGGCTTGGCTCGGTGAACGGGAAGAAGGACGGGCGAAAGCGCATCTTGAGCTGCTGCACTTCGAAGAAGGCCTTGCAGAACTCTTCCAGCACCCACTTCATGTTGGCGACGTTGGCCGATTTGTCGATCACCAGCCCCTCGACCTGATGGAACATCGGCGAGTGGGTGGCGTCGGAATCCTGGCGATAGGTCTTGCCCGGAATGACGATGCGGATCGGCGGCTTCTGCTTCTCCATGGTGCGGATCTGCACCGGCGAGGTGTGAGTGCGCAAAAGCTTGCGCTCGCCCTTCTCGTCCGGCTGGAAGAAGAACGTGTCGTGCATCTCGCGCGCCGGATGGCCTTCCGGGAAATTCAGCGCGGTGAAATTATAGTAGTCGGTCTCGATATCGGGACCTTCGGCGATGGCGAAGCCGAGATCGCCGAAGATCGCGGCGATCTCGTCGATGACCTGGCTGATCGGATGGATGCGGCCGCGCTCGGCCGGTGACTGCCGCACCGGCAGCGTCACGTCGACCTTCTCGGCCGCCAGACGGGCGGCGATCGCCACATCCTTCAGTTCAGCCTTGCGGGCCGTCAGCGCCTCGGTGACACGGTTCTTGAGGCCGTTGATGGCCGGGCCCTTCACCTGCCGGTCCTCGGCGCTCATCGCGCCAAGCGTTTTCAGCATCTCGGACACGGTGCCCTTCTTGCCGAAGGCAGCGATGCGCACGGCCTCGATGGCCGGCTCGTCGACGGCCGATGCGATGTCGGCCAGAAGCGAATCTTCCAGGGCTTCAAGATTTCCAGCGGTGGCGTTCACGGCGAAGCTCTCTCCATCGGCGATCGACACCATATTGGTTCGTCTGTCGCCATTTTGGTTACATCAGGCATAAGAAAAACCCGCGCCAGCCGTGCCAGCGCGGGTTCCCCATAATCAGAATTGCGAATGTTTGGGAAGCGCTGGTCTTAGGCGACAGCGCTTTCAAAAGCATTCGGCGTGGTGTTCTTCAGATATTCGAGCGCGACCTTGGCCTTGGCCACCAGGGCGGCGAAAGCCTGCGGCTCGTGGATGGCCATGTCGGACAGGATCTTGCGATCGATCTCGATGCCGGCCTTGTTCAAGCCGTCGATGAAGCGGCCATAGGTCAGGCCATGCTCGTGCGTCGCCGCGTTGATGCGCTGGATCCACAGCGCGCGGAACGAGCGCTTGCGGTTCTTGCGGTCGCGGTAAGCGTACTGCAGCGACTTTTCCACCGCCTGCTTGGCGATGCGGATGGTGTTCTTGCGGCGGCCGTAGAAGCCTTTCGCGGCTTTCAGGACCTTCTTGTGCTTGGCGTGCGAGGTGACGCCTCTTTTTACGCGTGCCATGTCATGATCTCCTTAAAAACTTAAAGGCCGTTCGGAAGAAAATTCTTGATGACCTTCTTGCCATCCGGTTCAGCCAGAACCATCGTGCCGCGGGCATTTCGAATGAACTTGTTGGAACGCTTGATCATGCCGTGACGCTTGCCGGCCGCAGCCGACAGGACTTTACCCGTACCTGTGATCTTGAACCGCTTCTTGGCGGCCGATTTGGTCTTCATCTTGGGCATTTTGCTACTCCGTATTGTTGGCGCACGATCGCGCTTCTTGTCGCTCCGGGCCGACCAAAGCCCGAAAAGCAAATGAAACCGCCACGGCATGCCCTGCCGGGCGGTTTTCTTGGAACGGCGGTGCTATAGATCAAAGATGGCGCGGGCGCAACACCTCGGCACCCTGGACGCACTGTCCCCGGTCACGGCAGCCTAAACCAGACCGGCAGCATGCCCGACAATTGCGCGCCGTCGATCAGTTCGAAGGCCGGCAGCGCGATCAGGAACACCAGCCCGTCGAGCAGTGTGGTCAAAAGCAGGCGCGGCTTGAAGCTGCCGGTGTCGCCTTCCTCGTAGAGCGAAAGCTTGGGGAAGAAGCGCGGCACGCGTGCCAGATAGGCGGCATAGGTTACACCGAGCGCTTCCTTGAGGAATTTCTCCTCGCGCAGGATGACGATATGGAAGGCGCCGGCGCACAGAACCGCGAAAAGGATGATGCCGGAGAACGAGCCGATCTGCGCGCCGACACCGGCGGCGGCGACGGTCGAGAACACGTAGAGCGGGTTGCGGGTGATCGAATAGGGGCCGCCGGTCACCACCTCGGAGGATTTGCGCCCGCCTATATAGAGCGTCGCCCAGAGGCGCCCGACGATGCCGAGGAAAATCAAGAGCACGCCGAACATCTCGATCGTTTCGTGCACCGGCGTGTCCGGCGGGAAGGTCGACTGGCCGAACAGCAGCGCCAGAAACAGCACCAGGACGAGCACGGCAAGCACCAGCCGGCGCATCTGCTGGTAGTTGCCCAGCCCGTGTTTGACGTCCTTGACGTCCAAAACCTTTTCGTTGGCCATGCGGGATCCGATCGTCGAAGAGCTTTGCCGGCGATCGCGGCTTTGAGCTAAGAAATAGAGCGTCCCGCCGATCGCCGGGACGCCCTGTAGCACAATTCGGGCGGATTTAGAGCGCGATGTCCGGGCCTGACGTCATCGTGATCCACGTGGGTTCCGCAAACTTTAGCGCGGGGCCAGCACCATCATCATCTGGCGGCCTTCGAGCTTCGGCTCGGCTTCCACCTTGGCAATGGTCGCCACCTCCTCGCGCACCTTGTTCAGAAGCTGCATGCCGAGTTCCATATGCGCCATCTCGCGGCCGCGGAAGCGCAGCGTCAACTTGACCTTGTCGCCTTCCTCGAAGAAGCGGCGCACCGCCTTCATCTTGGTCTCGTAGTCATGGCTGTCGATGTTCGGGCGCATCTTGATCTCCTTGATCTCGATGACCTTCTGGTTCTTGCGCGCCTCGGCCGCCTTCTTCTGGTTGGCGTATTTCAACTTGCCGAGATCGAGGATTTTTACGACGGGGGGGACCGCGTTGGGCGATATTTCGACGAGATCGAGCCCGGCCTCTTCGGCGAGCAGCAATGCGTCGTTGATGGAAATATCGCCGCGATTCTGGCCGTCGGCGTCGATAAGCTGGACCCGGGGAACCCGGATGTCACGATTGGAGCGCGGCCCATCCTTGGTCGGCGCCGCTGCTTTGAAAGGTCTGCGAATGGTCGTGGTCTCCTTGGCCGTTTCGTTCGGGATTTGTCGTCTTGATACGTGGACGCGCCAATGTGGTGAGCGCGCGGGCGGAGTCAATAGCACAGCATTGACAGAAAATCACCCTGATCGCCGGCCTGCACCAAACAAAGAAACAGCGCGAGTACTTTTCGCCACGCCTCCGGCTGTGCCACAAGGGCCGCGGGCCAAAAGACGGGCCTGAGGAAAAGCCATGATCGCCACGCCCCCATCCTCTCTGGCTCCAGTTTTTCTGGATGTCGACGGATCTGATATCGCGGTGCGCCATTCAGACGGCTCGACGCCCGGCATCGTCTGGCTCGGCGGCTACAAGTCGGACATGCTGGGCACGAAGGCCGAGACGCTGTCGGACTGGGCGGCAACTGAAGGCCGGGCCTTCCTGCGGCACGATTATTCGGGCCATGGCGAATCCGGTGGCGCCTTCGCCGACGGTACGATCTCGAAATGGCTTGCGCAAAGCCTTGCCGTCTTCCGGCATTTCGCCAAAGGCGATCAGATCCTGGTCGGCTCGTCGATGGGCGCCTGGATCGCGCTGCGCATGGTACAGGAATTGCGCAAGGCGGGCGACGCAGCCGTCGTCGGCCTGGTGCTGCTGGCCCCGGCGCCGGATTTTACAAGCGACCTGATCGAGCCGGTGCTGACCAAGGCGCAGAAGCGCGATCTCGCCGAAAAGGGCTTCTTCGCGGAACCCTCGGATTATTCCGCCGAGCCTTACGTCTACACCCGCGCCCTGATCGAGGATGGGCGCAATAACCGGGTAATGGCCGGGCCGATCGACACGCATTGCCCGGTTCACATCTTGCAGGGGCTGGCCGACGCGGACGTGCCGTCGAGCCACGCCTTGAGGCTGGTCAGCCTGCTGCCTGCCGACGATGTAACGCTGTCGCTGATCCCCGATGGTGACCATCGCCTGTCGCGGCCCCAGGATCTCGACATGCTGGTGCGGGCGGTCGGCGACCTGGCCAAGCGAGGCCAGTGACGATGCGCCTGTCCATCCCGATCTCCGCTTTCGTCGCGGCCATCGTCGGTTTCGGCGGCACGCTGGCCATCGTCATTGCCGCCGCCAAGGCAGTCGGCGCGACGCAGGTCGAGACTGCGAGCGGTGTGACGGCGATCTGCCTGGCCATGACCGCCGAGTGCCTGTGGCTGTCATGGCGCACGAAAATGCCTGTCATCACCGCCTGGTCGACGCCGGGCCTTGCACTGGTCGCCGCCTCGAGCGGCTTTTCGATGGGCGAGGCCGTCGGCGCCTATATCGTCACGGGCGTGCTGCTGGTCGCGACCGGCCTGTTTGGGCCGCTCACCCGGCTGATATCGAGAATACCGGCTTCGGTCGCCTCCGGCATGCTGGCCGGCATCGTCGTCACCTTCGCCGTCAATGCCATGAAGGCTATTCCGGCGGACCCTTGGCTCATCTTGCCGCTGATCGCGGCATTCTTCGTCATCCGGCTGTTCAATCCGGCGCTGTCGGTGCTGGCGGTGCTGGTTGGCGGTGGCCTTGCCGCCTTCCTCACGGGCCGTGTCGGCGGCCTGCCCGCGCCCGAACTATCGACACTGACGGTTATCGCTCCCCATTTCACCGCCAAGGCGATCATCGGCCTGGCGCTGCCGCTCTACCTCGTCACCATGGCTTCGCAGAACCTGTCGGGGCTCGCGGTACTGCGGGCGGCCGGCTACCACCCCGAACCTGGCCCGCTGATCGGCGTCACTGGCCTGTTTTCGCTCCTGTCGGCACCATTCGGTGCCGGAACCACCAATCTGGCGGCGATCTCGGCGGCCATCTGCACCGGGCCTGAAGTCCATCCCGATCCCGCCGAGCGCTGGAAGACCGGGCCGTTCTACGCGCTTGCCTACCTCGTCTTCGCCATCTTCGGCGCTTCGCTGGTGGCGATCTTCGCCGTCCTGCCGCAGAGCCTGATCGTGCTGGTGGCGGGACTTGCGCTGATGGGATCGCTCGCCAACGCGCTGGCGATCGCGCTCAAGGACGAGGGCGAGCGCATGGCCGCAACCGTCACCTTCGTCGTCACCGCCTCCGGGCTGACGCTGTTCGGTGTCGGCGCCGCATTTTGGGGCCTGATCGCCGGGTTGGTCGTGCTTTTCCTCGATATGCTCAAAAAGCGATAATCATTTCAGGCCCTTGTTCGGTTTTGGCGGACATTGTCTTGAATCGCCGTTTTCGCCTTCCCATTTCGATTCCACGCAGCCGGTTCTGGCTGTCTCCAACCGAAGGAATGGGAGAAAATGAACACATCTGCATTGATCCGCCCGGCCTGGACGCCGGCGACCATCGCGTTGATGGTGATCGGTTTCATGGTGTTCTGGCCGCTCGGCTTCGCCATGCTCGCCTACATCATCTGGGGCGACCGGCTCGAGGGCTTCAAGCGTGACGTCAACCGCGCGACCGACGGCATCTTCGCCGGTTGTCGCCGTGGCTCCGACAAGGCCACGCGCTGGGGCAACGGCTCCGCCCGCACCGGCAACGTCGCTTTCGACGACTGGCGCGAAAAGGAGCTTGAGCGCCTGGACGAAGAGCGCCGCAAGCTCGACGAGATGCTGACGCAGTTCGACGAGTATGCCCGCGAATTGCGCCGCGCCAAGGATCAGGACGAGTTCGACCGGTTCATGGCCAACCGCAACAAGTCGACCGCGCCGGCCAAGACCGATCCGAGCACCAAGGCCGATCCGAGCACCGGAGCGGCCCCCACCAAGCGTGGCAAAGGCTCGAACCTGCTCGACGACTGAAGCCCGGCGACAGGGCCAAGGTATGATGACGGCGTCGCGCGAGCGGCGCCGTTTCTTTTTGGTTCTATTCGTTCGCCTCGAATCGCGTATCGTCCCGCCATGACCATCGGGTTCTTCCGCAATCTGACAAAGCCCAAACCCACGCCTGTCGTGGAGCGGGAATATTGTGTCGCCGGCCGCACGCTGCCGCTCAAGATCGTCGAGAGCGCCAGGGCAAAGCGTCTGACCCTGCGCATCGAGTCCGGCGGACAGGGCCTGCGCATCACCGTGCCGCCGGGCCTGCGCCGCGGCGAAGTGGACAGGTTCCTCGACCGCCACCAGGACTGGCTGGAACAGCGGCTGGCCAAGGTGCCGACGCGGCCGCAGGTGCGTCCGGGCATAAGGATTCCGGTACGCGGCGTGGCCCACCGTATCGTGCATGAGCCGTCAAAGCGAGGCACTGTCACCATATCGCGCGACGACCGCGGCCCGCTGCTGATCGTGCATGGCGACCGCATCCATCTGCCGCGCCGCATTGCCGATTTTTTGAAGCGCGAGGCCAAGAAGGAGATCGAGAAGCTGGTCGTCAGGCATACGGAGGCGCTTGGCAAGCGCGCCAAGGCGATCCGCTACAAGGACACCTCCAGCCGCTGGGGCTCCTGCACTTCGGAAGGCAATCTGTCCTTTTCCTGGCGCATCATGATGGCGCCGCAGCCTGTCATAAATTACCTCGTCGCGCATGAGGTGGCGCATCTCAAGGAGATGAACCACGGGCCGAAATTCTGGAAACTGTGCGAAAAGCTCTGCCCCGACACCGACCGCTGCAAGGACTGGCTGAAGCGCAATGGCGGCGCCCTGCAGGCGATTGTGTTCGAGTAGGGCGCCTCAGTCATCATTCGCCGCATTGAGCTCATCCGGCCGCAACCCTTCGTCAGCATGCTGCGGCCAGGGTAGAAAGTTCCGATCGAAAGCTTCGCCGCCGAAATAATCCAGCGCCCGATGCGCCTCGGCGCCGTTGAAGGCGGCCCTGTCCATGAGGTGCGCTATGACCTCACGCGCCTGCGCGATCTTTTGCTTCAGTTCGGCAACGGTCTGGTCGTCCATGGCTGTGCTCCCGCCTTGCATGCTGTCCATCCATAGGTAGCGCCTTTGGCCTTGCCGGCAAACAGCATGCTTTTTCTCGACTCTTGGCGCTTTTCGTGCCAATTCCGCGCCATGGCGCTCGACATCAAGATCTGCGGCTTGAAGACCGACCAGGCAATGGCCGCGGCCCTGGCCGGCGGCGCCAGCCATGTCGGGTTCATCTTCTTTCCAAAAAGCCCGCGTTATGTTGAGCCGGCCGAAGCCGGCCGTCTGCGCGAAGCGGCTCGTGGCAAGGCCTTGGCGGTCGCCGTCACCGTCGATGCCAGAGACGCCTTCCTCGACGAAATCGTCGAAAAGCTGCAGCCCGACATGCTGCAACTGCACGGCTCCGAAACCCCCGAGCGAGTGGCTGAACTGAAAGCCCGCCATGGGCTGCCGGTGATGAAAGCGTTGCCGCTCAGCGAGGCCGCCGATCTCGAACGGATAAAGCCGTTTGTCGGCATCGCCGACCGGTTCCTGTTCGACGCCAAGCCGCCAAAGGGCTCGGAGCTGCCGGGCGGCAATGGCGTCGTCTTCGACTGGCGCATTCTCGCCGGCCTTGACGCCGGGATCGATTACATGCTTTCCGGTGGGCTCAACGCCGCCAACATCGGCGATGCCCTTCGGCTTGCCAATCCGCCCGCGATAGACATTTCCTCGGGCGTGGAAAGCGCCCCGGGCGTCAAGGATCCGGCGCTGATCGAACAGTTTTTCCGAGCCGTCCGGGCAGNCCTCGGGCGTGGAAAGCGCCCCGGGCGTCAAGGATCCGGCGCTGATCGAACAGTTTTTCCGAGCCGTCCGGGCAGTACGCGATGATCGCGCCGCCTGAGCGTACTCCCAATCAAGATGCAGGAGATCGGCGATGAACAAGCCGGCGACACCCAATTCCTTCCGCACCGGACCCGACGAACAGGGCATGTTCGGCATTTTCGGCGGTCGGTTCGTTGCCGAAACGCTGATGCCGCTGATCCTCGACCTGGAGAAAAACTGGAACGAGGTCAAGAACGATCCGGATTTCAGGGCTGAACTGACCGGTCTTTCGACCCATTATGCCGGCCGGCCGTCGAAGCTCTACTTCGCCGAGGGCCTGACCAGACATCTTCGTGAGGTTTCCTCGGCGAAGGGCCTCGGGGGCGGCGCGAAAGTCTATTTTAAGCGCGAGGATTTGAACCACACCGGTTCGCACAAGATCAACAACTGCCTCGGACAGATCCTGCTGGCCAAGCGCATGGGCAAGAAGCGCATCATCGCGGAGACCGGTGCCGGCCAGCATGGCGTGGCGTCCGCCACGGTCGCCGCCCGCTTCGGCTTTCCCTGCGTCGTCTATATGGGCGCGACAGACGTCGCCCGCCAGAGTCCCAACGTCTTCCGCATGAAGCTGCTCGGCGCCGAAGTGCGGCCCGTTACCGCCGGTCACGGTACGCTGAAGGACGCCATGAACGAAGCCCTTCGTGATTGGGTGACCAATGTCGAGGACACCTATTATTTGATCGGCACCGCCGCCGGTCCGCACCCCTATCCCGAACTGGTGCGCGATTTCCAGTCGGTAATCGGAACCGAGGCGCGCGCGCAGATCCTCGAACAGGAAGGGCGGCTGCCCGACACCATCATCGCCGCCGTCGGCGGCGGGTCCAACGCCATCGGCATGTTCCATCCCTTCCTCGATGACAAGGAGGTTCGTATCATCGGCATCGAAGCCGGCGGGCGCGGCCTCGACGGCATCGAGCATTGCGCCTCGATGAATGCCGGCTCCCCCGGTGTGCTGCACGGCAACCGCACCTATCTCCTGCAGAATGCCGACGGCCAGATCATGGACGGCCATTCGATTTCGGCCGGCCTCGATTATCCCGGCGTCGGCCCGGAGCATTCGTGGCTGCGCGACTCCGGCCGTGTCGAATATGTGCCGATCCTTGACGACGAGGCGCTCGAAGCCTTCAAGCTGACGACGCGCGTCGAAGGCATTATCCCGGCGCTGGAATCCGCGCACGCCATCGCCCATGCGGTCAAGATCGTGCCCGCCATGGACAAGGACCAGATCGTCATCGTCAATCTGTCCGGCCGTGGCGACAAGGACGTCCACACGGTGGCCTCGATGCTGGGCATGGAGATCTAGGCCCTTTGGACCGTTCGACTTGGGAGTTGATTATGAACAAAATTCGTCCAAAGGGCCTGACATGACAACCCGCATCGACCGCCGCATGGCGAAGCTCAAGGCCGAGGGCCGCCCGGCGCTCGTCACCTATTTCATGGGTGGCGACCCCGACTATGCAACCTCGCTGTCGATCATGAAGGCGCTGCCCGGCGCCGGCTCCGACGTCATCGAGCTCGGCATGCCGTTTTCCGACCCGATGGCCGACGGCCCGGCGATCCAGGCGGCGGGCCTCAGGGCGCTCAAAGGCGGCCAGACGCTGGTCAAGACGCTGAAGATGGCGTCCGACTTCCGCGCCGGCGACGATGAAACGCCGATCGTGCTGATGGGCTACTACAACCCGATCTACATCTACGGCGTCGACCGTTTCCTGAAGGACGCGATCGCCAGCGGCATCGACGGGCTGATCGTCGTCGACCTGCCGCCGGAGATGGATGAGGAACTCTGCATCCCGGCGCTGAAGGCCGGCATCAATTTCATCCGGCTGGCGACGCCGACCACCGACGACAAGCGCCTGCCCAAGGTCCTGCAGAACACATCCGGCTTCGTTTACTACGTGTCCATGACCGGCATCACCGGCTCGGCGCTTGCCGACACCGGCAAGGTCGCCACGGCGGTCCAGCGCATCAAGGGTCACACCAACCTGCCGGTCTGCGTCGGGTTCGGCGTCAAGACCGCCGAACAGGCGCGCGTGATCGGCGCCAACGCCGACGGCGTGGTCGTCGGCACGGCGATCGTCAACGCGGTCGCGAACGTGCTGGGGCCGAAGGGTGAAAAGACCGCCGATCCGGCGGAGGCAGTCGCCACACTGGTGAGCGGCCTTGCGCAAGGCGTGCGCTCGGCCCGCCTTGCTGCCGCCGAATAGTTTTCCTACGTCTTTGCCCAACTCTTCGTCAGGACAGGAGCCGAAGCGATGAACTGGATCACCAACTACGTTCGCCCGAAGATCAATTCGATGCTCGGCCGGCGCACCGACATGCCCGAGAATCTCTGGATCAAGGATCCCGAGACCGGCGAGATGGTGTTCCACAAGGACCTGGAATCCAACCAGTTCGTCATCCCGTCTTCCGGCCATCACATGAAGATCTCGGCCAAGGAGCGGCTGAAATTCTTCTTCGATGACGGCAAGTACGAGACCCTGGACAATCCCAAGGTCATGCAGGATCCGCTGAAGTTCCGCGACGAGAAACGCTATGTCGACCGGCTGAAGGACGCCAAGGCCAAGACCGGCCTGGAAGATGCCATCATCAATGCGCTGGGGACCGTCGAGGGCTTGCCGGTGGTGGTGACGGTGCAGGATTTCGCTTTCATGGGCGGCTCGCTCGGCATGGCCGCGGGTGATGCCATCGTGCGTGGCTTCGAGGTCGCCTTGCAGCGCAAGCGGCCGTTGATCCTGTTCGCCGCCTCCGGGGGCGCGCGCATGCAGGAAGGTATTCTGTCCCTCATGCAATTGCCGCGCACTACGGTTGGTGTCGACCGGCTGAAGGAAGCCGGCCTGCCCTACATCGTCGTGCTGACCAACCCGACCACCGGCGGCGTCACCGCCTCCTATGCCATGCTGGGCGACGTGCACATCGCCGAGCCCGGCGCGCTGATCGGTTTTGCCGGGCCGCGTGTCATCGAACAGACCATCCGCGAGAAATTGCCGGACGGCTTCCAGCGCTCCGAATATCTGATGGAGCACGGCATGGTCGACATGGTGGTGTCGCGGCTGGAGCTGCGGGAGACCATCGCCCGCCTGTTGAAGATGCTGCTCAAGATGCCGGAAGAGCAAAAGCCTCTGGAACCGGAAATCCTGCCGCCGGCCGTGGTCGCCGCCGAGGTCCGGCCGCAAGCTTGACGCTACACTGGCCTGACGCGAGACTGGCCTGACGTGAGACTGGCCTGACGCGACATTGGCCGCCGCGAACAGCGATTGCGCGGCATCCGTTGCGCGCTGTAGCCTTTTGATAGCCGTGGTCTTTGCGGGAGCGATTCTGGCTCCAGGCCATGCACGGGATTTGCCATGACGACGCTTGCCGCGGACCGTGAAATCGAAGCCCTGATGGCGCTTCACCCGAAGGGCTTCGACCTTTCGCTCGACCGCATCTCGCGGCTGTTGGAGCGATTGGGCAATCCGCAGGACCTGCTGCCGCCGGTCATCCACATCGCTGGCACCAACGGCAAGGGTTCCTGCGCCGCCTTCTCGCGGGCGCTGCTGGAAGCCTCCGGCCGGCTCGTCCATGTCCACACCTCGCCGCATCTGGTCAGCTGGCACGAGCGCTACAGGCTGGCCGCCGAAGGCGGCGGCAGGCTGGTCGACGACGACATATTCGCGGAGGCCATTGCCCGCGTTGCGAAGGCCAATGCAGGCCAGAAGATCACCGTCTTCGAAATTCTCACCGCCGTCACCTTCATTCTGTTTTCGGAACATCCGGCCGATGTCGCGATCATCGAGGTCGGTCTTGGCGGCCGTTTCGACGCCACCAATGTCATCGCGCGGCCGGCCGTGTCGGTGATCATGCCGGTGTCGATGGACCATGAGGCCTATCTCGGCGATCGCGTCGAACTGATCGCGGCCGAAAAGGCCGGGATCATGAAGCGTGGCTGCCCGGTGGTCGTCGGCGCGCAGGAAAGCGAGACGGCGCTACAGGTGCTGATCGACGCGGCCGAGCGGCTGGAATGCCCGACCCTCGTCTACGGGCAGGATTTTCTCGCTTTCGAGGAGAACGGCCGCATGGTCTACCAGGACGATGATGGGTTGATGGATCTGCCGGCGCCGCGCCTGCCCGGTCGCCACCAGTTCGCCAATGCGGCCGCCGCGATCGCCGCCGTCAAGGCGGCCGGCTTCGAGATCGCCCACCGCGCCGCCGAGAAGGCAATGACCAACGTCGCCTGGCCCGGCCGCATGCAGAAGCTGGCGCAGGGCCGGCTGGCGGAACTGGCGCCGAAGGGCGCCGACATCTGGCTCGACGGCGGCCATAATCCCGGTGCCGGCGTCGTCGTCGCCGAAGCGCTGGCCGAGCAGGAAGAAAAAAACCCGCGTCCGCTCTTCCTCATTTCGGGCATGATCAACACCAAGGACCAGGCCGGCTATTTCCGCGCCTTCAAGGGCCTCGTCCGGCATGTCTACACCGTGCCCGTGAGCATGAGCGATGCCGGTGTGCCGAATGACGAACTGGCGATCCGTGCCACGGAAGCCGGGCTGACGGCCGAGCCGGTAAGCTCCGTCGCCAGCGCCCTGATGCTGCTGCGCGACACCTGGGACGGCCCAACGCCGCGCATCCTGATCGGCGGGTCGCTGTACCTGGCCGGCACGGTTCTCGCCGAGAACGGCACGCCCCCGACCTGAGGCCGTCCATTGCCTCGTTATCTCAGGGCGTAGAGACGCAGCGCTGACGCCAGGATCCATGCCGCGACTTCAAAGCGCCGCAGCGGTACAGAATTTCCTTCCGCTGTATTCGTCGATGGCCGTCACGGCATGGATACTTGGGTCTTCCCGACGGAGCTTCGCACCTGCTTCGCCCTGGTATGGACGAAGTTGGGGAGGTTTCGGTCAACGTCAGAGGTGCCGCTTACTTCAGCTCGATCTCGATAAAAGCGTACTCACCCTCATTGGCGCTGACGACGTCGTGTTCCACTCCCTCCTTGCGGAAATACGGCGCGCCTTTCTTCATCTCGGCGAAGGTTTCGCCCTCCTTGGTCACCAGCTTCAGCTTGCCGTCCATCAGTGGCACGACGACGTAGTCGTGGCCGTGGCGANGCTGACGACGTCGTGTTCCACTCCCTCCTTGCGGAAATACGGCGCGCCTTTCTTCATCTCGGCGAAGGTTTCGCCGTCCTTGGTGACCAGCTTCAGCTTGCCGTCCATCAGTGGCACGACGACGTAGTCGTGGCCGTGGCGATGCCAGCCGGTATTGTCGCCCGGTTGGAAGCGGTATTCGGTGACGATGACGCGCTCATTGTCGATGAAGACGGTGGCCTTGGCGGATCCGGTCATTTTTCTCTCCCTGCTTCTGCTGCCAACAGAGGACATGGAGTGCTCCGATGTGAGGGCCAGAGCGGCGCACCGATGACGCCAACAAAAAGCCCGGCGCGATGGCCGGGCTCAATGCTTCGAATTCAGATGGGATCAGGCAAGATTGCCATTGACCCAGTGCGACAGTGCGGTCTTGGGCGCGGCGCCCACCTTGATGTCGGCCACTTCGCCGCCCTTGAAGATCATCAGCGTCGGGATCGAACGCACGCCAAACTGGGCGGCAAGCTCGGGATTCTCGTCGATGTTCAGCTTGGCGATCTTGACCTTGGCGCCGAGCTCGGTGGCAATGTCCTCAAGCGCCGGTGCGATCATCTTGCAAGGACCACACCATTCCGCCCAGAAATCAACCACAACCGGCACCTGGGCATTAAGCACGTCAGCCTGGAAATTGTTCTTGTCGACCTTGACGGTGGTCATGCGGAAATCCTTTCGAAATTTTTCGTCCCACCAAATGTGGTGGTTGTCGCGCCCTTCTTCAAGCAGTTCTTGTGTCACGCTCCCGTGAGTCGGGCAAGGGCGTCGTCCATGGCCCGGGACGGCAGTTCGATCAGTCTTGGCGCTTCGGTGAACAGCAGGGCTGCCTTGACCTCCCGCCCGGGATAAAGCGGCTGCAGCAGGGCGCGATAGAGCGCGAGCTGAAGCAGATAGGCCGGCGGGACTTCCGCCAGGGAGGCGGGTGCGGGCCGGTTGGTCTTGTAGTCGACGATCGAGACCGCATTCGGGGCCACCGCCAGCCGATCGATCTTGCCGGAAATGGAGCGGATTTTGCCCTTGACCTCCAGGCTGCCCATGATCGCGACCTCGGCGCGCGAGGAGGGCGCGAACAGTTGGCCGAGGCCGGAGTCGGAAAGGATGGCGATGACCGATGCCAGGGCCTTTTCACGCTCGCCCTCAGGCCACGCCGCACCCGTTCGGGAGAGATAACGCTTCGCAGCGTCCTCCCGTGCGTCCTCGGCGATGCCGGGCAGCATCTGCAGCAGTTTGTGCAGGGCGAGCCCGCGCAGCACGGCAAAACCTGGCTCGGCAGCGGCGTCCAACACCGGCGACGCCTTGTCGACAACCCCTTCCTTGCCTTCGTCGATCAGCGCCGAGGCGCCCGACGGTGACAGGGGGCGCGGCAGGTTCTCGAAAGGCGGCAAGGGCCTGAACAGGGTCGCCGGCAAGGGGCCGAAAGCATCGGTCTGCCGCGCCTGTTCGCCCGGACTTGGCGCGACCGGCGGCAGTTTGGTGACGTGGAAACGGTAGACAGGCTCCCCGTCGGCAGGATGCGGACGCTGTTCGCTTTCGGGCGCGGCGCTCAGCGCGCGGCTGACGATAGAATGCCAGGTGCCGGCGTTCGGCGCCCGCTTGCCGTGATAGCCGCAGACGATAAGCCGGTCCTCGGCACGCGTCATGCCGACATAGAGCAGCCGGCGGTACTCGTCGTCGGCGAGTTCGCGGGCGCGAGCGGCGGCCGTCTTCGAGAAGCCGTTGGCGACGTCGCTGGCCGAACGCCAAAGATAACCCCTGCCGTCCCAATGTCGGCCTGAGCCGTCGAAAGGCATCAGGCGCGGCAAATGCTGGTCGCTGAACGGGGCGGAACCGCCGTCGACCAGGAACACCACGGGCGCCTCGAGGCCCTTGGCCGCGTGCACGGTCATGACCCGGACCTCGTCACGGGTCTGGTCCATCTCGCGCTTGATCTCTGGGCCGGCGTTTTCCAGTGTCGACAGGAAGGCTTCCAACCCGGGCAGGCCGGTCCGCTCTTCGGCAAGACAGAAGCTCAGGAACTCATCGAGAATATCGCCGGCTTCCGGCCCGAGCCGCGCAATCATCTTGCCGCGTACGCCTTCGCGCGCCAGCAGGGCAGCATAGAATTCGAACACCGGCTTGAAGGCGGCCTCGTCAGCCCAGGCGTCGAGTCGCGCGACGACGGCCGCGAGCGTTTCGCTTTCGCCGGCGTGCTGGCGTAGCGATGCCGCCAGCGACACGCCGGGCGGCCGTTGCGCGGCGAGCGTGAACAGTGTCTCTTCCGGCAGGTCGAAGACCGGGCTGCGCAGCAGAGCGGCGAGCGACAAGTCGTCCTGCGGCTGCATCAAAAGATGGCCGAGCGCGATCAGGTCCTTGACCGCAATATGGCCCGACAGGCTCAGCCGGTCGGCGCCGGCAACCGGGATGTCGCGGCGCTTGAGCGCGCGGGTCAGCGCGTGGACGAAGCTGTCGCGCTTGCGCACCAGCACCAGCACGTCGCCCGGCCGCAGCCGCTTGCCGCGGCCCTCGATGATTTCGCCCTTGCCGATCCAGCCGGCAATGGTGGCCGCGACATTCTCGGCGACGCGTACCGCCGGCGCATGGGCATGGTCGATCGCTTGCGCCCAGTCGTCGGGCTCGTCGACGGCCTCGGCACCGATCGACGGCCAGACCTCGACATAGCCCGGCGCATCGGTGCGGATCGCCTTGTGGTTCAGCGGATCGGGATCGTGGCTGATGCCGCGCCGCACGATGGGATCGGCAAAGACCCGGTCGACGGCGGCCAGCACATCGTCCGTGGAGCGGAACGACCAGGTCAGCTTGAGGTCGGCGAAGGACGCTTCGGCATCGCGCACACGCCCGGCGAACAACAACCGGCTGTCGGCGAAGGAGTCGGGTGCCGCACCCTGGAAGGAGTAGATCGACTGCTTCTCGTCGCCGACGGCAAAGACCGTGCGGTGGACCCGGTCGCGGCCACCGAAGCCGGCAAAGAATTCTTCCGCCAGCCGCTTCACCACCTCCCATTGATCCGGGCTGGTGTCCTGCGCCTCGTCGAGCAGGATGTGATCTATGCCCTGGTCGAGCTTGTATTGCACCCATGGGCCGGCATCGGGCCGCGCCAAAAGGTTCACCGTGCGGGTGATCAGGTCGTTGAAATCGAGAAAGCCGCGGCCGCGCTTCAGCACTTCGTAGCGTGCGATCAGCCAGCCGGCGATGGTCAGGGCCGCACATGTGCCCTCCAGCATCCGGAATAGCGCCAGCCGGTCGACAGTCTCCATGATGGCGGTGGCGGCCGACACATAGCGCTCGGCTAGGTCAGGCAGCCGGTCGGTGAGCGCCTTTTTGAACGCCTTTGCCGGATCATAAGGATCGCCATCGGTCTTGAGGAAGGCTCTTGCAAGCAACTGCAGCCGGCGGACAGGGTCGCTCTCCGCGAAGGCCTGGCGCGCATAGGGCAGGATGTTGTTCAACACCGACCTGGCGTCGGTGGCTTCGGCTGCCTGGGCAAAGCCGGCAAAATAGTCCGGCAGGAAGCCAGGCAGCGGCCATACAGATGCCGCTATGCCTTCGGCGGTCTGGCCGGGCTGGAAATGGAATTCATCGAACAAGGGCTGGAAGCTGTCACGCCCGACAGCATCGAGGAAATCGCGCAATCCCTCACGCTTGCGTACGATCTCGCCGAGCAAGGCATCGAGACCGGCTTCACCGCCGCGTTCCAAGATAGCGGCGAAGGCCTCCGCCAAAGTCCTGTCGCCGGCGGCGGAGATCATCTCGCGGCGCGCGGCGGCAAAAAGCGAGGCCTCCATCTGGCTGTCGAGCATTTCGAAATGGGCGGGGATGTTGGCTTCCAGGGGGAACTGATGCAGAACGGATTCGCAGAAGGCGTGGATGGTTTGGATTTTCAACCCGCCAGGCGTCTCCAGCGCCTCGGCGAACAGGCGGCGGGCGCGGCGCATGGTGTCGCGATCGGCCCGGCGCCCTTCCAGCGCCTCTATTCTGGCGGCCAACTCCAGATCAGCCAGCGATGTCCATTCCGACAGCGTGGAGAAAACCCGGTTCGACATGTTGGCGGCCGCGGCGCGCGTATAGGTCAGGCACAATATCTTCGAGGGATCGGTGCCGTTGAGCAGCAGCCGGATGACGCGCTGGGCCAGCACGTGCGTCTTGCCCGATCCCGCATTGGCCGACACCCAGGCCGAATTGCCGGGATCGGCGGCCCGGGCCTGGCTCGAAGCCGTATCGCTCGGGATCGGATAGGTTTTTTTCATGCCTCCCCTCCCTCATCCCCGGCGTCGCCGCCGGCGGACCATTCGAGCACGCGGGCGAGGTGGTCGTAATCGCCATCGGTTTCACCTTCGCGAAACGGCAGCGCGCGCGACAGATATCCGGTCGCCGGGTCGGCATAATGGATCAGCAGTTTTTCCAGCCGCGCCCAGGCCTCTTCGGCAAGATCGGCGGCGGTGCGTGGTTGGCGGTTGTGTTCCAGTATGGACTCTTCGAACACCTCGCCATTCGGCTTCAACCTGATGAAGGCCAGTTGCGACGGTTCGCGCGCGCCCAAATCCTTGAATGCGCCACGCCTGAGCAGCGCCCCTTCCAACGCCAGTTGCGGCGCCAGTAGCGTGTGGGCCTGTGCCTTGGAAGGCGAGGAACCCGTCTTGTAGTCCAGAATGTCCGCCATGCCGCCGGCCAGCAGGTCGACACGGTCGGCATAGCCGGACAGCGTTACGCCGGACTGTCCGACCACAGTCTTGCCGGCGCGCTCCTCGGCATGCCGCTGGATCACCGCGTCGGCGCGCGTTCGCTCCCATTCGATGATGTTGGCGGCGAGCTTTTCGAACCGCGGCCACCACACCGCCTCGACATCCGCCGGAAGCACCGCCTCGGCAAAACAGGCGCGGCCGGCGGCGATGAGCCCGGCCAATGCGTCCGGCGCGCGCGGGTCGGCCACCTCGGACGAAAAGAGATGCAGGATGGCGTGAAACAGCGTGCCGCGCTCCGCCGCACCCGGATCGCGGACGAGCGGATCGAGCGGCGTCAGGCCAAGGATCCTCCGGGCATACACGGCGTAGGGGTCGCGGCGCAGCGTCTCGATCTCGGTGACGGAGAAATGTGTCGGGCGGACCGAGAGCGGCGGCTTCGGCTGCGGCCGTGGCGCGAAATCCCGCTTCGGCCCTGTGTCGAGCGCACGCGCCCAGGCGAGCAGCTCATCGCCGCGCCGGCGCAGTGCCGCCGCCTGATCGTTGCCGATGAAGGTGAGCAGCCGCTGCAACCAGCGCGACGGCACGGCCGGCGCGTCGCCGGCACGCGCCGAGCGGGCCAGCACCACACGTCTCGCGCCCATGGCCATCTGGAAATCATGCGCGGCAAGCCCGATGCGCCGCTCCGGCGGTTCGAGGTCGATGCCGGTCTTCATCAGCCGCGACATGAAGCGGTCGCTCTCCGGCTTGCGCGGCCAGACCCCTTCGTTGAGCCCGCCGATGATCAGCGTATCGACATCCTGCAGCCGCGCCTCCAACGCGCCCCAGATGGCAATGTTCCTGTCGGTGCCTTGCGCCGGCTTGACGGTCTCGGGCGCGATCAGCGCCTCCATCACATCGGGCCATTCGATTGCCGCGAACGACAGCGGCGCCGAAGCCGCGACCAGCCCGCGCAGCAGTTCGGCGAGCTTTTCGCCGGCATCGCCGGCGTAGAGTTCGCCAAGACCACCGTCGGCCGAACGGCCGAGATTTTCCAGGGCAGCGACGCTGGCCTCGACCAGCGCGGCAAGGCCGGCCTCCGCCTGGCCGCGAAAGGTCGAAAGCGGCGCCAGCGCGTCCGCCAGGCGTGCGAGAAGGGTCCGCGCGACCTCAATGGAGCGCACGGTCAGGCGGGCAAACCAGAACGGCGGCCGGCTGCCGTCGCCTAGCCCGGTGAGGCGGGCCTCGAAAAGATTCGGCAGCGAAGCGATGTCGGGGCGGCCGGTGCCGCCGCGCAGCGCCACCAGTTCGACCAATTCCGCCGCGTGGCGCACGTTGACCCGTTCCAGACCCAGGCCAAGCAGGGGATGCTTGAGCAGCGACAACAGGGCGACCGGATCGCCTGGCCGGAACACCGCTTCGAGCGCCAGTCTGAGCAGGCTGGCCGCCGGCGTGTTGGACAGCGGCGTGCCGCCGGAATCGTCGGCAATGACACCGAAGCGCTTGAGCTCGACCGAGACGCGGCGTGCCAGCGCGCGGTCACCAGTGACAAGCGCCGCTCTCTGGCCTGGCTCTTCGACCGCGCGCTTGAGCGCGACGGCGATCGCGACGGCTTCGTCGCGCTCGCTTGCCGTCTCCAGCAGCGTCACGTCGGCGAAGGCGCCAGCGATATCGGACGCTGAAAACCCGTTTCGTGTTTCCGCCCACAATTCCGTGGTCTCGGCCGGCCGCAGCGCCTCGCCGACAAGGGCGGCGCGGAGCGCGAGCTTCGGCGCGGACGCACCGATCTCCTCGACATCGCCGCGCAGCACGCCGATCTTGCCGATCAGCTTTGCCAGGCCGTATTGCGGATGGCCCAGCACCGCTGGACGCGCGCCGGGAGCGACGAGAGCCTGGAAGGAGGCTTCGTCGAGCATCTGGTCCAGCCCGGGCAGCACGATGGCACCGCCGTACAGGCCGGCGATGGTCGCAAGCAGTTCCGCCGTGGCGGGTATGGAGCCGGTGGACCCCGCGGCTATGACCGGCCCGGCGGGTGGATTGCGCCGCAGCCGCGCGGCCTCGGCACGGATCAGGGCGCTGCGGTGCGCGGCTGGGTTGGAGCGGTCGCTCTCTGCGAGGAATTTCGGCCAGGCATCGGTGACGATGCCGAGGAATTCGAGCGTGACCTGCCACCATCCGGCAAGGTTGCCGCTGACGAGGCCGGCAAGTTTAGCCCAATCGGTGCCTTCCGTCTCGATCTCGTCCATCAGCCCGGCCAGATCGCGCGCCAGCCAGATCGCGTCGGCGGTGGAGGCTGGGACGACGATCTCCTCGGCGAAGAGGGCCGCGACATGGGCGGGCAACCGGCGTTTCCACGCCCGCACCAGTGGCGTCAGCAGCAACAGGCGCTCGGTGGCGGCGATCGCGGGCGCGAGATCGATTGCCGCCGTTGGATCGGCCTCGAATGCGGCCTCATCCTCGTCGAATTCGCCGAGCGGCCGGATCACCGGCAGGATCGCGGAACCGCCGCCCCCACGCGCCTTCAGGCTGTCGACAAACACGCCGCGCAAGGCACGTGCGGCCCGGCGCGTCGGCACATAGATGGTAACGTCGGCCAAAGCGAGGGGGTCACCGTCGAACCGAAACCCGGGGACAAGGCGGCCGTCAAGCAGCGCCTCGGCCAGCGTCGGCAGAAACGGCGCTCCGGAGGGAATGGAGAAAACGCGGCTCGAGCCGCTCATTGCGATCCGATGTGTGCGGCGGCCACTGCGTCTTCGGCGAGCGGAATGGCATCGGGCGTGCCGACGGTTATCCAGTGGCCATGCATCGGCATGCCGAACAGGCGGCCGGCGGCAATCGCCTTGTCGAAATAAGCATTGAGCGAATGCGGTTCGGCGGGTGCGTTTTTGAACAGGCGCGGATGGATGATCGCGGCGCCAGCATAGATCAGGCCAGCGGAGTCGCCTTTTGAACGCCGCAGGGCGCCATCCGGCGCAACCAGGAAATCGGTGCTGCCACAGTGCCCTGTCGCCTGATGGAGATCCGCCAGCATCAGCAGAATATCCATTTTCGCGGCGTCCCATGCAAGGGCAAGCCGCCCGAGATTGAGCGGGCCGTGGTCGATCCAGAATGTGTCGGCGTTGAGGATGTAGAACGGCCCCTGGCCGAGCTCCGGCAGCGCCTTGACGATGCCGCCGGCGGAATCGAGCAGCCGGTCGCTCTCATCGGAAATAACGATGCGCGGCGCGCGGCGCGCGGCGACATGAGCGACGATCTGTTCGGGAAGATAATGGACATTGACCACCGCCTTGCCGACCCCGGCCGCGGCCAGGCTGTCGAGGCCCCAGTCGAGCAGCGTCTTGCCGGCGATGCGGACCAGCGGCTTGGGGATGGCGTCGGTGATCGGCCGCATGCGCTTGCCGAGCCCGGCGGCAAGGACGATGGCGGTGTCCGGCTTCGTTGTCACAGCGCTCGTTCCTCCAGCAGCCCGTGCGCGCTATGGAAATTCCGCAAATCGGCGAGCGCGGGATGTGCCAGCGCCCGCTTGAGATAGTCGCGGATGCGCGGCAGGTGCCTGAGATAATAGGGCTTGCCGTCACGTTTTTCGAGGCGCACGAAAATGCCCAGAATTTTGGAATTGCGCTGCGCGGCCATGATTGCATAGGCTTCGAGGAAGCCTTCTTCGTCGAAGCCGCCCGCAGCATGACGCGCGGCGACATAGGCGTCGAGCGTCCGCTTCTCGATCTCAGGTGCCATGGTGACGCGGGCGTCCATGGCGAGCGAGGCGACGTCATAGGCGCAAGGCCCGATCAGCGCGTCCTGGACGTCGACGATGCCGAGCCGGTCGAGGCCGGACCGCTCGCCGCGCCAGATGATGTTGGGCGAGTGGAAGTCGCGCAGCATCAGCGTGTATTCGCTGCCTTGCAGCCGCTCGAGAAGCGCGTTCCATATCTTGTGATAGCCGGAACGCAGCGCCTCGCTTGCCGGCTCGCCCGATATCGCCGGCACGTACCAGTCGATCAGCAGGTCCGCCTCGATCAGCATGGCGTCGCGATCGAAGGGCGGCACGTCATGGACGATGCCGGGAGCCGCCTCCATGCGGTGAGGCCAGGCCTTGCCGTGCATCATGGCAAGCAGTTGCGCCGCCGCCTCGTACCGTTCGGCGACCGGCTCGCCATTGCCGTCGAGGAAACCTTCCGAGCCCAGATGCTCGAGCAGCAGGAAACCCTGGTCGAGATCTTGCGCGTCGATCCTGGGCACCGCGACCCCGGCGGCCAGCAGCGCACGGTCGATCGCGACGAAGGCGGACACCGACTGCGCCGTATGGGCGATCACGGCGTAGGGTTTGCCGTCGCGCACGGGCGGGCCGAGCACCAGCCGCGGCGAGTTCATCAGCACGCGTGGCGCCTCGCCGGCAAGCGTTACGATCTCGTAGGAGCGGGCCGAGGCATCGCCGATGAAATGTCGGCGCTGCGCTTGCCCCCAGCCGGCGCTCTCCAGAAAGCCGCGCATGGCCAGCGAGCGCGCGATACGGTCGAAGGTAACGCCTTGCCCCGACAGTCGGGCCAGCCGGCCCTCGCCATGTTGGACGAGTTCGATCAGCACCGTCGCCTTGGGCAGATAGCCGTCAGCCCGTTCGGGCCATTCGATCAGGGCGGCACCTTGCGCCAGCGCCTCCTCGAAGCCGAGTTCGTCGAGCTCGGCCGCTGAGGTCAGGCGGTAGAGATCGAAATGGTGAACCGGCACGCGGGTATCGTAGCTCTGTACCAGCGTGAAGGTCGGGCTCGGCACTTCGAGACCGGCATCGTCGGCCAGCGCCCGGATCAGTGCCCTTGCCAGCGTCGACTTGCCGGCGCCGAGATCGCCCTTGAGCGCCAGCACGTCGCCCGCGCGCAGCGCCAAAGCCAGATCCTCGCCCAGCCGCGCTGTCTGGGTCTCGTCGGCGAGCAAACGCTCCAGCACCGGTTCCGTCATCGAGCGCGCTACTCGGCCGCTGCGCGGATACCCGGCACGTCGGGAAAGGTGCAGATGACGGTCGTGCCCTTGTCCTTGCCGGTTTCGATGCGAACGGCGCCGCCATGCAGTTCGACAAAGCTCTTGACGATCGACAGGCCGAGGCCGGCGCCGCGCCGGCGGCCGCCATTGGCGCGCGGCTCGAAGCGGCGGAACACCGAATCGAGCACATCCGGCGGCATGCCGGGCCCGTCGTCGTGAACCGAGAACTCGACCCCGTCCGCCAGCTGGCGACAGGCCAGCCGGATGGTGCTGGCCTCCGGCGCGTAGTTGGCGGCGTTGCTGAGCAGATTGTAAAGGATCTGGCGGATGCGCGTTTCGTCGCCATGGAATGTCTTCGGCGCGGCGGCGGCATCGACCGCGAGCCGTATCGAATGCTCCTCCAGCCGGTCGGCGACAAGCTCGGCGGCAGCCGCGATGGTGCGGTCGACATGCACCTCGGAAATGTCGAGCTGCATGATGCCGGCATCGACGGTCGCCAGGTCGAGTATGTCGTTGACGATGGTCAGCAGCACCGAGGAGGACGAGCCGACATGTTCGACATATTCGCGCTGCTTCTGCGTCAGCGGGCCGGTCGCCGGCAGCGACAGCAACTCGGTGAAGCCGATGATGTTGGTCAGCGGCGAACGCAGTTCGTAGGACACATGCTGCACGAAGTCGTTCTTGAGCTGGTCTGATTTTTCCAGCGCCTCGTTCCTGTCCTTGAGCGCGCGTTCGACATGGACGCTGTCCGTGACGTCGACGAAGGTCATCATCACTTGCCCGTTGGGCAGGGGAATCACGGCATAACGCAGCACGGTGCCGTTGTTGAGCTCGGTCTGGCCGTGGCGCTCGCTGCGCTCGTCGTCGAAGCCGGTGATGGCGGCGACGAAGCCGGGCCAGGGGCTCTCGATCGCCTGCCGATCGCTGAGCTCGCGTATGATGGATACGTGTACATTGGGCTTGGCGGCTTCCGTGCCCAACCCCCACAGCGTGGCAAAGGCTGGGTTCGACAGCCGCAGCCGGCCGTCGGGGCCGAACACCGCCACGCCTTCGGCCAGATTGTCGAGCGTTTCGCCCTGGACCCGGACCGCGGTGCGGTAGCGGCTTTCGAGATCCATCTTCTCGGTCAGGTTCTCGAACACCCAGGTGACGCCCCCCTTGGGTTGCGGGTTGGCAACGACGCGAATGGTCTTGCCGTCCGGCAGGTGCCACCAGTGTTCCTGCGATTCGACCGCACGATAGGCGCCGAGCAGGCCCTCCTTCCAGCGGCGCCATTCCGGCTGTTCGGCGATCTTGCCCTCGCTGCGCAGCCGGTCGAGTAAAAGGGCGTTGTCGGGCGCGCTGTGCAGGAAGCCGCTGTCGAGCCCCCACAGTTTCTGGAAAGCCTGGTTGAAGAAGCGCAGCTTCTCGTTCGTGTCGAAGATGGCGACTGCCGTGTTGAGCTGGTCGAGCGTATCGGCATGGCTGCGCACGGTCCGCTCATATTCGGCGCGGATGGCCTCGATGGCGCTGGTGTCGCAGGCAAGGCCGGCCGAACCGTCGGCGCCGGCAAAGTCGGTCACGGCAAACACGCGGCGGTCGCCTTCGATCACCGTCGAAAGCGATTGCTCGAACACCGGATGCGACTTGTGCTGGGTGGCGATGGCCTCGCGCGCCTGGCCGCCGAGGAACTCCTGGGCGTCACGCACGGCGGCTTCAGCGTTCTCGGCTTCGACCGCGTCGGCATAGGCCCGGTTCACCCATTTCAGCCGGCCGTGCTCGTCGCGCAGCCATGCCGGCATCTTCAGCGCCTCGAGCAGGCCGATCATCGTGTCATGGTCGGCGGCTAGCCGCTGGTTGTCGATTTTGAGCCGGGCCTGGCTGCGCTGTGTCTCGGACAGCGAGACAAGGCGCACCAGCACATGGGCCGCGCTCTTGCGACCATGCACTTCCAACGGAGCGCCGGCCTGCGATTCCACCACCAGGTCGAAAGGCCTGCCTTTTTCTCGCAAACCCGTCACGGCATGTTCAAGTGCCGCCGCCGAGCGCGGCATCAGCCAGCGCCCAAAGGCGAGGAATGCCGCCCGTTCCTCTGGCGCGCCGCTTTCGGTCGGCAATGTGCCGATGAGTTCGGGTTTCTTGTTTTCCGAGGCCCAGACGACCACGCGCTGGTCGCGCAGATTGAGCAGTGCTTCCGAACGTCGCAACGCCGCGCTGATATCGGTGACGCGGCCTCTCAGCTCGACATTTTCCGCCGAGATGCGCGCGCGTTCGCGAATGAGAACGATGGCCGATAGGAATGCCGCTCCCATCACACCGGCAAAGACGGCAAGCTGCATGACCTCGATCGTGCTGACCGAAAGGCCGGCAGCCACTTCGGCGCCCTGGGCGCATGCAACCCCGCCAAGCAGCGGACCGGCAAGTATGGAGCCGGCAAGCAACAGCCCCGCGCGGCCACGCCACCGTGCCCGGGTGGCGGAGCCAGTGGTCCCCGAATCCTGATGGCCGCCGGAAACGGCCTGTCCCGCGTGAAGCGGGTTTTCCCCCGGCATGTCTTGGTCCTCTTCGCCGCCTGAATGCAAGACCGCCCTGACGCGTCCGCCGGTCCTCGCCCCCGGACCCGCGAATCACAACAATAGCGCCTGCTGGAATCGGCGTGAAGAATCATTCGGCGCAAAAATAATGCCGGGCAAAAGTCAATCGCCCGGCATCAATATCTTGTAGCGAATTCGGCTTTGGTTAATAGCGGTAGTGTTCCGGCTTGAACGGCCCCTGCGGCGTGACGCCGATATAGGCGGCCTGCTCGCCCGACAGCTCGGTCAGGCGGGCGCCGAGCTTGTCGAGATGCAGGCGTGCGACCTTCTCGTCGAGATGCTTGGGCAGCACATAGACCTGGTTCTGGTACTGCTCGCCCTTTGTGAACAACTCGATCTGTGCCAGCACCTGGTTGGTGAAGGAGGCCGACATGACGAAGCTCGGGTGGCCGGTGGCGTTGCCGAGATTGAGCAGACGGCCTTCCGAAAGGAGTATCATGCGCTTGCCGTCCGGGAAGGTGATCATGTCGACCTGCGGCTTGACGTTGGTCCACTTCAGATTGCGCAGCGATGCAACCTGGATCTCGTTGTCGAAATGGCCGATGTTGCCGACGATCACCATGTCCTTCATCGAGCGCATGTGGTCGAGGGTAACCACATCCTTGTTGCCGGTGGTGGTGATGACGATGTCGGCGGTTGGTGCCGCATCTTCCAGCGTGACCACTTCAAAGCCGTCCATCGCCGCCTGCAGCGCGCAGATCGGATCGACTTCGGTCACCTTGACGCGGGCGCCCGCGCCCTTGAGCGAGGCGGACGAACCCTTGCCGACGTCGCCATAACCGCAGACGACCGCGACCTTGCCGGCCATCATCGTGTCGGTGCCGCGGCGGATACCGTCGACCAGCGATTCCTTGCAGCCATATTTGTTGTCGAATTTCGACTTGGTGACCGAATCGTTGACGTTGATGGCCGGGAAGGGCAGCAGGCCCTTCTTCTGCAACTGGTAGAGCCGGTTGACGCCGGTCGTCGTCTCTTCGGTGACGCCGCGGATCGCTTCCTTCTGTTTGGTGAAGAAGCCCGGCGAAGCCTTCAGGCGCTTCTTGACCTGGGCGTAGAAATATTCCTCTTCCTCGCTCTGCGGATTGGACAGCACGTCCTCGCCGGCTTCGGCACGGGCGCCGATCAGGATGTACATGGTGGCGTCGCCGCCGTCATCGAGGATCATGTTGGAGAGGCCGCCATCGGCCCACTGGAAGATCCTGTCGGTGTAGTCCCAGTACTGTTCGAGGCTCTCGCCCTTGACGGCGAAGACCGGAATACCGGTCTCGGCGATGGCCGCGGCGGCGTGGTCCTGGGTCGAGAAGATGTTGCAGGAAGCCCAGCGGATATCGGCGCCGAGCGCCTTCAGCGTCTCGATCAGCACCGCCGTCTGGATTGTCATGTGCAGCGAGCCGGTGATGCGCGCGCCCTTGAGCGGCTTCTTGGCGCCGAATTCCTCGCGGCAGGCCATCAGGCCCGGCATTTCGGTTTCGGCGATATCGAGTTCCTTGCGGCCCCAGCCGGCAAGAGAGATGTCGGCGACCACATAATCCTTGCTACCCGTCATGGCAGTGCTCCGATGCGAATTGTCTTGCTGTGAATTGATCGTTTGGCTTGCGAATTGGTTGCGGATGCACCCGCGCCGGTCGGCGCGTCGAAGGGCGCGAATTGCCGGCCTGACTAGCAGATCGGGCTTCGCACGACAATGGGATATAAAGAAATCTTTATTCGTGCATGTCTCGGAGGCTGACTTCCTGGTCAGCACTCCTCGCCGAAACGGGAGGCGACGAGCTGCTCCAGCGCGTCCATGACCTCGAGCGCCTCCGGACCGCTGGCGGTGACGCGGATCGAGTATCCAGGGCTGGCCGCCAGCATCATCAGGCCCATGATCGAAGTGCCGCCGACCTTGACGCCGTCCTTCTCGACATGGACCGAAGCGTTGAAACCGCTGGCAAGCTGGACGAATTTCGCCGAGGCGCGCGCATGCAGGCCGCGCTGGTTGACGATCGGAAACTCCCTGACGATCTGGTCCTTGTCAGGCGACAGCGTACTCATTTGCTGCTCAAAAGCTGGCTGGCGACGTTGATATATTTGCGGCCCGCGGCTTGCGCTTCATCGAGCGCGGCCGCCATGTTGTCGCCCTTGCGGATCGACGACAGTTTGATCAGCATCGGCAGGTTCATGCCGGCGATCACCTCGGTGCGGCCGGACTCCATTACCGATATGGCAAGGTTGGAGGGCGTGCCGCCGAACATGTCGGTCAACACGATCACACCCGCCCCCGTATCGACACGGGCGACGGCGTCGACGATGTCGCGGCGACGCTGCTCCATATCGTCGTCGGCACCGATCGCCACGGTTTCGAAATTGTCTTGTGGCCCGACGACATGTTCGACGGCATGTCTGAACTCGGTGGCCAGTTGACCGTGCGTTACAAGCACGAGTCCGATCATTCTTTGGTGGCTCCCGTCATCGCCGCTTCACAGGCGCATTTTATGCTCGCCAGCCAATCCAGGCGGCGGGAGCGCTATCTTGTCGACGCGCGGCCCGTTGACAAGCCCAAAATTGCGCCGGCCCACGCCATTTTGACGCATTGCAGCAAAAAACCCAGCGCGGATCATAGAAAAGGCGGGATCGACAGCCGCGCCATCACTGCGAGCGAGGCGGCCGCGACATTGCGCTCTGCCAAATCGATGCGCGCCACCGCGCAGCCGGCGATGTCGTCGCTTGCATCCTCCTGGAAGCGTGCGATTTCGCCGGCCGGCAACAGGCGCACATGCAGATCGACGACGCAGGCCGGTTCGAACGGCAGGGACCGTGGCCCATGTCCCGGCACCTCGGCAAGGCCCTCGATGGTGGCGGGCGCACGGCACACCAGCCGCCCGGCGTGGGCTTCGACGAAAAGCTGATCGTCGCCGACGAGCCGCGAGAACAATCCGCGCTGCAGGCAATGGCTGATCAGCGTCAGGGCCAGCGTTGTCTTGCCCGACCCGGATGAGCCGCTGATGAGAATGCCGCTCTCGCCGATCAGCAGCGCCGTGGCGTGTATGTTGTCAGGCTGCACGTCGCGATCCTTGGCGATTGGCGGTCATCCCTCGGCCGGGAGCGTCACCACGAAGCGTGCGCCCTTGATCTCGCCGGGCTTGATGCCTGGTATGTTTTCGGCGGTCAACGTACCGCCATGGGCCTCGACGATCTGCCTGGAGATGGACAGGCCAAGGCCGGAATTCTGGCCGAACGCCTCGCCGGCGGGCCGGTCGGTGTAAAAACGTTCGAAGATGCGGTCGATGGCGTCGGCGCGGATGCCAGGACCGTTGTCGTCGACGGTCAGGATGTTGAACTTGCCGGCGCGCGCCAGCGACAGACTGATTTGGCCATGGTCCTCGGGAACGAAGGAACGAGCGTTTTCGATCAGATTAGTGATGACCTGGCCGATGCGCAGATCGTGACCGACGACGACATAGCCCTTGGCGCCCTGCGGCAGCTTGGCGACCTTGAGCTCGATCTCGACCGCCTTCTTGTTGCGCGTGGTTTCACGCGAAACAGCGACAAGGTCGGTGACGAACTTCTTCAGGTCGACGGTGCCGGCATCTTCGCGCGCCAATTCCGCGTCGAGGCGCGAGGCGTCGGAAATGTCGGTGATGAGGCGGTCCAGCCGTTTCACGTCATGCTGGATGATCTCCATCAGGCGCGCACGGGAGGTGTCATTCTTCGCCAGCGGCAATGTTTCGACAGCACTGCGCAACGACGTCAGCGGGTTCTTCAATTCATGCGAGACATCGGCCGCGAAGCTTTCTATCGCCTCGATGCGCGCATAGAGCGCGTTGGTCATGTCGCGCACGGCAATCGACAGATTGCCGATCTCGTCCTGGCGGTCGGAAAAGTCGGGGATTTCCTCGCGGCTCTTGACGCCGCGACGAACCCGTACGGCCGCCGCCGACAGCCGGCGCAGCGGGTTGGCTATGGTGGATGCCAAAAGCATCGACAGGATGGCTGTGACGAGCGCCGCGATGCCGAAGACGCGCAGGATCGCCTTGCGTTCGGCGGCGACGATCTTGTCGATATCGCCGCCTTCGGTCGACAGCATCAGCACACCGAGCACGGCGCGAAAACGCTGGATTGGCACCGCCACCGAGACGATCTGCTCGCCCTGTTCCGAGACGCGCACAATGGTCGACGGACTGCCCGTCAACGCCTTGACCACTTCCGGGAAGGCGGCGCCGTTGCCGCCGGGCTGTTCGTGATAGACCGGCAGGTCGGTGTTGCGGAAGAAGTCGAAGATGAACTTCTGGACGCGCTCGACAAGGTCGGGCTCCTCTTCCTCGACCGGCGGCAGATCGTAGCGCAGGATCTGACCGCGCGAATAGAGATGGCGCGAATCGAGCAGCAAATTGGCGTCGCGGTCATAGATGCGGGCTCGGGTGCGAGTCGGCGAGATCAGCCGCCGTAGCACCGGCGCCACGCGCTCTGGATTGATCGGAAAATCCAGATTGTCGAGTTGGTCCGAGCCAGGCCCCAGGCTTTCGCCGGCCTGCAGCTCAAGCAGTTTTTCCGGGTCGATGCTGATCGAATCCGTCTCGACCGTCGCCGAGGCCGCAATCGCGCCAGCGATGATTTCGCCTTGCGTCATCAGGCTTTCGACCCGCGCGTCGATCAGCCCGTCGCGGAAGGTGTTGAGATAGAGGATGCCGGTGACGAGCACCGCCAGCCCGGCGAGATTGAGGAAAAGGATACGCCGCGTCAGGCTGGAAAAGATATGGTGGCCGAGGAAGCGGCGCATCGGCACGGTGATTTTCGACACGAAGGAAGGCATGATGCGCGACGGCCGCCTGGCGGCGCCCGCCGGTCTTGTTCGCTGTGCTTCCACTGCCATCGAATAGCAGCTCCCGCTAGTCCCAGGTTTGAAGTATGTCGCAGCCCCAGACTAGGGACCGCTTTCGCTCGACATACATCAAATTACGCTTCGCGGAACCGATATCCGACTCCGTAAAGGGTTTCGATCATCTCGAAGTCGTCGTCGACAGCCTTGAACTTCTTGCGCAGCCGCTTGATGTGGCTGTCGATCGTGCGGTCATCGACATAGACCTGCTCATCATAGGCCGAATCCATCAAAGCATCACGGCTTTTTACCACGCCGGGACGCTGCGCCAGCGAATGCAGGATCAAGAACTCCGTGACGGTAAGCGTCACCGGCTCGCCCTTCCAGGTGCAGGTATGGCGTTCCTGGTCCATGACGAGTTGGCCACGTTCGAGCGAGCGGGCCTGCTGGCTCGGCGCTTTTGCCGCGGCCTCGCGGGCACTGGCACGGCGCAGCACGGCGCGCACCCGCTCCACCAGCAGGCGCTGCGAGAACGGCTTGCGGATAAAATCGTCGGCGCCCATCTTGAGACCGAACAATTCATCGATCTCGTCGTCCTTGGAGGTCAGGAAGATCACCGGCAAGTCGGATTTCTGACGCATCCGGCGCAGGAGCTCCATGCCGTCCATGCGCGGCATCTTGATATCGAGGATGGCGAGATTCGGCGGCCTGGCGGCCAGGCCTTCCAGCGCGGACGCACCATCCGTGTAGGTTTCGACACGATACCCCTCGGATTCAAGGGCGATCGACACCGACGTCAGAATGTTGCGGTCGTCATCGACAAGCGCGATTGTAGCCATTTCAAGCGGCTCCCTCATGGGCTGTCCCTTCTGTCGTAGAGAAGGGGCTTTTGCAGGACAAATTAGGTACAAAATGTGGCATAGGCCGTAACCGCTGTCACGCGCGGGGTGCCGCCGGCCACAATCCGACCTTGACACGGATTGGACGAACGAACCTCGCAACCCTTTGGGCAACCGTGAAAGTTTTCGCATATATAAACGATTTAAACAACTTTCAAAATATTTAAATCGATTAATGATTTGATATCATTTGGCTTTTCTGGTTCTGACCATCATAGCCTGCTTAGTGGGTGTGCCGGAAATACGCCGGCAAAGATGCGGCAAATCTTGAGAAGGGTCACCAATGTCGGAAGTCGGCAAACGCAATCCTGCCTGCGCGATCGATCGTATCGATCTGAAAACCTCCGGGACGGTGCGCTACAATTTCGGCGCGGCCGCGCTCTACGAGGAAGCGATCCGGCGCGGTGAAGCCCGGCTGACCGCGAATGGCGCGCTGCTCGCCGAGACCGGCCAGCACACTGGTCGCTCGCCCAAGGACAAGTTCATCGTCCGCGACGCCGCCACCGAGCCGCAAGTCTGGTGGGACAACAACAAGGCGATCTCGCCCGCACAGTTCGACGCCTTGCTCGCCGATTTCCAGGCTCACGCCGCGGACAAGGACCTCTATGTGCAGGATCTGGTCGGCGGTGCCGACGCGGAGCTCAAGCTGCCCACCAGGGTGATCACCGAACTTGCCTGGCACTCCTTGTTCATCCGCAACCTGCTCATCCGTCCCGAGGCGGCCGAACTCGAACACTTCGTGCCTGGGATGACGATCATCGACCTGCCGTCCTTCCGCGCCGATCCCGCCCGTCACGGGAGCCGCACCGAGACGGTGATCGCCGTCGACCTGACGCGCAAGATCGTGCTGATCGGGGGCACCTCCTATGCCGGCGAGATGAAGAAGTCGGTGTTCACCATGCTCAACTACCTCCTGCCGGAGAAAGGCGTGATGCCGATGCACTGCTCGGCCAATGAGGGACCGGCCGGCGATGCCGCCATCTTCTTCGGCCTGTCGGGAACCGGCAAGACCACGCTGTCGGCCGATCCGTCCCGCACCTTGATCGGCGATGACGAGCACGGCTGGGGTCCGCACGGCATCTTCAATTTCGAAGGCGGCTGCTACGCCAAGACGATCAAGCTGTCGGCGGAAGCCGAGCCGGAGATCTTCGCCACCACGCAGCGCTTCGGCACCGTGCTGGAAAACGTCGTACTCGACGCCGATGGCGTGCCGGATTTCAATGACGGCCGGCTCACCGAAAACACACGCTGCGCCTATCCGCTCGACTTCATACCCAATGCCTCGAAGACCGGGCGCGCCAGTCACCCGAAGAACATCATCATGCTGACCGCCGACGCTTTCGGCGTGATGCCGCCGATCGCCCGGCTGACGCCGGCGCAGGCGATGTATCATTTCCTTTCCGGCTACACGGCCAAGGTAGCCGGAACGGAAAGGGGCGTGACCGAGCCGGAAGCGACTTTCTCGACCTGTTTCGGCGCGCCGTTCATGCCGCGCCATCCGTCGGAATACGGCAATCTTCTGCGCGAGCTCATTGCTCGCCACGGCGCCGATTGCTGGCTGGTCAACACCGGCTGGACCGGCGGCGCCCATGGCACCGGCAAGCGCATGCCGATCAAGGCGACGCGCGCCTTGCTCGCCGCCGCCCTCGACGGCTCGCTGCAGGCAGGCGCTTTCCGCACCGACGCCAATTTCGGCTTCGAGGTGCCGGTGGCGGCGCCTGGTGTCGATAGCGCCATCCTCGATCCGCGCTCCACCTGGATGGACAAGGCTGCCTATGACCGGCAGGCGGCAAGGCTGGTGGGCATGTTCGCCGTCAACTTCGAGAAGTTCGAAAGCCATGTCGACGCCGTCGTGCTGGGCGCAGCGCCCCGCATGCAGGAAGCTGCGGAGTAATCGTCAAGGCATCGTTGTGGCCAGGCAGGAGGCCGGGTTTCGATCGGGCCTTTTCTTTTTCGGCTCGCCGCGCCATGACTGCGGCATGCCGATCGACGACGACCTCATCATATCTGGCGAAGCCGTGATCCACCCGGGCGACCTGCACGAGGATTTCATCCGCTCGTCCGGTCCCGGCGGCCAGAACGTCAACAAGGTGGCGACGGCGGTGCAGCTTCGCTTCGACGCGCGGAACGCCGAGGGCCTGTCGGACCGCGTACGCGAGCGGACCATAAAATTTGCCGGCCAGCGCGCCACCAAGGATGGTGTCATCATCATCGAGGCCGGACGCTTTCGCACGCAGGAGCAGAACCGCGCCGATGCGCGGGCGAGGCTGACGGCACTGGTCGCCAAGGCCGCCGAACCGCCGCCGCCGCCGCGCAAGAAGACACGGCCCTCGAAAGGCGCGGTCGAGCGTCGGCTGAAGAGCAAGGCCGGGCGCGGTACGATCAAGAAGCTGCGCGGTCGCGTGGAGAACGACTAAGCAACACGCAAATCGTGCCCGCAAAACCACTTTCAATTTTGCATTGCGGATGTGAGGTTTCCCTTCCGTCGGCAACACGCCGCGCGTCCGAAAGGTGCTGGCGTTGCCTTTACCAGAGACGCTTCAGCGAAGCCGTGATGTTGCGGCCCTGGTCCTGTAGCTATAACCCGAGTTGCACACCGTCGCGCGGTCGTCGGCAATGTCGCGGACGGCGAAAGCGGCCGAGACACCTTCCTACCTCTTGTCGGTGGCGCCGAGATCGTAGGAGGCCGAGGCATCGAGATAGACGGCGGCATCGTTCTTGGCGGTGTTTGACGTGTCGGTATGTTAGTCATCTTTATTCGTCAACCGCCCATCTGGCCAAGACGAATTCATCGCTGCCCTCCCTGGTAAAAACCACCACCGCTTTCGGGTCGCCGTTTTCGTCTGGCGGTGGCATGCTGAGGCTCCGAACCATTCTCATGAGCCAACCCATGCTCGTTCTGCCCAAAGGCATCCGTCACATTCCGGCCCATCTGTCGCGCGCCGTCCAGGAGACGCTGGTCGAGGAGGTGAGAAGCATTGTCCAGCAGGCGCCGCTGTTCGTGCCGGCCATGCCTCGGACCGGCAAGGAGATGAGCGTGCGCATGACCAATTGCGGTCCGCTCGGCTGGGTCACCGACAAGGAACGCGGCTATCGCTACCAGCCGACGCATCCGCTGACCGGAGAGCCGTGGCCGCCTATCCCCGACAGTCTGCTCGACCTGTGGCGGCAGGTGTCGGGCTATCCCAATCCCCCGCAGGCCTGCCTGGTCAATTTCTACACGCCGGAAGCCAAGATGGGCCTGCATCAGGATCGCGACGAGGCCGATTTCTCAGCACCGGTCGTCTCCGTCTCGCTGGGTGACGATTGCCTGTTCAGGGTCGGCCAGACAACCCGCGATGGCGCCACCAAATCGTTCAGGCTCAAAAGCGGCGATGTCGTCGTGCTTGGCGGCGAGGGCCGTCTTGCCTTCCATGGCGTCGACCGCATCTACCCTTCGACCTCGGCGCTGCTCAAGAACGGCGGCAGGATCAATCTGACGTTGCGGCGGGTGACGAAGCCCGACAAGGGCGCCGTATAGGCGAGGGTTCGCGCCCCGCACGGCGCCGCCGACCTTTGGGCGACCAGCGATAGTTCAGTTCAGCGCAGCGGTGAAAAAATCGCCGAGACCAGATGGAAGGGCAATGCGCCGTAGGCGGCGACCGTCGCCTGATCGTCCCATTGGCGGAACTGCCGGGACGGCCGCGCCTCCAGCGTCAGGGCATGCTGTCGGCCGTCGAACGTAACCTTGCCGCGAAAGCGCAGCACCCGCTCTCCACCAGACCGGCTGATGGCCATCGCACGCAGACGCGCGACGTGGTCGTCGCCCACATTGATCTCCATTTCGATGCGGCGCCGGACCGGCGGGACGCTGATCCTGATCGTGATGTCCAGCATCATCTCCCCTGCCGTCGCGGGGCACGGTATGGTCTGCGAGAAGGCCGGGGGCGACTGTCCTTCCAGCGGTTCGCGAGGTGCCTGCCTGCCGCGCCATGCTCTGCCGCGCCATGCCCTGGCGGGCGGCTCCTGCCGCAGCCGCCCGCTCTTGCGTCTCAGCCGCAACTGCTTGGCGAAGCCGCGCGACAGCCAGGTCAGCCTGCCGAAGTCGGTTCGCGGCTTGGCCTGCAGCAATGCCGACCAGCGTGCAAGGCCGGTGCGGTCGGCCATGACCAGCACGCGCGCCAGCACCCTGTCAGGCACCGTCACGCCAACATCGAGCGCAAGGTAGGAAAGCGCCACCGCCGCGGCAACGGCAAGGCCACGCCTGGCGACGACATCGAGGAACACGTCCCAGTCGACGCCGCCGGCGCGAATGGCCACCGCGCAATCGACCAGCCAATCGCTGTGGGTGTGGGCATCGAGCCCGCCATGCGCGATGGCGAGCGCGATGCGATCCGCAGGCGACGGCACCAGCACGCCGACACCGCTGAATTCGGCCGCCGCCGCGCGCTGCCAGATCGCCTGGTCATCCTCGTCGCTTTGCTGCGAACCGTCATAGGCAAGCTGGTGCAGGTCGATATCGCCATAACTGCCCTTGAAAAAATTCATCGAGCGTAGCGACGCCAGTCTTGTCCTCAGATACTGTGGGCTTACCCCGGTGGCGATCTGCCAGTCGCGGTCGCGCAGCACGCCGAACGCCGCCGATATATCCTGCGGCCGCACCAATATGTCGATGTCGTGCGCCACCCGGCCACGCTGCGCCGAGGCGTTCAAGGCAATGCGGCTGGCACCCTTGATCAGCATCACCAGGCAGCCGGAATCCGTCATCGCCTGCAGCGCCGGTTCGGCCTCGCGCATCGCCATGCGCGACTTGGTCCACAGCATCTTTTGCAGGCCGATAAGGCGCGGATAGGCGGAATGGCCGGCCAATTTCCGCCCGAACCGGTCGCAGATCGCGGCCAGCAGCCGATGTTCCCTGAAGGAGACGAGGTCTATGTCGTTCGCGCTTAGCCACTGCAAGGCGCAACCGGCGGCCGCGTCCTCATCGGCAAGAAGCGCGGCCTTGAGCAGTTGGTCGAGCCCGCCCGTCGGCCAGGACCAGCCATAGTCCGGGAAACGTCGGCTGATGCGGCGGATGCCCGCCATCAGCCCGCGCCGGCCTTGTTCCGGGCCCGTCGCAGCATGGCGAGCCGCGCCACTTCGAGATAGCCGCGGTCGCGCGCGGCATCGCGCCCGTAGGACAGGCTGCCGGGCCTGATGCGACGCAGCGCCAGCACCTCTTCCACCATGTCGAGGGCAAGGCCCGCCTCGCGTGCCCGCGCGATCCAGTCGATCATTTCGCCGCGGCCGCCCGGCGGATCGACGACTGGTCCGACGGTCTCGGCGACCTCGCGCCGGATCAGCATCGTGGTCCGGGACCAACCGGGTACGATCGCGTCCTCGGGAGCGTCGGGCCGGTCATTGCGGAAGTTTCGCAAATGACAGAAGACGCCCGACGTTCCGGGATGTCTTTCGAGATGCGCGAGCTGTGTTTCGACCTTGCTCGGCAGCCACAGATCGTCGGCATCGAGCGTCGCAATGAGCGGCGTCGACAAGGCGGCGATGCCCCTGGTCGTGGCGCTGCCAGGTCCGGCATTTGCCTGGCGCAGCAATTGCAGCGGCAGGTCCGTTCCGCCGATCGCCGCCGCGAGATCGTCGTTGGATCCATCGTCGACGATCACCACCAGCTCGGGCCGCACTGTCTGCGCCGCGACCGATCGCAGCGTCTCGGCGATGGTGCCGCTGGCGTTGAAGGCCGGTATGACGACGCCATAGTTCCGCATGCTACATGAAGCGCCAGTTGGCGAGTTCTTTTACATCGAATATGCCTTCGATCCCGCGCAGTGAAGGGTCGGCCTTGCGCCGTTTCATCGATTTGTGGATGGCCCGCAAGAATTCCCGAAGGGATGTGTCGACTTGCTTCGTCATGTTGCCGGGATGACGTCGGTAGTAAAGCGATACGGTATCCGGCAGGACGAATCTGGGGCCGCTTTCAAAGGTGCGCAGCAAGTAGTCGGTGTCTTCGGCCTGGCCGAAGGCCTCGTCGAAGCCGCCGATCCGTTCAATGAGCTTACGCGAGAAAATGCCCGACGACAGATGAATTCCCCGCACGGTCATGCAATGGCTGCCGGGGCAGGGTTCCAGCAGATCGTCGTCGATGTGTTCGACCATCATCATCAGGGAATAGGTAAGCTCCAGAGCGGGGTCGGCGTCAAAGCATGCAATATCGGCCTTGAATCGTCCCGCGGGCGAGACATCGTCCGAATCGAGGAACGACACGAGCTCGGTTTCCGGCGTGAGCAGTCTGAGACCAGCGTTGCGGGCCCGCGTCACGCCCATGTTCTCTTGCCGGAAAAGGCGAATGCAGGCGTTCTCGGCCCTCATTGAACGCACGGCCTCCGCCGACCCGTCGGTCGAGCCGTCGTCGATCACGATGATGTCGAGATCGGCGGCATCGTGCTGCCGCACGAGCGAGCGCAGCGCCGAGACGACATAGCGCTCGCGATTGTACACAGGCATGATCACGCTGAGCTTCACCGGGCGCCTCGTGTCAGGAAATCCTCGATTGTGCCAGCGATTTCTGCCGGGTCGGTGCCGAGGGACAATCGGAAGCACGGCAGGTGGCGCGCCAATTCGCTGAAGAAGCGAAAGCCGCTTTCGCGCTCGCCCGGCATCTGGGCGATGCCGGACGGCGCCAAGGCAATCATGGCATCCTTGCGCGACATCGGCATAATCGAACTTGCTCCGCCTCCGCTGATATGTGGCACCACCAGCGCGACGATGTCCAGCATGGCGGGCACCGGCCGAGGCGCGACATCATGAATATGGAACGTGTGCTTGCCTTGCCAGTTCAGCGGGCCTTGCGTCAGCCGCTGCCGCAGGCCCAGCCGAGCGAAACCTTCCGTGTCCTGCTTCAACGTCGAAAAAAGGGGGCGCGCGGTCACGCCGTCGGTGAGATCGATCAGCACATAGTCGTCGCCGACACTGTCGAGCCCGTTAAGCAGGCCGGCGACGACGGTGCCGGATTTCCCGGCCCCGCCCGAGCCGGCAAGCAGAATACCCTTGCCGTCGATGCCGAGCGTGCCGGCATGGGTCAGCCGCATGCCGCGCGCGGCATATTCCCAGTGCAGGAAGGCGCGCAGCGGTGCTCCAGGCTCCCAGGGCGGAAAGGCATCGGCCGAGGCCATCAGCTGCACGCCGACGCGGCGGTGCGGATCGTAGACTTGCCAGAAATCCAGGTCGTGGAAATGGTGCCCGCGCAAACCGGCTTCGGCGAGCTGTTTGGCAAAACCGTGCTCGGTGAAATGGGCATCGCCCCAGTGCGCCGGCTCCGGGATGCCGTCAATGCCGGGATGCGCGATGAAGATGCGACCCGTGGACGGTGCCGGCTGATCATGCCCGGCCTCGACAAAAGCATGGTCCAATGCATCGGCAAGCACGCCGTGACCGAGATGCGCGGACAGTTCAAGCCACGGCAGGCGAACCTTTCGCATGGTCGGATAGCACGCGGCCGCGCCTTCAGCGGCGGCGATGAGATACCGGGCGTAATCCGGCAAGGTTTCGAGCGTGACGCGCGGCATCAATCGCCTTCCATCACGCTGCGGCCTCCCCGTCAGGAAGCCTGCTTGACCGCCGGCCAGCCGAGAGGCTCCTCGACCTCGTGGATGGGATCAACGACGATCAGGTCGGCGAGGTCGTCGTGAATGCTCACATTGAGCGGCTCGTTCGTGGCGGCAAGCTCGGCAGGCAAATCGCCCGGCAAAGGCCGCGCCGCCGCGTCCAAGCGCACCAGCAAACCCAATTCGAGCAATTGCGATATGAAGTGTTCGAGTTCGGCCNGGCCTATTGTCGAGCCGCCGGCGCTCAGTCCGACCAGGGCCTGGGCGTCCGCGCCGGATGAAAGCGCCTGCCACACCTTGCTGCCGGAATCGGAAAAGCCGAAATATTTGCCATTGGCAAGATTGAGCACCACGGCCTCGCCATCGAAAGATTCGAAAACGATATCCCGGCTCGCTACCGCATAGGCGTGGGAATCATGCGTCATTGTTGCCCCGTCCTGCATTTCCTGCCCGCCAGCAGGACCGCTTCCACCGACAACGCCTGTAAACTTTCAGGTCTTCCTTGGCAAGGTAACCTTTGCCGGCAACGCGGGACCATTTCCGGGATCAGTCGAAAGCGGGGCGGATCAAGCCTCGATTTCAAGCGGCGACAATGGCTTGGAACAACAGGCCAGGATGAAGCCATCATCGATCTCATGATCGAGGATGCCGCCATTGTGGCTCATCTCGACGCTGCCGGAGACTTTCTTCACCTTGCAAGTTCCGCACAGGCCGAATTCGCAGGCAGCCGGTATTCGCACGCCCGAGGCGCGCGCCGTCTGCAGCACGGTCTGGCCGGCGACACAATCGGCGTCGACATCCGAAAGCGCGAAGCGGATCGGCGTCGCGGCTTCGACGCAAATCGCCCCGCCGTCTTCAGCCGGCGAGGCAAACGGCGCCGGGATTTCCTCCACCGCCGGCGCGGCAAAGCTCTCCTGATGGTACTTTGCCATGTCGAACCCGGCGGCCTCCAGCATGCCGCGCACGGCGCGCATGAAGGGATCGGGGCCGCAGCAGAAGATTTCGCGTTCGCGGAAATCGGGCGCCAGGAGCGGCAGCCGGATGGCGTCGATGCGGCCCATATGGCCGTACCAGCCCTCGCGGCTCGACCGCTCCTCGATCATGAAGCCGAGCGACAGGCCCGGCATATGGCCGCCGAGCAGTTCGAGTTCCTTGCGAAAGATGATCTCTTCAGGGCGCCGCGCGCAATTGACGAATCCGACATCGGTCCATGGCGCGCAGTCATTCAGCCAGCGCAGCATCGACATCATCGGCGTCACGCCCGAACCGGCCGAGATGAACAGGTATTTCGCCGCCGGGTGGCTGTGCAGCGAAAAGTCGCCGCCCGGTCCATAGGCCTTGACGTGCGAGCCGGGCGTCAGGTGATCGAACATCCAGCGTGTGCCGACGCTGCCCGCCTGCGCCTTCACCGTCACCGCGATCGAGAATGGTCGCGACGGCGATGATGACAGCGTGTAGGTGCGCATCAGCGGGCCGTCCGGTGTCGGCAATTCCAGCGTCACGAACTGGCCCGGCTTGTAGCGGAACCAGGTCTGGTTGTCCGAGCGGAAGGTGAAGGTCTTGACGTCGGGCGCCTCGTCGCTGACGCCGATCACTTCCAGCACCTGCAGCCTGTCGTTCCACGGCGCCATCTGGTCGAGATGGCGATAGAGGCCAAGATCAGTCATGGCGTTCATCCCTGCATACCTTTTCATTTTGCGCATGTCGTGATCCCAAAACCGCTGCACGGTTTGGGCGAAATGCGCTAGGCGACACTGCGCAGAGCGGGCCGGCCGTCTTCGGAAAGCCGTGGGCCGATAAAGCGCGCGTACCAGTCGACGAACTGGATGACGCCGCCCTCGTGCAGCTCCGAATAGGGACCGGGCTCGTAGGCCGGCGACAGGATGCCGAAGGCGTTTTCCTCGACGATGCGGCGGTCCTGGTCGTTGGTCTCGGTCCAGACATGGGTGAGTTCGGGCAGATCATAGTCGACGCCTTCCACCGCATCCTTGTGGACCAGCCATTTGGTCGTCACCGCTGTTTCCGTGGCGCTGACCGGCAGCACGCGGAACGTCACCGCATGATCCACGAGGATATGGTTCCAGGTTGTCGGGTAGTGGTAGTGCATTAGCGTGCCGATCCGGTCGGCCGAGACGCTGTCGGACAGGTTCCTCTTCACCGCCCGCTTGCCGGTCATCGTGTAGCTCTGGGCATCGCGCAGCAGCGGCGCGCGGGTGGCGCGGTATTGTCCGGTCGGGTCGATCCGAAACTTGCTGGGCAGGCCAACAGCTTCGCACTTCGCCCAGTGGGCCAGCATCTCCGGGTCGTTGTCGGCGCCTTGCACGCCAGTCACGGTCGGCGCTTCCGGGAAGGTCTTGCACAGCTCAGGATGGTTGCCCGCGCAATGGTAGCATTCGCGGTTGTTTTCCCAGACCAGCTTCCAGTTGCCCTTCTCGATGATCGTGCTCTCGAAGGCGATCTTGGCCTCGCTCAGCCGGTGCGGCTGGAGATAGGGCTCGATCATCGCCCGCATCGGCGCGAAGTCGGCGGGCTCCTTGGCCAGGCAGATGAAGACATAGCCGGCGACGCTTTCGCAGGCGACCGGCTTGAGCCCGAACAGGCTCTTGTCGAACCCATCGGCCATCTGGCGGGCGAACAGCAGCCGGCCGTCGAGTTCGTAGGTCCACTGGTGATAGGGACACACCAGCTTGGCGGCCATGCCCTTGTCGGTGTTGCAGACGCGGCTGCCGCGATGGCGGCAGGAATTGTGGAAGGCGTTGATCTTGCCCTGCTGATCGCGCACCAGCACGACCGGATAATCGCCGATCTGCACGGTGATGAAGCTGCCCGGCTTGGGCAACTCGCAATCATGGCCGATGAACAGCCAGTCGCGATACCAGATCAGCTCCATGTCCAGCTTGAAGTAGTCCGGGTCGGTATAGAAGGGCTGTTCCAGCGAAAGGCCCTGTCTGCGGCCGTTCAAAAGCCTCAGCATGTCGTTGCGCGCGTCCATGTCCTGTCCTCATTTTCAAGGACTGAACTGGTGGTGATGGAGGAAGGACTGGGCGCAAGCCGGCGAAAGCCGGACAACACCATCCGCCCCTTGACCGCCCACCGCGATCAGTCGAGTTCTAGCGATCTCGGGCTGGTTTCCGGGCTCTGGAGTTGTCCTGGCGGACCATCGCGACACCTTCCCAGGCTTTCGCCCAGTGGTCTCCCGTTGCGACTTGAACTCCACCACCGTTGCGGGGGCAGCGCCGGAATCTGACCGGCTTCCCAATTCTCCGCTCCGTCGTCACGCAGCGGCACCTGAGATGGCTTGATCTAATCACGACAGGGTTTGCGACATCGGCACGAAAGCGACATCGCATCCATGCGGCGCGACACGCATGCGGGATCGTCCCGGCATGGTTGCCGCGGGGGGAATCGCCTCTTCTCGCCAGGCGCGCGCGGGCACCGTTTTCGACCCTCAGCCGGCCGGAAAAGGGTTAACGGTTTCGAAAAGTGACTATTAGCACAGTCTAAAATCGAACCGAACGGTTCGTTTCTGTTGACGGTGCGTGCAGGACGGTGTGAACGCCCAGCCCTCCGACACAGTTGGTGATCGGGTCGTCATCTTAGTCAACTACTTGATATCGAACAGAAAAATAAGACATGTAGAAGGCGTTGGTACAATTTCAAGTAGCAGAGTCATGGTCCACGCTGAACAACTTCGTGATTGGAAACGGCAAGGGGGCTCTCCCACATCGGGGCGGTCCGAACGACGCGATTTAATCCAAGACACGCCGCTAGACGGACGGGAAAAATACTGGAGTACAAAAATGAAAAAGATCATTCTCACTGCCGCCGCCCTTCTGGCGATTTCCGGCAGCGCCTTCGCTAGTAGCGACCATTATGGTTCGAACGCCGCGACCCCCGCGGCCACTGTCGACAGTTCCTACACCGCTTCGACCAAGAAGTCGGAGCCGGCTGCCCAGACGCCTGTGACGGGCGCCGACCACAACCTCTTCGGCAACAATTAATAACCATCCCCGGCACGCGGCGGGTGAACCTGCCGCGCCGGTGGACCCTACAATTCAGGAGTATTAAAATGAACAAGATCCTCTTTGCTGCCGCCGCCGTTCTGGCTCTCTCAGGCAGCGCTTTCGCCGGCAGCGACAACTATGGCTCCAACGGCGCCAACCAGGCTGCTGCTGCCTCCACCGACAATCCAAACACCGCGTCGATCGGCAAGTCGGCTCCGGCCACCTCGGCGCCTGTCCAGCAGGGCAGCGACCGCAACCTCTTCGGCCATTAATGGCCTCCCACGGCCGGTGGGCTTTTGCCCGCCGGTCCGCGGGACTTCCAAAATTCAGGAGTTACCTAAAATGAACAAGATCCTCATTGCCGCCGCCGCCGTTCTGGCCGTCTCCGGCAGCGCTTTCGCCGGCAGCGACAACTATGGCTCCAACGGCGCCAACCAGCCCACTGCTTCGTCGACTGTCAATGTCGATACGTCGCATACGGGTGCGATCCGCAACAGCGATTCGCCGGTCTACAAGCTGCTCAATTCGTCTGGCGACGTGCAGAAGCCGGCCCATCAGGGTGCCGATCGCAATCTCTTCGGCAACAACTAACCAGCCTGTGCAGACAAAAAGAGCGGCGGGCCATGCCCGCCGCTGCTTTTGTTTTTTGCGTTACCGGAACGGCCGTCTTCAGGCCGCCTTTGCTTCCGCTTCGTGGAGGGCAAAGGAGCGACCCTCCGCATCGAAGATATGGAGGTCGCCGGCATTGGCGGTCAGCCGCAGCGTCGAGCCGCGCTTGACCTCGACATTGCCCGGCAGCTTGGTCACCAGCGGCAGGTCGGCCCGGCCGATATCGACATAGACCAGCTGGACCTCGCCAAGCTGTTCGAGATAATCGACGCTCCCCTCGAACAGATAATCCGCACCGCTGGCGATCGCGAGATCTTCCGGCCGTACGCCGAAGCTGACCGCCGCTCCCTTTGCCGAAGCAGGTGTCGCGATCGGCACCGTCGCCTTTCGGCCGCCGACATGGCTGACGATGGTCGGGTTGCCCGTCTTGTCGACCGTCGCCGGCAGGATGTTCATGGCCGGCGAGCCGATGAACTGGGCGACGAAGAGGTTGCCCGGGTTCTTGTAAAGTTCCATGGGCGTGCCGACCTGCTCGATGTGCCCGTCCTTCAGCACGACGATCCGGTCGGCCAGCGTCATCGCCTCGACTTGGTCGTGCGTGACGTAGATCATGGTCGTGTTGGGCATCGATTCCTTGAGCTTGGCGATCTCGATGCGGGTGGCGACGCGCAATGCGGCGTCAAGGTTCGACAGCGGTTCGTCGAACAGGAACACCTTCGGATTGCGCACGATGGCGCGGCCGATGGCGACGCGCTGCCGCTGGCCGCCCGACATCGCCTTGGGCAGACGGTCCAGATATTTGGTCAGCTGCAGGATCTCGGCGGCTTGCCGAACCCTTTTGTCGATCTCGGCCTTGCTTTCCTTACCGATCTTCATCGAGAAGGCCATGTTGTCGTAGACGGTCATGTGCGGGTAGAGCGCATAGGACTGGAACACCATGGCGATGCCGCGCTTCGAGGGTGGCACGTCGTTGACCACCTGGCCGTCGATCTTGAGTTCACCCGACGTGATTTCCTCGAGCCCCGCGATCGAGCGCAGCAAGGTCGACTTGCCGCAGCCCGACGGGCCGACGAAGACGATGAACTCGCCCGATTTGATGTCGAGGTCGATGCCGTGGAGAATGTTGAGATTGCCATAGGACTTCTTCACTTGTCTCAAATTGACATCGGCCATTGGTTTCCTCCAGTGATTCCTCGGATGTTTCAGCCTATGCGTCCGAACCAGGCGCCATAGCCGCCGAGTTCGACCGACCCGGTGCTCGCCTGCCCGGAGAACCCGTGTCCCGGCAAAGGTTGCAGGGTTCGGATGCCCGATATCTCTCTTGAGNCTTCTTCACTTGTCTCAAATTGACATCGGCCATTGGTTTCCTCCAGTGATTCCTCGGATGTTTCAGCCTATTCGTCCGAACCAGGCGCCATAGCCGCCGAGTTCGACCGACCCGGTGCTCGCCTGCCCGGAGAACCCGTGTCCCGGCAAAGGTTGCAGGGTTCGGTTGCCGAGGTCAACCTTCGCGGGCCTTGCGCCCAGATTGAAGACGCAGACGATCTCCTCATTACCCGACCGGCGGGTGAAGGCGACCGTGTCGCCCTGGCTTTCGATGAAGGCGATGTCCCCCTTGGCTAGCGCCGGATTGGCGCGGCGGAAGGCAAGAAAGCGCCGGTAATGTTCAAGCAGGGAGGTTTCGTCGCCTTGCTGCACGTTGACCGCCTGCCGCAGATGCGCGGCCGGCACCGGCAGCCAGGGTTTTGCCTGGGAGAAGCCGCCATTCCTGGCACTGCCATCCCACACCATGGGCGTGCGGCAGCCGTCGCGGCCCTTGAATTCAGGCCAGAAACGGATCCCGTAGGGATCCTGCAGATCCTCGAAGCGCAGATCGGCCTCGCCGAGGCCGAGTTCTTCGCCCTGGTAGATGCAGACCGAACCGCGCAGCGACATCAGCAATGCCGAGATGACCTTGAGATAGGCCGACGGGTCGGCCTCGTTGGCGGCCCAGCGCGAGGCCGGTCGCATCACGTCATGGTTGGAAAACGCCCAGCACGACCAGCCGTCGCTGGCCACCCGGCCAAAAGCTTCCAGCACCGAGCGGACCTTGGCGGCACTGATCTTTTCCGGGGCCAGGAAGTCGAAAGAATAGCACATATGCACGCGCTTGCCGCCGGCGGTATAGGCGGCGACCACGTCCAGCCCGCGTTGCGAATCGCCGACTTCGCCGACCGCCGCGGTAGCCGGGTACTCGTCGAGCAGCGCCCGGAAGCGCTCGAGGAAGGCGAGGTTTTCCGGTCGGCTCTTGTCGTAGATATGGTCCTGGTAGTTGTAGGGATTGACCGCCGGTGCGGTCTGGTCGTTGCGCTGTTCCGGCGGCAGCGGCGGGTTGTTTTCCAGCCCCTGGCTGTGGAAGTAAAAATTGATGGTGTCGAGGCGAAAGCCGTCGACGTCGCGCTCCAGCCAGAAGCGGGTGACGTCGAGCAGCGCGTCCTGGACCTGGCGGTTATGGAAGTTGAGGTCCGGCTGCTCGGCCAGGAAATTGTGCAGGTAGTACTGCTGGCGGCTGGTGTCCCATTGCCAGGCCGAGCCGCCAAAGATCGACAGCCAGTTGTTGGGCGGCGTGCCATCGGGTCTTGCATCCGCCCAGACATACCAGTCGGCCTTAGAATTGGTGCGGCTCGAGCGGCTTTCCTTGAACCAGGGGTGGATATCGGCGGTATGCGACAGCACCTCGTCGATCATCACCTTGAGGCCCAGTCGGTGCGCCTCCGCCGTCAGTGCATCGAAATCCGCCAGCGTGCCGAACATCGGGTCGACGTCACAATAATCCGAGACGTCATAGCCGAAATCCTTCATTGGCGATTTGAAGAAAGGCGAGATCCAGATGGCATCCGCGCCAAGCGCGGCAATGTAGGGCAGCCTGCCGATGATGCCCTTGAGGTCGCCGATGCCATCGCCATTGGAATCCTGATAGCTGCGTGGATAGATCTGGTAGATCACCGCGCCTCGCCACCAGTCGCGGTCGATGGCGGGGTCTGGTTTCGAAGTCGCCTTCAAAGCCGATTGCATGGTCTCAACCTCCTTTCACCGAGCCGGCCAGCAGCCCGCGGACGAAATAACGCTGCAGCGAGAAGAAGACGATCAGCGGCACGATGATCGTGATGAAGGCCGATGTCGTCAGGATCTCCCAGTTGCCGCCACGCGAGCCAAGCAGCGCATTGAGCTTGGCCGTCAGCACGATCTGATCGGGCGCCGTTCCGAGGAAAACCATTGCCACCAGGAGATCGTTCCATACCCACAGGAATTGGAAGATGGCGAAGGAGGCAAGCACCGGGAAGGACAGCGGGAGCACGATCTTGACGAAGATCTCGAAATCGCTGGCGCCGTCGATGCGCGCCGATTCCATGATCTCGCGCGGTAGCCCGGCAATATAGCTTCGCAAGAGATAGATGGCGAAGGGCAGGCCGAAGCCGGTATGCGCCAGCCAGATGCCGAGATAGGTCTTGGACGGCACGCCGAAGAACGTGCCGACGCCGTTGTAGAGCTTCAGGAGCGGAATGAGCGACATCTGCAGCGGCACCACCAGCAGGCCGATGACGACGGCGATCAGGAGCGCGCGGCCTGGAAAGCGCATCCAGGCCAGTGCGTAGGCCGCAAAGGCCGCGATCAGGATCGGGATGACGGTCGCCGGGATGGTGACCGTTAGCGAATTCATGAAGGAGCGGCCGATGCCTTCGGAAAACAGCACGGTCTGATAATTGTCGGTGGTGAATTTCGGCGGCGCCGACGAAGCGTAGTAGACGCGCTGGCCCCGGTCGCCCTCGAACGCCTTTGGCGAGGCCATGACGAAGCTGCCGTCCGCGTTGAGCCGCAGGGTCACCCCGTCACCGAGATCGGCTGATGTGCCGGCAGGATATTGCGTCGGTGCCGCCGCCTTGACGCCGAAGGCGCTTATCGCGCGCTTGGCCCCGTCGCCGAAGATGTTGCCCTGGAGAACGAACTTGCCGTCCTTTTCTACTTGTGTGGAGGCGGCCGGCAGTCGCCCGGCTTCTGTCTGGCTGGAACTGGCGAAGGAATTCCACCAACCCGAGGCGATGATCTGGTCCTTGTCGCGCAGCGACGAGACGAGGATGCCGAGCGTGGGGATGGTCCAGATCACCACGAAGACGAGCACCGCGATATGGACGCCGAAACGGCTGGCGAAGGAATTTCCGGTCGCGACGGCCATCTCAGTGCCCTCCCGTCTCTTTGTTGGCCTGGCGGATGTTCCAGACCATGATCGGAATGACGGCAATCATGATGATGATGGCGATGGTCGCGCCGCGGCCGAAATCGCCGCCGCCGCGGAACATCCAGTCGAACATCAGATTGGCCAGCACCTGACTGTTCCATTGACCGTTGGTCATGGTCAGGACGATGTCGAACACTTTCAGCACCAGGATGGTGATGGTGGTCCATACCACCGCGATGGTGCCCCAGATCTGTGGCACCATGATCTTCCAGAAGATCTGGAACGGGTTGGCGCCGTCTATGACCGCGGCTTCCAGTGTTTCTTCGGGGATGCCGCGCAACGCCGAGGACAGGATGACCATGGCGAAGCCGGTCTGGATCCAGATCAGGATGACCATCAGGAAGAAGTTGTTCCAGAACGGCAGTGATATCCAGACCTGCGGTTGGCCGCCGAAATACTGGATGATGGCGTTGAGAAGGCCGATCTGGATCTGGCCTTGGCCACGATATTCGTAGATGAACTTCCAGATCACGCTGGCGCCGACGAAGGAGATGGCCAACGGCAGGAAGATCAGGCTCTTGGCGATCGTTCCCCACCATATCTTGTCCGTGAGCACGGCGATGATCAAGCCGAGGAAGGTGCAGGCCGCCGGCACCACCGCCAGCCACAATATGTTGTTGCGGATGGCGTTTCGCAGATCCGGATCGCGCAACGCCCATTCATAGTTGGCGAATCCCACGAAACTCGTGCCGCCGCGATCGAAGAAGGACAGCCATAGCGTCGCGATTACCGGATAGACCAGGTAGATGGTCAGGATGATCAGCGCCGGACCCACGAACAACCAGGGCCGCACCAATCCCTGCCGGCGCAGATTGTTGACGGCGGCCGTTCCGGACACCCCGCGCGCGGGGAAGATCAGGTCAAGCAGTTTGTTGGCGCCCCAGAAATAGGCGACGCAGCCGCCGACGCCGATGATGATGACGAATATTGCCGAGAAAATCTGAGCCGCCATGGGTCCCTCTCCCTGCGCATGACCGGCCAGCGATGCTGGCGACCGATGCACCGACTTTCAGTTATTCGGAACAATCGAAACGCGAAGCTTCCGGCGTGCCCCGCCGGTCGGATCCGGGCCGTAGCCCGGATCCAGTAGCAAGATGAGGAAGGATTAGGTCGCGCCGGAGCGGCCTATTTGATGGCGTCCCAGCTCTTCTGGATGTCGGTGGCGACCTCCTGCGCGGACTTGCCGCCGACCAGGTCGATCATGCCGGTCCAGAACGAGCCGGCGCCGACTTTGCCGGGCATCAGGTCGGAGCCGTCGAAGCGCACCGTCGTGGCGCCGACCAGGATCTCGCCCTGCTTCTTCAGCGCATCGCTGCCATAGGCGTCCTTGTTGGCCCCCTTGAAGGGCGTGACGAAGCTCTTCTGTGCCATCCACAATTCATGCGCGAGCGGCATCTGCAGGAACTTGATGAATTCGCGCGATGCCTTGGAATCCTTGGTGATCATTACCAGCGTTCCGGCGACTTCCAGCGGCGTTCCGAGCTCCGGCTTGGCGGCGTAGGGCGGGTAGGGGAAGAAGTCGGCATCCTGGCCAAGCTTCACGCCCTCCGGGAAGAAGGAGGGGATGAACGACGCCTGATGGTGCATGTAGCATTTCGGCGGTACGGTAAAGAGGCCCTTCGGGCTGTCGCGGAAGTCGGTCGCCGCGACGGCCTTGGCGCCGCCGTCGACCATCTTGTCGTCCGTGGCGATCTTGCCGAAGATGTCGATCGCGTTGACCACGGCCGGGTCGTTGAACGGAATCTCGTTCTTCACCCACTTGTCGTAGACTTCGGGAGTCTGCGTGCGCAGCATGATGTCCTCGACCCAGTCGGTCGCCGGCCAGCCCGTCGCGCCGCCTGAACCAAGCCCGATGCACCACGGCTTGCCGCCATCGGCGATGATCTTCTTCTCGAGCTCGGCAAGTTCTTCCTGCGTCTTCGGCACCTTGTAGCCGGCTTCCTCGAAATTGTCGGGCGAGTACCAGACCAGCCCCTTCACGTCGATCTTGTAGGGAAAGGCATAGAAGCCTGGCTTGCCGTCCTTGCCGTTGTAAGTGCCGAGCTTGGCCCAGGAGTCGCCGGCGGCGTAATTCTCCTTGACCCAGGCTGCGACGTCGTCGCCGAGCGGGGTCAGCACGCCCTTGGAAGCAAGGTCCTGGATGAGGCCAGGCTGCGGCAGGACCGCGATGTTGGGCGGGCTGCCGGCCTGCGTGTCGATGACAATCTGCTGCTCGTAATTCTCGGACGAGGAATATTTGACCTCCGCGCCGGTGGCTTCGGAGAAATAATCGAGTACCGACCGGACAAGCGTCTCGTCCTCGCCACGCCACGGTCCGAAGATGGTCAGCGTCTCGCCCTTGAGATCGACTTTCTTGAGGTCCTCGTAATTCGCCCAGTTGAAGCGCTTGTCCTCGCCCGGCTTGAACTTCAGTTCGGCATGCGCGGGCGCGCTCAGGGCGAATGCGGCAGACGCAACACCCAGCAAAAGCATTCTCTTCATCGGTATTCCTCCCAGTGGGTCATACACACCGGACGGAACCTCCATTCCGCCCCGCCGACGCCGCGGGACTGTGACTCAGTCGCAAGGGAACCGCAACCTTTAGTACAGTCTTCCAAAGCGCTTTGGCTTTGTTGATCTCGCCACTGAATCGGGCGAGAGTCAAGGGGGAGCAGGAACTAATCGATTTAGTCGCCGCCCGCCCTGGCTCGAAATTTGCACCGCAACATGCTTTTTCGGCACTGCAGCAGCAATTTTCGTTTCAAACCCGGCCCCGGCACGCTTATGGTCCTGGCGGCATTCGCCATGCACTTGTGGCGTTGGGTCGATTCAATTTAAAAGCGCTTTGAGGCAGGGAGGCCTCTCGTGAACCTCAAGCAACTCGCGCATATGCTGGCGCTTTCCCAGACCACGGTAAGCCGGGCGCTGAACGGCTATCCCGAAGTCAACGAGGAAACCCGCGGGCGTGTCATGGACGCCGCCAAGCGCCACGGCTATCGACCCAATCCGAGTGCGCGCCGGCTGGCCACCGGCAAGTCCGGAATGATCGGCTACGTCCTGCCGACGGGTGCAGCCGTCGACATCGATCCCCATTTCGTCGAATTCCTGTCGGGTCTTGGCGACTATGCCCGATCACATGAGCTCGATCTTGNGACATCGATCCCCATTTCGTCGAATTCCTGTCGGGTCTTGGCGACTATGCCCGATCACATGAGCTCGATCTTGTCCTGTCACCGACCGATGCCGATGACCAGGAAACGACCTACCGCCGCATCGTCGCCAACCGGCAGGTCGATGCCGTCTACATCTCTTCGCCAAGGCCGCAGGACAGCCGCGTGGCGCTGGTCAATACGCTCGGCATTCCTTTCATCGTCCATGGCCGAAGCGAAGGTTTCGATTTCGACTATCCCTATCTCGACATCGACAATGAAGGCGCCTTCCACGAGGCCGCGCGGCTGCTCGTCCAGCTTGGCCACCGGCGGCTGGCGCTGATCAATGGCGACGACCGCGAGACCTTTGCCATCCACCGCGAGCGCGGCCTGCGCCGGGCGCTGGCCGCGAGTGGCCTGGCATTGGACGATCGCAATGTCTGCTCACTCGTCATGACCGAGGAGAACGGCTATCGCGCCGCCCGGCGCCTGCTCGAACAGGACGGCGCGCCGACGGCAATCGCCTGCTCCAGCCTGATCATGGCGCTCGGCGTCGTGCGCGCGGTGCGCGACCTTGGCCTCAGCATTCCCGGCGACGTCTCGCTGATTGCCCATGACGACGTTTTTCCCTGGCTGAAGCCGGAGAATTTTTCCGTGCCGCTGTCGACGACGCGGTCGTCGATCCGGTTGGCCGGCGCACGCATCGCCGAGCGGCTCGCGGCACGGATATCGGGACTTGAGGAGGGCGCGCACGGCGAGGTCTGGCCGGTCGACCTGGTGGTCAGGGGGTCGGTCGCCGGCGCGCCGGCCTGACCACCGCCAGCAGGGTCAATTGCTGGAACGACTTCTTCGCTGCCTCTACCCATTGTCTCGGCCCGCGGGCTTAAAATGATCGATGAAGGCGCGCAGCTTCGGCAGGACCTGGCGCTTGCCAGGATGATAAAGGAAGACGCCCGGTGTCGCGCCGGCAAAGTCCTCCAGCACCGGTTTGAGTTTTCCCTGTTCTATTGCGCCGTCGGCGACGGGCCGAGGCGTCTGCGCCAGGCCGACGCCTTGGATCGCGGCCCCTAGCAAGGTTGGATAGTCATGCGCGATCAGCGGGCCCGAGACGACCGCCTCGATAGCCCCGTTGCCGTCGACGAAGGACCAGGGCGCGACGGCGCCGTTCGCGCGGCGCAGGCGCAGGCAGGCGTGGTGGCGCAGATCGGTGATCTGTTCGGGCTGGCCGTGGCGCTCGAGATAGTCCGGGCTGCCGACGACCACGAAGGAGAATGGCGGCGTCAGCCGCACCGCGATCATGTCGGGTGCGATGAACTGGCCTAGCCGGATGCCGGCATCGAATCCGCCGGCGGCGAGATCGACCATCTCGTCGCTGGCGGCGATCTCCAGTTCGATCTCGGGATAGGTCCGGCAGAACGACGCGATCATCGGTTCCAGGATCAGCGGCACGACCGCGCGGGGCACGGACAGCCGCAAAAGCCCGGTCGGCCGCTGGCCGACATCGCGGGCGACCTCGCCCGCGGCCATGATCTCTTCGAAGGCAGGTCCGGCTCGGTCGAGGAACCGCTGGCCAGCCTCGGTCAGGCCGACGCTTCGGGTCGTGCGGGCAAACAGGGCCGCACCAATGCGTGCTTCCAGCGCGCGGACCGCCTGGCTCACCGCGGACGGCGTCACCGCCAGCTCGGCCGCGGCACGGCGGAAGCTACGATGCCGCGCGACGGCCAGGAACACCTCGACCCCGTCTAACGCACCGTGCCGGATTGTGTAGCTCTGCTTCATAGGCTGTTCTGATTACAGCGGATGGCCGAACCATGAAAGCAGTCTTAGCTAACGATCGAAGTGCGCAGGACCGCACGGCCACCTGTTGAGAGGAAACCGATGTCAACGCAGATGCTGTTCCAGATCCAGCTCGTCCTGGGCTACGTCGCATGGCTGCTTTGCTTCGGTGCTTATGGCCTGCCATGGCTGGACTCGCTGGATCGGATGGCGGCGCAACNCCGCACGGCCACCTGTTGAGAGGAAACCGATGTCAACGCAGATGCTGTTCCAGATCCAGCTCGTCCTGGGCTATGTCGCATGGCTGCTTTGCTTCGGTGCTTATGGCCTGCCATGGCTGGACTCGCTGGATCGGATGGCGGCGCAACGCGCCATTGCCACGCTGCACAGTTTCCGCTTCTTCGGGCTCGTCTTCCTGCTTCCGGGAGTCGTCGGCCCCAATCTGCCTGCCGGCTTCGCCATGTTCGCCGCCTATGGAGACTTCGCCACCGGAGTGCTGGCCCATACTGGCATTGCTGACAGTCAGAGTTCGCCCGCTCTTCTGGGCATTCATCGTCGCCTTCAATCTCGTCGGAATGGCCGACCTCGTTGTCGACTATTACCACGCCATCCAGGCCGGACTTCCCGAGCACGCGGAGCAGTTGGGAGCCACCTATGCGATCCCGATCATCTACGTGCCGCTGCTGATGATTACGCACATCGCCGCGTTCTGGTTCCTGCTTCGTCCCAGCAAAGCGCGGCCTGAGCCGTCGCGGGCTATTCCTTCGCCGTCCCCGCAGCCTTGAGGTCCAGCAGGCCGTAGCCGAAATCATTGTCGCGCCCCTTAAGCCCGAGATCCTTCGCGGTCGCCGCAAGCGCCTTCTCGATGTCGTCGGCCGAGCGGTCGGGCGTGGCATGGATGAGGTTGGCGATGGCGCCGCTGACGATTGCCGCGGCAAACGAGGTGCCGGTGACGACGTCCGAGCCGCCGCCGCTCGGCGCCACCATCTCGACGCCCGGCGCCGAGATGAACACATAGGCGCCGCGATTGGCCTGCGGCATCAGTCCGTCCTTGGCATCCGTGGCCGTCACGGCGATGACGCCGTCAAAGGCGGCCGGATAGCCATAGGGCGCTTTCGGCCCGTTATTGCCGGCCGCCGCCACCAACACCATGCCAAGCGCCCGTGCATTGCGGCAGGCAGTACCGAGCAGGTCGTTCTTCGGCCCGACGAAGCTCATATTGATGATGCTGACATTCTGGTCCGCCGCCCAGTCGAGCGCCGACAAGATGACGTCCATGGTCGACTTGCCGCCCTCGAAGGCGCGCGCATGGTAAATCCTGGCGCCCGGCGCCATGCCTTCCAGCTGGCCGACGCCGGCAATCAGACCGTCGATCGAAGTGCCGTGGTCGCGCTTTTCGATCGGCACGTCCGGCATGGCATCGAACTGCGCGGCAATGACCCCGGCAAGCGCCGGATTGCTATCGTCGATGCCGGTATCGATGACGGCGACGCGCACGTTCTCGCCGCTGGCCTGTTTGGCGTCGAGCGCGATGCGGTCGAAGGCATAGTTGACGATGCCGGCCGCCTGCTGCAGCGAGTAGATGTGGTTGGGCTCGCGGCGCCGCGTGCGGCCGTCGCCGGCTAGCTGCGCCAGCACCACGCCGACAGGGCGGCCATCGGGAATGCCGAAACGCACCAAAGTGGCGCCAAGCAGCCGGGACTGGCGCTGCGAGCGCACTTCTAGGCCGAAGGAAGCGGCGATCTGCTGCACGGCGCCGGCATCGCCATCGACCGTCACCAGCACCTCGTCCGGCACGAAGTCCCCGGTCACGGCGCGCCGAGACTGGACGGCGATGAGATCGGTCGGCGAGACGATCGGTCCACTTGCTGGCGGGCCGGCCTGGTTGCCCCCGGGGGAAGTCGCGGGNGAGATCGGTCGGCGAGACGATCGGTCCACTTGCTGGCGGGCCGGCCTGGTTGCCCCCGGGGGAAGTCGCGGGCTTCGGCCGCGGTGTCGGCACCGGCGCGGGAGGGGCGGCCGGATTGGGGAAAAGGTCGACGATCAAGGCGGGCAGAAAAACGGCGCTGGCCTGGGCCGTGCCCGCCCCGTTTTCGGTGGCGCCGCCGTCCTTGAGGCAGTCGGCCGCCGTTGCATTGGCCTCGTTGCTGCAATCGATTATGGCCCGCTCGGGATTACCGTCGTTGGTCTGCGCCGACGCAGGCACGGCGGCGATTGTCATCGCCGCCGCAAGGATAGCCGCAAATCGAATGACCGCCTCAGCCGCCATCAACAGGTTTCCTTCCCTCGATCACAGTCTCGGCGAAAGGCTGGGCGGCAATAAGGCTGCGCGCCCTCTCGTAGTCGGCGGCTGTCGTCGCCGGAATGGCGAGCCTGAAGACGCCGTCGGCGGTCGGTCCGCCGATGATCTTGAGCTTGTTGGCGTCGAGGAAGACGGCAATGTCGGCCATCCTGGCTTCCGGCTTGAACTTGACCAGCGCAAACGGCAATTTGGCCAGATCGTCTTGTGCGCCGGCAATCTCGAAATTGCCGCCCTTGCCGCCGGGCTGCACCAGCGACTGCACCGCGATCAACGCCAGCAGAACCGCGNATCTCGAAATTGCCGCCCTTGCCGCCGGGCTGCACCAGCGACTGCACCGCGATCAACGCCAGCAGAACCGCGGCCGCCGCCCAGGCGACGCCGACCGGCACCGCCATGAAACGGCCCCAGGCCTGCGCCAGCCAGGACGATCCTGCCGGCCCGCGTGCAGGCCCGGCCTCCGCGTCCAGCGCCTTGGCGAAGCGGCTGAGCGCATCGGCCGGTGGGCGGATCGCTTCATTGGCCGCCGACGTGCCGGAGAACTCGGCTTCCGCCTCGCCAAGCGCGGCAAGTGCCGAGGGATCGTTGGCCAGCCATTCTTCGACGGCTTCCAGATCCGAACCTTCCAGCGAGCCGTTCAGGTAGAACGGCAGCAGCGTTTCCATTTCGTCGCGGCGCGACATCTTTTCAGCGGCGCTCATGGCCACCCCCTGTCGTAACCGGCGGCCTTCAGGGCTTCGCCGAGTTTCTTGCGGGCGTAGAACATGCGGGTCTTGACGGTCGCGACCGGAATGTCGAGCACCTCGGCGATCTCGGTCACCGATTGGCCCTGATAATAAGCGAGGTCGATCACCGTGCGGTGCTCCTCGGGCAGGGCGTCAATCAGGCGGCGCAAGGCGGCGGCCTTATCCTCCTTCATCGTGACGACCTCGGGCGTGTCGGCGCTGTCGGGCACCGCGGCGGCGGCCTCGTCGTCGATCCAGTCTTCTTTCTTCTTGCGCAGCAGCGACAGCGCCTTGAAGCGGGCGATGCCGAGCAGCCATGTCGAGACTTCGGACCGCCCTTCGAAACCTGGCGCCTGGCGCCACAGTTCGAGAAACACCTCGTTCGCGATATCGTCAGCCATCATTTCCGATCCTGTCTGGCGCGCCACGAAGCGGTAGACCCGCGCGTGGTGACGCATGAACAGGAGCCGCACGGCGGCCCGGTCGCCCTTCGCGACCCGGTCGACAAGCGCGCGATCGGTCTCCGTCGCCGCTGTCATGGCCGGTCGAGCCGCCTGGCTCCTGTCTGCTCTGTCGCCGATCGGTCCAAAAAGGTTCATCCTCCGCCAAGGAATTTTGCGAGGCTAACCGAAGATCTGGGCGGTTGCCAGAGCATCCCTTCGTCCCGTTTACGCGAAGAAGGTGCCGGCAGGCGGATGAGGGTAGGCGCCAGCCGCTCGATCAGGTGAGAAAAGCCTTCGCCTTCATGGTCGCCGGCACCGGCACTCCCAGCCGGCTCAACACCGTCGGCGCCAGTTGCAACTGGTCGAGCAGCGTATCGGCTTCCGGCCCTTTGCCCTGTCCGAAATAATACAGCGCGAAATCCTGCATCTCGTCGTCATGGCCGCCATGGTGGCCGCGGTCGGTCTGGCCATGGTCGGCGGTGACCATGACCTCGTAGCCGGCTTCGATCCAGCCCGGCAGGAAGGCCGCCAGCATGCCGTCCATGGCGTAGCAGGCTTGGTCCATCTCGTGGCAGTCATGACCGAAGCGGTGGCCCATCGAGTCCAGCGTGCAGGTGTGCAGGATGCCGTAGTCGATGCGGTGGCGCCGGGTGAGCATGGTCAGCGTCGCGAACAGGTCGACATCGCTCGGCGTCATCTGGTTCTTGAGATTGTAGCCGGTCATGGTGTGGAAGCGGCCATGCGTGATCGGTCCGCCGGGCTCGTCATATTCCATGTCCTCGATGAGATCGAACGGGTAGGAGCGGAAGAATTCCGACCAGTAGGAGTGGGTGACCGCGCCGGTCCTGCCGCCGGCCTTGCTGACTTCCGAGAAGATATCGGGCTGTCCGACGCGGAACCGGTTCTCGTTGGACAGGATCCCGTGCACCTGCGGCGAGACGCCGGTGTGGATCGAGGCATAGCAACAGGCAGAGGTCGACGGCAGCACCGAGCGCATCTTCCACACCCGCGCCTCGCCCGATTGCACCCAGCCCTCGAGATTGCCCATCAGCCGGCGCCAGTTGCGGTAGGGAACGCCATCGAGGATGATCAGCAGAAGCTTGGATTGGATCGCCACGGGGTGCTCCATGCGATTGTCTGTTGAAACGATGCGCCGCGTGTCGTTCGACACGCGGCGCTTTTCAATATGAGACAGATGTCAGGCGTTCAGCCACCATTCTCCCAGCGCATACCCATCCATCATTTCGCCGATCGGGTTCTTGACCCAGCCGCTGATCTTGTTGGTAGCGGCCGCGTCGATGAACTGGTTGAAGAAGGGCACGATCCGGCCCCTTCGTCGCGCATCATGACCGCCATGTCGTGGTGGATCGCCTTACGCTTGTCCTGGTCGAGCTCGCCGCGCGCGGTGAACAGCATCTTGTCGAATCCCGGCCGCTTAAAGCGCGTGTCGAACTGCGCTAGTTCCCCGCGCTGGCCATGCGCCGCCCCTTGATCGCCTTTTCCAGCCAGCCGATCTCCATCTCCGGGACCGATGACAAGAGAAGGTCGGTGTAGTCATCGAAGGGGGGCGTCAGCACCTTGCTTTTCGAACCATAGCGCACCACCTCGCCGCGATACATCACAGCGATCGAATCCGCGATCGACTTCACCGTCGCCAGATCGTGGGTGATGAACAGATAGGCGACGTTCTCCTCCTTCTGCAGTTCAAGCAGAAGCTTTAGGATGCCGTGCGCCACCAAGGGGTCAAGCGCCGAGGTCACCTCGTCACAAATGATCAGCTTGGGTTTTGCCGCAAGCGAGCGGGCGATGCAGACACGCTGTTTCTGGCCGCCGGAAAGCTCGGCCGGGTAACGGTCGACAAAGCCCTTGCCCATTTCGATCTTGTCGAGCAGTTCGGCGACGCGGGCATCGCGCTGTTTGCCGCGCATGCCGAAATAGAATTCGAGCGGCCGGCCGATGATGGTGCCGACGGTCTGGCGCGGGTTCATCGCCACATCGGCCATCTGATAGATCATCTGCAGCTGGCGCAAATCCTCCTTCGGCCGGTCGGCAAGCCGGTTGGCCAAGGGGCGTCCGTCGAACGTGACGGTGCCTTGCTCGGGTGGCAAAAGTCCGGTTATCGCGCGCGCCAGCGTCGATTTTCCGGAGCCGGATTCGCCAACCACCGCCAGTGTCTGGCCGGGATAGATATCGACCGAAACGTTCTTCAGCACCTTGACTTGGCCGCCGCCATAGGCGGCGGTGACGTTCTTGACCGACAGGAATGGTGTGGTGCCGGGGTTCTGCTCGGCATGTTCGATCTCGTGCACCGAAACCAGCGCATTGGTGTATTCCTGGCGCGGTTCCTTGATGATCTGGCGGGTGCCGCCCCATTCGACCAGCCGGCCGTGACGCAGCACCATGATCTCGTCCGAGACCTGGGCGACGACGGCCAAATCATGCGTGATGTAGAGCGCCGCCACATGGGTGTCGCGGATGGCGTCCTTGATCGCCGCCAGCACGTCGATCTGAGTCGTCACGTCGAGCGCCGTGGTCGGCTCGTCGAAGACGATCAGGTCAGGCTCCGAGCATAGCGCCATCGCTGTCATGACACGCTGCAGCTGGCCGCCTGACACCTGGTGCGGAAAGCGTTCGCCGATGGCTTCCGGGTTCGGCAGGCTGAGCTTCTTGAACAGCGCGACCGCGCGTTTCTCGGCCTCCGCCCGTGTCGCCGTCCCGTGCAGCAGCGTGGCTTCCACCACCTGGTCCATCAGCCTGTGCGCCGGGTTGAAAGCGGCCGCCGCCGACTGCGCGACATAGCAGACCTCGCGGCCACGCAGCTTGCGGAAACCTTCCTTGCCGCCCTTCAGGATGTCGCGGCCGTTGAGCAGCACCTCGCCACCGGTGATGCGCACGCCGCCACGGCCATAGCCCATGGACGACAGGCCGATGGTCGACTTGCCGGCTCCGGATTCGCCGATCAGGCCGAGCACCTTGCCCTTCTCCAGCGTCAGCGAGACATCGTGCACAAGCACGATGTTCTTCGGCGCCTCACCTGGCGGATAGACCGTCGCCTCGATGCGCAAATTGCGGATGTCGAGCAGAGGGGTGGACTTTGCCTTGCCGTCGGCCATTATCCGCGTCCTCCCTTCAGGCTTGTCGTGCGGTTCAGGACCCAGTCGGCCACAAGATTGACCGAGATCGCCAGCGCTGCGATCGCGGCTGCGGGAATGAGCGCGGCGCCGATACCGAACACGATGCCGTCCTTGTTCTCCTTCACCATGCCGCCCCAGTCGGCGTCCGGCGGCTGCACGCCGAGGCCGAGAAAGGACAACGTCGACAGGAACAGCACCGCATAGATGAAACGCAGGCCGAGCTCGGAGATCAGCGGCGACAGCGCGTTGGGGAGGATTTCGCGGAAGATGATCCAGGCGCTGCCTTCGCCGCGCAGCTTGGCGGCCTCGACATAGTCCATGACGTTGATGTCGACGGCGACCGCGCGCGACAGGCGATAGACGCGCGTCGAGTCGAGAATGCCCATCACCAGGATCAGCGTCACCAGATTGGTTGGCAGCACTGAGAGCACCACCAGGCCCATGATCAGTGTCGGGATCGACATCAGGAGATCGACGAGGCGCGACAGGATCGTATCGAACCAGCCGCCGAACACGGCCGCCGAAAAGCCAAGTATGGCGCCGAGCGAGAACGACAGCGCGGTGGCCAGCACCGCGATAAAAAGGGTGATGCGGGCGCCATAAATCATCCGGGACAACAAATCGCGGCCGAGATTGTCGGTGCCCAGCCAATGCGCCCCCGACATCGGCTCCCAGACATCGCCGACAATTTCGGCGTTGTCATGCGGTGAGATCCAAGGCGCGAAGATCGCCGCCAGCACGAACAGTGCCGTCAGGACAATGCCGATCAGCGCAGGGATGGGGATGCGTTTGATATCGAGCATATCAGCCCCCCTATTTCGGATGGCGGAGACGCGGATTGGCGACGATCGCCGCTATGTCCGCGATGATGTTGAGACTGATGTAGACGGCGGCGAAGATCAGGCCGACGGCCTGTACCACCGGCACGTCACGCTTGGTGACGTGATCGACGAGATATTGTCCCATGCCGGGATAGACGAAAATCACCTCGACCACGACGACGCCGACGATGAGATAGGCGAGGTTGAGCATGACGACGTTGATGATCGGCGCGATGGCATTGGGGAAGGCGTGCTTGCGGATGACGTTGAACGCCGACAGGCCCTTCAGTTCCGCCGTCTCGACATAGGCCGACTGCATGACATTGAGGATCGCCGCTCGCGTCATGCGCATCATGTGGGCGAGCACCACCAGCGTCAGCGCCGTCGCCGGCAGCGCGATCGCCTGCATCCGCTCACCGAAGGGCATGCCTTCGTAGACAGTCGAGATGCCGGGAAAAATCTGCCACTTCACGGCGAAGAAATAGACCAGCACATAGCCGATGAAGAATTCGGGGAAGGAGGTCGAGGCCAGAGCCAGCCCGGAGATCAGCTTGTCGACCCAGCCATTGCGGTAGCGCACCGCGATCAGGCCCAGGACGATGGCCAGCGGTACGGCCACGATCGCCGCCCAGAAGGCGAGGAACAGCGTGTTCCACAAGCGCGACTTGATCGAGGTCGCGATATCCTGCCCGCTCGACATCGCCGTGCCGAGGTCGCCTGTCAAAACGCCGCCGAGCCAGTGGAAATACCTGACATAGGCCGGGTCGTTCAGCCCGAGTTGCTCGCGCAGATTGGCGAGCGATTCCGGCGTCGCGGATTGTCCCAGAATGGCTTGCGCGACATCGCCTGGCAGAATCTGCGTGCCGGCGAAGATCAGGACCGAAATGGCCAACAGAAGGAGGATGCCCAGCGCAATGCGCTGGGCAATGAGTTTCAGGATGGGTGAAGACATCTCTGCAAAGCCGGACTCAGGCCTGCAGCCAGCACTTCGCCAGGGCGTAGCCGTTCATCAGTTCCTGGTGCGGATCATCCACCCAGCCATCGACCTTGGCGCCGGTGGCGTCGATGAACTGGTTGAACATCGGCAGGATCAGGCCGCCGTCGTCGCGGACCATGACAGCCATGTCATGGTACATCTGCTTGCGCTTGGCCTCGTCGAGTTCGGCGCGCGCCGCCAGCACCATCTTGTCGAAGTCCGGGCGCTTGAAACGCGTGTCGTTCCAGTCTGCCGTAGACAGATAAGCGGTCGAGTACATCTGGTCCTGCGTCGAGCGGCCGCCCCAATAGGAGGCGCAGAAGGGCTGCTTGTTCCAGACCTCGTTCCAGTAGCCGTCGCCGGGCTCTCGCTTGAGCTCGATCTTGATGCCGGCCTTGGCCGCGCTCTGCTGGAACAGCTGGGACGCATCGACGGCGCCGGGGAAGGCCACGTCCGAGGTCCTGAGCAGCACGGTGCCGTCATGGCCTGATTTCTTGTAGTGAAACTTGGCCTTGTCGGGATCGTACTTGCGCTGCTCGATCTCGCTGAACAGCGGATAGGACGCGTTTATCGGGAAGTCGTTGCCGAGCGAGCCGTAGCCGCGCAGCACCTTGGTCAGCATCTCCTCGCGGTCGATCGCCAGCTTCAGCGCCATCCTGAGGTCATTGTTGTCGAACGGCGCCGTGTTGCAATGCATGATGAACACGTAGTGGCCGGGACCGGCGTGGTTGCGGATGGTCACGCCCGGCACGCGCTTGATCAGGTCGACGATCTTCGGCTCGACGCGGTTGATCATGTTGACCTGGCCGCCCTGCAACGCTGCCGTGCGGGCGGTCGCGTCATTGATGACGATGACCTCGATCTGGTCGGCATGGCCCATCTTGTCGCCCTGCCAGTAATTGGCGAAGCGCTCTGCGCCATGGCGCACGCCAGGCTCATTGGTCTTGACCACGTACGGCCCTGCCGAGATGCCGGCATCGGGCTTGTCCTTGCCGCCATTGGGCTGGACGATCAGGTGATAGTCGCTGAGCAGATAGGGAAGGTCGGCATTGGCCTCCTTCAGCGTCAGCACCACTTCCTTGCCGCTGGCCTTGATGGTGTCGATGCCTTTCATGTAGCCGAGCGCACCGGATTTCGACTTCTCGTCCGAATGGCGCTCCAGCGTGGCGGCCACGTCCTCCGCCGTCACCGTCTTGCCGTTGTGGAATTCGACGCCGTCGCGAATCTTCAGCGTCCAGGTCTTGGCGTCCTTGGACGAGCCGATGTCTTCAGCGATGCGATTCTCGAGCTTGCCTTCCGGCGACAGCTCGACGATCATTTCGCCCCAGCACTTGCCGAAGGCGAACGGCACCTGCGTCATCATCAGCGCCGGGTCGAGGCTGTTGGTGGATTCACCGCCGACCAGGCCGGCCTTCAGCGTACCGCCCTTGACCGGACCCGCCGCCCGCGCCGCGCTCGAAAGCAGCGCGTTGGCGAAGGGTGCGGTGATGCCGAGCGCTGCCGCCCGGCCGAGAAAATCACGACGGCTCAGTTTGCCGGACGCAACCCGCCGGCTAAGGAATTCCAGTTCGTTTGACATTTGAGTTCCTCACTCTGTTGGTTCGACTCTACGGTCGATTTTCTTGCTTCTTGTTAAAGGCAATAATGACCGCAAGGGAAAGCGGTAAGCAAGACCGAATGCGACATGCCGTGGCGTAAATCGCACGTCGCATTTGGATCAATGATTTCAACGCTCAAACAAGCGCACGCGGGACCTTTTCGTCAAAATCGCGCTCGAAGACGAGTTTTTCGCCCTCATAGGCTTCGATTCGGGCGCTGACGATGAAGTTTTGCGTGTCCGACCGCATCCGCGCCCATGTCTCGGTGCGGACCGACCATCCATTTCGCGACAGGGTCTGCGTCCAGTGTGTTTTTCCCGAGGCTGACAGGGGATCGTCAGGTTGGATGGTCCAGGTTTCGCGGGCGATGCTGCCGTTGACCAGTCCGTGGTCGAGATCGCGCACTTCGCCGAAGTCGTCCGTAATCGACAGCGTGACAATCCCGGTCTTTTCGTCGTGGTCGACATGGCGTTCGGAATTGGCGGGCCGAACCGTCTCGGTCGCCCACGGCGTAGCCCCTTCCGGCTCGGCGAAAACGGCTTCGTCGCCTGTTGCCAGCAGGCGCAATGGCACCGATAGCGTGGCTGCCGACACGGTCAGTCGTACCGGCTCGGGCGAGGGCCAGATAGCGGGCCAGTAGGCGGTCGAAACGGCGACGCGCAGACGATGGCCGGCCGGCACGCGGTAGGCGCATTGATCGAGCACGACACGTACCGAAATCGTCTCCCCGGGGACCAGCGCCTCGGGGAATTCATGCGAGTTGCGGTGCGTCAGATTGAGCACGCCATAGGAGATCAGTTCCGAGGCGCCGTCGGGATGGACGTCGCAAAGCCGGACAGCGATGTTGGCCTGGGGCCGATCCGAGGCAAGCTGGACCTCAAGCTCCGGCGCGCCGACGATCTCGATCGGCTTGGTGAGCTCAGGCTGGTCGAAACAGGCTGATAGCCCATCGTCAGGGCGCTGATCGCCCGGCAGTTCCGGTCCGAAGGTGAAAGGAAAGTATTCGCCGCCGGCAAGCCCACAGGTTTGCGGCGAAGCGACGGTTGAAGATCCTGCACGCGGGGCCATGAGCTCGAGCGCTTCAATCGTTATGTTGGAGGATGGCCACTCCTGCTCGGCTATCCAGCGGCCGGGCCGCTCCGGATGCCAGCGCGCGGGACGCACGCTGTCCATGACATAGGCGCGGTAGTCGGGATCGGCCTCGACGCCGGTCTCGGACCCCTTCAGCCAGCGATCCCACCAGCGCAGCGCTTCCTGCAGGAAGCCGATGGCTGGTTTGGGGCCGGCATAGTGTGGGTATTTGTGGATCCATGGCCCGACGATGCCCTTGACCGGTGCCTCGATGTTGGTGACGAGGTGCGAGATCGTGTTGCGGTAGCCGTCGTGCCAGCCGCCGATCGACAGCACAGCCGCCTTGACGGCAGAGAAATCCTCGCAAATCGAACCGCGTTTCCAATAGCCGTCGCGATGCTGATGGCTGAGCCACAGCGGCAAGAGGAACGACTGGTTCTCCAGCCGGGTCATCCAGAGGTCGCGCCATCTGTTGTCGCCGGCGATCAGCGGATCCGGCGGCCGCGACGAATAGGACAGCATGGTCGAGGCCCAGCCGAAATTCTCGTTCAAAAGGCAGCCGCCCTTGTAGTGGATGTCGTCGGCATAGCGGTCGACGGTCGAGCATAGGCTGATCACCGCCTTGAGCGCCGGCGGCTGTTTGGCCGCCACCTGCAGGCAGTTGAAGCCGCCCCAGGAAATACCCATCATGCCGACATTGCCGTTGCACCAGGGCTGGGCCGCCGCCCAGGCGATGACATCACAGGCGTCCTGCAGTTCCTGCTCGGAATATTCGTCGTCCATCAGCCCTTCGGAATCGCCATTGCCGCGCATGTCGACGCGGATCGAAGCATAGCCGTGGCCGGCGAAATAGGGATGGGTAAGCTGATCGCGAAAGATCGTGCCGTCGCGCTTGCGGTAGGGCAGGTGCTCGAGGATGGCAGGCACCGGATCGTCGCCCGCATCCTCCGGCATCCACACCCGAGCCGACAGCCGGCAGCCATCGGGCATGACGATGCCCATATCGGGAAATTCGACGACCTTGCGGGGAAATTCGGTGATGATTTTCATGGCAGGCATAACGCTCCGCGCCACAAGAACTTTCAATCGCCATTCGCGACTGGAGCAGTGAAATATGCGACCTGTGCCGCTACCGCAATTCGTCGAGCAGTTCGGGATGTTTCTCCAGCAATGTCATCAATTGAATGGTCGGGCCACTCGGTTCGATCAAGCCTCTTTCATACTTGTCGAAGGCGTTCTCGCCGACCTTGAACAAGGATCCGGCCTCGCGCTGCGACAGCTTGAGCTTCGTGCGTATGCGGCGGATGGTTGACGGGGCCGGCCCGCCGTCGATCTTCTCCTTGAGCGCGCGCAGCGCGGCATGAACGGCGGCCATGTCGTCGCCGACATGGACACCCTCGCCATCCGATGGCGGATAGTAGCCGGGCAGGTCGACGATCATGCTCTCGCCCTTATAAGTGCGGTGAATGGACGGACTTCGCGCATCAACGTTTCTCCGGTTTCGGGGGAGACCATCACGCGCTGGCACGTGATAGACATCCTGCCACACTCGATGATCCGCGAAAGTCGTCATCGACTTCACAAACATCTTCCGCGTCATGCTGTCGATCACCTCGATCACCTCGATCACACCGGCACGATCGAAGCCCAGCCCAACAGCATCCCGCAGTGCGGACGTTGTGATCGCCAGCGTGTCGACAGACCCAAACGTCGTCTTGATTGCATCAAGATCGTATGTGGGTCTGCGTTTTGCCCCCATAAAAGGGGTAACCCAAGCGGCGATTGTCGAGACGGAAGCTCAGTTCAGCGGAATGTCGTTCTCAGCCTTGCCCGCCTGGTAGTCACCCGACAGCTCATCGTAGCGCGCCGAGATTTTCCCGATCCGCTCCTCCAGCCGCTGGCGTTCGGCCCCGGGCAGCGCCCTCACCAACCCGCGGATCGAAAAACTTTTCCAATAGGCATTCTCGGCATTGTAGCCGCCGGGATCGAGGGTGAAGACCTCTTTCAGAATTTTGAGATCATGCGGGATGGCAAAACTGTCGCGCGAATCCTCGTGGCTGAACAAATAGTAGAAATTGTCGAAGCCGGCCCAGGTGATCGCCGACAGGCAGAGCGAGCATGGCTCGTGTGTGGCGAGAAAGATGGCGTCCTTGGTGTCGATGCGCTCGGCCCTGGGCATCTCGTAAAAGCGCTTCAGGCAGTGCACCTCGCCATGCCAAAGCGGGTTTTCCATCTCGTTGTTGGTCTCGGCCAGTACCAGCGAATGGGTATCCTTGCGCAGGATCGCCGCGCCGAACAGCTTGTTGCCGTGGGCGACGCCTTCTGCCGTCTTCGGCACGATGTCGTGCTCGATGACCTCGAGCAGGCGATCGATCAGCGAAATGTCGGTCATCACGAGTTCTCGTTGGGGAGATGGATTTCGTAGGCGTGCGAGAAGTGGAATTCCTCGAGGTTGGAGCCGTCGCCGCCACGGTCGACGATCAAAAAGTCTTGAGGCTCTCCGAGCGGCGTCAGCACGCCGTGCCAGAGATTGCGGAAATAGTTGATGCCTTGCCCCGGTGCGGTGACGAAGGCATGCGGCTCGCCAGGTCCGTCCCTGCCGTCAGGGCAGACGACGACCAGGAACGGACGCGGCGACAGCGGTATGAAAGCCTGGCTGCCCAAGGGGTGGCGCTCCACCATGGTCAGCTTCAGCGGCATGTCATAGGGCGTGCCGCGCACCATCGAGATCAGCACGCGCGCATTCGGCCCCGTGGCTTGCGCGGTGGCGAGGTCATGGTAGCGCTCGGCCTTGCCGCCATTGATCGGATAGTGGTTGTCTCCGCCCATGTCGATGACATCGCCGAATTCGGCGAAGGCCTCACGGGTCAACGTCCGCGCGACAATGCGGCTCATGACGTCCGCTTCGCGATGCCGGCCCCGCCGAGCTTGGCGTGCCGGTTGACGTCCTTGTAGAGCAGATAGCGGAATTTGCCGGGGCCGCCGGCATAGCAGGCCTGCGGGCAGAAGGCACGCAGCCACATATAGTCGCCGGCCTCGACCTCGACCCAGTCCTGGTTGAGCCGATAGACAGCCTTGCCTTCGAGCACATAGAGCCCATGCTCCATGACATGCGTTTCGGCGAAAGGAATGACTGCGCCAGGCTCAAGCGTGACGATGGTCATGTGCATGTCGTGGCGCAGATCGGCGGGATCGACGAACCGCGTCGTTGCCCAGCGGCCCTCTGTGCCGGGCATCGGCGTCGGCGCGATCTCCTGTTCGTTGGTGAAGAAGGCCTTGGGAATCTCGAGGCCATCGACGACCTCATAAGCCTTGCGTATCCAGTGGAAGCGGACAGCCGCCTTGCCTTGGTTGCGGACTGTCCAGCCGCTGGCCGGCGGCAGGAAGGCAAAACCGCCGGGGCGCAACACATGTTTCATGCCGTCGAGCAGAACCGTGAGTTCGCCCTCGACCACGAACAGGGCGCCTTCGGCGCCGGCATCGGGCTCCGGCCGCTCGCTACCGCCGCCGGGCGCGACCTCTACGATGTATTGCGAAAACGTCTCGGCGAAGCCGGACAGCGGCCGCGACAGGATCCAGACACGCGTCTCGTCCCAGAACGGCAGGGCGCTGGTGACGATATCCTGCATCACGCCCTTGGGGATGACCGCATAGGCCTCGGTGAAGACGGCGCGGCCGGTCAGAAGTTCGCTCTGGCCGGAATGGCCGCCCTTTGGGGCATAATAGGTGCGCTCGGGCATCCTGATCGTATCCATTTTTCAAACCTATTGTGGAAGCATGTCCTTGAGGCGCAGCAGTGCGATGCGCTCGACCTGTTTGCATGCGGTTTCGAATTCGACGCCGCGGCTGTTGCCGATGCGGGCTTCGAATTCGGCGAGGATTTCCTCTTTTGTCTTGCCTTTCACCGCGATGATGAACGGAAAGCCGAAGGTGGTGACGTAGGCCGCGTTGAGCTTGGAAAACAGTTCGCGTTCCTTGTCGGTCAGCGCGTCGAGACCGGCGGAAGCCTGTTCCCTGGTCGATTCCGCCGTCAGTCGCTTGGCCTTGGCCAGCTTGCCGGCGAGGTCGGGATGGGCGTTGAGCACGCCGAGCCGTTCGGTCTCGCTGGCGGAACGGAAGATGCGGCAAAGCGCATTGTGGAGGCCGCCCGCCGTGTCGTGCGCTGGGCCGAGCTCCAGCTCGTAGGCCCGCTCGGCGATCCAGGGCGAATGTTCGAAAACGCCGCCGAAGGCGTGAACGAACGTCTCGAATTCCATCTTCGAGGGGCGCAGGGCGGCCGGCTGATAGGGGTGGTTTTCCTGCCAGTGCCTGGCGATGTCGATGCGCCGTGCCAGCCAGACCTTGTCGTGTGATTTGACATAATCGACGAAGCGTTTAAGCGCCGCCACCCGGCCCGGCCGCCCGACCAGGCGGCAATGCAGGCCGATGTTCATCATGCGCGGCCGGCCGGCCTTGCCCTCGGCATAGAGCGTATCGAAACTGTCCTTCAAATAAGCAAAGAACTGGTCGCCCGAGTTGAAGCCTTGCGGTGTGGCAAAGCGCATGTCGTTGGCGTCGAGCGTGTAGGGGATGATGAGCTGCGTGCCGTCCTCATGCTCGAACCAGTAGGGCAGTTCGTCGTCATAGGTGTCCGAGACGTAGTCGAAGCCGCCTTCCTCTGCCACCAGCCGCACCGTGTTGATCGACGTTCGGCCCGTATACCAGCCTGTCGGGCGCTGGCCGGTCACCTCGTAGTGCAGCTTGATCGCCGCTTCGAGGTCGCGGCGCTCGTCCTCGGCATCGTGGTCGCGGTAGTCGATCCATCTCAACCCGTGCGAGGCGATTTCCCAGCCGGCTTCCTGCATCGCCGTGACCTGGTCGGGTGAGCGCGCGAGCGCCGTGGCGACGCCATAGCAGGTGACGGGCACTTGCTCGTCGCTGAACAGGCGCAGCAGCCGCCAGAAGCCGGCCCGCGCCCCATACTCGTAGATCGATTCCATGTTCCAGTGGCGCTGGCCCACCCAGGGCGCCGCGCCGACGATCTCGGACAGGAAGGCTTCAGAAGCCTTGTCGCCGTGGAGCACGCAGTTCTCGCCGCCCTCTTCGTAGTTGACGACGAACTGCACGGCGACATGCGCGCCGCCAGGCCATTTCGGATCCGGCGGATTGGCTCCGTAGCCCCGCATGTCCCTGGTGTAACGCATCGTCCCTCCGCCCGGCATCACCGGAAGTATGATCAGGATATCGAAAGGGTGCTTCTCGCATTCCCCTCAAAATTTTTGAAAGTGTTTTTGTCGCACTCCGCTCGACCGGGACTTATGCATCGCCTTTAATTGGCGCACAATTCATCAGTAGTGTTCGATTGTACCGGCCAATTTGTTCGTATTGGAAAATGGGAGGCGGCCAATGGCAGAGACATCGAAAACCGATGGCGGGCGTCTGACGACCCATGTCCTGGATACCGCGACCGGCAGGCCGGCGGCGGGGCTCTCCATCGCGCTCTACCGCCTCGAGGGTTTGGCCCGCACGCTTTTGAAGACGGTCGTCACCAATGCCGACGGCCGCTGCGATGCGCCGCTGCTGGCCGGTGCCGACTTCCGCACCGGCGAATACGAACTGGTGTTCGCGGCCGGCGACTATCTGCGCGGCCAAGGAACGAAGCTGCCCGAGCCGGCCTTCCTCGATAGCGTGCCGATCCGCTTCGGCATGGCGCAGGCGCTGCACTATCATGTACCATTGCTGATCTCGCCTTACGGCTATTCCACCTACAGGGGGAGCTGAGGCATGGCCAAGGTCAATATCCGTAACGAAATCCGCTTCATTCTGAATGGCAGGGATGTCGCGCTGTCATCCGTGGCGCCTGACGCGACCCTGCTCGACTGGCTGCGGCTCGACCGTTCGCTGCGCGGCACCAAGGAAGGCTGCGCCGAGGGCGATTGCGGCGCCTGCACGGTGCTCATCGGCAGACTTTCGGCCACCGGACTGGTCTATGAAAGCGTCAATGCCTGCATTCGCTTTCTCGGCTCGCTCGACGGCACCCATGTCGTGACGGTCGAGCACCTGCGCGGCGAAGCAGCCCAGTTGCATCCTGTCCAGCAGGCTATGGTCGATTTCCATGGCTCGCAATGCGGCTTCTGCACGCCGGGTTTCGTCATGTCGCTCTACGGCTTGTGGATGAAGTCACCGGACCCTTCGGACGCGGCCATCGAAAAAGCCTTGCAAGGCAATCTTTGCCGCTGCACCGGCTATGAGGCGATCATGCGCGCCGCGCACGCCATATCGAGCTACGGCAAGGTGGCGAAGGACCCCTTGGCGGCGGAGCGCCGGGAAGTCACCACACGGCTACAGGCATTGCGCGACGGCGCCAGGGTCGAGATCGGCGCCGGCGGGACGCGGCTGGTTGTGCCGGCCGACGCCGACGATTTCGCGACTGTCTTCGAAAAACAACCGACCGCCACCGTCGTCGCGGGTGCGACCGACGTTGGCCTGTGGGTGACCAAGCAGATGCGGGATATCTCGCCGGCGATCTTCATCGGCAATCTGCCCGGGCTTTGCACCGTCACGGAAGACAATGGGGTCATATCGATTGGCGCCGGCGTCACCTACACCGAAGCCTTTTCGACGCTGTCGAAACGCATCCCGGCATTGGGGCCGTTGTTCGACCGCATAGGCGGCGAACAGGTCCGCAACATGGGCACGATCGGCGGCAACGTCGCCAATGGCTCGCCGATCGGCGACACGCCGCCACCGTTCATCGCGCTCGGTGCACGGCTGACATTGCGCAGGGGCAAGACACGGCGCATGATCCCGTTGCAGGATTTCTTCATCGCCTATGGCAAGCAGGACCGCCAGCCAGGCGAGTTCGTCGAGGCCGTGCATGTGCCGGTGCCGGCAAAGGGGACAAAGTTCGCCGTCTACAAGGTCACCAAACGCCGCGACGAGGACATCACCGCGACCCTTGGCGCCTTTTATCTGGCCTTGGCCAAGGACGGCACGGTAGCCGATATCCGCATCGCCTATGGCGGCATGGCGGCAACGCCGAAGCGGGCGTCCTCTGTCGAGAAGGCGCTGCTCGGCAAGGCCTGGAACGAAGTGACGGTAGAAGCGGCTATGGCCTGCTATGCCAGCGATTTCACCCCGCTGACCGATATGCGCGCAACCGCTGAATACCGAGCATTGGCGGCGAAGAACCTTCTGTTGCGCTTTTACGTGGAAACCACCGGCACCAAGGCGCCGTTCCAGGTCTCACGCAGCGAGGCGGCCTGATGAACAAGCACGCACCATCAAACCTCAAGGCCGAGAAGATCGTCGGCGGCGTCGCCACCGACCAGCGGCACGATTCCGCCCACAAGCATGTCAGCGGCGGTGCCATCTATATCGACGACATGCCGGAGCCGGCCGGCACGCTGCATGTCGGTCTTGGCCTGTCCAAGGTGGCGCATGGCGTCCTGAAGAGCGTCGATCTCTCGACGGTGCGCGCGGCCCCTGGCGTCGTCGACGTGCTGACCTATGCCGACGTGCCGGGCGAGAACGATATTTCGCCCAGCAACATGCATGACGATCCGGTGCTGGCGGAAGGCAAGGTGCAGTTCTTCGGCCAGCCGATCTTCGCGGTCGTTGCCGAGACGCGCGAGGCGGCGCGGCGCGCCGTGCGCCTGGCTGGGATCGAGTATGACGAGCTTCCCGCCGTCATCGACATTTGGGACCTCGATCCGGCCAAGGACAAACAGGTCACCACGCCGCTGATCCTGAAGCGTGGCGATGCGGCCGCCGCAATCGAGGCCGCCCCCCGCCGCATCAAGAACCGCATGTGGCTTGGCGGCCAGGACCATTTCTACCTCGAAGGCCAAGTGTCGCTCGCCATCCCCGGCGAGGACGACGAGGTGACCGTCTACTGTTCGACGCAAGGGCCGAGCGAGACGCAGCATCTGGTCGCCCACACGCTCGGCGTGCCGAGCAACGCGGTGACGGTGGAGGTGCGCCGCATGGGCGGCGGCTTCGGCGGCAAGGAAACGCAGGCCAACCAGTGCGCCGCGATCGCCGCCATCGCCGCCAAGAAGCTGAAGCGGGCGGTCAAGGTCCGGCTCGACCGCGACGAGGACATGACCGCCACCGGCAAGCGGCACGATTTCGCCATCGACTATGAAGTCGGCTTCGACGACGAGGGCAACATCCTCGGCGTCGACTTCACCTATGCCTTGCGCTGCGGCTTTTCCGCCGACCTGTCCGGCCCGGTCGGCGACCGCGCGCTGTTCCACTGCGACAACGCGTATTTCTATCCCGCGGTGTTGGCCAAGTCGGCGCCGCTCTACACCAACACCGTCTCCAACACCGCCTTCCGCGGCTTCGGTGGCCCGCAAGGCATGATCGGCGCCGAGCGGGTCATCGACGAGGTCGCCTTCGCCGTCGGCAAGGATTCGCTCGAGATCCGCAAGCTGAATTTCTACGACCCGATGGAGGCGATCGGCGCACGCTGCGTCACGCCCTATCACCAGAAGGTCGAGGACTGCATCATCCAGCGCATCGTGGCGGAACTGGAAGAGAGCGCCAGCTATGCGCGCCGCCGTCGCGAGATTTCCGCGTTCAACGCCCACAGCCGATTCGTCAAGCGCGGCCTGGCGCTGACGCCCGTCAAGTTTGGCATCTCCTTCACCAAGACCGAGTCCAACCAGNGCGCATCGTGGCGGAACTGGAAGAGAGCGCCAGCTATGCGCGCCGCCGTCGCGAGATTTCCGCGTTCAACGCCAACAGCCGCTTCGTCAAGCGCGGCCTGGCGCTGACGCCCGTCAAGTTTGGCATCTCCTTCACCAAGACCGAGTCCAACCAGGCCGGGGCGCTGGTCCATGTCTATGCCGACGGTTCGGTGCACATGAACCATGGCGGCACCGAAATGGGGCAGGGCCTGCACCTCAAGGTGGCACAGGTCGTGGCCGAGGAGTTCCAGATCGACCTCGACCGCGTGAAGATCACCGCCACCACCACCGCCAAGGTGCCCAACACCGCGCCGACGGCGGCGTCCTCGGGCGCCGACCTCAACGGCATGGCGGCGCAGAACGCGGCGCGCCAGATCCGCCAGCGGCTGACCGACTTCGCCGCCGAGAGATACCAGATTCCTGTCGACCAAGTGGTGTTCCTGCCCAACCGGGTGCGCGTCGGCAACCAGGAAGTCAGCTTCAACGATTTGGTCAAGCAGGCCTATATCGCGCGTGTGCAGCTCTCGGCCGCCGGCTTCTACAAGACGCCGAAGATTCACTGGGACCGCGGCAAGGGCCAAGGCCACGCCTTCTACTACTACGCCTATGGCGCGGCCTGCGCCGAAGTGTCGGTCGACGCGTTGACCGGCGAGTATGTCGTCGAGCGCGCTGATATCCTGCACGACTGTGGCCGTTCGCTGAACCGGGCCATCGACCTCGGCCAGGTCGAGGGCGGCTTCATCCAGGGCATGGGCTGGCTGACCACCGAGGAACTGTGGTGGGACGACAAGGGCCGGCTGCGCACCCATGCGCCCTCGACCTACAAGATCCCGCTGGCCTCGGATCGGCCGAAGGTCTTCAACGTCGCGCTGACCGACTGGTCGCAGGCCTATGAGCCGACCATCCATCGCTCCAAGGCGGTCGGCGAGCCGCCGCTGCCGCATGGCATGGCGGTGCTGCACGCGTTGTCGGATGCCGTTGCCAGCGTCGCCGACCACAAGATCTGCCCGCGTCTCGACGCGCCGGCCACACCCGAACGCGTGCTGATGGCGATCGAGCGGCTCAAGAAAGAGGCCAAGGCTGTCACCTGAAGGTCGGCAAACGTGCAATCCCAGCCGAAAAAGCCTATATTTTGCATCTGGGAACCGTGAACCATGAACTCGAACGTGCAAAGCCTGAAAACCTTTCTCGGCAGCGCCGCGCGACTTGCCCTGGTCGAAGTGGCCGGTACCAAAGGCTCGACGCCGCGCGAGAAGGGCGCCTTCATGCTTGTTTCGTCGGCGGAGATCTTTGGCACGATCGGCGGGGGTCAGCTCGAATACATGGCCATCGACAAGGCGCGGCGGATGGTGGCGCCATCGGGTGGATCGAACCGCCTGCGGTCCACGTCCCGCATCAAGGCCGACGAAGTCTGCGCCTCGCTTGACGTCCCGCTCGGCCCCGAAATTGGCCAGTGCTGTGGCGGACGGGTCGAGGTGCTGATCCGGCTGGTCAATGCGGCGCTGGCCGCCGAACTGGTTGCGGCGGCGGAAGCCGAGGAGGCGCAGCTGCCGCATGTCTATATCTTCGGCGGCGGCCATGTCGGCCAGGCGCTCGCGTCCACGGTAGCGCTTCTTCCCGTACACTGTGTCGTCATCGAGACGCGGGCGGAGGCGCTGGAAGGCATGCCGGAAACAATCGAGACGCGGCTGACGCCGATGCCGGAAGCCGAGGTGCGCGCCGCCCCGGCCGGCACCGCCTTCGCCATCCTCACCCATGACCACGCGCTCGATTTCCTGATCGTCGCGGAGGCGCTTAAACGCGGTGACGCGGCCTATGTCGGCATGATCGGCTCGAAGACCAAGAAGGCGACATTCAGAAACTGGTTCCTGAAATCGGCGGACGGCGCGGACGCTGAATTCGCCCGCCTCGTCTCGCCGATCGGCGGCGCCGCCATCAGGGACAAGCGCCCGCCCGTTATTGCCGCACTGGCGGCCGCCGAGATCATGACGGCGCTAATTGTTCATAACGCGGCCTCGAACTCAGTGCATCACGCTCCGCAGGGCAACGCGATGGCCGGCTAGCTCGGTCGCTTCAGGCCCAGATGCGCACGCAGCGTGGTGCCTTCATACTCCATGCGGAACAGGCCACGCCGCTGCAGTTCCGGCACCACCAGCGTGGCAAAGGCATCGAGCTCGCCAGGGAAATAAGCCGGCATGACGTTGAAACCGTCGGCGGCACCGCCTTCGAACCGCGCCTGCAACTCGTCCGCGACCTGGGTCGCTGTCCCGACGATGCGCCAATGCCCGCGCGCCCCGGCGAAATGCCGCGCAAGCTGACGAATGGAAAGACCGTCGCGGCGCGATTGCTCGACGACCAGGGCCTGGCGGCTTTTCATGCCCTCGCTCTCGGGCAGTTCGGGCAGCGGTCCGTCGATCGGATAGCGCCAGAGGTCGGAGATGCTGAGATAGCTGGACAGCAGCGCTACGCCGACGTCGTCCGGGATCAATTCCTGCAATTCCTCGAATTTCTCGCGCGCTTCGGCCTCGGTCTCCGCCACCACGGGCGCGACGCCGGGCATGATCTTGATGTCGTCGGGCTCGCGCCCATGGGCCGCCATGCGCCCCTTGAGGTCGTCGTAGAAGGCCTTCGCCTCCTCGAAGGTCTGTGCGGCCGTAAACACCACGTCGGCGGTGCGGGCGGCAAGATCACGGCCGACATCCGAGGCGCCGGCCTGGACCATGACAGGCGCGCCCTGTGGCGAAGGCGGCAGGTCGAGCGGGTCGCGCACCGAAAAACTCTGGCCGACATGGCCTGATACCTTGCCGTGCCACAGCCCGGTGACAACCTCGGCGAACTCACGCGCCCGCTCATAGCGGTCGGCGTGAGGCTTGAGGCCCGTCGCACCGAAATTGGCGGCTTCGATCGAGCTGGCCGACGTGACCAGATTCCAGCCCGCCCGGCCGCCGCTCAGATGGTCGAGCGACAGGAAGGTCCGCGCCAGGCCGTAAGGCTCGTTGTAGCTGGTCGATGCCGTGGACACGAGGCCGATGCGGCTGGTCTGGACGGCCAGCGCCGAAAGCAGGCTGATCGGCTCGAAGCCGATCGAGCGCGACGTCTGGCTGGCGATGCCGACATCGGCTTCGCGCAGGCCGGCGGCGTCCTCGCAGAAGATCATGTCGAACTTGGCGGCTTCCGCCGTGCGCGCCAGTGCGATGTAGTGATCGATGTCGATGCCAGCGGTCACATGCGTCTTGGGATGGCGCCAGGCGGCGATGTGATGGCCCGTCGCCCACAGGAAGGCGCCGAGCTTCATGCGCGCGCTCATCGGTCACCTCCGCTGGCAAGGCCGAGATGCGCGCGCAGGGTTGTTCCGACATGGTTCTCTCGAAACAGGCCGCGTCGCCGCAGTTCCGGCAAAACGCGATGGACGAAATCATCGAGCACCGCAGGCTCCGGTGACATCACGATGTTGAACCCATCACAGCTTTTCGCCCGAAATTGTTTCTCCAGCCTGTCGGCCAGCCCGGTGATGCCTTCGCTGGGAAGCAATATGCAGGTCAGCACCTTCAAGGTATCTGGTTCGCTCCCGCACATGGAAACGCGGCGCCGGAAGTCGTCATAGCGTGCCTTACTCTCTGCCGCCGGCCATTCGTCGCATACTATGACGTCCGCGGTGCGGGCGGCGATGTCGAAGTCGGCCTCCGACAGGCCGGACAGCACCAGCACCGGCGTGTGCTGCGGCGAGCGCGCGACGTTCAGCGGGCCGCGCACGGAAAAGAATTCGCCCTTGTGGTCGAGCAGGTGCATCTTTTCGGGGTCGTGGAAGCGGCCGCCGCTCTTGTCGAACAGGAGCGCGTCCGAATCCCAGCCGTTCCACAAGCGCCGGACGACGGCGATATATTCCTCGGCGCGGCGGCGAAAATCGTCATCGGAGAACTCTTCCGGTCGGCTGAAATTGTCCGCTTCGTCTGGCGCTTGCGTCATGGTCGCATTCCAGCCAGATCGGAAGAGCGTCGTGTAGGGAAANATGCATCTTGCGGCCTATCTGGCTGCCAGCGACATCGCACAGCCATCCGGCTCCAACCTAGGCCGGCTTTCGGGCAAGGCAACCGGATGCGATGGGCCAGGAGCCCGTCACTTGCCGGCCAGGATGTCCTTGATCAGCCGCTGGCAGCGCTCCGCCATGAAGTCGAGCAGCAGGCGCACCTTGGGGTCCTGCAGCTTCTTGTGCGGATATACGGCGGCGAATTGCACCGGCGTAGGCGGAGTGCTGGCGAGAATGACCTTCAGCCGCCGGTCGCGGATGAACGGCTCGACCTCGAAGCGCGGCTTGTTGATGATACCGCGTCCCGACAGAGCCCAACCGGTCAGCACGTCGCCGTCATCGGTGTCGTAGGGCCCGTGCACTTCGAATTTTTGCTGGCCGGCCGGCGTTTGCAAGGTCCAGACATATTCGCGTGCGCCGGAATAGCGCAGCATCAGGCAGTCATGTTTTCTGGCGATCAATTCCTGCGGATCCATGGGCTCGCCGCGCGCCTCAAGATATTTGGGTGCGGCGACCAGCACACGTTCGCATTCCATGATGCCGCGCATCCGAAGGCTGGAGTCCTCGATGATGCCGAGCCGGAAGGCGACGTCGATGCCTTCTTTCATGATGTCGACATTGTGGTCCGAGAGCCTGAGCCGCACCTCGATATCAGGGTATTTGTCGTGAAAATCGGGAATGCCCGAGGCCACCAGCCGGCGCCCGAGCCCGAGCGGCGCCGTCACCTTGATGGTGCCGCGCGGCTGGCCCGACAGCGCCGAGACAGCCGCCTCCGCTTCGGTGATCGCCTCGAGAACCTGCTTGGCGCCCGAGTAGAACACGGTGCCGTGTTCGGTCGGCATCAACTGCCGCGTCGTGCGGTTGAACAGCCGGACGCCGAGATGCTTCTCCAGTTCCTTGATACGATTGGAGGCGACCGCCGGCGAAATGCGCATGTCGCGCCCGGCCGCCGACAGATTGCCGAGCTCGACGACGCGGACGAAGACGGCGATGTTGTCGAGATAGGCCATGCGGAGCACCTTCGCCGGTTTGCGGCGATCAGCCTAGTATTTTCCAATTTTTTTTGAAAGTCATCGCACACCTCGCCTCTTTCCGTTTACGCGCCACACCTTAAAGTCGCGTCATCGGCAGGGACGACTTCAATGATGGATTTCGCGATTTTCTGGGATTGGCTGAGCTTCGCCGTGCGCTGGCTGCACGTCGTCACCGGCATAGCCTGGATCGGCTCGTCCTTCTATTTCGTCGCGCTCGATCTGGGCCTGCGCCAGCGACCAGGCATGCCCGTCGGCGCCTTCGGCGAGGAATGGCAGGTGCATGGCGGTGGCTTCTATCACATCCAGAAATATCTGGTGGCGCCGGCCGAGATGCCCGAGCATCTGACCTGGTTCAAGTGGGAATCCTACGCCACCTGGCTGTCAGGTTTCGCCATGCTGTGCGTGGTTTATTACGCCGGAGCCGACCTGTTCCTGATCGATCCCAATGTGCTGCCGATGTCGGTGCCAATAGGCATCCTGCTGTCGATGGCGACGATCGGCGTCGGCTGGGTGGTCTATGATCTCCTGTGCCGCTCGCCGCTCGGCAAAAGCGACACCGGCCTGATGCTGGTGCTCTATTGCGTGCTGGTGTTCATAGCCTGGGGGCTGACGCATCTGTTCACCGGCCGCGCCGCCTTCCTGCATCTTGGCGCCATCACCGCGACGATCATGTCGGCCAATGTCTTCATGATCATCATTCCGAACCAGAAGATCGTCGTCGCCGACCTCATCGCAGGACGCAAGCCGGATCCGAAGTACGGCAAGATCGCCAAGCAGCGGTCGCTCCACAACAACTATCTGACGCTGCCCGTGCTGTTCCTGATGCTGTCGAACCACTATCCGCTGGCTTTCGGAACGCAGTTCAACTGGGTCATCGCTTCGCTGGTGTTCATCATCGGTGTCTTGATCCGCCACTATTTCAACAGCGTGCACAAACGTGCCGGCAACCCGCACTGGACCTGGCTGGGTGCCTTTGTCCTGTTCCTCATCATCATCTGGCTGTCGACCGTGCCGAAGGTGCTGACCGGTGAACCCAAGGCCTCCGCCTCGGCGCAAGTCTATATCGCCTCGGCGCATTTCCCGGCGGTGCGCGACACCGTGCTCGGCCGCTGCTCGATGTGCCATGCCGCGGAGCCGGTCTACGACGGTATCTACCACGCGCCCAAGGGGGTGATGCTGGATACGGACGCGGGCATTGCCGATCATGCCCGCGAGATCTACCTTCAGGCCGGCCGCAGCCACGCCATGCCGCCCGCCAATGTCACAGAGATCACCGACAAGGAGCGGGCGCTGCTGGTCGCCTGGTTCGAAGGCGCGGGGAAATAAGCATGACCTCGACACTTCTGCGCGGCCGCACGCTGTTCTTCGTGCGCTGGCCGCAAACCATCGACGACCACTCCGCCTGGCGCTACGAGGAAGATGGCGGCCTGCTGATAACCCACGGCGGGATCGTTGCATCGGGCGCCTACCCCGATGTCGAGAAACAGGCGGACGAGTGGACAAAAAAGATCGATCACCGGCCGCATCTGCTGCTGCCGGGCTTCATCGATGCCCATGTGCATTTCCCGCAGATGCAGATCATCGCTTCCTATGGCGCCGAACTGCTCGACTGGCTGAACACCTACACCTTTCCCGAGGAAACAAAATTCGCCAACGCGCAGCATGGCCGCCGGGTCGCGCGCCTGTTCCTTGATGAGACGGTACGCCATGGCACCACGACGGTCGCCGCCTACTGTTCGGTGCACAAGGCGTCGGCGGAAGCGTTCTTCGCCGAGTCGCACGCGCGCGACATGCTCAACATCGCTGGCAAGGTAATGATGGACCGCAATGCGCCCGAAGGCGTGCTCGACACGCCGCAATCCGGCTATGACGACACCAAGGCGCTGATCGCCGAGTGGCACGGCAAGGGCCGCCAGCTTTATGCCATCACGCCACGCTTCGCCATCACCTCCTCACCGGAGCAGATGGAGATGGCCGGCGCGCTGTGCCGCGAACATCCCGACCTGCACATGCAGACGCATCTGTCGGAAAACCACGCCGAGATCGCCTTCACGCAACAGCTCTACCCCTGGTCGCGCGACTACACCGATGTTTACGAACATTACGGGCTGCTTGGCAAAAAGAGCCTGTTCGGCCATTGCATCCATTTGTCGGAGCGTGAGGCGGACGCGCTGTCGGACAGCGGTTCGGTGGCGGTATTCTGCCCGACCTCCAACCTGTTCCTCGGCTCCGGCCTGTTCGACTATCAGCGCTTTCGCCGCCGCGACAAACCATTGCGCATCGCGGCCGCCACCGATGTCGGCGGCGGCACCAACTATTCGATGCTGCGTACCATGGACGAGGGTTACAAGGTCATCGCACTCAATGGCGAGAAGCTCAACCCATTCCAGTCCTTCTGGCAGATCACGCGCGGCAACGCCGAGGCGCTGTCGGTAGTGGACAGGATCGGGACGCTGGAGGATGGCACCGATGCAGACATCGTCGTGCTCGATGCCAGGGCGACGCCAGCGATGCGGCTTAGGATGGAAACGGTCGAGACGCTGGCGCAGGAACTGTTCCTGCTGCAGACGCTTGGAGACGACCGCGCCGTGCGCGAGGTGTATGTCGCGGGGCGGCCTGCCAAGAGCGACATCGCAATTTAGCGCAGCGGCGTGTTCCCTGCTTGACCCGGCGGCAGCCATCGGTCAAAGCGTGCGGCGAAGTTGACAGGGGAACGACATGGCCGTTGCTGACGACATCGCTCTGATCAAGAGACAGGAAGAGACGCTTGTCTTCACGGCCTTCGACGAGGCTGTCGCCTTCGAGATCGGTTCGGCCATCCGTGGTCGTGCAACAGCCGAGAACCTGCCGATCATAGTCGATATCAGGCTATGGGACCGGCCCCTGTTCTATGCGGCGATGCCTGGTTCGAATGCTTCCAACCCCGACTGGGCGCGGCGCAAGATCAATGTCGTGAAGCGCTATCTCGGAAGCACTTACCGGCTGGTGCTGGAGCAGCAGCGCCCCGACCGCACCTTCAAGATCGGCGAGGGGCTGGATATTGCTGACTATGTGCTGGCCGGCGGCGGCTTCCCGGTCACGGTCAAGGGCGCCGGTGTCATCGGTGTGATCGCGGTGTCCGGCCTGCCGGAGCGGCAGGATCATGGCGTAGTGGTCGATGCGCTGTGCGATCACCTGGACATCGATAGGCTCGGGCTGGCATTGCCTTCAGAGGCCGAATGACCGTGCTCGACCCCAAGTCCTTTCTCACCGATATCTTCAACGCGGCGGTCGCGGCCGCCGATCCCGAGAGAACCATCAGGCATCATTTGCCGGCAAAGCCGAAGGGCCGCACCATCGTCATCGGTGCCGGCAAGGGCTCGGCGCAGATGGCGGCGGCATTCGAGAAGATCTGGGAGGGCACGATCGAGGGCCTGGTCGTCACCCGCTACGGCTATGGCGCCAAATGCGAGCGCATCGAGATCATCGAAGCCGCGCACCCGGTGCCGGACGCCGCCGGGCTCAAGGCCTCGCGGCGCCTGCTGGAAAAAGTGCAAGGGCTGACAGCGGACGATCTGGTCGTGGCGCTGATTTCCGGCGGCGGTTCGGCGCTGCTGCCGTCTCCGGCCGCCGGCCTGACACTGGCCGACGAGATCGCCGTCAACGAGGCGCTGCTCGCCTCCGGCGCGCCGATCGCGGCGATGAATACCATCCGAAAGCACCTCTCCACCATCAAAGGCGGCCGGCTGGCTGCAGCGGCCTGGCCGGCCAAGGTGGTATCGTTGGTGGTCTCCGACATACCCGGCGACAATCCGGCCCTTGTGGCGTCCGGCCCAACCGTTCCCGATGTTGGCGGCCGTGAGAATGCCCTGGCTTCGATAACAGCCTATGGCATGAAGCTGCCGGACGTGGTCATGGCGCATATCCAGTCGCCGGCGGCTGACGCACCCGATCCTGACGATCAGCGCTTTGCGCGCAACGAGGTGCATCTGATCGCATCAGCTGGCGTGTCGCTGGAAGCGGCAGCGGTGGAAGCGAGGCGGCAAGGCATCGAAGCCGTCATTCTTTCCGATGCCATCGAAGGCGAAGCACGCGAGGTCGGCGGCGTCCACGCGGCAATCGCCCGCGAAATGGCGACGCGCAACCGGCCCTTTCAAAAGCCGGTTCTGGTCCTCTCGGGCGGGGAGACCACCGTGACGCTGAGGGCCAAAGGCAAGGGTGGCCGCAATTCGGAATTCCTGCTTGCCTTCGCCATCGGCATCAACGGCGTCGAAGGCATTCACGCCCTTGCCGCAGATACCGACGGCATCGACGGTTCGGAAAACAATGCCGGCGCCTTCGCCGATGGTTCGAGCGTTTCGCGCATGCGCGCGGCAGGTGTGGATGCCAAGGCGATGCTGGCCGGCAACAACGCATGGACGGCCTTCAATGCCGTCGGCGATCTCTTCGTGCCCGGCCCGACCGGCACGAACGTGAATGATCTCCGAGCAATTCTCGTTCGCTAAACCGGTAAATCAAGCTGCCATGAGCTTCTTTACCTGCTTCATGTCCTGAAAAAACCGCTCGCGTTCGGCTTCTTTGTCGGCGTGATCCCGAATGCGCAGGATGAAGGAGGGGTGGATGGTGAGAAAGACACGCAAGCCATCCTCGCGTTCGATCACCTGGCCCCGCATCTTGGTCACCGGGATCGCCTTGCCAAGCAGGGATAGTGCCGCCGTGGCGCCGAGCGCCACCGCGAGGTTCGGCTTGATCAGTTCAAACTCGTGGTCGAGCCACCAGCGGCAGGCTTGGACCTCGCCGACATTCGGCTTGGAGTGGATTCGGCGTTTTCCGCGCGGTTCGAATTTGAAATGCTTGACCGCGTTGGTCACGTAGACTTTCAGCCGGTCGACCCCGGCATCGTCCAATATGGCATCAAAGACCTTGCCCGCCGGGCCGACGAACGGCTGGCCGGCGAGGTCTTCCTGGTCGCCCGGCTGTTCGCCGACGAAAATCACCTTGGCGTTGTCAGGCCCCTCGCCGAATACGGTCTGCGTCGCATCGCGCCAAAGCGGACAGCGGCGGCATCCCTTGGCGGCCTCGCGCAATTCGGAAACCGTGTGCGCGTCACCGTCATCAGGCGTTTCGGCTGGTTGATGCTTCGGCCAGTGCCTCGCCTGCACTTTGGCGTGGTGCGGCGCGGGCGTCGTCGGTATCTTCGCAATCATATCCCTGGCGGCCTTGTCCGCTCCCGCGATCAAGTCAGGAATGAGCGAGGCCTCGGGAAGGTTCCGCCAATATTTTTTCGGCATCTCCTTTTGCATGGCCTTCACCTTGAGGCGTGCCGGATTGAAGATGTTCTCGAAATAAGTCCTCCACAGCGTCTCGGTATCGTCCTTGTCTGGCGCATCCCCCTTGGCCGCGCCGGGCCCGATTGCCAGCCTCTCGCCATCCCAATCGGCGGACGCGTAAGGCGTCAGGATCGTCCAGCGCATGCCGGTAAAACGCCTGACGAAGAAATCCGCATTGCGCTCGACGATGAAATGGTCGGGTTCGAACCAGGCGACATAGCGCTCATCCTCGCCGACGCCGATCTTCCGGAAGCGGACGAAGGCATGCATTTTGTGGCTGTCGCGCCGCACCGCCNTTTCCATGGTTTCAAGCCGTTTGGTGTCGGGATCCGATGCGATCGCCAGCAATTTGGGCTCGATGCGCAACCGCCACAGCAGCCTGTAGAGAAAGGCGAAACGTCCGGGATCGGAATGGCAGAAGGCGGTCTCGGCGTGGCCGATGAAATCGCGCGGCACAATGAGCTCAGCGCCTTGCGGCACGTCAGGCAAGTCGCTTGGCGGCCGGTCGAGACCGGCTACGACACGCCAGCTGACGTCCTCGGGTCTGACCTCATTTAACGCCAGCCGCCGAGCCGCGTCGCGCCAGCCGGCGAAGTCGGTCTGGCTTTCAAGCCAGACGGTGTGGCGGGTGAGGTCGAATTCGGCCGGCCGCATCGTCAAAACAGCGCTAGTTGTTCGCAGGATTGCACGATCTTGCCGCGCAGTGCGGCCTTGTCCGTGAGCGCGCCTGGCGACCAGCCTTCGGCGATGATGAAGGGCCTGAGCTTGGCGATCGAATGGCAGAGCCGGCCGACATCCTCGAGCCGCAATCGCCGGTAGCGGCGGGTTTCGAGAATTTTCGCGACAACCTTGGTTCCCAGGCCAGGCACGCGCAGCAGCGCTTCGCGGTCGGCGCGGTTTACGTCGACGGGGAAGCGTCCCCGGTTGCGCAGCGCCCAGGCAAGTTTCGGATCGATAGCGAGATCAAGCATGCCATCGCTGCTGCCGGCCAAAATTTCAGGCTGCGAAAATCCGTAGAAGCGCATCAGCCAATCGGCCTGGTAGAGCCGGTGTTCGCGCATCAACGGCGGCTTCCGCAACGGCAGCGATGACGAGGAATCGGGGATCGGACTGAAGGCCGAGTAATAGACGCGCCGTAAATGGTAGCTGCCATAAAGCCGGGCGCTAGCATGCAGGATGCCGTCGTCGGTGGTCTTGTCCGCGCCGATGATCATCTGCGTCGACTGGCCGCCCGGCGCGAATCGTTCGCGTTTTTTGGTCCGCAATGTCGGCTCGGCTTTCTCCTCCATTTTCCGACGCAAATTGGCCATCGAAAGCCGGATTGTCTCCGGCCTCTTCTCCGGCGCCAGTTTCTTCACGCCCTCGTCGGTGGGCAACTCGACATTGATCGACAAGCGGTCGGCATAGAGCCCGGCCTTCTCGATCAGCTCCGCCGAACTCTCGGGGATGGTTTTGAGATGGATATAGCCGGAGAATTTTTCTTCCAGCCGCAGCCGCCGCGCCACCTCGACCATCTCGCCCATGGTTTCGTCAGGCGAACGGATGACGCCCGAGGACAGGAAAAGTCCTTCGATATAGTTGCGCCGGTAGAAATCCATGGTCAGCTTCACCACCTCGTCGATGCCGAAGCGGGCGCGCCGGACATTCGAGGACGAGCGGTTGATGCAATAGCTGCAGTCGTAGATGCAGAAATTGGTAAGCAGGATTTTCAACAGCGAAATGCAGCGGCCGTCCGGCGCGTAGGAATGGCAGATGCCCATGCCTTCGGTGGAGCCGATGCCGCCGGATTTCAAAGAATCCTTTTTCGCCGCGCCCGATGAGGCGCAGGAGGCGTCGTATTTGGCGGCGTCGGACAGTATCGCCAGTTTCTCACGAACAGGGAGTGCGCTCATCCGTTCATGATATGTTCTGGAAGGCCAATGCGCCATATCTTTTGATGGTGACGGCGAAAAAAGTGATCGCCGCCGGTCTCAGGCATCAGACCTCGTGCAGATAAAGATGATAGTCCAGCTCGTTCACTGTGCGCGCCACGCGCAGGTACTCGGACTGCTTAATCGCCACAAAGGTGCGGTGCAGGTCATCGCCGAGCGCGCCCTTCAGGAAGCTCGACGCCCTGGCCGCTTCGATGGCGGCCCGCCAATCGGCCGGCATGGTCGTGCGGGTGACGGCCGCTTCATAGCCATTGCCGGTCGTTTCGGGGCCAGGATCGAGCCCTTCGTCGAGGCCTTTGACGATGCCGGCAAGCACCGTCGCGGCAATCAGATACGGATTGGCGTCGACACCTGATGGACGATGCTCGATGCGCCGGTTCTTCGCATCGCCCGCTGGCACGCGCAACGCCACCGAGCGGTTGTTGACGCCCCAGCTCGGGGCCACCGGCGCATAGGATTGCGAGACGAAGCGCCGCCAGGAATTGGCATGCGGCGCAAACACCAGCATTGATTCCGCCATTGTCTGGATCAGCCCACCGAGGCCACGCAGCAGCGGCAGCGACCAGCTCTCGCCGGCGGCTTCCGCAAAGACGTTTCGGCCGACCTTGTCCTGCAGCGAGACATGGAAATGCATACCNGAACCGGCATATTTCTCGATCGGCTTGGCCATGAAGCAGGCGGTAACACCATGGCGGCGCGCCTGCGCCCGCACCAGCCGCTTCAGCATGACCAGATCGTCGGCCGCCCGCATCACGTTCTTGCGGTAATTCAGCGTCAGTTCGTACTGGCCGGGCGCATATTCGGAAATCACCGTCTCGGCCGGAATGCCTTGCGCCTTGGCGGCGGCGTAGATGTCTGAGAACAACGGCTCCATGCCGTGCAGATGGTCGACTGAATAAACTTCGGTCTTGCCCGAGACGCGTCCATCGANCCAGCGGGATAGAGCCCCTTGGCGGCCAATATGTCGACCTGCCGGGCCAGCGCCAGCCGCGGGTCCGAAGACATTGGCTGGCCGTCGAGATGGTACATCGTCATCAGCAGTTGGCCGCGCGGTGGCTTCGTGCCGTAAAGCGGCACCAGCGTGCCCGGAATCGGCCAGGCCCTCAGATCGCCGTCGCCGCTGTCCCAGATCAGCCCGGTTTCGTGTACATCCTCGCCGGTGATGTCGAGGCCCAGAATCGAGATCGGCATATGCCGGCCGCCCTCGAAAATGCTTTTCAGCTCATGCCGGCGCACGATCTTGCCGCGCCCCACACCATTGGCGTCGGTCAGCACGATATCGAAGGCCTCGATCTCGGGATGGGCGTCGAGGAAGGCTTGCGCCTCGGTGGGCGTCGAGCCCGAAGGTGAGGTCATGATCGCACTCGGATTGGCTTGAGCGCTTGTCTCACGCCGCAAGCTTTGCCGCAACCGCGCCAAACGCGGTGATCAGGCGGTTGACCTGGGTGCCTGACGTTGCCGGCGAGATCAGCATCATGTTGTGGAACGGTGCGATCAGCACGCCGCGATTAACCAGCGCGACATGGATGGCAGCCTCCAGTTCCGGCGCATGCGCAACTTCCGCCTCGGCACCATTGCGCAGCGGGCCGGGCGCGCAGATGAACTCGACGCGTGCCCCGACGCGGGAGACATGCCAGGGCAGATTGTAACGATCGATCACGCCGGTCAGTCCGGCATCGAGCCGCCGCGCCAGATGATCCATGCGGTCGTAATTCTCTTGCGTCATCACCTGCTCGAGCGTGGCGCGCATGGCGGCGAACTGCAGCGGGTTGGCCGACAGCGTCGTCCCCATGCCGGAATATCCCGGCTCTTTCGTCCTGTTGTAGTCGGCATAGCGCGAGGCGACCTCCTCGCTCATGCCCCAGACGCTCGCCGGCACGCCGCCGGCAATCGGCTTGCCCAGCACGAACAAGTCGGGCTCCAGCCCATATTTACCGGTGTAACCGCCGGGGCCGGTCGAGATCGTATGCGTCTCGTCGATCAAGAGCAGGGTGGCGGCTTCACGTGTCAGCTTTCGCAGCGCCTCATGGTAGCCGGGGTCGGCCAGCACCATGCAGGAATTGGTCAGCACCGGTTCGGCGATGACGCAGGCGACGTCCCTGTCCTTCAATGCGGCCTCGAGAGCGGCGACATCGTTGAACTCAATGACCTTGGCCGTGCGGGTCAGGTCGCGGAATTCGCCCGCCAGTCCCGGCCGGTTGACGGGCTTGCCGTCGATCAGCCGCACCATCGTCTCGTCCACCGAGCCGTGATAGCAGCCGTTGAAGACCAGGATCTTTTCCCTGGAGGTAACGGCGCGGGCGACGCGCAGCGCAAAGCGATTGGCGTCGGTCGCCGTGGTCGCGATCTGCCAGAACGGCAGGCCGAAGCGCTGCTGCAGCAGCGGCCCGATGGCCAGCGCATCCTCGGAAGGCAGCATATAGGTCAGGCCGCGTCCGGCCTGGCGGCGAATGGCGCGCGCCACCGGCGGAGGCGAGTGGCCGAACATCGAACCGGTGTCGCCGAGGCAGAAATCGTCGAGCTTGTTGCCGTCGATGTCGGTGATCGTGGCGCCTCGGGCGCTGTCGACCAGGATCGGAAACGGTGTCGGCCAATCATTCATCCAGTGCATCGGCACGCCGCCGAAGAAGCCGGGCAGGCCGTTGCCGATCTTGGCTTGCGATCTCGGCCGCGCCTCGCGGAAGGCTGCCCCTTCCATCTCCCGCAATCGCGCGATGCGGTCGGGGCTGATCCCGCCGATGGTCTTTGAACTGTCGTTGCCGTGCATGAAAAATCCCTCTGGCTCGTTGCTCTTAGCCAATCCACCTTGGCAACGGCAATTGGCCGTGCGTCCTTTCTGCATTGGCTCAGCCGCCAGCGGCGGCACTTGACCCCGCTGGCGAAGTCGGCGCCAATGCTGTGGGCAACGACGAGCGGGGGGAAGAATGCGGACGATGATCTGCGTGACGATGCTCTTCCTGTCCGCCGGCACGGCGTTCGCGACCGGCGGTATCTGGTGCACCGTCGATGATCCGCAGGCCAAATTCCAGGTCGATGCCGGCGTCACCACGGGCATGGGCGGCCCGACGTTCAATTTCCGCGGCGACCTCGAAATCAAGGCGAGGCCCGCCGGCGATCCATTGCACAAGACGGTGTTCGAGGATGCCAACCTCACCCAGTACTGGCTCGACGACAAGGAACTGCGGCTGAACATCTACCACGAGCAGGAGGTCGCCAAGACCTACAGTTCGGTCGAATTGACGGTCCTGACCAGGGCCAGTGACGAGGGCGTCTATGACGGGGATTACAAGCTCGCTGTCTATGACAGCACGGCCGACAAGAACAGCGATGGCAAGCCCATCGATCTGACCGGCAAGGTCTCCTGCGGCGCCGAGTGATCGGCCATTCCCCGCTAGGCCATGATGTCGATGACGCCGCAATCGCCGGCGGCGCTGCCGAAGGCGACGCGGCGTTCTTCCCTGTCCCACATCATCGCGGTGATGGCGCCCTTGCCTGGTCGCCGCAAAAGCACCTCCTTGGCGTCGGAAAAGCGCACGGCCATCACCATGCCGTCGTCGTAACCGACTGCGACGACGTCCTGGCTCGGATGGCAGGCGACCGCCGTCACCATGGCATTGCCGCGCGTGCCAAGTTCCAGCGGCGCCTTGCCCATCGGGCCGTCCTTGCCCGAAAACGGCCAGACGATCGCCGCCGGCGCGCCCGAACTGGCCAGCCACTTGCCTTTCACGCTCCATGACAGGCTTTTGACCTTGCCGGGATAGCCGCTCATGCGCATGTGCTTGCCGTCGGACAGCTTCCAGCCATGCAGGGCGTTTTCCTGCATGGTGGTGACCAGAAAGGCGCCGTCCGGCGAGAAGGTGATGCCGGTGTGCGCGCCCGCCCATTCCAGTTCCACCGGCTTGCCCTCGGCGGCGGGGAAATGCAGCGTCGCGCCATTGTAACGGGCGACGCCGAAGCGCATGCCCTTGGGCGAGAAGGCCAGCCCCTCGACCGAGCGCGGATGCGCAAATTCCCTGGTCTTGCCGTCGGTGAAGCGCACGAAGGCGGTCTTGCCCGTGGCATACGCGATGGCGCCTTGCGGCCCGGCGGCGACGCTGGTGATCCATTTTTTCCCGGCGTTCGCCACCTCTTGGGTCTCGCCGCCGGCTTTCACGGCAAAAACCTTGCCGTCCTCGCCACCGGTGATCAGCCGGTCATTGGCCGCGTCATGGAAGGCGGCAAGCAGCCCGTCATTGGCCTGCACCGTCTTGTGGCCATTGTCGAGCCGATGGACAGCACCGTCAGCCAGCGCAAAATGCGGCACGTGGCCAAGGAAGACGGCGGCGACGCAATGGCCTTCGAGATCAAGCGGGGCAACTGTGGGCATGGGCTATCTTTGTTCAATGAAAGTGCAGAGGGCGGCTTACTCGACGTTTGCGGTTCCGACAACCATCGGGATTGGCAAGTGATGAAGGGGCAGACGTCAAAGCAGCCCCTTGGCTCGTAGATCCGCAGCGAATGCTGCCAACGGCATCACCAGAGTCAAATCCGATCCTGTGAGACGCTCGGCGCCGAAGCTTGCATACCACTTTGCCGCCCGCTCGCTCTTGGCCTCGATGATGAGCAGAATGCCGCCCCCTTCTCCCGCAAGCCGCAGGCAGCGCAATGCTGCCGCGGCAAGCAACTGACCTCCAAGGCCTTGCCCGGCGACCGTGCGATCGGTGGCAAGACGGGCAAGCTTGAAGCCGGAAACTTCGTGTCGTGCCAAGCCTCTCGTCAGGGCTGCGGGAACGGCTTCATGAGCGACGGCGGACGGCGCGATCGTATAAAAACCGAGTACACGTCCCGAAGCTGTATCGCCGATCGCGCAGAAGGTCTTGGCCGCATTCTGATCATGGCTCTGTCGCGCGAACCGCCGCAGAAATTCGTTCATCTGCAAGTCGCCACAATCGAAGGACGCTCGATCGTGGCGTTTTGCTATTGGCTCCTCGTGCCAGGACGGAAGCGTCACAGAGTGTCCGGCAAGGCCGCAATCGCCGCCTTGAGCCTGGCGTTGGGTTTTGGCGGGTGTTCCAGCAGGTCCAGGATGCGCTTAAAGTCGCGGTCGGACACCTTCGTCACTTCAGCTGCATCAATCACCGCCTGCGCCGCAGGCACGATCTTATCGAGGATAAAGTCTGCCATGTCTTTGTGCGAGAGGGCAGCGGCGCGCGCGATCATCGCCTTCTCCGCAGGGGGAATGCGGATTTGATAGCGCTCGGTCTTGTTATCTGCAGGTCTGGGCATGGCCGTTCCTCATCGATACGTACACATGATATGTGTACGTATCGCACAATTCAAGCCCTTTGAATCGTGTGGCTAAACCTAGACCTGGCAGGCGTCAAAACTCTTCTTCAGCCGCTCGGCGTCGAGCTCGCGGCCGATGAAGACCAGCCGGCTCTCATGCCTTTCGCCGTCCTTCCAGGCGCGCTGGTGGTCGCCCTCGATGATCATGTGCACGCCCTGGATGACATAGCGCTCGTCATCGCCCTTGAGCGCGATGATGCCTTTCAGCCGCAGGATGTTGGGGCCTTCCATCTGGGTGACCTTCTCGATCCACGGGAAGAATTTCTTCGGGTCCATCTCGCCGCCGCGCAGCGACACCGACTGCACCGTCACGTCATGGATGTCGGACGGATGAGTGTGATGGTGGTGGTCGTGCCCATCGTGGTCGTGATGATCATGGTCGTGATGATCATGATCATGGTGATCATGTTCATCATGCGCTTCGAGGAAATGCGGATCGTTCTCCAGCGCCCTGGACAGGTCGAAGGCGCCACGGTCGAGCACTTCCGACAGCGCCACGCCGGCGCGCGTCGTGCGGTGAATCTTGGCGGCCGGGTTGATCGCGCGGATCGTCGCCTCGACCTTGGCGAGTTCTTCCGGGGTGACGAGGTCGGTCTTGTTGAGCACGACGACGTCGGCGAAGGCGATCTGGTCCTCGGCTTCCTTGGAATCCTTGAGCCTGAGCGGCAGGTGCTTGGCGTCGACCAGGGCCACCACGGCATCGAGCTTGGTCTTGGAGCGCACGTCGTCGTCCATGAAGAAGGTCTGCGCCACCGGCACCGGATCGGCCAGCCCGGTGGTCTCGACGACGATGGCGTCGAAGCGGCCGGGCCGCCGCATCAAGCCCTCGACGACGCGGATCAGGTCGCCGCGCACCGTGCAACAGACGCAGCCATTGTTCATCTCGTAGATCTCCTCGTCGGATTCCACGATCAGGTCGTTGTCGATGCCGATCTCGCCGAATTCGTTGACTATGACGGCGTAACGCCTGCCGTGGTTTTCCGACAGGATGCGGTTGAGCAGCGTCGTCTTGCCGGCGCCGAGATAGCCGGTGAGGACGGTTACGGGGATCTGTGTCTGCGCTTCGCTCATGGCTTGCCTCGAAATGACTAGGCCCTGAAATTCAGGCCGCGAAAAAGGGATTGTCGGTTCCATATAGGATGTGCGCCGGGCTTTTGCACGGGGCAAAACCATGGGCCAAAGCTGCCGACCGGGATCGTCCCGACATCATGGCCGCGGAAAGCCGCCGCCGCCCCCCGCGTGGAAGAGCAAGGGCCTGGTGCGAGAGCTGCCCGGTCGTCAAATCGCATTCACGCAGTGGCGCTCCGAATTCCCTTCACGCGAAAGTCGTTTGTCATCTAACTGAAATAAACATCTGGCATCACCACGGCGGACGCCGCGAATGCTTGCCGGCAAAGCTGTTTCGGATGCCGGAATCTTTTTCGATCGTCGATTGCCAACCGGCCGGCTGCGTCTATGCTGTGCGCACCGGCCCGGCCGAAGAGGGATGACCATGGCCAAGGCGGACAAGACTGCAACGATGAGCCGGCTGCATTCAGCGGCAAGGCTGGCAAGGACCGCCCTGGCGGCACGGCTCCTGGCGCATGGCTTTTACGCCGGCCAGGACCAGATCATGCTGGCGCTGGACCGTGAGGACGGCCAGACGCCGGGCAATCTCGCCGGTCGCCTCGGCGTGCGTCCGCCGACCATCACCAAGACCATCAACCGGCTGCAGGCACAGGGTTTTCTGGAGAAACGCGCGTCGGACTCCGATGCCCGCCAGGCCCATATCTTCCTCACCGATACCGGCCGTGAAACCATCCGCGCCATCGAGAAGTCAGTGAAGAAGACAGAGAAGCAGGCGCTCAGGGGCCTCGACAAGAAGGACCAGAAGGCGCTGTTCAAGCTGCTCGCCCGCATCGAGGCCAACCTCTCCAACGAGGAGCTGGTGCTGATCGACGACGACGCCGAGACGGACGACTGATCTCTCCGGCCGTCAGGCTGCCACGGCATTTCCGTGGATCAAGGACGACCAACGGCCCGGCGTCATGCCGAACGCTTTCTTGAATTGCCTGTTGAAGTGGCTCTGGTCGCTGAAGCCGGCCTCGATCGCGATCTGTGCCAGGGACGCGCCGGCGGCGATCATCCTGCGCGCCCGCTGAAGCCGGCGCATTACCAGGAAGCGATGCGGGCTGGTCGAGAAGGCCGCGCGGAAATGTCTCGACAGGGCATAGCGGTCGAGACCCGTGACGGCTTCCAACTCACCCGAACGCACCGGCCGGTCGAGGTTTTCCGTGAGATACTCACCCGCCAGCGTCGCCGCTCGCCACGCCGTCTCGGCTATTGGCTTTGCCGGCTTGCCGGCATGCCGGTTCAGACTTTGCATCAGCCGCGCCAGGAAGTCGTCGACGAACAGCTCGTCGAGTTCCTGCTCCAATGGCCCGAGCGCCGACAGCAGCGTCGCGCAGAAGGCCTCGTCTGTCACCACGCCCTCCCTGACGAAGGGCAGCGCCGTGCCGCCGAGACAGCCGAGCATCAGTGGCGGCTCCAGATAGAGCATCCTGTAGCGCAGGCCTTCTTCCGTGCCCGCGCCGCCATCGTGCAACTCGTCCGGATGCAGCACGATGACCTGGCCGGGCAGGCTCAGCCGTGCCGCGCCGCGATAGCGGAAGGTCTGCACGCCGCGCAGCGTCACCCCGATCGCGTAGGTGTCGTGGCGGTGCGGATCGAAGGCGCTGCCGTGAAACCGCGCCTCGATGCGTTCCATCCCCGCGGGATCGGGAGCGGAGATGATGCAGTTTTCAGCGGCATCGGCGCACAAACGTCCAAGACCCTCGAAGGCCTGGCGGTCTAGATCGAACGACATCGTCTCCTTCAGCCCCGCTACAGGGGCCTAACTTTGAATGGCTCACTTTCTCATGTTCGATACGAAATTTGCAATCGTGCTGCGGCAAGACCTGGCCGTCTGGCAGAAACTCAACGTCACCGCCTTCCTGACCAGCGGCATCGTCGCGCAATCCCCCGACATCATCGGCGAACCCTATCGCGATCGCGCAGGCAACCTCTACAATCCCTTGTCGATCCAGCCGGTCATCGTGCTCTCGGCCGACCAGGCAACGATAAGTGCGATCCATCGGCGTGCGCTGGAACGCGGCGTCACTACCTCGCTCTATGTCGAGGAGATGTTCTCGACCGGCTTCGATGCAGCCAACCGCGCCGTCTTTGCCGAATTCGCGCCCGAAGATGCCAAGGTGGTCGGCATGGCGCTGCGAGCCGAGAAGAAGGTGGTCGACAAGATAACCAAGGGCGCCCGCATGCATACGTAGCGCCCGGAACTAAGCCTGGCGGCGGCTGTTGTTGTACCAGCGAGCTTAGGCGCGGCTGCGGGCGACAATTGGCTTGCGGGCAAGCCGCAATTCCCGCAAAGTTGGGGTCCAGCCCAGCTTTTCCCCGGCCTGCACGTGAATCCTTCCCAAAGATATGTCGAAAGCGCGACGCCCCCGGTGGCGATCCTGTGCATGCTGACCACCTATGTCTTCTTCACCTTCCTCGACACCAGCAGCAAATATCTCGTCCTGGCCGGCGTCTCCGTCCTGATCGTCGCCTGGGTACGCTTTGCCGTGCATGTCGTGCTCGTTGGAGCGCTGCTGCGTGGCTGGCGCGAACCGATGCGATTTCGACCGGGCAACCTGCCGGCGCATGTGATGCGCGGCGCATTCCTGTTCGGCTCGACCATGTTCAATGTCCTGGCGCTGCGCTCCCTGCAACTGGCCGAGACGACGTCCATCTATTTCTTCGGGCCGATGGTGATCACCGCCCTTGCCGGACCGCTGCTCGGCGAATGGGCCGGCTGGCGGCGCTGGCTGGCGATCCTGGCCGCTTTCGCCGGGGTCCTGATCATCACGCGGCCCGGTGTCGGCGTTTTCGGCATCGGACATCTCTTCGCGCTCGGCTCGATGCTATCGAACTGCTTCTATGTCATCATGACGCGCCGCATGTCGGCGAACGAGACTCCCGAGAGCCTGATCCTGTTCTCGGCCCTGGCGCCGACGGTCCTGCTGTTGCCCCTGCTGCCGTTTTCTTTTTCGCTGCCGCATGATGGCTGGCACTGGTTCGTGCTGCTCATGCTTGGCGTGTTCGGCGGTGTCGGCCATTGGCTGCTGGTCCAGGCCTATCGGCTGGCGACCACCACGGCGCTCGCGCCATATCCCTATTCGCAAATGGTGTGGATGATCATTTCGGGCTGGCTTGTCTTCAAGCAGTTCCCCGACCGCTGGACGTTGGTCGGCGCCGCCATCATCGTCGCCAGCGGCCTCTACATCGTCCATCGCGAACATCGGCTCAGGCTGCGCAGCCGCGCGGCTTCGGATGTGGAGGCCGAGGCGCTGGCAAAAAAACTTTGATTTGGCCCGGATCGATGGCATAAGGCCGCCCTTAAACAGTTTAAAAAAGGCGACGGGGAGCGGAAGGCTGGCACAGAAGATCAAGCTGTCGACGATCGCGGATGCGCTCGGCGTGTCCACGGCCACCGTGTCCTTGGCACTGCGCGACAGCCCGCTGGTTGCCGGCTCGACACGCGACCGCATCAAGGAACATGCGCGCGCCATCGGCTATATCTACAACCGCCGCGCCGCCAGCCTGCGCACTTCGCGCTCGGGCATTGTCGGTGTCGTCGTCCATGATATCATGAACCCGTTCTTCGCCGAGATTCTGCGCTCGATCGAGAGTGAGCTCGACCGCAGCCGGCAGACCTTCATCCTGTCCAATCACTACGATCAGCTCGAAAAGCAGCGCACCTTCATCGATACATTGCTGCAGCTCGGCGCCGATGGCGTCATCATGTCGCCGGCCATCGGCACGCCGGCGTCCGATATCGTCATGGCCGAGGAGAATGGGCTGCCGGCGGTGCTGATCGCACGCACCGTCGAGGGGGCCGACGTACCGGTGTTTCGCGGCGACGATGCCTATGGCACGGGCCTCGCCACCAATCATCTGATCTCGCTCGGCCACAAGCGCATCGCCATGATCGGCGGCACCGACCAGACCTCGACCGGCCGCGATCGCTACCAGGGCTATGTCAACGCCATGGAGGCGGCCGGGCTGGAGGTCAGACCGTCCTGGCGCATATCGGGCCCGCGCACCAAGCAGGCTGGCTTCGAGGCCGCTGGGCAGTTTCTGGCGCTGAAGGACAGACCGACCGCCGCTTGCTGCTGGAACGACCTCGTCGCCATCGGCCTAATGAACGGCATTGCGCGTGCCGGCCTTGTGCCGGGCGTCGACATCTCCGTTACCGGCTATGATGACCTCGAGGAGGCGGCTATCGCCACGCCGGCGCTGACCACCGTCTGGAATGGCCAGCGCGAGGTCGGCCGCCGCGCCGCCAGCGCACTGCTCGACAAGCTCAACGGACAGACGGTGCGGCCCTCGCAAGAATTGATCAAGCCGGAACTGCACGTGCGCCAGTCGACCGGCAAGCCGGTGGAGCGTGCATGACCAAGGCCGAACAATTGGAAGCCGTTGCCATTCTGGTGCCGGCGGATTTCAACGACCACGCCGTCGGGCGGATCGAGCGGACATTCAGGCGCGTCGGCATCGAGCGCGCCGATCCGGCGCTGGTCACNCCGGTGGAGCGTGCATGACCAAGGCCGAACAATTGGAAGCCGTTGCCATTCTGGTGCCGGCGGATTTCAACGATCACGCCGTCGGGCGGATCGAGCGGACATTCAGGCGCGTCGGCATCGAGCGCGCCGATCCGGCGCTGGTCACCGAGGAGATGCGCCGCACGGTGCGTGGCATCGCTTCGTTTGCCGGGATTGGTGCGGCGATGATGGATGCATTACCGAACCTAGAACTCATCGCCTCTTTCGGCGTCGGCTATGATTCGGTCGATGTCGGCCATGCCCGGGCGAAGAACATCATGGTCACCAACACACCCGACGTCCTGACCGAAGAGGTCGCCGACACCGCCATCGGGCTGCTGATCAACACGGTGCGCGACCTGCCGCGTGCCGAGACCTGGTTGCGTGACGGCAGCTGGGCGAAGAAGGGCAACTATCCGCTGAGCCGGCTGACCTTGCGCGCGCGCCGCGTCGGTATTTTCGGCATGGGCCGCATCGGGCAGGCCATTGCCAGGCGGCTGGAGGCCTTCGGCCTGCCGATCGCTTATCACAACCGACGCCGGGTCGAAGGCTTGTCCTTCCAGTACCATGACACGCTGAAGGGCTTGGCCGAGGCAGTCGACACGCTGATTTCGGTGGCGCCTGGCGGTGCTTCGACACAGAAAGCGGTCAATGCCGAGATCCTGTCGGCGCTCGGCGCGAACGGCGTCTTCGTCAACATCGGCCGCGGCAGCACCGTTGACGAGGCGGCGCTTGCGGCCGCTCTCGCCGACGGCACCATCGCCGCCGCAGGCCTCGATGTCTTCGCCGACGAGCCAAATGTCCCCAAGGCGTTGCTCGACTTACCAAACGCCTCTCTGTTGCCGCATGTCGGCTCGGCCTCTGAGCACACACGCCGCGCCATGGCCGATCTGTGCGTCGACAATCTGGTGTCGTGGTTCAGCGACCGCAGGCCGCTGACACCAGTGCCGGAGACGGCGCATGTGAAGGCTCGCCCTTGAGCGGTGGCGCTGCCATAATTATTAACGTCGGATTAACCCTCTGAAATCATTATTCATCCTGTGTGCCGGATGAAGAATGATGAAAACGCTTTCCGCCTTGATCGCCGCCGCCGCGCTATTGGGCGGCATTCAATTGCTTCATGACGGCAGCGGGGCAAGCGCTGCGAATGAGGCCACCCCTTCAAATACCTACAGGCTGGTCGCCAATGGCGATGAGGGCGCCTGCGCGATCACGCGCGGCGCCACGGTCTCGGATGGCCTGTCGCTGCTGACGGTGGCGCCGAATTGCCGACGGCTCCTGCCGGGCCTCGAGCGGGCGAAATTCTGGCGCGAGCAAAGCGACGGAACCGTCGCATTCAGCGCCAACGGCACCGATCCGATCGTCACCTTTGCCGTGGCTGATGGCGATGGCTACGAATCCTACGCGCCGGTCCTACCGTTGCTGTCGCTGGCATCAGGCGGTGGCTTGAAACACCGAGACTGACTACTCCGCCGCCGCCCGTGCGCCGGCTTTCGCGGCGGCATGCAGGCGCACCGCGTCGCCGAAAGCGCGAAAAATCTTGGCGGAATTGCTGTCCGACTTGACCCAGTATTCGGGATGCCACTGGACGCCGAGGGCGAAGGCGCGGGCACCCTTGACCGAAACCGCTTCGACCGTGCCGTCGGTCGCGACAGCCTCGATCTCGAGCTTCGATCCCAGCCGGTCGATCGCCTGGCGATGCAAGGAATTGACCTTGATGTCGCCGGCGCCGAACACGCCGGCCAGGCAACTGCCTGGCTTGATCGAAATGGTCTGGTGGATGGCGAAGCGCTCATCCTGTTTGTCGCTCACCGCCGCACGGTGGTCCAGCGACCCCTCGCGCTCCTGGATCTCGGTGCCCAGTGTGCCGCCGAGCGCCACGTTCAATTCCTGGATGCCGCGGCAGATGGCAAGCAGCGGCACGCCGCGCTCGATCGCCTTGCGGATCAGCGGCAGGGTCGTGGAGTCGCGCGCGGTGTCATAGGGCCCGTTCGCTTCGCTGGGATCGCCGCCATAGAGCGAGGGGTCGACGTTGGACTTCGAGCCCGTCAGCATGACGCCGTCGACCGACGACAGAAGCTCGTCGAAGTCCAGCCGGTCGCCGAACGAGGGCACGAGCAGTGGGAAAACGCCGGCACCTACGATTGCTGCTTCCAGATATTGTTGGGGGGCGGCATGCCAGGTGTAGTTGTCGAATTGACGGACGTCGGTCGATATGGCGACGAGCGGCTGCTGCATTTTGTGTCTGTCTTCCATCTGGCAAGGGATGTCCTGCCTTTAAAATAAGCGATCCCATGGTGTTTTTCCAGCCAAGTCTCAGCGTGTCGCATGGGCCACGAAACCGCCTGTTTAGACTATAGTTGCAGGGTCGCATGGCTTTGACACCAAATCCGGCCGCCGTGCTGGACTCGACTCCTTGCCCGTGTATTGTTTCGGCGAACCGATGCGGAGCCCGAGGATTCCCCGAGCGTCGGTTTGTTGGTCCAAAAGGGAGGAACTGCATGGATCGTCGTTCATTTATCCGCAAGGCCGGCGTCACCGGCGTCGGCGCAGCCGCGGCGGCGGCCACGCTCGCCGCACCGGCAATCGCCCAGTCCAACCCCAAGGTGACGTGGCGATTGGCGTCGTCCTTCCCGAAGTCGCTCGACACCATCTATGGCGGGGCCGAAGTGTTCTCCAAGATGCTGTCGGAAGCCACCGACGGCAATTTCCAGATCCAGGTCTTTGCCGCCGGCGAGCTCGTTCCCGGCCTGCAGGCCGCCGACGCCACCACGGCCGGCACGGTCGAGGCCTGCCACACGGTGGCATATTATTACTGGGGCAAGGACCCGACATGGGCGCTGGGTGCGGCGGTGCCGTTTTCGCTCAACGCGCGCGGCATGAATGCATGGCACTACCACGGCGGCGGCATCGACCTGTTCAATGAGTTCCTTGCCACGCAAGGTCTGTTCGGCCTGCCGGGCGGCAACACCGGCGTGCAGATGGGTGGCTGGTTCCGCAAGGAGATCAATACCGTCGCCGACCTCTCCGGCCTCAAGATGCGCATCGGCGGCTTTGCCGGCAAAGTGGTGCAGAAGCTCGGCGTCGTGCCGCAGCAGATCGCCGGCGGCGACATCTACCCGGCGCTGGAAAAGGGCACCATCGACGCCGCCGAATGGGTCGGCCCCTATGACGACGAGAAGCTCGGTTTCTACAAGGTCGCGCCCTATTATTACTACCCCGGCTGGTGGGAAGGCGGCCCGACCGTCCACCTGATGTTCAACAAGGCGAAATACGACGAGCTTTCGCCGACCTACAAGTCGCTGCTGCGCACGTGCGCCCAGGCCGCGGACGCCAACATGCTGCAGAAATATGACTATGTGAACCCTCCGGCGGTGAAGCGGCTGGTGGCCGGCGGCGCCAAACTGCGCCCATTCAGCCAAGAGATCATGGGCGCCTGCTTCGAGAAGGCCAACGAGGTCTACGCCGAGATGGAAACCTCGAACGCGCCGTTCAAGAAGATCTGGGAATCGATCAAGGGCTTCCGCAAGGAGCACTATCTCTGGGCGCAGGTGGCCGAATACAATTACGACACCTTCATGATGGTCCAGCAGCGCAACGGCAAGCTGTAGGCGATCGCGCTTTGCTTTTCGAAGCCCCGGGGTACTTTGTTTTCCGGGGCTTTTTTTGCTCGACGCGAAGGCAATTGCCAAATGCCCGAAGCCTGAACCTCAGCCCATGGCTGGCACCACCAGCACCTTCACTTCACCCGGAGCCGGCGGATTGGCGATCACCCCTGGCGCCTCCTCAAGCGTGACTTGCCTGGAGATCAGCCGATCGATCTCGATCACGCCCGCCGCGATAAGCTCGGCGGCGCGGCGATGCGTGTAGGGATTGAGGAATGAGCCCACTACCTTGAGTTCGCGGAACAACAGGTCGAAGGGCTCGAATTCCGCCTTCATGCCTTGCGGCGTCACGCCGACGATGACGACGGTGCCGCCCGCCCTTGCCAGCCGCATCGACTGCTCGACGGTCTCGCGCACTCCAGCGCATTCGAACACCACGTCGGCGCCGCCAGGCATCAGTCCGGCCGGACTGGTGATGGCGTCGATCACATCGGTGGCGGTGGGATCGACCGAAGCCGTCGCACCGAGTTCCCTGGCAAGAGCGCGCCGCGAGGCTTGCCGTGTCGACAGGATGATGGTGGTGGCCCCGGCCAGCCGCGCCAGTTGAACTGTAAGCAGGCCAATGACGCCGCCGCCGAGCACGACCACCGAGCTGCCGGGCCTGACCTCGGCAAGGTCGACACCGTGCAGGCAGCAGCCGAGCGGCTCGCAGAAAGCACCATGTGTTGGCTTCAGATCCGCGGGAAGGACAAAGGCCTGTTTCCGCGGCATCACCACATAGTCGGCAAAGCCGCCGTCGCGGTGGATGCCGATGGCGGTGAGATTGCTGCATAAATTGACGCGGCCGGCATGGCATTGGCCGCAGCGCCCGCAGGCGATGTTGGGATCGCCGGTGACGCGGTCGCCGACGGCAAAGCCGGAGACGGCGGTGCCGACTTCCTCGACGATGCCGGAGAATTCGTGCCCGGGTGTCACTGGCGGCCTGCAGGGGAACTCGCCGTGGAAAAGATGCCGGTCGGTGCCGCAGACACCGCATGCCTCGATCCGCACCAGGAGGTCGTCCGGGCCAGGGACCGGCTTGGCGATCTCGCGCAACGAGATGCTGCCTACTGCCTCCAACCGCACGGCTTTCATGGCATCATCTCCATCAATTGAAGCTCGGCGGTTGCGACAGGTCCGGCGCGGGTGCAGCCGGCTTGGCCGGCGGCGCATCGCCGAAATTCGGCGGCTGCGACAGATCGGGCGTGCCGGGTGCCGTCGTTGCGGCGCCGCTATTGGCAGGCGCGCCGCCACCTTCCGGCGCGCCGAGCGGCGACAGGCTGGGCACCTCGGGAACCGTGTAGTCGATCGTGCCGGAATCGACGGCCGTGCCCTTGTAGCGCATCACCATCTGCGGGAAGGCGATGGTCAGGCCGATCATGATCACCTGGATGCAGACGAACGGCACCGCGCCCCAATAGATCTGGCCCGTTGTCACCGGCGCGATCTGCTTGCCGGTCAGGCGATCGAGATAGGGCACGCGGGAGGCGACCGAGCGCAGGTAGAACAGCGCGAAGCCGAATGGCGGATGCATGAAGCTGGTCTGCATGTTGACGCCCAGGAGCACGCCGAACCAGATCAGGTCGATGCCGAGCTTGTCGGCCGCCGGCGCCAGTAGCGGCACGATGATGAAGGCCAGTTCGAAGAAATCGAGAAAGAAGGCGAGGAAGAAGACCAGGATGTTGACGCCGATCAGGAAGCCGACTTCGCCGCCNGATGAACAGCACGAAGGACGACAGCCGCGTCGTCGAGGCCAGCGCCTGCTTGATCACATCCATCGACAGCCGGCCCTTCATTGCCGCCATCGCCAGCGCGCCGACCGCGCCCATCGCGCCGCCCTCGGTTGGGGTGGCTATGCCGAGGAAGATAGTGCCGAGCACCAGGAAGATCAGCGCCAGCGGCGGGATCAGCACGATCACGACTTGCTGCGCCAACCGCGACATCATGTTGATGTTCAGGCTGCGGTCGAGGATCGCTACGATGTAGATGAAGATGACGCCGACCGTCGCGCCGAGAATATCGGCATTGTCGCCATGAGCGGGCACTAGGTAACGGTAGGCGGCATAGGCGATCGCAATGGCCGCTATCAACGCGATCAGCAACGACACCACGCCATGGCCGAGCGTCCGCGCCTCGAGCGGCAGGGCCGGCATCGACTTTGGTCGGACGATCGACATGATCACGATGTAAAGTGTGTATAGGCCGGTCAGCACCAGGCCGGGGATCAGGGCGCCGGCATACATGTCGCCGACAGAGCGGCCGAGCTGGTCGGCGAGAACGATCAGCACCAGCGACGGCGGAATGATCTGGGCGAGCGTGCCCGAGGCAGCGATGACGCCGGATGCCACCCGGCGGTCGTAACCGTAGCGCAGCATGATTGGCAGCGAGATCAGCCCCATGGCGATGACGGACGCCGCCACCACGCCTGTGGTCGCCGCCAGCAGTGCGCCGACGAAGATCACCGCGTAGGCGAGGCCGCCTCGGACGGGTCCGAACAACTGGCCGATCGTGTCGAGCAGGTCTTCGGCCATCCCCGATCGTTCGAGCACGATGCCCATGAAGGTGAAGAACGGAATCGCCAGCAGCGTGTCGTTCGACATCACCCGGCTGCCGTAGAAATTGTCAGGCAGCGCATAGAGCAGCGGCCAGGCGAGATTGATCGCGCCGCCCGAATAGGGCGTCAAAAGCACNCCGTTGGCGGCGAGCGAAAAGGCGACGGGATAGCCGATCAGCATGAACAGGATCAGCGAGGCGAACATGATCGGCGCCATGTTCTGGGCGATGAATTCCATCACGAACGCACCTCTTTGGCAAGCGCCTTGGCTTCGAGTTCAGCCTGTTCGTGCACGGAAATGAATGGGTTGGGATCCTCAATGACGCCGCGCATGATGGCGATCTTCTTGATGATCTCGGAAATGCCCTGCAGCGCGAGCAGGAAAAAGCCGACCAGCAGGATCGCCTTGGCCGGCCACACGATCAGGCCGCCGGCGTTGGTCGACATCTCGCCGCTGTGAAAGGACAGCGACACGTAGGGCACGAAATAGAACACCATCAGCGTCACGAACGGCATCAGGAAAAAGACGTGGCCGAAGAGGTCGATCCAGTGCTGCGCGCGGCGTGAAAACAGGCCGTAGACGATGTCGATGCGGATATGCTCGCTCTGTTTCAACGTGTAGGCGGCGGCCAGCATGAAGGCGGCGCCGAAAAGGTACCATTGCAGCTCCAGCCAGGCGTTGGACGAGGTGTCGAACACTTTTCGGATGACAGCGTTGGCCGCACTCACCAGGATCGCCAGCAGGATCAGCCAGGATACCGATTTGCCGATGAACTCGTTCATACGATCGATCGTTCTGGATAGAGCGAGAAGCCCTGCCATGCATTCCTCCCTGATGCGGTGACGCGCGATCGCCCTTCTTCGTCGCGCCGCCTGGCCCAACCGTATGCAGTGCGTGGTCCGGTTGGTCAACACGGGGAGGAAGGATGCAGGCCATTTGGCGCGCGCGGTACCCTGGAAAACCGCGGCCTGACGAAACGTCATGCAACCAAAGTCTGACGGGATCAGACGACCTTGCCGGTGTCGCGACCGGCGCCGATCAGGATAAGCATGGCAACCAGGAACAGATACATCCAGGCATCTCGCCATTCGACTGGGAAATAGCCGGCCCACAGTGATTCGGCCATGCCGAAAACGGCCGCGCCCAGCGCCGCCTTTGGCGGCGAGAGATAACCGCCGACGGCCGTCACGAACAGGATCTTCAGACCGTAGACAAGGCCGGAACCGAAGCTGACATTGCCGTAGTAGAGGCTGGCCATGACCCCGGCCAGCGCGGCGCAGAAGCCGCCAAACAGTACGGCACGCCGGAACACGCCGCGCACGTCGACGCCGCACAGCGCGGCGGCCCTGGGGTCGTCGGAGACGGCGCGCCAGCACCGGCCGAAGTTTGAGCGGGCAAATGCCCAGGTGGCGAGGGCAACCGCCGCCACGACCACGGCGCAGTCGAGCACCTGGATCAGCGTCAGCGTCGCCTTGAATCCGGAACCTTCGGCGAAAACGACGGGCTCGGCCAGCATCGGCGGCAGCCATAGATCATGCGTGTCGGCGGCGATGCGGCTTGCTTCCGACAGGACGAGCAGGATGCCAAGTGTCGTCACCACGATGGCGTTGGGCGATCGGTCGGCCAACGGCTCGAAGACGCCGCGCGACAGGACATGGCTGATGAGCGCCGCATAGAGGAACGCCGCGAGGACGCCGAACAGCACCGAAGCCAGCAGCGTCAGCCACAGCACCTGGTAGCCGAAGGCGACGCTCAGGATCATTGCCTGGCCGCAAAAGGCAAACAGCGCCCCGAAGGCGAGGTTGGTGCGGTGCAGAATGCCGTTGGTCAGCACATAGCCGAAGGCGAGCAGCGCATAGAGCGCACCCGAATGCAGCCCGTTCAGCACCTGCTGGAAGAAGTAAAACATGCTCGACTACACCAGAAGCATCCCGCCCAAGAGGGAAATAGGACAGGCGCGGAGCGGACAAGGCGACAATACCCCTGCGCATCCGAGCTTTGCATCGTCGAATCTAACTTGTCAAACGCGATTTATCGGTTAGATTTTCGGAAATGACAGTCGCCTGGACTCCTCACCGCTTCACCGGCGGTCTGCTCGCGCTCGACACGGCGAACACCGTCGTGCTGCGAGGCGATCCGGAGCGCACGTTCGACCGCTTCGACGATCCGGCCGAAATCGCCCGCTTCGCCGACGCGGCCAGCGGCTTTCGCGCCGCCGAGCTTGGCGACAGGCGGCTGGCGGTGCCCTCGCCGGCGGCAATCGCGCCCGTCGTGCTGTCGATCCGCGAGACGACTGATAGGCTGTTTCGAGGCGCTGTGTCGAAAGGCGCGGTCGCCACCGCCGATCTGCCGGAATTCCTGCGGTCCTGCGCCGACGGCCTGGCCGCCGGCGAGACCGAGATCGGGGCGCGGGGACGGCCGTTCGGCGATCCGGCGACGCCGATCGCCTTCGAGGCGGCACTGGCGGTTTCGGCGCTTTCCCTGCTGCGTGACGACACCATAGCGAGGCTCAGGATCTGTCCCAATTGCACCTGGCTGTTCGTCGACAGAAGCCGCAATTCCAGCCGCCTTTGGTGCGACATGGCGGTGTGCGGCAACAGGCAAAAGGCAAGCCGTCACTATCGCCGCCGCATGGCGGCCAATGAGGTCAGGAATGCCTAGAGTTCTTTCCCGCTCGACGGTTGTTGGCGCGGCACTGATTGCAGCGATGACGCTTGGCGCTTGCCGGGATACCGGCGGTGAAGGCAAGCTGTTCGAAGTTTCCGGCAAGATATTCGTCTTCAACTACCGCCTCGCCAGGGCGACCTATGTCGTGACGCTGAGGCCCTTGCGGCCGATGGGCGAGGGTCAGGTGGCGGTTGCCAGCTTCCAGAACCCCGCCGGTGGTGATCCCATCGTGGTCGAGCAGAAGATCTGGCCAAAGCTCGACAAGGTCAGCCTGGAAAGCCCGGCGCTGACCTGCGTCGTCAAGAACAAGCCCTATGCCATCGCCATCAGCATCAAGGGCGCCGACGGCGCGGTCATGCAGACCCTCGACACCACGCTGATGTCGACGGAAGACCAGTCCATCCTGCCCGATCGGCCGCTGGTCATCGACCAGCTCTACACGGCCAATCCCGCCCTTGTCGGCCATCCCGACGGCAAGCTCCCGGGCGAGCCGAAGCCGGACTGCTCGAAAGCCGGCTGACACCTTCCGACGGCATCGAGTTCGGCTGGAAATTTCGTGCGCCATCGCGCTGTCGGCGCACCGTTTCACGCGTGGTCCAGCGCCCGCCGAACTGTTTGTCGCGCCTTCGCCGGTCCTTTCGATTTTGTTTGACCTGCCTTGCAAGGGAAGAAAGGATGCGTCATCCGATCCCGACGTTGGCTGCTGCCCCGCGCGGCCTTCGCAGAGGAAATGCCTGATGACGCTGCATGATGTCGCGCTCGACGACAAGTTCGATCTTGGAAAGGAGCGCATCTTCCTGTCCGGCGCGCAGGCGGTCATCCGCATGCTCCTGATGCAGCGCGAGCGGGACCGCCGCGCCGGCCTGAACACGGCAGGCTTCGTCTCCGGCTATCGCGGGTCGCCGCTCGGCGGTCTCGACATGCAGCTGTGGAAGGCGAAAAAGCAGCTCGCCGGGGCCGACATCGTTTTCCAGCCCGGCCTCAACGAAGAGCTGGCCGCCACCGCCTGCTGGGGCTCGCAGCAGACGGAACTGCTGGGCGAGGGCACCCATGATGGCGTTTTTTCGGTCTGGTACGGCAAGGGGCCGGGCGTCGATCGTTCGGGCGACGTGTTCCGCCACGCCAATCTCGCCGGCTCGTCCAGACATGGCGGCGTCCTTGCGCTCATGGGCGACGACCACATGGCCGAATCCTCGACCAATGCGCACGCCACCGAATTCCTCTTCGTCGACACCATGGTTCCGATCCTCAATCCGGCCGGTGTCCAGGAGATCATCGACTACGGCCTGTACGGCTTTGCCATGTCGCGCTTCGCCGGCACCTGGGCGGCGATCAAATGCGTCAAGGACAACATCGAATCGACGGCTTCGGTCGATGCCTCGCTCGAACGGTTGAACATCGTCGTCCCGGATTTCGATATGCCGCCGGGCGGCCTCAACATCCGCCACGAGATCGACATGCTCGGCCAGGAAGAACGGCTGTATGAGCACAAGCGTGCCGCGGCCTCCGCCTTCATCCATGCCAATGGGCTGAACAGGATCGTCTATTCGGGCGGCCGCAATCCGAAACTCGGCATCATCACGCTGGGCAAGAGCTATCTCGACGTCCGCCAGGCGCTGGAGGATATCGGCGTCGACGAGGCGGCCGCCAACCGCATCGGCGTGCGGCTGTTCAAGGTCGGCTGCCCCTGGCCGCTCGACCTGCAGCACATCGCCGACTTCGCCCACGGTCTCGACACCATCGTTGTCGTCGAGGAGAAACGCTCGCTGATCGAGGTGCAACTGCGCGAAAGCCTTTACGGCACGGCCTCGCAGCCGGTCATCGTCGGCAAGAAGGACGAGCGCGGCGACTGGCTGTTTCCAGCCAAGGGGGCGCTCGACCCCAACGAGATCGCCATTGCGCTCGGCGAGAGGATCCTGAAGACCATCGGCCCGTCCGAAGAAATTTCGGCCAGGGTAGCCAAGCTACGCCAGTTCCAGGCGATGCTGGCCGATGCCTCCGACATCGGCTCGCGCACACCCTTCTTCTGTTCGGGCTGTCCGCACAATTCCTCGACCAAGGTGCCGGACGGCTCGATCGCCGCCGCCGGCATCGGCTGCCACTTCATGGCGCTGTGGATGGATCGTAACACAGTTGGCTTTACCGCCATGGGCGGCGAGGGAGCGCAATGGGTCGGCCAGGCGCCGTTCTCCAGGCGCGACCACATCTTCCAGAATCTCGGCGACGGCACCTACAACCATTCCGGCACGCTGGCGATCCGCTTCGCCCTGTCGAGCGAGGCCAACATCACCTACAAGATCCTCTACAACGACGCCGTCGCCATGACTGGCGGCCAGCCGCATGAGGGCGGGCTGACGGTGGACATGATAGCCAGGCAGGTGCGGGCAGAGGGCGTCGACCGCATCGCCATCGTCACCGACGAACCCGACAAATATGCCGGGAAGGTTGAATTCCCGGCCGGCGCCACTATCCACCACCGCGACGACCTCGACCTCGTCCAGCGCGAGCTGCGCGACGTCAAGGGCGTATCGATCCTGCTCTACGACCAGACCTGCGCCGCCGAAAAGCGCCGTCGTCGCAAGCGCGGCACCTTTCCCGATCCCGACAAGCGCGTCTTCATCAACGAGCTGGTCTGCGAAGGCTGCGGCGATTGCGGCGTCCAGTCGAACTGCGTCTCGATCCAGCCGGTCGAGACCGAATTCGGCCGCAAGCGCAAGATCGACCAGTCGAGCTGCAACAAGGATTTCTCCTGCGTCAACGGCTTCTGCCCGTCCTTCGTCACCGTGCACGGTGCCAAGATCCGCAAGGCCGAGGGCCTGGCTGGCGGGACCGACCCGCTTGAAGGCGTGCCGATGCCAGCCGAATTCCCGCTCGGCGTCGAGGGCTGGGCGGCGATTATCGACGGCGTAGGCGGCACCGGCGTCGTCACCGTCGGTGCCGTGCTCGGCATGGCGGCGCATCTCGAGAACAAGGGCTGCGGCATGATCGACATGGCCGGCCTCGCCCAGAAGGGCGGCTCGGTGTTCACCCATGTCCGCATCGCCCGCACACCCGAAGACATTAATGCCATCCGCGTTTCGGCGGGGAAGGCCGACCTCGTGCTCGGCTGCGATCTCGTCGTGTCGGGCGCCAAGAAGGTGCTGACGGCGGTGCGAGAGGGGCATACGATATTCCTCGCCAACACCGCCGAGATCATGCCAGGCGAATTTGCCCGATCGTCCGATTTCTCGCTGCCGATCGAGCGCCTGAAGAAGGCTATCCGCTCAGCGGCCGGTGACGACAAGGCGCATTTCTTCGACGCCACCCGCACCGCCACAGCCCTGTTCGGCAATTCGCTGGGCGCCAACATGTTCATGCTCGGCTTTGCCTTCCAGTACGGCGGTCTGCCGCTCTCGGCCGAAGCCGTCGAAAAGGCAATCGAATTGAACGGCGAAGCGGTGGCGATGAACATCGCTGCTTTCCGCTGGGGCCGCCGCGCCGCGCATCAGCCGGATTTCGTACGCGGCCTCATCGCCCAGCCGTCCCCAACCCTCGGCGACAAGGCCGGACAGGCCGGTCCGGTCGCCGAGACACTGGACGATATCATCGCCCGCCGCGTTGCGTTCCTCACGGCCTATCAGAACGCTGCTTACGCCAAGCGCTACGCCGACAGGATATCGACGCTGCAAGCGTCAGAAACGAAGGCCGTGCCGGGTTCCACCGACGTGACCGAAGCCGCCGCCAAAAGCCTGTTCAAGCTGATGGCGATCAAAGACGAATACGAGGTTGCGCGGCTCTATACCGACGGCTCCTTCACCGCCGAGCTTGGCAAGCAGTTCCAGAGCTACGAGAAACTTGAATTCCATCTCGCCCCGCCGATCATGGGACGTCGCGGCAATGACGGCAAACCGAGGAAATCGAGCTTCGGCCCTTGGATGATGAAAGGCTTTCGCCTGCTGGCCGCGATGAAGGGCCTGCGCGGCACGGCTTTCGACCTGTTCGGCTATACCGCCGAGCGGCGCATGGAGCGGCAATTGCTGGCGCAGTACGAGGCCGATCTACAGCTCGTGGCCAGCTTGCTGGCGCCGGGCAAGATCGAGGCCGCGGCAGCCCTGGTCTCGGTCCCGGGGCTGATCCGCGGCTATGGCCATGTCCGGCAGGCAAGCGCCGAAAAGGCGGCGGGCGAGCGCTCCAGACTGCTCCAGCGACTGACCCAAACCATGCCGGTACCGGTTCTCAGTGCAGCTGAGTGATTTCCCCACCCGGGCCCGAAGCCTGCCGCAGCTTCCTCTCGTCGCGGCGGGCGGGCCGAAGCCATAGCTTAAGCCCTCTGTCTAAGCCTTTCTTAAGGCGGTTGTGGCATGACAAGGCTTAGCGTTGGGCCGATCATATGGGCAAAACAAAGACCGAAAGCATCCCCGCGGATGTCTATATCCAATTTGTGCGGTCGTTGTTCGACAACGCGCACATGTTGGTGATCGGTGGCGCGTGCTACTGGATCCTTGGATTCATGATCTATCTGCGCACGCAAAATCCGTTGTTTCTGGCCTTTTCTTTTATTCTGCTGCCGATCAGCCTTCTGCGTTATTTCGGTATCCGCAGCTTCCTGAAGACGGGCGGCGTGATTGCCGATGTCGAACACGCACACCGATTGGAGCGCAGTTACATCCTCAAGGGCTGCTTGCAGGGCCTCGGATTGGGTGCGCTGTGCTTCGTGTCGATCTATGTGTATCCCGACCCATTCGCCGAACTGGCGGCAATGTCGCTGACCCTGGCGACCCTGGTCACGGTTGTCGCCCGCAATTACGGGTCTCCGCGCATGGTGCGGATTTTTTCGGTAACCTTCATCGGTCCGGCGGCGCTAGCGCTGCTGCTGCGTCTGGATGCACCGTCCGTGGTCCTCGGTCTAATGATCTTCCCGATGACGTTTATTACCATCAACAGCGCCGACCATGTTCGCAATGTACTGTTTTCGGCGGTCATCGGCCACAAGCAGGCGAAAAGCATAACGCGCAAGTTCGACCGCGCGCTCAACACCATGTCGCACGGCCTGGTCATGCTTGGCCCTGATGGGCGCGTCGCGGTCGCCAACGCAGAGGCCGCCCACCTGATGTCGCTGAAATCGGCCGACGCGCTGCTCGGGCGCTCCATCCACGGCCTTCTGATGCGCGGCGTCGCCGGCGGAATGTTGGCGCCGAAGGACTGCCGCTACGTCGAGGCGCAGCTGACGCGCGCGTTGCGCGAGGGCAGGGACCGCAAGGTGCTTGTTTCGCTCGCCAACGGCCAGCATTACGAATTCTCCGCGCGCGAAGGCAGCCAGGAACTCGGCGTGATCACCTTCGAGGATGTCACGGCACGCGTTGAGGCGGAGGAAAAGATCCGTTTCATGGCGCGCTACGATAATCTCACCGGCCTTCCCAACCGCGCCTATTTCCACGAACTCGTCGGCGAACTGATGGCCTCCGGCGACCGGGATCGCCTGTGCGGTCTCGCCGTGATCGACCTCGACGATTTCAAGAGCGTCAACGACACGCTCGGCCATCCCGTCGGCGACGGGCTGATCTACGCCGTGGCGGACCGGCTGGCGGCCATCGCCGGGCAGGGCCTCACCGTCAGCCGCTTCGGAGGCGACGAGTTCATGCTGTTCTTCGACCGCATCGATGACGAAAGCCATCTGGAGAGCCTGCTCGACCAGATTTTCGCCGAGTTGCAGGGAGAAGTCGACGTGGCGGGCCACGGGTTGCGGATTCAGGCCAGCGCCGGCGCGGTGCTGTCCAAGGTCGGCGGAACCGATGTTGACGCCATGATCGTCAAGGCGGACCTGGCGCTCTACAAGGCCAAGGAACTCGGCAAGAACGGTTGGCGGCTGTTCGAGGCGGCGATGGATGCCGCTTTCCGCAATCGCCAGCTGATGAAGGCGGATCTGCGCAGCGCCGTGGAAGGCAGGGAACTGCGGGTCGTCTACCAGCCGATCGTGGCGATGAATACCATGCGCATCGCCAGCTGCGAGGCGCTCTGCCGTTGGGACCATCCCGATCTCGGACCGATTTCGCCCGGGATCTTCATTCCGCTGGCCGAGGAGATGGGCATCATTTCCGAGATCAGCACCTTTGTGCTGCATGCAGCTTGCACCGAATGCGCCAAATGGCCTGACCAGACCAGCGTCTCGGTCAATCTCTCGGCAAGGGATTTCCGCAGCCGCGACGTCATCCAAAAGGTGCGCGATGCGTTGGCGAACTCCGGCCTCGACGCTAGCCGCCTGGAGATCGAAGTCACGGAAACCGCGCTGCTCGACGACAAATCCCTGACCCGCCAGTATATCGAGGAACTGAAGCAGCTTGGCGTCCGCATCGCCCTCGACGATTTCGGCACCGGCTATTCAAGCCTGAGCTATCTCCACAAGCTTCCGCTCGACAAGATCAAGATCGACCGGTCGTTCGTGATGGACGTCACCCACAACCCGCGCTCGCTCGAGCTGTTGAAGGGCGTCGTCGACCTGACCCGTGTCCTGGGGCTCACCGTCACCATCGAAGGCGTGGAAACATTCGAGCAGCTTAAGGTCCTCATGCATTCGGTGAAGCCGGATCTTGTCCAAGGCTTCCTGTTCGGCGCTGCGCTCAGCGCGTCGGGCATCGAAACGATGTCGAACGTCACCTGGCCGTTTGCCGCGGATTTGCGTCTCGCCGCCAAGCGCACAGTCGGCTAGCTTTTCATCGTATATCTCTTGCCACTCCGAAGTTGATAAGCGCGTTGCGTGGATCGTGTCGCGGGTGCGGGCCGGAATATTCTATCGGCCGCGAAAAAATCCAAGCAAAGCGCGCAGTAGTTTTGGTCCGATTTTGAAGAAGCGAAAAGGTTTGACCGGCTCGGTGCATCTGTCAAAGCGGAACGCTCCAGTGCTTTTCGCGCCCAACTTTGCAGCGCCCTTCATAGGAATGGAAGGCTTGGATTAGAACGTCCAGGCTGCTCCTTCAGCAACCACCCCGCAGCCAAGGATCTCCGGCTGTTAAGGTTAACAAGTGGTAAACCAGTTGGGTCCGATTTTCGGCTTGTGTCTCATTTCAACTCGCATAGCCTGTCTACCGGCGGATACGAGGACTTGAGAATGGATGCTGCGAGAAACGATGCGCGGGCTGGCGCTAGCTCCAATGCTGGGTCGGCGCTGAACCAGTCGATCATGCAATTGCTGGAGCATGTCGACTACCGTCTCATCACTGGAGGCGAGGACCTGGAGGCGATCTACCGCCTTCGCTATCAATCCTACCTGCAATCGGGCATGTGCGGCCCGATCGCCAGCGGGATGTTCGAGGATCGCTGGGATAATCTGCCGAATTCCTATCGGTTCGGCGTCTATTTCGATGGACACCTGGTCAGCACGTTACGGCTCCACTACATTTCCCGAGAGCACCCTTATTCACCGTCCGTCGACGCCTATCCGGAAATATTGGCCGAGCGGCTTGCCCGCGGAGAGACGTTCATCGACGGGACTCGCTTCGCAACCGATGCCGACAGTGCGCCCGCGCCCGGAGTTCTCCCTTTTCTGACGCTCCGGCTTGGCATGGTGGCCGCCTCTTACTTTGGTCTCACTGCAGTGCTTACACCGATCAAGATCGAGCATTCCGCTTACTATGCTCGTATCTTCCATGCCATTCAGAGGACAGAGGGCAAGGTGTTCCCGGGTGTCCTTGCNATTCCGCTTACTATGCTCGTATCTTCCATGCCATTCAGAGGACAGAGGGCAAGGTGTTCCCGGGTGTCCTTGCGCCGATCGCTCTGTTCGAAATCCCCTGCGGCGAAAACTTGCGCCAGACACTCGAACGGTTCCCGTTCTTTAACTCGACAGCCGTGGAACAGCGGATGATGTTCGCCAATCCGGCCATCAACCGGCTGACGCCGCTGTCCATAGTGCCGACGGCGAAATACTATCGCGATGCTGCTTGAACGGGCGTCGTCCTTGTATCTGAACCTTCCCGCGGCTTCGCCGTTATAGGGAGCGGCATCGCCATCGAGTATCGCCGCGATCCTGCCCAACGGGCATTTCGCCCCGGGCTCCTGTCGCATTGTTCGTGGGAAGGAATACGGTCATGACCATCCACTCGCTCGCGCTCACACCGCTGATTTCGCTGATCGCCGGCGTGCTGATCCTGATCATGCCGCGGCTCCTGAACTACATCGTCGCGCTCTATCTGATTGTGGTTGGGCTGCTCGGGCTTTTTCCTCACCTTGTTGGCTGAGACGCTGGGCAGGGCCTCGCGCAAAAGCCATCCCCGCGGGCATCGACCGCCAGTTTCAATTTTCCCTTGAGGGAGTTGTCGGCTGCGATGCGGCAATAGCGCCATTGCCCTGCGCCCAGCTTTTCGGTATGTGCCTGAAAGATGTCTTCGAAGGGGTATTCCTATGGCTGAGCACACGCCGAGCGGTCCTGTAGAACTGGGCGCGAAGATGGACTATGCCGAGCATGACCGCACCTATGCGGGCTTCCTGGCGCTGGCCAAATATGGCTCGCTCTTCTGCGGCGCGCTTCTCCTGGCGATGGCTTTCGGCTTCTTCGCGGGCGGCTTCTTCTCTGCGCTGATCCTGTTCGTGCTTATTCTGGCAGTAGGCGCCTTCATTCTGCGATAGACATTCCAAAACCCTCTTGCGGTTGATGTCGCCGGATATCCCGGACGAGACTTCGCGCAGACAGGTTCCGGCCGAAAGGATCATGCGGTGGGACAGACGGTTTTCATCCCTCGTGAGCTTGACGCGAACGAGCCGCGTGTCGCGGCTTCGCCCGATACGGTTAAGCGGCTGACGGCGCTCGGTTTCGACGTGGTCGTCGAAGCCGGTGCCGGCACACGCTCGCGTATCCTCGACGAAGAGTTTGCCAAGACAGGTGCTGTCGTCGGCAAGGCCTCGGACGTCGCCAAGGCCGATGTCGTGCTGAAGGTTCGCCGGCCGACGGATGCCGAGCTGAAGAGTTACAAGTCTGGCGCCGCGGTGATCGCCATCATGGATCCCTACGGCAACGATGCGGCTCTCGCGGCCTTGGCCAAAGCCGGCGTCACCGCCTTCTCGATGGAGTTGATGCCGCGCATCACCCGCGCGCAATCGATGGACGTCCTGTCCAGCCAGGCCAATCTTGCCGGCTACCAGGCGGTGATCGACGGAGCCGCCGAATACGACCGGGCGCTGCCGATGATGATGACGGCTGCTGGCACGGTGCCGGCGGCGAAGGTCTTCATCATGGGCGTCGGCGTCGCTGGCCTGCAGGCGATCGCCACCGCGCGCCGTCTCGGCGCGGTCGTCACCGCCACTGACGTTCGGCCCGCCGCCAAGGAACAGGTCGCCTCGCTCGGCGCGAAGTTCCTCGCGGTCGAGGACGAGGAGTTCAAGGCCGCCGAGACGGCCGGCGGCTACGCCAAGGAAATGTCGAAGGAGTATCAGGCCAAGCAGGCGGCGCTCACCGCCGAACACATCGCCAAGCAGGACATCGTCATCACCACGGCGCTGATCCCCGGCCGGCCGGCGCCGAAGCTGGTGTCGGCGGCGATGGTCGCCTCGATGAAGCCGGGTTCGGTGATCATCGACCTCGCCGTCGAGCGTGGCGGCAATGTCGAGGGCGCCGAGGCCGGCAAGATAGTCACCACGGCCAGCAACGTGAAGATCGTCGGTCATCTCAACGTGCCAGGTCGCATCGCGGCATCCGCCTCGCTGCTTTATGCCAGGAACCTGTTCGCCTTCGTCGAGACGCTCGTCGACAAGACGACCAAGACGCTTGCCATCAATCGCGAGGACGATCTGGTCAAGGCAACCATGCTGACTGATGGCGGCAAGGTGGTCCATCCCGCCTTCGCCAAGGCCGACCAGCAGCCTTATGTCGAGCCGGCCGCGATCCCGGCCACGACCATGGTCGCCGACGCCACGGCCGCGCCCAGGAAGGTCGCGCCCGGGAAGACAGCCGCATCCAAGTCACTCTCGCCGAAGCCGAAAGGGACCGCGTGATGGACCAGACCTTGCAGAAAGCCTTGGATCAGCTCGACCAGGCAAGCGCTGCCGTTCGGCTCGCGGTGGAGAACCTGGGCAATGCCCCAGGCGGTGCCGAGGCGGCCGGTGATGCCGCGCACGCGCTGTCGGGCGGGGCCATCGATCCCTTCGTCTTCCGTTTCGCCATCTTCATCCTGGCGATCTTCGTCGGCTATTACGTCGTCTGGTCGGTTACCCCGGCATTGCACACGCCGCTGATGGCCGTCACCAACGCCATCTCCTCGGTCATCGTGGTCGGTGCGCTGCTCGCCGTCGGCATCGCGGCCTCCGGCGTCGCCGCCGGCTTCGGTTTCGTCGCGCTGATGCTGGTCTCGGTCAACATCTTCGGCGGTTTCCTCGTCACCCAGCGCATGCTGGCCATGTACAAGAAGAAGGACAAGTGACGTGACCGTCAATCTCGCCTCCTTCCTCTATCTGGTATCCGGCGTCCTGTTCATCATGGCGTTGCGCGGCCTCTCGCATCCGACCACCAGCCGGCAGGGCAATCTCTACGGCATGATCGGCATGGGCATCGCCATTGCCACCACGCTGGCGCTGGCAACCCCGTCCGCCGGCCGTTTCGGTCTGATCGTGCTTGGCCTCGCCATCGGCGGCGGCATCGGCGCCGTCACCGCCCGCCGCATTGCCATGACCTCGATGCCGCAGCTGGTCGCCGCCTTCCATAGCCTAGTCGGCCTTGCCGCCGTCATGGTGGCGGCCGCGGCCATCTATGCGCCTGAAAGCTTCGGCATCGGCACGGATGGCGACATCCATGCCCAGGCACTGGTCGAGATGAGCCTCGGCGTCGCCATCGGCGCCATCACCTTCACCGGCTCGGTCATTGCCTTCCTGAAGCTCGACGGTCGCATGTCGGGCAAGCCGATCATGATCGGCGGCCGTCACGTCATCAACGCTGCGCTTGGCGTGGCGCTGATCGTACTGATCGTCCTGCTGGTCACCACGGAATCGAAACTGGTGTTCTGGCTGATCGTTGCCGCCTCGCTGGTGCTCGGCGTGCTCCTGATCATCCCGATCGGTGGCGCCGACATGCCGGTCGTCGTGTCGATGCTGAATTCCTATTCCGGTTGGGCGGCCGCCGCCCTTGGCTTCACGCTCGGCAATCTTGCGCTGATCATCACCGGCGCGCTGGTAGGCTCGTCGGGCGCGATCCTGTCCTACATCATGTGCAAGGGCATGAACCGGAGCTTCATCTCCGTCATCCTCGGCGGCTTCGGCGGCGAGACCGCCGCTGCGGCTGATGACGGCATCGAGCGCACCGTCAAGCAAGGTTCGGCCGATGATGCCGCCTACCTGATGATGAACGCGCAGAAGGTCATCATCGTACCGGGTTACGGCATGGCGGTCGCCCAGGCGCAGCACGCGCTGCGTGAAATGGCCGACAAGCTCAAGGCCAATGGCGTCGACGTCAAATACGCCATCCATCCCGTCGCCGGCCGCATGCCCGGCCACATGAATGTGCTGCTCGCCGAAGCCAACGTGCCTTACGACGAAGTGTTCGAGCTCGAGGACATCAACTCAGAGTTTGCCCAGGCCGACGTCGCGTACGTCATCGGCGCCAACGACGTCACCAACCCTTCCGCGCGCGACGACAAGTCGTCGCCCATCTACGGCATGCCGATCCTCGACGTCGACAAGGCCCGCACCTGTCTGTTCGTCAAGCGCTCGCTCGGCTCCGGCTATGCCGGCATCGACAACACGCTGTTCTACAAGGACGGCACCATGATGCTGCTCGGCGACGCCAAGAAGATGACCGAGGAAATCGTCAAGGCAATGGATCACTGACTGGCCGATCTTGACCGTCGAATAGAAAGAGCCCGGCGCGATGCCGGGCTCTATAATTTTGGCGTGATGCTGCCTTCAGCCGTTGGTCAGGAACACCGCTTCCTCGTCATCGCGCTGCCTGCCGCCGAGCGCCGCGGCCGCACTGGCGATGAAGGCGCCGATAACCAGCGACAAGGCGCCGAGAAGAGCGAAAGTGGCGCTTGCTTTCCTGGCCGTGTCGGCCGCCTGCTTCGCCTTGACCTTTGCGTCCTGCGCCTTCGCCAGCACCGTGTCGACACGCGTCTTGGCATCAGCCTCGGAAAGGCCGGTGCGTGCGGCGACCAATTGCGCAAGATAGGTCTTGTCTTCCGCCGAGACGTCGCCGGCGACGGCGCCGGCGATCAGGATCCGCGAGGCCTGCCCGGCCGCCGCGGCTTCGTCAGCAGGATTGGCGGCGGCGAGCTTGGCCGGATCGGCCGGGCGGAACAGGGAATCCACCAGATAGGAGGTCGCATTGTCGGTCGATGCACCGCTGGCATTCGCCGAGGCCCCGGCCGACGCGCCCATGGCGGCTCCCGAGGCCACGGTGGACGCGGCCTGTACACCTGAACCAATCGCGGCGGAAAGCGCCGAGCCAAGCACGCCGGCGACCAGCAAGGTGGCTAGCGCCCAGGCGAGAAACCCGTGCGCGGTGTCACGGAAATAGACTTCATCGGTGTGGATGCCGACCCATTTGGTCCTCAACCGGCCCGCAAGGTAGCCGCCTACACCGGCGGACAGCCACTGCACGATCACCAGCCAGACGGCGGTGGAAACCGCGAAGGTGGTGATCGACGCGCCAGACCCCGACCATGGTGAAACCATGCTGAGCCCAAGGCCTGAGCCGAGCAACATGAGGATGAACGTCAACGTCGAGGCCGCGAAAGCGCCGGCGATGATCGGTCCCCAACTGACGGCGGTGGAGGACGATTCCGTGGAAGCGGATACGTCGACAGCCGATAGGGTGGACTGCATCGACGCCCCCTACCGTACGAACAGCATGATGAGGATGATGATCGGAATCGGAATGCCGAGCAACCAGAGTAGAATGCCGCGTCCCATGAAAGCCTCCTGCAAGAAATTGTGATGGACACTGTCACAATGTCTTCAAAGGCCTTCTGTTCCGGCGCATCCTCATTATTGGCGCGCGCACGAGCCATGCCAATCTGTTAAAAGGCTGGACGAAACCTCAAATATCCAGGTTGGCGACCGACAGTGCGTTGTCCTGGATGAATTCGCGCCGCGGCTCCACCTCGTCACCCATCAGCCGCGAGAACAGGCTGTCGGCATCGGTCGCATCGTTGACCTTGACCTGCAACAGCGAACGCACATTCGGGTCGAGTGTGGTTTCCCAGAGCTGCTCGGCATTCATCTCGCCGAGACCTTTGTAGCGCTGCATGGTCAGCCCCTTGCGGCCGGTCGCGAAGACCGCGTTGAGCAGCGCCAGCGGTCCCGAGACTGTCTCGGACACCTCCTTGCGGCGCAGCACCGGCGGCGCCCCGTAGACTTCGCTGAGGCGCTGCGCGTATCGATCGAGCTGGCGTGCGTCGGCGGAATTGATCAGCGCCATGTCGAGATGGGCGTATTCCTTGACGCTGCGCACGGTGCGTTCGAAGACATAGCCGCCGATGCCCTCATTCGAGGTCGACATGCGGCCGGTCCAGCCGCGCTCGGTGTCCTCGGCAATGATGTCGAGGCGTTGCGCGACGCGCTCGGCCATCGCGTTGGCGCGGCCAAGATCGGCGAAGATTTCGGGATTGAGCCCGCCGGCGATCGCCGCCTGCTCGACGACGTCGCGGTTATAGCGCGTGTGCAGGCCGTTGATGAGCTGGCGCACGGCAAGCGCATCGGCGACGGCGCCGTGCAGATCCTGTCCGGTCCGCACTTCCTCTGAGCCGAGCGTAAGGGACGCTTCCTCCAACCCCGAATCGATCAGGAATTCTTCGAAGGCGCTCTCATTCTTGATGTATTGCGAGCTCTTGCCGCGCGTCACCTTGTAGAGCGGCGGCTGGGCGATGTAGAGGTGGCCGCGCTCGATCAGCTCCGGCATCTGCCGGAAGAAGAAGGTGAGCAGCAAGGTCCTGATATGGGCGCCGTCGACGTCGGCGTCGGTCATCAGGATGATCTTGTGGTAGCGCAGTTTGTCGGCGTTGAATTCGTCCTTGCCGATCGAGGTGCCGAGCGCGGTGATCAGCGTGCCGATCATGTCGGATGAGAGCATGCGGTCGAAGCGGGCCCGCTCGACGTTGAGGATCTTGCCGCGCAGGGGAAGGATTGCCTGGTTTTGGCGCGAACGGCCGCCCTTGGCGGAGCCGCCGGCCGAGTCACCCTCGACGATGAAGATTTCGGACTTCGCCGGGTCGCGTTCCTGGCAATCGGCCAGCTTGCCGGGCAGCGAGGTGACGCCGAGCGAGGTCTTGCGGGTGATGTCGCGAGCCTTGCGCGCGGCTTCCCGCGCCGCCGCGGCCTGGATCACCTTGTCGACGACCACCTTGCCCTCGGTCGGATGCTCTTCGAGCCACGTGCCGAGCGCTTCGTTGACTAGCCCCTCGACCACGGGACGAACTTCCGACGAGACCAGCTTGTCCTTGGTCTGCGACGAGAATTTCGGGTCGGGAACCTTGACCGACAGCACCGCCGTCAGGCCTTCGCGGCAATCGTCGCCGATCAGCGAGACCTTTTCCTTCTTGGTCAGGCCCGAAGATTCGCCATAGCCGGTGATCTGGCGGGTCAGTGCGCCGCGAAAACCGGCCAGATGGGTGCCGCCATCGCGCTGCGGGATGTTGTTGGTGAATGCAAGCACATTCTCGTGGTAACTGTCGTTCCACCACATCGCCACTTCCACGGTGATGCCGTCACGCTCGGCCCTGATGGAGATGGGCTTCCCGATCAGCGGTTTCTTGACCCGGTCGAGATATTTGACGAACTCTTCCAGGCCGCCGTCATAGTGCAGTTCATGCTTCACGACGTCGGCATGACGGGCGTCTGTCAGAACGATGCGAACACCGGAGTTCAGGAAGGCGAGTTCGCGCAGCCGGTGCTCCAGCGTGCCGAAATCGAATTCGACCATGGTAAAGGTCTCGGACGACGGAAAGAAGGTCACCTCGGTGCCGCTGCGGCCCTCATTGGTGCCCGGGCGCTTGTCCTGCTCGTAGCTGCCGATCGCCTTCAGCGGCGCATCGGCATTGCCGTGGGTAAAGCTCATCTCGAAGACCTGGCCGTTGCGGCGGATCTTGAGCTTCAGCCAAGCCGACAGCGCGTTGACCACCGAGACGCCGACGCCATGCAGACCGCCAGACACCTTGTAGGAGTTCTGGTCGAACTTTCCGCCGGCATGCAGCTGCGTCATGATCACTTCGGCCGCCGAAATGCCTTCGCTGGGGTGAATGTCGGTTGGAATGCCGCGGCCATTGTCGATAACGGTTACCGAACCGTCGGGATTGAGTGTCACCGAAACCAGGTCGGCATGGCCAGCCAGCGCCTCGTCGATGGCGTTGTCGACCACTTCGTAGACCATGTGATGCAGGCCCGAGCCGTCATCGGTATCGCCGATATACATGCCCGGCCGCTTGCGGACGGCGTCCAACCCCTTCAAAACCTTGATGGAATCGGCGCCGTATTCGGCTTCAGCGCCGTTTGTGTTCTCGGTCTGATCGCTCATGAAAACCTGTTGTCTAGATGCCGCTTCTACAGCGCGAAAAATCGGCCCCGAATCGCGCCTCTGATATGGTGTAGATATAGGCGCTAAAGGCGGTTTTTCCAAGGTTTGCAGGCATTTCCGGCGTAAATGCCGAGCCGGCAGCCGGCTATTTTTTTCGGGCGTTGAATTTAGCCAGAAGGCCGCGCAAATATTTGACGGTAGTTTTGTCCCTGGGCGCCAGCCGGCCCGTACGGTCGAGCTCGAGCGTCTGGTTCAGCGCCTTGGTCAGAACCGCCTTCGGATCCTTGGCCATATACGCTTGTGGTCAGCTCCTGCAGCATGCTCCTGGCCGTCTCATAGTTGTCGAACGAGGTCGGCAGGTCGCCTTGCACCATCTTTATGTTGGCGAGCTTGATATGGCTGATGGCGAGATCGCGTTTGACGCTGGCATCGGTTTCCTGACGCGACCGCTGTTCGAGGTTGGCCAACAGGGCCGTGAAGGCCCGGCCGGCCGCCTCGACATTGCCGACCGTCGTGTAGGGCAGACCGAGCTCNTACAGCGACAGCACGGTTTCATAGCCCTTGATGGCCGCCGCATAGTTGAGGTCGGCGCGTGCCGCGCCCGCCGACAGGAACAGCGTCGCGGCCTGCGACAGCGTTCGGTCGAGGAAATTCACCTTCAGGGCCTAGCGCGACACCTCGTCGAAATCGACCGCCTCGGCCTATAGCGCAAGCAAGCCGCTGAGAGCGGCTCTCTCAGGCAGCGCGCATCGGTTTCAACGCCTCGCTCCAGCGCAACAGTTCGTCCAGCATGGTCTTGGCTCCGCCCCGCACTTGCTCGCTGGCATCGAAGGCTCCGTTCTCGTCGAGCAGTTTCTGGTACAGCGGCAGCGCGACACCTTCCGGGATGGGCATGATCCCGACCGAGGTCAGCAGCGGCTTCAGCGCCTGCGCCGCGCGCAAGCCGCCGGAGACACCGCCATAACTGAAGATCGCAGCGGGCTTGTATTTCCATTCGCGGGCGAGATAGTCGATCGCGTTGATGATCGCGGGTGCGGCGAAGTAATTGTATTCCGGCGCCACGAAGACGAAGGCGTCGGCGGCATCCATCGTCTTCGACCAAGCTTTGGTGTGGTCGTTCTGATAATTGCCGAGCCTTGGATGATGCGGTTCGTCCAAGACCGGCAGGTTGAACTCGGCGATGTCGGTCAGCACAGGCTCGAATTTTCCATGCTCGCGCGCGAACGTCTCCAGCCATTCGGCAAAAACCGGGCCGGCGCGGCCGGGCCGCGTGCTGCCGATGATGATGCTCAGCTTGTGCTTCAAGACGGGCTCCTTTGCCGGGTGGTATAGTTTGGTGACCGTCACTACGGCAGAGGGTTCCTGCGGGCAAGGTTGGACCCCTGACGGAATGGTCACGATTGAATGAACAGACCGTCCGCCCTGGCGTTCCCGCCGTCATGGGTCCGGTTTGCCGTTCGGTCACATGGACGCCCGAGGTGCCAGCCACTACATTGATAGGAACAGCGGAGCACTTCATGGACACGCAGCCCGCCCCATTCGTTCCTCCCGCCCCGAAGCCGCGCACGTCGCCGCCTTCGACGCTGGAGATGATCCGCATCGTCTATCGCAACCCGCTCGAACTCTGGGGCGAGCCGACCTACAACGAACCTTGGATTTCTGCCAAGGGCGCTGGTGGGCCGCTGGTCATCGCCAATGATCCGGGCCTGATCCGCCATGTGCTTGTCGACAACGCCAAGAACTACAAGATGGCGACGGTCCGCCAGAAAATCTTGAGGCCGATTCTGCGCGACGGCCTGCTGACGGCCGAGGGCGAGGTGTGGAAGCGGTCGCGCAAGGCGATGGCGCCGGTGTTCACGCCGCGCCACATTTTCGGCTTTGCCCAGCCGATGCTGAAACGGACGCTGGAGTTCGTCACCCGTTACGAGGCCGGCGGTACGTCCGATATCGCCCATGACATGACGCTGCTCACCTATGACATCCTCGCCGAGACGCTGTTTTCCGGCGAGATCGCGGGTGAGCCCGGCAGTTTCGCCAACGAGATCGACCGCCTGTTCGAAACCATGGGCCGCGTGGATCCGCTCGACCTGCTGCGCGCGCCCGACTGGCTGCCCCGGCTGACCCGTATCCGCGGCCGCAAGACCATGGCCTATTTCCGCAAGATCGTGACCGACACGGTCAAGATGCGCGAAGAGAAGTTGAGGCGCGACCCCGATGCCGTGCCGCAGGATTTCCTGACGCTGCTGCTCAAGGCCGAAGGCCCCGACGGACTGACGCGCCCGGAAGTCGAGGACAATATCATCACCTTCATCGGCGCCGGCCACGAGACCACGGCGCGCGCGCTTGGCTGGACGCTCTATTGCCTGGCCGAATCGCCCTGGGAGCGCGACCGGATCGAACAGGAGATCGACCGGGTGCTGGCGCGCGAGCCCGATCCAACGAATTGGCTCGACGCCATGCCGCTGACACGAGCCGCCTTCGACGAGGCGCTTCGGCTCTACCCGCCGGCGCCGTCGATCAATCGCGAGCCGATCGAACCGGAAATGTGGAAGGATCTTTATATCCCCAAGCACGCCGCCGTGCTGGTGATGCCGTGGGTCGTTCACCGCCACAGGAAGCTGTGGGATCGGCCCGACGCCTTCCTGCCCGAACGCTTCCATCCGGGAAACCGTGAAAAGATCGACCGCTTCCAATATTTGCCCTTCGGCGCCGGTCCGCGCGTCTGCATCGGCGCCAGCTTCGCCATGCAAGAGGCGATCATCGCGCTCGCCATCCTCTTGTCACGCTTCCGCTTCGACGCGACCGCTGAAACGAAACCCTGGCCGGTGCAGAAATTGACCACGCAGCCGCAAGGCGGTCTGCCGATGCGGGTCACGCCTCGCCCTCGCTGAGGGCCGACGCGTCTGGAGATTATACCGCGGGCTTACGCTGCTGGAACTGGCCGGCGGCGCGGAAGCGCCAGAGGTAGCTCGGCAGGATCGTCGCGATCGACTGCGGCTGGATGCCGAGCCCCGCCAGTGTCCGGTTGGCCTTGGTGGCATCCTCTGAAACAATGTTGTGCTCGCGCAACTGCAGCACCTGGTCCTTGGTCAGCAGCGGATTGGGCAACAGGCCGAGGATCGAGGCCTGGATGTTTGCCACCCACCACGGCACCGGCACCAGCAGGCGCTTGCGCTCGATGACGGTGAGCAGTTCCTGCATGCACTCCTTGAAAGTGAGCACGTTGGGGCCGCCGAGCTCGTAAACCTGGCCGCGATCGATCTTGCCGTCGACCGAACGCGCGACAGCCTCCGCCACGTCACCGACATAGACCGGCTGGAACTTGGTGTGGCCCCCGCCGATCAGCGGCAGCACCGGCGAATAACGCGCCATATTGGCGAACCGGTTGAAGAAGCTGTCCTCCGGCCCGAAATTGATCGACGGCCGCAAGATCACGGCATCGGCGATCGTCTCCAGCACGGCCTTTTCACCGAGCGCCTTGGTGCGCGCATAATCCGATTCGGAATCCGGATCGGCGCCGAGCGCTGAAATATGGGTGAGCCCGGCGCCGACGGAGCGCGCCGCCTCGGCGATGGCGCGAGCACCGAATTCGTGCACGGCGGAGAATTTCTGCCGGCCGCTCTCATGCAGGACGGCGACGAGATTGACGACATGGTCGGCACCTTGCACGGCACGGTCGACCGACCAGCGCACGCGCACATTGGCCTGCACCGGCTGGATCTGGCCGACATTGCCGAGCGGCTGCAAATGGCCAGCAAGATCGGGCCGCCGGCAGGCGACCCTGATGCGATAACCGCGCTTGGCCAAAGCCCGCACGACATGACGGCCGACAAAGCCGGACCCGCCAAAGACGACGACGAGCTTTGGGGTCTGCAGGATTTCGGTCATGGCGGGCTCCGGCGCGCGTTCCAGATGGCTTGGCTGAGCCGTTTCATAGTCCGTTTTGCGCCAAAGGCAAAGGGTGACGCGTCGTCGCGTCATCCTTGTTTTTTGCGCGAATCCAAGAAAAAGTATGACGCGGTATTCCTGCGACAAGTGCATCGATCATGTCTCGGCCCAGCGAGCGACAAACGCAGAAAACCCCGCCGAAGCGGGGTTTCCCGGATGACATCATGAGGTGTCAGGGGCCGACGAGCGGCCTGACCTGAGACGGCATCAGGAGGGCGTGAAGCAAGTACGCCCACCCCAGCCCTGAACATCCGACATGGTGCCACCAACCTTCTTGCAGGCGGCGACGAAATCGGCGCTGCAGTTGGCGAATTTCGCATGGCCGTTCTTGCAGTAGTGGTCCTCGGTGGCGCCGCCGCTCGGCGCGGTAATGACGCCCGGGTTGGCGGGCTTGACCGGTGCGGCTTTCAAATTGGCCGCCTGCGTGGCGCCCATGAAGGAACCGAGCAGGAGGACGGCGGTCAGCATGGTGGTCTTGGTGTTGGTCATGACAATTTCCTTTGACTTGAGGTTGGGTTTTCCGGGACGCGAAGGGTCATGCCTTTCACGCGGAGCAGACTTTCGATTTGATTTTGCTGTTCCCCGGTCTGGATCGGGCAAGCTCATCTTGCCCTGGACAAACGTTGGTCGCCCGGGCGCTCAAAAAGGTTCAGAACGCACGCGAAAAGAACGCGCACAACCGCGCTACAGGCGGGGGCCGGCCAATTAACTAACTGAAAAGAAAGCAAAATAATCAGGCCGAGTAGCGTGCGGCGAATTCGGAGATGCGCTGGATCACTTCCTTGGGCGCGGTGATTCCGCGCGCCTGAGCCTTTTCGGCCGCTTCGGCGCGGCCGCGGCCGGGCACATGAACGCCGAAGCGGCGCCGCAGCCGGTCGAGCTGGTCTTTCATGCGCTGCTCGAAACCCGGGTCGAGCAGCTTGGGCTCGACGGCAAGGACGAACAGGCCGGTCCCGGGGCTGTCCGGGCCGCCGCTGAACCATGGCGCGTCGAGTGACCAGTTGGCGCCCGACAGGCCGGCCGCCAGCACTTCGACCATCAGCGCGATGTTGGCGCCGCGCTGGCCGCCGAAGGCGAGCATGGCGCCCTTCATGGCCGCCGCCGGATCGGTGGTCGGGTTGCCGCTGGCGTCCAGCGCCCAGCCTTCGGGGATCTTCTTGCCGTCCTCGGCGGCCTTGCGGATGTTGACGAAGGCGGTGGCGCTCGACGACTGGTCGATCACCAGCGGCGCGCCGTCGGCGGCGGGGGCGGCGAACGACATCGGATTGGTGCAGTAGACCGGCTTGACCGAGCCTGAGCCGGCCAGGACAGCCGGACCATTGGTGGCGGCGAAGGACACCAGCCCCTGCGCGGCCAGCCGGCCGGTGAAGTAGCCGAGCGCCCCGCAGGTGTAGGCGTTCTTCTGCGAGAAGATGGCGACGCCGAACAGTCTTGCCGCTTTGGCGAGGTCGTCGATGGTGCGGTCGAAGCCGGTATGCGCCAGCCCGCCGCGCGCATCCGAGAGATAGATGGCCAACGCCGGCCGGGTGATCACTGGATCGGCATTGCCGTCGATGCGCCCGGCCTCGAGCGCTTCGAGATAGTCGATGAAATGCGTGAGCCCGACCGCTGCAAGTCCCTCTGCCTCGGCCGCGATGATCGAGGCGGTGAGCGATTGCGCCGCTTCCTCGTTGGCGCCGGCGCCAAGTGCCGCCATCCGGCACAGCCCTTTTGCCTGGTCGAGACTGAGTTGCATGGCGATTGCCCTTAGTAGGAGTGAGTAGGGGTTAGTGAGTGGTGAGTTGTGGAGTGCGCGGCAGCCACTTCCTACTCACCAATCCCTACTCACCACTCACTAGAACCTAACCGATCTTGACCGGGATTCGTGCCTCGATCCGGCTGAAGGCGAAGACCAGAATGCCGGTGATCGCCATATAGATCAACGCCAGGAGCAGCAAGGGCTCGTAGGTGAGATAGGTGTCCTGCCGCACCTTGGACGAGACGGCGAAGATGTCTATCACGCTGATGGTCGCCACCAGCGGCGTCGATTTCAGCTGCAGCACGGTCTCGCCGGTCAGTGTCGGCAGCGCCCGGTAGAAGGCTTGCGGCAGCCAGATGCGGCGGAAGATCTTCCAGCGGCTCATGCCGAAGGCGCGGGCGGCTTCCAACTGCCCCTTGGGCACGCCGGCAAAGGCGCCGCGCATCACTTCGCCCTCGTAGCCGGCGAAGGACAAGGTAAGCGCCAGCACGCCATATGGCCAGGCCTGCCTGAGATAAGGCCACATCCAGGATTCGCGGATCCATGGATATNCCAACTGCCCCTTGGGCACGCCGGCAAAGGCGCCGCGCATCACTTCGCCCTCGTAGCCGGCGAAGGACAAGGTCAGCGCCAGCACGCCATATGGCCAGGCCTGCCTGAGATAAGGCCACATCCAGGATTCGCGGATCCATGGATATTGCGGGAACAGCGAGCCCAGCCCGTAATAGAGCAGCCATAGCTGCAGAAGCAGCGGCGTGCCGCGGATGATGGTGCAGAAGACTTTCGCAGGCGCCGCGACCCAGATCGAGCCGGCCGCCTGCGCCAGCCCGACGGGCACGGCGATCATGAAGCCGAGCGTACAGGTGACGGCCAGGATCCACAGGGCACGCCAGATCCCCATCAGGCCCATTTCCCAATATTGCGGCAGCCAGTCCCAGCGCATGAAGAAGGCGGCCGACGCCACCAGCCCAAGCGCGATCAGGATCAGCACGATGCGATGCGGCTGCAGCCAGAGCGAAGCGCGCGCCGCCGTGTCGATGATGACGGTTTCGCTGGTCATCAGCGTGCCTCCTTGAGGGAAGGCATGCCGCGCCGCGCCCATTTCTCGGCGCGGCCAAGCAGGAGGTTCGAAATCAGTGTCACGCAGAGATAGAGCACGCCGGCGGCGAGGAAGAAGACCAGATAGGCCTTGGTGACGCCCGCCGCCTGTCGTGTCGCCAGCGTCAATTCGAAGAAGCCGACGACGGCAAGCAGCGCGGTGTCCTTGGTGGCGATCAACCACAGATTGGCGAGGCCCGGAATGGCGAAAGGCAGCATCGCCGGCAGCGTGATGCGCCGCAACAGAAGGCCGGGAGACATGCCGAAGGCGCGGGCGGCTTCGATCTGGCCCTGCGGGATGGCGAGGATCGCGCCGCGGATGACTTCCGTCGAATAGGCGCCCTGGACGAAGCCGAGCACGGCGATGCCGGCCACCAGCCCGCTGATGTCGACACGCTGGTAACCCATCGCGGTCAGCACCTGGTTTATCAGGTCTGTGCCGGCATAGTAGAGCAGCAGGATCAGCACCAGTTCCGGCACGGCGCGCACCACGGTGGTGTAGACCGCGAACAGGTCGCGCACCACGGGTCCGCCGTAAAGCTTGCCATAGGCACCGCAGGTTCCAATCAGCAGGCCGACGATGGTCGCGCCGACGGCGATCTCGAGTGAATGCAGGAGCCCGAGCAAGAGCGTCCCGCCCCAGCCGACGGGAGCCGGCGAGAGCAGTTCGACGATGCCGGCCGCGGAAGCCGGAAGAAAGGATTCGATCAGCTTCGCCCCCGGATTGCTGGCTCTGTCCGCCGGCACCAGCAGCCGGCGGCAAGCATGCGTGGACAGGCCGGCTGGAGGACGAGGGCGTCAGCCCCCCGTCCTCCAGCCGATGCGAGGGTCGTCAGTTCGACTGCGTGGCGCCGCCGTAAATGTCGAAATCGAAGTATTTCTTCGAGATCTCGTCATATTTGCCGTTGGCGCGGATCGCCTTGATGCCGGCGTTGATCTTCTCTTTCAGATCGGTGTCTTCCTTGCGCACGCCGGCGCCGACGCCCGGTCCGAGCACTTCGTCGTCAGGGGCAACCATGCCCTTGAGATCGCAGCAGGCCTTACCCTGGTCGGTCTTGAGGAACTCCTTGAGCGCGATGGAATCGGCCTGTACCGCGTCGAGGCGGCCCGCGGCGAGGTCGTTGTTAGCTTCGTCCTGCGTCTGGTATTCCTTGATCTCGGATGCGGTGGGGCCGAAATGCTTCTTGGCGTAGACGGCATGCACCGTCGACACCTGGACGCCGACGACCTTGCCCTTGAGATCGTCGGGCGTGGCGCCGAACTTCTGGTCCTTGGGCCCGATGATCGCGGTCGGGGTGTTGTAGTACTTGTCGGAGAAGTCGATGGTCTTCTTGCGTTCGGCGGTGATCGACATCGACGAGACGATGAGGTCGATCTTCTTGGTGGTCAGTGCCGGGATGATGCCGTCCCAGGCGACAGGGGTGATGACGCAGTCGAGCTTCTCTTCGGCGCACACGGCGTCGATGAAGTCGATCTCCCAGCCGACCCATTTGCCCGAAGCATCGGGCGAGGTGAAAGGCGCGTAGGGTTCGGCGGCGACGCCGATCTTGACCGGATCGGCCTTGGCCACGCCCATGGCTGCGACGCCGAGCAGCAGCGCCGCGGCGAATGTCTTCAGAACAGTCTTCATTTCAGAACTCCCAGTTTGTTGTTGGTTCCCGGTTTTCTTCCGTCCCGGCCTGTGCCTAGCCGATGTTGCGGATGAACTGCTTTAGCCTTTCGGACTTGGGCGCGCCGAAGATCTGCTCCGGCGGGCCTTCCTCCTCGACCAACCCGTTGTAGAGGTAGACGACATGGGTCGCGACCTCGCGGGCGAATTTCATTTCGTGGGTGACGAGCACCATGGTGCGGCCTTCACGGGCCAGATCGCCGATCACCTTCAGCACTTCGCCGACCAGTTCGGGATCGAGCGCCGAGGTCGGTTCGTCGAACAGCATGACGCGCGGATTGATGGCCAAGGCGCGAGCAATCGCGGCGCGCTGCTGCTGGCCGCCGGAGAGATAGGCCGGATAGACGTCGCGCTTCTCGGCCAGCCCGACGCGCACCAGCAGTTTTTCGGCCTGGGCGATAGCCTGGTCGCGCTTGACGCCCAGCACATGAACGGGAACCTCGATGACGTTTTCGATCAGCGTCATATGGCTCCACAGGTTGAAGTTCTGGAACACCATGCCGAGCTTGGAGCGGATGCGTTCGATCTGCCTGCGGTCGGCCGGAATGGTATGGCCATGGCTGTCCGCCTTGAGCTTGATCTGCTCGCCATTGACCCGGATGATGCCGCTGGTCGGGTTTTCCAGGCAGTTGATGCAGCGCAGCAGCGTCGATTTGCCTGAGCCCGAGCCGCCGATGATGGCGATGACCTCGCCGTCGCGGGCCGACAGCGATACGCCCTTCAGCACATGCAGTTGACCGAATTTCTTGTGCAGGTTCTCGACATGGATGGCTTCTGCGGCGCCGTCCTGCGCCTCGCCGGATGGGACTTTGGCAGCTGCCACAGCGCTCACCAAATGACCTCCATATCGCCGCCGGCGGTTCGTCGAACGTCTATCCGGCTAATCAACATACGCTGTACTGCCCCGCTCCAGACCTCAAGCATGGACCCAACAGAGCGAGCCCGTCAATCCCGCTCATTACGGCACTTGCGGCCTTGTTGTGCAAGTGTATAAATAACCTCTCATGAAATTTTCTCGGTTTTTTTCAGCTTAAAAAAGGGTATCGATGAGCGCTTTCGGATCCCAGTCCATGGCGGCGCCGCTACGGCGCGTGCTGATGCGGTCGGCCGCCAACGCCATGCGCGACGCCGACCGGGCCGCCTGGCACTATGGTCCGGGATTCAACGCGGCGAAAGCGGCCTCGCAGCACGCAGTCCTTGCTGAACTGGTGGCGGCATCCGGCGCCGAGATCGAATGGATCGAGGACAAGGCCGACGGACTCTCGGATTCGGTTTTCACGCACGACCCTTCGCTGATGACCGACCGCGGTGCGCTGATCCTGTCCATGGGCAAGCCGCTGCGCGCCAGGGAGCCTTCGCTTCATGAAGAAACCTACAGAAGATTGGGCATTCCGATCCTTGGCCGCGTCGAGGCTCCTGGCCAGGTAGAAGGCGGCGACTGTGTATGGGTGGATGCCCGCACGCTGGCGATCGGGCGCGGTGTCCGTTCCAACCAGGAAGGCATCCAGCAGGTTTCCAACCTGCTGTCGCCGCTGGGGATTTCCGTCTACGGCTTTGATCTGCCGCTGTGGCAGGGCGAAGAGGCGTGCCTGCATCTGATGTCGGTGATCAGCCCGCTGGCCGACGACCTGGCGCTGGTCTATTCACCACTTTTGCCGGCCCCTTTCTATCAGACGCTGAAGGCGCGCGGCATCCGGCTGGTCGAAGGCGACGCCGAGGAGTTCGCGGCTTCCAACGGCCTCAGCCTTAACGTACTGCCGACCAGCCCGCTCAAGGTCATTGCCGTCGCGGGCTTTCCCAGGACCAAGGCCGCCATGGAAGCCGCCGGCTGCACGGTTGAAATCTTCGAGGCGGACGCGCTCTGCATCGCCTGCGAAGGCGGGCCGACATGCCTGACGCGACCGATCCTGCGCCAATGAATGAGCGCCGTAAGTTCCGTCGCGAGGGCGAGGAGCGGCGGCGGCAGGATCTGATCGAAGCGACTCTGGACAGCGTGGCGGAATATGGCCTGCAAGGCGCCAGCCTGCGCACCATCGCATTGCGTGCCGGCGTCACCGCCGGGCTGATCCGGCATTATTTCCCGGGTAAGGAAGAATTGCTGCAGGAAGCCTATACGGCGCTGGTCGACCGCATGACCGAGCAGGCGAAGGCGGCATTGGTCATGGATGATGCCTCGCCGCGCCAGCGCCTCGCGGCTTTCATCACCGCCAATCTCAATGCGCCGATCATCGACGCGCGGGTGTTTTCGCTGTGGGCAACCTTCATCGGCCGCGCCAGTGCGGATCCTGCCCTGGCCCGTGCCCACCGCGAAGGCTACCTTGGCTTTCGCAACGAAGTGGAAGCAGTTGTGGCCGACGTGCTCGCCGCCGAACAGCACAAGCCGGACGCAACCCAGTTGCGCCACCATGCCATCGCCATCAATGCGATCATCGACGGACTCTGGATCGAAGGCTGCCTGGCCGGCGAGATGTTCTCGCCCGGCGAATTGGCGGCGATCGGCATCAAGGCTGTCGAGTCGGAGCTCGGCCTCGCGCCGCTGGAGCAATTCCTGGAAAAGTGAAAAGCGGTTTTCCCGTGAAAAGCGCGCAGCGCTTTCCCCTTGGGAAATGCGTAGAAACAAAGAGATAGGGGAGAAAACCAATGACCACTGTGGGCGAAGCGCTCATTTCGCTGCTCGAGGCGCATGGCGTCGACACCGTGTTCGGCATTCCCGGCGTCCACACGGTCGAACTCTATCGCGGCCTTGCGCGCTCGAAGATACGCCACATCACGCCGCGCCACGAACAGGGCGCCGGGTTCATGGCCGACGGCTATGCGCGCGCCGGCGGCAGGCCGGGAGTCGCCTTCGTCATCACCGGGCCGGGGCTGACCAACACCATCACCGCCATGGGCCAGGCACGCGCCGATTCGGTGCCGATGCTGGTGATCTCCGGCGTCAACGCCACCGACACGCTCGGCAAGGGGCTCGGCTTCCTGCATGAACTGCCCGATCAGCGCGGCATGATGGAGAAGGTAGCACTGTTGTCGTTACGCGTGACCGGGGCCAGCGAATTGCCCGATGCGCTGGCGCGGGCTTTCGCCCTGTTTTCCTCATCTAGGCCCGGCCCTGTGCATATCGAGATCCCGACCGACATCATGGTCAAGCCGGCGGACGGATTGTCGGCCGCGTTGAGCAATGCCGCGCCGCCGGCGCCAGACAGCGCCGCCATTGCCAGGGCTGCCGAACTCATCGCCGCCTCGCGCCGCCCGCTCATCCTTGCAGGCGGTGGCGCCAAGAAAGCTGATGCGGCGCTGCGGCGCCTTGCCGAAAGGCTGGGCGCGCCGGTCGTCGAGACCACCAACGCACGCGGTCTCATGCATGGCCATCCGCTTTGCGTGCCGGCAAGCCCGAGCCTCAAGGCGGTTCGCGCGCTGATGGCCGGGGCCGATCTAGTGATCGCCGCCGGTACCGAATTCGGCCCGACCGACTATGACGGCTATGGCGACGGCGGCTTCATACTGCCTTCGAACCTGATCCGTATCGACATCGGCGCCGACCAGCTTGCGCGGCGTCCGTTGACGGTCGCCATCGAGGCCGATTGCGCCGAGGCGATCGAGGCGCTGCTTGCGGCGATCGATCCCGCCCACGGTGCTGGCGAAGATGGCCATGGCCGCGCCGCGGCGGCGAGAAAGGCCGCTTTTGCCGAGTTGAGCCCGGCCTATGCGGCGCAGGTGCGTGCCGTGGAAATGATCCGCGACGCTTTGCCCGGCGCCATCATCGTTGGCGACTCGACCCAGCCGATTTACGCCGCCAACCTCTATTACGACCACGACCGGCCCGGCGGCTGGTTCAATGCCGCGACCGGCTTCGGCGCGCTTGGCTACGGTCCGCCGGCGGCGATCGGCGCGGCACTTGCCGTGCCCGATGCCCCGGTTGTCTGCCTCACCGGCGACGGGGGCTTCCAGTTCACCTTGCCGGAGATAGCGGTGGCGCTCGATTCTGGAGCGCCCGTCATCTTCGTGGTCTGGAACAACAGAGGCTATCGCGAGATCGAGACCTCGATGCTCGATGTCGGCGTGGAACCTGTCGGCGTATCCCCGGCGCCGCCGGATTTCTGCAAGCTGGCCGAAGCCTATGGCATTGGCGCCGAAAGGCTGGCCGACATCGACGCCTTGCCACGGGCGCTCAAGCACGCCTCGGCAACGGGGCTGCCGCGCGTCATCGAAGTCACGGTCGTCTGAAACCGGCCGTCCTTCCCAACTGGAAGCGGACCATTCGCCGGCTTGGTTTTCAAGAGTTGAGCCGCTTCCGGGCGGCTTCGTTATTCGGCGACGTCCTGACGCATGCAAAGACGTGACGGCTGCCATGTCGAGATATCGGTTGAGTGATCGACGGAAAGGGGCGACGCTTCGCGTCGGCGCGGCAAACCACGACAAAAGTCATAAAAATGACAGGAGCGGTCAAGGATGACGGAAACACTTGAAGGCAGGCACATCGTTGTGACCGGCGGAACCGGCGCGCTCGGTGGGGCGGTGGTCGGCAGACTGCTGGAGCAGGGCGCGATCTGCCACGTGCCGAACGCGCATGCCGCGGCACCTCAGCACTTCCCCTTCACCACGCACGACAATGTCAAATTGGCGCACAATGTCGATCTCTCGGACCCCGCCAAGGTCGAGGCATTCTACAGCCAGGTTCCTGCCTTGTGGGGATCGATCCATCTGGCCGGCGGCTTTGCCATGGCGCCGGTGGAGAAGATCGAATCGGCGTCCTTTGCCGAGATGATGGACACCAACGCCCGCACCGCCTTCCTGTGCAGCCGCGCCGCCATCCGCTCGATGCTGGCGTCGGATACTGCCGGCCGCATCGTCAATGTCACGGCACGCGCCGGGCTCGACCCGCGCCGCGGCGCCGGCATGGTCGCCTATACGGCTAGCAAGGCGGCGGTCGCGGCCATGACGGTCGCGATGGCGGAAGAATTGAAGGCCCAGGGCATCCTGGTCAACGCGGTGGCCCCATCGACGCTCGACACGCCGGCGAACCGCGCCGACATGCCGGATGCCGATTTCACCAGATGGGTCAGCCTCGAAGCCGCGGCCGAGGCAATCGCCTATCTTGCCTCGCCGGCCAATCAGGCAATGAGCGGAACGCTGGTGCCGCTCTACGGCAGGGCCTGAGCGGAGAGCGTCGACGCCGGGCAGCCGGCGTCGGATCCATCGGCATTGCGGAAGCTGTAGATACGCAGCGGCGATGAAGCGTCCGTGGGACACTCCCTCAACCAAGCCGGCGGCTTGCCTTCCATCAGGGCCGCCGCGAACGGGTAGGCGGCTTCAAGACTTGGCGAGGGCGCGCCTCGCCAGGCGCAGATCGCGACATGTGTCGCCTTCGACGCGTCGAGAATCGCACGCGGGTCGGCGGTCATGGGGTCGAGAAAGCGGTAGCTCCGTTCGATGCCCATGGCCGAAGGGTGGTTGGGGATCGTCACCACCTTGGGGCCCTCGGCCAGCGCGACGAAATGCGATCCGATGAGCGGTGGCGAAAAGACGATGGCGCCCGGCGGCCAACCCCGTTGCACTCCGAAATGATCGAGGTCGCAACTGTCCGCGAATTCGGCGGCGGGTATAGCCGCCTGGGAGGGGCCGACCGCCAGGTGGTACAACGCGATGGCCGCGGACAAAACCAGGCCGGGCAGGATCAGCGCGTATTTGCGCGATGGCGCCGGCACGGGAGATTTCAAATAGCGCCGCAGCCCCGAACCGTGCGGCAGGAGGCTCTCCAGCACGAAGATCAGACCGATGCCGGAGAAAATCGGGAGATAGCGGAAGTAGCGGAGATAGTCGATAGCCAGCACCAATCCGAGCAGCGAAAACAGGGCCAGTATGACCAGAGGCCGGCTGCGGCCATGCGACCCGGTGCAGATGACGACCGGCGCAAGCGCGCCGACGAACAGCAGCAACATGCTGGGAAAGCCGGACGACAGCACGAAATCGGAACGCCGGAACAGGCTCATCTCCTGAAGAATTCTGTTCAGCATGTTGTCGCGGACATAGGCGTCCATCGACGCGTAAGGGCCGCCCAGGCATTGCGGAAACAATTTCACCAGCGCCACCACGCTGATGGCGGCGAACGCCAGCAGAAGCGCTGTCCGCATTGCCCAGCCGCCACGCGTGCCAACAAGCCGAGGTACGACGGCGAACGAGAGCCCGGCGGCGGTCAGCCCCAGTCCATGCGGCGCGGAATAGGTATCGCATTTGATCGCGGCATAGGCCGAGGGCGCGACGGTGGCGGCGAACAGGCCGATCGCGCCGATCGCCAGGGCCAATCCAAAGCTGGTGATCCCTGTTGCACTCTCGTCGCGGCCGGCGATCCAGTCGAAGGCGTAGACGGCCATCACGAGCGCAAAGAACGGTGCGAACTCGGCGCTGATCGCGATTGCCAGGGCGGTCAGCAAGCCGTTGACGAGGGGCGAAAGGCGGTTCCGCGACAGCAACAGGACCAGGGCGGCAAGCAGAAGCAATATCTGCAGATTGTGATAGTCGATCCGCCCCGGCGCGTATTCGAAGAAGGTGCGCGCGGCGAAGATCAAGGCCAACGGCAATGCAATGGCCGGATAGGCAAAGCCCATCGCGACAATCAGCCGGTTGTAGAAGTAAAGCGCGGGTACAAACAGGAGCAGCGGCACGACAAAGCTTGCCGCCATCAGCGCCGGCTCGAAGCCGGCAAACGGCGCGAGCAACCACGCAAAGGCGGCATAGGGCAGATCCACGATCCATGGCCAGTGCGAGATGTAGGGTTCGGGCTGGGCAATGCCGGGCATTGTCCGGTCGAATATATTCCCGGTCTCGAGCAAGGTGCGGATCTCGTGTATTTTGAGAAGGTCGTCCGCATCGGTATTGAGCCGGAAGCCCAGGGACCAGAGGACGATCATCACCGTCACCATGCCGCAGAAGCAGAAAAGGGCCGGTGCGCTCGTATAGAGACGCGGCAGCCACGAAGATTGCGCTGCGGCCCTGTCGTCGTCTTTGCTCATCGAAGGCTTCCCCGGGACGACTGCCAAATACGCGAGGAAGTTTATCTTGCCGTAAAGAAAAGCCCCGCCGGATCGCTCCGGCGGGGCCTTTGTTCAAGGCCGCACTAAATCGTGCGGCAAGCGGTTAATCCTTAGTTGCCCTGCTTCTTCAGCGCGGCGCCCAGGATGTCGCCCAACGAAGCGCCGGAGTCGGTCGAGCCGTACTGTGCGACGGCTTCCTTCTCTTCGGCGATTTCCAGCGCCTTGATCGAGACCTGCAGCTTGCGGGTCTTCTTGTCGAAGGCGATGACGCGGGCGTCGACCTTCTGGCCGACGGTGAAGCGCTCGGGGCGCTGCTCGTCGCGATCTCGGCTGAGGTCGGAGCGCTTGATGAAGGTCTCGATGCCGCTGTCGACCAGCCGCACTTCCAGACCGCCATCCTTGACGCCGATGACTTCGCAGGTAACGACGGCGTTCTTGCGCAGTTCGCCTGACGTCGCGGCTTCGCCGACCGTGTCCTTGGCCAATTGCTTGATGCCGAGCGAGATGCGCTCCTTGTCGATGTCGACGTCGAGCACCTGCGCCTTGACCATGTCGCCGCGATTGTACTCTTCGATGACCTGCTCGCCCGGACGGGTCCAGTCGAGGTCGGAGAGGTGCACCATGCCGTCCACGTCGCCTTCGAGGCCGATGAACAGGCCGAACTCGGTCTTGTTCTTGACCTCGCCCTCGACCTGGCTGCCGACCGGATGGCTCGAGGCGAAAGCCTGCCACGGATTCTCGAGCGTCTGCTTGAGGCCGAGCGAGATGCGGCGCTTGGCCGGATCGACTTCGAGCACCACCACGTCGACTTCCTGCGTGGTCGACAGGATCTTGCCGGGATGCACGTTCTTCTTGGTCCACGACATTTCCGAAACGTGGATGAGGCCTTCGATGCCCGGCTCCAGCTCGACGAACGCGCCGTAGTCGGTGATGTTGGTGACGGTGCCCTTGATCTTCTTGCCGATCGGGAACTTGGTGCCGATCTCGGACCACGGATCGCTCTCGAGCTGCTTCATGCCGAGCGAGATGCGGTGGGTTTCCTGGTTGATGCGGATGATCTGCACCTTGACCGTCTGACCGATGTTGAGGATTTCGGTCGGATGGTTGACGCGGCGCCATGCCATGTCGGTGACATGCAGCAGGCCGTCGATGCCGCCGAGGTCGACGAACGCACCGTAATCGGTGATGTTCTTGACGACGCCTTCGACAACCTGGCCTTCCTCGAGGTTCTGCACGATTTCAGAACGCTGTTCGGCGCGGCTCTCCTCCAGCACGGTACGGCGCGACACGACGATGTTGCCGCGGCGGCGATCCATCTTGAGGATCTCGAAGGGCTGCGGGTTGTGCATCAGCGGGGAGACGTCGCGGATGGGGCGAATATCGACCTGGCTGCGCGGCAGGAAGGCCACGGCGCCGTCGAGGTCGACGGTGAAGCCGCCCTTGACCTGGTTGAAGATGACGCCTTCGACGCGCTCACCCTTGGTGAACTTCTCTTCGAGCTTGACCCAGCTCTCCTCGCGGCGTGCCTTGTCGCGCGACAGCACGGCCTCGCCCAGCGCATTTTCGATGCGCTCGACCATGACTTCGACCGTGTCGCCGACCTTGAGAGTCGAGTCCTTGCCCTTGACGCCGAATTCCTTCAGCGGCACACGGCCTTCGACCTTGAGGCCGACATCGATGATGGCCATGTCTTTTTCGATCGCCAGAATCGTGCCCTTGACGACTTGGCCTTCGCCGGAATGACCGGTGGTAAATGATTCTTCGAGCAGGCTCGCGAAATCATCGCGAGTGGGATTTGCAGCAGACATTGTTTCTCCTGGAGTACCCCGCATTTTTCGCGGGGCGGGCGCCGTGGGTTAGCGTTGCGTTGGCCTGCCGGCGTTCCGGGCTGCAAAAGCCCTAGGCCGCTTTTAAGCGGCAATTCCGGCGCATGAAGAATGCTGGCAGGCTGGTTCGTACCCGATATGGGTATTTTCTTCGCCTCCGGCAACCGGAAGCAGCATGAAACCCGGATCAGGCTTTGTTTCTCTTGTCCAGCACGTCGTCGATGACGGACATGGCCGCGAGAAACGCGGCTTCTATAGCCATTTCGCTGGTATCAAGCAAGTGCGCGTCGGTGGCCGGCTTCAGCGGCGAGTCGGCCCGACCCATGTCGCGCTCGTCGCGGCGCACGATATCGGCAAGGATTTCGGCGAAATCGGCGGTGCCGCCGATGCTTTCGATCTCAGCCAGCCGGCGCTGTGCGCGCACTTCCGCGCTCGCCGTTACATAGAGCTTTATGTCGGCGTCAGGGCAGACGACGGTGCCGATGTCGCGGCCATCGAGCACCGCGCCCGGCGGCGTCCTGGCGAAGTCGCGCTGCTTTTCGACCAGGATGCGCCGCACGGTCGGAAAAACCGCGACCTTCGATGCGGCCTCGCCAACCGCATGCGCCGACAGCACCGCGCGGTCGAGCTTTGCCAGGTCGACCTGGCGGGCGGCGGTTTCCGCCGCCGAGACATTGTCGAGCGGCAGGCCCAGCCGCAGCAAGGCATGGGCGACGGCGCGATAGGTGAGGCCGGTGTCGAGAAGGTTGAGGCGGTAGTGGTCGGCGAGACGGCGGGCGAGCGTGCCTTTGCCTGCGCCGGCCGGTCCGTCGATGGCGATGGTAAAGGGGTGGGTCATTGGCGGGCCGTCGGGATCGAAAGCCTCAATGAATGGGACGAGCGCCGAGATCCTTCGCGCCCCCCTCGTGGGGGAGATGTCCAGCAGGACTGAGGGGGGCGCTGTCCCGCCGACATCGCAGTTTGGCTGCAATCCTCAAGGTTCGCGAATGCCACTATCACTCGATCTCCGCGCCCAGCCCCGTCATCAGTCCCATGAACTCCGGAAAGCTCGTCGCGATCATCGCTTGATCGTCGATGGTGACCGGCTTCTCGGTCGCCAGGCCCATCACCAGAAAGCTCATGGCGATGCGGTGGTCGAGATGGGTCTGCACCGTCGTATCCCGGCCATTGGGGTGGCCGCCCAATCCCCTGCCACCAGGCTTGCCGCGCACGGCGAGCGAAGCTTCGCCCTCGGTGCAGTCGACGCCGTTGAGTTTCAGCCCGTTGGCGACGGCCGACAGCCGGTCGGATTCCTTCACCCGCAGTTCCTCCAGCCCCTGCATCAGCGTTTCGCCCTCGGCGAAGCTGGCGGCAACGGCCAGCACCGGATATTCGTCGATCATCGAGGGCGCCCGCTCGGCCGGCACGGCGACGCCTTTCAGCTCGGAGTAGCGAACGCGCAGGTCCGCGACGTCCTCGCCACCGGCATTGCGCGGGTTCAGAATGTCGATCTGGCCGCCCATTTCCTGCAGCGTCAGCAGCAGCCCCGTGCGGGTCGGGTTCATCAGCACGTTTTCGATCGTGATGTCCGAGCCCGGCACGATCAGCGCCGCCACGAGCGGAAAACCGGCCGAGGACGGATCGCCAGGCACGGCGATGGTCTGACCGGTCAGCTTGCCCTGGCCTTCGATGAAGATGTGGCGCACGCCGCGCTCGTCGGTCTCGACCGACAGGTTGGCGCCAAAGCCCTTGAGCATCTTTTCCGTATGGTCGCGCGTCATGACAGGCTCGATGACGGTGGTGATGCCTGGCGTGTTCAACCCTGCCAGCAGCACCGCCGACTTCACCTGCGCCGAGGCCATCGGCACGCGGTAAGTGATCGGGGCCGCGTGCTTCGGACCATGCAGGGTGATCGGCATGCGGTCGCCGGGCGTGGCTTTGAGCACCTGCACGCCCATCTGGCGCAGCGGTTCGAGCACGCGGCCCATCGGGCGGCCGGACAAGGAAGCGTCGCCGATGAACGTCGTCTCCATGTCGTAGGTGCCGACAAGGCCCATGGTCAGCCGGGAGCCGGTGCCGGCATTGCCGAAATCGAGCGGACCTTCTGGCTGCAGCAGCGCGCCGTTGCCGGTGCCGCGGATCACCCACTCGGCGCCGCGTTTCTCGATATGCGCGCCCATCGCCTTCATGGCCGCGCCCGTGCGCATCACGTCCTCCCCCTCGAGCAGGCCGGTGATGCGGGTTTCGCCGGAGGCGAGCCCGCCGAACATGAAGGAACGGTGCGAGATCGACTTGTCGCCCGGCACATGCGCCGTGCCGGAAAGGGCTGGTGACTTGCGGGCGGTGGCCGGCTTGGCAGCGGCGGCGTGAGACATGGAATTTCCCTGGACGGATTGCCGGCATGCCGGCGCTTTTCATTTGTTGCGGCGGTCTCGTATCACGGCGGGGCGAAATGGTCATCCCCATGCTCGTCACTTGGCGCGAGGCCTTTCGGTGCTTGGTTTTGCGACGCCGGCTTTTCGCTTTGACAGCGCTGCAAACTGTGGTTAAGGGGACCACTCTTTTATCGACGAGGCTTGCCGTGGCAAAAACCGAACTTGGCACAAAACGCATCGACCCGGAAACGGGCCGGAAATTCTACGACCTGAACAAAGACCCGATCGTCTCGCCCTATACGGGCAAGACCTATCCGCGCTCCTATTTCGAGGAAGGCAAGATCGCCGCCGTCGAGGAGGAAGAGGAAGTGGCTGAGAAGGAAGTGGACGCCGAGGAGGAAGAGGGCGTCGAGGTCGTCTCGCTCGAAGAGGCGGAAGACGACACCAAGAGCGACGATCTTCCCGATCTCGGCGACGACGAGGATGACGTCGATCTCGGCGACGACGAGGATGACACCTTCCTTGCCGACGAAGAGGAAGAAGAAGACGACGTTTCCGACATGATCGGCGTCGGCGACGACGACGACGAGGTCTGACAAAGGCGTCTAACCTAAGCGTTTGCCGGCTTTCACGCCCTGTGAAGAAAAAGCCGCCGATGAAGGCTTGATATCTGGGAATGGCGGGGTTAGAAGCCGCCTGCACTAACGGCGCGGTCTTCCAACCCGCGCCGATCTCTCGCCGGAAACGGCGCCGGCTGACTGCCGGGAGTGGGGCCATAGCTCAGTTGGGAGAGCGCTTGAATGGCATTCAAGAGGTCGTCGGTTCGATCCCGATTGGCTCCACCAGTCGCCTTCCAGGGCTTTCAAGGAAACGCTTCGCTTTCAAAGCCCTCTACCGTGGATGTGTTTCATCTAGCGTGACATATCCGGCCTCTGCTGGCGTCTATTCGCTTCGGCGGCGCATCTCGGACCTGTTCGACCATTGGCGACGCCTGATTTGCACGATCACGGAACGTCAGCGCCGAACTCGACGGCAAATCCCGCGTCGATCGCGCTTCGCGCAATGAGATCGCCAAGTTCCCAATCCGTGAGTTCGCAAAGCGGGTACATTCTCCTCACTGCGTGGCTCACCTCGGATATCGAAATGCACGGCCTGTCGACGGTGTCGATCAGGCAGCGGACAATCGCTTGGCGAACGTCCGACAGGGTAGGCGTCTGCGCGAGCGCAGGCATCTCCGCCCTACGAATGGAGCTGCGGCGCTACGCCATCGGCTGAGTTTGTGTCGAAGGCCACCGGTACGCCGTGAACGAGGGATAGGGTCGCCAGCAACTCCTCCAACTCGCGGTCGGTAGCCCTGCATGCGGGCATGAGTGTTCGGATGGCGCGTATTGCCTGCGCAATGGAGAGGAACCGAGCCTTGCCTCTTGAAAGAACATAGGCCTCGGTAGCTCTTTCAACCGTGATGGAGTGAAAAGAGTTGGTCATCGAGAATTCCTCCCTGAACCCTGACCAACATGGTTTACGGCAGGACTTTGGTGGTCTCAACCCTATGTCCGATTCCAGACGATCAGCCAGCCTCTATGCTGAACTGATGTTGCTCCTCTTCGCCATATGCACCATCCGTGAGTTTTATCATTCCGATGCGGTCGACGATCGTGATCTCGCCGCGCTTGGCATGAACCAGCCCCCGATATTCGAGCATTTGGAGGGCGGTGGTAACGCCCGGGCGCCTGGAGCCAAGCATGGTCGCCAGAAATTCATGCGTCAGATAGATAATATCTCCTTCAGCGCGATCGTTAACCATCAGCAACCAGCGGGCGAGCCGTTCCTCGATTTTCGAATGGCCATTGACCAGCGCCGTTCGCGACGACTGGACCAGGAATGCGTGGACGTAGCGAAGCAGCGACGGGCGAAGGGTTTGGCTCTCGGCAATCGCAATGCGAAGATGTTCAACCGGCAGGCACCAGCCGTTGCTGGCGACCTGGATATAGGTTTCATTGGGAGATCGGTCTTGGCCGAGAACGACCGCTAGCCCCGTCATGCCGTCGCGGCCGATGATGCCGACTTCGCTTTGCCGCCCTCCGGTCATGGCGGCGACAACCGAGGCGATGCCCGTCTCGGGAAAATAGACATGCTCGATCGGCTGATACGCGACCTCCAGCCGGGCGTTGAGGGCCAGTTCGACGTGATGCATCGATGGCCATAAAAGCCCAAAATCCTCAGGAGTGAGGGTTTTCAAGACATGGTTGCGAAGCGTGGATTGCGGCATGGCTCTTCTCCCTGACGGGCAAGAGCACGTACCCTCTTACTGTCGGCTGCACCCGGATAAACGGCGGCCGATGGCAGACCTTACGCTCCATACGCGGGCTTGGCAAACGACTGCGCCTGTGTGGAAAGCCAAGAGCATCGACGGTTAGGCGTCCCCGGAGCAGCAGCGCTGCCAGACGCCGAAGAAGGCTTCAGCCGAGAAGGTCCGCGGCGACTTCGAGCGTGTTGCGGAACGACGTCTCGAGGTGGTGTTCCATTGCTTGTGCGGCGCCCTCGGCATCGTGTCGCCTCAGGGCCTCGAGAATGGCTTCGTGCTGCTCGATCGTCTGTTCGCCATAGCCGGGCTTTGGAATGGCCAGATAGCGGCCGCGGTCCATCTGCGCCTTGGAGATGTCGACCGCTCGCCAGATCATCGGTAGGCCGCAGATTTCGGCGATGGTGCGATGAAAGACATCGTCGAGTTGAATCGCGGTGGCATATCGGCCGCGCGCGATGGCGAGCTTGTGCGCCGTCATATTATCCTCCAGCAATTCGGCGGATGCCGGCGTGAGCTTGACGGCCGCGCGCCTGGCGCTCTCCATCTCGAGCGCCCGTCGGATGACGTAGGCCTCCTCGAGGTCGGCGCGGCTGATCGGCGCGACATAGGTGCCGGTCTGCGCCAGGATATTGACCAGGCCTTCGTCGCTGATGCGCTTGACCGCTTCCCGCACCGGGGTTCGCGAAACGCCGAGCGCTTCGGCGATGGCCACCTCATTGATCACCTCCCCCGGCTTCATCTGTCCGACGACGATCAGGTTGCGGATCTTCTGATAGATCTGATCGCGCAGCGGCAAAGCCCGATTGAGGGTCGACGGGTCAAGGTCCATGGCAAATCCGTAGCGTTCGTTCGCCGGAAATGATGGGATTATATTAGAATGTAAATTGGAATGCACCCAATGGGGGGGCGTCCCTGTCGACAAGGAAGCGTCGGTCAAGTCACTCGACGCCTGAAGGAGGCCAATCCTTCCAAGGCGACGCCGCCGTCGTCGACCCCCGCCNTCGGTCAAGTCACTCGACGCCTGAAGGAGGCCAATCCTTCCAAGGCGACGCCGCCGTCGTCGACCCCCGCCGACCGTCGTCGCCAAGGACAACGTCAACGCGGTCGAGCCGGCGTTCTGACTAGACAAGCCGGGACCGGCCTATCCTCTCGCAGGGGCATGAGGAAGAATTTCCAATACCGTGGACGGATTTAGAACAAACTAACTCTACAGAATTTATAGAATGAGCAATCTGCATGGCGATCCTTTTCCCTGCACAGGACCACGCCATGCCAGCATTTCCGCGTCTACTCTCAACCGTGCCGGACCCGGGCCGCNAGGAAGAATTTCCAATACCGTGGACGGATTTAGAACAAACTAACTCTACAGAATTTATAGAATGAGCAATCTGCACGGGCGATTTTTTCCCTGCACAGGACCACGCCATGCCAGCATTTCCGCGTCTACTCTCAACCGTGCCGGACCCGGGCCGCCATTGCCCAACCGCGGGAGGCAGGGCATGACCCAAGATGTTCCCGACCGCGTCAAGGTTCTCTGGTTCCTGCCGACGCATGGCGACAGCCGTTATCTCGGAACGACCGAGGGAGGCAGGGCCGTCGATCTGCCCTATCTGACGCAGGTGGCGAAAGCCGCCGACACGCTTGGCTATTACGGCGTGCTATTGCCGACCGGCCGGGCCTGCGAGGATTCCTGGGTGATTGCCTCGGCGCTGGCGCCACTGACAGAGCGGCTGCGTTTCCTCGTCGCCGTGCGGCCCGGCTTGCAGTCGCCGACGCTTGCCGCGCGCATGACCGCCACGCTCGACCGCATTTCCAACGGCCGCTTGCTGATCAATGTCGTCACTGGCGGCGATCCGCTGGAGAACAAGGGCGATGGCATCTTTCTCTCGCATGCCGAGCGCTATGAGGTGACGCAGGAATTCCTCCGAATCTACAAGCGGGTGCTGAGCGGTGAGACGGTCGAGCACGAGGGCAAGCATTTCCGCATCGAGGACGGAAGGTTGCTGTTCCCGCCGGTGCAGGCGCCCTATCCGCCGCTCTATTTCGGTGGCTCATCGGATGCCGGATCGGCAGTCGCGGCGCAGGAAATCGACAAATATCTGACCTGGGGCGAACCCCCGGCCGACGTCGGACGCAAGCTCGATGCCGTGCGCGAACTGGCCGACAAGGCCGGCCGCAAACTCTCGTTCGGCATTCGTCTGCATGTCATCGCCCGCGAAACCACCGAACGGGCTTGGGCCGCCGCCGACAGCCTGATCAGTCGGCTCGACGACGCGACGATCGCTTCGGCGCAGAAAGTCTTCGGCCGCATGGATTCGGTCGGCCAAGCGCGCATGAGCGCGCTGCATGGCGGCAACCGTGACAAGCTCGAGATCGCGCCCAATCTATGGGCCGGCGTCGGCCTTGTGCGCGGCGGTGCGGGAACGGCACTGGTCGGCGACCCGGATACGATCGCCGAGCGCATCGATGAATACCGTCGCCTCGGCATCGACACCTTCATCCTGTCCGGCTACCCGCATCTGGAGGAAGCCTATCGTTTCGGCGAACTGGTGCTGCCGAAACTGCCGACCGATCATCCGGTCAAGTCGGCCGGGTCGTCGGTCAACACCGGGCCGTTCGGCGAGACCATTGCCGGTGACCATCGGCCGAAGTCGCTCNCGGGTCGTCGGTCAACACCGGGCCGTTCGGCGAGACCATTGCCGGTGACCATCGGCCGAAGTCGCTCGCCAGCGCCTCGTGAACGCGCTGGCTCCGGTCCGCCGATCACGCGTCGCCATAATCGGCGGTGGTTTTTCCGGCGCGGCGGTCGCTTGGCACCTTGCGCGGGCGCATGGGCCGGAGCGCCTGTCGATCTCGGTGATCGAACCGCGTTCCGCGCTCGGCGGCGGTCTTGCCTATTCCAGCGAAGAGCCGTCGCACCGCGTCAACGTCCCGGCCGTCCGGATGAGCATGGTTCCCGAAGACCAGCAGCATTTTGCGCGCTGGCTGGCCGGCAGTGGCGAAATCGAGCGGGACCCCGATGCGCTGTGGAAGAACGGCGACGTGTTTCCGCGCCGGCGCGTGTTCGGTCGCTATGTCGCCGAGCAGCTCGCACCTTGGCTCGGCTCGGGCGCTATCAGTCATGTCGAGGCTCAGGCCACGCGGGTAATTCGAGCCGACGGCGCGGGCTGGACGGTACAGACCTCCGCCGGACCTGTCGCGGCCGACATCGTCGTGCTCGCCGCGACTCATCCTCTGCCGGCCATCCCGGCAGCACTTGCCTTGTTGGCCGAAGCACCTGGCTTCATCGCCGATCCCTACGCGCCGTCGGCACTCGCCGGGATCGGCCCGGAGGCGTCGGTCCTGATCGTCGGCTCCGGACTGACCTCGGCCGACATGGTGGCCGAGCTTGACCGCCGGGGGCATCGCGGCCGCATCCTGGCGCTGTCGCGCCGCGGACTGCGTTCGCGCGGCCACCCGGATATCAGACATGAGCCCTTCGGCGACTTTGCGTCGGTGCCGGCCACATCCGCACTTGGCCTGCTGAAGAACATTCGCGCCACGCTGGCCGCGGCGCGAGCCGCCAACGTCAACTGGCAGTCGGTCTTCGACCAATTGCGCATGCAAGGGCCGGTGCTGTGGTCCGCCCTCGCTCCGCCAGAGCGGACAAGGCTGGTCCGCAAGCTGCGCGTGTTTTGGGACGTGCATCGCTTCAGGATCGCACCGCAGGTGGCTTCCGTGCTCGACCACCGCCAGACCGCCGGCACATTCGACACCATTGCCGCCCGGCTTGTCGCGTCGAACGACGAGGGCGACAGCCTCGCGGTCAGCCTTCAACGGCGCGGACAGACGCGCATCGAGACGGCAAGCTTCGATGCCGTCATCAACACGACAGGGCCGGCCCATGGGCAGGCGCTCCAGTTAAATCCGGCGCTGCGTTCCCTGACTGAGGCCAGTCTGATCAGGGCGGACGCATACGGGCTCGGCATCGAGACCAGCCTCGATAGCCGCGCCGTCGGTGGTGACGACAAGGCGGTTGCCGGGCTTTTCGTCGCCGGTCCGCTGGCGCGAGGCACCTTTGGCGAACTCATGGGCCTGCCGGAGGTTGCTCGCCACGCCCAAAGGGTCGCGGGCGAGATCGCGGGGCTGCTCGACACACTCTCTTCAGGTGGACCGGTTGGCCCCAACGTCGGGAGCGTTGCGGGCGCGGGCTGACAACCGCAAGCCGGCATGGCTGGCGCAAAATTGGTATTTCCGTCCCGCAAGCGCGCCAAAAAGGGAAAATCGTCCTTTGTATATAAATTCGATAAACATAATAAATTATGGGGACATCTGGCTGCGGCTGGACCGATCAATAGCCTGACTGGGAGACAATTCATGGCACACGCAGGAACCGACGCGGTCAAATTCGCCTACTGGGTGCCCAATGTTTCGGGCGGCCTGGTGATCTCCGACGTCGAGCAGCGCACCAGCCATTCAGCCGAGTACAACCGCAAGCTGGCACAGATCGCCGAAAAGGCCGGTTTCGACTACGCGCTGAGCCAGATCCGTTTCACCGCCGGCTACGGCGCTGACGAGCAGCATGAATCAGTGGCGTTCAGCCATGACCTGCTGGCCGCCACCACGACGCTGAAGGTGATCGCCGCGATCCTCCCGGGCCCTTGGAATCCCGCGCTGGCGGCTAAGCAGATTGCCACCATCAGTTATCTGACCAACGGACGTGTCGCCATCAATCTCGTCTCCGGCTGGTTCCGTGGAGAGTTCCACGCCATCGGTGAGCATTGGCTCGACCATGATGAGCGCTACCGTCGCTCCGAGGAATTCATCCGTGCGCTGCGCGGCATATGGACTGAAGACAGCTTCACCTTCCGAGGCGACTTCTACCGCTTCAACGAATACTCGCTGAAACCGAAGCCGCCGCGGCCGCTGCCCGAGATCTTCCAGGGCGGCTCGTCGCGCGCGGCACGCGACATGGCATCACGCGTCTCCGACTGGTATTTCACCAACGGCAACACGCCGGCCGAAATCGCCAAACAGGTCGATGATCTCAAGACCAAGGCAAAGGCCAGCAATCATTCCGTCAAGGTCGGCGTCAACGCCTTCGCCATTGTCCGCGAGACCGAGGACGAGGCCAAGGCGGTGCTTGCCGAGATCATCGCCAAGGCCAATCCGGAAGCGGTCAACGCCTTCGGGCACGAGGTCAAGAACGCCGGCAAGGCCTCGCCGGAAGGCGAGGGCAATTGGGCGAAGTCCTCCTTCGACGACCTCGTCCAGTACAATGACGGTTTTCGCTCCAACTTGATCGGCACGCCGAGACAGGTTGCCGAGCGCATCGTCGATTTGAAGCGCGCCGGCGCCGATCTCATCCTGCTCGGCTTCCTGCATTTCCAGGAAGAGGTCGAGTATTTCGGCAGGCATGTCATCCCGCTCGTTCGCCAGCTGGAGGATGCCGAGCAGGCGGCTTCGCTGGCGGCGGAATAGTCATCTCCCCAAGGCTGGCCGGGTAATCCGGCCAGCACCCGAATGAAAGTTTTCAAGCGCGCTCGATCTTTTCGGGCGGCATCGAGAATTCGTGCGCCTGCGGGCGAAATCGAGGACGATTGGAATGCCGTTGCCCAGCTATGCCCTAGGCGCGATGGAAGCCTCGGTCTATGCGCCGGAAGTTTTTGCGCGGGGCCTGCCTTCGGCGCAGCAGCCGTCCGAAGGCCGTACCGTGCCGGTAGCAGGCACCGCGGCTGCCACATCCCCGATGCTTTCACTCGAGGCCATCGGCCTGTCGTTCGGCGGTGTCGTCGCGCTGGCCGACATCGAGCTGTCTGTTCGATCAGGGGAAATCCGCGCCATCATCGGCCCGAACGGCGCCGGCAAGAGCTCGCTGATCAATGTCATCAGCGGTCTCTACCGGCCCGATCGCGGCCAGGTCCAACTCGCCGGAGTCGACTATGCGCAGGTGCCGACGCAGCGGCTGGCCCATCTCGGCGTCGCCCGGACCTTCCAGAACCTTGCTTTGTTCAAGGGACTGAGCGTCCTAGACAATGTCGCCTCCGGCCTTGCCTACAAGGTCCGTTCCAACTTCGCCGGCCAGGTGCTCGGCATCGGACGATCGCGCGGCGAGCGACGTGAGACACGCAGTCGCGCCGATCAGATCCTCGAATTTCTCGACCTCACCGCCGTGCGCGATCGTCTTGCCGGCACGCTTCCCTACGGGCTGCAGAAGCGGGTCGAACTCGCCCGGGCGCTGGTCGCGGAGCCGCGCCTGCTGCTGCTCGACGAACCGATGGCCGGCATGACATCAGGTGAGAAGAGCGAAATGGCTGCCTTCGTGCGCGCCGCGCGTGACCGCTTTGCCACCACGGTCGTCCTGATCGAACATGATGTCGGCATCGTCATGGGCCTGTCCGACCGTATCGCCGTTCTCGATTATGGCCGCAAGATAGCCGACGGCACACCCGACGAGGTCCGCAACGACCTGCGCGTCATCGATGCCTATCTGGGCGTCGCCTCGGACGGTGAGGCCCTCTCTCGCAATGAAGGAAGGGCGGGCATATGATCGCCGATTTCGACTATCAGTTCTTCATCGAGGTGCTCGTCGGCGGGCTGCTTTCCGGCGTCATGTATTCGCTGGTCGCGATCGGCTTCGTGCTGATCTACAAGACTTCGGGCGTGCTCAACTTCGCCCAAGGCGCGATGCTGCTGTTCGCCGCCCTCACCTTCGTCAGCCTTGTTGAACGCGGTGTTCCGTTTGCACTGGCGTTGGTGGCAACGTTCGCCACCATGGTGGCGATCGGCATCGCCATCGAGCGCACGGTGCTGAGGCCGCTGACCAACAAGCCGCCGATCACCCTGTTCATGGCGACACTTGGCCTGTCCTACATCATCGAGGGCGCCGCCCAACTGATCTGGGGCACGCAGGTCCATGGCCTTGACCTCGGCATCGAGGATGTGCCGCTGGAAGTCGGCGGGGTGCTGATCAGCCAGTTCGATATCTTCGCGGCGGTGGTCGCGGCCGGCATGGTTCTCCTGCTGTCGCTATTCTTCCGCTACACCCGCATCGGCCTCGCCTTCCGCGCCGTCGCCGACGACCAGTTCGCCGCACTCGCGGTTGGCCTGCGTCTGCCGCTGATCTGGGCCATCGTTTGGGCGGCGGCCGGCTTGGTCGCGCTGGTCGCCGGGCTGCTCTGGGGCGCCCGCCTCGGGGTGCAGTTCTCGCTGTCGCTGGTGGTGCTCAAGGCGCTGCCGGTGCTGGTGCTTGGCGGCTTCGATTCCATTCTTGGCGCCATTGTCGGCGGGCTATTGATCGGCGCCAGCGAGAAGCTCGCCGAGGTCTTTATCGGCGACTATTTCGGCGGCGGCATCGAGAGCTGGTTCGCCTATGTCGTTGCGCTTGTCTTCCTCTTGATCCGTCCTTCCGGCCTGTTCGGCCAGAAGCTCGTCGAAAGGGTCTGAGCCATGGCCGCGACTACAAGCGACTTTCCCGCCGCTACGGTGCTGCCGAACTGGGCGGTGCCCGCACTCCTGCTCGCATTGGCCTATGGCGTCGTGCCGCTGATCGGCTCGAGCTACCTGTTCGAGGCCATCCTGCTGCCGTTCCTGGCGCTCAGCCTCGCCGGTGTCGGCCTCAATATCTTGACCGGCTACGCCGGCCAGGTTTCGCTGGGCAGCGCCGCTTTCATGGCGACAGGCGTCTTTGCCACCTACAATCTCAACCTGCGCGTCGAAGGCCTGCCACTGATCGGCAGCATTTTTCTCGCCGGCATCGTGGCCGCCGCGATCGGCATCGTCTTCGGCCTGCCGAGCCTGCGGCTGAAAGGTTTTTACCTCGCGGTTTCGACGCTTGCCGCGCAGTTCTTCGTGCAATGGGCGCTGACCAAGTTCAGCTGGTTTTCCAACAACTCTGCATCCGGCGTCATCGATGCGCCGAGGCTGTCGATTTCAGGCTTCACACTCGACGGCCCCGTCGGCCGTTACTTCTTTGCACTGACCATCGTCGTCGTCCTGACCTTCTTCGCCTATCGGCTGGTGTCGTCGCAGACCGGACGAAACTTCATCGCCATCCGCGACAACGAGACCGCCGCTCGCATCATCGGCATCCCGGTCTTGAAGACCAAGCTTCTGGCCTTTGCCGTCTCGTCCTTCGTCATCGGCGTCGCCGGTGTCATCTGGGCGTTCGCTTATCTCAGGACCGTAGAGCCGGATGGCTTCGATCTCGACCGCTCGTTCCAGATAATGTTCATCATCATCATCGGCGGCCTCGCATCGATCCGCGGCGCGTTCTTCGGCGCCGCCCTGATCGTGGTCTTTCCGCTCGCACTGTCGCGCCTCGGCGGCTTCCTGCTTGGCGATGTCTTCGACTCGGGCGTCCTCGACATGAGCCAGCGCGTCGTGCTCGGCGTCCTCATCATCCTGTTTCTGATCCTCGAACCCGACGGGCTGGTGGCCTTGTGGGACAGGATCCGAAGACGGCTTCTGTTCGCCTGGCAATCGACCTGAGCCCTCGCACTGCAAAATCCTATTCGAAGATGAACCAGAGGCCGGATCAAAGACGGCCGATACCGGGAGTACCCTAGCCATGACCTTCCTCAGCACCATCAAGGCGGCGGCATTGTCCGCGGCGATGATCGTGTCGGTGGCCTTGCCATCCGCTCATGCCGACGAGCAATATTTCCCGCTGCAGAGCTATCGCGTCGGACCCTACGCGGCCGGCGGCACCGGCTTCTTCGGCGGCTTCATCGACTATCTCAACCTCATCAACATCCGCGACGGCGGCGTCAACGGCGTCAAGCTGACCTGGGACGAGTGCGAGACCCAGTATGAGGTCGAGCGCGGCGTCGAATGCTACGAGCGGCAGAAGAGCCATGCGGGTGCCGCTGCCTGGAACCCGCTCTCGGTCGGCATCGCCTATGCGATGATCGACCGTATCACCGCCGACAAGGTGCCGCTGATCACGGTCAACCACGGCCGCACCGACTCCACCGACGGGCGCGTCTTCCCTTACGTCTTCCCGCTGCTGCTCAACCCCTACAGCGAGACGTCAGGCATCGTGAACTACATCGCCGCCAAGGAAGGCGGCATCGACAAGCTGAAGGGCAAGAAGATCGTCGTGCTCTATCACGGCTCGCCCTACGGCAAGGAGACCATCCCGATCTATGAATTGCTGGCGCAGAAATACGGCTTCACCGTGCAGCAGATCGAAGTGCCGCATCCCGGCAACGAGCAGCAGTCGCAATGGCTGACCATCCGCCGCGCCAAACCTGATTTCGTCGTCCTGCGCGGCTGGGGTGTGATGAACCCGGTGGCGCTCAAGACGGCGGTCAAGGTCGGCTACCCCGTCGACCACATCGTCGGCAATGTCTGGTCGAATTCGGAAGAGGACGTCATCCCCGCCGGCGATGCCGCCAAGGGTTACACCGCCATCACCACCCAGGCCTCGGGCAGCACCTATCCGGTGGTGCAGGAGATCGTGAAGACCGTCTACGGCGCCGGCAAGGGCAATCTCGAAGACAAGTCGCGCATCGGCTCGGTCTACCACAATCTCGGCATCGTCAACGGCATCCTGAATGTCGAGGCGATCCGCGTCGCGCAGGAGAAGTTCGGCCATCGCACGCTGACCGGCGACGAAGTCCGCTGGGGCTTCGAACACCTCAAGCTCGACCCGTCCAAGGTAGAAGCGCTCGGGGCCAAGGACCTGTTCCACTCGATCAATGTCAGCTGGGACAACCACGAGGGCGAGGGCTACGTGACCTTCCAGCAGTGGGACGGCAAGAAGTGGAACGTCGTTTCCGACTGGATCGCGCCGGATTGGGCGCTGCTGCGGCCGATCATCGAGAAGTCGGCCGAGGCCTATGCCGCCGAGAAGGGCATCAAGCTGCGCACGGCCGACGATGCCAACGCCGTGACCACCAACTGATTTCCGGGCGGGCGCCGTGGACACCGTCCTCGGCGCCCGGCGCATCCGCAAAGCACGGGAACAGCCATGCCGAACGACGACATCATCCTGGCCGTGGACGCGGTCCACGCCAGCTATATCAACGCCATCACGGCGCTGCATGGCGTCAGCTTCGAGATCAGGCGGGGCGGGATTCTGGCGCTGCTCGGTGCCAACGGCGCCGGCAAGACCACCACGTTGAAAGCCGTCTCCAATCTGCTGCCGGCAGAGCGCGGCCAGGTCAACGCCGGTTCCATCCGCTATGATGGCTCGGATGTCTCTCACCGCAAGCCGGGCGATCTCGTACGCGCCGGGCTGGTCCAGGTGCTGGAAGGCCGTCACTGTTTCAAGAGCCTCACAGTCGAGGAAAACCTGGTCGCCGGCGGCATCGGCCGCAGCGGCCGCCGCGCCGAGATCAACGCGGACCTCGAACGGGTTTATTCCTGTTTTCCGCGCCTCAGGGAAAAGCGTCGGACATTGTCCGGCCTCACCTCCGGTGGCGAGCAGCAGATGACTGCCATCGGCCGCGCGCTGATGTCGCGGCCGCGCCTCCTGGTTCTCGACGAGCCCTCGATGGGGCTTGCCCCGCTCATCGTGCAGGACATTTTTCAGACGCTGAAAAAACTCAACCGCGAGACCGGTCTGTCGATCCTGGTCGCCGAGCAGAACTCGGCGGTCGCGCTTCGCTATGCCGACCACGCCACTGTGCTCGAAAGCGGCGTCTCAGTCCTGTCCGGCGCGGCCGCCGATCTTCGCCAGCGCGAGGATATCAGGGCGCTCTATCTCGGCCAGCAGCCGTCGCCCGCCGCCAAGCCATCCCGTCTCCACGCCGTTGCCTGAACCGAATTTTGAAGGAGCAATGAAATGACCGTCTCGACCGTCAAGACAGACCATGCTTCCGCCGCCGTACCGCCGGTCGCAAGGCCCTCGGCACCAGCACACATCATCAGGGACGATGCGGAGGCGATCGCCGTCGCCCATGCGCTCGCCGCCGAATTCATCAAGGACTCGTCCAGGCGCGACCGCGAGCGTATCTGGCCGGTTGCCGAGCTCGACGCCTTTTCCCAAAGCGGCCTGTGGTCGATCAATGTGCCGAAGGAATTCGGCGGGCCGGAACTGTCCTATGCGACGCTGGCCAAGGTGATCGAGATCATCTCGGCGGCCGATTCCTCAATCGGCCAAGTCGCGCAAAACCATCTCGGCGTCATCGCCGCCATTCGCACCGTGTCGGATGTGGAACAGCAGAAACTGCTGTTCACCGAGGCGCTGAAGGGCACCCGGTTCGGCAACGCCTTTTCCGAGTTCGGCTCCAAGCGCGCCGCCGATTTCGAAACCCGCTTCACCGATGCCGGCGACCATGTCGTCGTCAACGGCCGCAAATTCTATTCGTCCGGCGCGCTGCTTGCCCATCTGGTGCCGATCGTGGCGCTCGATGACGAAGGTCGCGCCTGGTATGCCATCGCCGACCGCGGCGCGCCCGGCCTGACCGTCATCGACGACTGGTCGAGCTTCGGCCAGCGCACGACGCTCTCCGGCACTGTCATCATAGACAACGTCAAGGTGCCGAAGACGTATCTGGTGCCGGGCTACAAGGGCTACGACAAGCCGACCGCCGACGGCGCCATCTTCCAGATCATCCAGGTGGCGGTGGACACGGGGATCGCCCAGGCGGCGATCGACGAGACGGTTCACTTTGTCAGGACCAGGAGTCGCGCCTGGATCGACAGCGGCTTCGACAATGCCTGGGATGATCCCTACACCATCCAGGCTATCGGCGACCTCACGCTGCGCCTGCACGCGGCGCAGGCGCTGCTCGAAAAGGCCGGTCATGCCATCGACAAGGCGGTGGCCGAGCCGACAGCCGAGACGGTCGCGCATGCCCAGATCGTCACCGCGGAAGCAAAAATTCTGTCGACCGAGATCGCCATCGCCGCAACGAACAAGCTGTTCGAACTGGCCGGCACGCGCTCGACGCTGGCCGAACACAATCTCGACCGCCATTGGCGCAACGCCCGCACGCACACGCTGCACGATCCGGTGCGCTGGAAATATTCGATCCTCGGCAAATATTTCCTCAACGGCGAAAATCCGCCGCTGCACGCCTGGAGCTGATCTGCCGGAGGCGGGCGGCGCGCGCTGCGGTCGACCTGGTCGTCGCCGAGTGGCTTTGCCCTGACGGTCATCCCCTTCGGGATGCCCGCGGCGGGTGACCGCTTACGCGCAATTTACGACCATCGGTTACACCGGTTCCTGTCTGATTCGCCCAGGACAGGAACACCATGAGCAAAGCCCTCACGACCTTCGCCCTCGTCGCCGTCTTGACCGCCTTGCTCATGGCGCTGAGCCTTGCGGTGGCCCGCCACGGCTATCCCTATGGCGTGATCGGCGTCAAGCGTCTCGACGGCATCGCCGACGCCGGAACGTTCATTCCGCTTGCCGCGGCCTTTTTCTTTAGCGCGCTGTTGATGATGATCCTGCCGATCCGCGCGGCCAGTATCGTCCTCCTCCATGCCGCCGATGCGATCTTCTGGACTGTCATCGTGCTGCTCGCCACCATCGTCGGCGGCCTGCTCGCCCGATGGGCCTTCGGTCAGGGCAGCGCCCTTCTGGCGCTGTTGAACTGGCGGTTCCTGTTTGCCGTGGCGGTCGTCGGTTGCCACTTCGTCATGAACGAGTTGCGCCGCAACGTGCTGCTGCGCAGCCTGTTCTTCGTGATCTTTGCCGCCGCCACGGTGGCCTGCCTGTTCTGGTCGTTTACGCTTTAGCCGGAACTTACCATCCTATCGCCGCCTGGTCTTCGTTCCATGGCGAAGCGCTATTGGGATCGCGAGTTCGGAGTCTTCGGCTACCGGCCGCCGGAGACCGCTTTCGCGACGTAGCGCGAAAAATCCTCGACATCCGCAGCCGAAGGCTCCTGGCCGGTGAAGCTGCGCAGATACGCGGCAACATGCGGCAGGCGGCTGCTCATCGGCTCGTTGAGTTCGAGCGAATAGTAGCCGATCTGCATGAAATAGAGCACGCGAGCGCGAACGAACGCGTCTTCCTCCTCATAGCCATGACGCAAGAACATGCCGCGGATGGCAGTGACGCGTTCTTCGTCGGCCTCGTCGAGCGCACGCCGGATGCTGGGGGAGCGGCGAGCCCATGCCCGGATGGCGAAATCCAGCCGGGGATCGAACAGCTTTTCGTCGACCCAGCATTCGAAAATGCTCATCACCCCGCGAATGACAGTCGCGGAAGGGCGTGCGGCACGCTCGACGATGAATCGGGTATTGGTCTGCCGCCAGTGGTCCAGCAATTGGTCGAGCAGATCCTGCCGGCTCTTGAAATACCAGTAGAAGCTCGAGCGCGAGACATCGAGTTGCTGGCCAAGCGTCAGCACACGGACGCGTTCGACACCGTCCGAGATCAGGGTTTCAAGCGCCAGCTTCAGCCAGTCTTCGCGAGTAGCCTTGATGTTGCCGGTGGCGGCGGCGCGCTGGATCGTCGTTTCGAGTGCTGCCATCTCGACGACGCATGACACGCCACACAAGGCAAATCAAGATTGTGGACATATCTGTACAGGGCCCTCCGGCCTTGACCCGGAGCGCTGCCCGCCCATGTTGGCCGGATTGCTTGGCGATGAGGCTCGGTCGCCGCTGCCCCGAAGGCATGAGCGCAGCCCGGGGATTTTTGTCGCGGTCTCCAGACACAGTGCGCGCTTTCCCGCAAGGCAATTGTCTGGCAAATACCACTTCAGACAGATGCCGCCGCGCGGCCAACAGCCAGGAAGGCAAGGACATGACAGCGTTTCGAAAGAACCTCATCGATGGTGAATGGGTCGGCGATGCCGGCTCCCGCAACATCAACCCCTCGGATACCGGCGACGTCGTCGGCGAATATGCTTCGGCGGGGGTCGAACAGGCGGGCCAGGCGATAGCGGCCGCCCAGGCGGCGTTTCCAGCGTGGTCCCGTTCCGGTCCGCTGGCGCGCCATGCGGTGCTGAAAAAGGCGGCCGACGAGATCGTGGCGCGCAAGGACGAACTCGGCCGCAATTTGGCGCGTGAGGAAGGCAAGACGCTGGCCGAGGGCATTGGCGAGACCATCCGCGCCGCCCAGATATTCGATTTCTTTGCCGGCGAAACATTGCGCCTGTCGGGAGAGGTGGTGCCAAGCGTGCGGCCGGGCGTTGGCGTCGAGATCACGCGCGAAGCGGTCGGCGTGGTCGGCATCATCACACCGTGGAATTTCCCTATTGCCATTCCCGCCTGGAAGATCGCTCCGGCGCTGGCCCATGGCAACACCATCGTCTTCAAACCGGCCGAGCTCGTTCCCGAAAGCGCCTGGTCCATCGTCGACATCCTGCATCGCGCCGGCCTGCCCAAGGGCGTGCTCAACCTCGTCATGGGCAAGGGCTCGGTGGTCGGCCAGGCGATGCTCGACAGTCCCGACGTCAACGCCATCTCCTTCACCGGCTCGGTGGGAACCGGCAAGCGCGTCGCGGCGGCAAGCGTCGAGCACATGCGCAAGTTCCAGCTTGAAATGGGCGGCAAGAATCCGCTGGTCGTGCTCGACGATGCCGATCTCGCGGTCGCTGTCGATTGCGCGCTGAACGGCGCCTTCTTCTCGACCGGCCAGCGCTGCACGGCCTCGTCGCGTTTGATCGTCACCAAAGGCATCCACGACCGTTTCGTCGACGCGCTCAAGGAGCGCATGGAGAAGCTGGTGATCGGCGACGCGCTCGACGCGCGGACCCAGATCGGCCCGGTCGTCGACGCGATCCAGCTTAAGCAGGACGAAGACTATATCGCCATCGGCGTCCGCGAAGGCGCCACGCTCGCTTTCGGCGGCGAACGGCTCGACCGCAAGACGCCGGGCTTCTATCTCAAGCCGGCGCTGTTGACCGAGGCCACCAACGCCATGCGCAGTTCGCGCGAGGAGATTTTCGGCCCCGTCGCCAGCGTCATCCGGGTCCAGGATTATGACGAGGCGCTTGCCGTTGCCAACGACACTCCGTTCGGCCTGACCTCTGGCATCTGCACGTCGAGCCTCAAGCACGCCACGCATTTCAAGCGCAACTCCGAAGCCGGCATGGTGATGGTCAACCTGCCGACGGCGGGCGTCGATTTCCACGTTCCTTTCGGTGGTCGCAAGGGTTCGAGCTTCGGTCCGCGCGAACAGGGCCGCTATGCCATGGAGTTCTACACCACGGTAAAGACCGCCTATACGTTCGCGGGATGATCTGGCGCGCCGGCCGACCGCCGGCGGACCGTCACCTCCTCTGGAAACGGACCGGTGCAAAGGGATGACATTGCAGGACCTGACTTGGCTCAACCCGCCGCCGCACCATGCGATCGAAGGTGATGGCGTGCGCGTGCGCACCGGCAAGGAAACCGATTTCTGGCGTCAGACCTTCTATGGCTTCTGGCGCGACAACGGCCATTTCCTGTATCGGCGGGTCGAGGGCGATTTCACCGCCGAAGTGACCGTCAAGGGCGACTACGAGGTGCTTTACGACCAGGCCGGGCTGATGGTCCGACTGAGCGAAATGCACTGGATCAAGGCCGGCATCGAATACACCGATGGCCTTGCCTATTTCTCCGTCGTCGTCACCAACGACACTTCGGACTGGTCGCTGGTGGCCATTGCCGCCGGCCCTGACGGCGTCAGGATCCGCCTGACCCGCCACGGCGAGGCGGTCCGCGTCCAGTATCTCGACGCTTCCGACGGTCATTGGAAGCCGGTGCGGCTCGCCTATTTCCCGACCTCGAGGATGGTCGATGTCGGCGTGATGTGCTGTTCGCCGCAGCGTGAAGGTTTCGAAGTCACGTTCTCCGGATTTTCGGTCGGCCCGCCGATTGCGCGGGATCTGCACGACTGACCCTGGCAACCGGGCTCCGCGTGGCGTGTGCGAACGGACCGGTAGGACATTGCGACCCCAGTGCGCTCCAGCGCTCGGCATAGGCCTGGAAGCGTTCGGGACGTTGTCGGTCTTCCACGTCTGGTGCAGGATCCGCGGGACCATCGGCGGCTCATGGGGTGCTCGGAGATGGCTGGTCGTCATCGCCGTCACTGTCCAGGGCAAGCCCGACGCGGACGGCATCGCGGATCGCTTGCNTGGGCGCGCACGCGCTGCCTTGCCCGGCGCCCGGCGTCGAGTGAAAGTTGGACGGCCATGGCGGCCAGGCCTTCGTCGCTGGCCGACAGCAGCACCTCGTCGTTCTCGACCAGGCCCAGGCCCTCGGCCGCGAGCGGTGTCGCGATCACCGGCACCCCCCAGGCCATCGCCTCCAGGATCTTGATGCGCGTGCCCCCGCCCGCCCGGAGCGGGACGATGCTGAGATGCGCGCGGGACAGGAGCGGCGCCACGCTTTCGGGATCTTCGACGAGCTCGACATCGGGCAATCCGCCCAGGGCCAGCACGGGCGGTTCCGGGCCGCGTCCAGCTAGAACCAGCTTCGCGTCGGGCAGGGCCTGGCGGATGCGGGGCAATATGGTCCGGGCCAATCGCCCGGCGGCGTCGACATTCGGAGGATAGCCGAGATGACCTATGAAAAGGATCACCGGAAAGCCGCTGTCGGCCGACGGTTCCGCGGGCAGCATATCGGGAATCGCCTCGACGTTGGGAATTCCATTGGGAACGACATCGATGGGCATCGTGCGCCCGGCAACGCGCATCAGCTTCTCGCGGTCCTCGTTCGAGCAGACCCAGACCCTGTCGACAAGGGCGAGCGCCTTTCTTTCGAGATGCCTGATGCCAGGCCGCGATGCGGCCACGGAAAAGCGCGATGCGGTGGCTTCGGCGCGTTTCATCTGCGCGGACAGGTCGGACTCGACATTGTGCATATCGAGGATGAGCTGCTTTGCCAGCGATCGCAAAGGCCGCAGCAGCTTGAACAGGCCGATGCTCTCGACCACGACGGTGTCCGGGCGGAACTCCAGGATCAGTGCTTCCAGCCGCGCCAGGGCCGCGCGCGAAATGCGATGCTCCTCCCTTAGGCGCCACCATCCGATGGAAGCCGTCCGGGGCTCTCCCTCGATCGACAGCGCCTCGGTGCGGATAAGCGGATCGGGCGCGGTCATGGCGATGGCCCTGGGCCACACCGAGGCCAGGCAGACCGGTCCGAACGCGGCCGCCGCCACGGCATTGCGATAGTTGCGAAGATCCGCGCCGGAAGTCGGCGGAAACGCCGGCTCATGGCACACGATCAGCACGCGTCGCCGGCTGCCGTGCGCCGGCATGTCGACGTCGGGCCGCGCGCTCAAAGCGGACGCCCGACGCTTCGCGCCAGGAGTAGCGGCGCAAGCTCTTTCTCGGACGACATCAACGAGGCCTCCGCCACCTCAGAAATCAGCTTCGACTTGTTTAGCCGAACCGTGCCTTCGTCAAGCGCTGGATCATGGTCCGATGCCGGCGCGCTTGCCTTCCGGATCGGCCGCAATGCGGGTCCGGCTGGGACCGAGCGCAAAGGCTTATCGCCTGGACCAGGCCAGCCAGCGGGCCGCCAGGCGCCTGCGCAATGAAGTGAACCGTGTCCGTCTGTAGGCGTCGCCCGCCATCTTGATGCCTTGCGCCTGTGTCGGGAATGGATGGATGACGTCGGCCAACGCATGCAATCCCATGCCCGACCGGATAGCGAGGGTCACCGCGTTGATCATCTCGCCGGCATGGCTGGCGACGACCGTCGCCCCCAGGATGCGGTCGGACCCCTCCCTGACATGGATCTTGACGAACCCTTCCTCCTCGCCGTCCATCACGGCGCGGGCGACATCGTGCATCAGGACCGTATAGGTCTTGACGGGAATGCCGTTGCGCCGCGCCTCCAGCGGATAGAGACCGACATGGGCGATCTCCGGATCGGTATAGGTGCACCAGGGGATAACCAGTTCGCTGAGCCTTTCGCGGCCGCGAAACAGGGCATTGCGCACGACGATGCGCGCTGCTGCCTCGGCGGTGTGGGTGAACTTGTATTCGAGGCAGACGTCGCCCGCCGCGTAGACATGTGGGTTGGTGGATCGCAGATAATCGTCGACCTTGATGCCGTTGACGTCATAGGCCACGCCGGCCTCATCGAGGCCCAGGCCATCGACGTTGGGTGAACGGCCGACGCCGGTGATGATCTCATCGACCGAAATCGTCGTCATGTCGCCATCCCGCATCAGGTCGGCGGCCTTCTTTCCGCCCTCCATCCGCACCGCCACCACTTCGGTGTTCAGCCGCACCTCGATCCCCTCGCGTGCCAGCGCATCCGAAAGGATCTGAGCGGCGTCGCGCTCCTCGCCGGGCAGGAACATCGGATCGCTCTGCGCCAGGATGACCTTGGCGCCGAGCAGGCAGAAGGCCTGCGCCATCTCGCAGCCGAGCGGCCCTCCGCCGATGACGAGGAGCCGCGGCGGGCATTGCGTAAGGTCGTACATGGTCTCGTTGTCGAGATAACCGGCCTCGGCAAGCCCTGGGATCGCGGGCCCGCTGGCATGCGCCCCCGTCGCGACCAATGCCTTCTTGAAATGCAGGGTCCTNGATCGCTCTGCGCCAGGATGACCTTGGCGCCGAGCAGGCAGAAGGCCTGCGCCATCTCGCAGCCGAGCGGCCCGCCGCCGATGACGAGGAGCCGCGGCGGGCATTGCGTAAGGTCGTACATGGTCTCGTTGTCGAGATAACCGGCCTCGGCAAGTCCTGGGATCGCGGGCCCGCTGGCATGCGCCCCCGTCGCGACCAATGCCTTCTTGAAATGCAGGGTCCTGTCCGCGACCACGACGGTGTCCGGTCCGCCGAAGCGCGCTTCGCCGAAATAGAGGTCGATGCCCTCGGCTGCGACGGAAACGGCCGAATTGGCACGGCTGATCCGCTGCCGTATCTGCCGCATCCGTGTCATCGCCCGTTGAAAGTCGACGCGAAGGTGGTCTGGCGGGTCGCCGCCAAAGCTCTCGGCATCGCGCATATCGGCATAGAGCCTGGCCGTGCGGATGATCGACTTCGACGGAATACCGCCGACATTGACGCAGGCACCACCGATCAGCCCGCGTTCGATCAGCGCGACCTTCGCGCCAAGGCTCGCGGCGTCACGCGCGGCGGTCAACCCGGCCGGCCCGGCGCCGATGACGACGAGATTGTAGAGGCCGTTCGGGGTCGGGTTCTCCCAGTGCGCGGGATGCGCGCCCCTGATCAGTTCGACGTCGTTGCTGTCGAGAGGGAAGACGGCGGTTCTCGTCGGTTCACGCGACATCGCGCCCTCCGGATACCGGCCGCGACAGCCATCCGCCGGTGAAACCCGCCTTGTCCAGGCCGCGACGGATATGGGGATTGGAACGCATCAACTCCCAGATCAGTCCGGAACGGTGGTTTTCGATCATCATCACCGCGATGCCCTGGTCAAGCCCGTAATGGCCTTCCGACACCCAGCCGGCGCGGCCGAATCTGCGCCGGTTGGCCAATGTCGGGTTGAAACCGCTCGGCAGCCGGAAATTGTCGAGTACCTCCGGATAACGATCGACGAGGTGACGCAGCGCCGCCAGGCAAATGTCCGGCGCAAAGGGCAACGACGCCGGATAGGACCATGGCGCGATTGTCCCGTCATCCGGTCCGAAAGGCGCGCCGCGCGCGGCATAGCCGGAAAACCTGTGGGTCCGCCGCTCCACGCTGGCGCGGAAGCCGCCCGGTCCGTCTCCGGCCGAAAGGCCCCACAAATTCTCGCCATAGCCGTCAAAGCCGTAAGGGTTGTGCCGGGCGTAGTCGCGGTGAAGGTATGTCGAGCGGCGGCTGTTTTCGAAATAGTCCGAATTCTTCTCCCGCATGAAAGCGTCGCGGATGCCGGCGAAATCGATCCAGGCATGCGAGAACTGGTGCATGAACAGCGGCCCGCCATAGAGCACGTCGTGGCCGTAGATGTTTTCCCATTGATAGGTCGCCGTCCAGGCCTCGTAGCTGTCGTCCGAGGTCGGGCGGTCCGGAGAGGCCATCGACAGCACATATAGGATCGTCGCCTCGTTATAGCCTTCCCAGCCATAATGCAGAAAGCCGCTCCTCGGCTTCCAGCCCTGGCGGAGCGTCGGGCTGCTGCCTTGCGCCCATCGCCAGTCGACGCGCCTGTAAAGCGCCTCGGCCAGGTGGCGGATTTCGGCTTCGTCGTCGCTGTCGCCGGAAAAATACGCGCTCGCCACCAGCATGCCGGCGATCAGCAGGGCGGTATCCACCATCGACAGTTCGCAGCGCCAAACGCGCAAGCCGCTCCTCATGTCGAGAAAGTGATAGTAAAAACCCTTGTGGCCGGTGACGTCGTGACCGCTGCCTTGCGTGCTGGTCTGGAAAAAGCGTAGCGCCGCAAGGGTCAGGCGGGCAGCCGCGTCGCGCGCTATCCAGCCACGTTCGACGCCGATCGGATAGCAGGACAGGGCGAACCCGACGACGGCGATGCTGCACGGCGAATTGGGCCGCGACGTGTCGGCGACCAGCCCGTTGTCGGGGTTCACGTTCTCCAGAAAATAGCCGAAGGCGGCGCGTTGACAGTGGTCCAGCAGTTCGTCATCGGCCAGCGCGGCGGGATCTGCTCTAAGCAAACGATAAAAACTCCAGCCTGATGGCGGCAACGCCCTGCGCCGGTACGGTGACATCGACCAGAAGGGCATGATCGCTGAAGGGGATCGCTTGCGCCTGTTCCGGCGTCGCCGAGGCCGCATGCAAATGTTCTACCATTGCTCGGCTCAGGTAATCGGGACTTCCCATCTTCACCCATGGCGTCTTGGGGTTGGCATTTGCTGCATCGACGCATCGGATGGTTGCCATGTCGGGCCGCCGTGCATTCTCAAGTTGAATCTGCACGGTCTCGTTCGCGATCGGATGCCGCGGCAAGGCGAAGTTGGAAATCGGCACGGTCAACAAATTCCGTCGCGCACACACCAACTGTCTGACGGTGGGGTGATTGCCTTGAGTCGACAGGATTTCGGTTCCAAGGCCATGCAGCATTTCGAAGNACTCCAGCCTGATGGCGGCAACGCCCTGCGCCGGTACGGTGACATCGACCAGAAGGGCATGATCGCTGAAGGCGATCGCTTGCGCCTGTTCCGGCATCGCCGAGGCCGCATGCAAATGTTCTACCATTGCTCGGCTCAGGTAATCGGGACTTCCCATCTTCACCCATGGCGCCTTGGGGTTGGCATTTGCTGCATCGACGCATCGGATGGTTGCCATGTCGGGCCGCCGTGCATTCTCAAGTTGAACATGCACTGTCTCGTTCGCGATCGGATGCCGCGGCAAGGCGAAGTTGGAAATCGGCACGATCAACGAATTTCCGTCGCGCACACACCAACTGTCGACGGTGGGGTGATTGCCTTGAGTCGACAGGATTTCGGTTCCAAGGCCATGCAGCATTTCGAAGGCACGGTAAGCCGGTTTGGCGACGCCGTGAAGGTTCATCAGGCCGAAACCACCATGAAAGGGCAGGGATGGAAAACAATTCTCGTCGAGAATATCCGAAAAGGCTCAGTAGCTGTAGCCCTGAACCAGCCCTCTGGCCTCCATTCCTCGCCCTGGACACCAAGGTCGCGGCGAAAGGTCACGCCCGTGGGACTATCTGAAATGTTTGCCGTTTCTACACCTTCCATACCGACTAGACGCCGGCGATGGCATATTCGTTGCCTGCTCACGCGGATTTGTAGTGCATCAGTAGGTGGCGCGGCCGCCCGAGACGTCGAACACGGCGGCCGTGGTGAACGAGCATTCCTCCGAGGCGATCCATGAGATCAGCGCCGCCACCTCCTCGACCTCGCCGAACCGCGCCATCGGTATCTTGGAGAGCATGAAATCGATGTGCTCCTGCTTCATCTGCTTGAAGATCGCGGTGCGCACGGCGGCCGGCGTCACGCAATTGACCGTCACCTTGGTCTTGGCGAGTTCCTTGCCGAGCGACTTGGTCAGGCCAATCACCGCCGCCTTCGAGGTGCTGTAGGCGGAAGCATTGGGATTGCCTTCCTTGCCGGCGATCGAGGCGATGTTGACGATGCGGCCATAGTTGCGCTCGAGCATGTGTGGCACCAGCGCCTTGTTGCAGTAGAAGACGCCGTTGATGTTGATGTCGATGACCCCACGCCAGTCCTCGACCGAATAGGACCAGGTGGTCATGTTGGGGCCGGTGATGGCCGCACTGGTGACCAGTATGTCGACCCCGCCGAAGGCTTCGATCGTCGATCGTGCGGCGACCTCCACACTTGCCGCATCCGCAACGTCCAACGTCACTCCACGCAGGCCGGGAACAATGGCTTTCGCCTGTTCGATCTGTGCGGGATCGCGATCCCAGACGCAGACGCGCCCGCCTTCGTCGACGATCCTCTGCGCGACCGCCAGGCCAATGCCCGAGGCGCCTCCGGTGATCACCGCCGACCGGCCGGCGAAGCGTCCCGCAAAGTTCATCGGCATGTCATTCCCCTGTCCATGTTGGCTGACCCGTGTGACGCCCCGCCCCAGGGAGTGTGAGGTTACCGCGGGCCGAGTTCAAGCCGGCATGCGGCCGGATCGTCTGGGCCAATCGGACGGATTATGGCGCGGCTCCTTCGAACTGGTCGCGCAGCGCTTCCACCATACCCACCATGGCGGGACGATTTCGGCATACCCATGGAAGGAACCTCAAGGGCAGCGCCTCGTTCCCGATGGGCAGCCGGAGCGCACGTCCGATTGGTCGGTTGCTGGCAAGCGGTCTCTCGGCGATCGCCGCGCTGTAAGACAAGGTGACCGGATTTGCCATTGAGCACGGGGTGCGATAGGTTATATTGCACTGCACAATGGAGACGCCGTTTCTTGTACGACCCTGTTTGCGGAAATGCCGGCTGGTTCGCGGCCTGCCGGTCCTGGGTCGTGTCGACGGGACCGTGAGATGAAAATTCCCAAATCCCTGCTCGTCGATCCCGAGAAGAATTCGGTCTATGGCAGCTTTGCCATTGCCGTTTCGATCTGGGCGTTCTCCTATTCCGTCATTTTCGGCCAGGTGCTGATCCTGGCCTATTATGCCGTCTGGCTTCCGCTCATTCTGGTCGACTACCAGCGTTTCCTGCGGCAACTGTCCAGCGCCTGGCTGCCGCTGCTCTTCGCGGCCTATATCGGCTTTTCCGTGTTCTGGTCGCAGGCGCCCGGCGTCACCGCCAGAACGGCGGTCCAGTACTTGTCCCATATCGCCTGCGCCTATGTCGCCGCACGCACCGTCAGCGTCCGCACCCTGACGATAGGCGCTCTGGTCGGCATATTCTTCGTCCTGCTCTATTCGCTGAAGGTCGGCGCCTATTCCGAGGATGTCCTCGACGGCACCTATAATTTCGTCGGCGCCTTCGCCTCCAAGAATCAGATCGGCTTCGTCGGCTCGCTCGGCATCTATTTCTCGGTCGTGTTCCTTGCTTTCCTTCGGCGTGGCCGGCTGAGTTTCATGCTGACCGTGCCGGTCGTGCTGTTGTCGGCCTATGTGCTGGTCGTCTCGCATTCCGCCACCTCGATGGCCTCGATACCGGCGGTTCTGGCGCTGGTGGCGCTTCTTGCGATGAGCAAGCTTTTGTCGCGACGCTACCGCCGGGTGATCTTCCTGGTCGGCGCCGGCATGATCGTCGTGGTAGCCATCGTCGCCCTCAATCTCGGGCTCATGGACTTCGTGCTTGGCATCTTCGGCAAGGATTCGACGCTCACCGGGCGGACTTATCTGTGGGAGCAGGGCTGGAACGCCGCGATGCGATCGCCGATCCTTGGCGTCGGCTATGCCGCCTATTGGGTGCAGGGCTTTGCCGAGGCGGAGCGGCTGTGGAACGAGTTCTACATCAGCACCCGTACCGGCTTCCATTTCCACAACACCTATGTCGAAGCCCTTGTCGAACTCGGCTTCACCGGGGCCGTGCTGATATCGCTGATCATGCTGCGCACGCTCTTCGGCCACATCGCGGCGGTGGTCTTCAAGACATGGCAGGCCGAATCGGTGGTTCTCATCGGCGTGATGGTGCTGCTGCTCATCCGCTCCTTCGTCGAGGTCGAGATACTCAACCCCTACATCATGGGTTCATTCCTGATGTATTTCAGCTTCTTCAAGCTGGCGCGGTTGCCGGTCACCCGCACGCGATGGTCACCGGCTTTCGAGCCGGCGGATGCGAAGGCTGGACAGGCAGCTTGGCCTCACCGTCCCGCGGCAGCCGAGTAATGACGAGAGTCCGCTAAAGCCATCGCGGGAAAACGCGTAGCGGTTCCGTTCGGAATTGCGTCAACAGCCATTCTGGTTTTCCGGTGCTGAAGATCAATCAGCAAAAGCCTCCGCCAAGCAGGCTTGGCGGAGGCTCAAAGTTCTTGCGCTATGGATCGTACGCGGCGGGCCGCGCGACGGTTCCGCGTCTCTACTGGCTGGCCAGCGGCGCCAGCTTGATCTTGATCACATCGCCAGGCAGCACCGGTGTGTCTTCCTTGGCGGCGATTTCGGTGGTCTTGCCGTCGACATCGCGCACCAGCGAATAGAGCAAGGTAGGTTGCTGGTCGTTGGTGATGGCGGCCGTCGTCGCGGGATCCGTGGCCTGGGCTATCAGGCCTTTTTGCATATTCACCTTCAGCGCGGCCTCGTTCAGGTCGGCTTCGGTCTGCTGGCGATCGGCGGCGAGGGTCGAACTCAAGGTGTTCTGGGCGTCGATGGCGTCCTGCGTCGCCTTGCTGATCGCCTGCTTGGCGGTCAGGATGGCTGTCTCGTAGTCCAGGATCTTGCCCTGCAGGTCGGTGACGGACTGCTGCGAATCCAGAAGCCTCGCATTGGCCACCAGGCCCTTCTGGGCCAGCGGACCGATGCTGGCTAGCTGTTGCTGGGCCAGGTCGACCTGCTTCTGCTGGTTGACGATCTTCTTCTGCAGCGATTCGATTTCGGCCTGCAGCACACCCTTGAGATCATCGAGCGCCTCGAGCTTGAGCTTCAGCGCCTTCTGGTCGGCGGTAAGGATTGTCATCTCGTCGGCGACGATGGTCGGCAGCCGGGGATCGCCTTCGACCTCCTTGGGTGCCTCAAAACTCGTCTTGCCCGCCATGTCGGCGTCGATGCGGGCGCGCTTGACGATCAGCCGAACGCGCTGGTCGTCGGAGATATCGAAATTGCCCTTGGCGGTCACCAGGTCCTTGCCGAGCTGGGGACCGTAGTCGGCGTTGCGCCTGATGCCTCCGGCGACGCTGATCGCTTTCAGCACCGTAAGATCGGGCACAAAGGGAAATTGCCCGGGATTCTGCACCTCGCCCGAAATGTAGAAGGGGCGGAACTGCGCCATTTCGACCGAGGCTTCGGGCTTGTCCGATAAAGCGAGCTTGTGCTGCAGCGCCTCGCCGATCGCCGCGGCGACCTCCGCCGTGGTCTTGCCGGCCGCCGGCAACTCGCCGACGAAAGGCACCGACAGCGTGCCTGCCGGGCCGATCGTATATTGGCCATTGACCGACGACCAGTCGCGGAACGTGCTTTCGACGGTCTGCCATTCGGCGATGCGGATGGTGAGCTTGTCCTGGGAGCCCAGACGGTAATCGTCGGCGGCGGCCATCTGGGGAAAAGCGAACGACATCGCAAGGCAGGTCGCCACGAGTCGCGAGCGGCCGGAAAGCGGGCCGCTGCCAAAGGCTTCGAAAATGTCTATCTTCAACTGAGCGTTCCGATCCGTTTTAGCCCCCATCGCCCGATGAGCTTGCCGCCGGATGCCTTGATCCTGCCGGCCGATCAGTAAGAACCGCGCGACATCCAGACGGCCGGCACTGTTCTGATGATGATGCGAACGTCCTCGAACAGCGACCAGTTCTCGACATAGTGGCGGTCGAACGCGACGCGGCTGTCATAGGAAACGTCGTTGCGGCCGCTGACCTGCCACAGGCCGGTCAGCCCGGGCCGGGACTTCAGATAGTAGACAGCCGCGCTGCCATAGATTTCAAGTTCGTCCCGGACCACCGGGCGAGGCCCGACAAGGCTCATGTCACCCTGGAGGATGTTGATGATCTGCGGCAATTCATCGAGGCTCAGCTTGCGCAGCACCGTTCCGACGCGGGTGACGCGCGGATCGTTCTTCAGCTTGCGGGTCGCTATCCATTCCGCATTGGCCTCTGGATTGGTCGCGAGATAGGCGGCCAGCACCTTGTCGCCGTCCGGAACCATGGTGCGGAACTTGAGGCAGGAGAAGAGCCGTCCGCCGCGCCCGATTCGGCGGTGACCGTAGAAAACCGATCCGCCATCGGAGAATTTGACGAGCAACGCTATCATGATGAACAGCGGGCTGAGCGCGATCAGTCCAGCCAGCGAACCGACGATGTCGAAACTCCGCTTGATGAGGCCGCCGATCGGCGGCGGAAAGTCGGTGTCGGCCTGCGAAAACCCCGCCGTGGCCGACTTGGCAATATCCCTCATACGGAAACTCCATGCGTTCAACGAATGGTTTACCGCACGATACCAAAAAAATGCTGCAGCGCAACACACAATTTCCCACGCCGCTGAAATAGTCGCGTCATGAATTGACCAAATAATAAGCTAGTCCTGCTCAAATTTCGGAATTTTTAGCACATTTGTGACAATAAATGGGCAAGCATAAAAAAATCCGGACGTTTTTGGGGCGATTTTTGGGCGGTGCGTTCCCACTGTCGGGATCCGGAGCATACGAGTCCTTAACGGCGACGCTATATTCTAGACTATTCACCTAAAATACCATCTAATATTACGGGTTGTACTCCAGATTTACAATGGCTGCAGGTTGAGTGAAATGCGGCCGGGTGCGTTGCAGCATGGCAGAGTCGAACGCGTAAGCTCAATCAAAAATATNACGCTATATTCTAGACTATTCACCTAAAATACCATCTAATATTACGGGTTGTACTCCAGATTTACAATGGCTCCAGGTTGAGTGAAATGCGGCCGGGTGCGTTGCAGCATGGCAGAGTCGAACGCGTAAGCTCAATCAAAAATATGTGCGGTTGCCCTTGCCGCCTTCTGCTCGCCTTAATAGAATTGCAAATTATACCTGTTACGGTGGCGACAGGTTGAAAGGCCGGAAGCAACCGGTCGAGAGCGGGTGGTTTAACAAGCCCGCATCACAAGGGACGGCGCTCGGGTGGGGCTATCGTTGGATATAACCCGAGCCGGTTTATGGGCTGTTGGGTATGTCGCTTCCAAAATTCATCGTTGGGATGCTGTTCGCGCTCGCGATCGTCGTCGCCTGGTCCTGGCTGGGTGGAGCTTCGCTTGGCACGACACTGCTGCGTGTCATCATCTGCGCGGTGGTCATCCAGACCGGTTATTTCGCGGTCGTCTATGCCATGATCGCCAGGAGCGCGCCAACGCCTGCCGACAGGCTGCGCGAAGCCGAGAGAAAACAGAACTCCACCGACGTGCCCGAGGGCGAGAAGCTGGGCAGCGTCCGGCGGGGGCTGCATTAGATCAACGGGGACATCATCGTCCTCAGGCCACATCGGCGGGTTCGGTTTCCGACTGTTCTCCCGATAGCATCCGGGACAACCGGCTCCCCGGCTTCGCCTTCAACCGCTGATATTGCCCGACCTCCACCACACGACCATCTTCCATCGCCACCACCCAGTCGGCGAAGGCGATCATCGACGGCCGGTGCGCGATGGTCAGGATCGTCATTGCGCCGCGCAGGCCGTCGATCGACCGGGCGATAAGCGACTGGTTCTGCCAGTCGAGCGCGCTTGTTGCCTCGTCCAGGATGAGCAGTGACGGCTTGCGCAGCAAAGCACGTGCCAGCGCGATGCGCTGGCGCTCGCCGCCCGAGAGGCGCACGCCGCGGTCGCCGACCACGGTATTCAGCCTCAGGTCCAGTCGGTCCACGAAATCGCCGGCGTGAGCGGCGCGCAGTGCCCTCCACAAGTCGTCCTCGCTGGCCTGGGGCGCGGCGAGGCGCAGGTTCGCCGCGATCGTGTCATGCAGCAGGAACACGTCCTGCGGCACATAGGCCACCTGATCGCGCCAGCGGCGGCGATTGCCCGCATCGATCTCGACGCCGTCGACGAGGATCTTGCCGGCGGTCGGCTCGAGCAGCCCGAGCAGCATGTCGGCGATCGTGCTCTTGCCTGACCCGGACGGGCCGATGAGCGCCGTGACCTTGCCGGCCGGAAGGCCGAAGGTGATGTCGCTCACCACTGCCTTGCCGGCGCCGTCGTCGTAGACGAAGGAGACGTCGCGAATGTTTAGCCCCGTATCGAGGGTCAGCTTGCGGGCATCCGTGGAGTCGACATGGCCAGGCTCCCGTTCGGCGTCGAAACGCGCCTGCAGGTTGCGCATTGCCGTATAGGCGGGCAGGTTGATCAGCACCTGCTGGGCCTGCGTCTGCATGTCCATGAACCGCGGCGCGATGCGCATGAAGACCAGGAGCAGCACGACGATCTCGGCCAGCGACAGGTGGAAGCGGACCAACGCCACATAGATGAAGACGCTCAAGCCCACGACGCTCGCCACCTGGAACACGGCGGTGCCGATCGAAGAGTTGCGGACATAGGCGATATTGTCGGCCTTCATCTTTTCGAGCGTGACCTGCAGCTGCGCGAAATAGCTGGCCTCGACATTCAGGCTCTTGGCCACCTTGATGCCACCCAGAAATTCCGAGACCGTGCGGTACTGGTCCTGGCGATTGGTCGTCAGGATCCGGCCGAAGGCGGTGGCTCGCGAGCGAAAGGGCTGCAGCGCTATGAACATCACGATGCCGATGACGACGGCAAACGCCGTCATGACCGGCGATATGAACATGGAAATCACCAGATAGCCCGCCAGCAGCACGGCGATCTGCACCAGCATTAGCAGGGCAAAAGCCGCCCCTTGGACGCGGTCTATGTCTCCGGTCAGGGCATGGTCGAGATCGGAGCCGCGCATGCGCGTGAACACGCCCCAGCGCGCCTTGCCGATGCTCTCGAACAGGTTCATTCGCAAGCGGTTGATGAAATCGAAGAGCAGCCTTGCCATGTACACCGACTTGAAGCGGTTGAAGGCTGCCTGCACGGCAACAAGCCCGACCAGCGCGCAAAGCACCGTGGTCAGCTGCAGCGTTCCGCCGGGCACCAGCCAGCGCAGGAAATCGATATTGGGCAGCCTTACCGCGAAATCCTGGTCGGCACGGCCGACCAGGTGCAGCAGCGGCACCAGCAGCAGGATGGAAACCCCTTCCGTCAGGCTGCCGAGGATCAGGAACAGCAGCGCCGTCCAGGTTCGTCGTCCGCCGATCCGGGCAATGACGGCGCCGAATGCCGCGACATCGCGAAACAGCGACAGGCTGAAGACCGATGACCTAGGCATCTCCAGCCAATTCCTTTTCGATCAGCGCCACAGCCTCGCCGATCCTGTCGATGCCCGTCGGAACGTCCAGCCGGCACACGCCGACATGGTTAGCAATCGCTGAACAATGGCGAAGATGCATCGCCGCGAAATCGCCGGAGAGCGCCGCGCGGCCAAACCGCGTCACGTAGGAGAATTTGATGATGGCTGGCAAGGCGGCGATTTGAGGCAGGAGGGTGATCCCGGCCCTTTCGCCGCGCCCGAGGATGTAGATCCTGGCCGCCGGCACCCTGTTGCCGGAGAAGGCGCCGTGCAGGCGATGCTGCATCTTCTCGATCGCCGGATGCACTTGCGGTCGCACTTGCGCTTGCCCAAGCCAGATCGCCGCCGCGGCATCGGCGGCAAGCTTGATCTGCGGAAATCCCGGAACGATCATCGGTTCGTCCGGGTTGGTGAGATCGAGCGCCACGACGTCGTCGGTGAGCAGGTCGTGTCCGGCCCGGATCAGCGCGCTTGCCGTCGTCGATTTGCCGGCGCCCTTATCGCCCATGAAGATGGCGCCCCTGCCGGTCACCGCGATGGCGCTGGCATGCAACACCAGCAGGCCGCGCTGGTGCAGCAGCAGCGCCAGCACCGGCCCCAGCAACGGGAAGGCAAGCAAGCTGTCGCCGACGCCGGGCGCCGGCTGGACATCGATGCGGCGGGCGTCGCTGATCAGGAATGCGCCGACGGCCTCCCAGGCCAGATACTGGCGGCCAGGCTCGAAACGGAAGACGGTCGCTGCCTCCGCCGAAGGCTTGGGCATATCGATCGGGCCGATGACGATCTCGATGTCGGCCGTTGCCGGGTCCGCCGGCTCCAGTTCGGGCAGCGACACGTCGGACGCGATGAGCAGGCCGTAGGCCCGGTAGTAACTTCGTTCTCCCGCAGTCCTGTCGCGGCGACGGTCGAGATCGCCAGCGAACGGCTCATGGCGAGACATCATGCGGGGCTCCCGCCATGCTGGACCTGCCGCAGCCACAGCGACAGCGACGCCGAGCGCCAGACATACTGGACATCGAGCGGTGCCGCCTGGTCCGGCTGGCGGAGCAGCCGCGCATAGGCGGCGTTTACTTCCGGCAGGTTGACATAGGGTGCGATGCGGCCCGCATCGCCGACCAGCAACTGCTCCAGCAGGTCGCGATGGTTGCGCACCATGCCGTTGACCAGATTGGCGGTGAAATCGATCTTGTCGCGCCGCCACTGTACCGCCGCCGGCAGGATGCCCTCCATGGCCCGGCGCAGCACGTAGCGGCCAAACCCATGACGGAGCTTCTCCTCGCCCGGCAGCCCGAGGCAGAATTCCACCAGCGGCTTGTCCCAGAAGGGGTACCGCGGCTCGACGCCGAAATTGGCGGCGGCCTTGTCCAGAACCTCGAAAGAGTGCGGAACATAGCCGTTGGACAGGATCCAGCGATGGCTGAGCGCGTCGCTGGCTTGGACGCCGGGCGGCATGTAGCCAGCCCGATGGAACCGGTCGACGAGCTCGGTTCGCCTAACAAGGTCCGGATTGATCAGGTCGCGCCAGCTGCGGCCACGCTGCGACCGGGCGGGCCTGCGCATTCTGTTCAGGGCTCGATTCCCCAGCTGTCTCAGCCTGGCGATGCGCCAGGCCGGCCCGTAGATGGTCAGGAACTGGAAATACAGGCCGAGCGTGCTGTCGCCATAGGTGTTGGAGGCACTGCGGACCTCGCGCCAAAGGTCCAGCCATCTGCCGCCATTGGCAAGCTCGTGCAGATGGCCATGTCCCTGTGAAACGACCTCGTCGCCGCCATGGCCGTCGAGGAGCACCTTGATGCCCTTGGCGCCGGCCGTCCGATAGATACCGCGGGTCAGCGTCAGGCCCGGCGCCAGGAACGTGCCTTCCTGTTCTTCCAGCACCCGTTCGAATTCTGCGAAGGGTGCATAATTGCCGACTGGGATGAACGTCGGATCGGCTTTCTGCTGATCGAGCACGGCATCGATGAACGGGCGCTCGTCCATCGATGAACCCTTTTCGAACACGAGTGAGAAGGTCGGTAGCCTCGGCTTGCGCTCGGCCGCATTTTGCAATCCCGCCACGCAGGTGATCGAGGATGAATCGAGGCCGCCGCTCAGCATCGCGCCGATCGACGGACTTCCTCGCATGCGGTTGCGGACCGATTGCGCGAACAGATGGGCGAATTCCTCCGCGGCATCCGGCCGCGGTGCTCGCTGCGATGGTTCGATCTGCCAGTACCGGCGCAGCACCAGACGTTGCACGGTGACGGTGAGGCTGTGACGCGCCGGCAGGGCGAAGATGTCGCTGTAGGGCGTGGACTGTGGGTCATCGGGCAGCCCGGCCAGGAACCCCGAAATCCGGTGCTCGCTGAGGCGCGCGCCGACCCCGTCGAGGCCGAGCATTGGCCCGATCTCGGAGGCAAAGGCAAAGCGGCGTTCCGCTGCGTGGTAATAGAAAGGCTTGACCCCGAAATGGTCTCGCGCGCAAAACAAAAGCTGCCGCTCGGCATCCCAGATGGCAAAGGCGAAGTCGCCTTGCAGATGCACGGGGCACGTTTCACCCCAGCGCAGATAGGCCCGCATCAGCAACGCCGCATCGGCGACTGAGTTGTCCCTGATGCCGAGCCTTGCGAGCAGCTCGTCGCGGTTATCTAGCCGGCAATCGGCGGTGATGGCCAGCTTGCCGCCGGCCATGGTCAGCGGGCCGGGGCCGGCTTCGTCGGTGGTGTTGAGCCAGGCATGGCCAAGCGCGACGCCGCTGTCCTGCCACCACGACGTCCCGTCGGGACCACGATGGCGCATGCGCGCCAGCATCTGCTGGATGTCGCTCGCCGCTTCAGCCGGCGCGGGGCCTTGTCGCAGCAGGATTCCGGCTAGGCCGCTCATCGGCTGCCGTGGTCGACCAGGTGGGCGAAACCATCGACGGATCCGCCAAGCACGATGTGGTTATCGCTGACCAGCCAGGCATGCGCCTTCAATTGCTCGCCCGTGCCGCGCTCGATGCCGATGCGGATGTTCGACGCATTGCCTTGGCGCGCGAGCAGGTATTGGCCCGACAGCGCCTGGGTCAGGCATGTGGCGCCCGGAACGAACCGTGCGGCGGCAGCAACCCCCCAGGCGACAAGCCGCAACTCGCCCATGCTGGCACATTGGTGCGCGTTGAGCCGCGTCACCATCCCGCGGACGCGGTTGTAGGAGAACAATGTCAGCCCGAGCCGGACGGTCGTGACCACCAGCAGGCAGCGGCACAGGAAAAGCGCTTCCGAGCCGCTCAAGGACAAAATCCTGGCCACGCTGCGCCTGCCAGGCCGCTGCTTCATCGGCCGGGGATTTCTCTGCGTCACAGGTCTTTGCCGCGCAACCATGGCCTTCTGCGACACCTGCCTAGACGAGTGCCTCATGCTCAAGCCTCGCAAGCCCGTTTTCCGCCAGGCCTTTCAGCAATGCGTCGACGTCGGCCTTGCAGCGTTCGGCGTCGACATTGTAGCGAGCGAGGACGGCGCTGCGGATATCCGCGATCGGCTTGGGTTCCTGGATCAGTTCCCAGATGAAGGCGCCGACGCCGTTGAGGCTGTAATAGATATTGGACTTCAGGTTGAGAAGCGCGAGGCCATCGCCGAATTCGCAAGCAACGGCGTCCTTGGTGGCCTTTACGCAATCGTGCTCGGATGGGTTCCAGTTCATCCTAAAACCTCGTTTGCAACACACGGTCTACGCGTCATCAAGTTCAACGGAAAGTCGGGGATTTTTCATCCCCGGCTCCATTTCATTGTCTTCGATTCTTGAGGCCCAACGTCATTCCTCCAGAATCAGGCTAGTCTCAGGAGAACGTCAGGTCGCCGATCGGGGTGTGCGCGGGAAACGACGCGTCGATTGCCGTGCTGCCACCGCCGCCCTGGGTGATGGTTTCGATTGAACCATGTACTGTCAGGTTTGGCGTTTCGTACTCATGCTTTTCAACATTCTGTTCCATTTTTACTCTCCATAAGGACTGGAAACGGCCTGTCGATTGCCGTCAGCACTTTCATGCTGCACCGCAATAGCTGCACAGCAACATTTATGAGTCAAGCCTGATTTACCAGCCGTTAATCAATTATGGGTTGCGAACGTCACTCGGAGTGTAAGAAATCGACCTCTTTCGACATGGAGCCGGGTGCGAGTGATCCTCGTCATAAGGGATTCCATACCCCGTTGATTTTCCACAATTAAGAGGCAGCCAATGCTGGCCATTACCATTGGACAACGCTAAAAGATACGCAACTTTCAGCTGATCCCATCGATGGCCCGGCCGAAGCGCTACGCCAGGGTGGGAATTCGTCCACACATCTCATCACCTTCCGCGAAGCCGTCAAACGCCATGGTTGCAAAATCTCGCACTGCGAAAGGAAAGGCTTTACGGCGCCGCCGTTTTTGACGATGCTTTGCTTAGCAGCTGCAGCATACGCTTCGCGCAAACCGCTTTTTGGAGACTGTGCGCTCAATGGCCTTGCCGGAAAGCACCTATGAAAGACTGCGCGCCACCGACTGCGCCGACGAGATCGCTTATGTGCGGGCCTGCTTACGGTTATATTTCGCGGGGCCGGCGGCCTCGGCCGGTGAAACGTGGACGCCGGGCCTTTCCGACGCTGTCGTCACCGATATCGCCAGGTTGAACAAGGTCGGTACGTTCGTCCTGAAGGCGCTGTCGCGTACGCCGGCGCATGAGAGGCCGGCGGAACTGTTCCAGTGGCTCGAAACCTATCGCAGGAGGACGGTGTCGATGAACGCCGCCTGCCTCATGGATTCGATGGCCATTCACGAGGCGCTGCTCGACAGGCGGATTGATTTTGTCTTCCTGAAAGGGCCGTTCCAGCAGCATCTGCTTTATGACGATCATTTCATGAAACCCTCGGGCGATATCGACATTCTGGTTTCACCTGCCGGGTTCTTGAAGGCGCGCGAAGCGTTAGGCTCGATCGGCTACGAAGTATCGGGCAAGTCGCGTTCGGTCTGGTGGGTCCGCTTTCTCGGCGAACAGCACATGATCCGTGGCAAGGGGTCGAAATCATCCACTGTCGACCTTCATTACCGGCTTCAGCAGCCCGGCTCGCCCAGTCCGCGCGATGCCGACGGGTTCCTGCGGCGAAAACGGCTGGTCGAGATCACCGGCGCCGAAGTCCCGTTCACGTCGGCCGCCGACACGCTGATGCTGGCCTGCATCAGCGTCGCCAAGGCACTGTTCAACCGGGAGCCTTGCGCCGGCTACGTCTGCGACATCAGGGCCAGCGCCAGCCGTCTCGGCCACGCCGATCAGCAGCGTGTGCTCGATGCAGCGGTAAGCCAAGGGCTGGAGGACACGCTGCTGCTCGGCCTGCGCGCCGCCGATGTGCTGCTCGGCGGCACCGGCACGCTCCTGTCGGAGCGGGCCAAGCCGATCCTGTCGCGCATCGGCAACGAGGACCTGCTCAACATGGTCATCGCGCCATGGCTGTCGTCGCTGCGCTGGCCGCAGCGACGGACGGTGTTGTGGGAATTGTGCGGCCGGGCTCCGGTCCGTTACCTTTCCGAGGCCGGCTGGGCGGCGTCGGCGGACATCAGCCGCCGCATCTTCGAACGGCCGGCCGGCCCGTGATGGGGGTGGATATCGAACGCGTACAGGGCGAGGGCAGATCGGAACCTGTGCAAGAGGCAATTCCATGTCGATGACGAAATCCCAAATCTGCGTGATCATCGCGGCCAAAAACGCGGCGCGCACGATCGCCGTCGCCATCGCGTCCGCGTTGCGCGAACCGGAAGTTGGGGAGGTCGTCGTCGTCGACGATGGCTCCACCGACAATACGGTCGAGGTCGCGCGCTCCGCCGACGATGGCAGCGGCCGGCTTGCGGTGATGCGCCTGGACGTCAATCGCGGCCCTTCTTTTGCCCGCAATGCGGCGATCGCCGGTTCACGAGCCCCGTTCATCAGCATTCTGGACGCCGACGATTTCTTCCTCGAGGGCCGGTTTCGCAACCTGTTTGCCGGCGCCGATTGGGATTTCGCCGCCGACAACATCATGCTCATCAGGGATGACGCGGCTGGGGATGCAACCAAAATCGTCGCCCCGGATTTTGCCGCCGATCCGGAATTCCTCGATTTCGAAGGTTTCGTGGAAGGCAACATCTCCAGGCGCCGCGTCCAAAGAGGCGAACTCGGCTTCTTGAAGCCGGTGATCAGCCGTGCCTTTCTCGACCGCCACGGGTTGCGCTACGACGAGAGCCTGCGACTGGGCGAGGACTACGAGCTTTACGCGCGAGCGGTCGCCCACGGGGCACGGTTCAAGGTCATTCGTTCCTGCGGCTACGGCGCTATCGTGCGCGCCGATTCACTCAGCGGCCGCCACAAGACGCAGGACCTGAAGCGGCTGGCCGATGCCGATCTGGCGCTGCTGGCGATCGACAGCCTTCCGGAAGGATCCAAAGCAGTGCTGCGGCGGCACGAGCGGCACGTGCGCGACAAATACCGGCTGCGCAATTTCCTCGACGTGAAGGCCGAGCGGGGCCTGGCTTCGGCCGCTGCCTACGCCTTCGCAAGCCAATCCAACCTCGTCCCCATCGTCCAGGGCGTGGCGTCCGACAAGATCGAGGCGCTGTTTCGCAGTGTTGGCCTGGTCTCCAGGAACAAGCACGTGCCGCCGCTGCGTTTCCTGATGGCTGGAACCAGCACTGGCAAGGGACGGTAAGGCGCGATGTTACCTGCCGACCGCGAGCCCGCCACGCAACCATTTCGATTGGATTTATGAGTTTACGAATTGGGTGGTTGCCTCGCGGCTCTGAGGATGGCAGTCTATGTTGCGGTGCAACAAATTGACCGACCAGCCGAACTGGCGGACTGGTGCGAAGTCTCTCTTCGTCAGAGGAGTTGGGCGACGCGGTTTCGAGTTTTCAACCCCGGTTGCGGGGATCGGCCTGTGGCCTGAAAGGCGGCCAGGAAGCCGGCGATGACGGGAATTTAAGTTCATGGCCTCGATATTCGGCTTCAGATCAAGGGATCCGGCCCGCGACAGGCAGACCGACGTTGCGCGCCTGGACCGGCTGGCGAAGCTTTTCGAGCAGATCGCCGCGGAGATCGAGGCGGAGAAAACCGGCCTGGAGACCCGCTACCGCAAGGACGCCACCAACGCGGCCTTTCTTGTCGAAGCCATGGAAAACGGCTCCGCCTCCGACCGTCGCTCGTCCGAAGTCAGCGCGTTGACGCAGTCGATCCTGAACAGCGAGCGCCGCATCGCCGCACTGTCGCGCCAGGGCGGCAGGATGCGCGAGCTCCGTCATTCGCTGGGCGTGGTCTTCGACGAGAATACGACAACCGATCCGGCGGCGACGGTCGAACCGGCCAGGCAGGCGGGAGCCGGCCGAAATTGAAGGCGGCGGCGCGGGACCGTTACGGCGAAGGTGATGCGAGGCTGGAAGTCGGGAGGACAATTGAAAAGGTCAAGGTTGGCCCGTTTGGAAGCGGTTCGAACGTCGACTTTGGGTTGGGGACACAGCGCAAAGGTGAGTTAGTCATGAATTCGGATCCAAAGACCATGTCCACGACAGCAATCGATGCCCCTTCAGCCCTGCATTTCTGGCGGCGGTCTGGTCTGGCGGTCGCTTTGCTGCTGGTCGCTCTTGGCAGCCTGCCGGCAACCCCGTCTCATGCGCAGGATATCCAGTCCGCGCCCTCTTTCGTCGACGATTTCAAGAATTTCGACCGCGAGCGCTGGTACGTTTCAGACGGCTGGACGAACGGCAGCCATCAGAATTGCACCTGGTCGAAAGGCTTGGTCAAGCTTTCCGATGGCGTTCTTTCGCTCGGATTCGCGAAGCAGAAGACCAAGGATCGCGAGTTCGCCTGCGGCGAGATCCAGACCAAGCAGCGTTTCGGCTATGGTACCTATGAGGCGCGGATGAAGACCGACACCGGCCCCGGCCTCAACGCGGCTTTCTTCTCCTATATCGGCCCGTCCGACAAGCAGCCCTGGGACGAGATCGACTTCGAGATCCTGACCAAGGACACTTCCAAGGTGCAGGTCAACGCCTATATCGCCGGCAAGGGCAAGAACGAGAAGCTGGTCGACGTGCCTGGCGGCACCGACAGTGCCTTCAACGACTATGCCTTCGTCTGGGAGAAGGATAGCCTGCGCTGGTATCTCAACGGCCAGTTGGTTAACACCATCACCGATCCCGCGAAGTTGCCCAGCCATGCGCAGAAGATCTTCTTCAGCCTTTGGGGCAGCGACACCATGAAGGGCTGGATGGGAGCGTTCGCGGACCCGGGCCGCACGCTTTCGCTGCAGATCGAACGGGTCGCGTTCACCGCGCTGGGTCAGCCCTGCCAGTTTCCGGAATCGCTGGTGTGTAGTGTAAAAGCGCTGGGAAAGACGAATTGAACCGGCAGGGCCGAGAAGCGGTCCGCTGCCCTGGATGGGAATGAAACCGAATGAACTTGACGGTATTTGGAATTGGCTATGTCGGCTTGGTGCAGGCGGCGGTGCTTGCCGAGGTTGGCCACCAGGTTGTTTGCGTCGATATTGACGCGAACAAGGTGGAGCGGCTCAATCAGGGCCTCGTTCCGATCTTCGAGCCGGGTCTTGAAACGATCGTCAGGGAGAATCACGCCGCCGGCCGCATCAAGTTCACCACCGATGCGGCGGCCGCCGTCAGGCACGGCGAAATCCAGATGATCGCGGTCGGCACGCCGCCCGGCGAGGATGGTTCGGCCGACCTCAAATATGTGTTGGCGGTGGCCGAGACGATCGGCCGCGAGATGGATTCCACCAAGATCGTCGTCGGCAAGTCGACCGTGCCGGTCGGCACCTGCGAAAAGGTGAAGGCCAGGATCGCCGAGACGCTGAAGAAGCGGGGCCGCGAGGATCTGAGCTTCGACGTCGCCTCCAATCCCGAATTCCTCAAGGAAGGCTCCGCGGTCGCCGACTGCATGAAGCCCGACCGCATCATCGTCGGCACGTCGAGCGAAGAAACCGAGGCGGTGATGCGCGAACTCTACGCGCCCTTCAACCGCAACCACGAGAAGATGATCGTGATGGACGTGCGCAGCGCCGAATTCACGAAATACGCCGCCAATTGCATGCTGGCGACCAAGATCAGCTTCATGAACGAGATGGCCAATCTCGCCGAGCAGCTCGGCGCCGACATCGAGGAAGTGCGCCAGGGCATCGGCAGCGACCCGCGCATCGGCTATCACTTCATCTATCCGGGTCTCGGCTATGGCGGCTCGTGCTTTCCCAAGGACGTTCGCGCCCTGATCAAGACCGCCGAGGGCGTCAAGTACGACGCCAAGCTGCTGCGCGCCGTCGAGGAGCGCAACAATGACCAGAAATCCGTCCTGTTCGACAAGGTGCACCGCTATTTCAAAGGTAACCTCAAGGGCAAGACCTTCGCGCTATGGGGCCTGGCCTTCAAGCCCAACACCGACGACATGCGCGAGGCGCCCGCGCGCGTGCTGATGGAGGCGCTCTGGAACGCCGGCGCGGCCGTGCAGGCCTATGACCCCGAGGCCATGCAGGAATGCCAGGCCATCTACGGGCTGCGCGACGACCTGCTGTTGTGCGGCACCAAGGAGGCGGCCCTGCGCGGCGCCGATGCGCTGCTGATCGCCACCGAATGGAAGAGTTTTCGCGCACCGTCCTTCGATGCGCTGAAGGATGCCCTGGCCACTCCGGTCATCTTCGATGGCCGCAACCTTTACGATCCCAAGGTCGTGGCCCGCCACGGCATCGAATATCACTCGATCGGCAGAATGGCGGCATGAGATCGGACTCGGAGAGCCGAAAGCAGAATCGGGCCGACCGCCCGGCGTAGAAGGAATTGTAGCTGATGGTGCTGGACTTAAAGCCCGAGCAAGTCACCAAGGATCATTCCGATGTTGTCGCGATCGGTTCCGGCTTCGGTTCGGCTTTCGTCCTGCATGAGTTCGCCCGGCGGCGCAAGGCGCGCATCCTGGTCCTGGAATGGGGCCGCCACAACACGCATGAATGGCAGCTCGACCAGAACGTCAACACCGACATAGACGACGAGACGACCTCGCGCAGTTCGCCCAATGATCCCATCCGGTTCACCGGACGGCAGCCATGCACAAATCCGTTCGCGACGCTTGATCCGCCAAAGACTGCGTGAGGCGGCACTTGACGCTGCCGTTCATCGGCCATGGGCATTGAAACCCGATAGACGAGGAGCCAGGACCATGAAAGTTCTCTTTGCAGGCGGCAATGGCTACACACCGGAGTTCAGCGGCGGCGTGCAGTCGAGCACCCATCATCTGGCCGAGCAGTTGATCGAGCATGGGCATGAGGCCGCGGTGCTCGCCGCGCTGTTTGGCGATGGTGTCTTCGGCTTCAAGGCCCGTGCCAAGATGAAGCTTCTGCGTCAGCCGGCGGTCGTCGACAGTTTTCCCGGCTACCCGGTCATCCGGGCTTGGTTTCCCTGGGAGGCGGCGGCCTTCGCCGTCAACAGGGTCAAGCCGGATGTGGCGGTGGTCCAGTGTCACAAGTCGGTTCCACTCGGCAAGGCGTTGCAGGCCAAGGGCGTGCCGCTGGTCGTCTACCTCCGCAATGTCGAGTTTCGCGAGCTTGGAGGCGACCTGCGCGACTTGAGCTCGGCGCTCTACATCGCCAATTCCGAATTCACCGCGCGTACCTACGCCAGGGAGTTCGGTATCGAGGCGGCGGTGATCCCTCCGACCATCAATCCCACCCACTACAGCACGCCGACCTCAGGGCAGTTCGTCACCCTGATCAACCCGTATGAGGAAAAGGGCTTCGAGCTTGCGGTGAGGATCGCCGCCGCGTGCCCCGAAATCCCGTTCCTGTTCGTCGAAAGCTGGAAGCTGGCGGACGATCACCGGGCACGCATCGAGCAGACGATCAAGCCGCTCGGCAATGTCACGCTGGAGAACCGCACCAGTGACATGAAGACGGTCTATGGCCGCACCCGGATCCTGCTGGCGCCCAGCAAATGGGAAGAGGCCTGGGGGCGGGTTGCCTCGGAGGCCCATTGCAGCGGCATTCCGGTCGTCGGTTCGCGCCGCGGTGGCCTGCCGGAAGCGGTCGGCCCTGGCGGCACGGTGCTCGACTATGATGCCCCGCTTGCCGACTGGGTCGCGGCCGTCAGGCTCTTGTGGAACGACAACAAGGAATATGAGCGGGTCTCGACCCTCGCGCGTAGCTTCGCTGGCCGGCCGGAACTCGACCCCGACCGTCAGTTCGTCACCTTCTTCTCGATACTGGATAGGGCGGTGCGGCAGCGCGCACGCCAGGCCGCGTAGTCAAGCAGCGACCCGATCTGTTCTGCATCAGGCTGGGCGCTTGACCCTGTTCTTCAGGGTTTCATAGCCGCGTGCACCGAGCAGGGCGCGGGCAATCGTCTTGGCGGCGCTCTTGCGGCCCTCCTGCGAGTTGATCTGGCGCAGCCTCGCCGGCAGGTTTCGCGCGGCCTGCCCAAGTGCTGGCAGCGACAGCGCATCGGGAAAACTGACCATGTGCGTTTCGACGCACAGGACCGGTTTCCCCGACAGTTTGGCAATCCTCAGCGCCTGGGCATGTTCGCTTTCGATGAACAGGATGGCGTCGGATTTGCGATAGAAATCGGCCTTGAAACTGCCATGCGCGCCAAGCCGCTGGCGCTCCGCCTTGCTCGGCAGATCGAGCATGATCAGCTTGTCGTATTTGATCTCGTGCTTGGCGAGCCACGCCTCCGTCAACCCACGGTATTTTTCGAGCCGGCTGGTGACCAGCCAGCCGATCTTGCGGGTCACGGCATGAAGCGGCCGCGCCTCGCTGAGGAATTTTTCATAAGCCGGCCCGTCGTCGTTCTCGGCCTCGGTGGGGTCGAGACACAGCACCCCGTCTATGTCGACACAGCATTGCGCCAGGAATTTGTGATGCATGAAGTTCCACTGGAACATGCGCGGATGCGGCACTACCTCGAACACCAGATCGGTCTCCTGATGCTCCGGCTCCAGGCCGAAGACGGCGGCAAAGGTGTAGTCAGCCTCGATACCGGCGCCCTTGATGCGTGCACGGGCGTCGCGCATGGCATTGCCGCCGGCGATGCTGTCGTCGATCACCAGCACCTTGCGCATGTCCGAGACCTTCCGGTCCAGGGCCGCGCGGCGTTTGGTGATGCCTGACGTGTAGACCCTGCCTTCGAGGAAGGAGTCCAGGTCGGTCATCGGGATGTTCGCCGCAAGGCTGACCAGCGTTGCCGCCAGCACGCCGCTTCTGGGAACGCCGACCACCAGGTCGATGTCGCGTGGCAGCCGGTGAAGGTTGCTCACGATGGCGTCGTTCATGTCGGAGATCGATCGGTAGTGCATGGATCAGGCCTGATGCTTGGGTGGGATATGGAATAGACGACAAAGGCGCCGAAATTATTGCGCCTCGCGCGGCGTCGCCGCCGGCGCCCTTGCCGGCAGCATTTTCAAGGCGTCCCGCAAGGCTTCGCGGCCGGCGGCGAAGGTCAGCGCGACGACGATGGTGATCGCGTAGGCGAGGATGGCGCCGCTTGCCAGGGCGACGACATGCTGCTGCGGCAGCATCGGCTTGGCCAGCCAGACCGCCCCAAGCGCCAGATGCGCGCCTAGCACGAACGGCGTTGCCGTGCGCAGCACATGGCTGGCTTGCAGCGGTCCGCTCTTGCCGACATAGAGCCACAGGAAGGGCGTGCGCAGATACTCGCTGACCGCATAGGCGACCGCCACGCCGAGCGCGCCGTAGGGCAGGCCAAGCGCGAAGGCAAGCACCGAGGTCACCGCCGTGATGATGCCCCAGCGCATGAAGTCGCCGGAGCGGCCCTGGCTGACGAAAAGCCAACCAGCCGGATTGTTGAGCGGCTGCAGCAGGCCGGCAAAGCCGAGCGCCAGGAAGATCGAGGCGCTGGCGCGCCACTGCTCGCCGAGCACGAAGGGGATCAGCACATCCGACATCGCGGTGGCGAAAGCGACGCCGGGCAGCGCCACCAGAAGGATCAGCGGCATGACGCGCAAATAGGCGCTGCGATAGCGGTCCGGCTCGTCCTTCAGCCGCGACAGCGCCGGTACCATCACCTTCGACAGCGGGTTGGTGATCTGGCTGAGCGGGAACAGGAGCAGCTTGTAGGCGCGGTCGTAGAGCCCGAGCTGAGCCTCGCCCCAGTATTTGCCGATCAACACGTTGTCGAGATTGCGGGCGAAGAAATTGGCGAAATTGAAACCGGTGATCCCGGCACCGAAATTGATCAGCTCGCTGATCCCGGCGACCTTGCGCGGCATGCCTGGGCGCCAGCGCGAGCTGGCCCAGTAGCACAGCGTCGGCAGCACCGCGCCGGTCAGCGTGCCGGCAAACAGCGCCCAGTAGGAGCGGTCGATGAAAGTCCAGGCGATCGAGACGGCCAGCCCCGCGACGGCTCCGGCGACGTCGATGATCGCCAGGCGGCCGAACTGCATGCGACGCGTCAGCAGCGCCAGGTGCTGGGCGCCAAGGCCATAAGCCAGGATCTGCAATCCCAGTGCCGCCACCAGACCGGCGACGCGCGGCTCGCCATAGAAGGCGGCGACCAGGGGTGCCGCGCCCGCGAGCAGGCAGGCGAGGACCGCGCTGACGGCGACATTGATCCAGAAGAGGTAGTTCACCTCCTCATGCTGGATGCCCGATTTCTGGATGGTCGCCTGGGTCAGGCCGAAATCCTGGAACAGGGCGATGAAGGCGAGCACGGGCGCGCACATGGCCACGACGCCGAAATCCTGCGGCGACAGGAGTCGCGACAGCACGATGACGGAAATGATCTGCGTGGCGACCCGCACCGATTGCGCCATTGCGGTCACGACGGCACCGCGGCCGACCGATTTGCGCAGGGAGCCTTCCGGCGGATCGAATGGATTGGCTTCCAAATTCAGGATTCCTGATCTTCGCGTGGATTTCGGAGCCCGAAATTCACAACCGCCGCCGACCACAAACTACGGCAATAATTTTGCAGTGCAACAGAAAACGTGGAACGACGCGCCAAAAATGTTGCGATGCAGCAAGAGCTGTACTAGGCTTCCCCTGGGTGGGTCAAACAGCGGTCGAGTTTTCATGCTGCATGTCTTGTACCTGGTACATGATGTTTCCGACCCGGCGGTTCGCCGGCGTATCACGATGCTCAGGACAGGTGGCGCCCGGGTTACCCTGGCGGGCTTCCGCCGCGCCGCCGCCCCGATTGGGGATATCGAAGGTTTGCGGCCAATCGACCTTGGCGCGACGCGCGACGGGCGATTCGTCCAGCGCCTGGCGGCGGTGGCGAAAACAGCGGTCTCGATAGGTTCGAAGCTTAGGGACGTGCCGAAGCCCGACATCATCATCGCGCGTAATCTGGAAATGCTGGCGCTGGCCCGCCGCGCCCGGTCGGCTTTCGGCGCCGCTGTCCCGATCGTCTATGAATGTCTCGACATTCACCGCCTGGTGCTGCGCGACGATGTCCTGGGCAAGGCGCTGCGCGCCACCGAGCGTCATCTGGCGCGGGATGTGCGGCTGCTGGTGACCAGTTCCCCCGCGTTCATCGCCAATTATTTCAAGCCCTTCCGCCAGGTCGCGGCGCCGATGGAACTGGTTGAGAACAAATATTTCGAGGCGGCGGCGATTCTGCCCGCCGAGCGCGAGACGGTGGAAGGACCTCTCGCCCCGCCGTGGCGGATCGGCTGGTTCGGGGCGCTTCGGTGCCGCCGTTCGCTCGAACTGCTGGCCGGTTTCACGCGTCACATGGAAGGCCGGTTCGAAATCGTGTTGCGCGGCCGCCCGGCACTTTCCGAGTTCCCGGATTTTCATGCCTTCGTCGATGCCGAGCCTTACATGTCGTTTCGCGGGCCGTACCGCAACCCGGAGGACATGGCGGCGATCTATCACGACGTCCATTTCTCCTGGGCGATCGATTTCTTCGAGGAGGGACAGAACTCCGAATGGCTGCTGCCCAACCGCCTTTATGAAGGCTGCCGCTTCGGCGCGGTGCCGATCTCGATGGACAACACCGAGACCGGAAGGTTTCTGCGGCAGCGCGATATCGGCGTTTTGCTGCCGCAGGCCACGCCCGAGGCGCTCGCAACCGCGCTTGGCGGGATGGAAAAGCACCGCTTCGGCAGGCTGAAGGCGCGCGTGCTGGCCCACGATCCGAGGATGTGGAGCTACGATCGCAGCGACTGCGGCGCCCTGGTCGAAAAACTGCGCCGCCTGACCACCGTGCGCGAGCCGCTCGCGACCGAGGCCCTGGCATAGGATGGACATCGCCCGATGACGCAAGCGCTTGCCTCCACCCTGATCGTGATCCCGTGTCTCGATGAGGCGACTCACATCGGTGCGCTGCTCGACCAGCTTTGCCCGGCGGCGGAACGGCTTGACGCGCGGATCGTCGTTGCCGATGGCGGCAGCACCGACGGCACGCTGGCCATTGTCGGCGAGCGCCAGAGGAATGATCCTCGCATCATCCTGCTTCACAACCAAAAGCGCATCCAGAGCGCCGCGATCAACCTGGCGGTGGCCAAATTCGGCGAGGGTGCCCATTATCTGATCCGCATCGACGCGCATGGCGGCTATCCCGACGACTATTGCGACCGACTGGTCGAGGAGGCGTTGGCCACCGGCGCGGATTCGGTCGTGGTGTCGATGCTGACCAGCGGCAGCGGCACCGTGCAGAAGGCGGCGGCGGCGGCGCAGAACTCCAAGCTCGGCACCGGCGGCTCCAAGCATCGCCATATCTCCGCCGGGGAGTGGGTCGACCACGGACACCACGCGCTGATGCGGATATCTGCCTTCCAGGCCGTCGGCGGCTATGACGAGACGTTCAGTCACAATGAGGACGCGGAACTCGACTATCGGCTGAGGCAGGCAGGCTACAGGATCTGGATGAGCGGCAGGACGCAGATGGTCTATTATCCGCGGACCTCGCTGCGCGGCCTCTATGTCCAGTATCTCGGCTATGGCCGCGGCCGCGCCAAGAACGTGCTGAAACATCGTGTGATCCCGAAGGTTAGGCAGATTGTGCCGCTGGCGGTCTTCCCGGTGGTTCTGCTGGCGGCCTTCTCCTTCGTGCACTGGATCGCGGCGCTGCCGCTGATGCTGTGGGTGGCGGTTTGCCTGGGCTACGGCCTGGTGGCGGCCGTCAGCCAGCGCAATGCCGATATCGCGCTTGCCGGAGTCTCGGCGATGGTCATGCATTTCGGCTGGTCCGTGGGCTTCTGGCTGCAACTTCTCGGCCTCGGCACGCGGCGGAGGGCGGCGTGATGGCGGTTGAGGTCAAGCATCGCAGCATCGACATCGGCGTGTGCACATTCCGGCGGCCGGAACTGGCCGACACGCTGCGCTCGCTCGACGCCCTTGCCATGCCTGACGGCTTCGAGGTCGGCGTCATCGTCGCCGACAATGACGACACGCCGAGCGCCAAGGACCTGGTGACGGCGCTGTCGCAGGAATTGAAGTTGCCGATCCGCTATCGGCATTGCCCGGCCCGTAACATTTCGATCGCCCGCAACGCTTGTCTCGAGGCCAGCGAGGCCGATTTCCTTGCCTTCATCGACGACGATGAGACCGCCACCGCCCACTGGCTCGCCGAACTGGTGGCAACGGCCGAAAAAAGCGGCGCCGCCGCGGTTCTCGGCCCGGTGCGCGCACTCTATCGTCCGGATGCGCCGGACTGGATGCGCCGCGGCGATTTCCATTCCACCTTGCCAGTCCACGTGCACGGCGAAATCCGCACCGGCTACACCTGCAACGTCCTGCTGCGCATGGGATCCGACAGCTTGCGCGGCCGCCGCTTCAGCCTGGCGCGCGGCCAGACCGGCGGCGAGGACACCGAGTTCTTCGACCAGATGCACAAGGCAGGCGGCCGAATCGCCTTTGCGCCGGAGGCATGGGTGGACGAGGCGGTGCCGAGGGCCAGGGCCGCATTCGATTGGCTCAGCCGCCGCCGCTTCCGGGTTGGCCAGACGCACGGCCATCTCCTGGCCCGCGGCGCCAGCGGCATCGCGCGAGCAAAGCAGGCCGGCCTTGCCGCGGCAAAGGCCGCTTTTTGCTTCGCCGCGGCAGTTCCGGTTGCAGCCAGTCCGGTACGCAGGAACCGCAGCGTCTTGCGCGGCATCATGCATGTCGGGGTTGTCAGCGGTCTTGTCGGCGTTCGCGAACTGCGCCTCTATGGCCAGCCTTCACCAGGGGAAGGAGGCAAGCGTGCAGCCTGACGTTTCGTCCGTGCCCGATGTGTCTTTTGTGATCGCCGCCTACAACGCCGAGGCAACCCTTGATAGGGCCGTCGCCAGCGCCATCGCCCAAAAGGGCGTCAGCCTCGAGATCATCGTCGTCGACGACAAGTCGCGTGACGCGACGCTCGATGTGGCGAGGGCCTATCCCGAGCATGTCGTGCGTGTCGTGGCGCTGGAAGAGAACAGGGGGCCCGGAGGGGCCAGGAATGCCGGGCTCGACGCCGCCCGCGGCAGGTGGATAGCGGTTCTCGATGCCGACGACGCCGTCTTTCCCGGACGTGTCGCCGCCATGATCGGCCGCGCCGAAAAGGCGGGCGCCGAGATCGCCGTCGACAATCTCCAGGTCGTCCGTGAGGACGGCGTGGTCGAGGACGCGATGTTCCCGCGCCGGTATCTGGAAGGCCTGCGCGAGATTTCGCTGGCCACCTACATCGCCGGCAACGTCGTCTTCGAATCGAAGTTCAATCTCGGCTATCTCAAGCCGATTTTCCTGCGCCGGTTCCTCGACGAAAACCGGCTCCGCTATGACGAGAAGCTGAGGATCGGCGAGGACTACATCCTGTTTGCCGAAGCCCTGGCCATGGGCGGCAGATGCGTGGTGGAGCCCGATATCGGCTATGCCTATCATATCCGCGGCGGCTCCATCTCGCGTGTGCTCGAGCCTCATCACGTCGAAGCGATGCGCGTGGCGGATGCCAAATTCGCGCAAACCCACCGAATGGACGAAGCGGCCCAGGCCGCATTCGCCCGGCGCGGCCGCAGCCTGCGCAAGGCGGCGTCGTTCCTGGCGATGGTCCAGCACATCAAGGCGCGGTCCCCGCTCAAGGCGATCCGGACGGCGCTCAGCGACCCGGCGGCGGTCAGGCATATGGGCATGCCGATCGCCGTACGGTTGCGAAGAGTAGCGGCACAGTTTGCCGTGGGGGCGGGGAGGTGAAGATGCAGGCACATGGAGGGATTTTTCGTGGCCTGTGAATGGACTGTAGTCGATCTCCTCAGAAGGAATTTGCGATGAAGAAAATCAGGAAGGCCGTGATACCGGTGGCGGGGCTTGGAACACGGTTCCTGCCGGCGACCAAGTCGATGCCGAAGGAAATGCTTCCTGTCGTCGACAGGCCCGTCGTGCAATATGCGGTGGACGAGGCCTTCGAGGCCGGCATCGAGCACATCGTGTTCGTAACCGGCCGCAACAAGGCGGTCATAGAAGACTATTTCGACCTGCATCCGGAATTGATCGGAACCCTGGAGCAAACTGGCAAGAAGACTCAGCTGGAGACGCTCGAAAGCATGCTGCCGGTGGCCGGCGCCACCTCCTTCATCCGCCAGCAGTCGCCGCAAGGTCTCGGCCATGCCGTCTGGTGCGCCCGCGAGGTCATCGGCAATGAGCCCTTTGCCCTGCTTTTGCCTGACATGGTCTCCTTCGGCGGGCGCGGATGCCTGGCCGAGATCACCGACCTCTATGCGCAGACCGGCGGCAATGTCATTGCCGTCGAGCGCTGCGATCCCACCGAGACCAACAAATATGGCATTGTCGGCCGTGGCGCCGACATTGGCGGCGGTTTCGAGGTGACGGCCATGGTCGAAAAGCCGGCGCCGGCCAACGCGCCGTCGAACTTCTACATCAACGGCCGTTATATCCTGCAGCCCGAGATCTTCCAGCTTCTGGGCAACCAGCAGCGCGGCGCCGGCAACGAGATCCAGCTGACTGACGCCATGGTTCGCCTGTCGCAGGAGCAGCCATTCTTTGCCCAGCCTTTCAAGGGGCGCATGTTCGACTGCGGTTCCAAGGAAGGGTTCATCCAGGCCAATATCGCCTTCGCGCTGGCGCGCGATGACATGAAGGGTCCGGTTTTCGAGATGCTCCGGGAGTTCGTCCGGACGCATGAACGCCAGGAAGAAGCCGCATAATGCCCATCTTTCGGGAGTATTGTCGGGTGGCTGACGGCGCAGGGGCCGGCCGGCTCCGCGCTGTCCGGCACCAAGCGTGTGTCGCGCCTGCCAATGCTCCCGATCTCTCCGGAGCCTGCGAGCGAGACAAGCCAGAATTGGACCGAAGATGAATTATGCCAATTTTCCTCTCGACAAGAGGGTGCCATTGCCGAATTCGGACGCAGGAGACGGCGACGACTTCATCGATATCGAGCGGCTGCTTGGCATGGCCGCACGCCAGGCCAAGGTGGTTGGCGTGTGCGCCATCATCGGTCTTTTCCTGGGCATGCTCTATCTGCAGACCACGCCGCCAAAATTCGTGTCGGTCTCCAGCGTGCTGATCGATGAAGGTCTGAACAAGATCGTCGACGACATCTCGGCGGCATCGACGACCATGCAGACCGATTCCGCGATTCTAAGCCAGATCGAGATCCTGACCTCGACGCGGCTTGCCGCCGTGGTCGTCGACAAGCTCAAGCTCGACCAGAACGACACGTTCATGAACCCGCCCCAGTCGGCCCTTGCCCAGGGCGTCGGCTTTGTCCGCGGTCTAATCCAGTATGTTCGTCCGAGCAGCCCGGTCATGCCGGGTGTCGGCGACATCTCCAAGCTCGACCCCGCCGCGCGCGATGCGCTGATCGCCGGGTCGAGCCGCGACTACGCCATTCTCAAGCTGCAGAACGAGATCCGGGCGGATCGCGTCGGGCGAAGCTACGTTATCGCGCTTGGCTACCAGGCGACGGATCCGGCATTGGCGAAGGCCATCACCAAGGCCTATGCCGACGCTTATCTCGCCGACCAACTCGACGCCAGCTTCGACGCCACCGAGCGCGCGGCGGTCTGGCTGCAGGGCCGGTTGACGGAACTGCGCGAGAGCTCGCAGCAGGCATCGCTGGCGGTCGAGAAATTCAGGGCCGAACACGGCCTGTCCGCCAACAGCGACGGCCAGCTGATGAGCGACAAGCAGCTCGCCGACCTGAACGCCCAGCTCATCGTGGCGCAGGCCGACACCGCGCGTGCCAGCGCCCGTTACCAGCAATACAAGTCGATCGTCGACAGCGGCTCGGACAACGCTTTCAAGGATGCCGCCATATCCAGCGACCAGCCAAGCAGCTCGGTCATTGCGGCGCTCAAGACCCGCTATCTCACGGTCGCCAAACGGCAGCAGGATGTCGAGGCGAATTTCGGCCCGCAGCATCCGCAGGCGGTGGCGCTCGCCAAGGAGAAGGCCGACATCTCGACGCAGATCTTCGGCGAACTGAAGCAGCTCACCGAAAGCTACCGCAACGAGTATGAGGTGGCGTTGGCGCGCGAGACCGCGCTCAGGGCCAATGTCGCCGCCGCGCAGGGCAAGAGTTCGATCGACAACCAGTCGCAGGTTCAATTGCGTGATCTCGACCAGAAGGCGACGGCACTCTCCACGCTCTACCAGACGTTCCTCGGACGCTACGAGGAAGCCGCGCAGCAGCAATCCTTCCCGGTCGGCAAGATCCGTATCATCTCGGATGCGTCGACGCCGCTTGCCGCCTCGAGCCCGCGCACGGTCATTGTGCTCGGTCTTTCGCTGGTGCTCGGGGTTCTGATGGGCGCCGGCTTTGGCGGCCTCAACGAGTTCAACGAGCGGTTCTTCAGGACCGGCGAGGAGGTCCGCGACCGCGTCGGCCTCAAATTCCTGGGTTACCTGCCGACCATCGGCAGCAAACCGAGCAAGGAAGACAAGCCAGCCGAACCCGATCTCAAGGTCGCCAGATCGCCGGCCGCCATCGAAAGGCGCGCACGGATGCGGGTGAGCGTCGACGCTCCGGCATCGATGTTCTCCGAAACGCTGCGCAGCGCCAAGATCGCCTTCGATGTGGTGATGGAAGGGCAAGGCAGCCGCGTCATCGGCGTGATCTCGGTCCTGCCCGGCGAAGGCAAGTCGACGGTCGCGGCCAATCTCGCCGGGCTGCTCGCCGCCAATGGCTCCAGGACGCTGCTCATCGACGGTGATCTGCGCAATCCAGGCCTTAGCCGCAGCCTCGGCATGGAAGCCGAGCAAGGCTTGATGGAAGCGGTGGTGAGCGGCCAGACCTGGCAGTCCGTCGGCAAGATCGACAGGCAGACCAAGCTGGCGATCATTCCGGCTGTGCTGCGCGGGCATTTCTCGCACACCAGCGAGCTTCTCTCCTCGGCCGGTATGCGTCGTTTCATCGAAAACGCCAAGGAGACCTTCGAATACATCGTCGTCGATCTGCCGCCGCTTGGCCCGGTGGTCGACGCCAAGGCCTTCGCACCGCTGGTTGACGGCTTCGTGCTCGTCACCGAATGGGGCCGCACGCCGCGCGCCATGGTGCGCTCGATGTTGGAATCCGAGCCCTATGTCGCCAACAAGATCGTCGGCGCGGTGCTGAACAAGGTCGATCTGAAGAAGCTCGCCAAATACGGGTCGTTCGGCGCCTCGGAGAAATTCTTCGACAAGTACTCGAGCTACTATCTCGACAAGTCGGAAGTGCGTTCGAAGGCAACGGTCTGAGATAAGGCCGTTGCCCATCATGTCTTGGACCTGCGCAGCGGTTCTCATTCCGAAATAGCACAAAGTTTCGGCACCGTCCGGCCGCGGCTCATGCGGCCGGAGCGGCGCATAGCTCGAGGCTATGCCGCTTTCAGCCGGTAACGGAAAAGCGTGTGCTCGAGCAGCAGCCGGATGCGCGGTTCGGCCTCGGTTGCCACCAGCCAGCTTGCCGCGATCATGGTCGCGTCGACCACTGCCATCGACAGGAGATAGGGCAGCCCGGCGCGCACCATGGCGCCGAGCATCGCCGCGCCGATGACGTCGTGGATCAGATAGAGCGGAGAGGTCATCAGGCCGATCCGGCGCCGGCCGCTCCATCTGAGGTCGAGCGTGAGCGACCACGCCATCAGCGCGATGGCCGCGAGGAAGATCAGGATTGGCGGCGCGTACGGCATCACGGCCCCGGCTTTGATGCTATGGACGTCGACGGAGCTGGCGATCTGCAGCACCCCGCCGAGGAACAGCAGGCAGAAGCCCCAGGTGAGACGCCGTCACCGCCTTGAACCGCATCAGCCAGATGAGCACGCCGACTGCGAAGAATGAGCCATGATGCACCAGCACGAGCTGCAGCCACCGCGTCTCGGCGAAGGCGGACCAGCCGAGCGGATAATAAAGGCACCAGAACAGCGTGCTGACCATGCCGATGACGATGGCAACCCTTTCCATCAGATGGAAACGGCCGAGCCGCAGCAGGATCCAGACGATGGCGTAGAAGGCGTTTCGATGCCGAGCGTCCAGTAGACGCTGTCCACCCAGTGACCATAAGGCGCGAACAGGCCGGTGCGCACGAGTCGGATCACCGCATCGGTCCGCCAGCTCAAGCCGATCAGCAGCAACAGCGCCGCGGTGGTCGGGGCACAAATCCAGACCGCCGGCGCCAGTCTTTTGACCCTTGCCTCGAAGAACCGCAGTGGCGTCGAATTCTCGGGCTGAAGGCAATGACGAAACCGCTGATGACGAAGAAGATCCCGACGCCGATCCAGCCGGACCCGACCCAAGCGCCGATCCCGGGCTGCTCCGGAAGACCGCCGGTCGCTTGCGCCGAGATGCCGTCGGGATAGGCCCACACCCAGAAGCCGTTGTGATAGACCATGACCAGCACGGCGGCGAGAAACCGCGGGATGTCGATACCGCCAAAGTTTTTTGCTGAGCCATGCGATCCAATCGAATGGCCCCCCGCAGGATCTGTAGGCGGAATGTTGCATTGCACAATCTACGATTGCGCCCTGCGGTCATCACAAAGTTCGCCGCGTCGCAACATCGCGGAATGGTAGCTCCAGTCAGGTCCCGGCGTGCTCCTTACACGCCGATTCCGCGCTCCGTCAGGGCAGCCGTGATCTCGTCGAGGATGGCGGGGTCGTCGATGGTTGCAGGCATCGTCCACGCTTCCTTATCGGCGATCTTCTGCATGGTGCCGCGCAGGATCTTGCCCGAGCGCGTCTTGGGCAGGCGCTTGATCGTCACCACGGTCTTGAAGGCGGCGACCGGCCCGATGCGCTCGCGCACCAGCGCGACGACCTCCTTCTCGATGGCGCTGCCGTCGCGCGCGACACCGGCGTTCAGCACCACGAAGCCGAGCGGAATCTGGCCCTTCATCGCATCGGCGATGCCGACGACGGCGCATTCGGCGACATCGGGATGGGCGGCCAGCACCTCTTCCATGGCGCCCGTCGACAATCGGTGGCCGGCAACGTTGATGATATCGTCGGTACGGGCCATCACGTAGAGATAGCCGTCTTCGTCGATCATGCCGGCATCGGCCGTCTTGTAGAAGCCGGGGAACTCATCGAGATAGGCCTGGCGGAAGCGGGCATCGGCGTTCCACAGGGTCGGCAGGCAGCCCGCCGGCAGCGGCAGCTTGACCACGACATTGCCGAGCGCGCCGCGCGGCACCTCATGGCCGGCATCGTCGAGCACGCGNCGGAACTTCGACAGATCGTATTTCGGCACGAACTCGCCCTTGGGATCCTGCCCCTTGATGGCGCGGAAGGCGGTCGGCGCGGTGAACAACGCGACCACGCCATGTTCCGCGATGACGCGCCAGTAGGTGCCGGCGTCGGGCGTACCGATCGGCTTGCCTTCGAACAGGATGCTGGTGCAGCCATGCAGCAGCGGGCCGTAGACGATATAGGAATGGCCGACCACCCAGCCGACATCGGATGCCGCCCAGAACACTTCCCCCGGCTTCACGCCGAACTCGTTTTCCATCGTCCATTTCAGCGCGACCATGTGGCCGCCATTGTCCCGCACGATGCCCTTGGGCTGGCCCGTCGTGCCTGACGTGTAGATGATGTAGAGTGGGTCGGTGGCCAGCACCGGCACGCAGTCGACATTGGCGCCGGCTGCCCGCTCACGAGCGACGGCGTCGGCATAGTCGATGTCGAAATGGTCCTTCAAATCGCAGCGCAACTGATCGCGCTGCAGGATCAGGCAGGCGTCCGGCTTGTGGCGGGACATCTCGATCGCCTTGTCGAGCAGCGGCTTGTAGGCGACGACCCGCCCCGGTTCCAGGCCGCAGGAGGCCGAGATGATCAGTTTCGGTTTTGCATCGTCGATGCGGGTGGCAAGCTCATGCGAGGCAAAGCCGCCGAACACGACCGAATGCACCGCGCCGATGCGGGCGCAGGCGAGCATGGCGATGGCCGCCTCCGCCACCATCGGCATATAGATGATGACGCGGTCGCCCTTGCCGACGCCGCGGTTCTTTAACACCGAGGTCAGCGCCACCACCTCGCGCTTCAGCTCGGCATAGGTGAACTTTTTCACCGTGCCGGTGATGGCGCTGTCGTATATCAGCGCGATCTGGTCGGCCCGCCCGCCGGCGACGTGCCGGTCCAGGGCGTTGTAGCAGGTGTTGCAGGCCGCGCCGGCGAACCAGCGGCCGTAGACGCCGGCGGTGGCATCGAACACCCTGTTCCAGGGCGAATACCAGTCGATGGCGCCGGCCGCGTCGGCCCAGAACCTTTCCGGGTCGCGTTTCCAGCCGTCATAGATCTCGTGATAGCGTGAAGCCATCCGTACCTCCCGGAAACCATTTGTCGTCTTTGCAAACAGCCTATGCTGTTTTTTCCGGCGCTGTCTTCCCTGATTTTCGTTTGAGCCGGTCTTCCTGATCGGGATGCTTGCTGTCAAAACGATCGAGCGGAGGATGTGAGCGCATGCGCCATTGATGGTCGATCGAGACCAGGCTCGAGGAACCGTCCGACCTCCTACAGCCTGTCGGATCCTGTGAACACCGGCCGGCAAGCCGGCGGTGATCGTCGTGCCGGTGCAGCGCTTCAGCCAGCTTTTTGAAGGGTGCGATCGCCGCTTGATAGCGGTGACCGGACAACCCCGCTGAACAATCCGTCGATTGCCGTCTAACAAGCCGGATTCGTTGGGCGAATGTCGACGGCGCTAGATCGGCAACGCCACCAGCATGAGACCGACGCCGCCGAAGATCAAAATGGCTGTCGCCAGAGCTTTTCGATGACGTTCGAAAGTCGTCGGAGCCCGCTCCCAATTGTAACGCATACGCTATCTCCCCAAGACCCGGGGAGTTCTTACCTTACCTAAGGGAAGAAAAGCAACGGTCCTGCCCGTCAGCATGCCTGCCTACGCCCCATTCCGGCGACTATTTCTGGAACGATTTTCGACTCTGGATGGACGTTGCGGCCTCACGAGAGTCTGTCCGCAAATAAAGCCACGCGAGCCATCGCGGCCGGCCAATAGACAGCGCTCCACCGCCGCGCTATCTCATTTCCGGGTGTTGCATGGCTTTTGGGGTTCGTTATGGAAATTGCCTCTGGAACGGTTCTTCGACTGGCGGACGATGCCTCGGTTCAGCATGTAGGCGACGGCGCGGTGGTGCTTTTGGCGCGTAGCGGCCAGCTCTATACCTGCAACGGCACGACAGAAGCCTTTCTCGACAAGGTGGATGGCGCGCGCAGCCTCGGCCAGATCGTCGGCCTGCTTTGCGAGGAGTTCGAAATCGACAAGGGCACGCTTGACGAGGACATGGCGGCGCTGGCCAGCGATCTGGTCTCGGAGGGCATTCTCGCTGCTCCAGGGCTTGATGGCTGAAGGCACCCATGATGGTGGACGGTCCTCTCCTGCGCGCCTTGTTCCGCTGCCATCTCTGGGCAAGCGCGCGGCTTATGCCAGTTCTCATTGCCAATCGCAGCTTCGAGAAGGTGCTGAAATGGGCGCCGCTCGTCTCGCCGGCGCCCTATCGCGGCCTGCCCGCCCACTACATTGTCGCCCGCGTCAACCGTGCCGTGCGTCATCCCTGGCTGATGCGCGACCGCAGATGCTTGCGGGAAGGCTTGCTCGGCCATCGCTTCCTGCGCCTTGCCGGTTTCGATCCGCAACTGCGTTTCGGCGTCGATCCGAAGTCGCTGCAAGCGTCGCGGCTGTCGGCGCATTGCTGGGTGTGCCTGGACGGCAAGCCGGTGGTCAGTGACAGCCTTCCCGGCATGGTCGAGATCTATCGTCACCCAGCCACCGCCGCCACGAAGGTGCGCTCCGCTTGACCAGATCTTCAGTATTCTATGACCTCAATGGCCAGATCTTCGGCATATCGGCCGAGCGCCCCGGGCTGTGGCAGGATTTCGACGGGATGCTCGGTATCTTGCGTGTCAAAGGTCCCGTCGAGCCGGATTTTCGTCTCGAGATCACAGAGGCGGACGTTCTGGACGAAGCGCCCAGCGGATCGCTCGTCTTCGAGGGCGACATACCGGAGGACGGTTACTGCCGGATGATCGCGGATGGCGGCACGGTCCATCTCGTCTTTCCCGAACGCCAGACCGTTGTCGTCAAGGACGAGGAGGGTTGGGCCGAACTCCGGGTTCGCCCTGGTGCGAAGGCCGCCTGGACGCCATCGATGCTGGTGTTGGACGCAGCACTCGACGCAGGCGGCCAGCATATGCTGCACACGGCCGGGCTGACGCTGCCGGGCCGCGACGCCGTCGTGCTGGTCCATGCCCCGAGCGGTACCGGCAAGACCACCACATCGCTGGCCTTGGCAACGCAAGGATTCGGCCTGTGCTCCGACGACGCCATGATCCTGAGTCTCGCTTCCACCACGCCTGCCGCCTGGGGTTTGCCGCGCCATGTCAAGATCCATGAGAAGACCGCGCGGATGGTCCCGCTTGTGGCGCCATGCCTCGGTCCGTCATGGGACCGCAATGGCGAACAGGCTGTTTCGCTGGAAAAGTTGAGTGGGATCGTAAAAGTTGAAAGCCCGACCGCCCGTCCGGTCGCAGCACTCCTGCATCTTGCGCGATCCGCCGACGGAGAGACCAGGCTCGCGCCCATGGCCCGGACCGACGCGATGGTGGCGCTGGCGATGGACAATGTCCGCACCGGCGCGACCGGTCTGCTGCCGCTGCAGAAGCGCAGGTTGGCGGCGATCCGCGGACTGGTGTCGTCGGTGCCGACCTTCACCCTGGAAGTAGGCGCGCGTCCGGCCGATGCGGCGGCGCTGATAAGCGCTACGTTGACATCACGGGACTGACGGTTCCCCTCAAGCGGCGTATGGCCTGGCCTTGGCCAGCCGCTGGATCCAGCGAAAGGCATCGCGGCGCAGGCGCGAGCCGATCTTCTCCCGGGAATTGACCCTGAGCAACGTGTTGGTCGTGATCAGCTTCTTGGCCAGCCGGATCGACAGGTCGGGCTTGATTCGCCCGGCGAGTGCCAGCGCATGCGGTTCGTCGAACAGCTGTCCGGTCACGTTGAGCACAATCGCAAGTTCGAGTTCGATGCCGGTCATGCGCGCGGCGTCGAGCAGGCGGGTTTTTGACATCGGGGATTGCAGCGCCCTCACGCCCTGCAGCACGTCGACGCAAAGCTGCAGACGGTGGAATTTGTGGCCGCCGGCGGCATGCACGATGGCGATCGTCAAAAGGGCGGCCGGTGTATCCATGGCATCGCCATCGATGATGCCGAGCTCGCGAAAACCCAGCGACAGGCGTCGCCGCATGCCGGTGTCGTGCACAAGGTCGCCATGCAACTCGACCAGCAGGCTGGAATTCTCTTTTTCCAGCCATTTGAATTCCTGCAGCCGGTACGATTCGGCTTCGTTGCTGGCGAGCTCGAAGCCGCATGCCGCAATCACCCGGTTTGCCCGCGCGAGGTTGGCGGGCTCGACCAGGATGTCGACGTCGGTGAAAGGCCGGTCGGATACATTGCGGTAGAGTTTTCGCGCGAAGACCGGCCCCTTGACGATTCGCGCTGGAATGCCTTCCGCCGCCATTCCCTTCATGATGCGGTCGCCATGGTACTGCAGCAGCATCGACTGGCCGGTGGCGATCGTCGCCGTCTGGCGCAGGTCGTCGAGTTTGTCCCGCAAACCAGTATCCGACGGCAGGTGCGCGTCGCCACGCTCCCCAAGCTTGCGCAGCATGATCGGCAGGACGCCGTGGAATTCGGCATTGTCGAGCAGGGCAGACAGGGCCTTCGCCGATAAATCGTCCCCGACCGCCGCAGCCTCCGGATCGGCGAAGCGCAGCAGCAGTTTTTCTTCAGCTGGAGTAAGAGACGGCAGCATCGATCCGGACAAATCCATCGTTATGTGGAGTGTCCGGAATGGTCGCAGAAAAGCACGGCTGAAGCCAGCCTTACACGCCCCAGCGCAGCGCGGCGGTGTGGACAGGTGCGTCCCACCATTCCGTCAGTTCGTCGTCGAGCATGCTCAGCGTGATCGAGCAGCCGGCCATGTCGAGCGAGGTGACATAGGTGCCGACCAGCGACCGGGTAACCGTCACGCCATGTTGCTCGAAAACCCGGCGCGCGCTGTTGTACATCAGATAGAGCTCCATCAGCGGCGTGCCGCCGAAGCCGTTGACGAACAGCAGCGCGGATCCTTTCGCCCTTTCGTCGAGATCGCCCAGGATCGCAGCGCAGATTTCTTCGACAATCGCGTCGGCGCTTTTCAGCCTGTCGCGCCGGCGGCCAGGCTCGCCATGGATGCCGACGCCGAATTCCATCTCGCCATCGCCGATGTCGAAGGTCGGTTTGCCGGCAGCCGGCACGGTGCCGCTGGTCAACGCCACGCCCATCGAGCGGGTGGCGTCGTTGACGCGGTCGCCCAGCGCCTTCAACGCCAGCAACGCCATCCCGTGCTCGGCCGCGGCGCCGACGATCTTTTCCACCACCAGCGTGCCCGCCACGCCGCGACGCCCGGTCGTGTAAGACGAATTCTCGACGGCGACGTCGTCATTGGTGACGACCTGCAGCACGCCGTCGGACATCTCCGCCGCCATCTCGAAGTTCATCACGTCGCCTTCGTAGTTCTTGACGATGAACAGGCAGCCGGCGCCGGTGTCGACGGCTTGCGCGGCCGCCAGCATCTGATCCGGTGTCGGCGAGGTGAACACCTGGCCGGGACAGGCGGCGTCCAGCATGCCATGGCCGACAAAGCCGCCATGCAGGGGCTCGTGGCCGGAGCCGCCGCCGGAGATCAGCGCCACCTTGCCCGGCTTGAGCATCTTGCGGCGGATGAATTTGTGCTCCTCGCCAAGCATCAGGATGTCGGCATGGGCGGCCGCGAAACCGTCGAGGCTCTCGGTCAGTACCATGTCCACCGAGTTCATGAATTTCTTCACGGCCGTCTCCTCCCGAAATAGCCTGGCATCAAGGGGTCGTTCAGCCGCTCTTGCCGGTGATGCTGGTGACCTTCTGGATGAATTCGTTGATCGCGCGGTCGAGCGCTGCATTCTGCTTGTCGTCGCCGAAATCCGGCACGATGAGCGAAACGTGCCTTGTCTTGCGCGCGCCCGCGGCGACCGAGATCTTCCCGGGATGTGCCTGGTGATAGGCGGCAAGAAACTGGTCCCGCTCGGCCTGGCTGAAATGGCAGACGGAAAAGATGGCCGGCAGATGTTTCGACGGGATGGGAATCGAATAGCTCGGGCTCGAAATCTGCGTGACGAAGCTGCGATGCTTGCCAAGCGCATCGGCGAGCCGCTGGCGCATGCCGGACGGCCGCTGGTCGATAACCTGCGACAGGATCGTCTTGTAGGCGCGGATCGCTTCTTCGGAACCGGGTTCGGGTTTGATGTCGGCCATGCCTGCCGTGCCTAGACCGGAACGTCGGCTATGGCCGCCTTGGCCATGGCGAGTTGCGCCGGCGCCACGGAAAGATCGCGCAGACCGGCTTCCAGCAGAGAGGGAATCGAAGCGGGGTCGCCGCCGGCATCGCCACACAGGCTGACGACAATCCCGGTCTCCCGTCCAAAGGCCGCGACCGAGGCGATCAGCCTCAACACCGCAGGATGGCGGACTGAATTCAGGTGTGCCACGGCGGCATTGTCGCGCGCGGCCGCCATCACATATTGCGTCAGATCGTTGGAACCGATCGACAGGAAGGCGACGCCGGTAAACGCCTCCGGCGCGATGGCCACCGAAGGCACTTCGACCATGATGCCGAGCGGCGGCATTTTTTGCGCGATGCCGCGCGCGGCAAGGGCCGCCCGCTCCTCGGCGAACAAGGCGGCGGCGCTCTCATACTCTGCGGATGTGGCGATCATCGGAAACATGATCTTGAGATTGCCGTGCGGCGCGGCGCGCAGCAATGCCCTGATTTGAATCCGGAATATGTCGGGCCTGGCCAGCGACAGCCTGATGCCGCGCAGGCCAAGGAATGGATTGCCTTCCTCGACGGTGAAGCCCGGCACCGGCTTGTCGCCGCCGGCGTCGACGGTACGGATCGTCACCGGTTTTTCGCCGGCCCATTCCAGCACCTTGCGATAGGCACGATATTGCGTCTCCTCATCCGGCAGCGTCTTGCCGAACAGGAATTCGGTGCGCATCAGGCCGACACCGTCGCAGGTCGCGATGTCGATGGTATCGACATCCCTAGGGTCGGCGATGTTGACCTGTACGCGCACCGCGGTGCCGTTTTTTGTCACGGCCGGCCGCGCCAGAAACGTCCGTGCCTTACCCTGGCTGGCGATGAAGGAAGAGGACGACTGCCGGAACGAGCCGATCTCGGCCGGCGAGGGTGCCAGGACGATATTGCCGTGCTCCGCGTCGAGCAGTGCCATGTCGGTAACACCGGTGAGCGGCTCGCGCAGGCCCACGACCATCGGCACGCCACGCGAGCGCGCCAGCATGGCGACATGGCTGGCGGTGCTGCCTGCCTTCAGGGCGATGCCGCCACCATGGCTCCAGTCGGTTTCGAGAAAGCGCGTCGGCGCGATGTCCTCGCCGTAGAGGATGGCGCCAGCCGGTGCCGTAATGCCACCGTCCTCGGTCAGGCCGCGCAGCACCTGGTCCCTGATGTCGCGCAGATCCGTGGCGCGGGCGCGGAAATAATCCTGGTCCGATGCCTCGTAGCCGGCGATCTCGGCATCGAGCGCCTGCCGCCAGGCCGCGTCGGCGGGTGTTCCGGAAGAGATCGATGCGAAGGCCGGCCCGCTCAGCGCGTCGTCTTCCAACATGGCGATGTGGAATTCGAGTATGCCGGCGGCGTCTTTCTCGGCGGTGCCGACCATGTCCACGAGCCGGTTCACCGCCTTGCCGATCGCGGCCTCCAGGGACGTCCTCTCCTCGACGGAGCTTGCCTTGCTAGCGTAAACGCGCGCGGGCCGGCCGAGGTCGAACAGAGGCCCCTCTGCATAGCCGGCCGAGGCAGGAACACCCTCAATGCGCATGGCACGCATTCCCAGCGGGTGAGCGCAGGCGCGGATCGGCCTCAAGCCGAGCGGACATGGCCGGCGTCCTCGTCGAAATTGCGCTGCACCAGTTCGACCAGCGCGCGGATAGCATCACCGGCACCATCGCCGTTGGCCCTGATGTGCAGCACCGTGCCCTTCGGAGCCTTGGCCGCCATCACCTTGACGATGCTTTTTGCATCGAACCATGGGCCGTTGGCGGCGAGTGCAATCTCCACCTCGGCGGCAAAGCTCTTGGCCAGCTTGGTGAACTTGACCGAAGGACGCGCATGCAGGCCCACATCGTGGGTGATCAGGACAGTCGCTTCGGCCATTGCGGACATGTGTTCAAAAATCCCGTTCGCTCATGACGGCGACAATTCGTGCGCCGTCGCGACCACTTCCCGGAGCGAGGCGCCACCGGATGCCTCGGTCGCCGCCATCACCGCGCCCTCGACGATCGGCGCGTTGCAGACGATGATTTTGTGCGCACGCGGCTCGCCGATCAATTCCACCGCCATTTCCGAATTGGTCTCGGCGCCGCCGAGATCGACAAGTACGGCGACGCCGGCGTCCGACCAGGCCTTGTCGATGGCGCCCATGATCGCCTCGACATTGGTGCCGAGCCCGCCATGGCCGTTTCCGCCGCACCACGCAAGCGGCACCTCGTCGCCGACCATTTGGCGTACCATGTCGGCCGTGCCCTGGGCGACCAGCGGCGAATGCGACACGATCACGATCCCGACATTGCTCATGCCTTGCCCCCGATGATTTGCGCCAGCGTGCGCACCAGCAGCGCGGTCGAGCGCGCGCCGGCATCCATATGGCCGATCGAGCGGTCTCCGAGGAACGAGGCGCGACCGCGCAGTGCCTTCATCGGCACCGTCGCCTCGGCCGCGGCGTCGGCGATATCGGCTATTTCAGCCGCCGTCCTTCCCCCGGCCAAGGCGTCATGCACCGGTCGCAGAACATCCAGCATGGTTTTTTGTCCTACCTGCGACTTGCCGCGCGCTGCCACCGCGTCGATCGCCTTGCCGAAGGCAGCCGTCAGATTGGCGCGGTCGGGTTCCACCGAAATCTCCTTGCCGAGCGCCATGAACAGCGTGCCGAAGAGCGGGCCGGAAGCGCCGCCCACCGTCATCACCAGCTTGGTGCCAATAGCCTTCAGGGCATCCGGCATTGGCTTCGCGGCGAACACATCGGCCTCGGCCCGTACGGCGTCGAAGCCGCGCTTCATGTTCAGCCCGTGGTCGCCGTCGCCGATCGCCTGGTCGAGCGCGGTCAATTCCTCGGCGTGCGCGGCAATCGCATCCGCGGCGGCCGTGATAAGCCTCGAAAGGTCCAGCGCCGTCGTGTCGCCCGAATTCCCGGTTTGCACCTCGCCGGCAGTAGCGAAAGAACGGTCGTTCGACAACTGGTGCATGCGTCAGGCCGTGACAAGCAGTGTGGCGGCGGCCGCGAACACCTCTGCCACGGCATGAGCACCGGGATCGACCACGCCCTGCAATCCGGCACCGACATAGGCGGACCGCCCGGCTTTTGCCTTCTCCATGGCCGCGGTGGCCTCCGCACCGCGCCGGGCTGCTGCCGCCGCGTCGCCAAGGCCCTTGCCGTCGAGGGCCTTCAAGGCCGGCTCCAGCGCATCGATCATGGTGCGATCGCCGGGTTTGGCGCCACCGTAGAAGGTCAGGCGTTCAAGCCCGGCGAGCAGGGCCTTGGGCACACCGGCGCCACCGTCCAAGGCCCGCCCCGCCGCCGTGAAGAAGATCGACAGCAGCACCCCGCTGGAGCCGCCCATCGATGCGCTCAATATGTCGCCCACTGCACCTAAGGTCGCCGCGGGATCGGCAAGCGGCAGCGTGTCGAGCCGATCAAGAATGCTGCGTGCGCCGGTCGCCACGGTCGAGCCGGTGTCGCCGTCGCCCGCCTTGGCGTCCAGTCCGTTCAATGCCGCTTCGAGCGAAATCAGCTTCTCGCAGACCGTGACGATCAAGCGCTTGGTGCCGGCATCCTGGCTGGCCCTATGTGAGCTTTGTCCGGCTGCCTTCGCCATGGGTACGACAGCGGGCGCGACGAGCGGCTTGGCCGGCATCCAGGCGGGCGGGCCGACCGGCGCTAGCAAGGCGGCCTCGCGTGCCGCATCGAGCCGGATCAGCGACAGCGAGAACCCGTTCATATTGAGTGCCGTCATCAACGATCCGGGACCGATGGTGAACTTCACTGTCTTTGCCAGCGGGGAGGCAAGCACCGCATTGGCAACCAGCGACATTTCGAGCGGCGGCACGGAGCCGAGATTGTTGATCAGCAAGGCATGGTCCGCTTTCGCGTCGAGCCGCCCCGCGAGGCGCTCCGCCATGACAGCCACCAACTTGTCGGCGCTCTGTACCGCGATGCGCTCGACGCCGGGCTCACCGTGGATGCCGAGGCCGAGCTCGCCATCGTCTTCGCCAAACCTGTCCTCGTGCGGCTGGCCGGGAATGGAGCAGGACGACAACGACATGCCGAGCGAGATGATATCCTTTGCCGCCGCGCGCGCGGCCGCCGCGACGGATACCAGGTCCTTTCCGGCTTCCGACAGGTGGCCTGATATCTTGTGCACGAATAATGTGCCGGCAACGCCGCGCGGCTGGGCGATGTCGGGCAGCGCGATGTCGTCGGCGACGATCACCATCTCGACGGCAAAACCTTCGGCGCGCGCCTTCTCGGCAGCGAGGCCGAAATTGAGCCGGTCTCCGGTGTAGTTCTTGACGATCAGCAGGCAACCGGCCGGTCCGGTGACCGCGCGAATGGCCGCCAGCACAGCTTTGACGCTGGGCGAGGCGAATATCTCGCCCGAAACCGCCGCCGTCAGCATGCCCATGCCGACGAAGCCGGCATGCGACGGCTCGTGCCCGGCGCCGCCGCCGGAGACGACGGCAACCTTGGACTTGTCCCAATCCGCGCGCAGCACGACCTTGATCTCGGGATACCCGTCGAGGCGCGCGAGGTCGCCTGAGCCAATGGTGCGCAACAGGCCGTCCAGGGCCTCGGTGACAATCGTTTCCCTGCGGTTGAAAAAGTGCTTCATCGAATTCGTCCCGTATTCGCAATCTTCAATCAGAAGCCGGCGTCCGCCTTGGCGGGCGCCGAAACCGGTCACATCAGTCGTTGTCCGTCGGCGCCGAAATAGAGCGGCGAGCGGTAGCGGATCACCACTTTGTCGCCTTGCGCCAGATCGGTGTCGGGATCGGTCAGGGTCACCAGCTTCTTCTGCCCCACCGTCACATGCAGATGGTTCTGGTCGCCGAGATGCTCGACCCAGTCGACGACGCCATCAGCATGGCCATTCACGGCCTTCTCGATCGCCAGGTGCTCGGTGCGCGCGCCAATCGTCCTGGTGCCGGCCGGCGCGCCGCCATCGGGAAGTAGCCCCGTCGGCAAAAGATTGATGGCCGGCTGGCCGAGCCGTGCTGCGACATGCAGATTTGCCGGTTCCGAATAAATGGTTCGTGGTGAACCGATCTGCACCAGCACGCCGTCGGCGAGGATGCCGATGCGATCGGCCATGGTCATCGCCTCGATCTGGTCGTGCGTGACGTAGAGCATGGTAGCACCGAGCTCGGACTGGATGCGCTTCAATTCGAGTCTGAGATCCGCGCGCAGCTTGGCGTCGAGCGACGACAGCGGCTCGTCCATCAGGTAGATGGAAGGCTTGCGCACCAGCGCGCGGCCGATGGCGACGCGCTGCATTTCGCCGCCCGACAATTTGGTCGAACGGTTGGCAAGCTTGTGATGGATTCGCACCATCTTCGCGACCTCCTCGACCCGGCGGCGGATTTGGTCTTCCGGTATTTTCCGCGCCGGCGAGCGCAGTGGGAAGGCGAGGTTGTCGAACACCGACAGATGCGGATAGAGCGAATATTGCTGGAAGACGAAGGCTGTGTCGCGTTCGGCCGGCGACAGGGTCGTGGCATTGTGGCCGCCGATCTCGATCGTGCCTGCATCCGGCCGTTCCAGCCCTGCAATCAGCCGCAGTGTGGTCGTCTTGCCGGCGCCGGTCGGCCCCAGCAGCACGACGAATTCGCCGTCCGATATATGCAGGTCGAGCCCACTGACGGCGACATGGTCGCCGAAGCTTTTGGTCACGCCTTTGATGTGCACGTCAGCCATGCTGCGCTCTCCCCTGAGAGGCGGTGTCGTGGATTGCCGTTCTCACCGCGCGCCCGGAGCCTTTTTCGAACAGCGACAGTCGCGCGCTGTTCAGTGTCAGGCCGACATGGTCGCCAGCATTGAGCCGGATTTCGGCCGGCACCCGCGCCTTGATGATGCCGTCCGCCGTTTCCACCGCGACGATCTGGGTGGTGCCGAGGTATTCGGTGCCGTAGATGGCGCCGCGCAGCTTGGATGCATCGTCGAAGCGGATGTGTTCGGGGCGAATGCCGAGCGCCATGTCGGCAGGTGCTACGTCCTCGCGCACCTCAGGCACCGCCACGGTCGCCCCTTGGACGACTACCTCCTTCGCACCTTTTGTAAGTCCACCGCCAAATTTCAAAAAATTCATCGGCGGGGAGCCGATGAAATCGGCCACGAACATGGTAGCGGGGCGGTCGTAGATCTCGCGCGGTGTGCCGAACTGCTCGATGACGCCGTGGTTCATGACGGCGATCTTGTCGGCCATCGACATCGCTTCCATCTGGTCATGTGTGACGTACACGGTCGTCGCGTGGATCCGATTGTGCAACTCGCGCAGTTCATGGACCATTAGGTCACGGAACTCGGTGTCGAGCGTTCCGAGCGGCTCGTCCATCAGAAAGCATTTCGGCCGCCGCACGATGGCGCGGCCAAGCGCGACGCGCTGGCGGTCGCCGCCGGCGAGACCGGATACGGATTTGTTGAGCAGATGGTCGATGCGCAGAAGCTTCGCCGTTTCCTCGACGCGGGTGCGGATCTCGGCCGAGGGCATGCCTTGCGCCAAAAGTGGGAAGCCGATGTTCTTGCGCACGTTCATATGCGGATAGAGCGCGAAGAGCTGGAAGACGAAGGCGATGTCGCGCTCGCGGGCCCTGAGCATGGTGACGTCGTCGCCGCCGAGCAGGATCTGGCCGCCGGTCGGCAGCTCAAGCCCGGCGATCATGCGCAAGGTGGTGGTCTTGCCGCAGCCCGACGGTCCGAGCATGACGAAGAACTCGCCATCCTCGACGACGAAGTTGGAGTCTTGCACGGCGACGAAATCGCCGAAGGCCTTTCTCAGATGTTGGACGCGAATTTCGGCCATGGATTATTCCGGAAACTTCGAGACGATGATGAACATCACCGTGCCGGCAAGCATGGTGATGAAGGAATAGGTATAGAGCGACAGCGCGAAAGGCTGGAACAGCATCAGGAAGCCGATGGCGATAAGCGCCGTGGCAATGTTTTCCATCAGCCCGCGTCTGGCCCAACGGGGCCAGCGCGATTTGCGTTTTGCGGATTGTGTCATGCTCATTTGCGCACCGCGCCGAAGGTGATGCCGCGCAGCAATTGCTTGCGGAGTAGGATGGTGAAGACCAGGATTGGAACCAGGAAGATCGTCGTGCCGGCCGCCACGGCCGGCCAGTCCTGGCCGCCTTCGCCTATGATGGTCGGAATGAAGGGCGGNGTGTCCGACAGGCCAAGCTCGCGGTACATCAGGTAGATGGGAATCGCGACAGCGATCGGCGGCATGAAGCGTGTCGATAGGATGAAGAACAGAAGGTCGTCGGCGAGCGGCACCTTGAAGCGCGAGAAGCCGTAGGCCGACAATGTCCCGAGGAACACGGCGCAGAAGGTCGAGCCGAAGGCGATGATCAGCGAATTGATGAAGCGCGGCAGGAAGTTGGATGGTCCGGCGATCACCATGTTGCGCTTGCGCACAGTCTCGTCGCAGAAGCCCGTCGCCGGTCCGAGCGAGTTGATATATTCAGGCGTCTGCCTGGTGCGCGTCGTGAACAGGTTGCAGTAGCCCTCGATGCTCGGCTGGAACACGATCTTGGGCGGATAGGCGATCGAATCCGGCGGCGTCTTGAAGCTGGTGGCGAAGATCCACAAGAGCGGCACGATCGAGATCAGCGCGTAGGCGATGATGATGGCGCCGGCGATGCGCTTCGAATTCGACGAGGGCGCGACGACCGAATGGGCTGTGGTCAGGCTCATCTCTGCTTCACCTTGTTGAGCGCCTTGACGTAGATGTTGGCGAGACCGAACACCGCGACGAACAGGATGATGGCGAAGGCAGAGGAATAGCCGGTGCGCCAGCTCTCGAAGGCCTGCCGTTTCAGCGTGATCGAGGCGACTTCGGTGGTCGAACCCGGCCCGCCGCCGGTGAGCAGGTTGACCATGTCGAACATCTTGAAGTTCTCGATGCCGCGAAACAGCACCGCCAGCATGATGAAGGGCAGCGCCATTGGCAGCGTGATCGACCAGAACTGCCGCCAGTTGGATGCGCGGTCGACCTCGGCCGCCTCATAAATATATTCGGGAATCGAGCGCAGGCCCGCGAGGCAGATCAGCATCACGTAGGGCGTCCACATCCAGGTATCGACGATGATGATCGACCACGGCGCCAGCGAGACGTTGGAAAGCATCTGGATGCTTGTCGGCGGAATGCCCGACACGAACGAGACGACATAGGAAAACAGGCCGATCTGCGGCTCGTAGAGGAAGCGCCAGAAATTGCCGACCACGGCCGGCGACAGCATCATCGGCACCAGGATCAGCGTCGTCCAGAAAGCGTGGCCGCGAAACTTGCGGTCGATCAGCCAGGCCAGCGTGAAGCCGATCAGCGTCTGCAAGAGGATGGTCCAGAACACGAAATGCGCTGTCGTCTGCATGGCGATCCAGATGTCCTGGTCGCCAAGGATGCGCTGGTAATTGGCGAAACCGAGGTTCTTCACCACCTCGTTCGGGCGGTTGGCGCGAAAATTGGTGAAAGACAGGTAGATCGCCCAGAACAGCGGGAAGATGTTGATGGCAAGCAGCAACAGGATCGTCGGCGAGATGAACAGCCAGGCGAGGCCCTTGTCGCTGATGCCCCGGACCTTGCGAGCCAGCGGTTCCGGGGTCGCCCGGGCAACGGTGTCCGCGGTCCGATTGAGCATGGTCAGTCCTGCTTCGGTCACTTCGTTCGTCTCTGTCATGGAATTTATCTGAACCGCGTCCCGTGCCAAGGGCGGCACGGGACGCGTGGTCATGGCTCGGGAGGAGCCTTGCGGTTGCCGCGGCTACATCTTGCCGTCGTCCTGGAAGACCTGCGTCCAGTCCTTGACCAGGCCGTCGAGAGCATCCTTGGCCGAACCCTGGCCGGCAACGACATAGTCATGGAAGCGCTTCTGCGAGGCTTGCAGCAGCGGCGCGTAGCTCGGCTCGGCCCAGAAGTCCTTCACGATCGCCATCGAGTCGAGGAAGGTCTGCGCATAAGGCTGGCTGGCCGGGAATTTCGGATCCTTCACCACCGCGTTAAGGCAGGAATAACCGCCGAGCGACCACCACTTGGCCTGCACGTCCTTGTTGGCGAACCACTTGATATATTTCAGCGCCGATTCCTGCTTGTCGGAATAGGAGACCACCGAAATACCCTGGCCGCCGAGCTGGGCGAACTGGGCGCCACCGGGACCCTTTGGATTGACGAAATAGCCGATCTTGTCGCCGCCGACATTCTCGTCCTTCTGCAGGCCCGGCCATGTGAAGGCGAAGTTCATGTGCATCGCCACCTGGCCGGATTTGAAGGCATCGACGCCTTCACCCATGTAGCTGTTCGAGGCGCCCGGAGGGGTGCAGCAATCGTAGAGCGCCTTGTAGAATTCCAGACCTTTGACCGCGTCTGGCGAATTGACGAAGCCTTCCATCTCGTACGGCTTCTTCGGGTTCTCGTACTGGAAGCCGTAGCTGTAGAGCACGTCCATGGCGCCCATGGTGATGCCTTCCGAGCCGCGCTCGGTGTAGATCGAGGCGCCATAGACCGTCTTGCCGTCGACCTGCCGCTTCTGGAAGAATTCGGCGATCTGCTTCAGCTGGTCGAAAGTGGCCGGCGGGCCGAGGTCCCAGCCATACTTCTCCTTGAATTCCTTCTGCAGTTCGGGCTTGGAGAACCAGTCCTTGCGGTAGGTCCAGCCGACGACGTCGCCCATGGCCGGCAGCGCCCAGTAGTTGGGCGTGTTCTTCGGCCATTCCGAATAGCCGACGACGGTCGCCGGCACGAAGTCATCCATGCTGATCTTCTCCTTGTCGAAGAAGTCGTTCAGCTTGACGTAATGGCCATTCTCGGCGGCGCCGCCGATCCACTGGCTGTCGCCGATGATCAGGTCGCAGAGCTTGCCGTGCGAGTTCAATTCGTTGAGGAAACGGTCGGCATAGTTGGTCCACGGCACGAATTCGAATTTCATGCCGATGCCGGTTTCCTTGGTGAAGTCCTTGGACAGTTCAACCAGCGCGTTGGCTGGGTCCCAGGCGGCCCAGCACAGCGTCAGGTCTTCAGCGTGCGCGGCGTTCGAGACGGCTGTCGATGCTGCGATAGCCGAGGTCAGTCCCAACGCCAGTTTCAAGCTCGATTTCATGCCTTCCTCCCATTTGCGAAACACGTCCGGATGACGGTCTCAAGATCCCTCAACCTCTCTCCTCAGAGGCCCAAACATGGCGGCGTGGTCGCATCGCCAATGTTTAGTAATTTGTTTAGTGATGCAATTTTTACTAAACAAGGCAAGCGAATTCGTTGCTGCGCCGCAACATGCTGAAGCCGGTCTCTGAAAATGTTGGGAAAAGCGCCGGGCGTCAGGGGGACGAGCGCGGAATGGGATACGTCTGGCCGATCGTCCGCGGGTTCAGTCGACCCGTTTGGTGCTCACCATCACCGTCCGGATCGGCGGCGCCGGCGGCAGCAGCGCGCGGACGTCGCCGAAGGGAAACGTCGGCTCGAACCGGAAAGCTTCGGCCAGCGAACCGTGCGCGCCGTTGCACTGGCCCGAGCGGAAAAGGTTCTGCGTCAGTGCAATCTCGACGAAGCGGTCCGGGTCCTGCGACTGGTGCATGCGGATCGCCTTGGCCTTGATGTCGGCATGGACGGAAATATCGACATAGTGCGTCGGCGAGAATCCGGTTCCGCCCATCGTGTCGGCATGCAGCACCGGAACTCCGAAGGAAGCAGCGATGCGCACGCCGTCCGACAGCGCGCGGTGGTCGGCGTGATAGTCATTGGGCCCGTGCGTGATCGCCAAGTCCGGCCCGATCTCGCTGACCAGCGTTTTCAGCGCATCGATCAGTGCGGCGTCGGCCACAAGCCCGCCATCGGGAAAGTCGAGGAAGCGTGGTGCCGCCCCGAGCAGCGCGGCCGCGGCCATTGCCTCCTCGCGCCGGACACGAGCCAGAACAGCGGGATCGCCCGTGCCGCCCCTGGCACCATCGGTGGCCACGGCAAAAGTGAGTTCCGCGCCTTGCGCGGCATAGGCGGCCATCGTACCGAACATGAAGATCTCGATGTCGTCTGGATGGGCACCGAGCGCCAGTATTTTCAACTCTCTCTCCCCGGAAATGAAAAAACGTGCCGAACGGAATCCTGCTCGCCCTGATCGCCTATGCAAGCTATTCGGGCAGCGATGCCGTTATCAAGAGCCTGGGCGGCCAATTCACGGTGTTCGAGATCGGCTTCTTCTCGACATTGTTTGCCGGCTGCTTCCTCTTTTTCAGCCGGCCGGCCAACGAGCGCTGGCGTGATTTCTGGCGCGCCAAACGTCCCTGGGCGGTGCAGGCGCGGGCCTGGGCCGGCATCGCGTCGGGCGTGCTCAGCGTCTATGCTTTCACCACCATTCCGCTGGCCGAGACCTATGCGCTCATCTTTCTGGCGCCGCTCTGCGTCACCATTCTGTCCACCGTGATCCTCAAGGAAAAGGTCGGGCCCTGGCGCTGGCTCGCGGTGGTCGCCGGCTTTGCCGGCGTCATGCTGGTTGTCAGGCCGGGCTTTCGCGAGTTGCACCTTGGTCACCTTGCCGCTTTCACCATCGCTTTTCTCGCCGCCACCAACGTCATCCTGATGCGGTCGCTGGCGCAGCAGGAAAAACGAACGACCATGCTCGGCGTGCTGATCGGCTATGGACTGCTGTTCAACGGCATCGGTGCCGCCGCGACCTCCTTCACCGTCCCCGATGGAAAACAGCTGGCATGGCTGGTGATGGCGGGCGCCTTCACCGCCTGTGGGCAATTGCTGCAGTTGCTGGCCGCCAAATACGCTCCGGCCAACCGGATTGCGCCGACTCATTATTCGCAGATCGTCTGGGCGGTCATCCTCGGCGCGCTGTTCTTCCGGGAATATCCAGACTGGCTGTCGCTGGTCGGCCTCGCCGTCGTCGGCGGATCGGGCCTGCTGACCATGGTGCGCGAGGAGGTGCGGCTGGGCACGGTGCGCTGGAATCCGTTTTCCCGCGCACGGCTCTAAACAAGGCCCTGGTGCGATAAAGTTGCACGGCGCCCGCGACCGCTGATATGCGGGCGTAATGACGACCAAACCCTTGCCGGAACTTCCGGTGTCCGCCGTGCTGCCGGCGCTGAGCGAGGCGCTCGGCTCTGGCAACAGCGCCGTGCTGGTCGCGCCGCCCGGCGCTGGCAAGACCACGCTGGTGCCCTTGGCGCTGCTCGATGCGCCCTGGCTGGGCACGGGCAAGATCGTCTTGCTCGAACCGCGCCGGCTCGCCGCCCGCGCCGCCGCGCGCCGCATGGCCGAGTTGCTGGGGGAAGAGCCCGGCGCCACCATCGGCTACGCCATGCGCATGGAAAACCGCACTTCGGCGCGGACGAAAATCCTGGTCGTCACCGAGGGCGTGCTGGCGCGCATGATCCTCGACGACCCTGAACTGGCCGGCGTTTCGGCCGTCATTTTCGACGAATTCCACGAGCGCTCGCTCGACGGCGATTTCGGTCTCGCTCTCGCCCTCGATGTGCAAGGCGCGCTGCGGCCGGATCTGCGTCTGCTGGTGATGTCGGCAACGCTCGACGGCGCACGGGTCGCGAAACTCCTGTCCGGCGCGCCGGTGATCGAAAGCGAGGGCCGCGCCTTCCCCGTCGATGTCAGATACGACGAGCGGCCGGCCGGCACCCCGATCGAGGACGCCATGGCCAAGGCGATCCGCTTCGCCCTTGCCGACGAGAGCGGCAGCGTGCTTGCCTTCCTGCCCGGCCAGCGCGAGATCGAGCGCACCGCCGAGCGGCTGGCCGGCAAGGTCGACGCCGACACTGATATCGTGCCGCTCTATGGCCAGCTCGACGGCAAGGCGCAGGACGCGGCGATCAAGCCGGCGCCGCCAGGCCGCCGAAAGGTGGTGCTGGCGACCTCCATCGCCGAGACCTCCATAACCATCGACGGCGTGCGCGTCGTTATCGATTCCGGCCTGTCGCGGCTGCCGCGCTATGAGCCGGCCAGCGGACTGACCAGATTGGAAACCGTGCGCGTCAGCAAGGCCTCCGCCGACCAGCGCGCCGGCCGGGCCGGCCGCACGCAGGCCGGCGTCGCCATCCGGCTGTGGCGTGCCGAGCAGACGGCGGCACTTCCCGCCTTCACACCCCCGGAAATCCTCGAGGCGGACCTGTCGGGCCTGCTGCTCGACTGCGCCGCCTTCGGTGTCGCTGATCCAACCAGTCTTGCTTTCCTCGATCCGCCGCCGGCTCCCGCGCTGAATGAAGCAGGGTCGCTTTTGCGGGCCCTTGAGGCCATTGATGAAGCAGGGCGGTTGACGGACGCGGGCGCTTCGATGCGCAAGCTCGCTCTGCCGGTACGGCTGGCGCATATGGTCGCCGAGGCGGCCAGCAGCGGTCATGGTGGTGAGGCGGCCATGCTTGCCGTACTGCTGACCGAGCGCGGCCTTGGCGGTGACGGTGCCGACCTCGAACGGCGGCTGATGCGCTTTCGCGCGGAAAGATCGCCGCGTGCCACGTCGGCGCGCCAGCTTGCCGAGCGCCTGGCCAGGCAGGTAGGCGGTGCGAAGACCAGCGGAGCTGTTCCAGCCGGAACCCTGCTCATCCACGCCTGGCCGGACCGCGTCGCCAAGGCGCGCGGCGAGCGCGGCCGTTTCGTGCTGGCCAACGGTTCCGGCGCCACGCTCGACGCCGGCGACCCGCTGGCGGGCGAGCCGTTTCTGGTCGTCGCGGACCTGCAGGGCAAGGCGCAGAATGCCCGCATTACGGCGGCGGCGGCAAGCAGCGAGGAGGACATCCGGGCAGCACTTGGCGGCAGGATCGAAACTCGTAAGCAGACGAGTTTCGATCGCGACAGGCGCGCCGTGCGGGTGCGCGAAACCGTGCGCCTTGGCGCCATCACGCTAGCCGAACGCATGCTGCCGCCGCCGGCCGGCGCCGATGCCGACCGCGCCATCATCGAGGCCTTGCGCGAGCATGGGCTTTCCCTTCTGACCTGGAGCAAGGAGGCGCGGATGCTGCGCCACCGGCTGTCCTGGCTGCACAAGGGCTTAGGCGCGCCCTGGCCCGACATGTCGGAGGAAGCGCTCATCGCGCGCCTCGACGACTGGCTGCTGCCTTTTCTGTCCGGTGCGGCATCCCTGGCCGCCATTGAACCCGGAATTGTTCCGGCCGGGCTGGCGTCGCTCGTGCCGCATGACCTGCAACGCAAGATCGAAGCGCTGGCGCCGACTCATTTCGATGCCCCGTCGGGCAGCCATGTGCCGATCCGCTATGACGGCGAATGGCCGGTTCTGGCGGTGCGCGTGCAAGAATTATTCGGCCTCGATAGTCATCCGTCGATCGCCAACGGCACCGTCCCCTTGACGCTTGAACTGTTGTCGCCGGCGCACCGGCCGATCCAGACGACGCGAGACCTGCCGGGCTTCTGGCGCGGCTCCTGGACCGATGTGCGCGCCGACATGCGCGGCCGCTATCCAAAGCATGTCTGGCCGGAAAACCCATTGCTCGCCGCCGCCACCGCCCGCGCCAAGCCGCGCGGGACCTAGCCTTTGCTGGTTGGCGGCTGTAATCCATGGCCATGATCAACATCCTGAACACGCCCGACTTCCAGCAAAGCCAGCGACTGCGCCTCAACACGCTGATCCGGCTGCGCTGGCTGGCCATTGTCGGCCAGAGCGTGACGGTGCTCGTCGTTGCCTACGGCCTGAAATTCCCGCTGCCGGTCAGTCTGTGTTTTGCCCTCATCGCCTGTTCGGCCTGGATGAACCTGTTTCTGGCCTTTCGCTTTCCGGCCGCGCACCGGCTCACCCCGTTCGCCGCCTTCGGCATCCTGATCTTCGACAGCCTTCAGCTTGCCGGCCTGCTCTACATGACCGGCGGCTTGACCAATCCGTTCTCGCTGCTGATGACCGTGCCCGTCGTCATTTCGGCGACGTCGCTGCCCCTTCGCCTCACCGCCATCCTCGGCGGGCTGGTGATGATCGCGGCGACCTTGCTGGTCTTTCGCCATCTGCCGCTGCCCTGGTACGAAGGCGCGCCCCTGGTGATGCCCTTCATCTATGTCGCCGGCATGTGGATGGCGGTGCTGTCCTCCATCGCCTTCACCGCCATGTACGCCTTCAGGGTGGCCGCCGAAGCCCGGCTATTGGCCAACGCGCTCGCCGCCACGGAACTGGTGCTGCAGCGCGAGCAGCACCTTTCCGCGCTCGACGGGCTGGCGGCGGCGGCGGCGCACGAACTCGGCACCCCGCTCGCCACCATCACGCTCGTCGCCAAGGAGATGGAAAAGGCGCTCGGCAGCGATCCGAAATACGGGGAAGACGTGAAGCTGCTGCGCTCTCAGAGCGAGCGCTGCCGTGAAATCCTCAAGCGCCTGACCAGCCTGTCGTCGGAGGGCGAGGCGCATCTATCCCGCCTGCCGCTGACCTCGCTGGTCGAGGAGGTGACCGCGCCACATCGCGACTTCGGCATCTCGATCAAGCTTCGCCCAGGCGAGCGAACCGGGCCGGAGCCGGTCGGGCGCCGCAATCCCGGCGTCATCTACGGCCTCGGCAATCTGGTCGAGAACGCCGTCGACTTCGCCCGCAAGAGCGTCACCGTGCGCTGGAGCTGGGACGAGGTGATGGTCTCCTTCTCGATCACCGATGACGGCCCGGGTTTCCCGCCCGAGATCATCGACCGTATTGGCGAACCCTACATGTCGACACGCCAGGGCACGGAAGCTGGAGGCGGCCTCGGGCTCGGCCTGTTCATCGCCAAGACATTGCTCGAACGTTCGGGCGCCACGCTCGACTTTCGCAATTCGAGCGGCCTCGGCGAAGGAGCCGTGGTGCGGATTTCGTGGCCGAGAAGCATCTTCCTGAACCCGGAATCGGCCCCAGCCACCATGTTTGACACTGCGTAAATTGGACAATGGCCCCGCAAAACTATATCTGCGTAAAAATAAGGCAGCAGGAATTTTCGAGACGATGACAGGCGATGAGAACAGTGGGCCTATGGTTGAAGGCGAGGACACCTCGCTTCTGATCGTCGATGACGACAAGCCGTTCCTGACCCGTCTGGCCCGTGCCATGGAAACCAGGGGTTTCGTGGTCGAGACGGCGGAGAGCGTCGAGGAGGCCGTGGGCAAGGNCTGGCCCGTGCCATGGAAACCAGGGGTTTCGTGGTCGAGACGGCGGAGAGCGTCGAGGAGGCCGTGGGCAAGGCGCGCGCCAATCCGCCCGCCTATGCGGTGGTCGACATGCGGCTGGGCGACGGCAACGGCCTCGATGTCGTCGCCGCCATCCGCGAAAAGCGCGAGGACTCCCGCACCATCATCCTGACCGGTTACGGCAACATCGCCACCGCGGTGACCGCGGTGAAACTCGGCGCCGTCGACTATCTGTCGAAGCCCGCCGATGCCGACGATGTCTTTGCGGCACTGACACGCACCACCGGCGAGCGCGCCGCGCCACCGGAAAACCCGATGTCGGCCGACCGCGTGCGCTGGGAGCACATCCAGCGTGTCTACGAAATGTGCGAGCGCAACGTTTCAGAGACCGCACGCCGGCTCAACATGCATCGCCGCACGCTGCAGCGGATCCTGGCCAAGCGCGCGCCGCGTTAGGATCACTGGGCAGGCAGAACGATTACCACTCGCCGATTTCGAATTCGCGGTGGAGGCCATCGATCGTCGAAGTCAGCGCCGCCCTCATTGCCCTGCCGGGCATTTCTCCCCGTAAACGGGGCGAAAGCGGCTGGCCGCGACGTTGGCGATTGGCGAAACCGCTGATGCCAGCGTGCCTCGCCCCGGGGAGAGGATGCCGGCAGGCAGGTGAGGGGGCAGCGCTAACGCCTATAAAAGGGTAATGCGGCAAAGTCGAAACTAGCTGCTTAATGGAGGCGACATGGAGGATTTGAAGCGACGGCCGGTTTCCGTCTTCCGCGAGTTCCTGGACAGCGAGGCGGCCGGCGGCATCATCCTGATGGTGGCCGCCGCCCTTGCCCTGATCGTCGCCAACTCGCCGCTCGCCGGGACCTACTTCTCGGTTCTCCACGCCTATCTCGGCCCGCTCAGCGTCTCGCACTGGGTCAATGACGGGCTGATGGCGGTGTTCTTCCTGCTCGTCGGGCTGGAGATCAAGCGCGAGATGCTGGACGGCCAGCTCTCGACCTGGCCACGCCGGGTGCTGCCCGGCATCGCGGCGGCCGGCGGCATGGTGGTGCCGGCGCTGGTCTATGTCGCCATCAACAGCAACAATTCGGCCGCACTGTCCGGCTGGGCGATCCCGACCGCCACCGACATCGCCTTCGCGCTCGGCGTTCTGTCGCTGCTCGGCAGCCGCGTGCCGGCCTCGTTGAAGGTCTTCCTGACCGCGCTCGCCATCATCGACGACCTGGGCGCCGTCATCATCATCGCCATATTCTACACCAGCGGCCTGTCGCTGGCCTATCTCGGCGCTGCCTTCGCCGTCATTGCCGTGCTCGTCCTGCTCAACCGTATGCGGGTGATGAGCCTTGTGCCCTATCTCGTGCTTGGCGCCATCCTGTGGGTGCTTGTGCTGAGGTCCGGCGTCCATGCCACGCTGGCCGGTGTGGCACTCGCGCTCACCATTCCGCTCGAACGTTCCGCCGGAACAGGCCAGGACTCGGACCATTCGCCGCTGCACCGGCTCGAGCACGGCCTGCACAAGCTGGTGGCGTTCGTCGTCATCCCCATCTTCGGCTTTGCCAATGCCGGCGTTTCGCTCACCGGCCTGAGTTTTAGCGCCCTGATCGAGCCGCTCACGCTGGGCGTCGCGGCCGGTCTCGTCGTCGGCAAGCTGGTCGGCGTCTTCGGTTCCTCCGCGCTCGCCATCCGCTTCGGCCTCGCCGACCTGCCGGCCCATGCCGGCTGGTCGCACATGATCGGCATTTCGCTCCTGTGCGGCATCGGCTTCACCATGAGCCTGTTCATCGGCCTGCTCGCCTTCGCCAACGACGTGGCGCTGCAGGACGCGGTGAAGGTCGGCATCCTCGCGGGTTCCTTCATCGCCGCGCTGCTTGGTGCCGCGGTGCTGCTGATGGCCCCGGCTGTGGGTGGCGAGGAAGAAGCGGAGTAGCCGTTCGGGGCTGGAGCATCTGACAGTTGCGGGCTTCAATTTTTGGGCCGCGATTACTCGCTCTCCCCCTCCAGCGCCGGCACCGCGACACCCGCCAGCTCCGCCGCCAGCAGCCGCGCCGCGCCGGCCCGCGCGATGCGCAGCATCAGCGCCTTCCGCGTCGCCGCCGCCATGCGGTGCTCGGGCGCATCGCGCAAAATCTCGGCGCCATAGCCGTCGGAGAGGATGAAGCCGCATTCTTCCGGGAAAATCTCCGGCGGCACGCCGGGATGTGTGGCGAAAAAAAAGCGGTCGGAATGCAGCCGGTAATCAGGCCATTTTCGGTCGACCCGGAAATCCTCGATCGAGGATTTGATCTCGATGATCCAGATATCGCCCTGCCGCGTCAGCGCCACGAGATCGGCGCGCCGGCCGGTGGCCAGCGACAGCTCAGGCAGCACATGCGCGCCCATCTGCATCAGCAACCGCTGCACGCCCCGCCGCACCAGCATGGCGCGCTCGGACTGGCGACCGTCGATCAGAGGGTTCAGGATCGGGGAGATGATTGGCATGGCAGGCACCATGCCAGACTTTGTTCACGGTTTGAACCGGTTTTTATGGGGCGATTATACGGTTGACCAAACCCAAAGTGAAATAGGGGAGACGGCACAAAAATAATTCTGCTAAGCTACGGAACCATTTTGGCGCATGGCAGTTCGGCAAGCCATGGATTGGAACACCGCATCCTCTATCATCCAGGTAAACCTTACTCAGGAGCAATCGCGAAAGCTCCTAGAGGAAGTCGCCAGCGTGATGTCCGAAAGCCGCCGGCTCATCGAGCGGTCCCGCCGTCTCCTAAGTCGGGCGGATTCGAAAGCGATCCTCGGCCCTTCACCCGGCCTGTCCCTTTCCGTTGAATAAACGGCATCGCCCGCGCGTTAACTGATTTTGCAATCTCTGCCTTGAAGCTCCGGTTTCAACCAGCATATTCCCCTATATGCCTGGCAGGGACATTTCCATCTTCGATCTTGATGCGCTTCGTGAGGCATTCATGAAGTCTGTCCGCGAAAACAACGTCTCGCCTGCCGAATGGGGCGAACATGCCCAATGGTTCATTCAGCAGCTGGCGGTTCACAAACTTTCGGAAGTGGCGGTTAGCCAGATCACCGGAGCGGCGGACGATAGCCAGCAATAAGCCCACAATCGCACTTGATCTGACGACTTCGCTGGTCCTATAAAAATCGACGTTCCCCATTGCTTTCTAGGGAGGCATGCGATGGATAACGTGGTTCCGTTCCGCAATGTGTCGGCTCGTGTCGAAGTGGCGGAAGTCTCTGGCGAATGGCTCGTCCGCGTCACCGAAGGCGGCCAAGAACTTACCCGATCATTTGAACTGGAATCGTTCGCGCTGTCCTATGCGGAAGGCCAGCGGATACGCTTGGGGCTGGATAGGGTCGTGCTGCTCTAGGCTGAATTCAGTTTGGGAAGGGCCCCTAAATCGAGGGAGTTTGCCGGCTGACCGGGGCGGCTCGGCGGTTTGGGGGGACATAAATACGGGCAAAACCGCCGAGCCTGACTGGCGGCGGCAAATTTGGGGATTTGGGAGTTCGCCGTCAGCTTTGACCAGGGTATCGCAGGGTTGACGGGTTGGCGTCATTCGAACGAAGGGCGGCGTTCCGCTCAAGTCCATGTAGCAGTGCGCACATTGCGCCTATGTCCGGTCCGCTCTTTCTGACCTTTCGCGGGGCGTGGGGAACAACTACCGACGCCAGAAGCCACGGTGCACCGATACAAGTTCATCCTCGATTTCGGGGAAGGGGCCGTGGACCTCGATCTTCTTCTGTCCAGAGCCGAGCACAATTCGCGCGGACAGGCTCATCGTCGGATTTTCGGGATGGTCGCCGGTCAGCGCGAGAAGCTCGGTCTCCTCGAACCCATAGACAAGCCGGCCGATATTGGCCCAGTAGAGCGTTCCGGTGCACATCGCGCAGGGCTCGCCGGTTGAGACCAGCGTGCATGTCCAGAGAAACTCCGGCGGATAGGCTGCCGCCGCGCGCCGCGCAAGCTCGGTCTCGGCATGATGCACGGTGTCGATGTTGCCTTGGCGCATGAGGATTGCGTCGTCGGGGCCGACCAGCACCGCGCCGAAGGGATGGTGGCCGTGCACGGCAGCCTCGCGAGCGACCGCATCGGCGGCGCGAAGGTGGGCGAGCATCTGGTCGCGGGTCATGCGCTCTCTCCGGCCATTGGGGTCACCGGCCGGCGCGGCCAGCGACAGTGCTTTTACCCTACGCTTATATTGAGCCTGCAATATACCACACGAACCAATGCTGGCGGCTTTCACGAGCGCGTGGCAAGGCGGCTAACGCCGCCCAGGCGGTCTATCGCTCCCGGGGTGGGGTTTGCCGCTGACTAAGGCCGCCCTGCCATGTCATCCAGAATCGGGCAGTCCGGCCGCTCGTCGCCGTGACAGGCATGGATCAGCTTCTGCAGCGTCGAGCGCATCGATTGCAGCTCGCGCACCTTCTCCTCGATGGCGGTGACATGGGCGGCGGCGATTGCGCGCACGTCGTGGCTGGCGCGTCCGCGGTCCTTGTAGAGCGCCATCAGCTGGCGACAATCGTCTATCGAAAAGCCGAGATTGCGCGCGCGGCGCAGGAAGGCCAGCCGGTGGATATCGTCGCCCGAATAATCGCGATAGCCATTGGCGGCGCGCGCGGGCGCGATCAGGCCGATCTCCTCATAGTAGCGGATGGTCTTGGCCGGCAGGCCTGAGCGGTGGGCGGCGTCGCCGACATTCATGGCGGGTCCTCGACTTTTCCAGGCCTGCAATTCAGGCCCATTGAATTTCCTTCACAATCCGGTGAAGTATGTTGCCGAAATGCCATAGTGGGACGCATACCAGCACGTAAGGTCCCGCATATAGGCATCGTGTGCTTGGCAAGCAAAGCAAATGCCAGCATGAATGATGGCGAGAAAGCGGCCGACTCGTGCCGCTCTAGTTTGGGCGGGGCACCGGATCACCACATGCGCATGAAGTCGCTTGCAATCATCGCCGCATTGGCGCTGTCCACTGCTATTGCCGGTTGCAGCACCATCGGCGGGCAGCTGTTCTCCAACGACTATGGCGCGGTGACCGATGCGGGTTACCAGCTGCCACGTATCCCCATCGAGAAGGTGCCCTCGAAGTACCATCGCCAGGAAGTGAATTACGACTCCAAGGAAAAGCCCGGCACCATCATCGTCGATACGCAGAACAAGTTCCTGTACTTCGTCGAGGGCGATGGCCGGGCAATCCGCTACGGTATCGGCGTCGGCCGCGAGGGCTTCGAATGGCACGGCACCGCCCATATCGCCATCAAGCGGGAATGGCCGACCTGGACGCCGCCTTCACAGATGATCAAGCGCCAGCCCGAACTCGCCAAGTTCGCCGGCGGCATGGATCCGGGCCTGAAGAACCCGCTCGGCGCGCGCGCCATGTATCTGTTCAACAAGGGCGGTGACATGGGCTACCGCCTGCACGGCAGCCCGGAATGGAACTCGATCGGCAAGGCCATGTCGTCGGGCTGCATCCGGCTGATGAACCAGGATGTCATCGACCTCTACAATCGCGCCGAGGTCGGCGCCAAGGTCATCGTTCTTTAGGCCATGATCGCGGAAAGCCTGTCCGCTTTTCCGGCATTCGTGGTTAAACTGCAAGTCGCCCTTCATACGCGGACCGTCTAGGCAACAACGGACGTCCCAAACAGAAAACCGGGCAATTCGGCCCGGTTTTTTGTTGTCTGTGAGTGGGAAATTGAGGTCTAAGAGACCTGCTCGACCTGCTGCACTTCCGGCACGAAATGGCGAAGCAGGTTCTGGATACCGTGCTTCAGCGTCGCCGTCGACGACGGGCAACCGGCGCAGGCGCCTTTCATGTGCAGGAACACGGTGCCGTTCTCGAAGCCGCGGAAGGTGATGTCGCCGCCGTCCTGCGCCACCGCCGGGCGCACCCGCGTGTCGAGCAGCTCCTTGATGGTGATGACGAGTTCCTCGTCGGCCTTGTCGTAGAATTCGCCGGTCTGGCTGGTCTCGGCGGCGGGGCCGGCCTTGGCCATGACAGGCGCACCGGACATGAAATGCTCCATGATGGCACCGAGGATCGCCGGCTTCAGGTGCTGCCAGTCCGGGCCGTCCTTGGACACGGTGATGAAATCGTAGCCGAAGAACACGCCGGTGACGCCGGGGATTTCGAACAGCCGCCCAGCCAGCGGCGAGGCGATGGCCGCACTGTCGGCATCGCGGAAATCGGCGGTGCCTTCTAGGAGCACTTCCTTGCCGGGCAGGAATTTCAGCGTCGCCGGATTGGGCGTCGACTCGGTCTGGATGAACATGGCCGTCTCCATGCCCGTTTTTGGGCAACTAGTTTGGAATAGTTCTAAATAGGCTCTATCGGCTGGACATTCAAGCGAAACGCATCGCCGGGACGGCTGGCCGGCGGAATGTTTTTTCGAGCCTACCGCCGTCTTGAGATGTGTTGAGATTCAGGAAGCGCAGGTATCATGCATTTGCAGACCGGCCTCACCTGAATATCAACATAGCTCAGGCGAGGCTGTCGATTTCCTCATCCGACAAATTCTGCGGCACCACGGTCACCGGGATCGGAAAGGCCGCGCCTTTGCCGGCCACGGCTCCGACCAGTGGTCCTGGACCTTCCTTGCCGGCGCCGGCCGCCAGCACGAGGATGGCGATGTCCTGGTCTTCCTCGATCAGCTTGTGGATCTCTTCTGTCGGCTTGCCCTCGCGCACCACCATCTCCGGTTCGATGCCGAGCTTCTGCCGCACCTTGTTGGCGTAGCCGTCCAGCGCCGCGCGCGCCGTGGCGTTCGCCTCTTCGCGCATGATCTTCTCGACCCCCAGCCAGTGCTGGAAATCGTCGGGTACGATGACATACAGCAGCACCAGCGTGCCGCTGGTGCTCTGCGCCCGTTTAGAGGCGTAGGCGACGGCGCGTTCGCATTCCGGCGTGTCGTCGATGATCGTCAGGAATTTCCTGCGATGACCGGCTTCGCGGCTGAGGCGTTTGGAGACCATGTCAATCTACTCGGTATCTTTCCGGCCGCAATTTGCCACCGCCGCTGACCGGCGGCAAGCCGCCGGCCTTGTGCCAGTGTTGTGCAGTGCACGGCGCCGCGATCAGCCTTGCAGCAGCCCGATAATGTCGCGCACCGTCTTCATCGTCGTTTCGGCGAGCACGCCGGCGCGTTCGCCGCCATCCCGCAGCACGGCGTCGACATAGGCGCGGTCGCCCTGGATGCGGCGCATCTCGGTGGCGATCGGCGCCAGCCTCTCCACCGCGAGGTCGGCCAGCGCCGGCTTGAATACAGAGAACTGCTGGCCGCCGAATTCCTTGAGCACATCGGCCTTCGACATCTCGGCGAGGCCAGCATAGATGCCGACCAGGTTCTCCGCCTCCGGCCGGCTTTCCAATCCGTCGATCTCGCTCGGCAAGGCCTCCGGGTCGGTCTTGGCCTTGCGGATCTTCTTCGAGATGGCGTCGGCATCGTCGGTCAGGTTGATGCGCGACAGGTCCGACGGGTCCGACTTCGACATCTTCTTGGAGCCGTCACGCAGCGACATGATGCGCGCTGCCGGCCCGCCGATGACCGGCTCGGTCAACGGGAAATAGCCGTTCACCGTCTCCTCGCCTATCGTCATCTCGACGCCGACGCCAAGACCGGCGATGCGGTCGGAAAAATCGTTGTTGAATTTCTGCGCGATGTCGCGTGTCAGTTCCAGGTGCTGCTTCTGGTCCTCGCCCACCGGCACATGGGTGGCGCGATAAAGCAGGATGTCGGCCGCCATCAGCGAAGGATAGGCAAGCAGGCCCAACGAGGCGTTCTCGCGGTCCTTGCCGGCCTTGTCCTTGAACTGCGTCATCTTGTTCATCCAGCCGATGCGCGCCACGCAATTGAAGATCCAGGCGAGCTCTGCGTGCTGCATCACCCGCGACTGGTTGAAGACGATGTGCTTCTTCGGGTCGATGCCGGAGGCGAGGAACGCCGCGGTGATCGACCGCGTCTGGTCGGCAAGGTCGTGATGGACAAGCTGGGCGGTCAGCGAATGCAGGTCGACGACGCAATAGATGCAGTCGGACGTATCCTGCAAGGCGACGAATTTCTTGATGGCGCCGAGATAGTTGCCCAGATGCAGATTGCCGGTCGGCTGGACACCGGAGAAGACGAGTGGCTTGAAGGCGGACATGGTTTTCCTCATGGCTTGTGGAGGGCCGTATAAGCGTGATTCCGAAAAGTTGCGGACTTTTCGGAGCCAATCATGCGGCTGGAAACCGCGCGCGGCGAAGTTCTTGCGACGGCGCGCTTATGGACGAGAGCGCGGATGGGATCAAGACCGGCCAGGCGGGATGGCCGGCCGATTTATTCGTCGAGTTCCGATTTTGCCACGGACAGGCCGGCTTCTGTTCCCCGGCGCCCCACATTGCGCCGGATCATGCCGAAATCGGCACCGCCGGTTGCGAACGCGGTGACGAAATAGAGCAGCGCCCCTCCGGCCACCAGTGCCAGCACCGTCGTCGCCTTGACCACCAGCGGCGAGCCGGGCCCGATCCTTGTAGCCAACCAATGCTCGGCGAAATAGAGGGCGACACCCATGACCACCGCCGACAGCACCAGCCGCGGGATGCGCCTCAACAGCGGCACGTCGCGGCCCCAATGGCCGCGCCGGATCAGCACGGCAAGCAGCATCAGCGCGTTGACCCAGCCGGCGACGGCGGAGGCCACGGCGATGCCGGGTGCACCCATCCTCGGGAACAGCGTCAGCGCGGTAGCGACGTTCACCGCCACCGAGATTGCGGCGAAGATCATCGGCGTGCGCGTATCCTCGCGGGCGAAATAGCCTGGGGTGAAGGCCTTGATCAGCACGAAGGCCGGCAGGCCGAGACCGAAGATCGCCAGGATCGCCGCCACGACGGGCGTCGAATGGTTGGTGGCGAACGCGCCGCGCTCGTAGACCAGCCGCACGATCGGCTCCGCCATCACCCAAAGCGCCGCCGCCGCCGGCAAGGTCATGAACAGGGTGAATTCGACGGAGCGGTTCTGCAGATTGGCTGCCTCCATCAGATTGCCTGACTTCAGCGCCCGCGACAGTTCGGGCAACAACACGATCGCCACCGCGACACCGACGACACCGAGCGGCAATTGGTAGACGCGGTCGGCATAAGCCAGCGAGGACACGGCACTGTCCTGCGCCGAGGCGATGGCTGTTCCGATCAGCTGGTTGATCTGGGTGATGCCACCGGTGATCGCCGCCGGTAGCGCCAGGATCAGGAGCCGCTTCACGTTCGGCGTCATCTTCGGTCGGCGGAAGCCGATCGAGATGCCCGCATTGCGAACCGCCACCCAGACGATGGCGAGCTGCACGACGCCGGCCGCCAGCACGCCCCAGGAGAGGCCGAAGCCGACAGCGTGTGCATCCAGTCCGTGGTACCAGGCATAGCCAAGCACACTAATGAGGATGATGTTGAGGAAGGCCGGCGCGATTGCCGCGGCGAAATAGCGCCGCAAGGAGTTCAGCATGCCCGCCATCATGGCGGCGAGCGACATGCAGATCAGATAAGGGAACATGATCGTCGCAAGCGTGACGGTCGTCTCGAACTTGCCCGGTGTGTCGGCAAAGCCCGGCGCCACCAGGTAGCGCACGATCAGCGGCATCGCCAGTTCCATGGCGATGGTCAGCGCCAGGAGCGCGGTGAACAGCACCCCGAACACCTCTTCGGAAAAACGCTTGGCGCCATCGGTGCCGTGCGTCTCGATCTCCTTGGCGAACAGCGGCACGAAGGCGGCATTGAACGCGCCCTCGGCGAACAGCCGGCGAAACGTGTTGGGGAACTGGAAGGCGGCGTTGAAGGCGTCCGCGACCGGCCCGGTGCCGAGTGCGGCCGCCATCAGCATCTCGCGGCCGAAACCGAGCGCACGGCTCATCAGCGTGCCGGAAGCGACGGTAGCGAATTTCTTGACGAGACTCATGCGTTCGCAGACTGCCTGTGGGGTTGGAAGAAGGAGATGATGGCCGTCACTCGGCGGCTGCCTTGGCCTTGCCGCCGCGTTCGAGCGCTACACCTTCGAGCGTCGCTATCAGCCGGTTGCGGGTGGTGGCGATGCGGGCCGGGTTGTCGATCTTCTGGCCGGTGAGGTCGGTGACATAGAAGGTGTCGATGACCTTCTCGCCGAAGGTGGTGATATGCGCCGATGCGATGTCCAGCGACAGGTCGGACAGTGTTCCGGTGATTTCCGACAGCAGGCCGGGGCGGTCGAGCCCCTCGACCTCGATCACCGAAAACCGGTTCGACAATGCATTGCGGATTTCGGCGCGTGGCGGGATCTTGAAGACCTTGGATCCGCGCCTTGGCTTGGTGCGCTTCTCGATCATCTCCGGCAGCCAGCTCTTGCCCGACAGCACGTCCTCGATCAGCCGGCCGACGCGCTCGGCGCGCCGGCGTTCGTCCTCGTCGCGGTCGAATTCTCTCGAGATCAGGATCGTGTCCAGCGCGCGGCCGTCCGACGTGGTGAAGATCTGCGCGTCGACGATGTTGCCGCCGGCGCCGGCGCATGCCCCGGCGATGACCGAGAGAAGACGGGGATGGTCCTGCGCCAGCACGGTGATTTCGGTCACCGCCTCGAATTGGTGGGTCTTGACCATGGTGGCGAGCTTATTGCCCGCCGCGTCCGCCTCGCGGATGAATTCGGCGTGGCGAAGCTGGTCCGGCAGGTCCACGGTCAGGAGGTAGTTTTCATAATGCAGTCCGACATAGCGCTTGCGCGCCTTGTCGGGCCAGTCGGCGAGCGCCTCGGCCAGGCGTTCGCGCGCCGCCGCCGTGCGTTGGGCGCGCGAGACTTCCGAAAAGCCGCCGGTCAGCAGCAGTTCGGTCTCGTAGTAGAGCGTACGCAGCAACTGGCCCTTCCAGCCGTTCCACACGCCCGGTCCGACGCCCCTGATGTCGCAGACGGTGAGGACCAACAGCATCTTCAGCCGCTCGACCGATTGCACGATCGAGGCGAAGTCCTCGATCGTCTTGCGATCGTTGAGGTCGCGGGTCTGCGCCGTCATCGACATGACGAGGTGGTTCTCGACCAGCCAGGCGACGGTTTCCGTATCGGCCGGCGAAAGCCCCATATGCGGGCAGATCCGCCTTGCGATCCTGGCGCCGGCCTCGGAATGGTCCTCTGGTCTGCCCTTGGCGATGTCGTGCAGCAGTACGGCGACATAGAGCGCCTCGCGGCTTTTCTTCAGCCCCGGCATCAGCGCATGCGACAGCGGATGCACCTTCTCGCCGTCGCCGCGCTCGATCTCGGCCAGCACGCCGATGCAGCGGATCAGGTGCTCGTCGACCGTGTAGTGGTGGTACATCGAGAACTGCATCATGGCGACGATCTTGCCGAAATCCGGGATCAGCCGGCCCAGCAATCCCGCCTCGTTCATCCGCCGCAGGTTGAGCTCGGCGTTGCGGTCCGAGGTCAAAATGTCGAGGAACAGCCGGTTGGCTTCCTCGTCGCGCCTGAGCGATTTGTTGACCAGGCCGAGCGAACGGGTGAGCAGTTTCAGCGCATCGGGATGAAACTCCAGCCCGTGCTTGTCGGCAAACCAGAACAGCCTGAGAAGATTGACCGGGTCGCGCTCGAAGACGCCGTCGTCGGCGATGTTGATGCGATGGTTGTCGACGATGAAGTCCGACGTGCCGGCAAGCTTGCGCTTGCGGCGCTGGAAGGTGAGGAAGATGCGGTTGAAGCCGGGAACGTGCTTGGCCTGCTCCTCCTCCAGGGCGGCGCAGAAGATGCGGGTCAGGTCGCCGACGTCCTTGGCGACGAGGAAATAGTGCTTCATGAAGCGTTCGACCGCCGACAGGCCGGGGTGGGTCGTATAGCCGAGCCGTTCGGCGATCTCGCGCTGAATGTCGAAATGCAGCCGCTCCTCGGCCTTGCCTGTGAGGAAGTGCATGTGGCAGCGCACCGCCCACAGGAAATCCTCGGCCTTCTGGAACTCGCGGTACTCGGCTCCGGTGAAGACGCCTTTCTCGACCAGTTCCTCGCCGGTGCGCACGCGGTAGAAATATTTGCCGATCCAGAACAGCGTCTGAAGGTCGCGCAGGCCACCCTTGCCGTCCTTGACGTTGGGCTCGACCAGATAGCGGCTTTCACCGGCCTTGGCGTGGCGCTCGTCGCGTTCGGCGAGCTTGGCCTGTACATATTCCGGGCCGGTCGTGCGCACCACCTCATGGTCGAAGCGCAGCATCAACTCGTCATAGAGCTTGCGTTCGCCCCACAGAAAACGGGCTTCCAGGATCGAGGTGCGGATGGTGATGTCGGTGCGCGACAGCCTGAGGCACTCATCGATGTTGCGGGTGGCATGGCCGACCTTCAGCCCCATGTCCCACAGCATGTAGAGCATGTATTCAACCGTTTGTTCGCCCCACGGCGTCTGCTTGTAAGGCAGCAGGAACAGGAGGTCGATGTCGGATCCCGGCGCCAGCGTGCCGCGGCCATAACCGCCGACGGCAACGACCGCCATGCGTTCGGCGGAGGATCGGTTCTTCACCCGGTAGACATGGGTTGCGGCAAAATCGTAGAGCGAGCGGATCAGCTCGTCCATCAGGTGCGACAGCCGTTCGGCGCAGGCGTTGCCGCCACCATCTTGCCTCAGCATGGCTTCGGCTGTCTTGCGGCCCTCGGCGAGACGCCGCTTCAGAAGCTGAAGAACGGCCGTGCGGATGGCCTTGCTGGAACCGTCGCCGGCACTGGCCTCGGTTAGCGCGGTCATCTCGCGGCGCAAGGCTTCGCCGTCGATCAGTTCATCGAGCTTCAGGGAGATTTTCGCCATAGATACCGGTTGGCCTTGCCTTTTGGGCGGCGTCTATAGCGTGTTTTCGCGGCGCTGGGTATGGGCCTGCTGTCAATCCGGCAAACGCTCTAGTCGGTTGCCTCGACTGGAGCGAGCGGGACGACAATCTGCCGCCGTAGCCTGCAGAGATCGATCATCTGCCGCGCTGCCCGCCTGGCCTCCCTGCGAATACGCGCGAGAGCCGGTATCCCGTGTCCATTGGCGAGCCCGCTTGCGACCCACTCGGCCTCCCGACTCTGTTCGAGCAGGCTCGGCAACCTGTTGCGCACGAATTGGTCCTGCGCACAGAGCGCCGGAACAAGCTGGTAGATCGTCTTGCCGGTCGAGATCGCGAATGTGGGATCGAAGACGAGATTGTCCACCGCCACATTGACATCGGCGGTTGTCTCGAGAAGCGCGCGTGCCGTCTGCCGGGAGAGCAGGTAACCGCCCGTGCCTATGTGGTGCTTGCGGAGCCTGAACAGCGAAAACCCGCCGCCGACGGGCAACCTCTCCCGCTGGATCACGGTAGTGTGGAAGAATGTCTCGAGCTTGACGACATCGGCGTCGGCGGGGATCCAGTTCGTATCGGCAAGCAACGCACCGGCTTTCGCGGAAAACACCATGTCGTCCTCGAAGACGGCGCCGAAGGGCGAGTCGTCTTGCGCGATGATGGCCCAGCAGGCGCGATGGCTGTGCAAGCATGCGATCTCGCTGCCGGACAGACGTCGCACCGCATATCGTGCATGCTGGCGCTCCAGCGCGAGGTCTGGCCGGTCCCTTGCATCGATTGCGGCGACCCGCTCGAATCCGAGGCCGATGCGCGCAAACTCCGCCCTCATATGCGCAAGCCGGTCGGGAGACCGATCGAGGTTGATGACCAGACGCTTCATCTGTTGAACGAATCCAAGGCGGCACCAAGCTGCCAGAGCGCAACAATTTTAATGAGAAGAATTTTGACACGGCAATTCTAGCGAGCAACGTTTAGCATCGATAGCGCGTTTGTATAGGGAAATTCTTCCGATCCGACGACTCCCCAACTCCTGAATGTGAAAGGTCAAAACAGCCCTTGACCTTCCAGTTACTGGAAGCACTACCTCTGCTTCGAAGCATTGCATCGAGGCATCGAAATGACGCATTCAGATCACGATCATCACACGCATGGCGCCCATGGTGGCGGCTGCTGCGCGGCAAAGGGCACGGGCGGAGGCTCGGATGCGGTTCTGCGCGATCCGGTCTGCGGCATGGCGGTGGAGCCGGCCGCCGGCAAGCCGACATCCGAGCATGGCGGCCGCCTCTATCATTTCTGCAGCGAGCGCTGTCGTTCGAAGTTCAAGGCCGAGCCGGGAAGCCACCTGATCGCAGTCGACCCTGTCTGCGGCATGAGCGTCGACCGCGCCGACGCCAGGTATTTCGTCCGCCATGAAGGCCAGGGTTTCTATTTCTGTTCGGCCGGCTGCAAGGCGAAGTTCGAGGCGGCGCCTCAAACCTATCTCGGCGACGGGCCAGCGCCGGCGCCGATGCCCAAGGGCACGCAATACACTTGCCCCATGCATCCGCAGATCATCCGCGACAAGCCCGGCTCCTGCCCGATCTGCGGCATGGCGCTCGAGCCCATGGGCGTGCCGACGGGCGATGAAGGGCCAAATCCCGAACTGGTCGACTTCACCAGACGCCTCTGGGTGAGCGCGGTGCTGTCGGTCCCGCTGCTGATCGTCGCCATGGCGCCGATGATAGGCCTGTCGCTTGAGGGCCTGGTCGAGGATCGCGCGAAGGTCTGGATCGAACTGATCCTGGCGAGCCCCGTGGTGTTGTGGGCAGCCTTCCCGTTTTTCCATCGCGGCTGGGACTCGATCCTCAACCTCAGCCCCAACATGTGGACGCTGATTTCGCTGGGTGTCGGCGCCGCCTATCTCTACAGCGTCGTCGCCACGCTCTTCCCGGACATCTTTCCGCATCAGTTTCGCGGCCATGGCGGTGCGGTGCCTGTCTATTTCGAGGCGGCAGCCGTCATCGTGGCGCTGGTCTTCCTCGGCCAGGTGCTGGAACTGCGCGCCCGCGAAAAGACCGGATCGGCGATCCGCGCGTTGCTCGACCTCGCGCCGAAGACCGCCCGGCGGGTCGCCGAGGACGGCGCCGAGATCGATATAGCGCTGGACGAGGTCAAGAGCGGCGATCGCCTGCGCATCCGTCCCGGCGATGCCGTCCCGGTCGACGGCACGGTGCTCGAAGGCCGCTCCTCCATCGATGAATCGATGATTACGGGCGAACCCTTGCCGGTCGAGAAGGCCGAAGGCGACGCTTTGACCGGCGGCACGCTCAACAAGAATGGCTCGCTGATCATGCGCGCCGAACGGATCGGCGCCGAGACGACACTGTCGCGCATCGTCGAACTCGTCGCCAAGGCACAGCGCTCGCGCGCGCCGATCCAGGGCCTGGCCGACCGCGTTTCCTTCTACTTTGTCCCGACCGTCGTCCTGGTCGCGATCGCCGCATTCGTCGCCTGGGCGATCTTCGGCCCCGAGCCCAGCCTGATCTTCGCCATCGTCTCGGCGGTTTCGGTGCTGATCATCGCCTGTCCCTGTGCGCTGGGTCTCGCCACACCGATGTCCATCATGACCGCTACCGGGCGCGGCGCGCATGCGGGCGTGCTGATCAAGGAAGCCGCCGCGCTGGAGCGCTTCGCCTCCGTCGACACGCTGATCGTCGACAAGACCGGCACGCTGACCGAGGGCCGGCCGAAATTGACCGATGTCATGGCTGCCGGCGGCTTTTCCGAGGACGAATTGCTGAGATGCGCCGCGACCCTGGAAAAAGGGTCGGAGCATCCGCTGGCCGAGGCAATCGTCGAGGGAGCCGGCCAGCGCGGGGTGAAGATCGCAGAGGCCCGCAGCTTCGAGGCAGTTACCGGCAAGGGCGTTTCCGGCTCGGTGTCGGGCAAGAAGGTCGCGCTCGGCAATGCCGCGATGATGGCCGATCTCGCCGTCGACGTTTCCGGGGTCCTGGCCAGCGTGGAAGCCTTGCAGGGCGATGGCAAGACGGTGATGTTCGTCGCTGTCGACGGCAAGCTGGCCGGCATCGTCGCCGTCGCCGATCCGGTCAAGGCAACCACGGCCGAGGCGATCAAGGCGCTGCATGACAGCGGGCTGCGGATCATCATGGCGACCGGCGACAATGAGCGGACAGCTAGGGCGATCGCTGGACGGCTTGGCATAGACGAGGTCCGGGCAGGTCTGTTGCCCGAACAGAAGGCAGCGCTGGTCGAGGAGCTGCGCGGCAAGGGTGCCGGCGTCGCCATGGCCGGCGACGGCGTCAACGATGCGCCCGCGCTTGCCGCCGCCGATGTCGGCATCGCCATGGGAACGGGCGCCGATGTCGCGGTCGAAAGCGCCGGGATCACATTGGTCAAGGGCGACCTAAACGGCATCGTACGCGCCCGAACCCTGGCCCAGGCGACCATCGGTAACATCCGGCAGAACCTGTTCTTCGCCTTCCTCTACAATGTGCTTGGCGTGCCGGTCGCGGCCGGCGTGCTCTATCCGCTCACCGGCACGCTTCTGTCGCCGATGCTGGCGGCGGCGGCGATGAGCCTGTCCTCGGTCTCGGTGATCGCAAACGCATTGCGCCTGAGAACGTTGAAACTCTGAGATTAACCCCCAGATACGAAACCCAACCGACAGGAGACTATGAATGACCTTGGCTAAAAAACTTGTGCTGCTGCTGATGGCCGCTGGAATGCTGCTTGCCGTCTTCCTCGAAAGCGTGCCGGCGCAGAGCGAGGAGATGAAGCACGACATGGGTGCCATGGCCATGGGAGCGGAAAGCCCTTCCACGGCAGGCTACAAGGCGGCAATGGACAAGATGCATACCGACATGATGGCCTCCCAATATACCGGCAGCGCCGATGTCGATTTCGTCCGTGGCATGATCCCGCACCATCAGGGGGCGATCGACATGGCCAAGGTCGAGCTTGCCAATGGCAAGGATCCGGAAATCCGCAAACTCGCCGAAGGCGTCATCGCCGCGCAGGAAGCCGAAATCAAGCAGATGCAGGACTGGCTCGTCGCCCATCCGGTGAAGTAAGGCATCAAACAGCGGCGACAGGACAACCCGAGCTCCATCCTGGATTTCTCCGTTTGCTTGTGATGCCATGCGCCTCGATCGCTTACCCAGGAGTCCCCATGCCCACGACGACAAGAACCACCAAGCTGCCTTCGGGCGAAGCCGTCCAGGTGCTGGGACAGGGCACTTGGAAAATGGGTGAGGATGCCCGCCGTCGAGCCGGGGAGGTCAATGCCTTGAAGCTTGGGCTGGACCTCGGCATGACGCTGATCGACACCGCCGAAATGTATGCCAGCGGCGGCGCCGAGGAGGTGGTGGCCGAAGCCATTGCAGGCCGGCGCGAAGAACTCTTTCTCGTCTCCAAGGTGCTGCCGTCCAACGCCTCGCGAGCCGGCGTGCCGGCGGCTTGCGAGAAAAGCCTGAAGCGCTTGCGCACCGATCGCATCGATCTCTATCTCCTGCACTGGCCGGGCAGCGTGCCGTTGGCCGAGACGGTCGAGGCCTTCGAGGCGTTGAAGAAGGCCGGCAAGATCCGCCACTGGGGCGTCAGCAATTTCGACACCGACGAGATGGAGGAACTGACCGGGCTCGGCGCCGGCGGCAATGTCCAGACCAATCAGGTGCTTTACAATCTGTCGCGGCGCGGCCCCGAGTTCGATCTGGTACCCTGGAGCCGAGAGCGAGGTATCCCGTTGATGGCCTATTCGCCGGTGGAGCAGGGTGCCTTGGCGCGCAACAGCAGGCTTGACGCCATCGCCGCCCGCCACAATGCGACCTCTGCACAAATCGCCTTGGCCTGGCTGATGCATCAGGACGGCGTTATCGCCATTCCCAAGGCCAGCAGCCAGGAGCACGTCCGCCAGAACTTTGCCGCGCTGGACATCAAGCTTACGTCCGGTGACCTCGCCGATCTTGACCGTGCCTTCCCGCCGCCGACGGGAAAACGCGGGCTGGAGATGATCTGATTATTTCCCCGTCAGCCCCTTCAGCCGGTAAAGCGCCTCCAGCGCTTCCTTGGGGGTCATCTCGTCGGGATTGATGTCGCCGAGCGCGACGCCCAGCGCGTCGCTCTTCACCGGCTTTGGCGCTTCCCGTTTCATCGCCACCGAAAACAACGGTAGGTCATCGACCAGCCGGTTGGTCTTGCCGGAGACCTCGCCTTCCTCCAGCTGGTGCAGCACCGCCTTAGCGCGGTCGACCACCGCTTCCGGCAGGCCGGCGAGCCGCGCCACCTGGACGCCGTAGGAGCGGTCGGCGGCACCCTTGCCGACCTCGTGCAGGAAAACGACGTCGCCTTCCCACTCCTTGACCCGCATGGTGACATTGGAAAGCCGCGCCAGCTTTCCCGCGAGCGACGTCATTTCGTGGAAATGGGTGGCGAAGATCGCCCGGCAGCGGTTCTTCTCGTGCAGATACTCCACCGCCGCCCAGGCAATCGACAGCCCATCGAAGGTGGCGGTGCCGCGGCCGATCTCGTCGAGGATCACCAGCGCCCGTTCGCCGGCTTGGTTGAGGATCGCCGCCGTCTCCACCATCTCGACCATGAAGGTCGAGCGGCCGCGCGCCAGGTCGTCCGAGGCGCCGACACGTGAGAACAGCCGGTCGACGACGCCGATATGGGCAGACGCCGCAGGCACGAAGGAGCCGGTCTGAGCCAGGATGGCGATCAGCGCGTTCTGCCGCAGGAACGTCGACTTGCCACCCATGTTGGGACCGGTCAGCAGCCAGATCGCGCCGTTCTTGGCATTGCCCTCCGGCGAGAGGTCGCAATCATTGGCGACGAACGGGCCTTCGCCCGAACGGCGCAGCGCCTGTTCGACCACTGGATGCCGCCCGCCAGAAATCTCGAAGGCAAGGCTGGAATCCACCACCGGCCGGCACCAGGCCTCGCTTTCCGACAGAAGCGCAAGCGCCGCCGACACGTCGAGCACGGCAAGCGCGTCGGCGCCGGCGCGGATCGCCTCGGCCGCGCCGACCGCCTCCGCCGTCAGCGCATCGAAGGCGGCCAGTTCGAAGCTCAGTGCCCGGTCGGCGGCATTGGCGATCTTGGTCTCGAGTTCGGCGAGTTCGGTCGTGGTGAAACGCATGGCGTTGGCCATGGTCTGGCGGTGAATGAAGCGCGCCTTGGCGCCATCGCTGCCAGTCATGACGGCATGATGATTGGCCGTCACCTCGATATAGTAACCGAGCACATTGTTGTGCCGGATCTTCAGGGAGCGGATGCAGGTCTCCTCGATCAACGAGCGCTCTAGTCCGGCGATCACTTTTCGTGACTCGTCGCGCAACGCCCGCATCTCGTCGAGTTCCGGGTGATAGCCGCCGCGAACGAAGCCGCCGTCTCGTTTGAGCAGCGGCAGTTCCTCGCCGAGCGCCTGGGTGAGATGCTGGGCAAGCGCCTTGGGCAGCGCGTTAATCGCCGCCATTGCGCCGGCCAGTTCCCAAGGCAAGGCGGTCGCGGCAAAGGTTTCGGCGATGGCGCCTGCCGCCTCGAAGCCGGCGCGCAACGCGCCGAGATCGCGTGGCCCGCCCCGGTTGAGCGCCAGCCTGGACAAGGCGCGAGGCATGTCGGCGACGCTCTTCAGGCTCATCCGCACCGCCTGGCAAAGCCTGACCTCGGAGCGGAAGAACGAGACGGAGTCCAGTCGCGCGCCGATGGCCGCTGGGTCGGTCAGCGGCGCCATCAGCCGGTCGGCGAGCAACCGTGCGCCCCCACCGGTCACCGTGCGGTCGATCGCCTTGAACAACGAACCCTCGCGGCTGCCGGACAGCGTACGCAACAGTTCGAGATTACCGCGCGTCGCCGGATCGATGAACAGGGTCGAGCCCTGCTCCTCGCGCTCGGGCCTCGACAGCGGCGGCCGCTCGGCCTTTTGCGTCTTCTCGACATAGGCGATGGCGCCCGAGATGGCCGACAGTTCGGCGCGCGAAAACGTGCCGAAACTGTCCGGTGTCGCCACCTCGAAGAAACGCGCGATCCGTCCCGTGGCCGAGGCCGAATCGAACAGGCTCGGCGGCTGTGGGCTGGCGACACGGCCGAGCACGTCGAACACCGGCTTCAGGTCGGGATCATGAAACACCGGCTCGGCGACGATGAGCTCGCGCGGATCGACACGGAAGATGTCGGCCAGCAGCCGGTCGCCGGTGGTCTCGGCGACGCGGAAGGCACCGGTCGAGATGTCGATCCAGGCAATTGCAAAGCTGTGCTCGCTGCCGCCCTTCACCCGACCCAACGCCATCAGAAAACTCGATTCCGACGGCGCCAGCAATTTGTCCTCGGTGATGGTGCCCGGCGTCACCAGCCGCACCACGTCGCGGCGCACGACCGATTTGGAGCCGCGTTTCCTTGCCTCGGCCGGATCCTCGATCTGCTCGCAGACGGCAACGCGGAAGCCCTGGCCGATCAGCTTCTGCAAATAGTCGTCGGCCGCATGCACCGGCACGCCGCACATTGGAATGTCGTGGCCCTGATGCTTGCCGCGTTTGGTGAGCACGATGCCCAGCGCCCGGCTCGCCTTCTCGGCATCGTCGAAGAACAGCTCGTAGAAATCGCCCATGCGGTAGAACAGCAGCGAATCCGGGTTAGCCGCCTTGATCTCGATGAACTGCTCCATCATCGGCGTGACGGTGGCAACGCCGGGCTGCGGCGGCGTCATCGCCTCGGGGGCGGCGTCGGGCTCGTTCGGGCTGTGCATGTTCATGGCGCGGCACGCTAGCAGATGTGATGGCGGGGTTTAATGCCAGGCCATCGAAAAGCAGGGGAAGACCGCGAGCTGTCTCCCCGGAATGGCTATTCGGCTGCATTGCCCGACGCGGCGATCCCAAATATCTGTCGTCTTTGGGTATAAGGGCGGGGCTTCATGGACAAAGACGGGCACGAAACGTTCGAGGAGATGGTGGGACCGATCGACTCGCCATTCGAGCGCTTCTGGCTCAATGCTGCTCGCCAGGCCGGCCAAAGGGTAGGCAATCTGAAGCAGCTGGCGGCCAATAGGCTTCCTTTCATCCTTCCGACTACCGGCCCTTTCTCCGGTTTCGACGGAGGCATCCGGGTAGCTGTCCATGTCATCAGTCATGATCCGCTGATGATCTACACGCCGATCGGCGGCGAGCGCCCCCTCAACTCGGTCGTGGCAATCGGCCGTCGCCTGGCCTCGCGCCGCGCCGCCTTCCTGATGATGCCTAACTGGACACTCGAGCGGCCGCGTCTCATCCCAAAGCTCGGCAGGGACCTCGCCTGGCACCGCGAGCGGTTTCCAGCTCATGAGTTGATTTTTCTCTGCAACACCGAGGAAGAGCGCCGTCTGGTCACCGCTGTTGGAGGAACCGCGATCTTCTCCAACCACAATCTGATGATCAACGAGGACATCTTCCGACCCTTGCCGGATGTCCCCGTCGAGTTCGACGCGGTCTATAATGCTCGCATCTCGCACACCAAGCGCCACCACCTCGCCTTCGATATCGAAAGGCTGGCCCACATCACCTTTTCGATCGGCGAGTTGCCGCGGGCCGGCAACCGTGCCTTCATCCGCCGCTTGCAGGCGCAATCGCCGCTGCATCGCATCGCCAACCCGATCATCGATGGTCTGGCTGGCTTGCTGCCGCCGCAGGAGATCAACCGCATCTACAACCAGGCTTCGGTTGGCCTCTGTCTGTCGGCGGCGGAAGGAGCGATGCGCTCCAGCATGGAATATCTGATGGCGGGGTTGCCGGTGGTGAGCACGCCCAGTCTTGGCGGCCGGGACGTCTTTTTCGATCCGGACTATTGCATCATCGCCGAGCCCGATCCGGCGGCGATCCGGCGCGCGGTCGAGACGCTGCGCGATCGCGCCATTCCCCGCGAGGAGATTCGCAACCGCACGCTGGCCAAGGTGCGGGCTCAACGACAGGAACTCACAGTGTTCCTGTCGGAACTGTTGAAGAGGATGGGAAGCAGCCAGCCGCCGCTATCGCAATGGCCGTTTCCCGAAATTGGTCTCTTGCGGCGCTGGGCAACGGCCCGCCAGCATGCGCACGAAATCACGACATTTGGAACGGCGCGGAAAGGCTTCTGACCAGCCGTGTCCGCTTTGAAGCAGCCTTGCCCAGCTTCGTGGTTTACACGCGGGGGCCCGTGGTCTTAATTCGCAAGCACACAGGCACCCGTTTCAAGGAGGTGCTTCATCGGCGAGGAAATCAAAAGCATCATGGCCAGGAAAACCGAGAACAACGGTCCGTCCGTCAGCGCGCAGGAAGCGCTCGAATTCCACGCCATGGGCCGACCCGGCAAGCTGGAGATCGTCGCCACCAAACCGATGATGACGCAACGCGATCTCAGCCTCGCCTATTCGCCGGGCGTCGCCGTGCCGGTGCGAGCCATCGCCGAGGATCCATCCAAAGCCTTCGACTACACGACGCGCGGCAACATGGTCGCCGTCATCTCAAACGGCACCGCCATTCTTGGCCTCGGCAATCTCGGCGCGCTGGCCTCAAAGCCGGTGATGGAAGGCAAGGCGGTGCTGTTCAAGCGCTTCGCCGATGTCGATTCCATCGACCTCGAGGTCGACACCGAGGATGCCGACGAGTTCATCAACTGCGTGCGCTTCCTCGGTCCTTCCTTCGGCGGCATCAACCTGGAGGACATCAAGGCGCCGGAGTGCTTCATCATCGAGCAGCGCCTGCGCGAGCTGATGGACATTCCGGTCTTCCATGACGACCAGCACGGCACCGCCATCATCTCGGCCGCCGGCCTGATCAACGCGCTGGAGATTACCGGCCGCGACATGAAGACCACGAAGATGGTCTGCAATGGCGCGGGTGCCGCCGGCATCGCCTGTATCGAGTTGATGAAGGCGATGGGTTTTTCGCCCGAAAACATCATCTTGTGCGACACCAAGGGCGTGGTCTTCCAGGGCCGCACCGAAGGCATGAACCAGTGGAAGTCGGCGCATGCGGTCAAGACGGAGGCGCGTTCCCTGGCCGAAGCGCTCGACGGCGCCGACGTCTTCCTCGGCCTTTCCGCCAAGGGGGCACTGACCACCGCCATGGTGCAGTCGATGGCCAAGAACCCGATCATCTTCGCCATGGCCAATCCCGATCCCGAGATCACCCCGGAGGAAGTCGCCGAGATCCGCACCGACGCCATCATGGCCACCGGGCGGTCGGATTACGCCAATCAGGTCAACAACGTGCTCGGCTTTCCCTACATCTTTCGCGGCGCGCTGGATGTCAGGGCCACCACCATCAATGACGACATGAAGGTCGCCGCCGCCCGCGCGCTGGCAGAACTGGCGCGCCAGGACGTGCCCGACGATGTCGCCGCGGCCTATCAGGGCAATCGGCCGAAATTCGGCCCCAACTACATCATTCCGGTGCCGTTCGACCCGCGCCTGATCTCGGCCATTCCGATCGCCGTGGCCAAGGCGGCAATGGACTCGGGGGTCGCGCGCAAGCCGATCCTCGATCTCGACCGTTACGCGCAGGAGCTTTCCGCCCGCCGCGACCCGATCGCCTCGACCCTGCAGCGCATCTACGACCGCGTGCGCCGCCAGCCCAAGCGCATCGTCTTCGCCGAGGGCGAGGAGGAGCAGGTGATGCGCGCCGCTGTCTCCTACGTGAACCAGCGGCTCGGCACCGCCATCCTGCTCGGTCGCGACGACGTCATCAAGGAGAACGCCAGGCACGCCGGCATCGACCTGAACAAGCAAGGCATCGAGATCATCAATGCGCGCCTGTCGCGCCGCAATTCGATCTACACCGACTATCTCTACGAACGCATGCAGCGCAAAGGCTTCCTGTTCCGCGACTGCCAGCGGCTGATCAACAACGACCGCAACCATTTCGCCGCCTGCATGGTGGCGCTGGGCGACGCCGACGGCATCGTCACCGGCGTGACCCGCAACTATTCGACCGCGCTTGACGACATCAGGCGCGTCATCGACGCCAAGCCCGGCCACCGCGTCATCGGCGTCTCGATCGTGCTCGCGCGCGGCAAGACCGTGCTGGTCGCCGACACCGCGGTGCACGACATGCCCAACGCCGAGCAGATCGCCGACATCGCCGAGGAGGCGGCGGGCTTCGCTCGCCGCATGGGCTACGAGCCAAGGCTCGCGATGCTTGCTTATTCCACCTTCGGCCATCCACAGGGCGAACGTTCCGAGCGTGTCCAGGAAGCCGTGCGCATCCTCGACAAGCGGCGCGTCGACTTCGAATATGACGGCGAGATGGCCGCCGACGTCGCGCTCAACGCCCGCGCCATGGCGCAATACCCGTTCATAAGGCTGACCGGTCCGGCCAACGTCCTGATCATGCCGGCTTTCCACTCGGCCTCGATCTCGACCAAGATGCTGCAGGAACTCGGCGGCTCGACCGTCATCGGCCCGCTGCTGGTCGGCCTGAACAAGCCGGTGCAGATCGTGTCGCTGAATGCCAAGGACAGCGATATCGTGAACATGGCGGCGATCGCCNCTCGGCCTCGATCTCGACCAAGATGCTGCAGGAACTCGGCGGCTCGACCGTCATCGGCCCGCTGCTGGTCGGTCTGAACAAGCCGGTGCAGATCGTGTCGCTGAATGCCAAGGACAGCGATATCGTGAACATGGCGGCGATCGCCGCCTATACGGCGGGGGCTTGAGGGGCTTTCCTTCGTGTTGGACGCCTCACGCCAGCCGCATCACCTGCTTGTGGCTGGCGATCTCAGATAGCAGCCAATCCCGAAACAGCCTGACGCTGATTGAATTGCGGTTGCCGGGCTTCTGCCGCAGGCAGTAGCTCTGTGGAATTGCGTGGCGGATCGTGAAGGGCGCGACCAGCTGGCCGCTGGCCAGCAGGTCCTCGACCATGATGTTGTCGGCCAGCGCAACGCCGCCGCCATTGACGGCCTCACGGACGGCAAGCGCCGGGTCGTGGAAGATCGGGCCAGGTTTCGCGTCCAATCCGGCGAGCCCCTCCTTCTCGAACCACTCCTCCCACCACACCGTGGTGTTTTCATGCAGCAGCCGGCAGCTTGCGAGATCGGCGGGTTTTCGTGGTGCATTCGTTTTGTCGAGGAAAGCGGGCGAGCACACCGGAAAGATGACGAGCGAGACGAGCGGAAGGAGCGAGGGATCGCCGGTCTCAACGGTGAACAGCACCAGCAGATCGGCGCTCGGGTTGCCGCCCCGGTTCTCGTCGTCATGAATCGAGATATCGAGTTCGCAGTTGGGATGCCGGTCGCGGAAGCGTGGCAAGCGATCGGCGAGCCAGAGGTTCATGAAGGTGGCGTTGATCGACAACGAAGCGCGTCTGGCCTTGCGGCCTATTGCCTGTTCGCCGGTTTCCTCGGTCGCATTCTCGATTTCGCGGAAAGCCGCCGACAGCCGGCGGGCGTAGTGTGTCGCCTTCGGCGTCAGCGCCACTTGCCGGAAGCCGCGCTCGAACAGGTCGAGGCCCAGCGCCTGTTCCAGCAGCCGGATGTGGCGGCTTACCGCCGAAGGGGTGAGCCGGAGTTCGTCCGCCGCTTCCTTGAAGCTGCGCAGCCGTGCCGCCGCTTCGAAAGCCCTGATGGCATTCAGTGAGGGGAGCTTCATGGGGTGATGAGACAGCATCAGGTGAATTTTTGTCAACTGACTCGGGCCGAAAAGCCGTTTGTCTGAAAATGCCGCGTCCGTCAGTTTGTGGCCATAGCCCTTCTGCTGGAAAGCCGCCCCATGCGCAGTCTCGCCCTGCTTGCCGCTTCGATGCTTTGCCTCTCCGCCGCCTCGCTTTGCGGTGCAGCCGCGGCCGAGGACAAGATCGTCAACATCTTCTTCTGGTACGACTACGTGCCAGCCGACACGATCACGGAATTTGAAAAACAGACCGGTATCAAGGTGGTTTACGACACTTTCGATTCCGTCGACATGCTGACGACCAAGGCGCTGACCGGAGGCTCGGGCTACGACATCATCATGCCGGGCGCGGCGTTGGTCGGACAATATGCCGAGGCCGGCGCCATTCAGAAACTCGACAAGGCCAAAATCCCCAATGCCGGCGGCCTCAACCCTGACATCATGGCATTCCTCGCCAGGCAGGATCCAGGCAATGTCTACGCGCTCCCCTACGCCTATGGCACCACGGGCATCATGTATAACCCGGCCAAGGTCGCCGCGCGGATGAAGGACGCGCCGGTTGACAGCCTCGACATGATCTTCAAGCCGGAGATCGCGGCCAAATTCCAGGATTGCGGCATCGCCATGGTCGATTCGCCAGAAGGCGTGATGTCGGTGGCGCTCAACTATCTCGGCTTCGATCCGTTCTCCACCGACGAGGCCGAGCTGCGCAAAGCCGGCGCATTGCTGGCTGCCATCAAGCCTTACATCAGGCATTTGAAATCCGGGTCGATCATGAGCGAACTGGCAGCGGGCGACCTCTGCCTGGCGCTCGGCTGGAGCGGCGACGCGATCGGCGCCAACGCCAAGGCGGCGGACTCCAAGAACGGCGTCGACGTGCGCTATTCCGTACCTAGGGAAGGTACGGAGATATTCTTCGACGTGATGACCGTGCCGGTCGATGCGCCGCATCCCGAAAATGCGCATGCCCTGATGAATTTCCTGATGGCACCGCAAGTCAGCGTCCGCTTCACCAACGCGACGCTCTACCCCAATGCCGTGCAGGCAGCGACTCCTTTGGTCGATGAAACCGTGCGCGACAACCCGAACATCTATTTCTCGAAAGACATGCTGAAGCGGCTGTTCGCTGCCCAGCCGCGCGACCCGAAATCGCTGCGTCTGGTCACCCGCCTCTGGACGAGCTTCGTCACCGGCACGAACTGAGCCGTATCTGTCACCCCTCATTCCCCAGAAATGGACCTCGGCAAATGTTGCAGCCCCTTCCTCGTGCCCGCGAAACCGACGATGCCGTCTTCGGCAAGCATATCCATGGCGGCTCGCACGAGCCGGTCTACAGCGGCGTGCTCTCCTTCATGCGACGCCGGCTGAGCCGCGATCTCGCCGGCGTCGACGTCGCCATCTGGGGAATTCCCTTTGATGCCGCCGTCTCCAACCGTCCGGGCGCCCGTTTCGGGCCGCAAGGCGTGCGGCGTGCTTCAGCCATCCTCGAGGGCGATCCGCAATATCCTTTCCAGACCGATCCGTTCGAAAGGCTGGCGGTCGTCGACTACGGCGATTGCGGGCTCGATTTCGGCAGGCATGACGACACGCCGCGGCAGATCGAGGCGCAAGCGAGCGAGGTCGTCGATGCCGGCGTGACGCTGCTTTCCATTGGCGGCGACCATTATGTGACATGGCCGCTGCTTCGGGCCCACGCGAAAAAATACGGCCCCATGGCGATGGTCCAGTTCGATGCCCATCAGGACACCTGGTACGACGAGGACAGGCGCATCGACCATGGCTCGTTTGTCGCAAGGGCCGTTCGCGAAGGCATCGTCAGGCCGGACCGGTCCATCCAGGTCGGCATCCGCACGCATGCTCCCGAAACCCTCGGTCTGGAGATCCTTTACGGTGAGGATGTCGCCGAGCTTGGTGTCATGGGTGTCGTGGAGCGCATCAAGGCCCGTGTTGGCGATGCCAGGACCTATCTGACCTTCGACATCGATTGCCTCGATCCGGCCTATGCTCCTGGCACGGGCACTCCGGTCGCGGGCGGCTTGTCCTCTCGCGAGGCGCTGATGATCCTGCGCCGGCTCGGTTCGCTCGACATTGTTGGCGCCGACGTTGTCGAGGTGGCGCCCGCCTATGACCACGCCGATATCACGTCGCTTGCCGGGGCGGCGGTGCTGCAGCACTATCTCGGCCTGCTCGCGGAACGAAAGGGCTGACACCGCGCCGACTTCACCCCGGTGCGAACGCCCGCGCCGCCTCCACGACTTCCTCCGCCTGGTCCTGCCGCATCAGGTCGATCGGAATGCGGCCGTCGAGCTGTGCCGCAGGGCGGCTCAGCCACAGCCATGCGAGTCTCGGATTGCCGATCAGCTCCAGCACGTCGCTTATGCCCGCGACCGGCCTACCATCGACGAACTGCGCCAGCGGGAAGACGTGCTTGCGGCCGCCCTTGCGCAGAGCGATGACGTCGCCGCGCCTCTGCCAGCGGTGCAAGGTGGAGCGGGCGATGCGCAGGTTCTCTTCCAGATAGGTCGAGCCGGCGACGCGGCCGGCCCAGTCCTCGATCAGCATCGATTCGAGGTTGTCGGAATGGGGAAGCGGGAGCGGGGTGTCGGCGCCGGCCAAAAGGGCCGAGGACAGGTTCTTCGCGCCAGCGGTGCCGGCTTCGCCGCGGCGCGCGGCTTCCGCCGCCAGCGCCCGCACGAATTTCTGGGCCAGACCCGGAAGGTCGGCATGGATGGCGTCGATGGCGCGCTGGTGCTTGGGCGACAGCTGGGTGACGGCGGACGCTATGCTGCCGGCGATCTTGCCGACCGAGACCATTGTGGGGCCGTTGATGGCTTCGTCATAGTGGGCAAGCGCACGCTCGACCTTTTCCGCTACCATGTCGGCGAAATCGTCTTGCTTGATGCCGGTCGTCTTGGTCTGAAATGTCGTCTTAATCTGAAATCTTGTCATGCATCTGTTTTCTGGGCCGCGCGCTCTCCTCCCTCGGCCGCGGCCGGTTGTTGAACGGTTACGGCGGAAAGTGGAAAGTGCGACGGCAACAGATGTAGCGACCCGACAGGTTGCTGTCCTGCATTGCTTCACACCCGATTAGCATGTCGAAATGTCAGTCACGGCACGCTCGCATTTCGTGTAGGAGCGGTATGTGACAGCTGCGCGACGGTCGGAAGCGGTCTGCGCTTGCCTTACCCCACAAGGGGGCGAAGAGAAAGGCGTTGTTACAACAACCCCGCCCACTCGGCCTCTTTGCGCAGATTCTGCCGTGGCCTAGGGCCTATCTGTTGGATTACCAATCCGGCCGCCAGTGAGCCAAGATCGCCGCAGGTCTGGAGGTCGCGCCCCTGTGTGTAGCCATGCAGGAAGCCGGCGGCGTAGAGATCGCCGGCGCCCGTCGTGTCGACCAGTTCCTTGATGGCGGTCGCCTGGATGACCACTGTCTCGTCGCCACGCACGATAACCGAGCCCTTTTCGGAGCGGGTAACCGCCGCGATCCTGCAATCCTTGCGTATCTGCGCAAGCGCTTCCTCGAACGATGGCGTCTGGTAAAGCGACTTGATCTCGTGGCTGTTGGCAAAAACGATATCGACCGTGCCCGAACGCATCAGGTCGAGGAACTCGTCGCGGTAACGGTCGACGCAGAACGAATCCGACAAAGTCATCGATACTTCGCGACCGGCCGCGTGCGCCAGTTTCGCCGTCTGCCGGATGGCTTCCTTGGCGCGGGGCGGATCCCACAGATAACCCTCGAAATAGGTCACCTTGGCGCCGGACGCCTTGTCGGCTTCGACATCTTCCGGCCCGAGTTCGACGCAGGCGCCGAGATAGGTGTTCATCGAGCGCTCGCCATCGGGGGTGACGAAGATCATCGAGCGCGCCGTCGGTGGCTCGCCCTGGAGCGGCCTGGTGTCGAAGGCGACACCCTGCGCGTGGATGTCGTGCGCGTAGATTTCGCCCAGCGCATCGTTGGAGACCTTGCCGAAGAAGGCGGCGCGTCCGCCGAAGGAGGCAACACCTGCCGCCGTGTTGCCGGCGCTGCCGCCGGAGGCCTCGATCGCCGGGCCCATGCGGCTGTAGAGCAATTCGGCGCGCTGNCATTGCCGATGCAAAGCACGTCATAATCCGGCATCAATGTCTCCGCCAAAAACCCGGGCCGGCTTCTTGCCATGCCCGCGCGGGTCTACAGCATGATCCTGAAAACTGGCAACCGATTTCTGTCCTTGCCGCACCAGCCAGGCGCTACGACAATTCGTCCGTGGCCGAAACATTTCGTCGCGATGTCGCCTACATCTGCGCCTGTTCGATCACGGTCCGAAGGCGCGAGCCCATGCCTGCCAAAAACGACACGACCACCGACTTGGCATTGCTTGGCGTGCTGGCGGTACTTTGGGGGGCCTCCTACACCTTCATCAAGATCGGCGTAGAGACCATCCCGCCCATCACCTTCATCGCGGCCCGCACCCTGATCGCCGGCGCCATCCTGTTCGCCATCATCCGCTGGCGCGGGCTTGCCATGCCGGGCGATGCGGCAAGCTGGCGCCGCTTCGCCTTCCAGGCCTGCCTCAACAGCGTCGTCCCGTTCACGCTGATCGCCGCAGCCGAGCGTTCGGTCGACGCCGGCCTTGCCACCATCCTCAATGCCACCTCGCCGATATTCACCTTCCTGCTGACGGCGCTCATCACCCGTCATGAGCCGGTGACCGCGCGCAAGCTGGTCGGCGTCGGCGCCGGCATCGCCGGCATCTGCCTCATCGTCGGCACGCAGGCCCTTGGCGGCATCGGCCACCAGCTCTGGGCACAGATCGCCATCGTCGCGGCAACCGTGTGCTATGCGGGTGCCGCCATCTTCGGCCGTGGTTTCAAGAGCCTAGATCCGATGCTTCCCGCCGCCGGTTCGATGCTGTGCGGCGCCATCATGCTGGTACCGCTCAGCCTGGCGGTCGACCAGCCATGGACCCTGGCGCCTTCGGCGGCTTCCATCCTTGCCCTGCTCGGCCTGTCGGTGTTTTCGACGGCACTGGCTTTCGTCATCTATTTCCGTCTGATCCACACGCTGGGTTCGGTCGGCACTACGTCTCAGGCCTATCTGCGGGTGCCGATCGGCGTCGGCATCGGCGCCGTCTTCCTCGGTGAAAGCCTGGGTCCCACGGCCTGGCTCGGCATGGGGTTTGTCGTTGCCGGCGTGGCGGCCATGACCATGCCGGTTCGCAAGCCGGCCTTAGCTGGATAGGCAGATCTGGGAGCAGACGAAGGCAAGCAACCGCCCGCGCTTGTGCTCGGGGGCCGCACCGCCTATCTCGAAGGCGTCCTGCCTTGTGGATGTGTCCGCTGACCTGGGGTGAAGCACGGTGATTTTCGACGCTGCCCGCACCGCGGCCCTGGAACTGCTCTCGCCTCCGTTTCGCGCCGTGTTCATCAAGACGCTCGGGCTGACCCTGCTGGCGCTGGTCGCCCTGTGGTTCGGCCTGACCAGCCTGATTGAATGGCTGGCCCTGCCGTGGCTGCAGACGCTGTTGCCCGGCATGCCGTCCTGGGCCGGCTGGTTGGGCGGCATCGTCGCGGCCATCGCGCTGGCCTTCGGCATGGCGCTTCTGATCGCACCGGTCACGGCGGTGATCGCCGGCCTGTTCCTCGACGATGTCGCTGAAGTCGTCGAGCGCACCGATTATCCCGGTGACCCGGCCGGACGCGCCATGCCGGCACTGCGCTCGCTGGTGCTGGCGATAAAATTCTTCGGCGTCGTCATCCTGGGCAACGTCGTGGCGCTGCTGCTTCTGCTGGTGCCGGGCATCAACATCGCCGCCTTCTTCATCGTCAACGGCTATTTGCTCGGGCGCGAATTCTTCGAGTTCGCAGCCATGCGGTTTCGCGGGGAAGAAGAGGCCAGAGCCCTGCGCAGGCAGTATGCCGGTACGGTGTTTCTCTCCGGGCTCGTTGTCGCGGCCTTCCTCGCCGTGCCGCTGCTCAACCTGCTGACGCCGCTCTTCGCCGCCGCCATGATGGTGCACCTGCACAAGGCGATCTCGGCACGGGAAGTCGCACACGCCTCGCGGCGCTAAATCTCTTCAACGTAGTAGAAATCCGCGCCCCAACTCGTCGTCCGGTTCGACAATGAATTCGGCTCGTCCGGAATAATAAGCACGGCCGCAGACGCGGGCGACGACCGCTTCATGCGCGCCGGCTCGCGCTGTTCGCGCCACCTGCCCGGAAAAGCGCGAGCCGGCGATGCTCTCGAACGTTCGCGTCTGCCCGACGGCGATCTCGCCCTTGGCATGCATTGCCGCCAGCCGGGCGGTGACGCCGGAACCAGTTGGCGAGCGGTCGACCTCCGCCTCGGCGAAGACGCAGATATTCCTGGTGGCCTCTCCGGAAAAGGCGTCCTTTCCATCGGTCAGGATGGTGCCATAGAGGAAGGCGAGGTCATCATGATCGGGATGCGACAGCGGAAACTCGGCCTTCAGCCGGTTCGTCAGCGTGGTGGCCGCATCGACGAAGTCCCGCACGCGGTCGCGGCCGAACTCCAAGCCGAATTGATGACAGTCGGCCAGCGCGTAAAAAGCCCCTCCATAGGCGATATCGAAACCGATCTTGCCATAACCAGACAGATCTATCTGTTGGTTGGCGGCAAATAGGAAGGCCGGCACGCTCTCGAACGACACCGCGCCGGCTTTGCCATCGCTGACTGCGACCGAGGCGACGACCAGGCCGCACGGCGCCTCGATGTTCACGGTGGTGAATGGCTCCTGCTTCGCTACCAGCCCTTCATCGACGGCGTAGCGGCCGAGGGCGACGATGGCGTGGCCGCACATGGTCGAATAGCCCTCATTATGCATGAACAGCACCGCGAGGTCGGCGCCGGGCAAATCGGGCTCGACCAGCAAAGCGCCATACATGTCGTAGTGGCCGCGAGGCTCGAAGATCAGCAGCTTGCGCAAATGGTCGAGATGGCCCCGCACATAGACGCGCTTCTCAAGAATGGTGCCCTTGGGGATAGTGGGATAACCCCCCGTGACGATCCGTAGCGGCTCGCCACCCGTATGCATGTCGACAACAGTAAGGTTCATGCGGCCGAACCCATCCTAGCCCTGGGATTTGCCGAACAGCGCCTGCAGCTTGCCGAACGGCATGGCGGCGCGGGTGAAGCCGAACGTGCCGTCCTGCTGGATCTCGCGTGCTGCCGTCTCCAGCATGCCGTAGGCGAAATTGGTCAGCCATGGCCCAAGCGAAATCCGCCTGGCACCGGCCATGGCGAGGTCGGCGATGGTGAAGCCGGGCCTTGCCATGACATTGACCGGCTTGCCGACCGCCGAGCAAAGCGTCCGGACCATGTCGACGTCGCCGATACCAGGTGCATAGAGCACGTCGGCGCCGGCCTTTTCGAACGCCTGCAGCCGCTTGATCGTGTCGTCGAGATCGGACTTGCCCCAGAGGAAATTCTCGGCTCGCGCCGTGAAGACAAAGTCGCGCTTCAGCGCCCCCGCCGCCTCGACCGCTGCGGCGACGCGCTCGACCGCGTGCGAAAACTCGTAGATGGGCTTTTCAGGATCGCCGGTGTGGTCCTCGATCGAGCAGCCGGCAAGCCCGGCCGCCTCCGCCGCGAAAATGGTTTCGGCGGCCTGCTCGGCGCTGTCCCCCTTGCCTTTCTCGAGATCGGCCGAGACCGGCAAGTCGGTCGCGGCCGTCACCTCGCGGCAATGATGGATCATCTGGTCGAAGGTCACGGCCCCATCCGGCAGGCCGCGCGAAAAGGCAAAGCCGGCGCTGGTGGTGGCCAGTGCCTTGAAGCCGAAGGAGCCGAGCAGCTTCGTCGTGCCCGGATCCCAGGGATTGGGCATGACGAAGGTCGAGGCATGCAGGTCGCGAAAAATCTTGCCCTTGTCCATGAAGGCTCCCCCATATCGAATGTTGGGGCGGATGCTACCGCGCTGTTTGCGGCCGGGCAAACGAATGCGGTTGGTTCAGAAGCGTTTCTCGTTCTCTGCTGCCAATTTCTCGAGAGCGTCGGAATCGGCGGCGTAGTGGGACGCNGGGCGGATGCTACCGCGCTGTTTGCGGCCGGGCAAACGAATGCGGTTGGTTCAGAAGCGTTTCTCGTTCTCTGCTGCCAATTTATCGAGAGCGTCGGAATCGGCGGCGTAGTGGGACGCCTTGGGGTCCCAGTGGTAGGTGACGGAGATGTCCCGTGAAGCAGCCTTGGGCGGCGCGTCATCACAGTTCTCGGTGTTCGGTACCGTGGCGTCGGTTACCGTCACCTTGACGGCGCCATAGTGCTGGCCGTCGGTCAGCCCGGTTCTTGCCGCCGGTCTTGATGGCAAGCACCGCGGTGTTGGGCAGGCTGACCGCGTCGGGCGGCGATGTATCGAAGTCCGCGCCGGCCGTCCACTGCAGCGGATCAGTGGATCGGCACCAGCCCGGCGAGTTCGCGCATGTCGTCGAACAGAATGCCGCCGGCCTGGATCAAGCCATCGCGGTCGGAATAGGGGTCGCCATGATAGGAGAACACGCGCATGCCGGCGGCAATGCCGGCCTGCGTGCCGGCGACACTGTCCTCGATGACGATGCATTCGGCGGGCGCGAAGCCCATGGTTCTGGCCGCATGCAGGAACAGGTCGGGGAACGGCTTGCCGCGCGACACCATGGTGGCGCTGAACATGGCATGTTCGAACAGCGGCAACAGTCCGGTCTGGCCAAGCGTTATGTGCATCTTGGAGATCCTGGCCGAGGTGGCGACGCAATAAGCGATGCCGGCCGCGCGGAGCGCCTCGATGAACTCCCGGACATAAGGGATCGCCTCGACGCCATGAGCGAACAGATCCGGCAGGCCGGCATTCCAGCGCTCGACGAAATCGGCGCCGAGCCTGACGCTGGTCGTCTCTTCGATCTCCTTCTGCACCGAGACCATGCTGCGGCCGGAGAAGCTCTTGCGGCAATATTCGAACGTCGTTGGAAACCCGGCGTCGCTCAGCCATTCGGCCAGGCGCCGGTTGGCGAGGTTCTCGGTATCGACCAGGATCCCGTCGCAGTCGAAGATGACGAGCTTTGGCAGCGGCCGTGTTTCAGTCATGTTGGATCAGTCTACCCGGCAAACGGTTCACTGTGCTGAAACACAGCCACGCATCAGGCAGTGCCGGTCGATCCGAATCCGCCCGAGCCACGCGCCGTGCCGCCGGCCAGCGAACGCTCTTCAACCGCGACCTGCGTCACTGCGGCGAAAACGATCTGGGCAATGCGCATCCCGCGCGTCACCGCGAAATCCTCGTCGCCGAGATTGACCAGCAGCACCTTCACCTCGCCGCGATAATCGCTGTCGACCGTGCCTGGAGAATTGAGGACGGTAAGGCCGTGTTTGAAGGCAAGCCCCGAGCGGGGCCGCACCTGGCCCTCCATGCCTTCGGGAATTTCCAGGATCAGCCCCGTCGGCACCAAGGCGCGTTTGCCCGGCAGGATCAGAAGCGGCCGGTCTTCGGGCACCGCCGCGCGCAAATCCATGCCGGCGGCGCCGGCGCTTTCATAGTCGGGAAGCGGAAGTCCCTCGCCATGCGGCAACCTGACGAAGCCGACGGTGGGACCGATGACGGAAGGTGTTTGAAGGGCTGCGCGCATAAAATCGATCCTATCGGCGCGAATGCCGATTCGGTCAACTCGACCGCGGCGCTATCAACGGCTTTCTTTCAGGCATCACTGTGGCCTAGCGGAGTTCCATGGGAACCACCGTCGTCTCCTTGATCTCCTCCATGACGAAGGAGGCGGAGACATCGGATAAAGCCACCTTGGCGATGAGCCGCTGGTAGAGCCGGTCATAGGCTTTCACGTCGGCGACGCGGGCGCGCAGCACATAGTCGAGATCACCGGACATCCGGTAGACCCCGATGATCTCGGAAAGACCGGTCACCGCCGCCCGGAACTTCTGCAGCCAGTCGGGGTCGTGATTGGATGTGCGGATCAGGATGAACACCGAAAGGCCGAGTCCGAGCTTCTCCGCATCGACCAACGCCACGCGGCCGGTGATGACGCCATCTTCCTCCAGCCGCTTGACGCGACGCCAGCAGGCATTGCGCGACAAGGCGACCCGCTCCGACAGTTGGTCCACCGACAGCGTACCGTCACGTTGCAATTCGGCGAGCAGTTTTCGATCAATTTCGTCGATGTCAAAACTCATATTGGGATATTTGTCCCATGGAATAGCACAATACAAGGATATTTTGGGACCAATGAACCGGTGAGGCGTGTCAGGATACTCACATCGAAACGAAAAGCGCTGAAGGGGAACCAGCATGTCGGTCGCAAGGATTTTCACCTCTCATCCGGCCAAGGTGGGCGAAACCTATTTCAGCCATATGGCCTTCGCCGCCTGGTTCTCCTCGCGCCTGCTGATGGCGGCGGGAGCAGCATTTGTTCACGCTTTCTTGCCATTTCTGTTCGAGACTACCGCCAGCCGAATCATTCGCGAACTTTACGAGCGGACGCACAACAGAGGCACGCACGCGATCAACGAGCCCGCTGCTTTTCCGGATCGCGCTTAGAGGAAGACAGAAGCGATGTGCCGGTGGGCGGCCTATCTCGGTGAAGCGGTCTTTCTCGAAGACATCCTCACGGCGCCCTGTCACTCGCTGATAGCCCAGAGCCATTGCGCCCAGGAAGCGAAGTCGCCCACCAATGGCGACGGCTTCGGCCTTGCTTGGTATGGCGAGAGGCCTGAACCCGGTCTCTACCGCGATATCCTGCCGGCCTGGTCCGATCCCAATCTGAAAAGCCTGTGCCGACAGATCAAGTCCAGCCTGTTCCTCGCCCATGTCAGGGCCTCGACCGGCAGTGCCACCAGCCGCATGAACTGCCATCCGTTCACCTCGGAACGCTGGTCGTTCATGCACAACGGCCAGATCGGCGGTTTCGAAAAAATCCGCCGCGCGCTGGAGAACTCGTTGTCCGACGCCGTTTTCGATCAGCGCGAAGGCACCACCGATTCCGAACTCTTTTTTCTGCTCATGATCGACGAGGGTCTTTCGTCCGACCCGCAAGGCGCCGTCTCACGCGCTACCAGCCGCGTGCTGGAAGTCTCGCGTCGTGCCGGTCTCGAGCCGGCGCTGAAGCTGACCGCTGCCTTCTCTGACGGACAGGCACTGTATGCGGTGCGCTACGCCACCGACGCCCAGGCTCCGACGCTTTACACGTCCAATTTCCGCAAAGGGGCCGGCCGCTGCATCGTCTCCGAACCCTTTGATCGCGAGGGCGGCGACTGGCAGGCGATCCCGCCGTCGAGCTTCGTCACCATGACCAGCGATGGCACGAGCATTCGCCCATTCGCGCCGACTGCGGCGAAACTGGCGCTGGTTGGATAACGCGTCACCTCCGCGCACCTGGAAAACGCCGCGTGGAGTGCCGGCCTGGATAGACGCAGACTTCAGCGCAATTCCGATCAAGCATTGAGCGCGTGCGGATGCTCAACTCCACTTGAAGCCGCGCCGCGATCCGCCATCTTGATGAGGCAGGCGGCCAGCAAGCCGGAGCATCGCCATGGATCTCGTATTTCTCTCGGTTGCCGAACTCGCCACGGCCATTCGAAACCGCAAGATCTCCGCCGTCGAAGCGCTCGACGCCCATCTCGCGCAGATTGATGCGCACAACGGAATGGTCAACGCCGTCATCTCGCTCGACAGGAAAGGCGCGCGCGAACGCGCCAAAAAGGCCGATACAGCACTGGCGCATGGCGAACCACTTGGACCGTTGCATGGCGTTCCCTTCACATTGAAGGACATGCATGAGACATCTGGCATGAAAACCACGGTCGGCTTCCCACCCTTCGCCGATTATGTCGCGCGGCAGGACAGCCCGGTCGTCGCTAGGCTGAAAGCAGCCGGCGGCGTGCTGATGGCCAAGACCAATGTCGCCATGATGCTGTCCGACTGGCAGTCGAACAATCCGTTGTTCGGCCGCACCAGCAATCCCTGGAACCTTGAGCGCACGGCCGGTGGCTCCAGCGGCGGTGCGGCAGCGGCGGTCGTGGCTGGCATGACGCCGTTCGATGTCGGCACCGACATGCAGGATTCGATCCGCTTGCCAGCCGCCTTTTGCGGCATCTATGGGCTTAAGCCGACGGAACGTCGTATCTCGCTGGCCGGCGCCTTCCCGGATCCGGGCGGCGCTGAGCGTAGCGTCCGACTGATGTCCTGTCTTGGGCCGCTGGCACGCAGCGTGGAGGATCTGGCCTTGATCTATCGGATCATCGCCGGACCGGACGGTCGCGACACCGATCTTGCGCCGGTGCCCGTCGAGGATATGGCTAAGGTCGACCTCAAGACGTTGCGTATCGCTTTTGCCCCCTCCTTTCCCGGTTTCCCGGTGGCCGGAGACATTGGTAGCGCGGTCGAAAATCTCGCAAGGCGGCTGCAATCGGCAGGGGCGGCTGTCGAGGAGGCGAAACTCCCGGAACTCGATTTGCATGACGATCTCGCGCAAGGCGGCGGGCTGATCGGCATGATGATGGAGGTCGCGCAACCCGAACCGCCGGACGAGCCGACGCCCGTCTCGCGCTGGTTCGAGGCACTCGCCCGCCGCGACAGATCCATTCTCGCCTGGGACAATTTTTTCGACAGCTATGACGCACTGCTCTGCCCGGTCGCCATGACCACGGCCTTTCCACATTGCGAGCCGGGCACGCCGATCAAGGTTGACGGCCAGGAACAGAGCTACTGGATGCTGCCGGCCCATGGCGCAGTGTTCAATTACAGCGGCCACCCGGCACTTTCGATGCCCTGCGGGCAAGATAGTGACGGCTTGCCTATCGGCCTGCAATTGGTCGGCAAACGCTGGTCGGAGCCGCGGCTGCTCGGCATCGCCAGGGCGATGATGCCCTTGACCAGCGGCTTTAGACGTCCGCCCGGCTATTGAGCGAAGCGATCCAATCCATAGGGTGCCAGCAGCGTGTCGCGCTTGCCATCAAGAATTTCTCGCGAGGCGAACAGGCCGACGGCTGGCGCCAGCGTGATGCCGGAATGCATGACCGCGATATAGACACCCTCCTTGCCTTTGGCGCGACCGATGATTGGAAAGCCGTCGATCGGTGTCGGCCGGTAGCCAACGGTGTGGAAATCCAACTCCAGCCCGTCGCTGTCGCGCAGCATGGCTTTCATGGCCGCGAACAATTCACGCGCCGTGGCTTCGGCGTCCATGCCGGGATCGGCGCCGCCGAAATCCGAGCCGGCGACGATTCGACTCTCGGCGGTCTGACGCATGTGCAGGCGCTCGGCCAGCACCAGCCCGTTGAGCAGGTTCTTGTAAGGCCGCGAGTGAACGATCAATCCGGGCGGTGTCTCGATCGGCAGGTTGATGCCAGCGGTCGCGGCAAGGTCTGGTGAACCCACGCCGGCCGCGATCACCACCTCGTCGGCGGCAAACAGTCCATGCGATGTGTCCACGCCGGTAATCTTGCCGACGCTTTGGACAAGCGCCGTCACCGTGCTGAAGAGGATTCGCGCGCCGCGCCGTTCGGCATCGGCCAGCAGTGCCTTGGTGGCCGCGACAGGCTCGGCGACACCCTCTTCTGCGACATGCAGGGCGAAATCGGGAAGCTCGGTGAGATTGGGCTCGATGAGCGCCACCTCGCCCCGGTCGACGCGCTCGATGCCGTAGCCCCAGCCCGAATGCTCTTTCGCATAGATTTCCATATCGGCCGCAGAGAGATCCCAGCATAGGCCCCCGCACCAGGCGAGCGGTATGCTGGACAGGTCCCGCGCCAGCCGCGACCATTCCGCCATGGCGCGGGTACGAAGCCTGAAATACGGCTCCGGGTTGCCCCAGCTTGCGTTGATCCAGCCAAACGAGTTTGGGGTCGCCACGCCGCCGCGCTCGCTTTCGGCAATGACTGTCACCTGCGCGCCCGCAACGGTCAGATGCCAGGCGATGGAAGCGCCGATGATGCCGGCGCCGATGACGATCACTTGTTTCGCGGTCATGGTCGCTCCTTTTGCCTCGTGATCGGGGGACGGTTCATCCCAGTGCCATTCCGGCGGCCCGTTGCCAACATTGGCAGTGCAAAAAACTCCTTGATGCTGGTTTCCGGACCCTTTGGGACTCACGCTACGCTGCGGCCGGCGTGCGCGACATCGTTGCCGCCCGCGGATGCCCGGCCCGGCTCTTCACTAACCATTTTACCTCCAAGGAGGCGTTCGCCAGCGAGGAGGATCATGCCGACGGCAGCGCCATTGCCGATCGCTTCCGGGGGTCGTTCAGGCAGGCCGCTTGAACGAGCCGGCCTGAAACAAGCCCCGCAACCGGCGGCATTCACGCCGCCGGACCGGTCGACAGCCCGCCGCTGCGCTGCTAGAAGCCCGGCCTGTCACACGGAAATCCCAAGAGAATGCCCGAAACTATCCCAGAGGAAGTGGCGCGCCGCCGCACTTTCGCGATCATCGCCCACCCTGACGCCGGCAAGACGACGCTGACCGAAAAGCTGCTTTTGTTCGGCGGCGCCATCCAGCTTGCCGGCGAGGTGAAGGCCAAGAAGGACCGCATCCAGACACGGTCCGACTGGATGAAGATCGAGCGCGAGCGCGGCATTTCGGTCGTCACCTCGGTGATGACCTTCGAATATGAGGACAACGTCTTCAACCTGCTCGACACACCGGGCCACGAGGATTTCGCCGACGATACCTATCGCACGCTGTCGGCGGTCGACTCGGCGGTCATGGTCATCGACGCCGCCAAGGGCATCGAGCCGCGCACGCTGAAATTGTTCGAGGTCTGCCGGCTGCGCGACATCCCGATCATCACCTTCGTCAACAAGATGGACCGTGAAAGCCGCGATCCGTTCGAGATTTTGGACGAAATCGAGCAGAAGCTGGCGCTGGACACCGCGCCCATCACCTGGCCGATCGGCCGCGGCAAGACCTTCTCCGGTACCTATCACCTGGCGCTGAACGCCGTGCGCAAGGGCGACGACGAGAAGGAACGCACACCGGTCAACGGTCCCGATTCCAACCGCGTTGCCGGCCTGCTGCCGGAAAACGAGCGCGAGGCCTTCATCGAGGAACTCGAGCTCGCGCGAGAAGCCTGCCGTCCGCTCGACATCGACGCCTTTCGCGAGGGCCATTTGACGCCGGTCTATTTCGGCTCGGCGCTGCGCAATTATGGCGTGCGAGACTTGATCGAGGCGCTTGGCGCCTTTGGGCCGCCGCCGCGCGCGCAGGAGGCCGACACCCGGACTATCGAGGCGACCGAGGAGAAAATGACTTCCTTCGTCTTCAAGATCCAGGCCAACATGGATCCCAATCACCGCGACCGCATCGCCTTCGTGCGCGTCTGCTCGGGCAAGCTCGAGCGAGGCATGAAGGCCAAGCTGGTGCGCACCGGCAAGCCGATGTCACTCTCGGCCCCGCAATTCTTCTTCGCCCGCACCCGCGTCACCGCCGATGAAGCCTTTGCCGGCGATGTCGTCGGCATTCCTAACCACGGCACGCTGCGCATCGGCGACACATTGACCGAAGGCGAGGAAATCCTGTTCCGGGGCGTGCCGAATTTCGCCCCGGAAATCCTGCGTCGCGTCCGTCTCGGCGACGCGATGAAAGCAAAAAAACTCAAGGAAGCGCTGCACCAGATGGCCGAGGAAGGCGTCGTCCAGTTGTTTTCGCCCGAGGACGGCTCACCCGCCATCGTCGGTGTCGTCGGCGCCCTCCAACTCGATGTGCTGAAAGAGCGGCTGAACTTCGAATACACGCTGCCGGTCGAATTCGAGATGTCGCGCTTTTCGGTCTGCCGCTGGATATCGGCCGACGACAAGGCCGAGGTGCTTCGCTTCATCGAGGCGCATCGCGGCGACATAGCCCGCGACCTCGACAACGACCCGGTCTTCCTCGCCCAGCACGCCTTCTCGCTGAACTACGAAGCCGAACGCTGGAAGGCGATCCGCTTCGCCACGATCAAGGATTATCAGGTGCGCGATAAGGCGGCGTGAATCTAGTGAGTAGTTGCTAGTGAGTAGCACCGATGGGAGACAAGCCGAACCTACTCACTACTCACTACTCACTTGTGATCACCCCTTGGCCGCCGCTTCGATCGCAGCGATATCGATCTTGCCCATCTGCATCATCGCCGACATCACCCGGCCGGCCTTGGCTCTGTCAGGGTCTTGAAGCAGTCGCGGCAACTGCTCCGGCACGACCTGCCAGGAGACGCCGAACTTGTCCTTCAGCCAGCTGCATCGGCCGGGCTCACCGCCGCCTTCGGTGAGTTTGTTCCAGAAATGGTCGACCTCGTCCTGCGTCTTGCAGTCGATCGACAGCGACATGGCCTCGGTGAACTTGTATTGCGGGCCGCCATTGAGCGCCTGGAACTGCACGCCGTCGAGCTCGAACGATGCCACCAGCACCTTGCCCTCCGAAGCATGGCCCTGCGGCCAGCGCGTGACGCTTAGCACCTTCGAATTCTTGAAGATGGAGACGTAGTGGTTCATGGCCTCTTCGGCCTGGTCGTCGAACCACAGGAAGGTGGTGATCTTTTGCATTCTCATTCTCCTCATTTCTCTCTTGGGGTGAAGAAGGCCACCGGTGAAGAAGCCACGGTGAAGAAGGTCAGGCAGCGCCCTTGGCGGCTCCCTGCAACGAGACAAGATAGGCATCAAGCTGGGCATAGCTTTCGGCCATGCCGCGGGTCATGCCGGTGCCGAGTGCGCCATCGCGGGCCGCCTGCGACGCGTAGAGCACTGTCTGCCTCAGTAGCGTGGTTCCGTTTTGCTCCGTGAAAACAACCGTCCCGATCGTCTCGCCGCCGGTCCAGTCCTCGTCGAACAGTTCGGTGGCGACGAGCCGGCTCGGGCGCACGATCTCGCGGTAGGCGCCGCTCATGCCAATCGTGCGGCCGTCCCGATGCTGCCAGACATAGCGCGTCGCGCCGCCAACCCGGAGATCGATTTCGCAGACCGCGAGCCGCCAGCCGTCGGGGCCATGGAGCCAGCCCTTCAACAGGTCCGGTATGGTCCAGCAGTCGAACACCATCGGGCGGGGTGCGTCGAAGATCCGGGTGATCTGGATTTCCCGGTCGCTGGGCGTGGTCACGGTCAATTTTGCGACGGTCGAGCCGGGCAATGTTGTGGTGCTCATGATGGTACTCCGCTGTTTGTCCAAGGACGTTCGGCCAACTGGCGATCCGACATGGCTTTCGATTTTTTCTGCTGGGACGACACGCCGGACTTTGGCTATTGCTCCGCGTCGCTCGCCGCCTTCTTGGCCTGCATGGCACCCAGCAAGGCGTCGAGGCGCTGGAAATTGCCTTCCCAGATCTTGCGGTAGCGCTCCAGCCAGTCATTGGCCTCGGCGAGCGGTTTTGCTTCCAGCCGGCAAGGCCGGCGCTGCGCGTCTCTCCCGCGCGAGATCAACCCGGCGTTCTCCAGCACCTTGAGGTGTTTGGAAATCGACGGCTGGCTCATGGCGAAAGGCTCGGCCAACTCCATAACCGACGCCTCCCCTTCAATGAGCCGCGTAAGGATGGCACGCCGCGTCGGATCGGCAAGCGCGGCAAATGTGGCATCAAGGCGGTTCATACGATTTCCATAGCCATTTAGGTATATAGCCAACAAGCTATACAGTGAGGCGCGCAGGCCGTCAACCGCACCGGCGGATTTCGTGGCGCATTGCAAAAATGTGGCCAGATCATACTTGCGCGTCTATAACGCCTGCGATCAAAACGCTCCCGTCGAGCGCAGCCAGCCAGCTAGGGAAAATTCATGCCCGCCTATCGCTCCCGCACCACCACCCATGGCCGCAACATGGCCGGCGCCCGCGGCCTGTGGCGCGCCACTGGCATGAAGGACAGCGATTTCGGCAAGCCGATCATCGCGGTGGTCAACTCCTTCACCCAGTTCGTGCCGGGCCATGTCCATCTGAAGGACCTTGGCCAGCTCGTCGCGCGCGAGATCGAGAAGGCCGGCGGTGTCGCCAAGGAATTCAACACCATCGCCGTCGATGACGGCATCGCCATGGGCCATGACGGCATGCTCTATTCGCTGCCGTCGCGCGAGCTGATCGCCGATTCCGTCGAATACATGGTCAATGCGCACTGTGCCGACGCCATGGTCTGCATCTCCAATTGCGACAAGATCACGCCCGGCATGCTGATGGCCTCATTGCGCCTCAATATCCCGACCGTCTTCGTCTCCGGCGGCCCGATGGAAGCCGGCAAGGTGGTGCTGGCCGGCAAGACGCAGGCGCTCGACCTCGTCGATGCCATGGTTGCGGCCGCCGACGACAAGATCTCCGACGAGGACGTCAAGGTCATCGAGCGCTCGGCCTGCCCGACCTGCGGTTCCTGTTCGGGCATGTTCACCGCCAATTCCATGAACTGCCTGACCGAGGCGCTGGGCCTGTCGCTGCCCGGCAACGGCTCGACGCTGGCCACGCATGCAGACCGCAAGCGCCTGTTCGTCGAGGCCGGCCATCTCATCGTCGATCTCGCCCAGCGCTACTACGAGCAGGATGACGAGAGTGCATTGCCGCGCAGCATTGCCTCCAAGGGCGCCTTCGAGAACGCCATGACGCTCGATATCGCCATGGGCGGCTCGACCAATACCGTGCTGCACATTCTGGCAGCCGCGCATGAGGGTGAGGTCGATTTCACCATGGAAGACATCGATCGGCTGTCGCGGCGGGTGCCGGTCCTGTGCAAGGTGGCGCCGGCCAAATCCGACGTGCACATGGAAGACGTCCATCGGGCCGGCGGCATCATGGCGATCCTTGGCCAGCTCGACAATGCCGGGTTGCTCAATCGCGACCTGCCTACCGTGCATACGGCGAGCCTCGGCGAAGCGCTCGACCATTGGGATATATCTCGCACCACCAGCCAGAATGTGCGCGACTTCTTTCTCGCCGCGCCCGGCGGCGTGCCGACGCAGGTCGCCTTCAGCCAGGACCGCCGCTGGGACGATCTCGATCTCGATCGTGAGAAGGGTGTTATTCGCTCAGCCGAGACGCCGTTCTCGAAAGACGGCGGGCTTGCCGTGCTGAAAGGCAATCTGGCGCTCGATGGCTGTATCGTGAAGACAGCCGGCGTCGACGAGTCGATCCTGAAATTCACCGGACCGGCTCGCGTCTTCGAAAGCCAGGACGCTTCGGTCAAGGCGATCCTTGCCAATGAGATCAAGGCTGGCGACGTCGTCGTCATCCGCTATGAGGGTCCGCGCGGCGGCCCCGGCATGCAGGAGATGCTCTATCCGACCAGTTATCTGAAGTCGAAAGGCCTCGGCAAGGCCTGCGCGCTGGTCACCGATGGGCGCTTCTCCGGCGGCACCTCGGGCCTGTCGATCGGCCATGCTTCGCCGGAAGCGGCGGAAGGCGGGCTGATCGGGCTGGTGCAAGAGGGCGATACGATCGAGATCGATATTCCGAACCGCACCATTCGCCTTGCCGTCGACGACGCGGAACTCGATGCGCGCCGGGCGGCGATGGAGGCCAAGGGCGCGGACGCCTGGAAGCCGCAGGAAAAGCGCAAGCGCAAGGTGACGACCGCGCTGCGCGCCTACGCCGCCTTCGCCACCAGCGCCGACAAGGGGGCAGTGAGGCACGTGCCGGAGTAAGGCCGAGGCAGCTCTTCCCGCCGGATCCAAAGCTGACAGACGGCTTTGCCGCGGGGTCACGGCATCAGCTGATATTCATACAGCTTCTGGTAAAGCCCGCCTTGCCTGAGCAGCATCTTGTGCGGCCCGCTTTCCACCACCTTGCCGGCTTCCAGCACCACGATCGTGTCGGCCTGGTGGACGGTCGAGAGGCGGTGCGCGATGACGATCGTTGTGCGCCCTTCCGTCAGCTGTTGCAGCGCGTCGCGAAACAGCGCTTCCGACTCGCCGTCAAGCGCACTGGTTGCCTCGTCCAGCAGCAGGATTTCGGCATTGCGCAGCATGGCGCGCGCGATCGAGATGCGCTGGCGTTGGCCGCCCGACAAGAGGCCGCCATTCTCACCGACATCCGTCTCGTAGCCATTCGCTTGCGCGACGATGAAGTCATGCGCGTTGGCGGCCCTGGCCGCGGCGATCACCTCGTCGTCGGTCGCGTCCTCGCGCCCAAGCCGGATGTTGTGCATGATCGTGCCGGCAAACAGGAACGTGTCCTGGCTGACATAGGCGATCTTTTCCCTGAGCGAGGCGAGCGTGGCATGGGAAATATCCTGGCCGTCAAGCAGCACCCTGCCGCTCTTCGGGTCGTACATGCGCAAGATGAGGTTCAGGATCGTCGACTTGCCGCCGCCGGAGGGGCCGACCAGCGCCGTCATCTTGCCGGCCGCAAGGGTCAGGTCGAACCGGTCCAGCACTGGCGGGCCATTCTGGTAGGCGAAGCCGACGGCGTCGAACCGGATCTCGCCCGGGCCGGCCCGAAGCGGCTTTGCATCCGGCTTCTCGGCTAATGTCAGCGGCTGGTCGGCGAGTTCGAACATCATCCGCACGCCGACAATGCCGCTTTCCAGGGAGATGCGGACACGCGCGAGGCGCTTTGCCGGCTCATAGGCAAGCAGCAGCGCGGCGATGAAGGCCATGATGTTGCCGGGCATCTGGCCGCCCTGCAGGACCAGCAAGCCGCTGACCATGACGGCGCCGGCGATCGCCAGGCCGGCCAGCGTTTCCATGACTGGATTGGTCACGGCTTCCAGCGCGGCGATGTTGTTGGCCCGATCCTCGACGTCCGCCACCGCTCTGTACATGCGTTTGCGCATCAGCCCTTCGAGGCTGAAGGATTTGACCACGCGCACGCCGATCGCGGTTTCCTGCATCACCTGCACGATCTGGCCGACCGACCGGAACTCCATGGCGGCGAACTTGCGCACGCGCTTCAGGATGCGGTTGACGCCATAGATGGCCAGCGGACCGACGACGAAGCAGATCAGCGACAGCGCCGGCTGCTGCCAGATCATGACCCCAATCAGGGCAGTCAGGGTCACCAGATCGCGCACATAGGAAGTGACGATGAGGTCGAGCACGTTGCGCGCCGCCTGGGCATTGTTGGTCATGCGGGTGATCAGGTCGGATGACGAGGTCGAATGATAGAATTCGATGCCTTGCGCCAGGATGCGATCATAGATCTTGCGCTGCCGTTCGGCGATGATGGCGTTGCCGACGCGGCTCATGAAGTAGGCCTGGACGAAATTGGCGATGCCCTTGACGATGAAGATCCCGGCGACCCCCATGGCGATCACATTGACGCGGTCGACCCGTTTATCGATCACGAATTCATTGGTGATTTCGCGCAGGATCCAGGCACTGGCGGCCGTCATGCCGGCCACCACGAGCATCGACAGGATGGCGGCGGCATAGCCGGCCCTGTGTTGCCGGAACGATTCCCGGAGCAACCTTGCGACGAGGCGTTGGTTCTCCGTCGAGCGGAAGAAGCGAAACACGGCTGATCCTTGATGCCGGGATGACGAAGGCGGCTTATAGAGGGAGATGCCGCCGGAGGGAACCTTTCGCCGCCAGGGAAAGAAACCGCTGCGGCAGGGTGTCTTTTGAGAAACGATGCGGCAGTGATTCTTCAAGCGGGATGATGACAGATGGATTTCGATCTTATTGTGCGCGGCGGCAGGCTTCCGGATGGCGGCATCGCCGACATCGGCATTACCGGCGAGACGATCGCTGCGATCGAGCCGAAGCTCAAGGGTCCAGGACGGACCGAGGTCGACGCCCGTGGCAATCTGGTGTCGCCGCCCTTCGTCGATCCACATTTCCACATGGACGCCACGCTGTCCTACGGCCTTCCACGCATCAACGCGTCGGGCACGCTGCTCGAAGGCATAGCGCTATGGGGCGAACTGAAGCCGCTCCTGACGCACGAGGCCGTACGTGACCGGGCGCTCGCCTATTGCGACTGGGCGGTGTCGATGGGGCTGCTCGCCATCCGGACCCATGTCGACGTCTGCGATGACCGGCTGCTGGCCGTCGAGGCGCTGCTGGAGGTCAAGAAAACCGTCGCCCCCTATATCGATCTGCAATTGGTCGCTTTCCCGCAGGACGGCTTCTATCGCTCGCCGACGGCGCGAAAAAACACCATTCGCGCGCTGGACATGGGCGTCGACATCGTCGGCGGCATCCCGCATTTCGAGCGCACCATGGCTGATGGCACGCGCTCGGTCACCGAACTGTGCGAGATCGCGGCAAAACGCGGGCTCATGGTCGACCTGCATTGCGACGAGACCGACGACCCGCTGTCGCGCCACATCGAACAGCTCGCCTACGAAGCGCAGCGCCTCGGCCTGCAGGGCAGGGTGGCCGGTTCGCACCTCACCTCGATGCATTCGATGGACAATTACTACGTTTCGAAGCTTCTGCCGCTGATCGCCGAAGCCGGCGTTTCCGCGATCCCCAATCCGCTGATCAACATCATGCTGCAGGGCCGCCACGACACGTTCCCGAAGCGGCGTGGCATGACGCGCGTCAAGGAGATGCTGGCGCTGGGCATCCGTGTCGGTTGGGGTCAGGATTGCGTGCTCGACCCCTGGTATTCGCTCGGCACCGCCGACATGCTCGACGTTGCCTTCATGGGCCTGCATGTCGCCCAGATGTCGAGCCCCGCCGACATGGCGCGCTGCTTCGACATGGTCACCAACGTCAATGCCGCGATCATGGGCCTCGACCATCTCGGCCTCGGCGTCGGCAAGCGCGCCAGCCTGGTGATCCTCGATGCCGGCAATCCGATCGAGGCTCTGCGCCTGCGCGCCGAGCGCATCTGCGTCATCGCCAGGGGCAAGATGGTGGCGGAACGGACGAGGCAGGATACCAGGCTTTCACTTCCTGGCAGGCCGGCACTTGTCAACCGCAGGCACATAACCACCTAGATACAGCCGATTCCCCATGCTGGTCTTACCGATTTCCTGATTTCGCCTCGTCAAAGCAGCCGCTTCGGTCTACGACGCGGCGTAAGCGAGGGAGGAATCGGGATCGGCATGACGCAACCCGTGGCGCGGAGTTCCACAATCAAGAACGTCCTCCTGGCCGGCATCCTGCTGATGCTGGCCGGCGACTTCCTGTTTGCGCTCAACGATGCGATGGGCAAGTGGCTTGTCGCCAGTTTCTCCGTCGGCCAGGTGGTGCTGATCCGCTCGATTGGCGCCTTTATCGTGCTCGGCCCGATGATCGCCAACCAGGGCGCCGGCAAACTGTTCCAGATGGAGCGGCCCGGGCTGCAGATCCTGCGCGTGGTGGCGACGACGCTGGACACCGCCTTGTTCTACGCCGCAGTCGTCTATCTGCCGCTTGCCGATGTGATGAGCTTCTACATGGCCGGGCCGATCTATGTGGCGGCGCTATCGCATTTCCTGCTTGGCGAAAAGGTCGGCTGGCGCCGTTGGGTGGCGATCCTGATCGGCTTCTGCGGTGTGGTGATCATGCTGAAACCGTCCTCTGCGGCGTTTTCGCTGTCATCCAGTTTCGCGCTTGTCGGCAGCCTTGCCTTCGCCTTCGCCATCATCCTCAACCGGCGCCTGCGCGGCACCAGCGATACCAATCTGGTGACATGGCAGACGATCGGCACGCTGGCGGTTGGCGGCGCCCTCACCATCGGCGCCTGGAAGACGCCGTCTGCGCTTGATTTCGGCGCCATGCTGCTGCTCGGCATCGTTTCCTGCGGGGCGCATCTGATGATCACCAGGGCGCTGAAACTGGCGCCGGCCTCGACGCTGGCGCCGCTGCACTACACGCTGCTCTTGTGGGCGGTGGTGTTCGGGCTGGTGTTCTTCGGCGACGTTCCCGGCCCGCGCATCCTGATCGGCTCGGGCATCATCGTCCTGGCCGGCATGTTCATCTTCCACCGCCAGAAGGTGGTAGACACCACGGTGCCGCCGGAGAACGTGCCGAAAGGCGTGAACTAGGGGCAGATTTCTGGTGCCTAGCCCTTGCGCACCGCCGCCAGGTGCCGCGAAAACTCCTCTGTTTCCATCAGCGCCTTGCAGCGGGCGAAGCGGCCGTCGGCATAGGCGCGGAAATCGTCGACGGGATTTTCGTTGGCAGGCTGGATCAGCCCCCACAGCGTCCACAACAGGTCGCACATCGCCTTGTAGATGACGATGCGGCCGCGCTCCGCGGGCTTCGCCTCGCCGCCGAAATAGGCGCGCATCAGCTCTTCGTCCTGGTTCGCATCGAACTTGCCTTCCACGCTGAGGTCGCCGAGATCCCAGAGTGGGTCGTTCATCCCCGAATATTCCCAGTCGACGATCCACATCCGCTCGCCCGTGTCGAGGAAATTCTCGCACAGCGGGTCGCAATGGCAGGCGACGAGAGGCAAGGGGCGGACGGCCAAGGCCGAGCGCACGCTTTCTGCCTCGCGCACCACGTCATGATAGCCGGCGGGCAGGGCGACATCCCTGGTCGACAGTACTTTGAGATAGTCGTCGATCATCGAAAACAGCTCGAAGCGGAAGGGGAACACCGCGCCGGACGCGTGCAGCTTGCGGAAGGCCTCGGCCGCTCGGGCCGGGCTGCCCCGCCGCTCCCTGAATTTATCCGGCGACATCGTCTCCGCGCCGGCGATGTAGCGCGTCACCATCAGGCCGCTGGCAGCGTCGGCATGCAGCACTTCGGGACTGACCCCGGCTTTTGCCGCCTCACGCGCGGCAATCGCCTCGTTGGCGCGGTTGATGTATTCCTCGGTGCCTTTGCCTGGAATGCGCAGGCAGTAATCGCCGGCCTTGAAGACGAGGTTGGTCAAGCCGCCGAGCCGTTCCAGCGGCCCGGTATAGCCCGCCAGCGCCGGAATGGTGGCAAGTTTTGCCCGCGCCTCGTCTGTTCCCATGCCTGCGTCCCCGCGCGTTATTTATTGGCGGCACGGTTCCACAATTTTCCCCGTTTGGCTATCATCCGGCAAGACAAGGAAGTTGGTGAGGCACGTGGCGGACAGCAAACATCAAGGCGCGCTCGGCGAGGTCTACGCGGCCAAGCGCCCGGAAGAGGTGGCCGCACTATACGACCGCTGGTCGCAAACCTACGACGCCGACATGTCGGCGGCCGGCTACCGCCACCCCACCATCTGCCTTGCTTTGCTCGCTCGCCATCTGGCGCGCGGGTCAGCCCCGCTGCTCGACGCCGGGGCTGGTACCGGGCTGATAGGCGAGTGGCTCGATATTGCCGGCTATCCCCAGGTCGAGGCGCTGGATATCTCGCAAGGCATGCTGGATCAGGCCGCACGCAAGGGCGTCTATTCGGCGCTGCATTGCCTGGCGCTCGGCGGCGCCTTGCCTTTTGCCGACAACACCTATGCCGGCATCATCTCGGCCGGCGTCTTTACGTCGGGCCATGTCGGCGCCGAGGGGATGGACGAACTGATCCGCATCTGTCGGCCAAGTGGGGTGATCGTGCTGACGGTCAAGAACACGTTGTGGGATCACGGTTTTGCCGGGCGCATCGCCGAACTCGAGGCGCAAGGTTCGGTCACGCGGGTCGAGGAAACACGACCATATGTCTCAATGCCAGGCGAGGCCGAGACCGTCCCTAGCCGTGGCCTCGCTTTGCGCGTGAGTTAAGCCTTCACGCGCTCCATTGCCGGGTCGTATAGCGGCTCAAGATGAATTTTGGTCGGCGTCCGCTCCATCGCCACCACCAGTTCATAGCTGCCCGAGGCGAGAAAATCGTCGCTTACTCCGTCGGCGTTGCGCACATAGCCGTAGCCGATGTTCTTTCCCACCGTGTAGCCATAGCCGCCGCTGGTGAGATAGCCGACCGGCTGGCCATCGCGCAGGATGGTCTCGCGTCCGACGAGCACGATCTCCGGATCGTCGACCGTGAAGCCGGCAAAGCGCTTCTTCAGCGACGCGCCGCCAACCTTCTCGAGTGCGCGCCGTCCGACGAAGTCGGTGTTCTTGCGCAACTTGACCGCCCAGCCCAGCCCGGCTTCCAGCGGTGTGTCGTTGGGCGTGATGTCGGAGCCCCAGGCGCGATAGCCCTTTTCCAGCCGCAGCGATTCCAGCGCGCGGTAGCCGACCGGGCGGATATCGTGTTCCCGGCCGGCCGCCATCAGCGCGTCGAAGACTTCGCCGGTGGCCGCGATCGGCACATGCAGTTCCCAGCCCAATTCGCCCACGTATGTCACACGAAGCGCCCGGACGGTGTGACCAGCTATTGTGATCTCGCGCACATGGCCGAACGGGAAGCCGGCATTCGAAACATCCGCATCGGTGACCGCCAAAAGCACATCGCGAGCACGTGGTCCCATCAGCGACAGCGTGCCGAAATCCTCGGTGACATCGGCGAGCTGGGCATCGAGGCCGTGGCCAATATGGTCGCTGATCCAAGAGGCATCATGGGTGCGGAACCCGGTGCCGGTGACGATATAGAATTTCTCCTCGGCCAGCCGCGACACGGTCAGGTCGGCCTCGACGCCGCCACGCGAGTTGAGGAGTTGCGTGTAGGTCAGCCGGCCGACCGGCTTGCCGACATCGTTGGCGCAAATCCAGTCCAGTGCCCTCGCCGCATCGGGCCCGCTCAGCTCGTACTTGGCGAAGGACGACTGGTCGAAGATGCCGACATGCCCGCGCACGTGCCGATGTTCGTCGCCGACGGCGGCGAACCAGTTCTGCCGGCCCATCGAATAGATGTCCTTCGGCTCGATGCCCTCCGGCGCGAACCAGTTCGGCCGTTCCCAGCCGAGCTTGGAGCCGAACACGGCGCGATGGTCTTTCAATCTGTCGTAGAGCGGCGAGACGATGCGCGGCCGGCCGCTGGTGTATTCTTCGTGCGGGAAGCCGATCGCGTAATGCTTGCCATAGGCTTCCAGCGTACGTTCACTCACCCATTGCCGGTCGCGGTGCAGGTTGGAAAAACGCCTGATGTCGACCACCCAAAGGTCGAGGGGCGCCTCGCCGTCGACCACCCATTGCGCCAGCACCCAGCCGGCGCCGCCGCCCGAGGCGATGCCGAAGGCATTGAAGCCGGCGCCGACGAACATGTTGGCGCATTCGGGCGCCACACCGAGGATGAAATTGCCGTCCGGCGTAAAGCTTTCCGACCCGTTGATCATCTGCTTGACACCGACCGTCTCCAGCACCGGCACTCGCGCGATCGCCTGTGCCATGTGCTGCTCGAAATGATCGTAGTCGTCGTCGAACAGCCGGAACTCCCAATCATTGGGCACGTCGCCCCCGGGAAGATTGGTCGTCCAGGCCTGCGGGTTCGGCTCATAGCCGCCCATCACCAGCCCGCCGACCTCCTCCTTGAAATAGGTGCGCCGATCGGGGTCGCGCAGCGTCGGCGCGTCGGTCGCCAGACCCGCGATTTTCTCGGTGATGACATACTGGTGCTTGACCGGCTGCAGCGGCACGTTGATGCCGGCTATCGCGCCGACTTGCCGCGCCCATTGCCCGGCGCAGTTCACCACCTTGTCACAGGCAATGTCGCCTTGATTGGTCTTCACCGCCGTGATGCGGTCGCCCTTCATCTCGAAACCCGTGACGCGCACGTCCTCGTAGAGCTTGGCGCCGTGCATGCGCGCGCCCTTTGCCAGCGACTGCGTGATGTCGGAAGGGCTCGCCTGGCCGTCGGTCGGCAGCCAGGAAGCGCCGACAAGATCGCCGGTCTCCATCAAGGGCCACATCGCCTTGACCTCCGCCGGCGACAGCAACTGCATGTCCATGCCGAAGCTTTTCGCCGTCGTCGCCAGCCGTTTGTATTCGGTCCAGCGGTCGGCATTGGTGGCGAGCCTGAGGCACCCCGTCATCTTCCAGCCGGTGGCAAGACCGGTCTCGGCTTCCAGCCCCTTGTAGAGGTCTACGGAGTATTGCAGTACCCGCGTGATCGAGGCCGACGAGCGCAACTGGCCGACCAAGCCGGCGGCATGCCAGGTCGAGCCCGAGGTCAGCTTGCCCTGTTCGAGCAGTACCACGTCGGCCTTGTGGTCACGCGCCAGATGATAGGCCGTCGAACAGCCGATGATGCCGCCGCCGATGACGACGATCGAGGCCTGGCTAGGCAAGGTCATGATTTCAGGATCCCGTATTTTGTCCGGTAGTTTTCGAGCGCCGCGTCGAGCCGCGCCAGGTTTTCCTCGGTGTAGGCGACGTAATCGATCCCGGGGGCGTCGAGATAGAGCTCCGACACCATGCTCCACATCGCCTCGCGCAGCAGCGAGGCACATTGCATGGCGGCGTGCGAGCGGCGGATCGCCTCGTCCGGTTCCTTCATGAAATAGGCGGTCAGGAAGGCGAAGGATTCCTCGTCGCTCATGCCTGCGTTCGATGCGACGCCGGCAAGGTCGAACATCGCCGTATTGAAGCCGGCATATTCGAAATCGATCAGCCAAAGCCTGCCGCCGTCGTCCAGAATGTTGGCCGGCAAAAGATCATTGTGGCCAAAGACGATCGGCAGCAATTTCTGGGCGCGCTCCAGTTCGTCGGCCAACGCCAGAAAGCGCGGCAGGTCACCGCGCTTGCGGCTGTTGCCCTCGTCAAGCGTGCGGGCATAGTCGCGGATGACGTGGAACACCCAGAACATGAAGCCGGCGCCGGAGATATGGTTGGGCATCTCGCGGTGAAAGCCGCGCATCAGAGTCGCGACACGGCGGAGATTGGCGCGCACGTCTTCGGCCAGATAGGTTCTGGCGCCAAGAAACGCCGTCACCATGATCCCCGGTTCGGCGTAACGGACCGCCGGTGCGAAGCCTGCCGCGTGAGCCGCCCGCGCGGTCATCACCTCGCGTTCGCGGAAGACATGGTGGAACGGATAATCCTGGCCGAAACGCACCACATGTTTGCCGGCCGCATCGGTGACCACATAATTGGCGTTGCTTAGGCCGCCGGGCAGCGGCGCGATCTCGATGGCGCCCGTCCAGCAGGGCAGGGCGCGGATGCGGTCTTCGGCAATCACGGGATCATCCCTGGTTGGCAGGCCTGGTTTGCTGGGCTTCGACAAGGCGCCATGGGCGGCGCAACGACGGCGGAGTGGAATGCAAACAATCTCGTCGGTGCGGGATGCCAGGATCGGTATCCCGCACCGCACCGACGAGCCCCTTGGCCAGGTTTTTGAGCCCGGCATCCGCCCCCGCGGATCTGAAAATTCCTTGCGCCAGACACGTTACGCGCCGCCTGGGGTCAGTGAATTGCGGCTCTGCCAATTACATCCCGCTGCAGTTCCGAACCCTGTTGAAGGTGAATTTCACGCCGAGGTTGCTCTTCTGTCAATAAAAAGATGTGACTTTTTTTGGGTGTTTTGCCCGAAAGCATGGGCCAGTCCTTTAAATGCGCTAGGAATGCCTTAGAAACGGTCATTTTTCGGGACGCCCATATGAACCACTCGAAACGGCATGGCGAGATCCTGCGGTTGTTGCAGGAGGAGGGGACCGTCACCATCGCCAGCCTGGCCGACAGGCTGGGCGTTTCGCTCGAGACCGTGCGCCGCGACGTCAAGCCGCTCACCGGCGACGGCTCGGTTCTGAAGATGCATGGCGCCATAGGCCTGCCGTCGATGGTCGGCGAAGCGCCGTTCGAACGGCGCATGCGCGAGCATGCCGACGCCAAGCGAAGCATTGCCCGCGCGGTCGCGGCCACCATCCGCGACGGCGAATCGATCATGCTCGACACCGGCACCACGACCTCGTTCCTGGCGCGCGAACTGCTCGGCCACCGGCGCCTGACGGTCGTCACCAACTCGTCCGACATCGCCCGCACCCTTGCCACCATCAACGGCAACAAGGTCTATATGGCTGGCGGCGAGCTGCGCAGCGATTCAGGCGCCGCGTTCGGGACATCGGCCATCGAGTTCGTCAGCCGCTTCACGGTCAGCCACGCCATCATCTCCACCGGCGCCGTGGATGCGGTGACGGGTGTCATGGACTTTGATCTGGACGAGGCGGAATTCGCCCGCATGGTGCTGTCGCGGGGCCAGCGCTCGCTGGTCGTCACTGACCACACGAAGTTCGGCCGCCAGGGCCTGGTCCAGGTCTGCGGCTTCGACGGCTTTTCCGAACTCGCCACCGACCGCGCGCCGCCGCAAGACATTGCCGCGGCACTGGCGCAAGCCGGGGCGCGCCTCAGCGTCGCCGGCGGAATTTAGGCGAAGACCAGCGACTGGTGGGCGCACACGCCCGCGAAGGTGCCGCTCGACACGCGGAAGGCGATGTTGTGCATCGCGGGTGCCGCGTCACCGGCCGAAGACGCGGGAACCGTCGTTTGCTGCCTGTCATCGACTGATATCATCGGGCCGAGCAGGCCGTCCTTGAGGCCGCGGCCGAGCTGCTCGGCCAGCGGGCTCGAATCGTGTTGAGTGGCGCGGTGAATATCGCCTTCACGCCAGCCTTCCGGCCATCGACGAGATGGACAAGTCGTTGCGAGGTTGGCGGCAATGCTAAACCGGTAAAGCGCGAAAACTCATCCTGAAGCAGGCGCCGCTGGGCTTGCCATCGAGGATATCGATGCGGCCGCCATGGAGATACATGATTTCCTGCACGAGATTGAGGCCGAGGCCGGCGCCATGATCCTGCGGGCGCAGCCGGTAGAAGGGCTCGAAGATGCGCTTCCGCTCACCCGGCGGGACGCCGTCGCCTTCGTCCCGGACCTCGATGATGGCGGGCGTTGTGACGCTGACGGTGATCTTGCCAGCGCGGCCGCCATGCTCGATGGCGTTCTGAACGATGTTGGTCACCGCGCGCTCGATGGCGGTGCGGTCTCCGTTGGCGAAAATCGTGTCCCGTTCCGGCTCGAACGACATTTCGTAACCGGCAGAAAACGCCATCGGCGCGAGGTCGACGATAACGCCGCGCGCGGTCGCCACGAGATCGACCGCTTCGAACGGCGACGTCTGCCGGTCGAGGCGCTGCAGGTCGAGCAACTGGTCGGTCAGCGTCGAAAGCCTGGCCGCGTCCTGCAGCAGCCGTGCCCGCTCCGGTGTCGCCGGCAGCGCGGCGAGGCGCGTGTTGAGGATGGCGACCGGTGTCCTGAGCTCATGGGCGGCGTCGGTAAGGAAGCGCTTGTGGCGCTCATAGCCCTTGTCGAGGCGCGCAAGGGCGGCATTCACGGCCTTGACCAGCGGCGTCACTTCCGTCGGTACGTCCTTGAGCGGCAACTGCACGCCCCGCTGGTCGATGTCGATGCGCTCAGCCTCGGTCGCCGCATGGCCAAGGCCCGACAAAGCGCCACGCACCACCCAAGGCGTCGCGAACAGCGTGGCCAGCGCCATCAGCCCGGCGAGGGGCAATATGCCTTGCAGGAAGAATTGCGGCGCCTGGCCGAGCAGACGCAGCAGCGAAAGCCCGCCCTTGGTGCCGCTGAAAATCTGGACATTGCCAGCCATCGTGTCGGTCCAGCGGATCTTTCCCTCCGGCGGCGCGGCTTGTCCAATTGCATGGTCGATCCGGGCGTCGCTGATCGTATCCAGCAATCCGGTGAAAGGCTGGAAGATGGGCGGCACGGTCCCCTCCTGCAGCCGTTGCCCCTGCTTGTCTCGAATGATGAACCAGAGGTCGGGAACACCCGACCGCAGCTTCGTCAGGTCGGAGGTCGTACGCAGGACCAACTTGCCGCCGGCATCGCGTGTCACCGCATCCGCCAGCACGTCCATCGTGCCGTCCTCGTAGTCGTGCGGGATAAGACCGGTGGCCAGCATGGCGCCGAGAATGCCGACGATGATCAGGGTCAGCATGGCGCATTGCAGCAAGGCGATGCGCAGCACCAGGCTCCATTTCAGCGAATGCGGGCGCTTGAGGCTCATCGCTTGGCGCTCATGTCGTCTCGCGCAGGAGATAGCCGACGCCGCGAATGCCGTTGATCGTCACCCCAGCATCGGCGAGCTTGCGGCGCAGGCGCGAGACGTGCGTGTCGAGTGCGTTGGACTGGATCTCGTCGTCGAGGCCGAACACCGCCTCCATGAGCGCCTCGCGCTGCACCATGCGGCCGGTGCGGCGCATCAGAGCCTCCAGCACAAGGAGTTCGCGGCGCGGCAGGCTGAGCGGTTCGGCGCGGATAGAGGCTTCGCGATGTCCGACGTCGAGCACCAGATCGCCGGCGCGGATAAACTGCGACTGCAGCGGCGCCGGGCGCCTGAGCAGCGCGCGCAACCGGGCAAGCAGTTCCTCGAACGCGAATGGCTTTGCCAGATAGTCGTCCGCGCCCATGTCCAGCCCATCGACCTTGTCCGACGTGTCGCCTCTCGCCGTCAGCACCAGCACGGGCGTGGTGTTCCTGGCCGAACGCAGTCTCGGCACCAGCGACAGCCCGTCGCCATCCGGCAACTGGCGGTCGAGCAGGATGGCGTCATAGCTATCGACGGCAACGAACCCCTCCGCCTCCAGCAATGTGCCGGCGTGATCGACCACCATATCGTGGCGCTTCAGCGCGGCACGCAGGGCCGAGACCATCTCGGGTTCGTCTTCGACCAGCAAGATACGCATCGACAATCCCTCGAAACACTGCGTCGGGCGCTACCGCGCCAACATTGCGTAAACATGGCAAAGCCGAAGGACCGCGGTCGACAGGCACTTTCTTAGCCTCAGCGAGATTGCGCAATGTCTATGCAACCCAGTCGCGGCAAACAACGCCGGGTCGGCACGAATCGCTCGCGCCGGCGTGAAGGCGTCAGGCCCGAATATGCAACAGGTCGGGCCTGACGTTCGAAACCAATGGCGCTGAAACGAAATCACGTGGCCACACCAACCGGTTGGCGTGATGTTGTCCGGGATTGAGGTTACCATGCCCGCAAATGATGCTCTGTCTTTTCTCATGGCGTGGACCGTCGCGCCGTTCAGGGTCGGCTCCGTCACGCCGTCCAGCTCCAGCCTGGCGGCATTGATAACCCGCGACATTGGACCCGAGCGTGGGCCCGTCCTGGAACTCGGCCCAGGAACCGGGCCGTTCACGAGGGCGCTGCTGTCGCGCGGGGTGAAGGAGGAAGATTTGACGCTGATCGAATCCGATTCGGATTTTGCCGCACTGCTCACGCGTCGTTTTCCAGCTGCCCGGATTTTTGAAATGGACGCCGTCGGTCTGCGCCATCTTTCGCTCTTCCACCGGCCTGCGATTGGCGCAGCCGTCAGCGGCTTGCCCTTTCGCCTGATTTCGCCGCGCAGGACGTTTGCCATTCTCGAAGCTGTTTTCGCGAACCTTCGCCCGGGCGCAGCGCTTTACCAGTTCACGCTCGGACTACGGTGCCCATTCGACCAGTCGCTGCCCGACAGGCTCGATCTCGGGGTTACGCGGGTTGGCCATACCTTTCGCAACTTCCCGCCGGCGACGGTCTATCGCATCGCCAGGCTCAAGACGTCAGGAACCTACGACTGGCGCATCGCATGACGGGACCATTGGCAACCATTCTCGGCTTCGGCCTGTTCGGCGTCTTCTGCCTCGCCTTTACCGAGAAGATCCTGCCGATCCCGCCCTCGCATGTGCTGCTGCTGTTCCTCGGCATGACGGCGGCGCCTGACGATGCGACGCTGGCAATCCTGCTTGGCGTGACCACGCTGGCCTCAATGACAGGCTGTCTCGTCTGGTACACTGTAGGCCGCCGGATCGGAATCGATCGCGCCGACAGGCTGGTCGAGCGGTTCGGCGGATATGTCTTCTTGCGCCCCAAGACCTACCGCCAGCTTGGTCAGGCCTATCGCCGCAACCATGTCCGGGTTTCCCTGCTGGCGCAGTTCATTCCGACGGTGCGCAACTATTTGCCGATCGCGGCCGGCGCGCTCAGCCTGCCAGCCTTACCCTTTGTGGTCGCGACGCTAACCGGAGCCACGCTCTGGAATGCCGGCTTTCTGCTTACAGGCTATGCGCTGCATGGCAGTGGCCAAAGCCCGCTCGCAGTCGGCTTTCGTATCATCGCTATTGTCCTGGCGCTGGAAACGGCATTCATGCTTGTCTTGCGCTATGGCCCGGCATGCTGGCGGCGCATCCGGCCGATGCTGGGCTGAGCCACGGTCAGGCATCCAGCCATGGGATAAGCTTCGCCATCGGCTTTTCTTCGCGGTTGCGGCGGTGTTTAGTCCAGCAATGGCCTTCACCATCCGGCAGTTGCAGTTCTTCATCGCCGTCGCCGAGCAAGGCACGGTATCGCGCGCGGCGCAAAACCTCTCCATCTCGCAATCGTCGGTCACCGAGGCGATCAAGGAACTTGAAAGCGATCTTGGCGTCGAACTGTTCGAGCGCCATCCGCGCGGCCTCAACATTACCCACAAGGGCCACCAGTTCCTGCGCCACGCGACAAAGATTCTCGCCGACGTGTCCGACGCCCGCCGCTCTTTTTCCGGCGAACAGGCTGTGGCCGGCGGGCGGCTGCAACTCGGCGTCACCTCGCTGGTCGCCGGCTATGTGCTGTCGGACCTGCTCTCACGCTACCGCCGCGCCTATCCAGGTGTCGAGGTCTCGGCCATCGAGGACAATGGCGACTACCTCGAACATCTCCTGATTGGCGGCAAGCTGGACATTGCCGTCATGGTCACCTCCAATTTGCGCGACCGCACTGCACTGCAATCGGAAATCCTCGAAGTCTCGGCTTACCGGCTGTGGCTGCCGCTCGGCCATCCCCTGGCTGGCGCCGACATTATCGGCATCGGCGATATCGCCTCCGAACCGCTGATCATGCTGACCGTTGACGAGATCGAGGAAAACACCGGCAAACTGCTGACAGCGATCGGCGCCAGACCGCATGTCGCCTTCCGCACCCGTTCCGTGGAAGCCGTGCGCAGCCTCGTCGCCACCGGTGCCGGCGTTGCACTGCTGCCTGACCTCGTCTACCGACCCTGGTCGCTGGAGGGAGACCGTATCGAATCGCGCGACATTTCCGGTTCCTTGCCGGTGGTGCAGGTTGGCATGGTCTGGCGGCGGGGATCTGGCCTGGCCGCCGCGGCGCGGGACTTTGTGGGCCTTGCCCAGTCGCAGCGGACGGTGCGCCGCTAGAAGTGGTCTGCTCCAGGCGACGCCGCCAGTCTTGCGCTTGCGCTTGCGCTTTGTGGCGGGAACCGGCTCCACTTTGAAAGGCCCGAACGGAGCAACCTCGAAGTGGCCGGCGCCGGCAAGCCTGACGGCGCCAAGGTGAAACGGATACTTGAAGCGAGCGGCTGGTCGTCAATCGAAGTCAGATAAGCGAACTTGCCATGTAAGATCGCCGAAGGGGATCTGATGTCATATGCCACCCGGCTAGGCCCGGTCGCCGCCCCGCTCCGCGAGGCCGACCAGGCGACGGGCGAAAAAATCATTACGGTGTTGCCCGCGGCCTTGGCCCCTTTCTAAAGGATGGTCAGGCCGCCTGCTGGCTGGTAACGGCGCTGGCCTGAGGGAGTATATCGGAAAAACCGATATCGGCCTTCTGACAAATGAATTTGCGAAACCGGAATTTTCAAAGCACCTTCCGTTGGAGGGACCAAAGCTGCCATCAGAGTGGCGTCAAGTCCAACGGAGGAGCTGACAAGTTTTTCAGTCCGCGCGTGATCTGGCGACAACCGGAGCGGTTTCAGGATCACGCGCCAAAATGGGAGATCGATATGCATTCATTCCTGAAGTCGTGCACTGCCTTGACGGTCGCGCTGACCTTCTCCGGTCAGGCGATCGCCCAGGTCAAGGAACTCGGCAAGGGCGAAGGTCAGGTCAACATCGTCGCCTGGCCGGGCTACATCGAGCGCGGCGAGACCGACAAGGGCTACGACTGGGTGAGCGCCTTCGAGAAGGAGAGCGGTTGCAAGGTCAACATCAAGACCGCCAACACCTCGGATGAAATGGTCTCGCTGATGAACGAGGGCGGCTTCGACCTCGTCACGGCTTCGGGCGATGCCTCGCTGCGGCTCGTTGCCGGCAAGCGCGTGCAGCCGATCAACACCGATCTCATCCCGAGTTGGAAGACGGTCGACGACCGGCTGAAGGACGCGCCCTGGTTCACCGTCGACAAGGTGCATTACGGCGTTCCCTATCAGTGGGGTCCCAACATCCTGATGTACAACACCGAGGTCTTCAAGGAAGCACCGAAGAGCTGGAACGTCGTCTTCGAGGAGATGAAGCTGCCGGATGGCAAGTCCAACAAAGGCCGCGTCCAGGCTTATGACGGACCGATCCATATCGCGGACGCCGCCAATTATTTGATGTTCCACAAGCCGGAACTCGGCATTAAGGACCCCTACGAATTGAACGAGGACCAGTACAAGGCGGCGCTCGAATTGCTGCGCGTCCAGCGCACGCTGGTTGGCCGGTACTGGCACGACGCGGCCATTCAGGTCGACGATTTCCAGAACGAAGGCGTCGTCGCATCCGGCTCGTGGCCGTACCAGGTCAACACGCTGGTCGCCGCCAAGAAGCCGGTCGCCTCGACCGTGCCGGAAGAAGGCGTCACCGGCTGGGCCGACACCACCATGATGGAAGCCGACGCCGCTCACCCGAACTGCGCCTATATGTGGCTCGAGCATTCGCTGGCGCCGAAGGTGCAGGGCGATGTCTCCGCCTGGTTCGGCTCGCTGCCGGTCGTGCCGGCCGCCTGCAAGGGCAACGAGCTGCTCGGCGAGGAAGGCTGCAAGACCAACGGCTACGACAATTTCGACAAGATCAAGTTCTGGAAGACGCCGGTTTCCAAATGCGCCACCCAGAACGACCAGTGCGTGCCTTACTACCGCTGGGTGTCGGACTATATCGGCGTCATCGGCGGGCGGTAAATTCGTTTACCGAGAACTTGGCGCTGCCCCTCATTGTCCTTCCGGACATTTCTCCCGTTGCAGAATAAGCGCCAACATCGCGACCAGCTTCCTTCTCCCCGTCACCATACGGGGAGAAGGTGCCGGCAGGCGGATGAGGGGCAGCACAGACGCCTCAATTGAAGAGCCTGGCACATTGCAGGACACCCCATGACATCAGCCGTTTCCTTTCAAAAAGCCTCGCGTCATTTCGGCAGCGTTCGCGCTGTCGACGCTGTCGATCTCGACATCGCGCCAGGCGAATTCTTCGCCATGCTCGGGCCGTCCGGTTCGGGCAAGACCACGTGCCTGCGTCTCATCGCCGGCTTCGAGCAGCCGACGGCGGGTTCGATCTCGATCTTCGGCGAGCGGGCCGAGGGCGTGCCGCCTTACCGCCGCAACGTCAACACCGTGTTCCAGGACTACGCGCTGTTCCCGCATCTCAATGTGCTCGACAACGTCGCCTACGGGCTGATGGTCAAGCGCATCGGCAAGGCCGAGCGGCACAAGGCGGCGGAAGAAGCGCTGTCGCTGGTGCGATTGCCCGGCTATGGCGCGCGCCGGCCCGGCCAGCTTTCCGGGGGCCAGCGCCAGCGTGTCGCGCTCGCCCGTGCCCTGGTCAACCAGCCCAAGGTGCTGCTGCTCGACGAGCCGCTCGGCGCGCTCGACCTCAAGCTGCGCGAAAACATGCAGGAAGAGCTGAAGTCACTGCAGAAGGCGCTCGGCATCACCTTCGTCTTCGTCACTCACGACCAGGGCGAGGCGCTGTCCATGGCCGATCGCGTCGCCGTCTTCAACGATGGCAGGGTCATGCAGATCGGCACGCCCGAGGATATTTATCAGCGGCCGAGCACGCGTTTCGTCGCCGATTTCGTCGGTTCCTCCAACGTGCTGCCGCCGGATTTCGTCCAGCGTTATGGCGGCCAGCGCCGCTGGGGGAGCCTGCGCCCTGAATCCATTCGTGTCGGCCGCGCGGCGAGCAGCGAAGGCGTCGCCGCACGCCTCGTCTCGACCAACTATCTGGGCGCCACGACAAGGCTGGCGCTGGATGCCGACGGGTTGAAACTGCACGCCGTGGTGCCGGCCGGCACTGCTTTGCCTGGGGAGGGCGAGGCGGTGGTGCTCACCTTCAACCGCGAGCATCTGCACCTGATGGACGAGCCGGTATGATGATGGTTTGCGCGACAGATCTCGGCCCTTCGAAAAAGCCATGACGATCACCGCCCTCAACGTCAAACCCGGCCCCGCCATTCTATCCGGCAGCGGCGGCATGCGCGGTGCGCTTTCCGACCTCTTCTGGCGCCGGCCAAAAGTCCTGCTCCTGCTGATGCTGCTGCCGCCGGTGCTGTGGCTCGGCATCGTCTATATCGGCTCGTTGTTCGCGCTTTTGGCGCAGAGTTTTTTCTCCATCGACGAGTTCTCCGGCCTCATCAACCGCCAGTTCACGCTGAAGACCTATGGCGACCTGTTGCAGGCCGCCAACCTCGATATCATCCTGCGCACGGTGACAATGGCGGCCTTGGTCACGCTGGCTTCGGCCATCGTCGCCTTTCCGATTGCCTACTACGCGGCGCGTTATGCGCGCGGCCGCTGGAAGGCGCTGTTCTATCTCGGCGTCATGCTGCCGCTGTGGTCGAGCTACCTGGTCAAGATCTATGCCTGGAAGCTGATCCTGGCCAAGGAAGGCATTTTAACCTGGCTGCTCGCCAAGCTGCATTTGTTGTGGCTGCTCGAGGCCTGGCTGTCGCTGCCGGTCGTCGGCGGCAATTCGCTGTCGGTGTCGTTCACCGGCACCTTCATCGTCTTCGTCTATGTCTGGCTGCCGTTCATGATCCTTCCCGTTCAGGCAGCCCTCGAGCGGGTGCCTGGCAATTTGGTCGAGGCCTCGTCCGATCTTGGTGCTTCGCCGAGGCAGACATTCCGCAACGTCTTATTCCCGCTGGCGCTGCCCGGCATCGTCGCCGGTTCGATCTTCACCTTTTCGCTGACATTGGGCGACTACATCATCCCGCAGATCATCGGTACTTCGCGCCTCTTCATCGGCCAGGCCGTCTATTCGCAGCAAGGCACCGCCGGCAACATACCGCTCGCCGCCGCCTTCACCGTGGTCCCCATCGTCACCATGGGCTTCTATCTCTGGGGCGCCAAGCGCATGGGAGCCTTCGATGCGCTCTGACCGTGGTCAATCCGCTCCCCTCGGCCTGAAGATCGCCGCCGCCAGCGGCCTGCTCTTCCTGCATCTGCCGATCCTGCTGATCTTCGTCTACGCCTTCACCACGGAGGAGAAGAGTTTCGTCTGGCCACCGCCGGGGCTGACCACGCAATGGTTCGCCGTCACCTGGAACCGGCCCGATGTCTGGGAAGCGTTGTCGCTGTCGGTGCGCGTCGCCGCCATGTCGACCGCGATCGCGCTGCTGCTCGGCACGCTCTGTGCCGGCGCGGTGTCACAGACGAAATTCTTCGGCCGCGAGACCATCTCGCTGCTGGTCATCCTGCCCATCGCGCTGCCCGGCATCATCACCGGCATCGCGCTGCGCTCGGCCTTTTCACTGGCCGAGATCCCGTTCTCGTTCTGGACGATCGTGCTCGGCCACGCCACTTTCTGCGTGGTCGTCGTCTACAACAACGCGGTCGCTCGTTTCCGCCGCACCTCCGGTTCGATGATCGAGGCCTCGATGGATCTCGGCGCCGATGGCTTCCAGACCTTCCGCCATGTCGTGCTGCCCAACATCGCCACCGCACTGCTCGCCGGCGGCATGCTGGCCTTCGCCCTCTCGTTCGATGAGGTCATCGTCACCACCTTCACCGCCGGCCAGCAGCAGACCGTGCCGATCTGGATGCTGGAGGAACTGATCCGCCCGCGCCAGCGCCCGGTCACCAATATCGTGGCCATGGTCGTCGTCCTGGTGACGCTGCTGCCGATCCTGTTTGCCTATTACCTGACCCGCGACGGCGACCAGATCGCCGGTTCGGGCAAATGAAAGTAGTGAGTAATTAAATAGCGGCCGAAATCTACTCACTACTCACTACTCACTAATTACCCCATTCGCTTCTGCCCAAGGAGACACCGATGGACACCCAGATGCTGATCGGCTCGCAATTCGAGAAGGGCACCGAAACCGAGGAGCCGATCCTCAATCCGAAGACCGGGGCGACCATCCTCAACCTGCCCGAGGCCAGTCAGGCACAGATCGAGGCGGCAGTGAGCGCCGCCGAAAAGGCGTTCGCCTTGTGGTCGCGCACCACGCCGGCACAGCGCTCCGGCTACCTCCTGAAGATCGCCGACCGCATCGAGACCGAAGCGCAGGAGTTCGCGACGCTGGAGGCGTTGAATTGCGGCAAGCCAATCAATGCCGTGCTCAATGACGAAATCCCGGCCATCGTCGACTGCTACCGCTTCTTTGCCGGTGCGGTGCGTTCGATGCCGGGTGTGGTCGCGGGCGAATATCTGCCCGGCCACACCTCGATGGTCCGCCGCGATCCGATCGGCATCGTCGCCTCGATCGCGCCCTGGAACTATCCGCTGATGATGATGGCGTGGAAGCTGGCGCCGGCGATTGCCGGCGGCAACACGGTGGTTTTCAAGCCGTCGGAGCAGACGCCGCTGACGGCGCTGAAGCTGGCGACGATCCTGGCCGATGTCCTGCCCCGCGGCGTCGTCAACGTCGTGCTTGGCCGGGGCGACAGCGTCGGCAACACGCTGATCAATCAGCCCAAGGTCAACATGATCTCGATCACTGGCGACGTCGCCACTGGCAAGAAGGTGCTGCAGGCCGCCGCAAAATCGGTCAAGCGCACGCATCTGGAACTCGGCGGCAAGGCGCCGGTCATCGTCTTCGACGATGCCGACCTCGGCGCCGTCGTCAACGGACTGCGCGCCTTCGGCTACTACAATGCCGGCCAGGACTGCACCGCGGCCTGCCGCATCTACGCCGGTAAGAAAATCTACGACAAGTTGGTCGCCGACCTCTCCGCCGCTGTCTCGACAATCAAATACAATCTATCAGACGATACCGAGAACGAGATCGGGCCGCTGATCTCGCGGCGCCAGCGCGACCGCGTCTCAAGCTTCGTGGAACGTGCTTCGGAGCTGAAGCACATCGAGATCACCACCGGCGGCAAGCCGGGCGAGGGCACCGGCTTCTACTACCAGCCGACCGTCGTCGCCGGCGCGCTGCAGGAGGACGAGATCGTGCGCCGCGAAGTGTTCGGCCCCGTCGTTTCGATAACCCGTTTCACGGAAGTGGACGAGGCCGTGAACTGGGCCAACGACAGCGATTACGGCCTGGCGTCATCCGTGTGGACCAAGGATGTTTCACGCGCCATGGCCACCGCCGCGCGGCTGCAATATGGCTGCACCTGGATCAACACCCACTTCATGCTGACCAACGAGATGCCGCATGGCGGCCTGAAGCAATCCGGCTACGGCAAGGACATGTCGCTCTATGCGCTGGAGGACTATACCGCCGTGCGCCATGTGATGGTTGCGCATGGGTGAGAAGCGGTCGCCGCAGGCGATCAATCGACAACGATTTGTCGATTGAAGCGACGCACGCCCGCAGCCGTAGCGAAGGGCCGGTCGCCGGATGAGGGGCAGTGCAAGCTTCTGCGATGCCGACGCTGCTCCTCATCTGCCTGCCGGCATCTTCTCCCGTGAACGGGAGAAGAACTCCAGCCGCTACTCCACAATGCGATAGATGTTCCACAGGCTGGTGCCCGACACGACATAGGGCTCCATCTCCTTGCCCCATTTGGCGTGCGCGTCGATCTTGCCGATCTTGGCGAACATCGCCTCCAACTGAGCCAGGCTTTCAACCTGGTGGTGCGACTCGACCGTCGCTTCACGGGCACCGATCGATCCGGTCATGATCTGGAACTTGAGGTCGGTTAGGCCGACCTGCGAGCCGATCTCGCGCTCCCATTTCTTCAACAGGTCAAGCACGGTCTGTTTATGCCCGAACTTTGCGTCGATCTGCCATCTGGCGCTGAACATCTTCTTCTCCTCCAGGGTTGCGGCCACAGCATGATCCCGAACCGAAGGTCCGCGTTTAGCGAAACTGGACCGACTTTCGGAAAGATCATGCCCCAGCACGGAAACAGGGTCCGTCCCGCTTCAATCGGGATGACCAGGCTCTGCGGTTGATCTACTCGTCCCAGGCCTGCACGACCGTCTGCCGTGCGATCCGGCCGTTCTTCAGCTCCAGCATCGCCGCGGCAAACACTTTCGTGCCATCCGGATAGGAGCAGGCCTGGGTGAAGGCCAGGCTGTCACCGTCGGCGATCGTGGTGTCGACCTTGTGGGTCATCGCCCGGCTGCAGATGTCGTCCCAGAAGGTGGTGATCGCCGCGCGGCCGCGGACTTCGCGCGGCTTGCTCGGCGGGTTGTTGCGGTCGATCACCCGCACCAGCGCGTCATCGGCATAGAAGCTCGACAGCATCTTGCCGTCGCGGCCCTCGATCGCCTTCTTGATCGCCGGGCCATCCACGGCTTGGGTCTTGGTCAGCATTTTATCCTCCATGTGCCCGTCTTCACGATCGGGCGGTTGATATTCGGTAGGCACTACCCGGCGCTCGCCGCCAGGCAGGGATTTTCACTGTGACTTTGCCTTGACGGCAGCGAAGACGTTGTCGGTCTGCTTCTTGAAGGTCGCGAGATCGACCTGGCTGCCGTTGAGGATCGTCGACCAGTGGCGCACGATCGCCGCCATCGCGATCGTCTCCTTGATTTCCTCGTCGCTGGCGCCGTTGAGCTTGGCGGCCTCGGTGTGGAAATAGATGCAATACTGGCACGGGATCTGCGACGCGACCGCCAGCCCCATCAGCTCCTTGGTCTTGCCGTCGAGCGCCGTCTTGGGGTTGAGCTGGACGCCCTTGATCTCGGCCCAGGCCCCGGCGATGGCGACGTCAGGCAGTGTCTTGAACATATCCGGCACCGAGCCGAGCGTCGCCTCGATGTCCTTGTAGGTTGCCGCCGATGCATCCTCGGCTCTCGCCGGAGTGATCGTGAACAGCGCGCCAATGCCCGCCGCGATCACAAATGATCTGACATTCAGTTTTGACTTGGTCATTTCATCCTCCGTTCGCAGCGCCTTTCCGGCGATATCCGCCTTGGCCCGCATGGGGGAATTGATAGCGCCTATAGCGGTGCGCCTGCTTCGCCCGAAAGCGCCATGGCTCTCATGGCCCGTCCGGGCCAGTCTGCCTGGCGGAAAATGCCGCCGCGGCCGCTCGCGACGGCAGGTCGAGCTTGAGCAGTATGTTGGCGACGTGGCGCTTGACCGTGTGCTCGCTCAGCCTGAGTTCGACGGCAATCGCGGCATTGCTCTTGCCGTCGGCAATCAGGCTCACCACCTCGCTTTCCCTTGCCGTCAGCACGGCTGGTTCGGTCGTTTTGGTCCTGGCGCGGCAGTCGGGCTCCAGATGTTGTTCCGACATTGCCCGCACCAGCGCCATCGGCTCGTCCAGATCGTCCAGCGTCACCCGGCTGGCGTCTTCGAAATGCAGCCCCGAGCCGGTTGCCAGATCCGCGACCAGCCGCGACGCGAGAATATCGCCTCGGCTGGCATGCGCGGCGAGTTGCATTGTCACCCGCGCCGTCAACCCCACGGGCGGCCCGCGAAGTTCGATCTCGCCGACATGCGCGCCCTGCGCGCTGGCCACGCCGATCCCTTGCGCCGCCTCGCGCAGCGCCGCCGCACAGCGTATGGCGCGCGCCGGCCCATCGAAGCGCGAAATCATCATTTCCCCCTGCGTACCCAGCGCGCGGCCGCCATGGCGCCCGACCAGCAACCGCCAGGTTTCTTGGAACCGCTCGCTGCGTTCGCTCCACATACGGTCGCCCATCCGCGTCGTATCGTATATGCGCGTCACTAGAAGTGCCGCCAGCACGCGGTCCGCTTCCGAGACGGCGCGCTCGCCGGTCAGGAACTCCTCGATGAGGTCGGCGACCCGGTCGACATCGCCCGTCCAGATCGGATGATCGCGCCCCGGAATCTCGACCAGCCGCGCATTAGGGATTGTTTTGGCCAGGAAGCGGCTGGCGTCAGGATCGACCCGCCCGTCGTTGCGGCGATGGATGATCAGCGTCGGTGCGCTGATCGCCGCCAGCACGCCGCGCACATCGATTCCCGCGTTCATCCGCGCCAGCGCCGCTGCTGCCGTCGGGCTCGCCGACAGCCGCTCGAAACGCGCCCACCACTGGGTGAAATGCGCGTCGTCGACCCGGCCCGGCGCGAAATTGGGCAAGGTAGCGCCCGTACCCCAGGCCGTCTCGGCCGTGGCGATGAAGGCGTCGAGGCGTTCCGGCGACATCACCCATTTGTGGAAATGCGCATAGCCGCCATAGAGCGTCAGCGCTCGCGTCCGCTCCGGATAGGTAGCGGCGAACAGCATTGCCATCGGCGCGCCTTCGGAAGCGCCAAGCAGGGCGGCACGGCCGCTGCCGGCGGCGTCCATCACCGCGCGCACATCGTCCATCCTCGTTTCGAGGCTGGGCAGGTTGTGCGCATCGACACGGTCGGAAAGACCCGTGCCGCGCTTGTCGAACAGGATCAGCCGCGAGAATGCCGAAAGCCGCCTCAAGAGCCTGGTATAGCCCTCGTCTTCCCAATGCAGGTCGAGATTGGAAATGAAGCCCGGCACGAAGACGAGATCGAACGAGCCCTGGCCGACCACCTGATAGGCGATCCGCACCTCGCCACTGAGGGCATATCGGGTCTCGATCGGCCTCACGAGTTTCTTGCGCCCGGCCTGACGATTTCTGGTCGTGAACCATAGCAGAGCCGCGCCGATAGCGGCAGCTTAAACTTTAGCAGGGAGAAATATAGGCCGGCGCGGCCTGCGGCTATTTTTGAGCGCCTGCAAGGTCGCCCGGAGGGACCTTGATTCCAAGTTTCAAATCAGCCTCGGCTGGCGTGATCGGCCGCTTGATCCTTGCCGCTGCCACTACGACCAGTTCGTCGAAATCTTCGCCGCCGCTGTCCAACATCTCGAAGAACTGGCGCCGCATTCTCGGCTCCCAGAACTTGTTGATATGCTCGGCGACGCCGGCAACGCCTTCCTCGCGTGGCCTGGAGTGGAAAAAGGCGGCGATCTGGTTGGCCATGCGCACCAGCTTTTCCCCCGTGCTCGTGATGTGGTCTTCGTCATGCGACATGCTGGGCAACTCCCGAAATCACCCGGTCGGGGTGGGTAAAAACATCGAAATCGTCGCCGCGCACCAGCGCCACCAGCGTCATGCCGGCTTCTTCTGCGGTGCGGATGGCAAGTGCCGTTGGCGCCGAGACGGCAATGATGAAGGCTGAACCGATCGCCGCCGTCTTCTGCACCATCTCGACCGAAACACGGCTGGTCACCACGACGGCGCCCGATGCGCCATCGATATTGGCCTTGGCCAGCGCTCCCGCCAGCTTGTCCAGCGCATTGTGGCGGCCGACATCCTCGCGCGCCATGACGACGCCCTTGCCGGGCACGTAGAGGCCGGCGGCATGCACGGCGCCAGTCTCTGTATGCAGCGGCTGCACTTTCGACAGCAGCTTGACCGAACGGGTGAGGTCGTCGGCATTGAGCGTAAGCTTCGACGCACCGACCACATCGACCGAGCGCATCGCCTCCTCGATCGATTCGATGCCGCACAGCCCGCAGCCGACCGGTCCGGCAAGCCGCCGCCGCCGCGCCTCGAAGCGCGTATTGGCCTGGTCCTTCAACCGGATCTGGATGTCGATGCCGGCGCCATGATCCTCGACCTCGATCGCTTCGATCTCATCAGGCGCGGCGATGATGCCTTCGGTGAGCGAGAAGCCGAGCGCGAAATCCTCGAAATCGGCGGGGCTCGCCATCATCACCGCATGCGTGGTGCCGGCGAACGAGAACGCCACCGGCGTCTCCTCCGGCACCATGCGGTTGGACGCAGCCGTGCCGCTGGCGCGGTGCGCCAGTCGCGATATTTGCGTCGTCGCTTTGCGGCGCGCGGCCAAGACTACTCCGCCGCCTGCAGCGGAGCGATGCGACGGCTCTGCTTGGCCTGCTCGTCATAGTCGCGCTGCCATTCCGACGGGCCGTTGGAAGCGCCGACCTGCACCGCGGTCACCTTGTATTCCGGGCAATTGGTCGCCCAGTCGGAGAAGTCGGTGGTGATGACGTTGGCCTGCGTGTCGGGATGGTGGAAGGTGGTGTAGACCACGCCCGGCGATACCCTGTCGGTGATCAGCGCGCGAAGCGTCGTCTCGCCCGAACGGCTGGTCAGCCGGACCCAGTCGCCATCGCGCAGGCCACGATTTTCTGCGTCGTGCGGATGGAGTTCCAGCCGGTCCTCGGAGTGCCACATGACGTTTTCGGTGCGCCGCGTCTGCGCGCCGACATTGTACTGCGACAGGATACGGCCGGTGGTCAGCAGCAGCGGGAAGCGCGGTCCGGTTCTTTCGTCCGTCGCCACGTATTCGGTGCGGATGAACTTGCCCTTGCCGCGCACGAAGCCGTCAACATGCATGATCGGCGTGCCAAGCGGCGCCTTGTCGTTGCAGGGCCATTGCACGGAGCCGACCCGGTCGAGCAGATCGAAGGAGACATTGGCGAAGCTTGGCGTCGTCTTGGCGATCTCGTCCATGATTTCGGACGGATGGGTATAGTTCCAGTCGAGACCGATCGCACGGGCGAGTTCCTGCGTCGCCTCCCAATCGGCGTAGCGCGCCTTCGGTTCCAGAACCTTGCGCACCATATTGATGCGGCGCTCGGCATTGGTGAAGGTGCCGTCCTTCTCGAGGAAGGTCGAGCCGGGCAGGAAGACATGCGCGTAGTTCGCGGTCTCGTTGAGGAAGAGGTCGTGCACCACCACGCATTCCATCGCGGCCAAGCCGGCGGCGACATGCTTGGTGTCGGGATCGGACTGCAGGATGTCCTCGCCCTGGATGTAGATGCCCTTGAACGAGCCGTCGACGGCGGCATCCAGCATGTTGGGAATGCGCAGGCCGGGTTCGTCGTCGAGCTTCACGCCCCACAGGCTTTCATAGATGTCGCGCACCGCGTCACCCGAAATGTGCCGGTAGCCCGGCAGCTCATGCGGGAACGAGCCCATGTCGCAAGAGCCCTGCACATTGTTCTGGCCGCGCAGCGGGTTCACGCCGACGCCAGGTCGGCCGATATTGCCGGTGGCCATTGCGAGGTTGGCGATCGCCATCACCGTGGTCGAGCCCTGGCTGTGCTCGGTGACGCCGAGGCCGTAATAGATCGCGCCATTGCCGCCCTTGGCGTAGAGACGGGCGGCACCGCGGATCAACTCCGCATCGACGCCGGACAGCTTGCCGACGATTTCGGGGCTGTTTTCCGGCAGGGCGACGAAGGACGCCCAGTCCTGGAACTCCGCCCAGTCGCAGCGCTCGCGGATGAACGCTTCGTCGAAAAGGCCCTCGGTGACGATGACATGCGCCAGCGAGGTCAGCACGGCGACATTGGTGCCGGGCTTCAGCGGCAAATGGTAGTCGGCTTCGACGTGGGCCGACTTGACCATCTCGGTGCGGCGCGGATCGAGCACGATCAGCTTGGCGCCCTGGCGCAGCCGCTTCTTCAGCCGCGAGGCGAACACCGGGTGCGCGGTAGCCGGATTGGCGCCGATGATGACGGCGACGTCGGTGAATTCGACGGAATCGAAATCCTGCGTGCCGGCCGAGGTGCCGTAGGTCTGGCCAAGCCCATAGCCGGTCGGCGAATGGCAGACGCGCGCGCAGGTGTCGACATTGTTGTTGCGGAAGCCCTGCCGAACCAGCTTCTGGACGAGATAGGTCTCCTCATTCGTGCAGCGCGAGGAGGTGATGCCGCCGATCGCGGTGCGGCCATACTGGTACTGGATGCGGCGGAATTCCTTGGCGGTATGGGCGATCGCCTCTTCCCAGCTCACTTCACGCCACGGGTCGCTGACCTTTTCGCGGATCATCGGCGACAGGATGCGGTCCTTGTGGGTGGCATAACCGTAAGCGAAGCGGCCCTTCACGCAGGAATGGCCGTGGTTGGCCATGCCTTCCTTGTAGGGCATCATGCGGATGACCTCATCGCCCTTCACTTCGGCCTTGAACGAGCAGCCGACGCCGCAATAGGCGCAGGTGGTCACGGCGGAGCGCTCCGGCATGCCCTTTTCGAGGACTGTCTTCTCGCGCAGAGCATCGGTCGGACAGGCCTGCACGCAAGCACCGCAGGACACGCATTCGGAGGCAATGAAGTCCTCGTGCATGCCGGCGACCATGCGCGATTCGAAGCCGCGGCCTTCGATGGTCAGCGCGAAAGTGCCTTGCACCTCCTCGCAGGCGCGCACGCAGCGCGAGCAGACGATGCACTGCGCCGGATCATAGGTGAAATAGGGGTTGGACTCATCGCGGGCGATGTAGTCGACCGCGAGCGAGCCATGGCCCGGCGCGACGCCATTTTCTTCCTTGACGTGGTTGCGGCCCTCAACGCCGTACCGATTTTCGGTCAGGCCCACGGACTTCGCCACCACATCGAACTCGCTGGCGCCAGTTCCGGCCTTCTCGTGCCAACCGGTGGGATGGTCGGAGACGTAGAGTTCCATGACGCCCCGGCGGATAGCGTCGAGCCTGTCCGACTGGGTGCGCACCACCATGCCTTCGCCGACAGGCGTCGTGCAGGAAGCCGGTGTACCGCCGCGCCCGTCGATTTCGACGAGACAGACGCGGCAGGAACCGAACGAGTCCAGCATGTCGGTGGCGCAGAGCTTCGGGATCTCCACCCCGCCTTCCATCGCCGCGCGCATGATCGAGGTGCCTTCCGGCACGCTGATGCTGCGGCCATCGACGGTCAGCGTGACCTGTTTTTGCGCCTTCGACTCCGGAGTTCCGTAGTCAATCTCTTCGATCAGCGTTGGGAAGTCGGCCTTAATGTTCATCCGCCAGCTCCTATTCAGCAGCCACGCGCGCTGGCGCGGGCTTGAAATCCTCGGGGAAATGGGTGATCGAGCTCATCACCGGGTAGGGCGTGAAGCCGCCCAGCGCGCAGAGCGAACCGAACTTCATCGTGTTGCAGAGGTCGGTGACCAGAGCGAGATTCTTTTCCGGTTCGATGCCGGCGGCGAGCCTGTCGATGGTTTCCACGCCCCGCGTCGAGCCGATGCGGCAAGGCGTGCACTTGCCGCAGCTTTCGATGGCGCAGAATTCCATGGCGAAGCGTGCCTGCTTCAGCATGTCGGCGGTATCGTCGAAAACCGTGATGCCGGCGTGACCGATCAGTCCATCGCGCTTGGCGAATTCCTCGTAGTCGAACGGCGTGTCGAACAGTGCGCGCGGGAAGTAGGCACCGAGCGGCCCGCCGACCTGCACCGCCTTCACCGGGCGTCCGGTGGACGTGCCGCCGCCGATCTCGTCGACGATCTCGCCCAGCGTCAGGCCGAAAGCGGTTTCGAAAAGGCCGCCCTGCTTGACGTTCCCGGCGATTTGGATCGGGATCGTGCCGCGCGAACGGCCCATGCCGAAATCCTTGTAGAAGGCGGCGCCCTTGTCCATGATCACAGGCACCGAAGCCAGCGAAATGACGTTGTTGATCACTGTCGGTTTGCCGAACAACCCTTGTATCGCGGGCAGCGGCGGCTTGGCGCGCACCACGCCGCGCTTGCCTTCCAGGCTGTTCAAGAGCGAAGTTTCCTCGCCGCAGACATAGGCGCCGGCACCGACGCGGATTTCCATGTCGAAGGCGTTGGGCGAACCCAGCACATTGACGCCGAGCACACCGGCCTTGCGGGCGATCTCGACGGCCTTGTTCATGACAGCCACCGCGTGCGGATATTCCGAGCGGATATAGACGAAACCCTTGGTCGCGCCGGTGGCGATGCCGGCGATGGCCATGCCTTCGATGAGCACGAAGGGATCGCCCTCCATGATCATGCGATCGGCGAAGGTGGCGCTGTCGCCCTCATCGGCGTTGCAGACGATGTATTTGCGCTCCGAGGTCGTATCGAGCACCGTCTTCCATTTGATGCCGGTCGGGAAGCCCGCGCCGCCGCGGCCACGCAGGCCGGAGTCGGTGACCTGCTTGACGATGTCGGCGGGCGCCATGGCCACCGCGTTCCGCAGGCCGTTCAATCCGCCCAGCGATTTGTAGGCATCGAGCGACAGCGGGTCGTTTATGCCGCAACGTGCAAACGTCAAGCGAGTTTGTTTGGCCAGGAATGGAATCTTGTCGGGTGCGCCGAGCCAGCGCTTGTGATGGCCGCCGGTGAGAAAACCGCTGTCGAACAGGCTCTTCACGTCCGACGGCTTCACCGGCCCGTAGGCGACGCGGCCATTGGCCGTCGCCACTTCGACCATCGGTTCGAGGAAATAAGCGCCGCGCGAGCCGTTGCGCACGATCTTGGCCTCGATGCCGCGCTCGGCGAGTTCCGCGCGAATAGCCTTCGCGACCTTTTCCGCCCCCAGCGCCAGTGCGCCGGAATCGCCGGGAATATAGATACGGGGGGTCATGAGCGCACCTCGGCGACGATCTCGTCGATCTTGTCGTCATCGAGCCGACCGATCACCTCGCCATCCAGCATCGCAGACGGCGAGCAGGCGCACAGCCCGAGGCAATAGACCGGTTCCAGCGTAACGGATCCGTCACGCGTGGTCTCATGGAAGTCGATCCCGAGCAACTGCTTGACCTTGGCGGCGACTGCGTCCGAACCCATCGACTGGCAGGCTTCCGCCTGGCAGAGCTTGAGCACGTGCCGTCCGGCCGGTCGCGGACGGAAATCATGATAGAAAGTCACGACACCATGCACCTCGGCCCGGGACAGGTTCAGCCCGTCGGCAATGACGGGCACGGCGTCCTGCGGGACATGGCCGAATTCTTCCTGGATGCCGTGGAGGATCGGCAGCAGCGGACCCTCGAGGTCCTTCAACTCCTGGATAATCGCCGCTGTGCGCGATGCGATCTCGGTACTTGCAGGCTGCATCGTCACGCAGCGCCCTCCCTGGTCGATGGCTTTTATCGCTAAGTCTTTACAAAATCAGAGGAAACCCGCGAAATCAATAAAGCTGTTTCGTTGCTCGATAGAAATCTTCTATCGACGGGCTTCCGCCTGCATTGTCTAGACTAGCGGTGGGCGCGGAAATCGTCTGCCAGCGCCATCGCCTCGTCCAGCAGCGCCTGCACCAGCGGCGTATGCGGCTCGCGCGGCGCGGCCACCAGCCCGACCGTGTGGCTGGCATCGGGCTCGACGATCGGAATGGCCCGGATCGGTTCGGAAAAACCGAATGTTTCCGCAAGGTTGAGTGGCATGATCGATGACCATTTGCCGGTCCGAATATGCGAGAACAGCACGATCATCGAGTTCGATTCCAGCGTCGGCCGCACCTGCACGCCGGCTTCCGCCAGGTGCTGGTCGATGATGCGGCGGTTCTGCATGTCCGGCGTCAGAAGGCACAGCGGCAACTGGCTGATCTCGGACCATGTCACTTTGTCGCGGTCGGAATAGGGATTGCCGATTGCGGTGATCAATTGGTAGCGCTCGTCATAGAGCGGCACGCTGGTCACCCGTCCTAGCGGTTCGTTGTCTAGATAGGTAATTCCCGCATCGACATCGAAATTGCCAAGCAGCGACAGCACTTCGATCGAGGTTCGCGACAGCACCGAAAAGGTGACGCCTGGGTGCTTGTCTCGAAAGGGCGTGGTCAATCTGGCGACCATCGCCAAGGCCGTCGGGATGGCGGCGATACGGATGCGGCCGGAAAGGCCGTACCGGGCGGCGCGCATCTCCTCGCGCATGGTCCTGGAGTCACCGACGATGCGGCGCGCCCAGACCAACACCTGCTTGCCCTCCGGCGTCAGCCCCTGGAACCGCGACCCGCGATTGACCAGCATGACGCCGAGCTGGCCTTCGAGCTGCTTGATGCCGGCCGACAAGGTCGGCTGCGTGACCCCGCACGCCTCGGCCGCCCGGCCGAAGTGCTCTTCCTTGGCCAGCGCGATGAAGAATTCGAGTTTGTCGATCATGCCGTCCTTCCGGTCGTACTCAGGCTCGGGGAAATTGTCCTTTGCCGCAAGCGGTATGCGCAATCGTTCCGCATCCACATCTTTCAGCCGGCTCACTGTTTCCCGCGGCATCACGCGGCGCTATGTCAGTGAAACGGTCGTGGGCCGGGCGCGAAGGGAGACTGACATGCTGGGCTGGTTCCGCAAGCTGTTGCCGCGCGAAGATCGTTTCTTCGAGTTGTTCGAGCGCCATTCCCGCATCGTGGTTGGCGGCGCCGAAGCGCTACAGCTGCTTCTTCAGGGCAAGGATATCGATCGATGGTGCCAGAAGATCGTCGATCTCGAAGACGAGGCCGATCATATCACGGCGGAAGTCCTGCTTGCGGTGCGGCGCTCTTTCATCACACCTTTCGATCGCGGCGACATCAAGGATCTGATCCAGTCGATGGATGATGCCATCGACATGATGCACAAGACCGTCAAGACGGTAAGACTGTTCGAGAAAAGCGAATTCGATCCGCTGATGCAAGAAATGGGCGCCGTCATCGTCGACGCCGCGCGCCTAGTCGCGGAGGCGATCCCACTGCTCGCCAAGGTCGGCGCCAACAGTGCAAGCCTCAACGCCCTCGCCGAGGAAGTGATGCGTGCCGAAGGTCGCGCCGACGATCTGCATGAGCAGGGCCTGAAGGATCTGTTCAGGCGCCACGGCCGCGGCGACGCGATGGCCTATCTGATCGGCTCGGAAATCTATGGTCAGCTGGAGAAGGTGGTCGACCGCTTCGAGGACGTCGCCAACGAGATCAGCGGCATCGTCATCGAGAACGTCTAGGCGATGGAACCCACCATCGCCTTTCCCGTGCTGGCCGGCCTCGTTGTCGTCGCGCTGTTCTTCGATTTTCTGAACGGCCTGCATGATGCGGCAAATTCCATCGCCACCATCGTCTCCACCCGCGTGCTGAGGCCGCAATATGCGGTTTTATGGGCGGCATTCTTCAATTTCATCGCATTCATGTTCTTTGGTCTTCATGTCGCCGAGACCGTGGGAAAAGGCATTGTCGACGTCACCATTGTCACTCCGGCAGTGATCTTTTCGGCTCTCGTCGGCGCCATCGTCTGGAACATCGTTACCTGGATTGCCGGCATCCCTTCGAGCAGTTCGCACGCGCTGATCGGCGGGCTGGTTGGCGCCGGCGTCGCAAAGGCGGGCATTGGTGCCATTGTCTGGTCGGGACTTGGCAAGACGGTTGCCGCGATCGTGCTGTCGCCGGCGGCCGGTTTTGTCCTGGCGCTCGTCCTGATCCTGGTGGTTTCGTGGCTGTTTGTGCGCCAGACGCCGTTCGCCGTCGACAGCACCTTTCGCGTCCTCCAGTTCTTTTCCGCTTCGCTCTATTCGCTTGGGCATGGCGGCAACGATGCGCAGAAGACCATGGGCATCATCGCCGTGCTGCTCTACTCGCAAGGCATGCTCGGCGAAAAATTCTACGTGCCGCTCTGGGTCGTCCTGACCTGCCAATCGGCGCTGGCGCTTGGCACGCTGTTCGGCGGCTGGCGGATTGTCCATACAATGGGTTCGAAGATCACCCGGCTCAATCCAATGCAGGGCTTTTGCGCTGAAACCGGTGGCGCCATCACGCTGTTCGCCGCCACCTGGCTCGGCGTTCCCGTATCGACCACCCATACGATTACCGGCGCCATCATCGGCGTCGGTGCCGCCCGCCGCGTCTCGGCGGTGCGCTGGGGCCTGGCCGGCAACATCGTCATCGCCTGGATCGTGACCTTGCCCGCGACGGCGGCCATTTCGGCTCTCGCCTACCTCGCCGTCAACCTTGCGGGATGAGGTGAGCGGCGCCCGAAGTGGCGGCAATCGCGATACTGCCTAGCCGTTCACAAGATTGAGGATGTTGCCGTCCGGATCCTTGAACCATGCGACCTTCATGCCCTGGCCGACATGGATGTCGCCCTCGATCGTCAGTCCGGGCATTGCATAATGCTCGAAGGTGACTCCTTTCGATTTCAACGATTTGACGACAGTCTCGATCTCGTCGCCGACCGTCCAGGTCACCGCCGTCGCCTTGTTGGTCCGGCAAACTCGGAATGATAGACATTGATGAAGGTGTCGCCGCTTTTGTAGACGATCAACTCGCCACCTATATCNCGGATCCTTGAACCATGCGACCTTCATGCCCTGGCCGACATGGATGTCGCCCTCGATCGTCAGTCCGGGCATTGGATAATGCTCGAAGGTGACTGCTTTCGATTTCAACGATTTGACGACAGTCTCGATCTCGTCGCCGACCGTCCAGGTCACCGCCGTCGCCTTGTTGGTCCCGGCAAACTCGGAATGATAGACATTGATGAAGGTGTCGCCGCTTTTGTAGACGATCAACTCGCCACCTATATCGTCTACCTGCTTGAGGCCCAGCGTCCCTTCATAAAACGCCTTTGCTCTCGCCAGGTCTTTCACCGCCACATTGGCCGTTGCGTTGCTGTTTGCGAGCATGATCTTACCCTTCCCTGATTGTTTTCCCTCATGCTGCCCACTGAAATAGGTCGCCTTCCGTGTTTAGCGACGGGTATGCACTGAAGTTCTTGCTCGCGAAAACCAAGGGTGCGTCGAGGCGGCTGCTTGGTTCTCCCCGAGAACTGCATTATCTGAAGTGCCGAACGCTGAGGAAAAGAACATGTCCGTCACCAAGGAAATCGTCATCGAGCGGCTGAAGACGGTCAACGGGCCGGACTTCACCGGAAACATCGTCGACCTCGGCATGGTTTCGGAGATTTTCATCGCCGATTCGAAAGTGTTCTTCTCGATCACCGTTCCCGCCTCGCGCGCCCAGGAGATGGAGCCGTTGCGCGCCGCCGCCGAGCGGGTGGTGAAGGCCATTCCCGGCGTCGCCGGCGCGGTCGTTGCGCTGACGGCTGAAAAGAAAGGCGGCGGCATGGAGGGGTCGGTTCCATCGCGCCCCGCACCCAGGCCGGCGCCGACGGCTCCGGTCGCTGCGCCGCCGCGGGCGGCTCCGCATGCTCCTGCTTCGCAGAGCCAGGGCAAGCGCGGCGTGCCCGGCATCGAGGCGATCATAGCGGTTGCTTCCGGCAAGGGCGGTGTCGGCAAGTCGACCACGGCCGTCAACCTGGCGCTTGGTCTTGCCGCCAATGGTTTGCGGGTCGGTGTGCTGGATGCCGACATCTATGGCCCGTCGATGCCCAGGCTGCTCAACATCCATGGCCGGCCGCAGACGATCGACGGCAAGATCCTGAAACCGATGGAGAATTACGGCCTCAAGGTGATGTCGATGGGTTTCCTCGTCGATGAGGAGACGCCGATGATCTGGCGTGGGCCGATGGTAATGTCGGCTCTGACGCAGATGCTGCGTGAGGTTGAATGGGGGCGGCTCGACGTGCTCGTCGTCGACATGCCGCCCGGCACGGGCGATGCGCAACTGACCATGGCCCAGCAGGTGCCGTTGGCCGGTGCCGTCATCGTCTCGACGCCGCAAGACCTGGCGCTGATCGATGCCCGCAAGGGCCTCAACATGTTCAAGAAAGTCGATGTGCCGCTGCTCGGCATCGTCGAGAACATGAGCTACTTCATCGCCCCGGATACCGGCAAGCGCTACGACATTTTCGGCCATGGCGGCGCGCGCCGCGAGGCGGAGAGGCTGGGCGTCACCTTCCTTGGCGAGGTGCCGCTTGAAATGGGGATCCGCGAGAGCTCTGACGCCGGCACGCCGGTGGTCGTCTCGAAGCCGGATGGCGCCGAGGCGAAAATCTATCGCGATATCGCTTCCAAGGTCTGGGACAGGGTCAACGAGGAACGCGGCGCGGCCGAAGCAGCTGTGCCGAGCATCGTCTTTGAGTGAACCCTCGCGGGGAGCGTATCAGCCGCCCACCTTCTCGCCGAAAGCCGAAAAGAACTGTCCGGCCAATTTCTTCGACGTCGATTCGATCAGCCGGCTGCCGAGCTGCGCGATCTTGCCGCCGACTTCTGCCTTGGCCGCATATTTGAGGACCGTCGCGTCCGGCCCGTCGGCGGTGAGGGTGACGTCGGCACCGCCCTTGGCGAAGCCGGCGATGCCGCCCTTGCCTTCGCCCTGGATGGTGTAGGCATGCGGCGGCTTGAGATTCCTGAGCGTCACTTCGCCGTTGAAGGTGGCCTTGATGGGTCCGATCTTCAGCACCACCGTTGCCGCCATCTCGGTCGCCGATTTCATTTCCAGGCTCTGGCAGCCCGGAATGGCGCCCCTCAGGACGGTTGGGTCGTTCAGCGCTTCCCACACTTTCTGCACGGGTGCGGCGATACGTTCCTCGCCCTCGATCACCAAAGCCATTTAAACCTCCCGCATCGCCGATGTCGGATTGGTCGTAGCGTGCGGCTCGATAGCTGTCTATCGCACCAAAGTCCGGATTCAGATCACGCGTGCCCCTTGCCTGCATCCGCGCGTTGTCATATCGATTTGTCATACAAATACGGAGACCATGATGGCCGGCGCCCCCACGAAAAAGAAAAAGTTCCGCTCGCAGGAGTGGTTCGACAATCCTGACAACCCGGGAATGACGGCGCTTTATCTCGAGCGCTACCTGAATTACGGGTTGACTCGCGCCGAGCTGATGTCGGGCAAACCGCTGATCGGCATCGCGCAGACGGGCTCTGACCTTTCGCCTTGCAACCGGCACCATATCGAACTCGCCAAGCGCGTGCGCGAAGGCATCGTCTCGATGGGCGGCATTCCTTTCGAATTCCCCTGTCACCCGATCCAGGAGACCGGCAAGCGGCCGACCGCGGCCCTTGACCGCAACCTCGCCTATCTCAGCCTTGTCGAGGTGCTCTACGGCTATCCACTCGACGGCGTCGTGCTCACCATCGGCTGCGACAAGACCACGCCTGCCTTGCTGATGGCGGCGGCGACCGTCAACATCCCGGCCGTCGCGCTGTCGGTCGGCCCGATGCTCAATGGCTGGCATAAGGGCAAGCGCACCGGCTCGGGCACCATCGTCTGGGAATCGCGCCAGCGCCTGTCGGCCGGCGAGATCGGCTATGACGAGTTCATGGACATCGTCGCGTCCTCGGCGCCGTCCACCGGCTACTGCAACACGATGGGCACGGCCACCACGATGAATTCGCTGGCCGAGGCGCTCGGCATGCAACTGCCCGGTTCGGCCGCCATTCCCGCGCCCTACCGCGAGCGCGGCCAGATCGCCTACGAAACGGGCAAGCGCATCGTCGACATGGTGCACGAGGACCTGAAACCGTCCGATATCATGACCCGCGCGGCCTTCGAAAACGCCATCGTCGTCAATTCGGCGATCGGCGGCTCGACCAACGCGCCGATCCATCTCAACGCCATCGCCCGCCATCTCGGCGTGCCGCTCGACAATGACGACTGGCAGACCATCGGCCTCAAAGTGCCGCTCATCGTCAACCTGCAGCCGTCAGGTGAATATCTGGGCGAGGACTATCACCACGCCGGTGGCGTGCCTGCCGTGGTCGCCGAACTGATGAAGGCCGGAATGCTGCCGCATCCCGATGCCTTGACCGTTAATGGCAAGTCGATCGGCGCCAACTGCGAGGGCGTCGCCAACGAGAACACCGACGTCATCCGTACGGTGGCCGAGCCGCTGAAGGCCAATGCCGGCTTTATCAACTTCAAGGGCAATCTGTTCGATTCGGCGATCATGAAGATGAGCGGCATTTCGCCGGAATTCCGCGAGCGCTATCTGTCCAACCCGAACGACCCGGAAGCCTTCGAGGGCAACGCCATGGTCTTCGACGGCCCCGAGGATTACCACGCCCGCATTGACGATCCGGCGCAAGGCATCGACGAGCATACCATCCTGTTCATGCGCGGCGCCGGTCCCGTCGGCTATCCCGGCGGCGCCGAGGTCGTCAACATGCAGCCGCCGGCCTACCTCATCAAGAAGGGTATCCACGCGCTGGCCTGCATCGGCGACGGCCGCCAGTCCGGCACGTCGGGCTCACCGTCGATCCTGAATGCCTCGCCGGAAGCCGCGGTCGGCGGCGGCCTGGCGGTGCTCAAGACCGGCGACCGCGTTCGCATCGACCTGCGGAAGGGCACGGCGAACATCCTCGTCAGCGATGACGAGATCGCGCGGCGACGCGCCGAGCTGCAGAAGGATGGCGGCTATCACTATCCCCAGCACCAGACGCCATGGCAGGAGATCCAGCGCGGCATGGTCGACCAGTTCTCGGCCGGCATGGTGCTGAGGCCGGCGGTGAAATATCAGGATGTCGCCCACACCATGGGGGTGCCTCGCGACAATCATTGATTATTCCTGGGAATAGTCATCGATTATTCCTGGCTGGTCACTGATGATGGATGACGACGACCGGCGGCCTTCGATCAGGCCGCCGTGTCACGGCCACAGGCCGGGAAGCGCTCCGTCCTTGACAAGCCAGCCCAACAATTCCACCATCATCACAAGGGGTGTATCGCGACGACCCCGTGAGGCGTCAGCCCAATGTTCGCGTCCAGGCTTCTTCAGGAGGTGGACGCCATGCCGTCAACAACCGCTATCACCGTACAGCAACTATCCCGTCTGATTGGTCTGCCGGGCGCACCTGTGATCGTCGATGTCCGTATCGATGAAGATTACGACGCCGACCCCCGCCTGTTGCCGGCCTCTCACCGGCGCAACTTCAAAACGGTCTCGGCCTGGGCAAACGACCTTGCCGGCAGCCAAGTAGCCGTCGTTTGCCAGAAGGGGCAAAAGCTTTCGCAAGGGGCGGCCGCATGGTTGCGGCATGAAGGCATTGCCGCCGAGTCCCTCGGAGGCGGCTTCGAAGCCTGGCGCGATGCCGGCGGGCCTCTGGTCCGCGCCGACAAGATACCGTCCCGCGATGAAAAGGGCCGCACCGTCTGGGTGACGCGGGCTCGCCCGAAGGTCGATCGCATCGCTTGCCCATGGCTGATCCGGCGCTTCATCGATCCCGACGCGGTGTTTCTCTTCGTCGAACCCGCTGAAGTTCCGGCTGTTGCCGACCGCTTTCAGGCCGTGCCTTTCGACATCGACAACGTGTTCTGGAGTCATCGCGGCGAGCGCTGCACCTTCGACACGATGATCGAGGAGTTCGGGCTGCAATCCCAGGCACTCGATCGGCTTGCCACGATCGTGCGCGCGGCCGACACCGCACGCCTGGATCTCGTTCCCCAGGCAGCCGGATTTCTGGCCGCCTCGCTTGGCCTGTCACGCATGTACCGCGACGATCTGGAGCAGCTGGAGGCCGGCACGATGCTCTATGACGCGTTCTTCCGCTGGTGTCGCGACGCCACTGACGAGACGCACAACTGGCCGGGCGGGGCAAAGCCGTCATGAGCAGCCTCATTTCGGGGAAAGATGCCGACATCGTCGAGGCGCCGGCGGTCCCGACCTTCCGCGAAGCCACGAAACTCTGGGCGAAGATCGGATTGCTGAGCTTCGGCGGACCGGCGGGGCAGATCGCGCTCATGCACAAGGAATTGGTCGAGGACCGGCGCTGGATCGGCGAACAGCGTTTCCTGCATGCGCTGAACTACTGCATGCTGCTTCCCGGTCCCGAGGCCCAGCAACTCGCCATCTATATCGGCTGGCTGCTGCACAGGACGATCGGCGGCCTTGTCGCGGGTGTCCTGTTCGTGGTGCCCGGCGCACTCGTCATGCTCACCCTGAGCATTCTCTATGCGTTCTATGGTGATGTCCCGCTGGTCACGGCGCTGTTCTTCGGGGTCAAGGCCGCCGTGCTCGCGGTCGTGGTCGAGGCGGTGATCCGCATCGGCCGCCGCGCCTTGAAGAACCGGTTGATGGTGGCGATCGCGCTCTGCGCTTTTCTCGGCATCTATGTGCTCGCCATCCCGTTTCCGCTCATCGTCCTGATGGCGGGATTCGCGGGATGGGTGGGAAACCGTGTCGCGCCAGCCCTGTTTTCCGGCGGGGCGCACGGCAACAACGACGCTCCCGATATCAGGGGCGCGGTCGACCTGATGTTCGAACGCGGCGAACTAGCCCATACCAGGCCGACACGATGGCATGCGCCGCGCACCATCGCGATCTGGCTGCCGATCTGGCTCGGGCCGGTTCTGTTGCTCTGGGCGTTCACCGGGACGAGCAGCGTGTGGACGCAGATTGGCGGGTTCTTCAGCCTCATGGCGGTGGTCACCTTCGGCGGCGCCTATGCGGTTCTTGCCTATGTCGCGCAGGCAGCCGTGCAGTCCTTCGGCTGGCTCGCCCCTGGTGAAATGGTCGATGGCCTCGGCCTTGCCGAGACCACGCCGGGTCCACTCATTCTGGTGTTGCAATTCGTCGGCTTCATCGCCGCGTTTCGCCACGCCGGCTCGCTGGACGCGCTGCTTGGCGGATCGCTTGGAGCGCTGCTGACGCTGTGGGTAACGTTCACACCCTGCTTCTTCTGGATATTCCTCGGCGCGCCCTACATTGAGGCCCTGCGCGGCAACAAGGCGCTGTCGGCCGCGCTCGGCGCGATCACCGCCGCCGTGGTCGGCGTCATCATGAACCTTGCTCTGTGGTTCGCCTTGCACGTCGTCTTCCGCGAGGTGCGCATGACGGGGCTTGGCATGGATGTGCCGGTGCTTTCGTCGATCGACTGGCGAGCCGCGCTGCTTTCGGTGGCCGCCATGGTCGCCATTCTCAAGTTGAAAACCGGTGTGCTGCCGACGCTTGCGGGATGCGCTCTTGCCGGCGTGTTGCTGCTGGCCGCGGGCGGCTAGTGCATGTCGCCCGGAAGCGTCTTCAGTTCCGGGACAACGACATGCATCAAAACGGATACATTAGATTTCCGGCTCCTTTGTATTCCGCTTGCGGACCACCTAACTGGTGGAAAACGGATTGGACCAGCAATGGCGGGACGACGCTCTTCCCTCGGCTTTCTCGGCATGTTCGGACGCTCGGGTGATTTGCGGCAGCTCGATGCCGCCTTGCGAGGCGCCGACCTGCATCCCGCCCTGGTGCCCGAAGGGGTGAAACTAACCATCGTCAATCTGATGAAGGACCACTGGCCCGAGGAGCCGCCGCCGCAGGCCTATCCGCGGGTAGCGAACCTGTTCAGCTACTGCATAGCCGGGCCGGAAACCTTCGAGCGTGTGCAAGGTCCACAGCAGCGGCTCGACGCGGAGCACCGGATCGAGGCCGCTATCGAAACCGGCGACGGTCTCGATGCACAGATCGTGCTGATGGCACTGCACGCCAAGCTGATCAACGCCGAGGTGGTTGAGCGCTTCAGGCTGAGCACTGGCTGAGCGCTTTCGTGAAACGCTGAATCGCTCTAAGCCCGGCTTATCTCCTGGAGATACCAGCCGATATAACGCAGCTCGTTGTACTCCATCGGCGCGATCGGTCCGGGCACGAAATAGTGCGAGCGTACGCCGCGCGCGGTATGCTCGATGATCTTCTTGTCCTCGTCGGTGGTGACCTTCCACAGCCAGGTCAGTTTCTCCAGATCGTAGTCCTGGCCTTCGACGGCATCGCCGCGCACCAGCCAGATCAGTTCCATCTCGCAGGTCTGAGCCGTTTTCGGGATGAACCGGTAGATCATCCCGTGGTCGGGGTAGCAGACGAGAAAAGTCGTGCCGCCAAGATGGATGGAGGTGACGCCGCCGTCGTAGTCGGTGAAGCGGCCCATCAGGGGCGCGACGGGGGAGCCGTCCCGGCTGCCGCTCGAAACGCCGTCGTAAAGCGCGTAGCGGAAGGTGTGGATCGCCTCCTGGCCGGCGGCCGAATTCTGCCAGCGATCACCGCTGCCGATCTCGATGCCGAGAGCGCAGGTCCGCTGTTCCATCGCGGCATTGAGTTGCTCGATCATTTCCGCAGGCTTTTCCAGCGCGTGCGTCTGCGAATATTCGGGATGCGCCGGTCCGCAATGGTAGCATTCGACGTAATTTTCGACGGCGAGCTTCCAGTTCGCGTCGAGCGGATAGCTTTGGCGATAGGCCACCTTGGCATCGCCCCAACCATATTGCCCGCAACTCGTGCGCAAAGATTGCTCGATCGGATCGAAATCGAGTGGCGTCTCGGCGAAGGAGATGAAGACAAGGCCAGTCGCGACGCGCACATGGAGTTTCTTCAGCCCGTGCGCGGTGCGGTCGAAATCCTTCGGCATCAGCCTGGCGGCGCGCAGCGAGCCGTCATTGGAATAGGTCCACGCATGGTACGGGCAGACGAACACTTTCGCGTTGCCCTTCTCTTTGGTGCAGACCTCGGCGCCGCGATGGCGGCAGACATTGAGCATGGCATGCACGGTGCCATCCATGCCACGCGACAGGATGATCGCCTCGTCACCGAGCTTGAACAGTTCGAAGTCGCCGGGATTGGGAATGACGCTGGCATGCGTCAGGCAATGCCAGTGGCGGCGGAACAGACGTTCCATGTCCCGCTCGAAAATATCCTGGTCATGGTAGAATGGGCGCGTCAGGCCGTAGCCTGGCCGGTGCGAGGCCACCAGCCGATCGATGGCATCTTCGGTATTTGCGGCTTGCTGGATAGGATAGACGCTCATTTATCGTTCTGCCCAATGGTTGGTTCTGGCGGATGGCTGTCTGTGTGTCGGTCTTCTGGCTAGCCGCCCATGCTCGCGCGCGGCAGGTGGATCAGGTTGCCGAAGCGGGCGCGCAATCTGTCGTCGACCAGCTTGGGCACGTGCCGCGGAAATCGTTCCGCAAGGATGCGCTTCTTTTCGTCGATCGCCCGGGCCAATATATCAGGCCGGCCTTTTTCGTTCCATTCCTTCGGTGAGGAACGATCGCCGAAGGCGGGATAAAAACGCTCTGCCTGCGCCGACTTGAGCGTTTGCTCGTTGTCAAGATAATGGCCCGGACCCTTGAGGCAGACATCGGCGATGGTGTCGATCGAAAGCGCTTCGTCCGTCACTTCGATGCCGCGTGCGCAGCGCAGGCAATGGCCAAGCATGTCATTGTCGATGATCAGGCTTTCCAGGCAGAAGCCGAGCAGCGAGGCATGCATGCCGGCCGATTCGTAGACGAGATTGAGGCCCGAAAGGCCGGCCATCACATTGGTGATGCCTTTCTCGTAGCCGGACTGGATATCGGGCAGTTTCGAGTCTGTCATGCCGGCGGCCGAGCCGCCCGGCAGGTCGTAGAATTGCGCCATCTGCGCGCAGGCCGCCGTTACCACCGCCTGTTCGGCCGAGCCACCGGCCATGGTGTTGGTGCGCAGGTCCGACATGAACGGCCAAGCGCCGAAGATCGCCGGATGTCCCGGCTTGAGTGCGTTGACATACACCAGGCCGGTCAGCACTTCGGCCACTGCCTGCGCGACCGCGCCGGCCATCGCCGCCGGAGCGGTTGTTCCGGACTGGCCGGTGGAGAGGAGCAGGATAGGGATGCCGCCTTCGACGCAGGCCTCGAGCACGCCGCAGGCATCCTCGGCGAACTTCATCGGCGGCACGACGAAGGAGTTGGAGTTGGAAACGAATGGCCGGGCGCGGAAATTCTCCTCGCCACCGGCGATGGCATAGAGCATTTCGAGCGCCGGCTTCACATTCTCGCGCACGGTGAAGGACGTGCCGACATGCTTCGATGTCCCCATCACGCAGGCGTAGAGCGTGTTGAAATCCATATCGAGCGGGTCGGCGATGTCGCGCGCCACCATCGGCCGCTGGAAAAAATGGATGTTGCGCAGTCCATCGACGATGCGGGCGGCGTCATAGATGTCCTGCAGCTTCGATTCGCGATACTCGCGTTTTTCGAGATCCACCAGATGCACGGCGATACCCGCTGTGCCGTAGTGGACGCGCTTGCCCTGGATCACCATGTCGTGCCTGGGGTCCTGGCCATGCAGCGTGAAATGCCGCGCGGCACGCTTGATGGTGTCGAGTATGAGCGCACGCGGGAAACGGATGCGGCCATCGTCGCCATGGGTGGCGCCCGCCTTGGTCAGGACTTTTATGCAGGACGGGATGGCGTTGGCGAACCCGACGGTTTCCAGAAGCGTCAGCACGCCCTCATGGATGCGCTCGCAGTCGTTTCCGCGCAAAGGTCTGTAACCGCCGCCTTCCATGGCTTGGAGTAGTGGCCCATTTGGTGGAATGGCTGATTTCCCCGCATATCCCGTTTCGCGACCGCCCGAGCGTTGTGGACGACGGTTCGCCGGCATGTCCTGCTTTTCGACAGCCACTGGCATGGCACTCCACCTCTACCGGCAGTCTCGTGGCGGTTGGTCCACCATCAACCTGCTTCTTCTCTGACGCCGACTATGCCGCCGGCACTGGCTCATCCTATGAGCCAGCTGGCCTAGCTACATGTGCCAGATCTAAAACAAACCGGAGCCGCTGAGAAGCGGCTCCGGTGAAGAAGTCGGATTGATGATCAGGCGGCGGCCGGCCTGCGTCCGGCGGCGGTGGCGAGTTCCCGGATGCCGGGCTCGATGTGCTGCAGAGCGATAGAGGAAATGCCCAACCGCATGAAACGCGAAGGCTTCTCGGTGCGGTCGAAGAAGCGGTCGCCCGGCTCGATGATGACGCTGCGCGAGGCCGCGGCTTCGGCCAAACCGCGGGAATCGGTGCCGCGGGGCCCTTCCAGCCACAGCGACGTGCCGCCGGCCGAATCGGTGGAACGCCATTCCGGCAGGAAGGCCGAAATCGCATGGACCAGCCGCTTGCGCCGCTCGTCGAAGGCGCTCGACAGCCGCCGCACCAGCGCTTCGTGATGGCCGAGAGACAGGAAGNCGGCGCAGCGCCCTGAGTTCGGCGATTAGTCCAGCGGAAGCCACGATGTAGCCAAGCCGCAGGCCTGGGGCCAGCGTCTTCGACATCGAGCCGACATAGACGACGCGGCCGGAACGGTCGAGGCTCTTCAAGGCCTGCTGCGGCGCCTCGTCGAGAAGCTGGCTGTCATAGCCGTCCTCGATGATGATCTGGTTGTGCCGGTTGGCGCGCGCCAGAAGGTCCTGCCGCCGCTCCGCCGACAACGGCACCATGGTCGGGCAATGATGGCTGGGGGTGACGAAGACGAAGCCGGAATCATTGGGAATAGAAGAGGTTACGATACCGGACTGGTCCACTGGCACCGGCTCGATGTCGGCGCCCGCGAGCCGGAAGATCGAGCGTGCGTCGGGATAGCCTGGATCCTCCATCGCCACTTTCGAGCCCTTGGTCATCAGCAGCGAGGCCAGCATATAGAGCGCATTCTGGGCACCCAGCGTGACGATGATCTCGTCGGGATTGGCGAAGATGCCGCGCCGGGGCAGCAGCCGTGCCTGGATCTGCTCGATCAGCAGCGGATCGTCGCGGTCGACCATGTCGGACGCCCAGTTGCGGATCTCCAGCACGGCCAGCGCCATGCGGTTGCACTCGCGCCACTCGGCGGTAGGGAACAGCGCCGGGTCGAATTGGCCGTAGACAAACGGGTAGGAAGACTTGATCCAGTTCTCGTGCTTGGCGGGCGGCGGCATGTCGCTTGCCGCGATCTGCCGGCGCGCTTTCCAGTCGATCTCGTTGGCCTGGTCGGGTGCTTTCTGATGCGGCTTGGCGGGTGTCGCCAGCACGTCCGGATTGACGAAATGCCCGCGCCGCTCGCGTGCCACCAGGAAACCCTGGTCGACGAGCTGCTGGAAGGCCAGGACAACCGTTCCGCGCGCCACGCCGAGTTTTTCGGCCAGGATCCGGCAGGAAGGCAGCGGCATCGAAGCGGCGATCTGGCGGTCGAGAATGGCGGCCACAATGGCTTGGCGGATCTGCGCCTGCAGGGTCTGGCCGGATTCAGCCGAAATCCGGAACAGGCCGGACCATATCGCCGTGTCGTTTCTCTGTGGCATGGAAGATGTTCCTCGATGGCCAGCTTTTTTCGCTTGGCTGGACCAGCCGAACGTAACCGTGGCACAAGGGGTTGCGCCAATCAATTTTTCTGATCTTTGGGATTTATGCCAGTGATCCTTCAAGCTCGAAATAAGGCGCGGCCCCTCGCTCCTCGATACCCATTGCCCCCTCGGGTACCCACCTCCTTGCCCGATACATTGTGTCATCGCATCGTGATGTGCTGCGTCATTGCCGCGTATTGACCGGAGGGATTTCAGCTCAATAGTTGGGAGCGCGACGACACGCGCCGGAAACATCCGGTCTGATATGGTGCGTCGAAAACGCCAGGAGTCCCCGCCAGTGGATCAGTCAGCCTTCCAGAAACAGCTTGCCGCCCTGCGCGACCATCGCGCCGCGGCCCCGGGCGATATGCGCCAGGCCTTTGCCGCCGATCCGCAGCGCTTCAAGACATTCTCCGCCGCTGACGGCGACCTCCTGCTCGACTGGTCGAAATGCGCCGTCGACGCGACGACCATGGATTTCCTTGAGAAGCTCGCCGCCGCAGCCGATCTCGAAGGCCGTCGGGCCGCCATGTTCGCGGGCAAGAAGATCAACACCACCGAAGACCGCGCCGTCCTGCATACGGCGCTGCGCAACCTGAGCGGCAAGGGCGTCACGGTTGACGGCCAGGACGTCAGGGCGGATGTCATATCCGTGCTCGACGCCATGGGCGCCTTCGCCGATGCCATTCGCTCCGGCAAGGCAACGGGTGCCACAGGCAAGAAGATCACCGATATCGTCAACATCGGCATTGGCGGCTCCGACCTTGGTCCGGCGATGGCGACGCTGGCGCTCGCCCCCTATCATGACGGCCCGCGCGCCCACTATGTCTCCAACATTGACGGCGCTCACATCCACGACACGCTGAAGGGGCTGTCCGCCGAAACCACGCTGTTCATCATCGCCTCCAAGACCTTCACCACGGTCGAGACGATGACCAATGCGCGGACGGCGCGCGACTGGGTGCAGAAGGCGCTCGGCAAGCAGGCCGTGGGCAAGCATTTCGCCGCCGTCTCGACCGCGCTCGACCTGGTGGCCAAGTTCGGCATCGAGCCGGATCGCGTCTTCGGCTTCTGGGACTGGGTCGGCGGCCGCTATTCGCTTTGGGGCGCGATCGGCCTGCCGGTCATGATCGCCATCGGCCCAAGGAATTTTCGCGCTTTCCTCGACGGCGCGCACGAAATGGACGAACACTTCCGCACCGCGCCGCTCCACAAAAACCTGCCGGCGCTCCTCGGGCTGGTCGGCTGGTGGCACCGCGTGGTTTGCGGCTATCCAGCCCGCGCGGTCATTCCCTACGATCAGCGCCTTTCCAGACTGCCGGCCTATCTGCAGCAGCTCGACATGGAATCGAACGGCAAGAGCGTCACCCTTGACGGTACTCCGGTGATGACGCCGACCGGGCCGCTGGTCTGGGGCGAGCCAGGCACCAACGGCCAGCACGCCTTCTTCCAGCTGCTGCACCAAGGCACCGATTTGATCCCGGTCGAGTTCCTGGCCGCCGCCGTCGGCCACGAACCTGATCTCAAGCATCAGCATGACCTGCTGCTCGCCAACTGCCTGGCGCAGTCGGAGGCGCTGATGAAGGGCCGTACGCTGGAAGAGGCGCGCGCGCAGATGCTGGCCAAGGGCATGAAGCCTGCCGATGTCGACCGTATCGCGCCGCATCGTGTCTTCTCCGGCAATCGGCCCTCGGTGACCATCCTCTACCGCAAGCTCGACCCGCGCACCTTCGGCCGGCTGATCGCGCTTTACGAGCACCGCGTCTTCGTCGAGGGCACGCTGTTCAACATCAATTCCTTCGACCAGTGGGGCGTCGAACTCGGCAAGGAACTGGCCACCGGCCTCCTGCCTGTCGTGGAAGGCAAGGAAAGCGCCGCAAACCGGGATGCCTCGACCAGGGGCCTTGTGGAACGCATCCACCAATTGCGTGGTTCGGAGTGAAGCGCTTGGCTGAGATCAAGGGGATATTGTTCGACAAGGACGGAACGCTTGTCGACTTCAACGCGACCTGGCTCGGCGTCGCCGACTTCATGGCCATGGACGCGGCCGATGGCGATCGCTGGAAAGCCGACAGGCTGCTCGCGGCCGCGGGCTTCGATTTCGCCAACCGGCGCTTCAAGCCCGACTCCATCTTTGCCTCCGGCACCAATCTCGACGTTGTCGAACTGTGGTTCCCGCGCCTGTCCAACGAAGACCAGATGCTGGCCGTCGCCCGTTTCAACGAGATCACCTCGGTGCAGGGCTCGACGATGGCGGTGGCGCTGCCAGGGATCGCCGACACGCTGGCTCTGCTGCACAGGCGATCCTACCGGCTTGGCGTCGCCACCAACGATTCGACAAGCGGCGCGGAAAAGACGCTTGTCACGCTGGGTGTCGCGCAACTGTTCGACGCCGCCTATGGCTACGACGCGGTGGCCAACCCCAAGCCCGCTCCCGACACCATCCAGGCCTTTTGCGATCTTACGGGGCTCAAGCCGTCGGAGATCGCCATGGTCGGCGATAACAGGCACGATCTCGAAATGGCGCGTGCCGGCGGCTGCGGCCTGGCGGTCGGCGTGCTCTCCGGCACCGGCACGCGCGAATCGCTGGCCGAGATCGCCGATGTCATCCTGGATTCGGTAGCCGATCTGCCGGATTTCCTTTCGGCACGGGTCAAGGAGACGGTCTGATCGGCAAGGCGAGGGACGNAGACGTGTGCTCTTCCGATCTGATACGCCCGGCCCGGATCGCCGACCAGCACTTCGATACCGGCGGCGAGGCAGCGATCGAGGAAAGGCATCATCCCCAGGGCGACACCTTGCCCGTAGAACACGTCGCCGGCGAGCACCAGATCCACGGCGGGCGGTGGCCCGGTGGTGATGTCGTTCCCCATTATCGTGATCGTGACGCCATTGGCCGCTGCATTCAGCGCCAGCGCGGCAACGCCGTTCCGATCGACCTCGGCGGCCATCACCGCACCCGCGCAGGCCTTCGCGGCGGCAATGCCGACGATGCCGGAGCCTGCTCCAAGGTCGAGCACGCGGCGGCCCGCCACGATCTCCGGATGGTCCAGCACATAGCGCGCCAGCACGGCGCCGCCTGCCCACGCATAGGCCCAATAGGGCGGTTGCGGCTCCTGAGAATCGGCATCATCGTCTTCGACAAGACGCCTCAGCCCGCTGCTCGGGTGGGAGGTATAAAGCCGGATTTCGGGAAGTGCCGGCACTGATGCCAGGCGCATGTTCGCCTTGATGAATTCCGCCGGTTCGAGGCGCGGGCGTTGGTCCGGCGTATCGTCGTTGGCGAGCCCCACTATTCGCGCAGCGCCCGCCGCAGGATCTTGCCGACCGGCGTCTTCGGCAATTCGGTCCTGAACTCGATGTATCTAGGCCGCTTGTAGCCGGTCAGGTTCTCGCGGCAAAAGGCGGTGATGGCCTCGGCGGTCAGGGCCGGGTCTTTCTTGACGATGAACAGTTTCGGCACTTCGCCCGAATGCTCGTCCGGCACGCCGATGGCCGCCACTTCGAGCACGCCGGGATGCGCCGCCACGACCTCCTCGAGTTCGGTCGGATAGACGTTGAAGCCGGAGACGAGGATCATGTCCTTCTTGCGGTCGACGATCTTGGTGAAGCCGCGATCGTCCATGAAGCCCATGTCGCCGGACTTGAAGAAGCCGTCCTTGGTCATCACCTTGGCTGTCTCGTCCGGCCGGTTCCAGTAACCGGCCATCACCTGCGGTCCCCTGATGCAGATCTCACCGACCTCGCCGAGCGGTACGTTGTTGCCGTCGTCGTCGCGAATGGCGATTTCGGTCGAAGGCAGCGGCAGGCCGATGGTGCCGGTGAACTCGCCGGAGCTGAACTTGTTGGCCGTCGCCACCGGCGAGGTCTCCGAAAGACCGTAGCCTTCGCTGATGGGGCAACCGGTCAGCGCTTTCCAGCGCTCGGCGACACCCTTCTGTACCGCCATGCCGCCGCCCAGCGTCAAGAGCAGCGGCTTGAAGTCGAGCTTGCGGAAGTCTTCATTGTTGAGCAGCGCGTTGAACAGCGTGTTGAGGCCTGGGAAGATATGGATCGGATACTTGCCCATTTCCTTGACGAAGCCGGGAATGTCGCGCGGATTGGGGATCAGTATGTTCTGGCCGCCCATCTGCATGCCCATCAGCGCATTCACCGTCAGCGCGAAGATATGGTAGAGCGGCAGTGCGCAGACGAGATTGAGATGCGCCGGCTTTGGCTTGACGGTGTAGGCGTCCTGCAGCCACAGCGCATTCTGCGCGACATTGGCCAGCACATTACTGTGCGAGAGGGTCGCGCCTTTGGAGATTCCGGTGGTGCCGCCGGTATATTGCAGGAAGGCGACGTCGCTGGCGGCCACCGTGGCCGGCTTGAATGTCATGCCGCGGCCAGCCTTGAGGGCCGCGTTGAACTTGACATGGCCAGGCAATGACCATGCCGGCACCATCTTCTTGACGCGGCGCACGACAAGATTGACGATCGAGCCCTTCAGGCCGCCGAGCAGGTCGCCCATGGCCGCGACGACGACGTGCTTGACCGAGGTCCTTGCGACGACCGCTTGCAGGGTGTTGGCGAAGTTTTCGAGGATGACGATGGCCTGCGCTCCGGAATCCTTGAGCTGATGCTCCAGTTCGCGCGGCGTGTAGAGCGGATTGACGTTCACCACCGTGAAGCCGGCGCGGGCGACCGCCATCATCGCTATGGGATACTGCAGCACGTTCGGCATCATCAGGGCGACACGCGCGCCCTTCTGCAATCCTGTGGACTGCAGGTAGGCACCGAAGGCCGCCGAAGACTGTTCGAGTTGCGCGTAGGTGATGGACTTGCCCATGCACGTGAAAGCCGGCTGGCCGGCGAACTGCTTGCAGGCGCCGACGAGGAAGTCGCCGATGGAACCGTAGGGAAGGGCGCCGATCTCGGCCGGCATGTTCTTGGGATAGCTGTTGAGCCATGGCTTTTGCGGCAGGCCGACGGCGAGTTCGGTGAGCGCCTTCGGCAGCCGCTGGCTGGCCGCTGTCGCTGGCTTCGAGACCGGTGCAGCCTTCACTGCTGGCGAACTCTTCGTCGTCGCGGTTTTGCCCGTTCCGGCCTTGCCCGATCCGGCCTTGGTCGCGGGCGCCTTTGCTGGCGCGGCCTTCGTCGCCGGCTTCGCGGCGGTGCTGGCGGTGGCCACGGCTTTTGCCGCGGGTGCTTTCTTGGCGGCCGCCGCCTTCGCGGTCGCGGCCTTGCCGGCGGCCGCCTTGCCTTGCCCGACGGCGCCGGCGGCAGGTCTAGGCCTCGCCTTGGCCGACGCTTTCACCGGCGCCTTCGATGCTTTTGCCACCCGTTCCTCCTCGACAACCCTGGTCGCCTGTTCTCGCTGGGCCCTACCGCGCCGCCTCCAGATTGATGGAGACGTCCCTCCGCTGCCGCCAGCTGCCTATCTATGTATTGCCTCTATCGGCGGCGGTGCAAGTCTTGCCCTAGCGGCAGGATGCCGAAAGATATGCAACCGAAAATCTTTCCGCCGGCCATGGCTGGAACGGCATCTTTCCGCACCCGGCGGCGGATGAATACTGGGCGCGGGACCGTTGTGACCAGGGGTCAGATCAATAAAAAAATGCGGTCGTTAATAATATCGTGAATAGAAAAAACTGCTAATTTTTTCTGCCATTTAGCCAAATCGCGGATTTTTTTCCTGCTTCCCGAGGGGTAAGCAAACGGGGTGTTCCAAACCCGGAAAAACGGTGCTTATATGCGCGCTTCGCGAGCCTGATAGAGGGGCTTGGAAGAACATCAGGGAGTGCTCAATGAAGAAGAAATTGACTTTTGCAGCCGCGTTGCTGGCTGCAAGCGTCCTGGGCGGCGTGGCCAACGCGAAAACTCTGGTCTATTGCGCTGAGGCGTCGCCGGAGGGTTTCGACCCGGCGCCGTATACCGCGGGCCAGACGTTCGACGCGTCCTCGCGTACCGTCTTCAACCGCCTTGTCGAATTCGATCACGGCAAGACCTCGGTCTCGCCCGGTCTGGCGGACAGCTGGACCATTTCCGACGACGGCAAGGAATATACTTTCAAGCTGCGCAAGGGCGTCAAGTTCGCGCCCACCGACTACTTCACCCCGACCCGCGACCTGAACGCCGACGACGTGGTGTTCTCTTTCGAGCGCCAGGTTGACAAGAATGGCCCCTGGTTCCAGTACATACCGGGCATCGCCTACCAGTATTACAATGACCAGTTCGGTGACAACATCACCAAGGTCGAGAAGGTCGACGACCTGACGGTGAAGTTCAGCCTCAAGGAACCGGCGATCACCTTCATTCCGACGCTGGGCATGGATTTCGCCTCGATCGTCTCGAAGGAATATGCCGACAAGCTGCAGGCCGACAAGACGCCTGAACTGTTCAACCAGAAGCCGGTCGGCACTGGGCCGTTCATCTTCGTCGACTACCAGGCCGACGCCGCCATCCGCTACAAGGCCAACCCGGACTATTGGGGCGGCAAGCAGAAGATCGACGATCTGGTCTTCGCCATCACCACCGATCCGGCGGTGCGCGCGCAGAAGCTGAAGGCCGGCGAATGCAACATCATGTCCTACCCGGCACCGGCCGACATTGCCGGCCTGCAGGCCGATGCGAACCTGACGGTCGCGGAGCAGGAAGGCCTCAACGTCGGCGCGCTGATGTACAACACCCAGCAGAAGCCGTTCGACGACGTGCGTGTCCGCAAGGCGCTCAACATGGCCATCAACAAGAAGGCCATCATCGACGCCGTGTTCCAGGGCGCCGGCCAGGTGGCGATCAACCCGATCCCGCCGACCATGTGGTCCTACAACAAGGACGTGAAGGACGACCCGTACGATCCGGACGCGGCCAAGAAGATGCTTGAAGAGGCCGGCGTCAAGGACCTCAAGATGAACGTCTGGGCGATGCCCGTCTCGCGTCCGTACATGCCGAACGCGCGCCGTACCGCCGAGCTGATCCAGGCGGACTTCGCAAAGGTCGGCGTCACCGTCAACATCGTCAGCTACGATTGGGGTGAATACCTCAAGCGCGCTTCCGCGGTCGATCACGACGGCGCCGTCATCGTTGGCTGGACCGGCGACAATGGCGATCCGGACAACTTCCTCGGCGTGCTCCTGAGCTGCGCTTCCGTCGGTTCGAACAACCGCGCGGAATGGTGCAACAAGGACTTCGATGCGCTCATCAACAAGGCCAAGACGGTTTCCGACCAGGCCGAGCGCACCAAGCTCTACGAACAGGCACAGGTCATCTTCAAGGAGCAGGCACCGTGGGCGACGCTCGCCCACTCCAAGGTGTTCATGCCGATGCAGAAGACCGTCTCCGGCTTTGCGATGGATCCGCTCGGTATCCATCGCTTTGACGGCGTCGATATCGCCGAATAAGGTTCGCGAAACGGGGCGGCGCCACAAGGCGCCGCCCCACCTCGCCCGCCATGCTGCGTTATATCCTCGGCAAGCTCGCCCTCATCATCCCGACCTTCATCGGGATAACCATCCTCGCTTTCGGCTTCGTGCGCATCCTGCCCGGTGATCCGGTGCTGGTGCTTGCGGGCGAACGTGGCCTGTCGCCCGAACGCCATACGGCGCTGATGCACCAGTTCGGGTTCGACCTGCCGATCTGGCAACAGTATCTGACCTATCTGACCAATATCCTCGGCGGCGATTTCGGCACCTCGTTTTCAACCAAGACGCCGGTGCTCAAGGATTTCCTGGTGCGGTTCCCGGCCACGGTCGAACTCGCCATCTTCGCCATGGTCTTCGCCGTCGTCCTCGGTGTCGCCTTCGGCATTTTCGCCGCCATCCGCCGCGGCTCCTGGTTCGATCAGCTGACCATGGGCACCGCGCTCGCCGGCTATTCCATGCCAATCTTCTGGTGGGGGCTGCTGCTGATCATCGTGTTTTCCGGCACGCTGCACTGGACGCCGGTCTCGGGCCGCATCGACCTTCTCTACTTCTTCAAGCCGGTGACCGGCTTCATGACCATCGATTCCCTCATCTCGGGCCAGAAGGGCGCCTTCCGCTCGGCGGTGTCGCATCTCATCTTGCCCACCATCGTGCTCGGCACCATTCCGCTGGCGGTCATCGCCAGGCAGACCCGCTCGGCCATGCTCGAAGTGCTGGGCGAGGATTATGTGCGCACCGCGCGCGCCAAGGGGCTGGCGCCGCGGCGCGTCATCGGCCTGCATGCCTTCCGCAACGCGCTAATCCCGGTCGTCACCACGATCGGCCTGCAGGTCGGCACGCTGTTGACCGGCGCCATCCTGACCGAGAGCATCTTTTCATGGCCGGGCATCGGCAAGTGGATGATCGACGCCATTTCCAAGCGCGACTATTTCACCGTGCAGGGCGGGTTGCTTTTGATCGCGCTGATCGTCATGTCGGTGAACCTTATCGTCGACGTGCTCTATGCCGTCATCAACCCGCGCATCCGGGCGAATTGACATGACCAATGAAGGCCCAGCCACCGTCGAAGCGGCGACCGTCGTCAAGCCGCAGGATGCGCGGCTGCAGATGTTCGCCGAATTCTGGCACTATTTCTCGATCAACAAGGGCGCGGTGATCGGCCTCTTCGTCTTCGCCCTGCTGATCCTGATCGCCATCTTCGCGCCGTTGCTCGCTCCGCATTCGCCTGATGACCAGTTCCGCGACTTCTTCCTGACGCCGCCGGCCTGGCAGGCGGGTGGCAACGCGCAATTCCTGCTCGGCACGGACGCCGTCGGCCGCGATATGCTTTCGCGCCTGATCTACGGCTCACGCTTCTCGCTCGCCATCGGCTTCGTCGTCGTCACCACGGCGCTGATCTCCGGCGTCATCCTCGGTTTGCTCGCCGGCTACTGCCGTGGCTGGGTCGACACGCTGATCATGCGCATCATGGACATCATCCTGGCTTTCCCGTCGCTGCTGCTGGCCCTGGTGCTGGTCGCGGTGCTCGGCCCTGGCCTCGTCAATGCCATGATCGCCATCGCCTTCGTGCTGCAGCCGCACTTCGCCCGGCTCACCCGCGCGGCCGTGATGGCGGAGAAGACCCGCGAATATGTAGTCTCGGCCAAGGTCGCCGGGGCCAGCCATCTCCGGCTGATGCTGGTCACCATCCTGCCCAACTGCATCGCTCCGCTGATCGTGCAGGCGACGCTGTCCTTCTCCAATGCCATCCTCGAGGCGGCAGCCCTCGGCTTCCTTGGCATGGGGGCGCAGCCGCCGACGCCGGAATGGGGCACCATGCTTGCCGAAGCTCGCGAGTTCATCCTGCGCGCCTGGTGGGTGGTGACCTTCCCCGGACTCGCCATCCTGATCACCGTCTTTGCCATCAACCTGATCGGCGACGGCCTGCGCGACGCGCTCGACCCCAAGCTGAAGAGGTCGTGAGCATGTCCCTGCTCGAGATCAAGAATCTCACCGTTTCCTTCGACACCGCCGCCGGACCGTTCATGGCCGTGCAAGGCATAGACCTTTCGGTCGAGCCGCGCGAGGTGCTGGCGATCGTCGGCGAGTCAGGCTCCGGCAAGTCGGTCTCGATGCTGGCGGTGATGGGGCTGTTGCCCAACACCGCGACGGTCAAGGCCGACCGCATGGCTTTCGACGGCGTCGACCTGCTGAAGCTCAGCCCGTCCGAACGCCGCAAGATCGTCGGCAAGGACATCTCGATGATCTTCCAGGAGCCGATCGCCAGCCTCAACCCATGCTTCACAGTCGGCTTCCAGATCGAGGAAGTGTTGCGCTTCCACATGGGCATGGATCGCGCCCAGCGCCGGGCCCGCGCCATCGAGCTGATGAAACTGGTCGGCATTGCCGATCCGGAAGAACGGCTGAGCTCGTTTCCGCACCAGATGTCCGGCGGCCAGTGCCAGCGCGTCATGATCGCGATCGCCATCGCCTGCAATCCGAAGCTTCTGATCGCCGACGAGCCGACCACCGCGCTCGACGTCACCATCCAGAAGCAGATCCTCGATCTTCTGGTCTCGCTGCAGGCGAAATACGGCATGGGCCTGATCATGATCACCCACAATATGGGCGTCGTGGCCGAGACCGCCGACCGCGTCATCGTCCAGTACAAGGGCCGCAAGATGGAAGAGGCCGACGTGCTGTCGCTGTTTGAATCGCCGAAAAGCAATTATACGCGCGCATTGCTGTCGGCGCTGCCGGAAAACGCAATCGGCGACCGGCTGCCGACTGTGTCCGACATGCTGTTCGAGCCTGCCCCCTCGGCCGCGGGAGCCTCCGCATGAGCACCACGGTTCTCGAAGGCAAGAACATCGTTCGCGACTATCATATCGGCGGCGGCCTGTTCACCGGGCCGCGCACCGTACATGCGGTCAAGGGCGTCTCCTTCACGGTGGACAAGGGCAAGACGCTGGCCATCGTCGGCGAAAGCGGCTGCGGCAAGTCCACGCTCGCCCGCATCATCACCTTGATCGATCCCGCGACTTCGGGCGAGCTGTTCATCGACGGCAACAAGGTCGATATCGCCAAAGGTGGATTGACGAAGGAGATGCGCCGCAAGGTGCAGATCGTCTTCCAGAACCCTTACGGATCGCTCAATCCGCGCCAGAAGATCGGCGATGTGCTGGGCGAACCGCTGCTCATCAACACCGACAAGCCGGCCGCCGAACGGCGCGACCTCGCCATGAAGATGCTGAAGAAGGTCGGTCTCGGTCACGAGCACTATAATCGCTATCCGCACATGTTCTCGGGCGGCCAACGCCAACGCATCGCCATTGCCCGTGCGCTGATGCTGAACCCCAGCCTGCTGGTGCTCGACGAGCCGGTCTCGGCGCTCGATCTCTCCGTGCAGGCGCAGGTGCTCAACCTGCTCGCCGACCTGCAGGACGAGTTCCAGCTGACCTACGTCTTCATCAGCCACGATTTGTCCGTGGTGCGCTACATCGCCGACGATGTGATGGTCATGTATTTCGGCGAGGCCGTCGAATACGGCTCGCGCGACGAGGTCTTCGCCGACCCCAAGCACAGCTACACCAAGACGCTGTTCGCCGCGACGCCACGCGCGGACGTTGCGTCGATCAAGGCGCGGCTGGCGAAGAAGAAGGCCGCCTAGAGTCAAAAGCCAACTGCTCTGAACGGCCGAGTTTACCCCAAAGACGACTTACATCCGCCAAGACCTGGACGATCGCTTTTCGCCTGATTTCATTTGTTGGCGCGACCCGAGACAAATTCTAGAAGCAGCCGGTCCGCTTAGCCGGCCGGAATGTCCATGACGGGGTGGAAAGCGGTCCGGCAGCTATCAGGACAAGAGCTGTCGATAGCTGCCGTCCACTGCGCCGGTTGCGAGCGCAGATATGCCGACGATCCGACTGCCGCTCTACGCTCACCGGCGTACTTTGCTACTCGTCCATCAGGCCACGTTCACGCAGCACGTCGTATTTGAGAATTTCACCCCTGATGGTATCGCCCCATCGACCAACGAACGCCATCGTGTCGGTAGCATGGAGATGTGCAGTGAGTGCGGCCTGGTCTCTCCACCGCTCGGCGATCAGGAGGCGACCGGCAAGCGGATCGTCCACAGCCGCGTCATAGGAAAGATTTCCGTCCCGCTGCCGGGTAGCTATGGCGAGGTTCTGGAGATCCTGGACAAACTCGGCGACCGACGAGGGCTCGACGTACATATAGCCGGTAACAATCAGCATCATGGGTTACCTTGATGGATCCCGCTCGACCGTCTGCACTTCCGACGATCGGGCGGCTGAAAGCAACAAATCAAACGGCCAGCACGATCTTGCCTTGAATACTGCCGTCGCCGGCCCGCTCATGCGCGCGCGATGCCTCGGCCAGCGGGAATGTGCTGTCGATGACGACTCGCACAATGCCGTCGTCGAGCAGGCGGGCGGCTTTTGCCAACTGCGCGCCATTGGATCGAACCTGTGTGGACGAGACCGTGATGCTCAGCTTCTCTGCCTCCTCGTGACCAGCGAAGCCCAGCGGGTTGACCAGGAACAGCGTGCCGCCCGGCTTCAGAACATGGAAGAAGCGCTCCATGTCCGCGCCGCCCACCGCGTCGAGGACGAGGTCGACGTCTCGGACGACATCGTCCGCCGCGGTTGTCTTGTAGTCGATGAACTGATCCACGCCGAGATCGCGCATCAGCGCCTCGTTCTTGGCTGATGCCACCGCGATGACGCGAGCGCCCCGCCATTTCGCCAACTGGACGGCCAGATGCCCGACGCCGCCTCCGGCACCGTTGATGAGCACCGTCTTGCCGTCGAGGGGCACCGGCTCGTGCCGGGAGGGCTGGAACGGATTTGGCTCATCGTGGCCAAGTTCGATCAAGAGCTGCCATGCTGTCAGAAGCGACATCGGCGCGCCGGCCGCATGAATATGGTCGATGCCGGCTGGTTTCAACGCAACATGCGATGCCGGCACACTGACATAATGCGCGTAGGCATTGCTACCCGTCATCAGGTCATCGGGGAAGCGAACCATTGCATGGACCTCGTCGCCGATGCTGAACTCAGCGACCTCGGCGCCAACCGCTTCAATGACGCCCGAAACGTCCGTGCCGAGAATCAGTGGGAAGGACGGGTTGGGCCGCCATTGTGGCGGCAGCGCGCGATAGCCGTCCCGCAGATACCAGTCGGGCGGATTAAGCCCCGCCGCCTGGACGCGAACAAGCACCTCGCCGGGCTTCACATCCGGCCTCAGCGCGTCTTCGTACACCAGCACCTCGGGACCACCGAATGCGTGCAGACGGACTGCCTTCATCTTATCGCTCATTGATCAAATCTCCGCTCACCTGTCATTGGAACGAATCTAGTGGCGGCACTTCCGGTTGATAATCGGTGCCGATGGCACTTAAGTAATGCCATGGCGGAACATATTACGTTGGATCGGCTCACTGGCATCATCGCCTTCGCGCGTGCCGGATCGCTGGGCAGCTACACGGCAGCGGCGCGCGCGCTGTCGATTTCCCCGTCCGCGGTCAGCAAGAGCGTGCAGCGGCTCGAGCGGCATTTGGGCGTGTCGCTGTTTACCCGTACGACGCGCTCGCTCACCTTCACGCCAGAGGGGCGCGACCTGCATGAGCGCGCGCTGCGTCTGCTACGCGAGGCGGAGGAAATCGAGCAGACGGCAATGACCGCGCGCTCCGAACCATCGGGCACGTTGCGCGTGGCCGCGTCGCTGCCGATCGGACTCCACGTGATCGCTCCCGCTTTACCGGCTTTCCGCCGGCTCCATCCGAACCTGGTCGTCGACCTCAGGCTGGGTGACCAGATGGTGGACATGATTGAGGAAGGCATCGATGTCGCCGTACGCATCGGTGATCTGGCTGACACCCGGCTACTATCACGCAAGCTCGCACCACATCGGCTTTGCTGCTTCGCATCGCCAGTCTATCTCGAGGAACGCGGCACCCCGACCCATCCTGATCACTTGGGAGGGCATGACACCGTCAATCTTCGCTATCAGAGCACAGGCCAGACCTTTCGCTGGCCCTTCCGGATTGGCGACCGTGAAATCGAGATTGTGCCCAATTCCGGTGTGGTCGCTGATGCCAGCGATGCCGTGCTCATCATGCTGGCAGCCGGCGGTGGGATAGGCATAGGCGCTTCCTTTATGGCGGCTCCCTATGTGAAGCGCGGCGAACTGGTCCCCGTGCTGTCCACGTTCGCGGTCGAGCGAAATAACGTGACCGTGCTCTGGCCGGCAAGCCGACGCGCTAACCCTGCCGTGCGCGCCTTTCTGACCATGCTCGACTCCGCTTTCACGCTGCGAATGACAGTTTGAGGCATCGACTGATCTGCCGCGGAAGGGCCGCTTGTGGGTCGTCAGCGGCCGTTGGATTCCGGCCAGTCGAACGGCAGCTTTCTCCAGCCGTTAACCCAAAGGCGGACTGTCGCTTGTCGGCCGTTCCCGCCGTTCCGAAACGCAAATCCGAATGGCCGCTCCCAGCCCCTTCCTGGACTGGACGTCGATCACGAAAGCCTGGCTATGATTTGCCGCAAAGCCTCGCCGAACTTGTGGATCTCCTCGACCGTGTTGTAGTGCACCAGCGAGGCGCGGATGGCGCCGCTGTCCATGCTGAGGTTGAGGCGCTTCATCAGCCGCGGCGCGTACATGTGGCCGTCGCGGATGCCGATCTGCATCTCGGCCATGTCCTCGACGATCCGCTGCGGCGACAGCTTGCCGATGTTGAAGCAGAAGGTCGGCACGCGCTCGTTGATGCGGGCTTCGTCGGCAACGCCATAGATCGTCGCTCCGCAATCCCTGAGCACGCCAAGCATCTCGCGCGCCAGCACCAGCTCGTAGTCGCGGATGGCGCCCATGCCGGCGACGATGTTTTCGCGCCGAGAGCGATTGTTGGAGGGCGCCAGATTGCGGCCGATCAGTTCCAGATATTGCACGGCGGCGTCCATGCCCGACACGTTCTCGTAGATGAAGGTGCCCGCCTCGACCTTGTAGGGCGGTTCGTCCGGAATGAAATCCTCGCGGAAGGTCGGCAGCCGCTTCAGCGTCTCGAAGCGGCCCCACAGGAAGCCCATGTGCGGCGAGAAATTCTTGTAGCCGGAGCAGACGAGATAATCGCAACCCCAGGCTTGTACGTCGATCAGCCCATGCGGCCCGTAATGCACGCAATCGAGGAACACTTCGGCGCCGGCGGCATGGGCGATTTGCGCGACCGACGCGACGTCGACGATCGAACCGATCGAGTGCGCCGTCACCGTGCAGGCGACCAGCCGAGTGCGGTCCGAAACCAGCGGCTTGAGATCGTCGACATGCAGATTGCCATCTTCACGCATGCGCCACCACTTGAATTTGGCGCCGGCCGATTCCAGCGCCAGCCAAGTCGCGATGTTGGCGTCGTGGTCCATGTCGGTGATGACGATCTCGTCGCGTTCAGAAAGCATCTGGCCGATGCCGAGGCTGACGAGGCGGATGAAGGAGGTGGCGTTCATGCCGAAGCAGATTTCCGCCGGGCTGAAGGCGTTGATCAGCAGCGCAACGCTTGTCCGCGCATCGGCGACCGACTCGTCGACGGTGACGCTGCGGCCGTAACGGCCGCCGCGCTGCACATTGTGCGAGATCAGATGGTTGGTCACCGCGTCGAGCACGCTCTGCGGAATCTGCGCACCGGCGGCGTTGTCCATGAAGATGAAATCACCGGCCCGCTGCAGGGCAGGGAACATGGCGCGGATTCTTTCAACAGGGAACGCGCCGGACGTGCCGGTCGCACTGGCGGCTTGATGTTTGTTCATGGTCGTCTCCTGCGAAGTTCTCTGTAGATGGGAAATTGTAGGCGCGGCGCGGTCAGCGCGTCTTCTCGGTTTTGAAACGGGCTTCAAGCAGGCTGACGAGACGAACCATCGGCCAAAGGAAGATGAGATAGACCAGTGCCGCGCCGATCAGCGGCGAGGGGTTGGCATAGAGCGACTGCGCGTTGGTCGCTTCCTTGAGCAGCTCCGGCAGCGCCACGGTAGAGGCCAGCGACGTGTCCTTGAACATCGAGACGCAGTTGCTGGTCATCGGCGGGATGACGACGCGCACCGCCTGCGGCAGCACCACCTTGCGCAAGGTCAAAAGGAACGGCAGGCCAAGCGCCTGCGCCGCCTCGAACTGGCCGCGCGGAATGCTCTCTATGCCGGAGCGGAACACCTCCGCCGAATAGGCCGACATGATGATGGCGAAGGCGGTCACCGCCGACGCCCAGGACGACAGGCGAATGCCGAGGAAGGGCAAGGCATAATAGATCAGGATCAGCACAACCAGCACCGGCAGGGCGCGGAAGATATCGGTATAACCGACCGCCAGCCAGCGCAGCGGCTTCGGCGCATAGAGCCGCAACAGGCTGATCACTAGGCCGATGGGAATGCCGATGCCGATGCTGAGCAGGCCGAGCAGAAGCGTGTTCAGGAAGCCGCGCAGCAACGCCGGCAGGCTCGACGCGATGACGTCGGCGTTGAAGAAAGTGTCGATCAGCGACATCAGGGCATTCCCGAACGGTGTTGCGTCATCTGACGCCAGAGCCCGACCCGGAACATCAAGATCGGCTTTGCCGAACGGATGCCGGTCCCGGGAAGGTTATGCGTGAAAAACGGGACGTGCCGACCCCTTGGGGCCGGCACGCCTTCCGTCCGTTGGCCGCCGCTCAGGCCTTGGGCAGCGGCATTTCCTTGACGGTCGAGGAATCGGCCGGGGCGTCGCTGCCGAACCACTTTTTGTGGATCGCGGCCAACGTGCCGTCCTTCTTCATCGCCGTCAGCGCGTCGTTGAGTTTGCCGAGCAGCGGATGATCCTTGGTCATCATCAGGCCGTACTGCTCGCCGGTCTTGATGCGCTGCTTGACCTTCAGGTCCTTCATCTTGGTGAAGGAATATTCCATGCCGGGAATGTCGCTGACGGCGGCATCGATACGGCCGGCGCTAAGGTCGAGCAAAAGGTTCTGCTGCGTGTCATAGCCCTTCACGTCGCTGAAGCCGTCGGCTTCCTGATGCGCCTTGACCCAGGTCTCGCCGGTCGAGCCCGAGAGCACGCCGACGATCTTGCCCTTGAGGTCCGCCTCGGCGTTGACCGCGCTGTCGGTCTTGGTCGCGATGCCCATGTCGGAATCATAATAGGGCTGGGTGAACGACTGCGACTTCAGCCGCTCCGGCGTGATGGTGATCGAAGAGATGGCGACGTCGATGCGCTTGGAGGTGGTCGCGGCGAACAATGCCTGAAAGCCGAGATCGGCGATGTCGGTGGTCATGCCGGCGCGCTTGGCCGCCTCGTTGACGATGTCGACTTCGAAACCCTCGAAGGTGCCGCTCTCGTTCTTGTATTCGAAGGGCGGATTGGTCGGGTAGGCGCCGACATTCAGCACATCGGCGGCATAGGCGGTTGCCGGTCCGGCCGCGATGCCGATTGCCGCGGCGACGAGGATGAGATTGCGACGGTTGAGCTTCATTGGTGGTCCCTCTGGGGTGTTCCCTCTGGTTGTTGATCGGGCGGGCTGGCCCGCACGGTTTCTTGCCGTCCCGCCTCCCAGCGGGGCGTCAATTCATGGTGGCGGCCATGCGGCTCGAGCGCGGCCGCGATTTTGTCGCGGTCGTATACGCATTCACGCGCGAAGGGTTTGCGATGATCTCGATATGAAGGTCGTGGATCTGAGCGCGCGCATCATGGAAAGCGTAGCGCGCGCTGGACGATGATTGGGGCTGCACAAACGACAAGGACTGAAACCCCTCCCACCCGGAGCACCATGATGACTGCCCGTAAAGCCCTCCAGGCCGACAGCCGCCATCCATCCTGAATGCTTATCCAAAGCGCGGCGCTTTTCAAGGCAAAAGTTTTAAGCTTAAAAAGTTTCCTGGCTTGATCGCTTGCGCAACCGGGCGCTAGCGCGGTTCCTCCCGCGCCAGTTCGGCCCGGGCGCCGGCATAATTGGCCGCGGCGCCCGCACCCAGGAAAATCGTGTCGCTGGCCAGGACGAAGAAGCTGGCGCCGATTGCCGCCCATTGGCCGATGGCCTGCGGGTTGGCGCAGAATATGCCGGAGATTTTGTTGTGCGCGATCGTCACGCCGATGATCCTGCGGATCGCGTCGGCGAGCTTGTCGGCGCCCTTCGGTCCGATCGCATCGATCGACACGGAGAGATCGCCGGGGCCGACGAAGATCACGTCGACGCCGTCGACATCAGCGATCGCCTCGATGTTGGCCAATCCCTCGGCGGTCTCGACCTGGACCGCCACGACGATCCTGTCATTGGCGCCGGCTAGATATTCGGGAATGCGATAGCCATAACCGGCCGCACGGCCGGGTCCGACGCCGCGCTCGCCCCGTGGCGGATAGCGGGATGCTTTCACCGCCATTGCCGCCTGTGCCGGTGTCGAGACGCGTGGCACCAGCACACCTTGCGCGCCGCTGTCCAGCGCCGCCTGGATTGCTTCGGGCGACAGGCCGGGAACGCGCACCATCGCCGGCACGCGGTGGACGTCGGCGGCGCGCACCATGGTCTCGATAATGTCGCGCGATATCTGGGCATGCTCCCAGTCGATGCAGAGAAAGTCGAGGCCGGACATCGCCATCACTTCGACCGCGACGGGGTGAGGAATGGCAGCGAAGGAGCCGACGAGGTTGGCCTTGCCGATGCAATTCTGGCGGATCTCGCTCATCCGTATCCCTTTTCTCATCCCGCCAAATTCATATCGGCACACCGGCGCAGGGCGAAGCTATTTCATGCTTGAAATATTTGCGCGGAGCCGTAGCGTGCGATCTTCGCCGGGAGGTCGCGACATGAACAAAGCACATCCGCTGCACGGCTCCAACAAACTGAAGCTTGGCGTCTTCTCGACCAACGCCGATGGTGGTCTTGCCATATCGGACGTGCCGGAACGCTGGACGGCGAGCTGGCAGGACAATCTGGCGGCCGCCCGGATCGCCGACCGCGCCGGGCTGGAGTTCATGCTGCCGATCGCGCGCTGGCGTGGCTTTGGCGGCCGCAACAAGGTGCGCGAGCGATCCTTCGAGACCTTCACCTGGGCGGCGGCACTCAGCATGACCACCGACCGGATCGGCCTGTTCATGACCGTGCACGTGCCGCTGGTGCATCCGCTCTATGCCGCCAAGGCGCTGGCGACGGTCGACCACATCAGCCAAGGCCGCGCCGGCTTGAACGTCGTCTGCGGCTGGAACCCGAAGGAATTCGGCATGTTCGGAACGCCGCTGGTCGAGAAGGGCTACGACCAGGCGGCCGAATGGATCGAGATCCTCGAGAAGCTCTATGCATCGGCGGAGCCGCTTGACTACGAAGGCACCTATTATCACCTCAAGGATGCGGTCAGCAGGCCGGCCAGCCTGCAGGTTCCGCGCCCAGTGACCATGAACGCCGCTTTCGGCGGCCCGGGCCGCGATTTCGCCGCCGCCAGATGCGATTATCTGTTCACGACCTTTTCCGAGATGGCCGATGCGGGCAAGCATGTCGCCGACATCAGCGAGCGAGCCGACAAGGTTGGCCGCAAGGTCGGCGTCTACACCGTGGCCCATGTCGTCTGCCGCCCGACCATGGAAGAGGCGCAGGCCTATTACAACCGATATGCCGTCGATTTGGCCGATCACGAGGCGGTCGATGCGCATATGGCCGGCAAGAAGGAATTCTCGCAGTCGCACGACCCGCACGCCTATGACCGCTACCGCCAGCGTTTCGCCGGCGGTGCCGGCACCTACCCGCTGGTTGGAACGCCGCGGACGATCGCCGCCGAAATGGCCGCCATTGCCGCGCACGGCTATCAAGGCATCGCCCTGTCCTTCGTCAACTACACCAGGGAATTGCCCTATTTCTGCGACCATGTACTGCCTCTGCTGAGGCAGGCGGGGCTCCGCGAATAATATATTCCGCGAAAACGAATTACTTATTCCGGAATAACGGCGGTCGCCTGGATCTCCACCTTGGCGCGGTCCTCGACCAGCGCCACCACCTGCATGGCGGCCATCGCTGGAAAATGTCGGCCGATCACCTCGCGATAGGCTTCACCGATCCCCTTGAGGTTGCCGAGATATTCTGCCTTGTCGGTAAAATACCAAGTCATCGAGGTGATATGTCGTGGCTCCGCGCCGGCCTCGGCCAGCACCGCGACGATGTTGTGGAGCGTCTGCCGCACCTGGCCGGCGAAATCGTCGGTCTCGAACTGGCATTGCCCGTTCCAGCCGACCTGTCCGCCGACGAAGACGAGCCTGCCGCGCGCCGCCACGCCGTTGGCGTAACCGACCGGTTTTGCCCAGCCTTCCGGCTGCAGGATCTCGTGCATTTCGTCTCTCCGCCTATCCAATATCGGGTCCGCAATATCCGTCTCGAAACATTTCAGTCCGTGGTCACGACCTGTTCAGGCCGCCCCCATCACTTGTCGCGCGATCACCACTTTCTGCACGTCCGATGCGCCCTCGTAGATGCGCAGCGCGCGGATTTCGCGATACAGGCTCTCGACGATATGGCCTTTGCGGACACCATCGCCGCCATGCAGCTGCACGGCTTTGTCGATCACCTCCTGCGCCTTGTCGGTGGCGAACAGCTTGGCCATCGCCGCCTCGCGCGTCACCCGCGCCGCACCCATGTCCTTGGTCCATGCAGCGCGATAGACCAAAAGCGCCGCCGCATCGACGTCGAGCGCCATATCCGCGATGTGTCCCTGCACCATCTGCAGTTCGGCCATCGGCGCCCCGAACAATTTGCGCTCGGCCACGCGTTTGATGCTTTCATCGAGCGCCCGGCGGGCAAAGCCGAGCGCCGCCGCGCCGACCGTCGAGCGGAACACGTCGAGCACCGACATGGCGATGCGAAAACCGTCGCCCGGCCTGCCAATCAGCGCCGAGGTGGGCACGCGGACCTGGTCGAACGAAAGACGCGCCAGTGGATGCGGCGCGATCACTTCGAGGCGTTCCGCGATACCGAGGCCCTCGGCGTTGCCCGACACCAGGAAAGCGGAAAGCCCCTTGGCACCCGGCGCCTCGCCGGTGCGGGCGAAGACGACATAGAGATCGGCGATACCGCCATTCGAGATCCAGGTTTTTTCGCCCGTGAGAACGTAGCTGTCGCCATCGCGGGTCGCTGTCATCTCCATGTTGGCGACATCAGAGCCAGAGCGCGGCTCGGACAGGGCGAAGGCTGAGATCGCCTTGCCGTCCCGCGTCTTTGAAAGCCATTGCTGCTGCTCCGACGTGCCGAACAGGCTGAGCGCGCCGGTGCCGAGACCTTGCATGGCGAAAGCGAAATCGGCAAGGCCATCGTGGCGGGCCAGCGTCTCGCGCGTGATGCACAGGGCGCGCACGTCGAGTGGCGCCGGGTTGTCCGTATCGAGCGCCGTCGGCTTCAGCCAGCCATCCCTGCCGAGCTTCGCCACCAACTCGAGGCAGGCGGCGTCGACGTCATGGTGGTCGACCGGCAGGTTTTTCGCGCACCAGGCGTCCAGGTGCTCGGCGAGTTCGCGATGGCGGTCTTCGAAGAAGGGCCAGTTGAGGAAGGAACGGTCAGGCATTTGTGCCTCCGCTGTTCTGCAAGGCTTGTGCTCTACTGCGCTCCTCTCTGTCCCGCCGGACATCTCCCCCACGAGGGGGGAGATTGGCAGCTTCGCTGGCGCCGCTTTCCTTGCAACGGTCGTTATTGGCGAAAGCAGAAATTGCATCCAATCTCCCCCGTGGAGTGGGAGATTGCCGGCAGGCCAGAGGGGGGCGCTGTCCTGCCAAGGTGGCCATGTTGATCGAAGAAAACATCCTCAATTCCCCTCGAACACCGGCTTTTCCTTGGCCACGAAAGCCCGATATGCCCGCTCGAAATCTCGCGTCTGCATGCAGATCGCCTGCGCCTGCGCTTCCGCTTCGATCGCCTGTTCGAGGCCCATCGACCATTCCTGGTTGAGCTGCGTCTTGGTGATGCCGTGGGCGAAGGTCGGGCCGGAGACGATGCGGGCCGCCATGTCGAGCGCGTCGGCCTCGAGTACGTCTGCCGCTACCAGCCTGTTGTAAAACCCCCAGCGCTCGCCCTCCGTCGCGGTCATGGTTCGGCCGGTGTAGAGCAATTCGGCGGCGCGGCCCTGGCCGATGATGCGCGGCAGGATCGCGCAGGCGCCCATATCGCAGCCGGCAAGGCCGACGCGGGTGAACAGAAAGGCGGTCTTGGCTTCCGGCGTGGCGATGCGGATATCCGAACTCATCGCGATGATCGCGCCGGCGCCGACCGCCACGCCGTCGACCGCGGCGATGATCGGCTTGCCGCAATTCAGCATCGCCTTGACGAAATCGCCGGTCATGCGGGTGAAGGCCAAGAGCTGCTTCATGTCCATCTTGACCAGTGGGCCGATAATGTCGTGGACATCGCCGCCGGAGCAGAAATTGCAGCCATTGGAGAGGAACACCACGGCGTCGACGTCGTCGGCATAGACAAGATCGCGGAACGTGTCGCGCAGCTCGGCATAGCTGTCGAAGGTCAGCGGGTTCTTGCGCTCCGGCCGGTCGAGCCGGACCTTGGCGATCTTGCCCTCGACCTCCCACAGGAAATGCTTCGGCTTGAGGCCGGCCATTGCGGTCATTCGCGTCCCTCCCAGTTGCTGCGGAACGAGGTCAGCATGCCGGTCAGCCGGCGCGCATCCTCCTCGCTGACCTTGCCTAGCAATTCGCCGATCCAGCCCTCATGCGCGGCGGCGATGGTGGCAAAGGACTTCGTACCTTCCTCGGTCAGCCGAACCATCGAGGTGCGGCGGTCGCCATTGCGGCGGGCGCGGGCGACAAGTCCTTCCGAAACCAGCCGGTCGACAATACCGGTGACATTGCCGTTGGACACCAGCAGGAAGCGCGACAGATCGCTCATCAGCATGCCCTCCTGCGCCCGGTAAAGTGCCGCCATGACGTCGAAACGCGGCAACGTCGTGTCGAATTCCTTCTTCAGGCGCTCGCGCAGTTCGGCCTCGATCGTGCGTGAGGCGCGCAGCAGCCTGATCCATAGGCGCAGCCGGTCCTTGCCGGGTCCCGATGGCATGGGCAGGGGGCCGGCTACCATGTTTCACCTCCCGAGATAGAAATCGCCTGTCCGGTGATCGATTGCGCCGCGTCGCCGCACAGCCAAAGCACGGCTTCGGCAATTTCCCGCGGCTGGATGAAACGGCGTTGCGGATTGGTCGAGGCCAGACTGGCCCGCGCCTGTTCTGCCGAGCGGCCGGTCTTTTCGACGATGCGCTGGATGGACTCCTCCAGCATGTCGGTCTCGACGAAGCCTGGGCACACGGCGTTGACGGTGACACCGGATTTCGCCGTCTCGGCGGCCAGCGCCCGCATCAGGCCGACGACGCCATGCTTGGCCGCGACGTAGGGCGCGACGTAGGCGTAGCCTTTCAGCCCTGCCGTGGAGGCGATGAACACGATGCGACCCGCCTTGCGCGCGGCCATGCCGGCCAGCGTCGGTTTCACCGTCAGGAAGGCGCCGGTCAGATTGACGTCGAGCGTTCGCTGCCAGTCGGCAAGCGTGGTCTTGTGCGCCGGCGTGCTGCCGGCCATGCCGGCATTGGCGACGACGATATCGAACGGCCCGCGTGCGGCCTCCGCTTGCGCGTAGAGCGCCGCCATCGCCGCCTCATCGGTGACATCGGCGACGATGCCATGGATGCGGCCGTTTTCGCCGGCAACCTTGGCGAGTTCAGCTTCGCGGCGCCCACATATGGTCACATTGACACCAGCCCTAGCCAAAGTGAGCGCGATAGCCCGGCCGACGCCGGAGCCGCCGCCGGTGACCAATGCGTGCTTGCCGGGAATCGTGCTCGCGGTCGTCATACTTTCAGCCCCGCCGCCGCATCGCGCTCGGCCAGCCGGTAGATCTGGTCGCGCCCGGGCAGATAGGGATCCGGCCATTTGACGCCACGGTCGCCGAGGGTCACCGCCGCGTGCAATGTCCAGTAGGGATCGGCGAGATGCGGCCGTGCCAGCGCGACCAGATCGGCTCGGCCGGCCATCAGGATCGAATTGACGTGGTCCGGCTCGTAGATGTTGCCCACCGCCATCGTCGCCATGCCGACCTCGTTGCGGATGCGGTCCGAGAATGGCGTCTGGAACATGCGGCCATAGACCGGCTTGGCGGCAACCGACGTCTGGCCGGCCGAAACGTCGCAGATGTCGACGCCGGCCTCATGCAGCATCCCAGCGATCTCGACGGCATCTGCCGGCGTGACGCCTTCGATGCCGACCCAGTCATTGGCCGAAATGCGCACCGAGATCGGTTTTCCCGCCGGCCAGGCGGCGCGCACAGCGTGGAAGATTTCGAGGGGATAGCGCATGCGGTTTTCCAGTGAGCCGCCATAGGCGTCCGTGCGCCGGTTGGTGACCGGCGTGATGAAGGACGACAGGAGATAGCCATGCGCGGCATGGATCTCCAGCATGTCGAAGCCGCAGCGATCGGCCATTTCGGCCGAGGCGACGAATTGATCGCGCACCAAATCCATATCGGCGCGATCCATCGCCTTCGGCACCTGATTCTCAGGCGACCACGCGACAGCCGATGCCGCCATCACAGGCCAGTTACCGGAGGCCAGCGGCACGTCGGTGCCTTCCCAACCGACACGGGTCGAACCCTTGGCGCCGGAATGGCCGATCTGGGCGCAGATCTTCGCTTCGGTTTCGGCATGGACGAAGTCGACCAGCCGCCGCCACGCCACCTCATGCTCGGGCGCGTAGAAACCGGGGCAGCCGGGCGTGATGCGCCCTTCCGGGCTGACGCAGGTCATCTCGATATAGACGAGCCCGGCGCCGCCCTTGGCGCGCTCGGCATAATGCGTGAAATGCCAGTCGGTCGGGCAGCCGTCGACGGCCTTGTACTGCGCCATCGGCGAGACGACGACGCGGTTTTGCAGCCGCATCTCGCGCAGCTTGAACGGCGCGAACATCGGCGCCCGGCGCAGCCTGTTGCCACCGGCACCCGCCTGGCGCTGAAACCATTCTTCGGCGCTGCCCAGCCATTCGGCATCGCGCAGCCGCAGATTCTCGTGGCTGATGCGCTGCGAACGGGTCAGCAGCGAATAGTTGAACTGCACCGGATCAAGGCCGAGATAGCGCTCGACTTCCTCGAACCATTCGAGCGAATTGCGCGCCGCCGATTGCAGCTTCAGCACCTCGGTGCGGCGGGCATCCTCATATCTACGGAAGGCGGCCTCGAGGTCCGGCTCGGTCTCGACATACTCCGCCAGCGCCACCGCGCTTTCGAGCGCCAGTTTGGTGCCGGAGCCGATCGAGAAATGCGCCGAGGCCGCGGCGTCGCCCATCAGCGCCAGGTTCTTGTAGGACCAGCGCTCGCACAGCACGCGCGGGAAGTTGATCCAGGCCGAGCCACGGATATGGTTGGCGTTGGTCATCAGCGCGTGGCCGCCAAGATGCTTGGCAAAGATGCGCTCGCACACCGCGATGGACTCCTGCTGCGACATCGCGCCGAAGCCAAAGGCGGCCCAGGTCTGTTCGCTGCATTCGACGATGAAGGTCGCGGTGTCGCTGTCGAACTGGTAGGCGTGCGCCCATACCCAGCCATGCTCGGTCTTCTCGAAGATGAAGGTGAAGGCGTCGTCGAATTTCTGGTTGGTGCCGAGCCAGACGAACTTGCATTTGCGTGTGTCGATGTCGGGCTTGAACACGTCGACGAAAGCGTTGCGCGCCCTTGAGTTCAGTCCGTCGGCGGCGACGACCAGGTCATGCGTCTCCATATAGGGGCGGGGATCGGCGATGTCGGTTTCGAACATCAGCTTGACGCCGAGTTCGCGCGCGCGGCGCTGCAAGAGGACCAGCAGCCGCTTGCGGCCGATGCCGCAGAAGCCGTGGCCCGACGAGACCGTGCGCACGCCGTCATGGATGACGGCGATGTCGTCCCAATAGGCAAAATGCTTCTTGATCCAGACGGCGCTGACCGGATCATTCTCCGCGAGATTGTCGAGCGTCTCAGCCGACAGGACCACGCCCCAGCCGAACGTGTCGTCGGCGCGGTTGCGCTCGAAAACCGTCACGTCGTGCGCGGCGTCCCTCAGTTTCATCGAAATGGCAAAGTAGAGGCCGGCTGGTCCGCCGCCGAGAACCGCAACCTTCATTCGTGCGATCTCCTCTTCGCTTGCTATGCCTCAGTATCGCGCCGGAGGTAAGATATTTCAAGCTTAAAGTTTTATGTGCGAAATGATTATGCGAGGGGGTGGCGCGCTTGCCGGGAATCCTGCAAGCGCGCCGCGAGACATCATTTCTCCGGATTCTTCGGGCTCCACAGCACGGTCTCGGCACTCTTCTCATAGGCCATGCCCGAGGGATAGCTGATCGCCTCGAGTTGCAGTCCCCACGGCGCCTGGAAATACAGGATGGTCTGGCCGGCGGCGGGTCCTTCCTTGACCGGCAGCGGCCCCATCCTGGTCTTGACGCCCTTGCCATCGAGATAGGCTTTGGCCGCGGCGACATCGTCGACATAGAAGGCGATGTGAAAGCCGCCAATGTCGCTGTTCTTCGGCGTCAGATTCTTCTGGTCGGGCGCGGTGTATTTGAACAGCTCGATGTTCGATCCATAGCCGCAACGCACCATCGTCACCTGCTCGATGACAGCCTTCGGATCGACGCCGAGCAGGTCCTGCATGAAGGTGCCCTTGTCGTCGGCGAACGGGCCGAACGACATCGCCTTCTTGCAGCCGACGACCTCTGTGAAGAAGTCGACCGCCTGCTTCATGTCGGGAACCGTGATGCCTGTGTGATCGTGGCCGCGCATGCCGGGGATCGAATCCGCCGAGGCGATGCCGGCGCTGCCAAGGATGGCAGCAACGAGCGTTGCAAGTGCGATTGTGGTCTTCATGTCAGTCCTCTCCATTGGCGGGACTTNTTTGGCCGCGGCGACATCGTCGACATAGAAGGCGATGTGAAAGCCGCCAATGTCGCTGTTCTTCGGTGTCAGATTCTTCTGGTTGGGCGCGGTGTATTTGAACAGCTCGATGTTCGATCCATAGCCGCAACGCACCATCGTGACCTGCTCGATGACAGCCTTCGGATCGACGCCGAGCAGGTCCTGCATGAAGGTGCCCTTGTCGTCGGCGAACGGTCCGAACGACATCGCCTTCTTGCAGCCGACGACCTCTGTGAAGAAGTCGACCGCCTGCTTCATGTCGGGAACCGTGATGCCGGTGTGATCGTGGCCGCGCATGCCGGGGATCGAATCCGCCGAGGCGATGCCGGCGCTGCCAACGATAGCAGCAACGAGCGTTGCAAGTGCGATTGTGGTCTTCATGTCAGTCCTCTCCATTGGCGGGACTTCGTCATTCTCCAGTCGCACGTCCGAGGCCCGCTTTTCGGCGTGCGTTCGCATTCATGTCGGCGCTTTGCCGGCGGAAGGAATGTCCAGCCAGCTCGCATCGATTTCGGGCAGCGGAATGGCTGCGATGAGGTCGCGCGTGTAGGTCTGCCGCGGCATGTCGAACAGCGCGTCCGTGGCGCTCGCTTCCACGATGCTGCCTTCGCGCATGACGATCACCTGCCGGCACAGCCGCCGGATGACCGACAGATCGTGGCTGATGAAGGCGACCGTCAGACCCATCTCCGCTGCAAGCTTCTCGAGCAAGGTGAGGATCTGGGCCTGCGTAGACACGTCGAGGCCGGAGACGATCTCGTCGGCCAGCACGAATTTTGGCGACAGCGCCAGCGCGCGCGCAATGCCGACGCGCTGTCGCTGCCCGCCCGACAGTTCGTGGCGGTAGCGGGTGGCGAAGCTTTGCGGCAGGCCGACGCGTTGCAATGCCTCGGCGACGCGGGATTTCAGATCGTCGCCGAGCCCGTTCTGCTTGAGCGGAGCGGCGATGATGCTGGCAATGGTGCGGCGCGGATTGAGCGACGACATCGGATCCTGGAAGATCATCTGCAGATCGCGGCGCAGTGGCCGCAGTTCGGCTTCCGGCAGATGGGTGATGTCACGACCTTCGAAACGGATGCTGCCGGCGCTCGGCTCCAGCAGCCGCACCAGCGCACGGCCAAGCGTCGATTTCCCGGATCCGGATTCGCCGACGATGCCCGTCACCGAGCCGGTGGGCAGGTCGAAATCCAGGCCTTTCAGAATCTCGGCCAAAGGTGCGCGGCCGATGAGCGGCTTGCGTGTCATGTCGGGCAGCGCGACCTTCAGCCCGCGCACGGAGAACAGCGGCTCAGCCATGCGGACGCCTCCAGGCCTGGTCGGCGGCAGCGATCTCGGCGGCGAGCCCCGCCAGTACCGAATCGTCCACCGGCTTCAGCGAAGCGAAGGGATCGGTATAGCGCGGCGTGGCGGCCATCAATGCCCTTGTATAGGGGTGCTTCGGCGCGGCGAAGAGCGCCGCCGTCTCGGCCTCTTCCACCACCTTGCCGGCATAGAGAACCGACACTTTCTGGCTGATCTTGGCGACGACGCCGAGATCGTGGGTGACGAACAGGATCGCGGTGCCGTGCTCGCGCTGCAACGCCGCGATCAGCCGCAGGATCTGCTTCTGCACCGTCACGTCGAGCGCCGTGGTCGGCTCGTCGGCGACAATCAGCCGTGGCTCGGCGGCAAAGGCGGCGGCAATCAGCACGCGCTGGCGCATGCCGCCGGAGAGCTCGTGCGGATAGCTCTTCAGCACCCGGTCGGGGTCGCGGATCTGCACCTCATCAAACAACTGGCGGATACGCCGATCGGCCTTGTCTCCGCTCCAGCCGAGGATGCGCACCAGACGGTCGGTCATCTGGGAGCCGATGCGGCGCGAGGGGTTGAGCGCGGTCAGCGGATCCTGCGGGATCAGCGCCGTGCGCGCGCCGATCAGCGTGCGCCGCGCTTTTGGCGGGAGTTTGCCGAGGTCTTCGCCCTCGAGCCTCATATCGCCTTCGACGATGCGCACGCTCAATGGCAACACACCCAGCACCGCCTTGCCGATCATCGTCTTGCCGGCGCCGCTTTCGCCGACAAGCGCGCGCACTTCACCGGGTTGTACCGAGAGCGAAACAGAGCGCAGCACGCGCTGGCCGTTGGCCAGCATCGCGCTCAGATCGGCTATGTCGAGACAGGCGCTCATCGCAGCACCGGATCGAAACGCGTCTTCAGCGCCTCGCCNCGCGCTCAGATCGGCTATGTCGAGACAGGCGCTCATCGCAGCACCGGATCGAAACGCGTCTTCAGCGCCTCGCCGAACTGGCTGAAGGACAACACGGTGAGGATCAGCGTGACCAGCGGAAACACCAGCACCCACCATGCCTGGTGGATCGACAGCCGGCCCTCGGCGATGATGCCGCCCCATGTAGGGTCGTCGGTCGAGATAGATAGATTGACGAAGGACAGGATCGCCTCGACGATGACGGCGATGCCCATCTCCAGCGACAGCAGCGCCACGATCGACGGCACCACATTGGGTAGAACTTCGCGCAGCATGATGCCGAAGCGGCCATAGCCGGCGATGCGAGCGTTCTCGACATAGTCCATGCGCGACTGGCCCATCGCCTCGGCGCGGATGACCCGGCAGAAACGCGTCCAGTCGATGATGGCGATGGCGAGGATAACGGAGCTTAAGCCGGTGCCGAGCACGGCGACCAGCAGAATGGCGAACAGCACCGGCGGGAAGGCCATCCAGATGTCGACGATGCGTGAGATGATGCGGTCCGCCCAGCCGCCGAAATAGCCCGCGATCAGCCCTAATGTGGAGCCGACCACGCAGGCGGCGATGGCCGCCGCGAAAGCGACGATGAAGGCGATGCGGCCGCCGAAGATCAGGCGCGAGAGCAGGTCGCGGCCGAGGCTGTCGGTGCCGAGCCAATAGCCCGGCTCGGCACCGTCGAGCCAGAACGGCGGCAGACGTTCCAGCATCAAATCCTGCGCCAGCGGATCCTGCGGCGCGACCAGCGGCGCCAAGATCGCCGCCAGCAGCGCCAGCAGCAGCCAACCTCCCGCCAGCCACAGCCTCGGGCTCGATCCGCGTCGCGAGATGCGTGCCTCATCCATGGCGCAGCCTCGGATTGAGCAGCGCATACATCATGTCGACTGCGAGGTTGATCAGCACGAACAGCAGCGCGAAGACCAGCACGATACCCTGTATCAGCGGCAGGTCGCGGTTGATAACGGCGTCGATCGCCATGTTGCCGAGGCCTTCATAGGAGAACAGCCGCTCGACGATGACGGTGCCGCCGATGAGGAAGGTGAATTGCACACCGATGAGCGTCAGCGTCGGCAGCGCGGCGTTCTTCAGCGCCTCGCGCAAGATGACCTGCGTTTCAGAAAACCCCTTGACCCGCGCCAGCACGACATAATCGAGGTCGAGCACTTCCTTCAGCGACTGCTTCAGCAGTTGCGCGATGATGGCCGCGAGCGGCAGCGCCAGCGCCACGGCTGGCATTAGCATGTGCTTCAAGAGGTCCCAGGTGAGGTCGAAGCGCAGCCGAAACAGGCTCTCGAAGAAGTAGAACTGGGTGATGAAGGGCAAGTCGAGCTGCGGCGACACGCGGCCGGAAATGTCGAATATCGGCACCAGCACGCCGAACAGGAGGATCAGCACAAGGCCCCAGAGAAAATCGGGGATGGAAAGTGCGGCACCGCTGGCGATGTCGATGCCGGCCTCGACCGCCGTGCCGCGTTCGCGCGCACCGAGGATCGCCGTCGTGCCGCCGATCGCCACCGCCATGATGAGCGCGACAATGGCGAGCTCCAGGGTTGCCGGCAGCCGGTTGAAGACGAGGCCAAGCACGTCTTGCCGGAGCGAGATCGAGGTGCCGAAATCGCCCCTGGCGACCCCGGACAGCCAGATGAAGAACTGCTGTACGATCGTCTTGTCGAGCCCATAGAGCGCACGCAGGCGGGCGATGTCGTCATTGGTGGCGCCGGGCGGCAGCATCATGGCGATCGGATCGCCGGGCGCGACGCGGATAACCACGAATACGACGACGGCCACGCCCAACAGCGTGATCAACATCGTCAGCAGACGGATCAGGAATCGTTGCAGGAGCATGTAAATCTTTGCAGGAGCCCGCAGGCTCATATGCCTGTAGAATGCGCGCCGTCGCTATGGACGGCGCGCGGTAAGCCCAGGCAGATATCAGGCCGGGGTCATCAGGGCCGGTAGCAGCGCGCCGGAGATATGCTGCACCACGTTGACGCCCTTTGCATGCACGATCGGTTGCGCATACTGCATAAGCGGCAGCACGTAGGCCTGCTCGGCGATGTATTTATCGACCGCCTTCCACCCGGCGATGCGCTTGGCCTCGTCCTTCTCTCCCCACAGCGGGTTGATCATGTCGATCAGGTCCTGGCTGTCCCAGACCGAATGGGGGCTCGGCCCATACATGGCAAAGCCGGTCGACGTGGTCGGGTCGCCAATGGCATTACCCCAATTGTAGAAGGCGGCGGGCGCGAGCTTGTCGGCGGCGCGGAGCTCGTAGTGTTTGGCGATCTCATAGACCTCGATCGTCGCCTCGATGCCGACCTTGCGCCACATGCCGACGATCGCCTGGATCATCTCATAGTCCTTGGGCTTGAAGCCCTTGGTCGTCTGAATGGTGAACTTGACCGGCTTTTCCGGCGAATAGCCTGAGGCAGCCAGCAACTCCTTGGCCTTCTCCGGATTGTGCTCCACCTTGATCGAGGCATCGAAAGCCGTGTATTCCGGGGTCTCCAGTGTGGCGATCGGCTGGCCATAGCCGCGCAGCAGCCGCTTGACCAGAAGCTCCTTGTCCACGGCCATGACGGCTGCCTGGCGCACGTTCTTGTCCAGCATCGCTTCGATGTCGTTGAAGAAGATCATGCCGATGTCGGACACATTCTTGATGGACCCGGCAAGCCCGTCCTTGGCGATCAGCCGGTCGTACTCTTCATAGGGGATTTCGAGCGTCACCTGCGAGGAACCGGATTCGATCTCGGCCACCCGGCTCGCGGCGTCGGTGACGAACTTGATCGTCACATTCTCGAAGGCCGGCTTGCCGCCCCAATAGTTGGGATTGGCCTTCAGCCGCAGGAAAGCGTTGCGCTCGAACTTTTCGACCATGTAGGGACCGGTGCCGATCGGCGCCTTCTCGAAACCCTCGGCGCCGACCTTCTCGTAATAGGCTTTCGGCATGATGTAGCCGGTCAGGAACGACATCCACTTGAAATAGACCGGGTCGAACTGCACGACGTCGCCGGTGATTTTGTTGCCGTCAATCTTGAAATTGCTGACGTTCTTCCAGACGAACTGGATCGGGTTGCCGGTCTTTTCGTCGCCGGCCCGCTGCAGCGACCAGACGACGTCTTCCGGGGTGAAGGGCGAGCCGTCATGCCATTTCACGCCTTCGCGCACCGTCATCATGATTTTGGTGCGGTCGTCGTTCCAGCCCCATTCCGTCAAAAGGCCAGGCGCGAAGGACAGGTCCGGCTTCTGCGGGATGAACTGGTCGAACACCGACTGGTAGAGGCCCTGGATAGTCGGGTTGACGGCCGACGGGCCGGTGGTCGGGTCCCAGGACGGCAGGTTGACATTGTAGGCGATGGTCAACTCGCCGGCGGCAGCCTGGCTGATGTTGGGCAGGCCGACAGCGGCCACGCCAAGTGCCGCGGCACTGTATCCCAGTAATTCGCGTCTGTTGATTGTCATGGTCGTTCCCCTTGTTGGTTTATTTGTCTTTTGCGCGGCTTCGTCCGGTCATTGGTTCGGGCTTCGTGGGCAGCAGCGCTTGCCTCTCGTCGCCTTCATGAAATCGTCTGGCTACCTCCCGCCAAGCTGTTGCGCGAGCATGAAGCCCGAGGCGGCACCCGTGCCGGCACCGGGCCATGTCGCGGCGCCGGTGAGGTGCAGATTGGTGATCGGCGTGTTCCAGCCGGCATAGCCGCGCGCCGGACGGAACAAGAAGTTCTGCGCCAGATGATGGCTGCCGCAGACCTGGTCGCCGCCGACGAGGTTCGGGTTCTCGCGCTCCAGGTCGATCGGCGAAAACACCGCGCGACCGAGGATCTTCGCACGCAGCCCTGGTGCGTAGGTCTCGATGATGTCGAGCACACGGTCGGCATAGACTTCCTTGACCTGGTCCCAGTGGGCTGGTGCGATCTTGGCCGAGGCGTCGCCCGCGATTTCGGCGGGCAGCATGCGCACCTGCACCCACAGAACATGTTTGCCTTCAGGTGCCCGGGAAGGGTCGACCGCCGTCGGCTGGCCGACGACCAGCACCGGTTCGTCCGGCAACATGCCTGATGTCGCCTGCTGAAAGGTGCGCGACATCTGGTCGAGCGATGGCGCCAGATGCACATAGGCGAACTGCCGAAGCTGTGCCCCGGCGCGCCAGTCCGGCAGGTCGTCCAGCGCCAGGTGTATCATCATCGTGCCGGGCGCATGGCGGAATTTTTGCATCGCCATGTCGAAGCAGGCGTCGCCCGAACCGAGCGGCAGCAACTTGCCGGCGAGCGCCTTGGGCGCGACGCCGGCAATCACCGCCTTGATGGCCGTATGCGTCTCGCCGGAAGCAAGCCGCACACCGCCGGCCTTGCCGCCGGAGACGGTTATCTCGGCGACATCGGCGCCGGTGACGATCCTGCCGCCGGCCGATGTGACCATGCCGGCCAGCGCCCGGATGATCGTGTCGGCGCCACCCTTGCCCAGCACCATGCCAAAACTCTGGTTGGCCATCGCTTCAAGGTAGGGGAACACCGCGCCGCCGGCGATGTCGGGCGCGAAGTCGAGATGCATGCCCCAGGTGGCGAGCGTCGCCCTGACGTGCGGAGACTCGAAATTTTCCTCCAGCCAGGCACGCGGCGACGACAGCAGCAGCCGGCCGGTGTCGAGCGCGCCGGAAACACCTTTTTTGCGCCACAGGTTCCAGGCGGTGCTTGCAAGCACCCGGGCGCTCATCGGCGAGCCCAGCAGCTTGAACAAATGCTCGGCCTCGGACGGGAAGGCGGCAACCAGCCTGCGCCATGTCGCGGCGTCGGCGGCTGAAAAGGCCGCCATGCGACCGGCGGTCTTTTCCAGATCGTTGCTGATGCCGAGCCAGCGTCCATCCGGAAAGGCGCTGGCGAAACAGTCGGCGACCGGCGCGAATTCCAGCCCCTGTGCTTTCAATTCATTTGCATATTTCCGGTGGAAGGCGGAGCCGGCGAACAGGCTCAGATTCATCGCGCCGAAGTCGTGACGGAAGCCCGGAAGCGTGAATTCGTGGGTCTGGACGGCACCACCGATTGTTGTGCTGCGCTCGAAAACCCCGGTTTTCCAGCCCTTGAGCGCCAGATGCGCGGCGCATGCCAGAGTGTTGTGGCCTGCCCCGACAAAGATGGCGTCGAACTCGCTCACGCCCCGTTCCCATTTCCTTTATGCTTAAAGATAATTGCAGATGCATATGTTTTCGTCTAGTAGGATATTAAGGGCCGAGACGAGCCTTGATCATGTCAGACAAGAGGGAACAGAGACCATGGACACCCAGAAACTCCTCGGCGAAGTTGCCGGCCAGCTTCTTTCCGGCGCCATCAAGGTGGTCGACCTGACGGCGCCGCTCGGGCCGGACACACCGCTGATCAAGCTGCCGCCGGAACTCGCCGTCGACACGCCGAAGGTCGAGATCCACTCGATCTCCCGCTATGACAAGAACGGTCCATGGTGGGCCTGGAACTGGCTGAAGCTCGGCGAGCATTCCGGCACGCATTTCGACGCGCCGCAGCATTGGATCAGCGGCAAGGACTATCCGGACGGAGCCACCGACACCATTCCGGCGCAGAATTTCATCGGGCCTGTCAATGTCATCGACTGTTCGAAGGAGGCCGCCGCCGATCACGATTTCCTGCTGACCGTCGACCACATCAAGGCTTGGGAAGCCAAGCATGGCGCGATCAATGCCGGCGAGTGGGTGGTGATGCGCACCGACTGGTACAAGCGCAACGGCTCGGAAGCCGAGTTCCTCAACGCCAACGAGACCGGTCCGCACACACCCGGCCCGACGGCGGAAGCCATCCAGTTCCTGATCAGCAAGGACATCAAGGGCTGGGGCTCGGAGACGATCGGCACCGATGCCGGCAAGGCCGGCGGCATGGAGCCGCCATTCCCGGCCCACACGCTGATGCACAAGGCCAACCGCTACGGCCTCGCCAGCCTCTGCAATCTCGACCAACTGCCGCCGAAAGGCGCGATCCTGATCGCGGCACCGCTCAAGATCGAGCACGGCACCGGCAGCCCGATCCGCGCGCTGGCGCTGGTGCCGGGGAAATAAAGCGAGGGCGGTCTTCGGGAGAAGATCATGGCTGCGAATGGTACCGCGATGACGAAGTGGGCGCGGCAACCTTGTGAGGTTGCCGCTCTACGCCAAGGAACGCTACCGCGCGCAATTAAACATCATCCACCAAANGTCTGCGCCGCAATGCTCGGCGGCAAGGGCGCCAAGGTGCTCGTGCTGGAGCGCAACGACCGTATCGGCGGTTGCATGCGCACCGAGGAGATCACCGCGCCGGGCTTTGTCCATGACGTGATGGCGACGACCTTCGTGTTGTTCGTCACCTCGCCGGCCTTTGCCGCACTTGGCGCCGACCTCGCTCGCCACGGCCTGGAATTCTGCCACACCGGGACGCCGACCGGCGTGCTCATGCCCGACGGCAGCCATGCCGTGCTCAGCACCGACCGCGCCGCCAATGTCGCTGCCGTCAATGCGATCGCGGCCGGCGACGGTGACCGCCACGCGGAAGATGTCGGCGGCATCGAACGCAATGCCGGCCTGCTGTTCGGCCTGCTCGGCGGCGCGCTTTGGTCGTACCCGACGGCGAAGCTGCTGGCCGGCGATACCTGGCGGCGTGGTCCGCGTGGCCTGGCCGCCTTTCTTGGCGAAGCGCTGGTGCCGGCGCGCGGCTGGCTGGAAAGCAGCTACCAGTCCCAAACCATTCGGGCGCTCTGGGCGCCCTGGGTGCTGCATGCCGGGCTTGGCCCGGAAGATGCCTTTTCCGGCCAGATCGCCAAGGTGATCGCCTTCGCGCTGGAGGCGGCCGGCGCGCCGATCGTCAAGGGCGGCGCGAAGAACCTGCTTGCCGCTTTCGAGGCCCTGATCAGGGAGCGCGGCGGAGACATCCGCACCGGCGCCGACGTAGCCTCGATCGTCCAGGCGGGCGGCCGCGCAGCCGGTGTGCGTTTGGCGTCGGGCGAAACGATTACAGCGAACAAGAGCGTCATCTGCTCGGTCACGCCGACGCAGCTTTACGGCCGTCTGCTGGGCAAGGACGCTTCGAAGGACGATGTCGAAGCGACGCGGAAATACCGCTATGGCAAAGGCAATTTCCAGATACATTACGCGCTGACCAAGCCGCCGTCCTGGCGCGGCGAGGGCCTCGACAAGGTGGCGCTGCTGCATTTGACGCCCGGACTGGACGGCGTTTCGAAAGCCTGCAACGAGGCGGCGCGAGGCATGCTGCCGGAGGTGCCGACCATCTGCGTCGGCCAGCCGCACGCGCTCGACCCGTCACGCTGTCCGGAAGGCCAGGCGATCCTGTGGCTTCAACTCCCCGAGGCGCCCCGCCACATCAAGGGCGACGCCGCCGGCAAGCTCGATGCGCCTGCCGACGGGCAATGGACCGAGGCGTTGCGCGAGGCCTATGCCGATCGCGTCGAAGCGATCCTCGCCGGCCATGTCGACGGGTTCAAGGACAGCGTAATCGCGCGCCGCGCCTATTCGCCGGCCGATCTCGAAGCGATGAACATCAACCTGGTCGGCGGCGACCCTTACGGCGGCTCCTCTGTTGTCGACCAGTCATTCCTGTGGCGGCCGTTCAAGACCAGCCGCAACCACCGGACCGGCATCAAGGGCCTCTATCATATCGGCGCCTCGACCCATCCCGGTGCGGGCCTCGGTGGTGGCTCCGGCTTCCTGCTGGCGGGGAAGCTGTGATGGAACAAAAGGTCGCCGAAAAACGCCAGCGCATTTCCACCCTCGGCCAGATCGGCCTGCAGCAATTCGCTCCCTATCTGATGAACCGCATCATGGGCCGCTACAACGCTACCTTGCGTGACGACTTCCGCAAGCAGGGCCTGACCATTTCGCAGGTGCGCACGCTGGCGGTGCTGTCGGTCACCGACGGCGTCACCGTGAACGACCTCTCGGTCTATACTGTCATCGAGCAATCGACCTTGAGCCGCACGCTGGACACGCTGGAGGGGCAAGGCTTCGTGCGGCGCGAGCAGGGCGTCACCGACAGCCGCATTCGCCACGTGTTCCTGACCGACGAGGGCCGCGCCGAGTTCACCCGCGCCTGGCCGGCCATGCACGACGCCTTCGAGGCGATGTTCGACGATATCGACGACGCCGAATATGCAGCACTCATCGCGACGCTTTTGAAAATGCTGAAAAACATTCGCAAGCACGACATCTAGATGCACGCGCCGCCAACTGTCGGCGGCAACGGAAGGAGGCAGAGATGGCCGAACGGTCTTTTGCCAAGGAAGTCGAAAAACTCAGGCTCGGCGCCGGCGAGGAATTCGCCGGCGAGGGCATCCTCGCCATCACCAAGGCGCTGCTGCAATGCGGCGTCGGCTATGTCGGCGGCTATCAGGGCGCGCCGATCAGTCATCTGATGGACGTTTTGGCCGACGCGCAGGACATTCTGGGCGAACTCGGCGTGCATTTCGAGGCAAGCGCCTCGGAAGCCACCGCCACCGCCATGCTCGCCGCTTCGGTGCATTACCCGATCCGGGGCGCGGCGACGTTCAAGTCGACCGTCGGCACCAATGTGGCTTCAGACGCGCTGGCCAATCTCGCTTCCGGTGGCGTCACCGGCGGAGCGCTGATTATCGTCGGCGAGGATTATGGCGAGGGCTCCTCGATCATGCAGGAGCGCAGCCATGCCTTCGCGATGAAGAGCCAGGTCTGGCTGCTCGATCCCCGTCCCAACCTGCCGTCTATCGTCAAGGCGGTGGAGGATGGCTTCGAACTGTCGGAAATCTCCAACACGCCGGTCATGCTGCAGGTGCGCATCCGCTGCTGCCACGTGCATGGCCATTTCATCGCCAAGGATAACAAGCGTCCGCCGATGACGGTCGCCGATGCGCTCGAATCACCGCGTCGCGACACCGGCCGTATCGTGCTGCCGCCCGCCTCCTTCCTGCACGAAAAGGAGAAGGTGCAAAAGCGCTGGCCGGCGGCGGTGGATTTCATCGCCAGGAACAAGATCAACGAGTTCTTCGGCTCGGACCATGGCTCCGTCGGCATCGTCATGCAGGGCGGCATGTACAATTCAGTCATCCGTGCGCTGCAGCGGCTCGGCCTTGCCGACACCTATGGCGAGACGGATGTGCCGCTCTATGTGCTCAACGCCGTCTATCCCTTGATCGACGACGAATTCCTCGCCTTCTGCGAGGGCAAGCAGGCGGTGCTGGTGGTCGAGGAAGGCCAGCCCAACTATATCGAACAGGCCTTTGCCGCGATGCTGCACAAGGCCGGGCGCGGCACCAGGCTGGTCGGCAAGGAGCACCTGCCGATGGCTGGGGAATATACGGGCCAGGTCATGCTCGACGGCATCGGCGCCTTCCTGCGCGCCGAGGCCCCGCATCTGCTGCCGGGCGAAGTGCGCGCCCCCAACAAGGTCGGCGACGGCGTCGACACGGCGGACCTTATCAATGTCGTTCCAGGACGACCGCCCGGTTTCTGCATCGGCTGCCCGGAGCGGCCGATCTTCGCCGCGACCAAGCTGGTCGAGCAGGAGCTCGGCAAGCATCACATCGCTTCCGACATCGGCTGCCATCTGTTCTCGATCATGCCGCCCTTCGAACTCGGCGCCACCACAATGGGGTACGGGCTCGGACCAGCCTCGGCCTCGGCGTTCAATTCGCCCGATGCCAAGCGCCGCTCGATCTCCTTCGTCGGCGACGGCGGCTTCTGGCACAACGGCCTGACCTCATCGATCGGCAATGCGGTGTTCAACAAGAATGATGGCGTCATCGTCATCGTCGATAATTTTTACTCGGCCGCCACTGGCGGGCAGGACATCCTGTCGTCGCGCGCGGGCAACAGGACCAAGTCGACCAAGCATCCGATCACCGAGGCGGTGAAAGGCATGGGCGTAAAATGGTTGCGCCATGTCGACCGCACCTACGATGTCGGCAAGATGCAGGACACGCTGCGCGAGGCGCTGACGACGGACGAGAAGGGGCCGAAAGTCATCGTCGCATCGTCGGAATGCATGCTCAATCGCCAGCGTCGCGAAAAACCGCTGGTCGACAAAGCGATCAAAGGCGGCGAGCGTGTCGTCAAGCCGAAATTTGGCGTCGACGAAGACATCTGCACCGGCGACCATGCTTGCATGCGGCTCTCCGGCTGCCCATCGCTGTCGGTCAAGTCGCTCGACGATCCGCTGCGCGACGATCCGGTCGCATCGATCGACCAGAACTGCGTCGGCTGCGGCAATTGCGGCGAGGTCGCCGATGCGGCGGTGCTGTGCCCGTCCTTCTACCGCGCCGACGTCGTGCACAATCCAAGCCGCTGGGATCGTTTCCTGGAGACGGCGCGCCGCGCGACGATCGGTTTCCTGCAGAGGCGGCGCGAAGGCCGGCGCCTGATATTTTCCGATGCTTGATCCCGTTCCTTCCTCGCGCCGCCGGTCCGGTGCTGCCGATGAGCCGGTGATCAAGCTCGCCGTTCTGGCCGTCGGCGGCCAGGGCGGCGGCGTGCTCGCCGACTGGATCACCGACGTCGCCGAGCGCAATTTCTATGTCGCGCAATCGACCTCGGTCGCCGGCGTCGCGCAGCGCACCGGCGCCACCATCTACTATATCGAAATGGCCCGCGACACGGGCCGTCTGCCGGTCTTCGCGCTATCGCCCTCGCAGGGCGATGTCGATATCCTGATTGCCGCCGAACTGATGGAAGCCGGCCGAGCCATCATCAGGGGCTTCGTCACCCCCAACCGCACGACGCTGATCGCGTCCTCGCACCGCATCGCCGCCGTGTCGGAAAAGATCGAACCGGGCGACGGCCGCGCTTCGTCGTCCAAAGTCCACGCCACGGCGGAGGCCGCATCGAAGCGCTTTATCGCTTTCGACATGGAAAAGATCGCCGCCGACAACGGCTCGATGATCTCGGCCAGCCTGCTTGGCGCGCTGGCCGGCTCCGACGCGCTGCCGTTTACCCGTGAAAGCTACGAGCAGGCGATTGGCATCGGCGGCCGTGGCGTCAAGGCCAGCCTCGCCGCCTTCGCGGCCGCGTATGATCGTGCGCGCGGCACGGCGGCGCCGATGGCGAACCCGGCGGAGCCGGCGATTGTCGTATCTGCCCTGGGTGCGGGACATGTGAGTGGCCCGCGAAACCTGTTGCAGGGATGGCAGGCGCTTGCCGCTCGCATCGACCTGCTGCCGATGGCGGTGCGCGACATGGCGCTCAGGGGCCTGAGAAAGGTCGTCGACTATCAGGACATCGCCTATGGGCGCGAATATCTCGACCGGCTGGACAGGGCCGTGGCGATTGACCACGCGGATCCAACCCATGCGCTGTCCATCGCAGCCGCCAAGCATCTGGCCAACGCCATGTGCTATGACGACATGATCCGCGTCGCCGATCTGAAAACGCGCTCGACCCGCGACAGGCGGGTGCGCAAGGAGGTCGGCGTCAAGGACGGTTCGGTCCTGCAAGTGACCGAGTACTTCCATCCGCGCATCGAGGAGTTCTGCGGCACGCTGCCGGCGAGGCTGGGCAGCTACATCGAGGACCGGCCGAAATTGGCAGCCTTCCTCGATCGCCGCATCAACCGGGGCCGCCGCATCCGCACCGACAGCTTTGCCGGCTTCGCCGCCTTGTGGTTCATCGGCGGCCTGCGCCGCTGGCGCCGCGGCCTGCTGCGGCATAAGGTCGAGGTCGCGCATCTCGATCGCTGGTATGCGCTGGCACTCGGCTCCGTGCCGGCAGATTACGAGCTTGCCGTCGAAATCCTCAATTGCCGCCGGCTGATCAAGGGCTACAGCGACACGCATGCGCGCGCCCAGTCGAAATTCGACCGCGTGCTGTCGGCGCTTGATCTGCTCAAGGGTAGGGAGGACGCCGCCGACTGGATCCGCCGCCTGCGCGAGGCGGCGCTGAAAGACGAGAAGGGCGACATGCTCGACGGCGCGCTGAAGACAGTGGCGACGCTGGGATCGACTCCGATCACCTGAGACATCAGCGGTTGGCCTCCGCCGACTGGAGTGGTGCGACGAGGCTGTGAAGCGGCGCCTGCGGGAAGAGATGCAGCAACCCCGAATTGACGCGCCGCCGCAGATGCGCATCGACCTCCGCAATGGTCGCGCAGGCGCACGAGGTCGATCATCATGGGCGACATTGGCGGACCGGCCGCATCGAGCAGGCTTGCGCCGAGGAAGCCGACATCGAGCGGCATCGGATGGCGTAGCGGGTCGCTGAAGGTCGAGAGCGTGTAGAAGGTGCGGTAGGCTAGTGACTCCGGTCTTGCCAGCGCGTCCTCGCCGGCAACGGCATCGACGAACGGCTTTGTCGCCGACGATTGATGATCGCCGAACTCGAGCACCACGGCGCCGCGTCTCCCGGTCTCCGCGTCCCGGCGCCCGAGGAACCCTGGTCGCCTCAGCGTTGCGTCTGCAAACATGTCGAACACCGGACCGCGTCATCAGCCGACCCCAATAGTGCTTGCTTGGTCGGCGCGTCTTTCTAAGCGGCCACACCGGGGGCATCTATGACAAGGGGGGAAAACAATTCCGTCTCGGTGATGTATTTGTGAACGTCGTTCATTTTCTTGTTGAACATTGTTCAAAAAGTGATAAGTTTGAGAAATGAACGCGTTCACCGTCCGAAGGACGACACTCGACACGCCGAAAAGGGTGGAGGGTCCCAACTCCTGAGTACTGGAGAACGTCACAGGCAGTAAGGACGTTAACCAGCTCATTGATATCTCTGCGATTGAAACAGCGCACGCAACCCGCAGGGTCGTCGGCACAGTGCCGGATGGTCCGCCAAATGGAAATCGCCATGAACACGCATCTGATGTTGTCCCGGCGCTTTGCGCCACTTTTCTGGACGCAGTTCCTGTCCGCTTTCAACGACAATTTCCTCAAGAACACGCTGGTGTTCCTGATCCTCTTCACACTGGCCGCCGATCAGGCGGCCTCGCTCGTCACTTTGGCCGGCGCCGTGTTCATGGCTCCATTCCTGCTCCTGTCGGCGCTGGGCGGCGAGATCGCCGATCGCTTCGACAAGGCGCTCATCGCCCGCCGGCTGAAATTTGCCGAGATCGGCGCCGCTGCCGTGGCGGTCGTCGGCATCGCGCTGTCCTCCATTCCGGTGCTGATGACAGCGTTGTTGATGTTCGGCATCATCTCGGCGCTGTTCGGGCCGATCAAATACGGCATCCTGCCCGATCATCTCGAACGCAAGGAATTGCCGGGGGCCAACGCCTGGATCGAGTCGGCGACTTTCGCCGCCATCCTCGGCGGCACCATCGCCGGCGGCGTGGTCTCGGCCGATGGCATCGGCGTCTCGGTCTTCGGGCCGATCATGATGATCCTCGCCGTCGGCTGCTGGTTCGTCAGCCGCTACATCCCTTCAACCGGCTCCGCGGCGCCCGACCTCGTCATCGACAGCAATGTCTTTCGCTCGACCTGGCGCCAGGTCAGCGAATTGCGCACGGACACGCGGATCTGGCGCGCCGGCCTGATGACGTCCTGGTTCTGGCTGATCGGTGCCATTGTCCTTTCCATCCTGCCGACGCTGGTCAAGGATCAGCTCGGCGGTGGCGAGATCGCGGTCACCGCCTATCTCGCGGTGTTCGCTATCTCGATCGCCATTGGCTCGGCAATCGCCGCGTGGATGTCGCAGGGACGCATCGTGCTTTTGCCCGCACCGGTCGGCACGGCGCTGCTGGCGCTGTTCGGCCTCGACCTCGCATGGACCATCTGGAGCATGCAGCCTTCGCCTAGGTCCGAAACCCTTGGCCTCTTCTTCGCCGGGCCAAACACCATCCGTGTTGCGATCGACCTCGCCGGCATGGCCATCTCCAGCGCCTTCCTGGTGGTGCCGACCTTTGCCGCCGTGCAGGCCTGGTCGCCCGAGGCGCGCCGCGCCCGGGTCGTCGCCGCAGTCAGCATCGTCAACGCCGGCTTCATGACTGTCGGCGGCTTGCTCGTCGCCACCATCCAGGCAGCCGGCGTCTCAACGGGAAGCATCCTGTTCGGCCTCGCCCTGGCTAATGCCATCGCCGCCTGGCTGATGCTGAAATACCTGCCGACCAATGCCTTCCGCGATTTTGTCTCCATTCTTTTCCGCGCCTTCCACCGGCTGGAAGTCGAAGGCCTGGACAATCTCAAGGCCGCGGGCCCGGCGCCCATCCTGGCGCTGAACCATGTCAGCTTCCTCGACGGACCGCTGGCTCTGACGCTGACCAATGAGGAGCCGGTCTTCGCCATCGACTATACCATTGCGCAGGCCTGGTGGATGAAGCCGTTTTTAAAGCTGACCCGCGCGCTGCCGCTCAATCCATCCAAGCCGATGTCGACACGCACGCTGATCAAGATCGTACAGAACGGCGACCCGCTGGTCATCTTCCCCGAGGGCCGCATCACCGTCACCGGCGGGCTGATGAAGGTCTATGACGGCGCCGCCATGGTGGCCGACAAGACCGGCTCGATGGTGGTGCCGATCCGCATCGAGGGGCTGGAGAAAAGCCCCTTCTCGCGGTTGACGGCGCAGCACGTGCGCCGCCGCCTGTTCCCGAAGGTCAAGGTGACCATACTGCCGCCGGTCAGGCTCAAGGTCGACGACGAGCTGAAGGGACGCAAGCGGCGCGCCGCCGCCGGCGCCGCGCTCTACCAGGTGATGTCCGACCTCGTCTTCCGCACCCAGCATATTGACAAGACCGTGCTCGAAAGGATCATCGAGACGGCGACCGAGCGCGGCATGAAGCAACTTGCCGTGCAGGATCCGGTCACCGGTTCGCTGAGCTACGGCAAGTTGCTCACGGCTGTCGCCGTGCTCGGCGAGAAGTTCGAAATGCTCTATGCCGGACAGGACACGCTCGGCATCATGCTGCCCAACGCCAATGGCGCCTGTGCCGCGCTGCTCGGCGTCATGTCCGCCGGCAAACTCCCCGCGATGATCAACTTCACCGCCGGTGCCGCCAACATCCTCTCCGCTTGCAAGGCGGCGCAGGTAACCACCATTCTGACCTCGCGGGCCTTTGTCGAGCAGGCCAAGCTTGGCGCGATCGTCGAGGAGATCGGCCGCTCGGTCAACATCGTCTGGCTCGATGATCTGCGCGCGACCATCGGCCTCAAGGACAAGCTGCTCGGCCTGCTGCGCAAGAGTACGCCCAGGGTTGCCCGCAAGGCCACCGACGCGGCCGTGATCCTGTTCACCTCGGGCTCCGAAGGCACGCCGAAGGGCGTCGTGCTCACACATCGCAACATCCTGGCCAACGCCGCGCAGGCCGCCTCGCGCATCGATTTCCATTCGGGCGACAAGGTGTTCAACGTTCTGCCGATCTTCCATTCCTTCGGCCTGACGGCAGGCACGGTGCTGCCGCTCGTGTCCGGCGTCCCGGTCTATTTCTACCCTTCGCCGCTGCACTACCGCATCGTGCCGGAACTGGTCTATGCCTCGAATGCGTCGATCATCTTCGGCACCGACACTTTCCTCAGCGGCTATGCGCGTACAGCGCATCCCTATGATTTCCGCTCGGTGCGCTATTGCTTTTCCGGTGCGGAGCCGGTCAAGGCCTCGACCCGCGAAACCTACATGGAGAAATTCGGCCTGCGCATTCTCGAAGGTTACGGCGTTACCGAGACGGCGCCGGTGATCTCCATCAACACGCCGATGTACAACAAATCGGGCACGGTCGGAAAAATCATGCCCGGCATGGAATATCGTCTGGAGCCGGTGATCGGTGTCGAGGGCGGTGGACGGCTGTTCGTGCGCGGCCCCAACGTCATGGCGGGCTATCTCCGGGCCGAAAAACCGGGTGTGCTCGAACCGCTGCAAGATGGCTGGCACGACACCGGCGACATCGTCAGCATCGACGATGCCGGTTTCGTCAGCATTCGCGGCCGCGCCAAGCGCTTCGCCAAGATCGGCGGCGAAATGATTTCGCTGGCTGCGGTGGAAGCGCTGGCGGGCGAGTTGTGGAAAGGTTCGCTCTCGGCGGTCGCGACCGTACCGGACCCGCGCAAGGGCGAAAAACTGGTGCTCGTCACCGAGGCCGAGAAAGCGACGCGCGCCGAGTTTCTGGCGTTCGCCAAGCCAAGCGGCGCGATGGACCTGATGGTGCCGGCTGAAGTGCGCGTCGTGGCGCATGTGCCGGTGCTTGGCTCGGGCAAGATCGACTTCGTCGGCGTGACCAGGCTGGTGCGCGGCGAAGCCTTGCAGGCAGCCAAGGTCGAGGCCGCCTGATCGCGGTGGACAGCGAGACGGCGCCGCGGCGGGAACGCGGCGCCCCAGAACTTCAGGCGGTCAGGTTCATCATCGGCTTCACCGCACCTGAGTCCGGAAACACTTTCTCGCCGAGCACCGAGGCCGAAAGTCCGAACTGGTCGGCGAGCAGGCCTTTCAGCACCGCCCTGACGTCGCTGGTCGGCGCAAGGTCACGCTGCTGGTAGAGTTGCGCGGGCTTCAGCCCCGGCCAGTCGGCGATGACGCGGCCGCCCTTGATCGCGCCGCCGGCGAGCAGCACCACGGTGCCGGTGCCGTGGTCGGTGCCGACCGTGCCGTTGATCCGCGCCGTGCGGCCGAATTCGGTGATGGCGACGATCGCCGTATCTTTCCAGCGTTCGCCGAGGCCTTTTTCGAATTCCTCGAAGGCCCCGTCGAGGCCGCCGAGCAGGCTGGCGAGACGGCCGGTCGCGCCGCCTTCGTTGACATGCGTGTCCCAGCCGTCGAAGGCGAGTGCCGCGACACGCGGCCCGTCATCGGCGGCGATCAGCCTGGCGGCACCTTGCGCGGCCTGCCGTATGCCGGCGGCGCTGTCGAGGCCGCCTTTCGGCTTCATCGTCCTGGCGCCCATCTGGCTGTCGAGCGCCATGCGATCGGCGTCGAGACCTTTTTGCAGCGCGACGGCCAGAACCGGATCGCGATGCTGGTAGAGATCGAGAACGCGCGCCGCGAGGTCGCCGGCCGGTGCTGGCAGCGATTGCGGCGCCCAGCCGAGCACGGGAGCCGCGCCACGGATCACCAGCGGCGTCGACGGTCCGACGGCCAGGCCACCGAGTGTCGCTACGCGGTCGCCCGCCGGCAGGTTCTCCAGCGCCCGATTGAGCCAGCCGGTGGCGACATGGCCGGGACCGGCAAAGCCGCTTTCCAGCACATCCTGGCCATCGAAATGCGAGCGCTCGCGATAGCCGGTCGCGGCGGCGTGCACGACAGCCGCCTTGTTGTTCTTGAACAGCCGCGCAAACACCGGCATCGCCGGATTGACCGCGAAGAATGCATCGAGCGGCAGCGCCGGGCGCGGGCCGGTGAGCGACAGGGCGATGTCGCCATGCAAGCCGGCATAGTCGGGGTCGCCGACCGGACCGATGGTCGACAGGCCGTCCAGCGCACCGCGCAGCACGATGACGATCAGGCGCGGGTCGCGGTTGTCGGCGGCACGGGCGAAGCGCGGCAGATAGGCCCAGGCAAACAGCGCGCCGCCGTTCATCAGCACGGCGCGGCGGGACGGGTGAGGGGTTTCGCACAGCAGGCTCATGACTTCGTCTCCATGGGCGTTGTCGGCGCCGGACCTATCGTTCGATCTATCGTCGCTGGAACTCGGGCGCCAACAGCAGCAGCGCCAGTCCTTGCTGCTTGGACTCCGCGCGGGCGACCGCCTGGCGTGTTTCGGGCGAGGCAGAGGGACCGATGACCGCGTCGAGCATGCCGTTGGGGTCGCCGATGTCCTTCACTTGCCGGGCGGCCTGCCATGCGATCTCGAGGCGGGTCTTCATGCCTTCCGCCGATGCCCAGCTGTCCGCCTGGTCGGAAAAGCCGTTCGGCCCCGGCGGTCGCCAGAGCGGCTCGCCCAGCGCGTTGAGCCAGTTGAGCGACTGGCCAGGGTCGTTCGTCGGGCCGGGACCGGCTGCTCGGCGGATGGCCGCGACATAGTCGAAGGGCGAGCGCATCTTGGCCAATGGCGTCGACCACGCTTCCGGCATGTCGACGAGCGCTGCCGCCACTGCCCTGAGATTGCCGTCGCGTTTGGCGAACACCTTGGCGAGGCGGGCGACCGCCGCCGACGGCGGGTCGTCGGCTATGAAATGGCGGGCAAGTTGCGTGGCGATGTGTCGAGCGGTCGCCGGATGACGGGCGATGTCATTGAGCGCGGCCTCGGCCTGGCCCATGCCGCCAGCCGGATAGGTCTTGCCGAGCAGCACCGCGTCACCCGGCTCATGCGCATTGGCGTTGAAGACGGAACTGCCGGGTTCGCCCAGGCGTCCTTCCCGTCCGGCCATCATCCAGCCGGTCAGGATGCGCGCGAAGCTGGTCACGTCGGCTTGGCTGTAGCCGCTGCCGACACCGAGCGTGTGCAGTTCCAGGATCTCGCGGGCGAGGTTCTCGTTGAGGCCGCGCTGGCGGTTCTTGCCGGCGCGGGAGTCCGGGCCAATCGACTGCTGGTTGTCGAGATAGAACAGCATCGCGGGATGCCGCTCGACCGCCATGAGCATGTCGGCGAAGCGCCCGAGCACGAAAGGCCGGATGGCTTCCCGTTCGAACGCCCCGGCGCTGGCGCGAACGATGTTGTCCTTGGCGATGGAGACGCAGAAATGGTTCGACCAGAAATAGACCAGGCGCTCGACGAAGCCGACCTCTGCCTGCATTGCCTTGTAGAAGCGCGCCTGTGCCTCCGCCCGGAACAACATAATTTCGACAGGCGGCACGGCGGGTTTGGCAGCGGGCGGGGCGACGGGCGACGACGTGGCCGGTGCGGCGGATGGCGGCATAACCGGGCCTGCGGCTGGCGTGCCCGCTTGCTGCTCCGTCGTCATCCGCTCCCGGTCCCGCTTGCGCTGGAGATTTGCCGCCATGCTGGCCTGGATGGCCGGCGTGCTCCCCTTGAGGTCGGCATAGGCGGGATCGTCGAGCGATATCATGGCGACGTCGGGCCGCCGCAGCTCCGCCTTGAGATAGCCGCGAGGGTCGCCGGCCAGTCTTTCGCGGTCACCCGGCCGGGCTCCAAGGCCGAAGCGGTTGAAGGCTATCAAAGCGGGATCTGGCAGGGCGGGATCTGGCGCAATGGGCCCTTTGGTCGCGACAGCCATGTCAACGCTCCATCGTTGGATCTCACGCGAATCGCGCGACGCTCGATCGGGCTATTTCCCCACTTAAACCGGGGATAGGCGGCCGGGCAGGCGGATGCCGCCCGGCCCTCCCGCGCGCTTACCAGCGGTGCCAGCGGTGCCAGTAGCGGTGCGGATGCCAGCCGTAGTAGGCCGGGCCGTGCCAATAGCGGTAGCGCGGATACACCACCACACGGTTGGGAACGCAGCGCCCCCAGTGATTGGGATGCCAACCAGGCCCGCAACCCCAGGCCACGTGCTCGATCAGTGCCGGGGCGGCCGGCTGCGCCACCATCGGCATGGCGGCGGAGATCGCGACGGTCGCGGCGGTTCCGGTCAAGGCGAGGACGGCTGCCGCCGCATATTGTGTCAGACGGTTCATGAGTTACTCCGAATGTTCTCCGATAATGAAAACCTGTACGCACCGATCGGTCCGGCAGGCTGCCCTTCCCTGGGTTAAACGGCCCTGCGGGCGTTTTCCGTCGGCGGTCACGGCAATTTTTTTGGCTCTGCCTCTGGCTTCGGTTTCGGCCCGGCCCGCCTGACCAGCCCGTCCGCGAGCACGTTGCGATCCGCGGCCGAAACCGCCGTCGCGAACTCGACGATGCGCTGCTCAAGCCGCGTGCGCACGGCGATGTCGGCATTGCGCGCCCGTTCGAGCGCGGCCGCCAGGGCCGTCGTGTCGAGGACCGGCTGACGAAGCAGGTCGGCTGCCTCGCGCCTGGCCTGCTGGCCATCGAGGATGACCTGGCGGGATTCGCGCCGAACTTCGCGCAGCGCCTTTCGAAACAGCATGCGCTCCTGGTCGGGAAGCCGGCTTCCTGCGGCTTCCAGCGAATAGCCCTGGCCGGGCTTGCCGCTTCTTATCCAGACCGCTCCGCCGGCAAGCGCGCCGGCCAGGAAGACATTCAGCACCACGGATGCGATGACGAGGTTGCGGCCCGTGCTCATAGGTCCTCCTCGATCGTCTCGCCATCGGACCCGGCATCGCCGAACGCCGTCGCATTGGCATCGAGCACATAGCGGTCGGGCTGAAACTCCGGCGTGACGACGCTCACCAGGGCCAATCCGGCGATGGCGCCGGCCAGGCCGATGCCGGCGAGCCCAAGACCCAGCCACCAGGCCCGCCGGCGCCGGCGCTGGACGAGCAGCCGGTCGGCCATTCGCAGGATGCCGCCGTGCAGCGCCGCGCCGGGCGCCATGACATCATAGCTGTCGAGCAAGGCATCGAGTTTGCCTGCCTGCCTCAATATGGCCGCGCCCATCTCGGTCCTTGCGAACATCGCGCCGGCCGTGCGGTCGGGCTGCGGCCACCGCCGCAAGTCGCCGCCATAGGCCGCCGCCAGAGCCGCAAAGCGCTCGGCATCCATTCCCGGATCGTTCCTGGACCCATCAGACATCAGTCTATCCTTTGCCGGTTGGCGCCGCGTGTCCGGTTGGATTTCCGGGAAGTGGCCACCGGGCGCCCCCGACGTACGGTGAACGCCTTGCATACATGCTCGCGACTTTCTCATTCATCGACACTCTCCTTGGCCAGGATCGCCTGCAGCGCCCGCCGGCCGCGCGAAAGCAGGCTTTCCAGGGCATCGACGCTGATCTCCAGGGTCGCGGCCGCCTCTATGTTGGACATCTCCTGATAGTAGACCAGGAGAATCGCCTCGCGCTGGCGCGGCGCGATTGCCTGCAAGGCCTGCTCGACCCGATGCGCCGCTTCGCCGGGATGGGCATCGGGAAGCGGGGCGGGATCGACAATGTCCGGCACTTGGTCGGTCACCTGTTCGCGGCGCCGGCGCAGCCGGTCGTAACACAGGTTGAGCGTCACCCGGTGGATCCAGCTGTCGAAGCGTGCATTGCCGCGCCGCCAGCCCGATGCGTGACGCCAGATGCGCATAAAGGTTTCCTGCGCGACATCCTCGGCCTCCGCCGCATCGCCGAGCATGCGCGCGGCCAGCGAAAGGATGCGCGGCAGCTTGCGCGCGACGAGCGTCCGCACCGCCGCCGGGTCGCCGGTGCCGACCCGGCGAACCAGCTCCTCGTCCGGGTCGGCGCTCATGGGCTGGCGCATACCCAATGTCCATCATGCGTCATAGCCTCTTGGTCATTGCTCTGGCTTGGGAGCGGATTTGTGGCCCGGCATCTCGTCGCCCGTCAGAATGCCGTCGCCATTCTTGTCCAGCCTGGCAAAGCGCTTGGCGAAGAACGCATCGAGCTCGGCCCGGTCGATGAAGCCGTCATGGTTGGAATCGACGCGCGCGAAGGATTTTGCGGGATCGCCCTTGACGTTGCGTTTGGCTTGAAAAGCCTCCCATTCCAGCAGGCTGATCTTGCCGTCGCCGTCCGTGTCGGCGGCCATGATCGCCTTCTCTCGCCGCTTCTGGAACTTGGCCAGCGTGATGTCGGACTTGGCAGCCGTCGCGGCGGGCGGTGTGGCGGCCGGTGGCTGTGTCGCTGTCTGGGCCAGAGCCGCGGTGGTCAGCAGGCTCAGGGCAGCGGCAAGGATCGAACGGCGTATCATGCTTCACGTCTCCGGTTGGCGCATTGCCACGGCCCAATGCCATGGGTCACGCTTCAACCGTTAAACGTTGTGATCGCGGAAATCCGTCGGTCGCCATGCCTGTCTTGCCGCTTGCCGGCGACGGACCTTGGCGGCCCAAGGTACGGCAGAACACCTCGTCCGGCGCATCTGAATTGCGCCGGACCGGCCCGCCCGTTGGCGAACGCGGGAATCACGCCCGTTGGCGACGCGAGAATTACGTCGATTGGTCGGCGGCTATCAACTGATCCGATTTGAAGCCGGCATGCTGCGGAGTCCATACATCGCCGTCTTTATTGAACCAGTGGCACAGATACATGCCGGAAGCGGCGCCGTCGCTGACCGTCATCTTCGGGCCTCCCGACCTCAGCTTGACGACGTCTCCGGTCTTGAAAATGTTGGGCATTTGGACCTCCCATGCTGACACCGGACATTTCATACCAAAACCGGGGCTCCGACAATGGCATATGGGTCTGCTGGGCTACTGTCTTATGCGGCAACGCGGAGGCATCGCTGACGGCGCCATCGGGGCGAAACCAGGCGCCCAAGCAGGTCAGTCCACCTCGATCACACGCCTGGTCGGCTTCCCGGTCGGCTCCCGTCGGCGTGCAGGCGGAGATTTGTCCGCCAATGCCTCTTGCTGCAGTCTCTGCTCCCTCAGGCGGGTTGTCTTAGCGTCCCTTGCGTGACGCTCGGCATCCAGCACCAGCCTCGCCTCGCGGTCCGCTCTTGCCAGCTTTTCCTTGTCGACACGCCTTGGCAATTCAAAACCTCCTGTCCATGGAACTGTCGGCAGGAAATGTGCGACCCAAGTGTCTGTTCCAAAAAAATAGAAATGCGCGGTTCATCATTTGTTATTGAGATTTGAAAATCCCGGATTGCTCGCTTTCGCGAGTTTCCGGGCCCCGAGGAAGTCGCGACTTGCTCGTGGGTCTTCGGATAGACCTGCACCGGTCCCGAGTTGTTGTCGATGGCGGGCAGCTCCTTGCATCCATGGCAAACGCAAACGGCCGGGATTCGGCCGTCTTCGGCGCGCACAGGCAGCTTCGACCATCGGTTGAAAAACTGGTGCCGCTTAGGTGACTCGAACACCTGACCCCATCATTACGAATGATGTGCTCTACCAACTGAGCTAAAGCGGCCCGGGAGGCCACGGCCTCCAAGATGGGCAGGGTGATAGACTCAACCGGACGCGAATTCAAGATGCGACTTGGCAAATCATGCACGGGCCGCGCCCCGATCAAAACCGGCGTTCTGGCGCCTCTGCATGCCGGAATCGCCGACATGTTCCGATTTTGTTTGCCGGAACATCGTGAAAATGGCCTTTGGACGGCCTGTCGAGGCAGAATGCGGCTGCCCGCCCGTTGATTGATTGGTCGCCTGCGGCTAACCATCACGAAAGCTTGGGACAATTTGCAGAGGGATCTCGCTTGGACGCGATCGAAAAAGCGATCCGGAACGCCCTGGATAAGGGCAATGCCGAGGACCGTGCGTTCCGCGAGAGGGTCTATCGTTCGGCCTTCGCCGCGCTCGACCGAGCGCTCCAAGCCAATCCCGGCGTGACCGTGGAAGTCGCCATCAAGCGCCGCAAGGCGATCCAGGCGAAAATCACCGAGATCGAATCCGAATACCTGCCGGCGGTGCCAGGCGTTGCCCCACAGATCGACGCGCCGGCGGTCGAGGCCGCTGCCGGCGCAGCGCCAGCGGTCGACGAGGCGGGCCCAAGGGCGTCATCGCTCGCTGTCACCGTCGACGGTCCCGGGCAGCCCGCTTCCGACGCGCCGCGCTCGCGCGTGCTGCCGGTGGTTCCCGACATCATGCCGGATGCGGCTCTGCCGGGTGCGCCAGCCATCGACATGTCGGTTCCTGCCTCTTCCGGTGCCGCGACGGAAGTCGCGCCCGATCGCGATGAGCGACGCATTCGAGGCCGGCGCCTGCCGCTGACCGCCATTTTCTTCACGGTGACGCTGCTCGCGGCGATTGGCATCGGACTGTACTTTGCCATGCAGACCGGTGTGTTCAAGACGGCCGCGGAGCTCAATACCGCGCCTCCGGAAGCGCCGCCGACCGTCGAGGACGACGATTTCACCCCGGCCGATGGCGCCAACGCGCCGGCAAAGCCTGGTGCCGCGGACCAGTCGCGCGACTGGATCGATGTGTTTTCGCCGACCGACCCGACGCATGTCGCCGCCCCGTCTGACGCCAAGGCCGAGGTGATGAAGGACGACAGCGGGCCGTTCCTGCGCATCCAGTCAGGCGCCTCCGGCTCGGCGATCGCCTTCGACGTCGGCCAAGGCGTGCTGGAAAAACTCGCCGGCAAGCACGCCGTGTTCGACATCATCGCCCGGGCCGAGGACGGCAAGGACACGCAGATCTCCGTCGACTGCAATTTCGGCGAACTCGGCGACTGCGGCCGCAAGCGTTACGCGGTCGGCCAGCAGAAGAACGAATTTCTGTTCGACGTGAAGTTTCCCGACAAGCATCCGGGGTCCGCCGGAACCATCGCCATCAATTCCGATTTCGACAAGCAGGGCAAGGCGGTCGACGTCTACGAGATCCGTGTCTCGGTCGAACCTTGAGTCGAACCCTGGGGGAACATCGGTGGTGATGGCCGGAGGCGGCCCCTTACGGATTTATATCACCGGTTTTGGGCTGCGTAGATCACCCCAGGCCGGAGCAGATTCCAGTGCGGTGAAGTCGCCTGTCGCAATATCCTGGCAGATGGACATCAGCGCTCCGCCGGCCGCGCGGGCAAGCGATCCGCCAACACTGACCCGTCGCACGCCCGCTTGCGCAATCTGGTCAAGGGTCAATCCGGAGACACCTTGGCCGATCACATGATTTACAGGAGCACTGACCGAGCGGCAAAGCCTCTGGAGGGATGCCAGATCCGGCACCCCGGGCGCATAAACGACCTCAGCACCGACAGTCTCGAAGGCCTTTAGGCGGCGAATGGCCTCTTCGAGACCATATGTCCCCTTGCCGAGGCCATCGGCGCGCGCGGTAAGGACGATGTTGTGTTTTCGCGCGGCATCGGCCGCCGCAGCGACACGCGCAACTGCATCGTCGAAATCGCGTATCGGCAAATTCGATCTCGGCTGCCGGTCCTCGATGGACAGCCCCGCCAATCCAGCCTTCGCCGCGAGCAGAACGGTCTCGGCAATGCCCTCAGGAGTATCCGCGTACCCGTCCTCCAAATCAGCGGTGACCGGAACATCGGTCGAAGCTGCTATCTCGGCGGCATACGTCAGGCTCTCGTCGCGGCTGACTTCCAGCGCTCCGTCTCTCCTGCCCTTCGAGAACGCATAGCCCGACGATGTTGTTGCCAAAGCCCTGAAACCCAAGCCCACCATCATCCGGGCGCCGGCTATGTCCCAGGGATTGGGGACCACGAAGCAGCCGGATTTGTGAAGAGCGCGAAAACACTCAACCTTGTCGGATCGGGAAACCATGTGCGCTCCTGTCTGGAATGGAACTTTCGGTTCGGGATTTCGGTCTAGCCATCGAGCAGCGCTTGCAGCGTTTCGATGCGATCGGCCTCGTTGGCCGGCTTGTCCCAGCGCAATCGTGAAATCCTGGGGAAACGCATGGCCACACCCGATTTGTGCCGGGTCGAACGGTTGAGTCCCTCGAAGGCGACTTCCAGCACCAGGCCATTGTCGCGGTCGGCGCGCACCGAGCGCACCGGTCCAAAACGCTCGACGGTGTTGTCACGGACATATTTGTCGATCTGCTTCAGCTCTTCATCGGTGAATCCGAAATAGGCCTTGCCGACCGGCACGAGTTCCTCCTCGCCCTCGGCCCCGGACCAAACGCCGAACGTGTAGTCGGAATAGAAGCTCGAGCGCTTGCCGTGGCCGCGCTGGGCATACATCAGTACGGCGTCCACCGTATGCGGATCGCGCTTCCATTTGAACCATGGACCCTTAGGCCGGCCGGCGACATAGGGCGAATCCCAGCGCTTTAGCATCACGCCTTCGATGATCGGATGCGGCGGCGCACGGCGCAGGTCCTCGAGCGATTGCCAGTCCGTGAACGCGACGAAGGGTGAGAGATCGAAGCGGCTGGGGTCGAGCGTCCCGATGAAGGCTTCGAGCCGGCCGCGTCGCTTGGCGAAGGACAATCCGCGCAGATCCTCGGCACCGATCTGCAGCACGTCGTAACAGCGCATGAAGGCTGGATACTGCTGGTGCATCTTGGGCGTCACCGTCTTGCGGTTCAGCCGTTGCTGCAGGTCCGAGAAGGTTCCCGTCGCCGCCCGCGGGTCGCCGACCAGCAATTCGCCATCGAGCGCGGCGGAAAAATGCATGGCGTCGGCGAGATCCGGAAAGGCCCCTGAGACATCATCGCCGGTGCGCGAATAGAGCCGGCGGATGCCGCCTTCGGCCACCGCCTGGACCCGGATGCCGTCCCATTTCCATTCTGCCGCGTAGTCGGCGGGATCGAGCTTTTCGAGGTCGCTGTCGCCGACCGGGTTCGACAGCATGACCGGGCGAAACAGCGCCATCGCCGTGTTGCGCGGTTTTTCGGCTTTGCCTTCCAGCCAGGCGAACAGCGCCGTGTAGGGCGGCGATAGCCCATGCCAGAGCTCTTCGATCTCGGCGACGTCGACCTTGCCGAAATCGGCCAGCGCCTGTTTGGCCAGCCGCGCCGAGACGCCGATGCGCAGGCCGCCAGTGACCAGCTTGATGATGGCAAAGCGCGCCGAGATGCCGGCGCTGTCGAGCAGCCCCGTCAGCACCTTCGGTCCATCCGAGCGGCTTGCCGCCTGCAGCTTGGCCACCACCTCGCCAAGCGTCGGCTCCCGGTTGGCCATCCTGCCAGGCGTTTGCGGCCAGACCAGCGACACCGTCTCGGCGAGGTCGCCGACATAATCGTAGGAATAGCCGAACAGCACCGGGTCCATGCGTTCGGTGACCAGCGTGCGCAGCATCGCCGGCTTGACCGCGGCAATCCTGAGATCGCCGGTTATGGCCGCCAGCGCCAGGCCGCGATCGGGATCCTCGACGCTGCGGAAATAGTCGGTCAAAAGGGTCAGCTTGCCGTTGCGCGACGGCGTCAGCACCAGGCGGTCGAGAAGCTCGGCGAAGCGGTTCATGCCCTCAATCGCCCTCATCCTCATAACCGACCAGATGCAGCGGCCGTGCCGCGATGCCTTCCAGCTCGCACCAGCGCACCAGCGCTTCCTCGCGGCCATGCGTGACCCAGATTTCGGCGGCTCCGGTCTCCTTGATGGTGGCGGTGAGTTCATCCCAGTCGGCATGGTCCGAGATGATCAGCGGCAGTTCGACGCCGCCTTGCTTGGCGCGCTGGCGGATGCGCATCCAGCCCGACGCGAAGCACGAGATCGGATCGGGAAAGCGCCGCGCCCAGCGGTCGGCGAAGGCCGATGGCGGGCCGACCACGATGGCGCCCGCGAAATCTTGCTTGGCCCCGCTCTCCACCGTCGCCGGCTCGAGATCGCCGAGATCGATGCCCTGGCTCTGGTAGTACGCGCTGAGCTTGGCCAGCGCGCCATGGATGTAGAGCGGCTTGTCGTAACCGGCGTCGCGCAACAGCCGCATTACGCGTTGCGCCTTGCCCAGCGCGTAAGCCCCGACCAGATGCGAGCGCTCCGGGAATTGCGCCGCCGATTTCAGCAGCCGGGCGATCTCTTCCGTGTCTGCCGGATGGCGAAACACCGGCAGGCCGAAAGTCGCCTCGGTGATGAAGATGTCGCAGCGGATCGGCTCGAAGGGCGCGCAGGTCGCATCTTTCCGCCGCTTGTAGTCGCCGGAGGCGACGATGCGCCTGCCCCGATGCTCGACCGATATCTGCGCCGAACCCAGCACATGGCCGGCCGGATGAAAGCTGACATCGACGCCGTTGAGGGCAATCGTCTCGCCGAGCCTGGCTGCCTGCGTCGTCCCCGCGAAATCCTCGCCGTAGCGAAGTCCCATGATGTCGAGCGTCTGCTGTGTCGCAAGCACCGAGCAGTGGCCGGAACGCGCATGGTCGGAATGGCCGTGCGTGATCAGCGCCCGGTTCACCGGCCGCACCGGGTCGATGAAGAAATCGCCCGGCGGGCAGTAGAGGCCTTCGGGCCGGGGATGAAGCAGGTCGCTGGCGCGCATGGTCCCAAGATAGGATATAATTCCGGCGCGGAAAGCCTGTTGTTCGCGACTGCTGACTCCCGGGCAAAGCCTTTCCAATTCGGTTCTGCTTAGGCATTCTTTGCTCTACACAGATGGGCGGCCGGCTCCCTGCAGGTGGAAACCATCATCATGAAACCGCTTCAGACCTCATCGGGCGATCTGAACGCCGATCGTCGTGCCGACTATGCCGAGATGCTGTTTGCCTCCGGCGACCACGCGGCCGCGGCCGAGTTGCTGATTGGCGCACTGGAGCTGGCGCCGCGCTGGGCAATGGGCTGGTTTCGCCTTGGCGAAATGCAGGAGGCATCGGGCAGGCTCGACCTGGCGGCGCAGGCCTGGGCCATGTCGCTGAAACTCGATCCGGCCGATCGCCAGGGCGCGGCCCTCAAATTGCAGCTGATCGGCAAAGGTCCGGTCGCCGCGGCGCCGCCCAGCGCCTTTGTCGAAACGCTGTTCGACCACTATGCCGAGACATTCGAGGAGATGCTGGTCGGCAAGCTCGATTACCGGTTGCCCGAGGTGCTCGACGCTGCCATCCGCAAGGCAAGGCCGGGCCGCCTCCGCCTGGCGCTCGACCTGGGTTGCGGCACCGGACTGATGGGCGAGAAGCTGAGGCCGATCGTCGACCGGCTGGTGGGAATCGACATCTCGGCAAGGATGCTGAAGAAGGCGCGGGCAAAGGGCATCTACGACGCGCTGACGAAAGCGGATTTGCAGGATTTTTCCCATTCAGGCGACAAGGCCGATCTGGTGACATCAGCCGACGTGCTGATCTACATCGGCGCGCTGGAAGGCCTGATCGGGACGGTCGCCTGCCTGCTCGCCGAGGGTGGCCTGTTTGCCTTTTCAGTCGAGAGTCTAGCAAGCGGCGACTTCGCGCTGCAGCCTTCCCGACGCTACGCCCATTCGGAACCCTATATCAGGCGGACCCTCGGGGCCAACGGGCTTTCGATCCTGGCGCTGGAGCCAACGACCATCCGGCAGGATCGCAGTGAGCCTGTCAAAGGGCTGGCCGTTGTGGCACGCAAGGCTCACGCAGCTTGAAGCGTGCATGACCATCATCCTGCTGCTGCGAAAAAGTCCGATTTGCGTGCGCGACTGATATTTGCGATCTGGTCGCATCAGGGCGGGATATCAGGAGGAGCATATCGGATGCGCTGGAACATGATGATATTGGCCTCTTGCCTGGCGGCAGCCGGCTGCGTGGGCAATTCAGCGTCCGAGCGGCAGGACGCCAACGTCGAGTCATCGCTGCAATATGACAGCGTGCCATGCGATCAGCTGCTGGCGCAGCGCAACGGATTGGCGCAGCAATATAATCTCCCGACGACCGCCAAGCCGACCTTTTCCAATCCCGCCATGGGCTTTGGCCCGTTCACGCCCGACATGCGTTCCAAGGCTCAACGCGACAGCGACAAGGCGTCAGGCGAAATCGATGCCATGAACCGGTCGATCGATCGCCGCGACTGCGGCAAACCGGACAAGCAGAAGAAGTTCGCTCTGCCTGGCTGATGCATGTTGCCCAGATGAAGCTCTCGGACCTCGGCGACCGCATCTGCATCCTGGGGCCATCGAACAGCGGCAAGTCGACGCTTGCCGACGCGATCGCGCGCAAGCGTGGCCTTACACCCATTCATCTTGATCTGCTCTTTCACCTGCCCAACACGGATTGGGTGCAGCGTCCGAGGGACGAGTTCATTGCCTTGCTTGACGCCGCGATTGCCGGCGAGCGGTGGGTGATGGACGGAAATTATTCGGTTTGCATGCCGCAACGCTTCCAGCGCGCGACCGGATTGATCCTGCTGGACATTTCCACCCCGGCAAGTCTGCTGCGCTATTTCAGGCGTACGTTGTTCGAGAAGGAGAGACGCGGAGCCTTGGAGGGTGGGCGCGACAGCATCAAATGGGACATGATCCACCACATTGCAGTGACCACGCCGAAAAACCGCTCAAGATCCCGGGTGGCGTTCGAGCAGCTCGACTTGCCGAAGCTGCAACTGTCGTCGGTCCGGGTGATCAAGAAATGTTTTCAGGACTGGGATTTGGCCAGGTGACGAGGACGTCTGGCTAGTATCCTGCCTTGCGGTCCACCAGATTGTCGAGCTTTTCGCCGCGTTCGAAAGCATCCATCTGGCGCAGCATGAGTGGCGCCAGATGGGCTGGATCGGAGGTCGCCGCGGCATGCGGAGTCACGAACACCTTCGGGTGGTTCCACAACGGGCTCGTCTTCGGCAGCGGCTCGACCTCGAACACGTCGAGGCTCGCCTCCTTCAGCGTGCCGTCATCCAGAGCGCGCACGATGTCGGCGTCCTTCTGCAGGCGGCCGCGTCCGGCATTGATCAGCACCGAGCCGCCGAGTCCGTTGCGTTTCCTCAATTCCTTCAGCACGCCGTAGTTTATGATGCCTTGCGTGTCCGGCGTCAGCGGCAGAAGCACGACCAGAATGTCGGTGGCGTTGAGGAACGGAATCAGCCCGGCTTCGCCGCCATACGTCGCCACCCCTTCCATTGGCCGGTCCGTGCGCGACCAGCCATTGACCGCAAAGCCCAGCGACAGCAGCGCCGAGGCTGCGGCGCGGCCGAGACTGCCGAGTCCCATGATGCCGATGGAAATGTCACCGGCCGGCCTCTGCTGCGGCTCGTGCCAGATCTTCTTTGGCTGCTGCGACCGGTAGAGCAGGCCCTGGCGATGGTGATCGAGCACCCGCCAGACGACGTACTCGGTCATGTACTGGGTGAGGTTGTCGGCGACCACCTTGACGATCGGCACGTCCGGCAGGCCGGGATCGGCGAAGATATGGTCGACGCCGGCACCGATCGAGAAGATGGCGCGCAGATTAGGCAGCGACGACATCAAATTAGGCTTCTGCTTCCACACCACCGCATAGGTGATCGAGGGATCCTTGGCTCCATCCGGTTCCAGCACCACCTCGCGCTCGGCCGACAACAGGTCGCGCCAGCGCTGCGGATGAAAGCCGGTGACGGCAAGCAGGATGCGGCCTTTTTCCATCGCGGTTCGTTCAGCCCTTCCTTGTGCGGATCACTCGCTGACCACGCCCGTCGGCGCCGTCTCGATCTTGAAGGCGGCCGAGATCAGAGCCCGAGTATAGTCGGTTTGCGGATTTTCAAAAATCTGTTCGGAAGGGCCGGCTTCGACGATCTGGCCGTTGCGCATGACGATAACGTCATTGGCCAGCGCCCGGATGACCTTGAGGTCGTGGCTGATGAAAAGATAGGCGAGATCGTGCTTGGCCTGCAAATTGCGCAGCAGATCGACGACCTGCGCCTGCACGCTCATGTCGAGCGCCGATGTCGGCTCGTCCAGCATGACGAAGCGCGGGTTGAGCACCATGGCGCGGGCGATGGCGACACGTTGGCGCTGGCCGCCGGAAAACTCGTGCGGATAGCGGTTGCGGGTCGCCGGATCGAGCCCGACCTCCTTCAACACGGCGGCCACCTTGTCGTCGCGCTCGTCGGGCGACAGCTTCGGCTCGTGGATCTTCAGGCCTTCCTCGATGATCTCGGCGATCGACATGCGTGGGCTGAGCGAGCCGAACGGATCCTGGAAGACGATCTGTAATTCGCGCCTGAGCGGTCGCATGGCGTTGAAGGTGAGCTGGTTGATGTCGCGGCCGTTGAACTGGATCGTCCCGGTCGACGAGATCATGCGTGCCAGCGCCAGGCCGAGCGTCGTCTTGCCCGAACCGGATTCGCCGACCACGCCCAGCGTCTGGCCGGCGCGCACGGTGACGTCGATGCCGTCGACCGCCTTAACATGATCGATCGTGCGCCGGAAGAACCCCTGCTTGATCGGAAACCAGACCTTGATGTCCTTGCCGGTCATGACAGGCTTGGCGTCGGCATTGGCGGCCGGCGGTTTGCCTTTCGGCTCGGCGGCCAGAAGATGGCGCGTATAGGGGTGCTGAGGGTTGGCGAAGATGTCCTTGGTCGGTCCGGTCTCGACGATCTTGCCCTTGGTCATCACGCAGACCCGGTCGGCGATCTTGCGCACGATGCCGAGGTCATGGGTGATGAACAGCATCGACATGCCCTTGCGGCTTTTAAGGCCTGCGAGCAGTTCGAGGATCTGTGCCTGCACGGTGACGTCGAGCGCGGTCGTCGGCTCGTCGGCGATCAGGAGTTCCGGCTCGTTGGCGAGCGCCATGGCGATCATGACGCGCTGGCGCTGGCCGCCGGACAGCTGATGCGGATAGGCGTCCAGCCGCTTCTGCGGATCGCGGATACCGACCTCGTTGAGCAGGGCCAGCGTGCGCGCCTTGGCCGGTCGGTCGGCCATGCCCTGATGCAGTTTCAGGATTTCGACGATCTGGTGCTCGATCGTGTGCAACGGATTGAGCGAGGTCATCGGCTCCTGGAAGATCATGGTGATCTTGTTGCCGCGCACCTGGCGCAACTGCTTCTCGCTCATCGTGAGCAGGTCGGCACCCTGGAACAGGATCTTGCCGGAGGGATGGCTGGCGCTGGGGTAGGGCAGCAGCTTCAGCACCGACAGCGCCGAGACCGATTTGCCTGAGCCGGATTCGCCGACCAGCGCCACCGTCTCGCCCCTGGCGATGTCGAACGAGATATGGTCGACGGCGACAGATTGGCCTCCGCCCTGGCTGAAGGCGACGCTGAGGTCCTGTACGCTGAGCAAGGGAGCATCGCTCATTTGAACGTCTTGCGCGGATCGAAGGCGTCGCGCGTCGCCTCGCCGACAAAAACCAACAGCGACAGCATCAGCGAGATGACGACGAAGCCGGAAATGCCGAGCCAAGGCGCGTTGAGGTTACGCTGCGCCTGCTTGAGCAGTTCGCCGAGCGAGGCCGAGCCGGGCGGCAGGCCGAAGCCGAGATAGTCTAGCGAGGTCAGCGTCGAGATCGAGCCGCTCAGCAAAAAGGGCAGGAAGGTCAATGTCGCCACCATGGCGTTGGGCAGCAGATGCCGGAACATGATGGTGCGGTTGGGCACGCCGAGCGCGCGCGCCGCGTTGACATATTCGAAGTTGCGGGCGCGCAGGAACTCCGCCCGCACCACCCCGACCAGCGCCACCCAGGAAAACAACAGCATCAAGCCGAGCAGGATGAAGAAGCCCGGCGGCAGGATGGCGGCGACGATGAGCAGCAGATAGAGCACTGGTATGGCCGACCAGATCTCGATGAAGCGCTGGAACAGGAGATCGGTCCAGCCGCCGAAATAGCCTTGCAAGGCACCGGCGCCGACGCCGATCAGCGCCGAACCCGCGGTCAGGATCAGGCCGAACAGCACCGAAATGCGGAAGCCGTAAATGACGCGCGCCAGCACGTCGCGCGCCTGGTCGTCGGTGCCGAACCAGTTCCAGTTACCGACATTGCAGGCCGGGTCATCGGCTCCTTGTGGATATTGGTTGCAGCGCGTCTTGGCATCATATTCCCATGATGGCTTGGCCGGCGCTGCTTCCGGAATGGCGTTGTTGACGGTCTGGTAGGAATAGCGGATCGGCGGCCAGATCATCCAGCCATGGGCGTTGATCTCGTCCTGGATAACCGGGTCGCGGTAATCGGTGACGGCATAGAAGCCGCCGAATTTTTCCTCGGGGTACGCGACCATCACCGGGAAAAGGATCTCGCCCTTGTAGGAAGCGATGATCGGCTTGTCATTGGCGATGAATTCGGCAAACAGCGACAGCACGAACAGCACGAGGAAAATCCACAGCGACCAGTAGCCGCGCCGGTTGGCTTTGAAATTCTGCAGGCGGCGCTTGTTGAGCGGCGACAGGAACGGCCGCGGGAGCCGCTCCGGCAAGACACCGGCGGTGACGCTTGCCTCCGACATCAGATGTCTCTCCGCTCGAAATCGATGCGCGGATCGACCCAGGTGTACATCAGGTCGGACAGGAGCCCGACGAAAAGGCCAAGCAGCGAGAAGATATAAAGGTTGGCGAACACCACGGGATAGTCGCGCTCGACCACCGACCGGAAGCCGAGCAGCCCGAGCCCGTCGAGCGAAAAGATGTTCTCGATCAGCAGCGATCCGGTGAAGAAAGCCGAGATGAACGCACCCGGGAAGCCGGCGATGACGATCAGCATGGCGTTGCGGAAAACGTGGCCATAAAGCACCTGCCGTTCCGACAGGCCCTTGGCGCGCGCCGTCACCACATACTGCTTGCGGATTTCCTCCAGGAAGGAGTTCTTGGTCAAAAGCGTGGTCGTTGCGAAGGCCGACAACACCAGCGCCGTCAGCGGCAGCGTCATGTGCCAGAAGTAATCGACGATCTTGGCCGGCCACGACAATTGATCCCAATTGTCCGAGACGATGCCGCGCAACGGGAACCAGTCCCAGAACGAACCGCCGGCGAACAGCACCATCAAAAGGATGCCGAACAGGAAGCCCGGAATGGCATAGCCGACGATGACGACGCCACTGGTCCAGACGTCGAAGGGCGTGCCGTCCTTCACCGCCTTGCGAATGCCGAGCGGGATCGAGATCAGATAGGACAACAAAGTGATCCAGAGCCCGATCGAAATCGATACGGGCATCTTTTCGAGGATCAGGTCGAGCACCGAGATGTCGCGGAAATAGCTGTTGCCGAAATCGAACCTGGCATAATTCCACAGCATCATGCCGAAGCGCTCGAGCGGCGGCTTGTCGAAACCGAACTGCTTCTCCAGCTTCTTGATGAATTCCGGATCGAGACCCTGGGCGCCGCGATATTTCGAGCTGACATCGCCGGCGACATCGAAATTGGAGCCGCCTGCATCGCCGCCGCCACCGCCGAGGCGGTCGCTGCCGCCCTGGTTGGTCAGCTTGGCGATGACCTGCTCGACCGGCCCGCCAGGCGCGAACTGGATGACGGCGAACGATATCGCCATGATGCCGAACAGGGTCGGGATCATCAAAAGGATGCGGCGCAGTATATAGGCGCCCATCAGGCCTTCTGCCCTCGCGGGGCTGATATCTCAGCCTTTGCCAATTTTTGCCGCCTTATCCTTATCGAACCACCACAGCGCCTCGACCGGAAAGCCGAAATCGGGCTTTTGTTCAGGAAAGCCGAACATGTCCCAATAGGCGACTCGGTGATTCGCCAAGAACCAACTAGGAATCCAATCGCATCGCGCACGCAAGACCCGGTCGAGCGCTCGCATCGCCACGGTCAGGTTTTCACGGTCCTTTGCCGCGCCCACGGCATTGATCAGCGTGTCGACAGCGGGATCGGAGATACCCGGCAAGTTGCGGGAGCCGGAGACGCCGGCGGTGCTCGAATGGAAGAAGACTTCGAGATCATCCCGAGTCGGCGTCGCGCTGAACGAAAAAGCCGCGGACAAGAGGTCGAAGTCGAAACTCGCCTGCCTAGACTGGTATTGCGCCGAATCAACCAACCGTATCGTGGCGTCGATGCCGATCGCCTTCATGTTGGCGACCCAGGGCGAATAGACCTGGACGAAGGTGTCGTCATCGACCATGAACTCGGCTGAAAGCCGGCCCCCCTTGTCGTTAACGACAAAGTCGCCTGATCGCTTCCACCCGGCGGCGGACAGAAGCTTTGCCGCTTGGCCAAGCAGTTTGCGGTCGCGACCGGAGCCGTCGGATGCGGGCTGGGTCACTGCCTCGCCGAAGACCTCTGCCGGCAGCTGGCTTCGCAGCGGCTCCAGCAGAGCCAGTTCTTCCGGTGATGGTGCCCCTTCGGCGCGAAAGTCGGATTTCTCGAAGCAGGATTGCGAACGCTCGTACGAGCCGTAGAAGAAGTTGCGGCGCGCCCACTCGAAATCGAAACATAGCGCGATCGCCCGCCTCACCCTAGGGTCGCGAAACTGCTCTCGCCGCTGATTAACCGCGGTAGCCTGCATTGAGGGTCGCTTTTCGGCCGGGAATTCATGCTTGGCCACTTTGCCCGCGGTCATTGCAGGGAAATCATAGGCGGTGGCCCAAACCCGTGACACGAATTCCTCGCGATAAGTGATCTCACCCTTCTTGAAAGCTTCGAATCCGGCGTTGCGATTCTGATAGAATTCAATGCGGATGCGGTCGAAATTGTTCTGGCCGCGATTGACCGGCAGATCTCGGCCCCAATAGTCCGCCACGCGGTCGTATTCGATCCATGCACCCGCCGAGAAGCGGCCGACTTTGTAGGCGCCGGAGCCGAGCGGGGGATTCAACTGTGAAGAGTCGAATGGATTGGCAGTGTAAAAAGCCTTCGAAAGGATCGGGAATTCCACGACGTTGAGCACGGTGCGGGCCGATTGTTTGCCGGAAAAAGTAAGCCGAAGCGTTCGGTCGTCGACGGCAACGGCATCGACCATGTGCGTCAGCGACAGCGATAGGTCGGGATGGCCCTTCTCCTTGTAGAGCTTGAAGGTGAAGGCAGCATCCCGCGCCGTCAGCGGCGCGCCGTCATGGAAACGCGCCTCGGGTCGAAGCGAGAAGGTGAAGCCATTGCGGTCGTCGGAGAGCGTCACGCCATCCGCGATCTGGCCATAGACCGCGTCGGGTTCATCGAGCGCCCGCACCATCAGCGTGTCGAAACACATCTCCATGCGTGGCGGCGCATCGCCCTTGTTGGCGAAGGAGTTCATCGTGTTGAAAGTCTGGGTATCCTGGTTGTAGCCCCAATTCGGTGGCGAGAAATTGAAGATGCCGCCAACGGGCGCGTCGACTTGGACATAGTCGAAATGTGGGAAATCAGGCTTGTATTTGAGGTTGCCGAAGGCGGAAAGGCCGTGCAGCTTGGTGCCGGTCGCAATGTTTGCAAAGGCTTTGCCCGGCATCAGCGCTGCGGCAGCGGCAGCGCCGCCCAAAGCCAGGAAATCGCGGCGGGGCAGGGCCGCCATCAATTCAGACCCTTGTACTTGGCCGCCAGCGCCTTTTCCTTGTCCGGGTCGATCCACCAGGAATCGATGTCGGCACCGACATAGGCAGGCTGTTTGTCGGGAAACTTGAACTTGTTCCAATAGGCCAGCCAGACCGCGGAGCGGTAATATTGCGGCACGACGTAGAAGTTCCACAGCAGGATGCGGTCGAGTGCGTGGGTGGCGGCGACGAGATCATCGCGATCGGTGGCGAAGATGATGCGATCGACCAGCGCGTCGACGACAGGTTCCTTGATACCCATCAGGTTGCGCGAACCAGGCGCATCGGCGGCCTTGGAACTCCAGAAATCGCGCTGCTCGTTGCCGGGCGACTCCGACTGGCCGAACAGACCCGTCACAACATCGAAATCGAAATTGTTCACGCGGTTGATATACTGCGTCTGGTCGATGATGCGCAGGGTAGCGTCGACGCCGATCTTGCGCAGGTTGGCTATGTAAGGGCTGGCGATCACCTGGTCTGTGTCGTTCCAGCCGAGGATCTCGAACTTGAACGGTGCGCCTGTCTTGGCGTTGACCATCTTGCCGCCCTTGATGATCCATCCGGTCTTGGCGAAGAGATCGACGGCCTGCTTCAGATACTTTCGCTCCGCTTGCGGCGAGTCGTAGACGGGCAGCTTGAACTCCTGAGAGAAGAGTTCTGGCGGCAGCTTGTCGCGATACTTTTCCAGGATTTCCAGTTCCTTGCCCCGCGGCAATCCGCTGGACGCCAGTTCGGTACCTTGGAAATAGCTCGATGTGCGTGTGTTGAAGCCGAAGAACAAGGTGCGATTCATGCTCTCGAAATCGAAGGGTATGGTCAATGCCTCGCGGACCAGTCGGTCCTGGAACAGCGGCCGCCTCTGGTTTAGGACAAAGCCCTGCATCGGCTGTGGCGACCGGGTCTGGAAGTCCTTCTTGATGACGTCGCCGGCCTGAATGGCCGGGAAATTATAGGCTGTCGCCCATTTGCGGGAGCTGTATTCGCGGTTGATGTCTTCCAGCCCGCCCTTGGTGAAGGCAAGCCAGGCGGCATTGTCGTCGAGGATGTAGGTGTATCGGCGCGTGTCGAAATTCTCGCGGCCGATCTTCACCGGCAGCTTGGCCGCCCAGTAGTCGGGCACGCGCTGCCAGACGATCTCCGAGCCCGGCTTGAAGCTGGCGATCTTGTAGGCAGCCGAACCGAGTGGAATTTCCAGCGTCGGTTTGGTGACGTCGCGCTTCTTGCCGTTGGCGTCCGTGCCTTCCCACCAATGCTTCGGCAGCACAGCGAGATCGCCAAGGATCTTCGGCAGTTCGCGGTTGCCCTTCTGGTTGAAATGGAACTCGACCTCGCGGTCGGAGATCGCCACCGCATCGGTGACGTTCTCGAAATAACGGCTGTATTGCGGGCTGTTCGCCTTCAGCACCTGGAACGACCAGATCACGTCGTCGACGGTGATCGGCTGGCCGTCATGCCATTTGGCGCGGGGGTCGAGCCGGTAAGTCGCCGAGGAATAATCGGCCGGGTACTTGTAGGCGTCGGCGATCAGAGGATGGCTGACGCTGCCCTCATCGGTCGCCTGCTCCATCAGCGTGTCGTAGAGCAGGCCGCCGCCGAAGCCGACAAGACCCGCCGCCGGCGATCCCTGGACGACATAGGGATTGAAGCTGTCGTAGGTGCCAAGCAGCACCGAATTCAGCGTGCCGCCCTTGGGCGCGCTCGGATTGACGTAGTCGTAGTGCTGGAAATTGTCGCCGTATTTGGACTCGCCGATCAGCGATGAGGTGGTCCGCCACTCGTCGGCCCGGGTCGCCTGCAACCCCGCCGCCAGCAGGGCCGTCGCCAGCATCGACCTCAGAAGCGTTCGGCCAACCATCATGCACTATCCTCTCGCGATGCGTGCCAGATCATCCAGAAAGGCAATCTAGATGATTTGGCGCTCGTGAAAACCGCCGTGCGCGGCTTTGTCGCCGCACAGGCATTTTCCCAACAAAAAGCCGGGCTGAACCCGGCTTTTTCAAGATCGTCGCGATAATAATCCGGTTATTTGGCGGGCGCCGGTGCAGCAGGAGCCGGTGCTGCCGGAGCGGCAGGCGCCGCGGGCTTGGGCGGTGCGGCGCCGTCAGCCGGCTTCGCCGGAGCGGCCCCATCGGCCGGCTTGGCGGGTGCGGAGGCGTCCGCGGCGGCGCCAGGTGCCGGCAGCGGCTTGGGATTGTCCGACAGCGTGCGCAGGTAGGCGATGACGTTGGCGCGGTCCTCGTCCTTCGGCAGGCCGGCAAAACCCATGGCCGTTCCCTTCACGAATTTCTTCGGCGAGGTGATGAAGTGGTTGATGTTGTCATAGGTCCACTTCTCCGTGCCGCCCTTGGAGAATTCCTTCATGCCGGCCGAATAGGCGAAGCCTTCATGTTCGGCGACCGGGCGGTCGACGAGGTCCCACAGATCCGGGCCGACCTTGTTAGGACCGCCCTTTTCGCCGGAATGGCAGGCCTGGCACTTCTTGAACACGGCGGCACCCGCCTCGACATTGGCCGTGGCCAGCAGATCGGCGATCGGCTTGGCCGCGGCGGCCGGCGCCGCAGGGCCGCCCTCCNCCGGCTCGGCGGCTTCGATGGCGAAGCCTGGTTTTTCGGGAGCGGGCGACGCAAAAAGCGCGTCAGACACCAGGCCGACGGAGAAAACGACGAAAACGGTTCCGAGCAATCCGGCGAGCAGTTTGTTGACTTCGTTGGAATCCATACGCCCCTTGCTCCCTTTTCCGGCGGACTGATCCGTCCACTCCGTCCGTCGGTATCGAGACCCGCCCTCCGGAGCCGGTCAAATCGGGCGGAAACTAGGTCTTTTGCTCGGGCGTTGCAACACCTATAAGGGCGCTTCCAGTGAGACCTTTTGCCACTTTTCCCCTCCTCTTTTCGAACGCCTTGCCAGACCGATGTCCACCTTGATCCTGATCCCGGCCCGCATGGCCTCGACACGCCTGCCGGGCAAGCCGCTGGCCGACATATCGGGCGCGCCGATGATCGTTCATGTGGCACGCCGGGCGGCCGAGGCCGGGCTTGGCCGGGTGGTGGTGGCGACCGACACGCAAAGCGTGGCCGAAGCGGTGCGGGCGCATGGTTTCGAGGCCGTGATGACGCGCATGGATCATGAGTCGGGTTCGGATCGCATCCACGAGGCGTTGATCGCTCTTGATCCCTTGGGCAAGGTCGAAACGATCGTCAATGTGCAGGGCGACCTGCCGACCATCGATCCCCTCGTCATCGCCGCGTCGCTCAGCCCGTTCGACGACCCCTCGGTGGATATCGCCACGCTCGGCGTCGAGATCGTCCGCGATGAGGAAAAGACCAATCCCAACGTCGTAAAGATCGTCGGGTCGCCGCTCTCCGGCACACGGTTGCGGGCGCTTTACTTCACCCGCGCCACGGCACCCTGGGGCGAGGGGCCGCTTTATCACCATGTCGGCCTTTACGCCTATCGACGTGCGGCACTCGAGCGTTTTGTCGCGCTGAAGCCATCGGCGCTGGAGCGCCGCGAGCGGCTGGAGCAACTGCGGGCCCTGGAAGCCGGCATGCGCATAGACGCCGAGATCGTGCAGTCGCTGCCGCTTGGCGTCGACACCCCTGAAGACCTGGACCGTGCCAGGCAAATCCTTTCAAACTGAGATATCAGCATGCCTGAAAAGACCAATAGAATATCCTTCCAGGGCGAGCCCGGCGCCAATTCCGACACCGCCAGCCGTAACGTCTATCCCTCGATGGAGCCGTTGCCGTGCCCGACCTTCGAGGACGCGTTCAATGCCGTCGAGACCGGCAAGGCCGATCTTGCCATGATCCCGATCGAGAACACCATCGCCGGGCGGGTCGCCGACATCCACCACCTTCTGCCGGAATCGAAACTGCACATCGTCGGCGAATATTTCCTGCCGATCCATTTCCAGCTGATGGTGCTGCCGGGCGTCAGGCGCGACGAGATCAAGACCGTGCACACCCATATCCACGCCCTCGGCCAATGCCGCAAATACATCCGCAAGAACGGTTGGAAGGGAGTGGTCGCCGGCGACACGGCGGGCGCCGCCAAGATGGTCTCCGAGGTCAAGGACCGCACCATGGCCGCGCTGTCGCCGGCGTTGGCAGCAGCGCTCTACGGGCTCGACATTATCGAGGAGAATGTCGAGGACACCGACAGCAACGTCACTCGCTTCGTCGTCCTGACCAAGAGCAAGCAATGGGCCGAGCGCCCGTCATCCGACGTCAAGATGATGACGACCTTCATCTTTCGCGTCCGCAACGTGCCGGCCGCGCTCTACAAGGCCATGGGCGGCTTCGCCACCAACGGCATCAACATGACCAAGCTGGAAAGCTACCAACTCGGCGCCTTTACGGCGACGCTGTTCTACGCCGACATCGAGGGCCACCCCGACGATCCGCTGGTCAAGCTGGCGCTCGACGAACTGCGGTTCTTTTCGCGCGAAGTGCGGATCCTCGGCGTCTATCCAGCCAGCGAGTCACGCGAGCAGTGGAAGGTGGCGGATTGAGCTACCAGCCCAACGGCACGTAATCGATCTCCATGAAGGTCTCGACCTCCGGCACCCAGCGGTCGCGCACGAAGGCGACATGGTCGGGATGGTCGTTGTACCTGGTGTAGGCGGCCTGGTCGGCGAACTCCATCGAGAAGCCGAACCGATAGTCGTTCTTAGGGCTAACCTGCCGCAATTGCTCGAATTGCGTGACGCCCCGGATCGCCGAGAGGATTTTCCTGGCGTCGACGAGGAAGCGCTTTTCGTCCAGCGAATGCGGTGGGTGCTTCAGCGTGAAGACGACGGTGTGACGGATCATTTGTCTCTCCTGCAATGACTTCGATATTGGCTATTCGCTGTCGACCCAGGCGCGGATGAGGTGGTGCGCAATGGCACCTTTCGGCGGCGTGACCAGGTTGTCGGGGTGCGTCCGTTCCAGCATCAGGCGCACCTCGTCGCGCAAAAACCAGCGGCAGTCCTCCAGTTCGTCGAGATCGGCCTGGATGTCCTCGTTGAGCGGCTCGCCGAAGCACCCGATCATCAGCGAATAGGGGAACGGCCAGGGCTGGCTGGCGTGGTAGACGACGCGGCCGAGCCGGATACCCGCCTCCTCCAGCGTTTCGCGGCGCACCGCCGCCTCGATCGTCTCGCCCGGCTCGATGAAGCCGGCAAGCGCCGAATACATGCCCGGCGCGAAATGCCGGCCGCGGCCGAGCAGGCATTTCTCCCGCGTCGCCGTCAGCATGATCGCCACCGGGTCGGTGCGCGGAAAATGCTCGGTGCCGCAATTCGGGCAATGCCGCTTGTAGCCGCCCGCCCGCATCTGCGATTGCGTGCCGCATTTGCTGCAGAAACGGTGGCTGGCGTGCCAGGCAAGCAGGGCGGCGCCCTGCGCCATCGAGCCGGCGGCGGCCTCGTCGATCAGCCCTTGCATATAGACCGAGCGGTAATCGATCGCCTTGATGGTTTCAGGCAGCTGTTCGGCATCGACGCCAGCCAGCACCGCCAGCACCGGCCCCTGTTCGGAAACGCCGAGCAGGACGCCCTGGTCGACCGAAGGGCTGAAGGGCTCGCTTTCGGCGATGCCGAACCATGGGTCGAGGCGGCCGCCCTCGCCGGGCTTCAGCAGGAGCCTGCCGCCATTCATCAACAGCAGCCGCGTCGTCGGATCGGCCAGCGCCTTGTCGACCGAATCGTCGGCGCGGTTCTCGGATTGCCGGTCGATCGTGTTGCCGGCAAAGCCGACGAATTGGCTCGGCTCGCGCACGGGCGCGTCAAACAGGCGGAAGGTCATGTGGACTCTGGTGCTTTGGTATGGACACGCTTGGGATGGACACGGCAAGGCTTATAGCGCTGCCCTTATCGTTTCGGCAAACCGGCGCAGATCGGAACGCTCATAGGGCTCGCGCAGCCCGTGCCCCCAGGCCGGGCCGGGCCAGCCGGGATCGCCCTCGGACCGTGCGATGATATGGACATGCAGTTGGCGCACGATGTTGCCGAGCGCACCGGTGTTGATCTTGGTGCAGCCGCTCACCTTCTTCAGCGCCTGCGCCACCATATTGGTCTCGAAGGTCAGCATCGCCTGGTCGAGCGGCGTCATGTCATGGATCTCCTCCACGCCTGGCCGCTGCGGCACCAGGAGCAGCCATGGCCAACGGCGGTCGTTCATCACCCGCAATTCGCACAGCCCCAGCCACATCAATTGCTCGCTGTCGGCCTCCAGCCGGGCATCCAGCGTGAATCCGGCCTTCAGGCCCGGCAGCATCGGCGTTTCCCTTGCTTTTCTTGGTTTCCTTAAACCATGAACGCTAGAGCGGCTGCACCGGTGCTGCAAGCGAATCTGGTGGTTCGCGGTTCCGATTTGCCTGCGCACTTGCATTTCGTCGCGCAATTGCCGATATGGACTGCGGGAGGTTGGTGGTGGACGATCCACTCGCCAACCGGGTCAGGTCCGGAAGGAAGCAGCCCTAACGAGCCCGGAACGGGTCATTGTTCCAGCCTCCCACCTCATCGGCCCTCCTCGCGACATTGACGACGCATTGCAGCGCGGGCGAGACTATGCGCAGGAATCGGCGCCTTTGGGCGCGGCCTTTTGGAGCTTAACGGGCGAATGAGCGAAGCCGGAAATTCGGGCCCCGATAGTCTGGCGACGGGCAAGGCCGCTGCCTACCGCGTGCTGGCGCGCAAATACCGTCCGTCGAATTTTTCCGAACTCGTCGGCCAGGAGCCGATGGTACGCACCCTCACCAACGCCTTTGCCACCGGCCGCATTGCCCAGGCCTGGATGCTGACCGGCGTGCGCGGCGTCGGCAAGACCACCACCGCGCGCATTTTGGCGCGTGCGCTGAACTATAAAACCGCCACCACGGATCAGCCCTCGGTCGACCTCGCCGTGCTTGGCGAGCACTGCCAGGCGATCATGGAAGGCCGCCATGTCGACGTCATCGAGATGGACGCCGCCTCGCACACCGGCATCGACGACATCAGGGACATCATCGAACGCGTGCGCTATGCTCCGGTCTCGGCCCGCTACAAGGTCTACATCATCGATGAAGTGCACATGCTGTCGACGCAGGCCTTCAATGGCCTGCTGAAGACGCTGGAAGAGCCGCCCCCGCACGTCAAGTTCATCTTCGCCACCACCGAAATCCGCAAGGTTCCGATCACCGTCCTGTCGCGCTGCCAGCGATTCGACCTGAGGCGCATCGACGCCGGCGCGCTCGTCTCGCATCTCTCCTCGATCGCCGGCAAGGAAGGCATTTCGGTCGACGACGACGCGCTGGCGATGATCGCGCGCGCGGCGGAAGGTTCCGCCCGCGATTCGCTCTCCATTCTCGACCAGGCGATCGCCCATGGCGCCGGCTCGGTCAGCGCCGAGGCTGTGCGCGCCATGTTGGGCCTGGCCGACCGCGCCCGCATCGTCGATCTGTTCGAGCATGTGATGAAGGGCGACGTGGCGGCCGCCCTTGGGGAGTTTCGCGCCCAATATGATACCGGCGCCGATCCGGCCGCCGTGCTCACCGATCTTGCCGAGTTCAACCATCTCGTCACCAGGCTACGCTTCGTGCCGACCGCGATGGACGATGCCTCGCTGTCGCAGGACGAGCGTCAGCGCGGCGCCGATTTCGCCCGGGCTTTGTCGGTCAGGGTGCTGTCGCGGACCTGGCAGATGCTGCTCAAGGGCATTCCCGAGGTACAGTCCTCCAACCGGCCGGTCAGTGCCGCCGAAATGGTGTTGATCCGGCTGGCCCATGCCGCCGACCTGCCGACATTGGACGAGGCGCTGAGATCGCTGGAGAGCGGCGCCTCTGCAACTGGCGCCGCGCCGCGCCCGAACGGCGCGCCGATGAGCCCCGGCCCCGTGAATCCCGGCAATGGCGCCGGCGCCGTGGCGCAGGCGCGCATGCCTGGCGGCTCGGGCGGCGCGCAGACCATGCGGCTGGTCGAGGCCACGCCTACTCCGACTCCATTCGTCGCGCCCCCGCAATCGGCGCCGGAGACGCAAGCCGTACCGCTGAAATCGCTGGCCGACATCGTTGCCCTTGCCGACGCGAAACGCGACATCGCCTTCAAGGTGCTGATCAAGAACTGCATCCGCCTCGTGCGCATCGAACCGGGCCGCATCGACGTAAGCCTGACCGACGATGCGCCCAAGATGCTGCTCAACGACCTGACGACGAAACTACGCGCCTGGACCGGCCGCAACTGGCTGGTGTCGCTGTCGAAGGAGGAGGGCGGCCAGACGCTGGCCGAGATGGAATCGACGAAGCGTGAAAACGCTTTCCTCGATGCCAGGAACGACCCGACCGTGGCCTCCATCCTGGCCCGCTTTCCCGGCGCCAAGATCATCGACGTGCGCATTCCCGACACGCCGGACGCCGACGCAAGCGAGGCCGAAATGCCGGTCGAGCCGCCGGCCGAAGAAGACGAACCCTGATATTCAGCACTAATCCGCAAAGGATCGGACCATGAAAGATCTTCTCGGCCTGATGGGCAAGGCGAAGGAAATGCAGGCCAAGTTCCAGGCCATGCAGGATGAGATTGCCACGGTCGAAGCCCTCGGCCAGGCTGGCGGCGGCCTGGTCAGCGTCACGCTGAGCGGAAAATTCGATATCAAGTCGCTGAAGATTGACCCGTCTTTGTTCAAGGAGGACGACGTCGAAATCCTCGAGGATTTGATTCTTGCCGCGCACAATGACGCCAAGGCCAAGGTCGAGCAGATCATGCAGGAAAAGACCAAGGCGCTGACCGCCGGCCTGCCCATTCCCCCGGGAATGAAACTGCCTTTCTGATGCATGTCGCCCAAAAGCATGCCCGCGGGCTCGACCCGAGGATGCGCAGGCAACGATATGCATGAAGGCTGAGACCGGCGCCCATGATCGACGAGCCGTCCGAAAGACTGATCGAGCAGCGTATCCGCAACAGGATCTACGAGATTCTGGAAATCCTCGCCGACTGCGATGCCGGTGTCGATCTCGTCGGCGTCAAGGGCTACTTTAACCTGTTCGAGGATTTCGTGCACCGACCGTCGATCGAGGCCGGCACGTCGGCGCTTTCAAGGGATGAACGTGCCATCGTGCTGGAAATCGCCGAATTCCTGGAGGCGGCCTCGGAAACAAATCCTGATTTCACCAAGGCCGAGTTCATCGACAGCGACTGGCCGGGCAAGATCGCGCCGGCGGCCAGGGAGGCGCGGGCGCTGTTTCTCAGGCGCGGCCTGTTTTCGGAGAAGATCGAAGAGGTCGAGCCTGGCCAGCCGGCGGCAATCGCCGCCGGGCAATAGGGAGTTTTGGACGCGTGGCGCGGTCCTGCCGGGATAAAGCACTTGGCGGTTCCCCAAGGGAATTGCGGCAAAACGAAGAGAGGTCGGTCATCGTCTGTGTGAAACGATGGCTCGATCTATCTGGAAAGCCTCTATTTGTGTCAATTCGGCAACAGTATGCCGTTAATAACGTTTTGGCCATCATTTTGCCCGAAAGTGTCTCATTCTTGCCGCAGCCTGGGGCGGGCATTGAAGTGAGAGGGTTACCTGTTGATCGCGATGCGATGGAAGACGCCGCTGTTGCTCGGCGTCGTTACGTCTCCCCTTTTCTTGGCCGCTTGCAGCCAGACAACCTCGCACGGCATGTCCGTCGCCAGCCTGACCGACGCCATCACGCCGAGCTTCCTGAGTTCGCGCGCCTACAGCCACACGCCGAAGGACAGGGAATGCCTGGAACGGGCGATGTTCTTCGAATCCAACCGGTCGAGCCGCGACGGCATGATCGCCGTCGGCACGGTGGTGATGAACCGGCTGCGCTCGGGCAACCATGGCAGCACCATCTGCCAAGTGGTCGGTGAGCCCGGGCAGTTCGCGCCGGGCGTCATGACCAGATCGATGAATTCGCGCGCATTGCCCGATGTCGAAGAGGCCGCCGACGCCGTGCTCAAGGGCGAGCGCAAGACCAAGCTCAAGAACACGATGTATTTCCACACCGCCGGCCTGCGCTTCCCCTACAAGAACATGCACTACACCATGGTTGCCGGCGGCAACGCCTTCTACGAGAAGCGCGGCCGCAACTGGCAGCCGCTGCCGGATGAGCCGATGATTGCCTCTGCCGAGCAGCCGGCGGCGTTGCCGGGGGTACCCGCGACGCGGGTCGCATCCGTCGAGACGGTGCGCCCGGCCAAGGCATCACTTCGCAACGCTCCAGCCCAGCAAGTCTACATGACCGCCGCGGCGGAACCGGCGGCCAAGCCGGAGCCTGTCTATACCGTCCCCGCGCGGCAGACCTATCTGACCGCGGCCGCGGCGCCGACGGCAAAATCCGCGCGGGTCTCGGCGAAGCCGGTGCAAGTTGCCATGCAGGAGCCGATGGAAGAGCCGGATGCCGCCCGTTTTGGCGGAACCCTGAACAGCGGAACCTCGAACAAACGGGTCATCTCCTCGATCCAGGACGCTCCGCAAGAAGCCTCGATGGGATTCCAGTCGACGCCTGAAAACACCGATGCCATCGGCGCGATGATCGTCAGCCAGGGCCGCCCGCTCGAAGCAAACTGATTCTCGCATGGCAGCATGGCGAACCGTGCATCGACGGAGATGTTTCAAAGCGCTCGGAAAAATCCTAGATCAGAGCGATGTCGAAGCGAATCGCCGGTCCCGAGATCGAACGCCTGATCCAGCTCCTGGCCAAGGTCCCGGGGCTTGGCCCCCGTTCGGCCAGGCGCGCCGCGCTGCACCTGATCAAGAAGAAGGAACAATTGCTGTCGCCGCTCGCCGCCGCCATGGGCGAGGCCGCCGACAAGGTGCGCATCTGCTCGACCTGCGGCAATGTCGACACCTCGGACCCCTGCATGATCTGCACCGACCCGCGTCGCGATGCCGCCACCCTGATCATCGTCGAGGACGTCTCTGATCTCTGGGCGTTGGAGCGGGCGGCGGCGATGAATGTGCGCTACCACGTGCTCGGCGGCACGCTGTCGCCGCTCGACGGTATCGGCCCCGACCAGCTCAACATCCGCTCGCTGATCGATCGCGTCGCCGGGGGCGAAATCAAGGAAATCATCCTCGCCGTCAACGCGACGGTCGAGGGCCAGACCACCGCGCACTACCTCACCGATCAGCTCTCCGGTTTCGAGGTCAAGATCACGCGGCTGGCGCACGGCGTGCCGGTGGGCGGTGAACTCGACTATCTCGACGAAGGCACACTGGCGGCAGCTCTGCGCTCGCGGACTGCGTTTTGAGGCGTTCCTGGAGATGATTGCCACGGAACACGACCTTCGCAAATTTAGTCTTGCATTCTTGCTAGCCGCGCTCCTCGCCGTCTTCCTCACCATCCCCGCTTCCGCCGCCAAGATCGACGACCAGTTCCGTGCCTGGCTTCAAACCGACCTCTGGCCGGAAGCCAAGGCGAAAGGCGTCTCCAAGCAGACTTTCGATGCCGCCTTCAGCGGCGTGAAGCCGAACCTCAAACTCCCCGACCTTGTCATGCCGGGCGAGAAGCCGAAGACGCCGCAGAAGCAGCACCAGGCCGAGTTCGGTTCGCCCGGCGCCTATTTTGCCGACAAGACGGTTCGTGCGGTGACATCAGGCGGACGCACCCGCGAAGCCGCCAATGCCCGCACGCTTGCCTCGATCGAGAAGCGCTATGGCGTGCCGGGCGAAATCCTGCTGGCGATCTGGGGCCGCGAAACCGGCTTCGGCGCGGCGAAGATGCCCTACGACGCCTTCGAGGTGCTGGGCACCAAGGCGTTCATATCGACGAAAAAGGATTTCTTCCGCACAGAACTGCTGGCGGCGCTGGAAATCGTCCAGCGCGGACTGGCCCCGGTCGGCGCGATGAAATCGTCCTGGGCCGGCGCGCTCGGCCAGCCTCAATTCATGCCGACCTCTTTCCTCAAGCATGCCGTCGATTTCGACGGCGACGGCCGCGTCGACATCTGGAATTCGACGCCCGATGTGCTGGCTTCGATCGCTAATTATCTTGTCCACTACGGCTGGGTGAGGGGACGCGGCTGGGGTTTCGAGGTGATGGTGCCCCAGAGCGTCTCCTGTTCGCTGGAGGGACCGGACCAGGGCAAAAAGATTGCGCAATGGGCTGCCATGGGCATCGAGCGCGTCGGCGGCAAAGCGTTCCCTGCAAGCGAGCTGAAGGCGGAAGGTTTTCTGCTGATGCCGGCCGGGCGCAGCGGTCCGGCCTTCATCGCCACCCCCAATTTCTACGTGCTGAAGGAATACAACACCAGCGACCTCTATGCGCTGTTCATCGGCCATGGCGCCGACCGCATCGCCCATGGCGATCAGAATTTTACCGCTGGCTGGGGTGCGGTCGGCGATCTCCGCCGCTCCGACATCGCCGCCTTGCAGCGGGCCTTGGAAGCCAAGGGCTATGATGTCGGCAGCGCCGACGGCCTGCCCGGCTTCAAGACCCGTCGCTCGATCGGCAGATGGCAGGAAAAGAATGGCCAGGCCGCCACCTGCTTTCCCGATGCCGGCCTCGTCGCGGCGCTGAAATAACTCCGAATTTAGCAGATTTTTCTCCATCGATGCCCTCGAATGGCTGGTGCATGCGTCGACACGGCGCCCGCCATTCTGGTCCAATCAACCGTCGCATAAATGCTCGTTGCCCACCGCCAGGCCGCCGGATATGGTGTTGACCAACTGGACAAAAACCACGACGTTAGTGGGGCAGAGGCTCTCGTCGAGCCTTGAAAGAACACCGCAACCCTGAGCCGGGAACTCAGGTCAACAAACAACAAAAAGAGGGAACAATCATCATGATGATGGAAAAGCTTGCTCTACGATCCCGCATCCTGCTTGCGGGCGCCGCCATGTCGGCGCTGCTTCTGGCTGGAGCGCCGGCTGGCGCGGTCACCCCCGCCGACACGCTTGTCGAAGGTTTTGCCATCGACGACATCATCTCGATGGATCCGGGCGAGGCGTTCGAGCTGTCGACCGCCGAAGTCACCGGCAACACCTATGACCTTCTTGTCCGCCTCGACCTCAGCGACACTTCCAAGGTCAAGCCCGACCTCGCCGAAAGCTGGACCGTCTCCGATGATGGCCTGACCTATACGTTCAAGCTCAAGCCCGGCCTGAAATTCGCCTCCGGCAACCCGATCACCGCCGCCGATGTCGCCTGGTCGTTCGAGCGCGCCGTCAAGCTGGACAAGAGCCCGGCCTTCATCATCGATCAGTTCGGCATCAGCGGCGACAACGTCACCGAGAAGGCCAAGGCGGTCGACGACACAACCTTCCAGTTCACCGTCGACAAGGCCTATGCGCCAAGTTTCGTGCTGAACTGCCTGTCGGCCACCGTCGCTTCCATCGTCGACGCCAAGCTGGTCAAGGAACATGTCGCCGCGGTCACGCCGAGCGCCGACTACAAATGGGACAACGACTTCGGCAACGCCTGGCTGAAGACAGGCTATGCCGGCTCGGGCGCCTACAAGCTGCGTGAATGGCGTGCCAACGAGGCTGTCGTCATGGAGCGCAACGACAATTATTACGGCGAAAAGGCCAAACTCGCCCGCGTCATCTACCGCAACATGAAGGAAAGCTCGGCGCAGCGCCTGGCGCTCGAAGCCGGCGACATCGACGTTGCCCGCAACCTCGAGCCGAACGATCTCGACGCCATCGCGAAGAATGCCGACCTCACCACCACCAGCGCGCCGAAAGGCACCGTCTACTATATCAGCCTCAACCAGAAGAACCCGAACCTCGCCAAGCCCGAGGTCCGTCAGGCCTTCAAATACCTGGTCGACTATGATGCCTTGAGCACGACCATCCTCAAGGGCATCGGCGAGATCCACCAGACCTTCCTGCCCAAGGGCGTTCTGGGCGAACTGGACGAGAACCCTTTCAAGCTCGATGTCGCCAAGGCCAAGGAGTTGCTGGCCAAGGCCGGCCTGCCCGACGGCTTCAGCGTCACCATGGACGTACGCACCGGCCAGCCGACCACCGGCATGGCGGAATCGATCCAGCAGACGCTCGGACAGGCCGGCATCAAGCTCGAAATCATCCCCGGCGACGGCAAGCAGACGCTGACCAAGTATCGCGCCCGCAACCACGACATTTACATCGGCAATTGGGGCCAGGACTATTTCGATCCGAACTCCAACGCCCAGACTTTCGCCTCGAATCCGGACAATTCGGATGCCGGTAAATCCCATACGCTTGCATGGCGCAACAGCTGGGACATTCCAGACTTGACCAAGGAGACGGAAGCAGCCCTGCTCGAGAAGGATTCCGGCAAGCGCGCGGATATGTACAAGGATCTCGAGAAGAAGATCCTCGACACCAGCCCCTTCGTCATCATCCACCAGCAACTGGAGGTGGCCGGCCTGCGCAAGAACCTCAAGGGCTTCGCGCTCGGCCCGAGCTTCGACACCAACTTCGTTGGGCCGGTCTCCAAGGAATAGCGTTCGCGGACACGCCCGCATGAGCGCGATTGAAAACGAGGGCGGGCGCGGCAGCGCCCGCGCCGTCGCCCTTGCATCTTCGCTCGGCCGATTCCTGGTCATTGCGGTGACGACCTATCTTGGTCTTCTCGCGGTCACCTTCTTCATTGGCCGTGTCATCCCGATCGACCCGGTGCTGGCCGTTCTGGGCGACCGGGCACCCGCCAATGTCGTGGAGCGCACGCGCCGCGAGATGGGCCTGGACCTGCCGTTGATCGAGCAGTTCTACATCTATGTGAAACATGCGCTGAGCGGCGATTTCGGCACCTCGGTGCTGACCACCAACCCTGTCATGACCGATATCCGCCGCGCTCTTCCGGCAACGACGGAACTGGCGACACTGGGGACGCTGATCGGCGCGTTTTTCGGTGTCCCGCTCGGGGTGCTGGCCGCGGTCAAACGCGGCAGCTTCGTCGATCAGGTCGTGCGCATCATCGGCCTGATCGGCTATTCCGTACCCATCTTCTGGCTCGGTCTGCTGGCCCTGGTGCTGTTCTACGCCAAACTGCAATGGGTGGCCTTCCCTGCACGGCTCGATGTCGTCTACGAATACACCTTCACGCCGGTCACCGGTTTTTACCTTCTCGATTCGGCGATGCAGAGGCAGTGGGACGTCTTCTGGGACGCCTTCCGGCACATCATCCTGCCGGCCTCGCTGCTCGGCTATTTCTCGCTCGCCTATATCAGCCGCATGACGCGCTCGTTCATGCTCAACGAACTCGCCCAGGAATATGTCGTCGCCGCGCGCGCCAAGGGCCTGTCGGAAACCCGCATCATCTGGGGCCACGCGCTGCGCAATGCCGCCGTGCCGATGGTGACCGTGATCGCGTTGTCCTATGCCGGGCTGCTCGAGGGCTCGGTGCTGACCGAGACCGTCTTCTCCTGGCCGGGCATCGGCCTCTACATCACCAACTCGCTGCAGAACGCCGACATGAACGCCGTTCTCGGCGGCACCATCGTCATCGGCTCGGTGTTCATCGCCATCAATCTTCTGTCCGACCTGCTTTACCGTGTACTCGACCCGAGGACGAAGACAGGATGAGCGCCGAAGCGATCCAGAGCCGTCGCGAATGGTTGCTGTCGGAGCGGCCGGCATCCCGCACGCAGGCAAGGCTCGGCCGCGCCTATGTCGCGTGGCGGCGCTTTTCCGCCAATCGTCTGGCCTTTGTCGGCCTGCTGATCATCATCGCCCTGCTGCTCGTCGCCATCCTTGCCGGTGTGCTGGCGCCGTATTCGCCGACCTTCGGTGACCTGAAGAACGCGCGGCTGCTGGCGCCAAGTGCGCAGCACTGGTTCGGCACCGACGATCTCGGCCGCGACATCTATTCGCGCATCCTCTACGGCTCCCGCTGGACGCTTTATGTCGTCGTCCTGGTCGCCATCATCGCCGCCCCCATCGGTCTCCTGGTCGGCACCGTCGCCGGCTATGCCGGCGGCTGGACCGATGCCATACTGATGCGCGTTACCGACATCTTCCTTGCCTTCCCCAAGCTGGTGCTGGCGCTGGCCTTCGTCGCCGCCCTTGGCCCCGGCATCGAGAACGCCGTGCTGGCGATCGCCATCACCTCCTGGCCACCCTATGCGCGCATCGCCCGCGCCGAGACGCTTACCGTGCGCAACTCGGACTACATCAAGGCAGTGCAATTGATGGGCGCCTCGCCTTTCCGCATCGTGCTGCGCCACATCATGCCATTGTGCATCTCCTCGCTGATCGTCCGCGTGACGCTCGACATGGCTGGCATCATCCTGACGGCCGCGGGCCTCGGCTTCCTCGGCCTTGGCGCGCAGCCGCCGCTGCCGGAATGGGGCACCATGATCGCTTCGGGTCGCCGCTTCATCCTCGACCAATGGTGGGTGGCTGGTGCGCCGGGCTTCGCCATCCTAATCGTCAGCCTCGGCTTCAACCTGCTTGGCGACGGCCTGCGCGACGCACTCGATCCCCGCAGCGGTGACCAATGAGTGGCCGCCCTGATCAGCAGCGATCAAGGAGCACGCTTCTCGACGTCGAGGATCTGCGCGTCACCTTTCCGACCCGCACCGGCATGATCGAGGCGGTGCGCGGCGTTTCCTTCTCTCTCGGCCGCGAGAGGCTCGGCATCGTCGGCGAGTCCGGTTCCGGCAAGTCGCAGACGGGCCGCGCCATCATGGGCCTGACACCGCCGCAGGCCCGGATATCGGCCAATAAATTGAGTTTTGACGGCATCGACCTGCTCGGCATCTCGCCACGCCAACGCCGGGCGCTGCGGGGCAACCGCATCGCCATGATCCTGCAGGACCCGAAATATTCCCTCGATCCGGTGATGAGCATTGGCCGCCAGATCGTCGAGACGCTGCGCACCCACGAAAAGGTCGGCAAGGCCGAGGCGCGCGAGCGCGCGTTGGCCATGCTCGAGGCGGTGCAGATCCGCGATCCCAAACGCGTCTTCGACCTGCATCCGCACGAAGTGTCGGGCGGCATGGGCCAGCGCGCCATGATCGCCATGATGCTGATCGCCGGACCGGAGATGATGATCGCCGACGAGCCGACCTCGGCGCTCGACGTCACGGTGCAGCTCGACGTGCTCGGCATCCTTGACAGGCTGGTCGCGGAGCGCGGCATGGGGCTGATCTTCATCTCGCACGATCTGCGCCTGGTCTCGTCCTTCTGCGACCGCGTCATCGTCATGTATGCCGGCAAAGTCGTCGAGCAGCTCAAGGCGTCGGAATTGAGTCAGGCCCAGCATCCCTACACGCGCGGGCTGCTCAACTGCATGCCAAAGATCGGCGCCGACCGTCACCCGCTGCCCGTGCTCGACCGCAAGCCGGAGTGGGCGGCATGACTTCAGCGATTGCCGTCGACAGGCTGGAGGTGATCTTCGATCGCTTCCGCGCGCTGAAAGGCGTCAGCCTCGACGTGCAGCCGGGGGAATCCTTCGGCCTGGTCGGCGAATCCGGCTCGGGCAAGTCGACATTGCTGCGGGCCATAGCCGGCCTCGCGCCGGTCGCCTCGGGCAGCATCACAGTCAATGGCAAGACGCTCGGCGCGCGCCGCGACAAGGCCTTTTACCGCGAAGTGCAGATGGTCTTTCAGGATCCTTACGGCTCGCTGCACCCGCGCCAGACGGTCGACCGCCTGCTGCAGGAGCCGCTCGCCATCCATGCTTTCGCCGATGGCGAAAAGCGGATCGAACGCGCGCTCGACGAGGTCGGCCTCGGCAACGGCTTTCGTTTCCGTTACGCGCACCAGCTTTCTGGCGGTCAGCGCCAGCGTGTGGCGATCGCGCGCGCGCTCATCCTCGAGCCCTCGATCCTGCTGCTCGACGAGCCGACCTCGGCGCTGGACGCCTCGGTGCAGGCGGAAGTCCTCAACCTGCTGGAGGAAGTCCGCCGGCGGCGCAAGCTGACCTTCCTGATGGTCAGCCACGACCTCGCCATCATCACTCATATGTGCGAGCGGCTGATGGTGATGCAGGGCGGCGAGGCGGTGGAGAATCTGGTGGCCAACGATCTCGTCGAGCGCCGTGTGACGAAGGATTATACGCGCAACCTGTTGCGGGCCAGCGACGGGTTTGTGAGAACGGCTCCCGAGCAGATCTGACGATAGTTCTCCGCGTCACGCCGAGGAGCTCGCCCTCGCCTTAAGTTTCCGCAACAGCGGCGACGTCTACTTCGCCGCCCTGTTCCCGCTTCGGCTCCTTGATCCTGAACCACGTCACATAAAGCGCCGGCAGGAACAAGAGCGTGATCGCGGTACCCGCGATGATGCCGCCCATCATCGCATACGCCATGGGCCCCCAGAACACCTCGCGCGCGATCGGGATCAGCGCCAGGCTGGCCGCGGCCGCCGTCAGCGCGATCGGCCGCATGCGGTGCTCCGTTGCCTCGATGACCGCGGCCCAGCGATCCCTGCCCTCGGCGACAAGGTCCTCGATCTGCACGATCAGGATGACCGAGTTGCGGATCAGGATCCCGATCAGCGCCAGCACGCCGAGAATGGCGACGAAGCCCAGCGGAGCCCCGCTTGGCACCAGGGCCGAGACCACGCCGATCAGCCCGAGCGGCGCCACCGCCACCACCAGGAACAGGCGCTGGAAACTCTGCAACTGCACCATCAGGATGGTCGCCATGACAAACAGCATCAGCGGCACCACGGCCGCGATCGGCCCCTGGCTCTTGGCGCTTTCCTCGACTGAGCCGGCGGTCTCGACCGAATAGCCGGGCGGCAGCTTGGCGACGAAAGCGTCGACCGACGGTTTCAACTCGTTGACGACGGTCGCCGGCAGCACGTCGCCGACCAAGCCGGCGCGCACGGTGATGGTTGGGATGCGATCGCGTCGCCACACGGTGGGCTGCTCCAGATCGTAGCGAAAATTGGCCACCGCGGCGAGTGGGATCGCCTCGCCATTTCCGGTCGGCAACTGGATGTTTTGCAGCGTCTCGATCGAGCCGCGCTCGGCCTCGCGCGAGCGAGCCACGACGTTGATCAGGTACGTCGCGTCACGCACCTGCGTGATCGTCGCGCCGCCCACCGTGCTGTTCAGTGTGCTGGCGATGTCGGACGAGGTGATGCCGAGTTGGCGCGCCTTGTCCTGCAGCACGTCGACCCTCAGCACACGCTGCGGTTCGTTCCAGTCGAAAGTCGGCGCTGCGAGTTTCGGATTGGCCGAGATCACGCCGGCGAATTGCTGCGCCAGTTCTCGCACCGTCTGGATGTCAGGGCCGCCGACGCGGTACTGTACAGGCCGTCCAACCGGCGGTCCGAGCTCAAGCGGCTTGACGAAAGCGTCCGTGCCGACAAACTCCGCGCGCAACAGCTTCTCCAGCGCCGGCTTCACCCGGTTGCGGGCCTCGATGCTCTTGGTGACGATCACCGTCTGGCCGAAATAGGGATTGGCGGGCTGCACGTCATAGGCCAGCACGAAGCGCACGGCGCCCTGACCGATATAGGAGGAAAAGTGGTCGATGTCGGGATTGCCGACCAGCGCCCGCTGTCGGCCACCAGATGCACGCCGACGCCGACCGGCAGGTCGGCCAACACCTTGTTCATCTCCGCATGCAGCGCCTCGCCGAATTTGAGCAGATTGGCGTTTGGCTTCATGCCGATGGCAAGGCCGATCGCGTTCTGGCCGTTGAAGCGGAACAAGGCCGTCGGCGGGTCGGCATAACCGCGCGTGATCGTCGCCACGTCGCTCAGCCGGAAGAACCGATCGTTGACGCGCAGGTTTATCGCGCGCAGGCTCTCCTCGGAGGTGAACTGGCCGCCGACGCGCACGCTGATGCGCTCGGGCCCGGACTGGATGACGCCGGACGGGGTGATCGCATTCTGGGCCTGCAGGCTGGCGACGATTTGCTGCTGGTTGAGGCCAAGCGCAGCTATCTGTCGCGTCGAGAATTCGAGATAGATGGCCTCGTCCTGCGCGCCGACCAGATCGACCTTGCCGGCATTGGGCACGGTGAGGATCTTGGTCCTGACATCCTCCACGTAGTCGCGCAACTGGCGTGGCGTCAGCCCGTCTGATGTGAAGGCATAGATGTTGCCATAAACATCACCGAAGCGGTCATTGAAGAACGGTCCCTGCACGCCTTGCGGAAATTGCGCCTTGATGTCGTTGACCATGTTGCGCACCTGAAGCCAGTTCGGCACGACGTCGCGCGCCTTGGTGGTGTCCTTCAGGTTGACGAAAATTACGGTCTGGCCGGCGGTGGTGACGGATCTGGTGAAGTCGAGGCTGTCGAGCTCCTCGAGCTTTTTCTCGATGCGATCGGTCACCTGCTGCACCGTCTCCTTGACCGAGGCACCCGGCCAGTTGGCCTGGATGATCATGGTCTTGATGGTGAAGTTGGGATCTTCCTCGCGGCCGAGATTAAGATAGGAAAATACGCCAGCGACCACGAAGACCAGCATGAAATACCAGACCAGTGAGCGGTGATTGAGCGCCCAGTCGGAGAGGTTGAAGCCCTTCATGAGGCCCCTCCCTCGGGCACTTTGACCTTCTGGCCGTCGACGAGGCTGTGAACGCCGGCGGTGACGACTCGCATGCCGGCTTCGAGGCCTTCCGCCACGGTGAAGGTGCCGCCAGCCTTCCGCGCGACCTTGATATCGCGCGCGCTCACGCTCGAGGTCTTTGGATCGACGATCCACACTTTTTCAGAACCGTCTTTTTCGAGCAGCGCCGAGATTGGCAATTCGATCGTTGGTACGACCTTGGTCATCCGGGTCGCGGTTACCGTCGAACCGAGTCTGAAGGCTTGCGGCGGGTCCGTGAGCGTCAGCTTGACGCGCCGGGTGCGGGTCGAGCCCTCGGACTGGGGCGCGATCTCGCGCAGCTTGGCCTCTGTCCGGATTGTCGGCAGCGACTGCAGGATGACCTGGAACGGCGTGCCCGCCGAGAGATCGCCGGTCAACTGGTCGGGAATATCGACGACCGCTTCACGCGGGTCCGAGCGCGCCACGGTGACGACCGTCTGGCCCGGCGAGACGGTTTGGCCGACCTCCGCGCCGACGGCGGTGACGACGCCGTCGAAATCCGAGAACAGCCTGGCATAGCCGAGCTGCTCCTGGGCCTTGGCCAGCGAAGCTTTTGCCCGCTCGACGCTGGCTTCCGCGGCTTTGCGTGCCTGCTGCGCGGCATCGAAGACAGACTGCGACGTATTGGCCGAGGTGAGCAACTGGCGCTGGCGCTCCTCGCTGGCGGCCGCATTGGCGAACTGCGCCTGCGCATTGGAGAGTTCGGCCTTGGCCGCCTGGACGGCCAGCTCCAGCGCGGTTGGGTCGAGTGCCGCGATCGTCGTGCCCTTGCTGACGATGTCGCCGACCTTGACGTCGCGCGAGACGACGCGACCGAGCAGTCGGAAGGCAAGATCGGCACTGACCTGCGGTTCGACCGAGCCGGCGAAACCGAAGGTCTGGATGGTGCGCGGCTCGACCACGACCGACAGCACCGGCCGGACGACCTCCGGCGGCTTGTCCTCCGATTTCGAACAGGCTGCGAGCGCGACAAGCGCGGCAAGGCCAAGCAGGAGCCGCTTCATTGCGCCGCTCCCGATATTTCGACTGTCTGGCCGGGGTTGAGCAATTGCCCGCCCGACGTAACGACGCTCTGGCCCGCGTTCAGTCCCTTGGCAATGACGACGGTACCCGAATCGAACGCCAGCACCTCGACCGGCGTCGTCGCGACTGCCTTGGTCGCGGGATCGACGATCCAGACCGCCGGCTTGCCGGCGCTGGATGTCAGGGCCTGCCAGGGCAACAGGATCGCCTTCGCCGGCTTGGCGCCGACCGAGCCGATGACGGCCGCCCCCAGCGGCATGCCGGCGGGCGTATCGGGAATGGCTACCTTGACCCTTATCGAGCCCGAAGCCGGGTCGACCGCCGGCGAGATCTCGCGCACCTTGCCCGTTGCTCTGACCTGCGGATCGGATAACAGCGTGATCGTCACCGCCGGCGAGGCCGGCGTCCTGGCGACCAGCGTCTCCTGCACATTGAACACGGCGTCGCGGTCGCCGTCCTCGGCAACGGTGAAGACGGTCTGCGCCGCCTGCACCACCTGGCCGGCTTCGACCTGGCGGGCGGTAATCACGCCGGCGGCGCCGGCCTTGAGTTCGGTGAAAGACAGGTTCTGCCGGGCGTTGGCGAGCGCGCTCTGCGCGGCATCCACGCTGCCTTGCGCCACCTTCAGTGCCTGGTCGGCCGCGTCATAATCGCGCCTGGTGGTGAAACCCTGGGCAAGCAGCGTCTTTTGCCGCTCGAAAGTGGCCGCGGCCTGGGTCAATTGCGCNCTGCGCCGATCGCAGATCGGATTCCTGCTCCTGCGGATCGATGCGGGCAAGCACTGTCCCCTGATCGACATGCTGGCCGACATCGACAAGCCGCTCGGCGACGCGTCCGGAACGAAAGATTGTTGAGCGTGCGCGCCGCGATCACCCCGGTCAGCGAGGTTCTCGGCGCATAGTCGGCCATCGCCACCGTTTCGGTGCGCACCATGACCGGCAGCTTCTTTTCCTCCACCTCCTGCTTCTGGCAACCGGCGAGCAGCGCCAAGGCCGTGCAGGCGAGAATTGAAGCGGCTGGAAAAGACAAAAGGCTCGGAGTTTTGGCGGATGGCGGGGAGACAGACGATGTCACGTTCCTGCTCATGGCTCCCCCGGCCGCGGCCCGTCGCGGTCCCTCGCGGAAATCAGGAGGATAGTCGATCGCGGAAAAAAGGAAAACCGGTCTCGCAAGGGTATCGCCGGACTGGTCAAGTCAGGCCCAATCGACCCGGCGATGGTGCCGGCTTGAGGAAAACCTGAAATAAGCCCAGAAGGGAACTGAACGGCATCAAACAGAACGGGCCCCGGCCCGGTGAGGGATATGATGAAGAACTCCGCCATTTCCGAACGCAAGAACCAGTCGATCTCGCGCGGCGTCGGCATGACCACGCAAATCTACGCCGACCGGGCCGAGAATTCGGAGATCTGGGATGTCGAGGGCCGCCGCTATATCGACTTCTCCTCTGGCATCGCCGTCGTCAACACCGGCCATCGCCATCCCAGGGTAATCGAGGCTGTCAAGGCGCAACTCGACCGCTTCACCCACACCTGCCACCAGGTCGTGCCTTACGAGAGCTATGTGCGGCTGGCCGAACGGCTGAACGCCATGCTGCCCGGCAAGTTCGAGAAGAAGACCATCTTCGTCACCACCGGCGCCGAGGCGGTGGAGAATGCCATCAAGATCGCTCGCAACGCCACCGGCCGCCAGGCCGTCATCGCCTTCGGCGGCGGCTTCCACGGCCGCACCTTCATGGGCATGGCGCTGACCGGCAAGGTCGTGCCCTACAAGGTAGGCTTCGGCGCCATGCCGGGCGACGTCTACCACGTGCCGTTCCCCGTGCAACTGCATGGCGTCTCGGTCGCCGATTCGCTGGCGGCGCTCGACAAGCTGTTCAAGGCGGATGTGGATCCGGCCCGCGTCGCCGCGATCATCATCGAGCCGGTTCAGGGCGAGGGCGGCTTCTACGACGCGCCGCGTGAACTCCTGACGGCGCTGCGCAAGCTCTGCGACCAGCACGGCATGCTGCTCATCGCGGACGAAGTGCAGACCGGCTTTGCCCGCACCGGCAGGATGTTCGCCATGGACCACCACGAGGTGGCGGCCGACATCACCACCATGGCCAAGAGCCTGGCCGGCGGCTTTCCGCTGTCGGCGGTCACCGGCCGCGCCGAGATCATGGATGCGCCCAGCCCCGGCGGGCTCGGCGGCACCTACGGCGGCAGCCCGATCGGCGTCGCCGCGGCACACGCCGTCCTGGATGTCATCGAGGACGAAAAGCTCTGCGACCGCGCCAACACGCTGGGTGCGCGGCTGAAGCAGCGCCTGCAGTCGATCCGTGACGACGTGCCCGAGATCGTCGACGTCAGGGGGCTGGGCTTCATGAATGCGGTCGAATTCAACGACGTCAAGAAGGGCCTGCCGTCGGCCGAGATCGCCAACGCGATCCGCCTGAAGGCGCTCGACAAGGGTCTGATCCTGTTGACCTGCGGCGTCCACGGCAACGTCATCCGCTTCCTGGCGCCGATCACCATCCAGGACGAGGTCATGAACGAAGCGCTCGACATCCTGGAAAGCTCGATCCGCGAAGTCTGCGCCGCCTGAGCAGTGCTTGCCTTCTCCCAGTCACTATACGGGGAGAAGGTGCCGGCAGGCGGGTGAGGGGCAGCGCAGACGTCGAAATTGACGTTTGATCTCGGGTGTCTTCTACCCAATAGCCTTTGCAGGTTCACTCTGCTGAAACGCGGCCAATGCCGCCTTCAACCCATCCGGTCCCTCCGCAACCGTTTCCGGCGTCGGCGAGAAACCGGCGCCGAGCATCTTGCGACCAAGCATGTGGTCGCCGGGGCGGTTGACGGATTCGATGCCGAGCAGCCGGTCTCCCGCATAGTGGTAGATCGAGAACTTGTTGTCGGGCAGGTCACCGAGCACGACATGGCTGTCGCCGCCTGATGTCAGCCCGACCATCTGCAATTTCATGTCGCCAATGTCGGACCAGAACCATGGCACCGCCGAATAGCCGTCGGCGTGACCGGTGATGGTGCGCGCGGCGAGCCGCGCCTGGTCGGTGGCGTTTTGCACCGATTCCAGCCGCACGTCGCCGCCGGTGAACCAGTGCCGGTACGAGGCGGCGTCGCCGATGGCAAGGATGTCCGGCACCGAGCTGCGCATCTGGTGATCGACGCGGATGCCGTTGGCTATGGTGAGGCCGGCTTCCTGCGCGAGTTCGACATTCGGCACGGCACCGATACCCACCACGACCATGTGCGCCGGCAGCCTTTCGCCCGAGGAGGTGATCGCGGCGGTGACATGGCCGTCTTCGCCTTCGAGCCTTGCAATCGAGGTGCCGGTGAGGATTCGCACGCCTGTCGCTTCCAGCCTTTGCCGGACATGGCTGGCCACCACGGGCGCCACGGCGCGGCCAAGCAGCCGGTCGACCGCCTCGACAACGGTGACGGTGCGGCCCGCCGCCCGAAGCGTCGCGGCGATTTCCAGTCCGATGAAGCCGCCGCCGAGAATGACGACATCTTCGCTATGCGCGCTCAAGTCCCGAATCAGCCGGGCATCGGCCAGCGAGCGCAGCGACACCACGCCGAACAGCTCCGCGCCGGGTAATGGCAAGGCACGCGGGCGCGATCCTGTCGCCAGGATCAAATGGTCGAAGGCAAGTGCGCCACCGCCGGCAATGTCGAGACTGCGGCGGCCGGCATCGATGCGCTCGATCCGGATGCTCGGCCGGTAGTCGATGGCGCTGCCGGTGTAGAAGGCTTCGCCGCGCAAGGGCTGCGGCTTGGCCGTGGCATCCTTGATGAAGGTCTTCGACAGCGGCGGCTTGTGATAGGGCAGTTCGTTCTCGTCGCCGACCAGGATCACCGGCCCGTCGTAGCCATCCTCGCGCAGACTGGCGGCCGCCTGCACGCCCGCATGACCCGCACCGACAATGACCACGCCGTTCTTCATTGCATTTCGATCCCGATTCGATCCTAGGACGTCTCGCAAAGCGGCAATTGTCTGGCACCGCCGCAAGAGAATGTCTGCGGGTCGCACCCGGGATGGCGACTGTCAATCGGACAGTTCGGCCGCAAAGCCGGTGCAACGAACGCGTAAAGTTGACAGTTGTAGTTTAGAATAATTCTAAACTGTTGTTTCGATTGGGTTTTTAAGCAATTTCCGTTGACTCCATTGAACTCGAAGTTTTAAGGAAGCTTGCGCATTGGCGCATCCCTTTGATGTCTGGGCCTTGAACCCGTTCGATTGGAGGCATTTTGGTGTCTTTCTTCCCTGAGTCGCGCGACAGCGCGGCATACTTCCCTGAGTCGCGCGACAGCGCGGCATATCTTGCGGCCGGTGGCATGCACACGGCCTGGTGCCGGTTGCCGCGCGCGCCGTTTGCGGAATTCCCGAGAAACTGGAGAGCGACAATGACGGCACGATATGGCGGCAGGCTTGTGGCGATCGGCGCCACGGCGCTGCTGACGGCGGCGGTGTTCGTCCTGCCCGCAAAGGCGCAAACCGATGCGAAGGCGGTGATCGAGACCTATTCCGACATCGCGCTTGCCAAGTACGAGGATTCGCTGACCACGGCGCGGACGCTGGACAAGGCGGTCGACGCGCTGCTTACCAACCCGTCGGCGGAAACGCTCAATGCCGCCCGCGACGCCTGGAAGGCGGCGCGCGTGCCCTACCAGCAGACCGAGGTCTATCGCTTCGGCAACAAGATCGTCGACGACTGGGAGGGCGAGGTGAATTCCTGGCCGCTGGACGAAGGCCTGATCGACTATGTCGCCAAGAGCTACGGCACGGATTCGGATGCGAATTCGCTCTATACCGCCAATGTGATCGCCAACAAGGAGATCGAGATCAACGGCAAGAGGGTCGATGCCTCGAAGCTTTCGCCGGAATTCCTCTCCGGTACGTTGCAAGGGGCCGGCGGCGTCGAAGCCAATGTCGCTACCGGCTATCACGCCATCGAATTCTTGCTCTGGGGTCAGGACCTGCACGGCACCGGCCCGGGCGCCGGCGAGCGTCCCTATACCGACTATGATCTCAAGAATTGTACTGGCGGCAATTGCGACCGCCGCGCTCAGTACCTGAAGTCGGCAACTGACCTTCTGGTTTCCGACCTGCGGAAGATGGTCAACGACTGGAAGGAAGACGGCGCTGCGCGCAAGAACCTCGTCGATGGCGAGCCGAACACCGCCGTCTCGGTGATCTTCACCGGCATGGGCTCGCTCNCGGGCGCCGGCGAGCGTCCCTATACCGACTATGATCTCAAGAATTGTACTGGCGGCAATTGCGACCGCCGCGCACAGTACCTGAAGTCGGCAACTGACCTTCTGGTTTCCGACCTGCGGAAGATGGTCAACGACTGGAAGGAAGACGGCGCCGCGCGCAAGAACCTCGTCGATGGCGAGCCGAACACCGCCGTCTCGGTGATCTTCACCGGCATGGGCTCGCTCTCCTACGGCGAACTGGCCGGCGAGCGCATGAAGCTCGGCCTGCTGCTGCACGATCCGGAAGAGGAGCAGGACTGCTTCTCCGACAACACCTACAATTCTCATCTCCATGATGCCCTCGGTATTCGCGCCGCCTATCACGCCAGCTACACCAGGCTGGACGGCACCGTCGTTTCGGGTCCCTCGGTGCACGACATGGTCAAGGCAGCGGATCCGGCAATCGACAAGGAACTGTCCGACAAGCTCGATGTCACCGTCGCCAAGATGGAAGCGATCAAGGGACGGGCATTGGCCGGCGAGGCCTACGACCAGCAGATCGCCGAGGGCAATACGGCAGGCAATGCCACCGTGCAGGCGGCGATCGACGCGTTGATCGACCAGACCAAGTCGATCGAACGCGCCGTCGGCGCCTTGAAGCTCAACAACATCGCCTTTGAAGGCTCCGACAGTCTCGACGCGCCCGACAAGGTGTTCAAGTAAGCCCCCAGCCAAACGGCGCATCGGAGCGCCGTCAGCCAGAGCGACGAAATGCTGATCTGCCATTGCAACATCATCACCGAGAAGGAGATCGAGCAGACGATCATCGGCCTGCTGGATCAGGATCCCTGGCAGCTCATCGTGCCGGCAAAGGTCTATCACGCCATGCACAAACGGGGTCGCTGTTGCGGCTGCTTCCCAAATGTGGTGGAAACGATCATTCGGGTCACCGAGAACTACCACGCCCGCTCGCAGGCAAGCGGCATGGACATCGTTTCACATCTGGATCGCGTCAGAGGCCTGCGCGTCCAATACGGGAGCAGAACCCATGAAAGGCGAACCACAGATCATCGAGCGGCTTAACGAGGCTCTTTTTCTGGAGCTCGGCGCCGTAAACCAGTATTGGGTGCATTTCCGCCTGCTCGAGGATTGGGGATACGCCAAGCTGGCCAAGAAGGAGCGGGCGGAATCGATCGAGGAGATGCATCACGCCGACAAGCTCGTCGCCCGCATCATCTTCCTTGAAGGCCATCCCAATCTGCAGTCCGTGGCGCCGCTGCGCATCGGCCAGAACGTCAAGGAAGTGCTCGAATCCGACTTGGCCGGTGAATATGACGCGCGCACTGCCTATAAGCGCTCGCGCGAAATCTGCGAGGAAGCGGGCGACTACGTGACGATGAAACTGTTCGAGGAACTGCTCACCGACGAGGAAAGCCATATCGACTTCCTCGAGACGCAGCTCGACCTGCTGGCCTCGATCGGTGAGGAAAAGTACGGCCAGCTCAACGCCGCACCGGCGGACGAGGCGGACTAAGGATATGCGGGAATGCGGCGCCTCTTAGACGTCCTGCGCCGCTTGCGGCGGGTCAAGGGCCCGCCGCGCCTCTGGAAAATGCCAGCCATATCGGCTGGTCGGCACGGCATTATTCTGATGCTGGCGCTGACCACTCCTGCCATCGCCGGCGACCTTCTACCCGCCGGTCTCGCCACAACGCGCACCGGCCTCGATGCCAAGGATCAGGCGCGCGTCACCATCGTTACCAGGCCTACCACGGATTTTTCCAAGCCCGAGCCTTTCGAACTGATGCAAGGTGGCGCCGGCACCTCGCGGAAAGACATCAGCCGTGATTCCTTCTCGCAATCTTCGGCCAACATCAGCTTCGAGGAAGAAGGCACCTTCAAGCTCGGCAATGCGCTTTTCCGCAAGAACTGGGTGTCGTCGCCGTCCTCGACGCAGGCCTCGGATGGGCTCGGACCCTTGTTCAACGAACGCGCCTGCCAGAACTGCCATCTGAAGGATGGCCGTGGACGGCCGCCGCAAGCCGATGTTGGGACCACCTCGATGTTCCTGCGGTTGGCGCGCGACGCCAGCAGCGCGGAAGAGAAGGCGGCGCTCGCCGACCATGGGCTGCTCAACCTTCCAGACCCGGTCTATGGCACGCAGTTGCAGGAACTGGCTGTGCTTGGTCTCGGGGGTGAGGGCAGGATGCGTGTCGACTATCAGGAACGGAAGGTGAAACTGCCGGACGGCACCGCGGCTTCCCTGCGCAAGCCCGCTTATACGATCGATGATCTCGGCTACGGGCCGCTCAATCCGCGCACCACGCTGTCGCCGCGCCTGACGCCGCCGATGATCGGCCTCGGCCTGATCGAACAGATCGCGCCGGCCGACATTCTGGCCCATGCCGACCCTGACGACAGGGATGGCGATGGTATTTCCGGCAAGCCCAACATCGTGCGTGATGGCCTAAGCGGCGAACCGACGCTTGGCCGTTTCGGCTGGAAGGCGCAGACGGCGTCGATCCGCCAGCAAGCGGCGGATGCCTTTGCCGGCGATATCGGCATCTCAACGCCGGACGAGCCGAAACACTGGGGTGATTGCACCGCCGCGCAGGAAAAGTGTCTCGCCATGCCCAACGGCGTGCAGGCGCGCCTCGGCCCGGTCGAGGCGCCGTCGCCGGTGATGGATCTCGTCACCTTCTATTCGCGGAACCTGGCGGTGCCGGCGCGACGCGACCTCGCCTCGCCTGAGGTGCTCGCCGGCAAGAAGGTCTTTTATGAAATCGGCTGCATTGCCTGTCACACGCCGAAATTCGTTACCCGTCGCGATGCACCTGACAAGGCGCAGGCGTTCCAGTTGATCTGGCCTTATTCCGATTTCCTGCTGCACGACATGGGGCCGGATCTTGCCGACGGCCAGGCTGTGGGCGACGCGACCGGCAATGAGTGGCGCACGCCGCCGCTATGGGGCATCGGCCTCACCGAAACGGTCAACGGCAATTCCTTCTATCTGCACGATGGCCGTGCGCGCACTTTGGTCGAGGCCATCCTGTGGCATGGCGGCGAGGGCCGGAAGGCGCGCGACCGCTTTGCCGCCACCAGCGCCACCGAGCGCGATGCATTGGTCAAATTCCTGGGGTCACTTTGATGGCGAAGCGTTTCGCGCTGGTTCTCGTTCTTCCGCTGGCTCTGCTGGGCGCCTTGCCCGCATCGGCCGCAGTGAAAGCCTCTGATGTCGTCCAGCGCGCGATCGACGGCTTTGTCCGCCCGGCATATGAGGACCTGCACCAGCATGCGGAAGCCCTCGCCAAAGCCATGCACAGGCTTTGCGAGGCGCCCTCGCAAACGGATCTCGAAGCGGCGCGAGCTGCGTTCTCGGCTACCGTCCATGCCTGGTCGTCGGCCGAGATCATCGGTTTCGGGCCAATCAAGGAGAACAACAGGCTGGAGCGCATGCTGTTCTGGCCGGATCGCAAGAGCATCGGCCTGAAACAGGTGCAGGCGGTGTTGTCGGACAAGGATCCCGCCGCCACCGATCCTGTCCAGCTTGCCGGCAAGAGCGTTGCCATGCAGGGGCTCGGCGCGCTGGAATTCGTGCTTTACGGCGACGGCGCCGACGCCTTGACGGGCAAGGCTGAACCCTATCGGTGCGCTTATGGCGCGGCCGTTGCCGGCAACATCGAAGCTATCGCGACGGACGTCAGCGCGGCCTGGAACAAACCCGACGGATTCGCGGCACTGTGGGCCAATCCGGGGCCGCAAAACGCGCTCTATCGCGATGGCAACGAGGCGGTAACCGAACTGGTCGGCGTCTTCATCAATGAACTGGAAATGGTTCGCGATGTGCGCCTGAAGGGTTTTCTGGGCGCCAGGCCCGAGGCCGACAAACCAAAACAGGCGATCTACTGGCGTTCGCAAAACACCGCCAACGCGCTGGCCGGAAATCTGGCCGGCATCGATGCGCTGTTCCAGGTGTCGAAGCTCGGCAGCACGCTGCCGCCGGATGCGCGCTGGATGGCAGAGTCGATCCACATCCAGCTGCTCAACGGCGTTGCGACCGCCAAGGCCGTCCAGGGTCCGATCGACAAGGCGCTCGCCGATCCGGCGCTGCGCGAAAAACTCGAGCATTTCGCCCTGATCACCTCCAGCCTGTCGACTCTGATTGGCACCAGGCTGACCGCCGAATTCGGTCTGACCGCCGGCTTCTCGTCGCTGGATGGAGACTGAGCGTGAAGGAATTGCTCATCGACCGCCGCGATTTCTTGAGGGCCGCCGGCATTGGCTTTGCCGCCGCCGTGACGCCCTCGGCCTGGGCAAATACGCTCGCGGCGGATGCCGTGTTCGCCACCGCCTTCCTCAAGCGCGACGGCGGTTTTGGCGCCGCCGTCCTGTCCGAGGCCGGCAAGGTGCTGCATACGATCGACCTGCCCGATCGGGGTCATGACGTCACCTTCGATCCGATCTCGAAGCGTTCGGTGGTTTTCGCCCGCCAGCCCGGCACCTTCGCCGTCGTTTTCGATCACGCCGGGCGCGACGCCCCGCGGACCATCGCCAGCATCGCAGGCCGGCACTTCTTCGGTCATGGTGTCTTCTCGCCCGACGGCGCTCTGCTCTACGCCACCGAGAACGACTTCGACAACGCCGTTGGCGTGGTGGGCGTCTATGACGCGCGGGCGAAATTCAATCGCATCGGCGAATTCCCGACCTACGGCATGGGCCCGCACGAACTTCTTCTGCTGGGCGACGGCAAGACGATCGCGGTCGCCAATGGCGGCATCGAGACCCATCCAGACTATGGACGCGCCGAGCTCAACATTGCGACCATGAAACCTTCCTATGTGCTGGTCGACCGCGTCACCGGCGACCTGATCGAAAAGCATGAACTGCCGGCCGCTCTCCACCAATTGTCGATCCGCCACATGGATACCGACCAGACCGGCACCGTCTGGTTCGGCTGCCAATACAGGGGCTCCGGCACCGATCGTCCGCTTCTGATCGGTCGCGCCGCGCGGGGCAAGGGGTTGGCATTGCTCGACATGCCGCGGGATGTGCTGTCCGGTTTCCGCAACTATATCGGCTCGGTCGCCGCCAATCCTGGTGCCGGCACCGTCGCCGTCTCCTCGCCGGAAGGCAATTCGCTTGTCGTGATCGATGCGGGCAGCGGCCGGATCGTCTCCTCCAGCGCGCTGGTCGAGGTCTGCGGCGTGGCGCGCGACGGGGCAGGTTTCATGGCCACCACGGGCGCCGGCGAGATCATCGAGGGCGGTGGTGCCACGCGGACGGAACCGGACTATGTCTGGGACAACCACATACTGCGCATAGGGCCGGAGGCATAAGCTCTTCTGCCTGCCCAAACCGAAGCCGCTTAACAAATTATGCACTATACACTTGCGGTTGCGCGCCATGGCGGGCACAGGGAATTGTTTTTCGAACCGGTCGTTTCATGAAAGTTCTCGCCATCGACTGTGCCGCCAGCCTCTGCGCTGCCTGTGTCTACGACGCGGCGGCTGGGCTGGAGCTTGGCCGCTCGGTGCTCGATCTGGGCAAGGGTCATGCCGAGCACCTGATGGCCGTGATCGCTGACGCGCTGAAGACCGGCGCGACCGACTACGTCGGGCTTGGCGCCATTGCCGTCTCTGTCGGTCCGGGTTCCTTCACCGGCCTGCGCGTCGGCGTGTCGACCGCGCGTGGCCTGGCGCTGGCGCTCAAGCTGCCGGCAATCGGGGTGACGACCCTTGAGGCACTGGCGGCCGAGGCGGCCAGTGCCTTTCCTGGCCGCGCCGTGCTGGCGGCGCTTGATGCCGGCCGCGAGGAAATCCATGCCGCATTGTACGATGAAATGTCAGTGTTGACTTACGGTCCGGCCACGGCCACGCTTGCGGGTGCGGTGACGATGGCGTCGGAACGTTCCGCGGTGCTCGCCGGCACGGCGGCGACACTGATCGCTGACGCGGCCGGCCGCACCTTCGACATCGGGCCTCGGGCGGCCACCGCCGACATTCTCACTTACGCCCGGCTGGCTGCCGCAAAGGGGGAGGGCGAAAGGCCGAAGCCGCTTTATCTGCGCGGTGCCGATGCCAAGCCGCAGGCCGGGTTTATACTATCGAGGCAGAGACCATGATCCCGAAAAGTGGAGGCCGGTTTTCGCGGACAAACGGTCCCGTTTGTCCAGAGATCATGGTCAGACGAGAAAACGAGAATTGATGCGCATACCTTTTCTTCAACCACGTCGCCGGGACTATGCGCTCGAGCCGCTCAGGATCGCCGACAGCGCCGCGGTCTCGCTGCTGCACCGCGAGGATTTTGTCCGCCCCTGGACTGATGGTGAGTTCGCCGCCTTGCTCGAACAGGACACCGTGTTCGGTTATGCCGCGCGCGAAACCGGGCAGGGCGCCAAGCCGCCTGTCGGCTTCGTCCTCGCCCGGCTGGCCGCGGGCGAGGGTGAAATCCTGACCGTCGCGGTGGCGCGATCGCATCGCCGCCAGGGGCTGGGCTGGCAGTTGATGGACGCAGTGCTGCGCGAATTGCATTCGCAGCGCGCCGAAGCCTTATTCCTCGAGGTCGATGAGACCAATGCCGCGGCGATCGCCCTCTATCGTCGCCTGGGGTTTCGGGAAGTCGGCAAGCGTCCGGATTACTACAAGTCGCCCGATCGCGGGCCGACTGGGGCGCTTGTCATGCGCCGCGATCTTCGCTAGCCAGGGACCGCATGACCCCGAAAATCGAATCCGATTTTCGGAGAGGATCATGCGCCAGAATTAAGGTGTTACAGCGTCCTTTGCGCGTCCAAGAGGACGCGCGGCGCTGTAACGGTAGGGCGATGATCAAGAAAATCAGGATTTTCCTGGCGCTGGGCCTCGTCGTCGCTGGGTCGCTGGTTTTCGTGCCGCTGCAGATTGTGTCGATGAAGACCGGTTGGTGGCCGGAAACCTTCATCCTCAAGCTCTGGCACCGGCTCATCATCCGGGCGCTCGGCATGCGTATCCATGTCAGAGGGGCGCTGTCCGACAAACGCCCCTTGCTGGTTGTCTCAAATCACATCTCCTGGACCGACATCATGGTGCTGGGCTCCTTTGCGGATGTGAAATTCATCGCCCGAGCCGACATGGAAGGCTGGCCGCTGATCGGCATGCTGTCGAAACTGCAGCGCACTGTTTTTATCGAGCGCGAACGCAAGCGTTCGTCTGGCGATCAGGCCAGCGAGATCGCCAGACGCATGGCCAAGGGCGATGCCATGGTGCTGTTCGCCGAGGGTTCGACCGGTGACGGCAATGTCGTCCTGCCCTTCAAAAGCACCCTGTTCGGCGCCGCCTCGATGGCCATTTCCGAAGGCGCGGCCGAGCAGGTCTTCATCCAGCCCGTTGGGATCGCCTATACGCGCCTGCACGGCGTGCCGCTCGGCCGCCGCCACCGCCCGATCGCAGCCTGGATCGGCGATGAGGACCTGATGCCGCATCTCAAGGTGCTGATGGCCGAGGGCGCGCTCGACGTCGAGGTGCATTTCGGCGAACCGATCGCCTTTGCCAAGGGTTCCAACCGCAAGGAAACGGCCAAGCTGATGGAAGGCCGGGTGCGCGAGATGATGCAGGCCGCCCTCGCCGATCCGCTCCCGAGCCGTTAGCCGCCGGCATGCGCCAGCTGGCACATGCCGAGAATCGTCTGTTTTTTGTCACGGAAAGGCGTTAGAAGCCGCCGATGAACTTGAACACGACTGAAAGCGACGACATCGGCACTGTGGCCGGACACCCGGCGGCGCGCGCCACGGCAGCCAAGAAGGTCTTCGTCAAGACCTATGGCTGCCAGATGAACGTTTATGATTCACAGCGTATGACCGATGCACTGGTCGCTGACGGCTATGCGGCGACCGATGTCATCGGCGAGGCCGATCTGGTGCTGCTTAACACCTGCCATATCAGGGAAAAAGCCGCCGAAAAAGTCTATTCCGAACTTGGCCGCATCCGCGACATGAAGGCGGACCGCGCAACTGCCGGCCGCGAGATGCTGATCGGCGTCGCCGGCTGCGTGGCGCAGGCCGAGGGCGCCGAGATCATCCGGCGTTCGCCGGCCGTCGACCTGGTCATCGGTCCGCAGACCTATCACCGTCTCCCCGACGTGCTGGCCCGGGTTCGCGGCGGCGAAAAGATCGTCGAAACCGAATACGCCATCGAGGACAAGTTCGAACATCTGCCGCAGCCCAAGCGTGCCGAGGTGATCAAGCGTGGCGTCACCGCCTTCCTCACCGTCCAGGAAGGCTGCGACAAGTTCTGCACCTTCTGCGTCGTGCCCTATACGAGAGGCTCGGAAGTGTCGCGGCCGGTGGCGCAGATCGTCGCCGAGGCCGAGCGGCTGGCCGAGGCCGGGGTGCGCGAGGTGACGCTGCTCGGCCAGAACGTCAACGCCTGGCATGGCCAGGGCGAGACCAAACGGGGCAAGACCGCGGAATGGGGTCTCGGGCGGCTGCTGTTCCGGCTGGCCGAAATCCCCGGCCTGGCGCGGCTGCGCTACACCACCAGCCATCCACGCGACATGGACGACGAATTGATCGCCGCGCACCGCGACTTGGCCGCCCTGATGCCCTATCTGCACCTGCCGGTGCAATCCGGGTCGGATCGCATTCTGAAGGCGATGAACCGCAGGCATACGGCCAAGGATTATCTGGCGCTGCTCGACCGCATCCGCGCCGCCCGCCCCGATATCGCGCTGTCGGGCGATTTCATCGTTGGTTTCCCCGGTGAGACGGAGGCCGATTTCGAAGCGACCATGGATCTGGTGCGCCAGGTGAATTATGCCTCGGCCTTCTCCTTCAAATATTCGCCGCGTCCCGGTACGCCCGGCGCCGAGATGTCCGACCACGTGCCGGAAGCGGTCAAGGACGAGCGTTTGCAGCGCCTGCAGGCGCTGCTGTTGAAACAACAGCAGGATTTCGGCTTGAGTTTGATCGGCAGCACCATAGATACGCTGATCGAGAAGCCTGGTCGTCAGGCCGGCCAGAAGGTCGGCCGCTCGCCTTGGCTGCAGCCAGTTATTGTTGATGAAAACGCCGGTGAAATCGGTGACATTATCAAGGTGCGAATCACGAAGACGGGCTACAACAGCCTGTTCGCCGAATTGGCCTGATGGTCTCGGCAGATGAGGAGAGACGGTTGAGCGCAGCGGAGCTGAAGAATCTGCCCCCGGTACCGGCATCCGGGGCTTCTGACATGGCGCACATCGTTTTGACTTTCGACAACAACAAGCTTGCCAGCGCCCTTTACGGCCAGTTCGACGAAAACCTGGCCCGGCTGGAGCAAAAGCTCGGCGTCGACATCCGCTCGCGCGGCAACCAGCTGACCATCAAGGGGTCCGCTTCGGCCGCCGAACAGGCGCGCCGCGCCTTGGACAATCTCTACGGCATTCTGCAGAAGGGCGTCGATATCAGCCAGTCCGATGTCGACGGGGCCGTGCGCATGGCTATCGCCGCCGACGACCAGCTCACGCTGCCGACACTGGAGCGCAAGGGCAAGGTCTCCGCCGCCCAGATCGCCACCCGCAAGAAGACCATCTATGCCCGCTCCCTGAACCAGGACGCCTATATGCGGGCGCTGGAGCGGTCGGAACTGGTGTTCGGCATCGGTCCAGCCGGCACCGGCAAGACCTATCTGGCGGTGGCGCATGCGGCGATGCTGCTCGAACGCGGCATGGTCGAGCGCATCATTTTATCGCGACCGGCTGTCGAGGCCGGCGAACGGCTGGGCTTCCTGCCGGGCGACATGAAGGAGAAGGTCGATCCGTATCTGCGGCCGCTCTATGACGCGCTCTACGACATGATGCCGGCCGACAAGGTCGAGCGTGCGATTGCAGCCGAAGTAATCGAAATCGCACCGCTCGCCTTCATGCGTGGCCGCACGCTGGCGCACGCCGCCGTCATTCTCGACGAGGCGCAGAACACCACGCCGATGCAGATGAAGATGTTTCTCACCCGTCTTGGCGAGAACTCGCGCATGATCGTCACTGGCGATCCGACACAGATCGACCTTCCTCCGAGCACCAAATCAGGCTTGGTCGAAGCCTTGCGTGTCCTCGACGGTGTGGCAGGCGCGGTAACCGTGCGCTTCAACGATGTCGACGTCGTTCGCCATCCGCTGGTGGCGGAAATCGTCAGGGCCTATGACCGGGACGCCAAGCTGGCTCGTGGCCTCGGTGCCGAGAATTGATCTTGACGATGCGGCCTCATGGCTGAGGACAACACNGGACGCCAAGCTGGCTCGTGGCCTCGGTGCCGAGAATTGATCTTGACGATGCGGCCTCATGGCTGAGGACAACACCTCTGGCGGCGGGAGCCTTCCGGTTCCCGTCGAGATCGATATATCGGTTGAAGCGGGCGATTGGCCCGATGAAGCAAGCCTGACGCGGCTGGTCGATCGCGCGGTTGAAGCCGCCTTTGCCGAGACCGGTGCGACGGGTCATTCCGAACTCAGCATTGTTTTTTCCGACGACGCCCATATCCGTACCTTGAATGCCGGCTGGCGCGGCAAGGACAAGCCCACCAACGTTCTGTCTTTCCCGGCATTTCCGCCGACAAAAGGCCGCCCGCTGCCGCCGATGCTCGGCGACATCGTGCTTGCCGCCGAGACGGTGGCGCGCGAAGCGGCACTGGAAGAAAAGCTGCTGGAGAACCATATCTGCCATCTCGTCATCCATGGCCTGCTTCATCTCATGGGCCATGATCACGAGACCGACGCGGAGGCCGAGGAGATGGAAGCCATCGAGCGCGCCGCGCTGGCAAGGCTTGCCATTCCCGATCCCTACGCGTAACTAAAAAAGACCAATTGACCGGACGACGATGAACGACAAACCAGAGACTGCCGCCCGCCCCGATGTCGGCAGTGCGATCAAGGCTTCCGATACGTCGGAAGAGGGATCAAGTCCGAGTACCGTTACCCCTAGTGTTGCCAACACCGGCAGCACGGCCATCGAGCCGTCGCCTGCCGGCCCCTCCCTGTTCAACCGCGTGCTGGGCCTGTTCCGGCAACGCAACGGCACCAGTCTGCGCGAAGAAATCGCCGGCGCGCTCGCCGAGACGACGAGCGATGTCGAATCCTTCTCGCCTGGCGAGCGCGCCATGCTCAACAACATCCTGCGCCTGCGCGAGGTGCGCGTCGAGGACGTCATGGTGCCGCGCGCCGATATCGAGGCGGTCGAGATCGCCACGTCGCTCGGTGACTTGCTTGGCATGTTCGAACAATCCGGTCATTCCCGCATGCCGGTCTATTCCGAGACGCTCGACGACCCGCGCGGCATGGTCCATATCCGCGACGTGCTGGCCCATATCACAAAGCTGGCGCGTGTCAGGAAGGGCCGTGCAACCCGCAAAACGCCTGTCGCCACGGTTCTCGATCTTGCCCAGGTCGACCTCGCGCGCACCATTGGAGAGCTCAACCTGATCCGGCAGGTCCTGTTCGTGCCGCCGTCGATGCTTGCGTCCGACTTGATGGGCCGCATGCAGACGACGCGCACGCAGATGGCTCTGGTCATCGATGAATATGGCGGCACGGACGGCCTCGTCTCGCTCGAGGACATCGTCGAGATGGTGGTTGGCGACATCGAGGACGAGCATGACGACGACGAGCCGATGATCACCCAGACCGGCGACGGCGTGTTTATCGTCGATGGCAAGGCCGAGATCGACGAGGTCGCCAAGATGATCGGCGAGGAATTCGCCGCGGGTGAACATGGCGAGTATGTCGACACCATTGGTGGCATGATCTTCAACACGCTCGGCCGCGTGCCGGCGCGCGGCGAGGTGGTGCAGGCCATTCCCGGCTTCGAATTCCATGTGCTGGACGCCGATCCGCGCCGCGTCAAGCGCGTGCGCATCGTGCAGAGCCAAAAGGGCGAACGCCGCCGGCGGGCCACGGCGCGCACCGAACAGGCCTGAAAGCCTGCTCTCGCATGACGATCGAGGATCCGTTCAAGCACTCGGTCCTCGGCTCCGGCGTGTTTTACAAGGACCCACGCTCTGCCCTGGATTGGCTTGAAGCAGCCTTTGGCTTCGAGCGCAGCATGGTGGTCAGCAATGCTGAGGGAAAGCTGGTCCACGCCGAAATGCGGTTCGGCGATTGCTACCTCATTGTCGATTCTGAATGGGCCGATCATGTCGCGAGCCCCGCGTCGGTCCAGGGCAAGAACACGCAATCGGTCTATGTCAGGTTGAAAGACGGCCTGGATGCGCATTGCCAGCATGCCCGCGCGGCCGGTGCTGCAATAATCCAGGAGCCGGCGGACCAGTTCTACGGCGAACGCCAGTATCGGGCGCGCGATCCCGAGGGCCATGTCTGGACGTTCACGCAACCGATGGGTTCTGTTTCTCGTGAAGAGGCCGAGCGGTTGGGTGGCCTGCGCATCGAAGGCTGGCACCGGTAGAGAGCGGCCGGGTAATCACGCCGGCGTTTGGAGCGCGCGGCGCGGCCTGATAAATCTTAGCTCCTGATTCGCGCGACGGAAATACGCATGGAGCGCCTTGCCGGCCGGATAATTCTGCTTTGGGGTTGGCGGCGTTCGCTTGTGGCGTTTTTCGCTGGGGCGCTGACGGTTCTGGGGCAGGCGCCTTACGATTTCTTTGCCGCCTGTTTCATTTCGTTTCCGCTGCTGGTCTGGCTGCTCGATGGCGCGACCGGCGAAGCCTCCGGCAGCCTGTTGCGGCGCCTGCGGCCGGCTTTCGCCGTCGGGTGGTGGTTCGGCTTCGGTTATTTCCTCGCCGGCCTCTGGTGGATCGGCTCGGCGCTGCTGGTCGAGGCCGACGACTTTGCCTGGGCACTGCCGTTCGCGGTGGTCGGAATTCCCTTCGCGCTCGCATTTTTCTATGGCTTCGCAACGGTGGTCGCGCGGCTCCTGTGGAGCAGCGATATCGGCCGTATCGCTGCCCTAGCCTTCGGTTTTGCGCTGGCGGAGTGGCTGCGCGGTTTCCTGTTCACCGGTTTCCCCTGGAACGCCATCGGCTACGCGGCGATGCCGGTACCGCTTTTGATGCAGAGCGTCTCGGTGACCGGCATGATCGGCATGAATGCGCTCGCGGTTTTCCTTTTCGCACTGCCGGCGCTGCTGGCGGCGCGCCGGCATCTTCGGCTGGGCGCCACGCTGTTTGTCGTGCTCGCCGCCGCCCATGTCGGCTTTGGCTATGTCAGGCTCACCGCCCCCGAAAAGCCGGCGACGCGCAGTCTCGATGTCCGTATCGTCCAGCCGACCGTGGACCTGTCGGAAAAATGGGACGCCTCGGTGCGCGACCGCATCTTCGCCACCTTGCTCGGCCTCTCCGCAAAGGCACCGGACCCAGGTCACGAAAAACCGCAATTGATTCTCTGGCCGGAAACCTCCGTACCGTTCCTTTTCACGGAGCGCCCCGACGCCTTGACGGCGCTGGGCGACATGCTGGGCGACGGCCAGATGCTGATCGCCGGCGTCGTGCGTGAGGAGGGCGGCTCGGCGGCCAGCGCCGACAGCCGCTACTACAACTCCGTGGTGGCGATCAACGACAAGGGCGAGATCGCCGACGCCGTGGACAAGGTTCATCTGGTCCCGTTCGGCGAGTATCTGCCTTTCGCCGACCTGCTCGCTCGTTTCGGCATCGAACAGCTCGTCGCCGGGCCGCTGACGTTCACGGCCGGCAACGAGCGTCATGCCATCACGCTGCCGGGCGGCATTCGTGCCCTGCCATTTATCTGTTATGAGGTGATCTTTCCCGATCTGGTGGCAGTTGACGCTACGTCATCGCAGCTTATTGTGAACGTTACCAACGATGCATGGTTCGGCGACACGCCGGGACCGTATCAGCATTTCAGGCAGGCCCAGATTCGCGCGGTGGAGAATGGATTGCCATTGTTGCGTGCTGCCAACAACGGCATCTCGGCCGTGGTCGACTCCCGTGGCCGCGTCGTCGACGCCCTTGCGATCGACGCGCGCGGAGCCATCGATGTGAAGGTGCCTGTTTCCGCACAGACGGTCATTTCGTCCAGCCAGCGGCGCATTAACGGAATGCTGGTCATGTTGCTGTTTGCGCTTGTCGGGGGGCTGTTGAACGTAAGGCAAAAGCTACGGGTGAATTGACAGTTGGCACATTAGAAACTCATACTGTACCGCCTGAAAATTTCTCGAAGCTGGTGGATCGTTCTGTTGGGGCAGTCGCCTCCGGCTTTCTTTGGGCGGGAAAAAATCACGAAGCCGAAAAAATTCGGCGAGGGAAAAAATGACAGAAGAAAACAAGAAGAAACCCAATCCCATCGACATTCACGTGGGAAGCCGGGTCCGGCTTCGCCGCAATATGCTCGGAATGAGCCAGGAAAAGCTGGGCGAGAATCTCGGCATCACGTTCCAACAAATCCAGAAATATGAAAAGGGCACCAATCGCGTCGGTGCCAGCCGCCTGCAAGCGATTGCCTCCATACTCGGCGTCCCCGTCGCCTTCTTTTTCGAGGATGCGCCAGGCCAGGAATTGACAGCCAACCGCGGCTTTGCCGAGGATAGTTCGATGGCTTTCGCTGTCGAGTTCTGCGGCAGTCCCGAAGGACTTCAGCTCAACCGGGCCTTTGTCAAGATCGCCGACGTCAAGGTGCGCCGCAGGATCATTGACCTGGTAAAATCGCTCGCCCAGGACGATCTCGACTGACCCGCAATGCGGTTTGCACCGGCGGCGTGCGCCGCCGGTGGCACAAGATATCGCCTCCGACATTCAGGCCAGAGCCGCGGCAACGCTTGACGAGCAGCGCTTTGCCCCGCTAACACGTGGCGCGCCAAAATCGGCAGCCTGCCGATCGTTTTTCAAGAGGGGACACCCGTGACGCGGCAGAACTACTTCTTTACCTCGGAATCCGTAGCCGAGGGCCATCCCGACAAAGTCTGTGACCGGATCTCCGACGAAATCGTCGATCTGGTCTATCGTGAAGCCAAGAAGACCGGCATGGACCCGTGGAAGGTCCGTGTCGCCTGCGAGACGCTCGCGACCACCAACCGGGTCGTCATCGCCGGTGAAGTGCGCGTTCCCGAGACGCTGTTGAAGAAGGACAAGGGCGGCAACATCCTCAAGGATGCCGCGGGCCACCCTGTCGTCAACCCGGCGAAGTTCAAATCCGTCGCCCGTAAGGCGATCCGGGAGATCGGCTACGAGCAGGCCGGCTTTCACTGGAAGACGGCCAAGATCGAGGTCCTGCTGCATGGCCAGTCGCCTGATATCGGCCAGGGCGTCGACAACGCCGCCGACCGTCAGGGCGAGGAAGGTGCCGGCGACCAGGGCATCATGTTCGGCTACGCCTGCCGCGAGACGCCGGACCTGATGCCGGCGCCGATCTATTACAGCCACAAGATTCTCGAACTGCTGGCAGCCGCCCGCCACGAAAACAACGGCGAGGCCGGCAAGCTCGGGCCGGACGCGAAAAGCCAGGTCACCGTCCGCTATGTCGACGGTAAGGCCGCCGAGGCGACGCAGATCGTGCTGTCGACCCAGCATCTGGATTCAAGCTGGGATTCCAAGAAGGTCCGCAAGGTCGTGGAACCTTATATCCGCGAGGCATTGGGTGACCTCAAGATCGCTGACGATTGCATGTGGTACATCAACCCGACCGGCAAGTTCGTCATCGGCGGTCCGGACGGCGATGCCGGCCTGACCGGCCGCAAGATCATCGTCGACACCTATGGCGGCGCGGCTCCCCATGGCGGCGGCGCCTTCTCCGGCAAGGACACCACCAAGGTCGACCGGTCGGCTGCCTATGCCGCGCGCTACCTGGCCAAGAACGTCGTGGCGGCGAAGCTTGCCGATCGCTGCACCATCCAGCTTTCCTACGCCATCGGTGTCGCCCAGCCATTATCGGTCTATGTCGACCTGCATGGCACCGGCAAGGTCGATGAGGCAAAGCTCGAGGACGCGCTGCGTAGCGTGATGGACCTGTCGCCATCAGGCATCCGCCGTCATCTCGACCTCAACAAGCCGATCTACGCCAAGACGTCGTCTTACGGCCATTTCGGCCGCAAGGCGGGCCGGGACGGGTCTTTCTCCTGGGAAAAGACCGATCTGGCCAAGGCGCTCAAGGATNGACTTGCGCCAGTCGATGAGTGACGCGGACAGGCCAAGCCGCATGACCGAAGCCTTCTTCGGTCGTCGGCGCGGCAAGCCCGTGCGCCCGCAGCAGGCTGCGGCGCTGGAAAGCGGGCTTGGCAAATACCGGCTCGATCTGGTCGCCGCGACACCGCCAGACCTGCGCGTCCTGTTTGAAGCAAAGGTTTCGGCGGTTCGGCTCGAGATCGGCTTTGGCGGCGGTGAACATCTCCTGCATCGCGCCATCGAGGCGCCCGCGACCGGCTTCATAGGTGTCGAGCCCTTCGTCAACGGCATGGCCAAGATGATGATGGCGGTGCGGGCAGCGCCGCTGGCCAATCTCAGGGTCTACGACGACGACGCCACCCAGTTGCTTGACTGGTTGCCGCCGGCCTCGCTCGACGGCATCGATCTTCTCTATCCCGATCCCTGGCCAAAGAAAAAACACTGGAAGCGGCGTTTCGTGAGCCTGGTCAATCTCGACCGTTTCGCACGCGTCCTGAAACCCGGCTCGAAATTCCGCTTTGCGTCCGACATCGACACTTATGTGAACTGGACCTTGCTGCATTGCCGGGCGCATGGCGCTTTCGCATGGCAGGCTGCGGACGCGGCGGACTGGCATCGCTCCTATGAGGGCTGGCCCGGCACGCGTTATGAGGCAAAGGCCATTCGCGAGGGGCGCCAGCCGGCCTATCTGACTTTCGTCAGGACGTAGGTCCGCCCAACCGGCACCCCCCGGGAGGACGGGATCGAATGCCTGTTGGAGTCAGAAACGACCAATCCTGTTGAATACAGCCGGATCCATACCGAGATTGCGCAGGTCGTCGGCTCTGGGCTTGCGCCCGGCCTCCACGGCGCGAGATGCGGCAACGGCGCTGCCGAATGTGGTGAACAGATCGCCCAAGGCGGAGAATATCCCGCGGTTGCTCATGGTCTTGTCCTTTCGCGCGCACGCGCGCCGGTTCAAATCGTTTGATGGCTAACAAATAAGGGCGCGCCGCCGGCTCTCACAGGGGGATTGCCGCATGGCGGCCATGCGCCTGGAACAACCCTGACGCCGCCGGGCTTTCCCGGGCCGCCACTGCGGACTTGAAACACGAACCGTGTTCGTTTATATCAGCCTCAAATTCTTGGTCGGTATGACGAAGAGTGGGTCCACCCGGTCCCGCTCTTTTTTATTACCTGCCGATAGGTTCGAGACGAACGATAGGCAACGATGACTGCAACGGCAAACGAAGGTGACGACCGCATCATCCGCGAAAGCGGCATCGATGCGCGCATTGCGCTGATCGTCCAGCCGGTCCTGCGCGGCATCGGCTTTCGCCTCGTGCGCGTGCATCTGTCCGGCCAGAACGGGCTGACGCTGCAGATCATGGCCGAGCGTGAGGACGGCACCATGACCGTCGAGGATTGCGAGGAGGTCAGCCGCGCGGTGTCGCCGGCGCTCGACGTCGATGATCCGATCGAAAAGGCGTATCATCTCGAAGTCTCCTCGCCCGGCATCGACCGGCCTTTGGTGCGCAAATCGGATTTCGTGACCTGGACCGGTCATCTGGTGAAGATGGAAACGTCGGTCGTCGTTGCCGACCGCAAGCGCTTCAAGGGCAAGATCGCCGAGGCCGGTGAGAACGACGTGCTGATCGAGCGCGATAAGGCGGCCTATGGCGAGGAGCCGACAGTGCGCGTGCCCTACGATGCCATCGCCGATGTCAGGCTGATCCTTACCGACGACCTCATTCGCGAAGCGTTGTCCAAGGACAACAGGGAGCGCAAGGAAGCCAAGCGACGCCGCGGTGAACCGGACGACGATGTGTCCGAAGGTACGGAACCGGACGCCACGGACGAACACGAACAGGAAATTTGATTGAGCTGCCGGGCGCAAAGGTCCGGCGAACAGGCTCGGGAGAAAGAACATGGTTGTAAGCGCCAATAGACTTGAACTGCTGCAGATTGCCGATGCGGTCGCGCGTGAGAAGTCGATCGACAAGTCGATCGTCATCGCCGCCATGGCCGATGCGATCCAGAAGGCGGCGCGTTCGCGTTATGGCCAGGAGACCAACATTCGCGCCGATATCAACCCGAACACCGGCGAGATGAAGCTGCAGCGGCTGATGGAAGTGGTCGAGAAGGTCGACGATTACGCCACCCAGATAGCCATTTCCTCCGCACGCGAGCGCAATCCCGACGCCCAGCTTGGCGATTTCATCGCCGAACTGCTGCCGCCGATGGATTTCGGCCGCATCGCCGCGCAGTCTGCCAAGCAGGTCATCGTGCAGAAGGTGCGCGAGGCCGAGCGTGACCGCCAGTATGACGAATACAAGGACCGTATCGGCGAGATCGTCAACGGCACGGTCAAGCGCGTCGAATATGGCAACGTCATCGTCGATCTTGGCCGTGGCGAAGCGATCATCCGCCGCGACGAGCTGATCCCGCGCGAAAACTACAAATACGGCGACCGTGTCCGCGCCTATGTCTACGACGTGCGGCGCGAGCAGCGCGGCCCGCAGATCTTCCTGTCGCGCACCCATCCGCAGTTCATGGCCAAGCTCTTCACCATGGAAGTGCCGGAGATCTATGACGGCATCATCGAGATCAAGTCGGTCGCCCGCGACCCGGGCTCGCGCGCCAAGATCGCCGTCATTTCGCGTGATAGCTCGATCGATCCGGTCGGCGCCTGCGTCGGTATGCGCGGCAGCCGCGTCCAGGCAGTCGTCGGCGAACTGCAGGGCGAGAAGATCGACATCATTCCGTGGTCGCCCTCGGCCGCCTCCTTCATCGTTAATGCGCTGCAGCCGGCGGAAGTCGCCAAGGTCGTGCTCGACGAGGATGCGGAGCGCATCGAAGTGGTGGTTCCCGACGATCAGCTGTCGCTGGCCATCGGCCGCCGCGGCCAGAACGTGCGCCTTGCCTCGCAGCTTACCGGCTGGGACATCGACATCCTGACCGAGGCCGAGGAATCCGAGCGCCGCCAGAAGGAATTCGTCGAGCGCTCGGCGCTGTTCATGGAAGCCCTCGATGTCGACGAGATGGTGGGCCAGGTGCTGGCCTCGGAAGGCTTCACCAGCGTCGAGGAAGTCGCCTATGTCGATGCCGGCGAGATCGCCTCGATCGACGGCTTCGATGAGGATACAGCCTCGGAAATCCAGACCCGCGCCCGCGAATATCTGGAGAAGATCGAGGCCGAGCACGACGATAAGCGCAAGGCGCTGGGCGTTTCGGATGATCTGCGCGAAATCCCCGGCGTCACCACCGCCATGATGGTGACGCTCGGCGAGGACGGCGTGAAGACGATCGAGGATTTCGCCGGCTATGCCGCAGACGACCTCACCGGCTGGAAGGAACGCAAGGACGGCGAGACCAAGGTCTATCCCGGCGTGCTGGCCAATCACGGCGTTTCGCGCGCCGATGCCGAGCAGATGGTTCTGGCCGCTCGCCTCAAGGCCGGCTGGATCACCGAAGACGAGCTTGCGGCCGAAGAAGAAACGGCCGACGAAGCCGTTGGTGCGTGAGGTGAAACCGCATCGCACACAACCCGCCCTTGGACGAGATGAACGATCGCACCTGCATCGTCACCCGCAAACAGGCCGAACCGGATGAACTGATCCGGTTCGTCGTCGGCCCGGATTCGGCCGTCGTTCCCGATCTCAAGAGAAATCTGCCCGGCCGTGGTTGCTGGGTGAGTGCGGACCGCCTACATATCGAGAAGGCGGCGGCCAAGAACCTTTTTGCCCGCGCCTTCAAGGCACAGGTGGTCGTACCGCCCGATCTCGGCGGCATGGTCGACGGGCTGCTTTCCAGATCCGCTCTCGGTATGCTGGGCCTTGCCCGCAAGGCAGGCGCGATTTCGCTAGGCGCTACCAAGGTCGAGAGCGCGGTGCGCGGCGGACTGGCGCTTTTCGTGCTCCATGCGACCGAAGCGTCCGCGGATGGCGTACGCAAGATCAGCCAGGCGCGGCGGGCGACCGTTCATATCGGCGGCCCCTCCATCCTTGCCTACAAACTTTTCTCCGAGGCCGAGTTGAGCTTGGCATTGGGGGGTACAAATGTGATACATGCTGCCGTCCTCGCGGGAGACGCGGGTAAGGCGGTCCAGAAGCGCATGGTTGCGCTCGACCGATATCGGGGCGGTACCCCGGACGATCTTGCAATGCTTGCGGCCGTTGCTGACGAAGATGATGCCGCAGAGGATATGGAATGAGCGATACGAAATCGGGCGACGACAAGACGTTGAGTGTTACACCGAAGAAGACCTTGACGCTGAAGCGCCCCAGCATGGAACAGGGCACCGTGCGCCAGAACTTCTCGCACGGCCGTACCAAGTCGGTCGTGGTCGAGACCAAGAAGCGCAAGTTCTCGCTGCCCGGCGACAAGCCGGAGCCGGTCGCGGCTCCGCCTGCGCCCGTCTTCACGCCGAAGCCGGCGGTCGTGGCGGCGCCTGTCGTCCAGGAAGCGCCCAAGGCGCCACCGCCGCCGCCGGCTCCGGTCGAGCGCAGCGGCATGGTGCTGAACGAATTGTCGCGCAGCGAGATG
>NZ_AYWQ01000007.1:0-248576 GCF_000502415.1 Mesorhizobium sp. LNHC229A00
GTCTACATGGGTATGTGGTCGCTGATCGGCCTGGGCCTGCTCTATTCGCTGCTGACGCGCGACCGGCTCGAAGTGAACGTGCTGCATGACCGCAATCCGCAGTTCGTGACGCTGTCCGACGGTTCGATCCGCAACGGCTATACCGTCAAGCTGCTCAACATGATCCCCGAACCAAGGACGATCATCGTCACGATGCAAGGCTTGCAAGGAGCTGAAATGAGCGTGGTCGGCGACGACGTTCAGGCAGGCCGCTCTTTCGCCATTCCGGTCGAACCCGACCGCCTGAAAATGCTGAAGGTCTTCGTGCGCCAGCCCGCCGATCAAATCCACGGCACGGCGCAGACCTTCACGTTCCGTGTCGAGGACAAGGCGAGCTTCGAGGCGGACGAATACACCGCCACCTTCAACGCGCCGGAGATCGCCAGATGACCGCCAACGCTCACAAATCCCGCGAGTTCACCGGCAAGCACATGTTGACCATCATCCTTGCCTTCTTCGGGGTGGTGATCGCGGTCAATTTGACAATGGCGACGCTCGCCAACACAAGCTGGACCGGCCTTGTGGTCGAAAACACCTATGTGGCGAGCCAGCAGTTCAACAAGAAGGCCGAGGAAGGGCGGGCGCAGGCAGCCCTCGGCTGGACCGGCAAGCTGACCATCGCCTGGGGAGAAGTCCGCTATAGCCTCACCGACGCCGCTGGCAAGCCGGTTCCCTTGCATGCAGTAAAGGTGCTGTTTCGCCATCCCGCCTATGAGAATGAGGATAAGGCCGTCACGCTCGCCCTCGCCTCGGGCGAGGAGTTTGCTGCGCAGCACATGCCGAAGGACGGTGTCTGGATCGTCGAAGTCGACGCCGATGCCGGTCTGGATAGACCCTACCGCGATGTCCGCAGGATCATCATTTCTCATGGAGCGCTGAAATGAGCTGTTGTGCACCGGGCGCCGAAATGGCGCTGGATCTGGTCGGTAGCACATCGGTCCTGCCCTCCAGCCAGGAAATCAAGCTGGCGAGTCGATCGCTTGGCCATGATCTTCGCCAGACTGATCTTTCAGTACCGATGGTTCATTGCGGGGCTTGCATCCAGACAATCGAGACGGCGCTGGGAAAACTCGACAATGTCGAAGGCGCGCGTGTCAACCTGTCGACGAAACGGGTCACGATTCGGTGGCGTGGCAATGAGGTGCCCCCTTTTGTCGCCGCGCTTGGCAGGCTGGGCTACGAGGCGCATTTGTTCGCCCCCGAGGTCGATGATCAAGACAAGACGCTTGCGGAGCTGATCCGCGCCGTCGCCGTTGCCGGCTTCGCGGCCGGCAACATCATGTTGCTGTCAGTCTCGGTCTGGTCCGGCGCCGAAGGTGCTACCCGCGACCTGTTCCATTGGGTCTCGGCGCTGATCGCCATCCCGGCGCTGGCCTTCGCCGGTGGCATCTTCTTCCGCTCAGCCTGGAATGCACTGCGCCACGGCCGCACGAACATGGACGTGCCGATCGCGGTCGGGGTGTCGCTGGCCTACGCCATGAGCCTCTATGAAACCATCAATCATGGCGAACATGCCTATTTCGACGCGTCGGTTTCGTTGCTGTTCTTCCTATTGATCGGTCGCACGCTGGATCACGTAATGCGGGAGCGTGCCCGCACCGCGGTGAAAAGCCTGTCACAACTGGCCGCGCGCGGCGCCATGGTGCTGCGCGGCGACGGTGCACGGGACTATTTGCCGGTCGGCGAGATCGAACCGGGTATGCAGCTGCTGATAGCAGCCGGCGAAAGAATCCCAGTTGACGGCAAGATCATTCAGGGAGCGTCGGATCTCGACTGTTCGCTGGTCTCAGGCGAGAGCACGCCGAAAAACGTGGCGTCAGGCGAAGCCGTGCAGGCTGGCGTGCTCAACCTTACCGGCTCGCTGACGATCGAGGCGACGGCCGCCGCAAAGGATTCGTTCCTGGCGGAAATGGTTCGGCTGATCGAGGCTGCCGAGGGCGGTCGTGCGCATTATCGCCGCATCGCCGATCGCGTGTCGGCACTCTACGCGCCCGTGGTTCATCTCACCGCCTTCGTGACGTTCCTGGGCTGGATGGCGGTGACTGGCGAGTGGCACCGGGCGATGACGATCGCCATCGCTGTTCTCATCATCACGTGCCCCTGCGCGCTTGGCCTCGCCGTTCCAATCGTTCAGGTGGTGGCCGCACGGCGCCTGTTCGAGAACGGCATCATGGTCAAGGACGGCTCGGCCATGGAGCGCCTGGCAACGATCGATACAGCCGTGTTCGACAAGACCGGAACGCTCACGCTTGGCCAGCCCAGGCTCGTCAACACGTCATCGATCGATCCGGCCATGCTGGCAATCGCTGCCGACTTGGCCGCGCATTCGCGTCATCCATATTCAAAGGCCATTGCCGGCTTTGCCGCGCCTGGCGGGCAGCGCAAATTCGATGTCGTCACCGAGCAGCCGGGATTCGGCATCGAAGCCGCTGCCGCCGGAAACATCTGGCGGCTGGGTAGACGCGGATGGGCTGGATGGAAAGCCCGCACCGGCGGCGAAGGCCGACATGGCTATGGCGGGACGGTTCTGACGAAAGACGGGATCATCGTCGCGACCTTCGATTTCGAGGATGCGCTGCGCGTCGATACCAGGGCAGCCATCGACCAGCTGCACAACGCTGGTATGAGCGTGGAGATGCTGTCGGGCGACACCGCGAAAGCCTGCGCAGAGGTTGCGGACGCGCTTGGTGTCGATGACTTCGTTTCCTGCCTGCTGCCGTCCGGCAAGGTTGAACGCATCGAGAGCCTGGCGAGAGACGGGCACAAGGTACTGATGGTTGGCGACGGGCTCAACGATACGCCGGCGCTCAGCGCTGCGCATGTTTCGATCGCACCCGCCACGGCCGCCGACATTGGCCGCAATAGAGCCGACTTCGTTTTTCTGCGCGAAAGCCTCTTGGCGATCCCGCTGGCGCTGGACGTGTCGCGCAAGGCGGGAAGCCTGATCCGACAGAACATAACAATTGCTATCATTTACAATGCTGTGGCGGTGCCGATCGCCATTCTTGGCCATGTTACGCCTCTTATCGCGGCGGTCGCGATGTCAGCCTCGTCATTGCTCGTGATTGGAAATGCCATGCGTCTGCAAGGCTTCGCAACGGGTGCGTCGTCCGCAATTGCGCGGCAAGACAGGCCTGCGCGGGCCGGCGCCTTGGCCAAATCGTCATGACGACGCTCGTCTACCTCATCCCCGTAGCGCTATTCCTTGGCGCACTCGGCCTCTCCGGCTTCCTTTGGGCGTTGAGAAGCGGCCAGTACGAGGATCTCGATGGCGCGGCGGAGCGCATTCTCATCGACAGCGACGACGGCGCGGAGAATACCACTCGCTCCAAGTGCCCCAGATCAAAGCGCCGCGGGTCGGGATGTCCTATCGTCGTCTGACGAAAGATCAGGAGGGTGAGGATGCAAGCCGAATGCATAATGACAAAGCCAGTCATCACGACGGATGCGAACGCAACAATCGCCGAAGCGGTCGAGCTCATGCTTTCCAATAAAGTCAGCTGCCTGCCGATAACGAACAGCGACGGCACCCTGGTTGGCATTGTAAGCAAAAGCGACTTCTTGCGCCGAGAGGAACTCGGAACCCAGCGTGTGCGTCCGCGCTGGCTGGAGCTTGATCTTGGCCCGGGCACAACCGCCAATGACTATGTGCGCTCGAACGGACGGATCATCCATCAGGTGATGAGCCCACAGGTCATCTCGGCGCCTCCTGGCGCCTCGATTGCAGATGTTGTCGACCTGATGATGCAACACCGCATCAACAATATCCCGATTGTCGATCGGGAAAGGGTCGTCGGCATCATCACGCGAACTGATTTGCTGCTTGTCCTGATCCGCGCCATGTCAAAACAGGGCACTACGCCACCCGATGACGACCTGATCCGCAAGGCTATCCTTGCCGAGCTGCAGGGACAAACCTGGAGCGGTGGTGACTTGATCGATGTGAGGGTCAGCAACGGCGTTGTCGAACTGAAGGGGACGATTGTCGACGAGCGTCAACGGAAGGCAGCGATCGTTGCGGCTGAGAAGGTTGCCGGCGTCGGGCAAGTCAAGGACGGCCTCCTCCTCAGTACGGATCCGTTCTCGGTGATGGTTTCATAGCTGCGAAAAAAGCGGGCACGCGGAGCAGAGTCCCTTTGGTTCTGCTCCCTTCCACATCACTTGGACATGAGGCCTTCGGCGAGTTCCTTCGGCGTCTGGCGCCCGTCATGGTCGGAGAGCACGCTGTCGGCAGCAAGACGCCCGTCCTGACGGAAATGCGATGGCCGCTGCCTGTTTTGGTGGGGCTTGGACCGGGGCTTCCTGTGGACCTTGAAGAGCGCCCAATACGAAGATCTTGACGGCTCCGCCGAGCGGGTCCTTATCGATCGGGAAGATCCGCGAGGCTGAACCGGCTGGCGGCGCCAACGACTGTGCGGATGCTGGTCGTCAGTCGACCTAGTCTTCGCTGGCGATTGCCCGCGTCATGACGATACGGCGCGCGTGCGAAGAACGGATCAGCCAATATACGTTGCCGAACCTTTGGCCAGGAGTGGCACGCCGGTTGGGAAGCCGACCATTCAGAATGCCCAGACATGCAGACCTTTTCACGGCAATCGACCACTCGACCGTGAACCCGCCGCCGCCGGGTTTGTCGAGCCTGGTTGATCCAGATCAGCGTTATCTCTTCAACGGCGTGGTTTCATTGACCCGTCTCTGAACGGAGAACGCATGTCTATCGACGCTGGGGAGATGAGCGGCAAACTGTGGGTGATTGCGATGCTTCAAGAGCGCTTCGTATCGCAGATAGCCGCTATGGCGGCACGCTGATGGCCGGCTCTGTGGAGACATTCGACATCATTGTCGTCGGAGCTGGGCCGGTCGGGCTTGCCTTCGCAGCATCGCTCGCCCGGAGCCAACTCAAGGTGGCAGTGGTTGAACGGCAGTCGCTCGACAGCCTGGCGAATCCGGCTTTCGACGGTCGCGAGATCGCGCTGACCCACGCATCAGTGAGAATCCTGCGCGAGCTCGGCGCCTGGGACGCCATCCCCGCATCGGACAAATCACCGCTTCATGGCGCGCGCGTGCTCAACGGATCGAGCCCTTTCGCCCTGTGCTTCGATGCTCTCAGCCGATCTGGGGAACCACTCGGATTTCTGGTCCCAAATTGTCAGATCCGCGATGCCCTGTTCAAAATTGTCTACTTCCAGGACCATGCCCGGCTGCTGTGCGGCAACTCGGTCGTCAATGCAACAAATAGCGAAGACGGGGCGGTCATAACGCTTTCTGATGGCAGGCAATTGGCCGCTCGGCTGCTCGTCGCAGCGGATTCGCGTTTGTCCGCGATGCGCGACCTGCTCGGCATTGGCGCAAACATCCATCCGCTTGGCCACTCCATGCTGATTTGCCGAGTGAGGCACGAGCGCTTCCATCACCAGATCGCGGTCGAATGGTTCGACCACCATCAGACCATCGCGATGTTGCCGCTCATGGGAGGCGTGTCGTCGCTGCTTCTGACTTTGCGCTCAAGTGAGGCCGACAGACTGTTTGCTCTCGACGACGAATTGTTCCTCATGGAATTGATGAACCGGTGTCGAGGACGTCTCGGAGAGATGACCCTGGCAAGCACCCGCCATGCCTATCCGCTGGTCACGACCTGGGCGCACAAGTTCTCGGCTCCGAGTGCGGCACTGATCGGAGACGCTGCCATCGGCATGCACCCGGTGACCGCGCATGGCTTCAACATCGGCCTCAGCGGCCAGAAGCAACTCGCTCATAAAATACTGACAGCATGTCGCGCCCGCCGCGACATTGCCGATCCCGACATGCTCGGCAGATACGAAAGCCGGCTGCGGCTGTCGGCGGCGCCGCTCTATCATGCCACCAACATGCTTGTCGGTCTTTACTCAAGCGAGCACCCGGCGGCACGGCTTGCAAGACATGCTGGGCTCCGCTTTGCCCAACATCTTCCCTTTGTCCGCCATGGCATTTCGGCCATGCTCAGGCGGTGAATCGCACAGAGCGCTGCCGCTCTGGAACGCTGTCTCGGCGAGGCTTCCTTGTCTTGCTGGCGCGCGTCGTCGCGGGGCAAGGCTGTCTCCTGGTGACGTTGCCGATCATGGCATGATTTGGATCAAGGCACGCGCGCGGGCGAAGCCTTGATGATTCGGCAATGCTAAGCCAAAGGTGTGACCCGAAGCGTGGTGAGCGCACTGGTTACCCTCGCTGGGTAGTTAACCCGTCCTTCAGTGGGCTTGCATAGGTTTGGTCCTCGCGAACAACGACGCAAGCAAGCTGGTCCATTCATGGCACACCTAAAGGAAGAAGAATCGCTGGAGGCCAAAATCCGTCAGGATCAGCTTGCTGACCTGAGGGCCGGGCTCTTCGTGTCGATGCCGATAAGCGCGATCCTGTCAGGCCTGATTTGCGCGGTGCAGGCCCTTTCTGGCGGCGGCTTTGCCGCTGCAAGCTGGTTCCTGGTCGTCAATGCGCTAAATGCCGCCCGGCTTGCACTCGCCCGTTTTCAGCTAAAGGAAACGGGGCGCCATCAGGATTTGCTTGGCGTTTTGCCGCGCCTTCGCATGTTTGGCGTCCTTGCCCTTCTGGCAGGGTTTGCCTGGTCCTTCCCGGCCGTCCTGACTGTTGGATACACAACACCACAAGCACCGATGCATCTGGTCATACTGGCGGGCATTTCAGCTGGTGCGGTTACATATGGCAGTTCGTATGCCGCGGCGGCGACCAGCTTCATCACACCTCCACTCCTCATCACGGTGGCGTGCCTTTTGGCGAAAGGCAATTTTGAACGCTACATTCTGGCTTCCACCGTTCTGCTCTTCATGGGCGGCTTGGTCCGAGCTTCGTTTGTTGGGCAGGCGCGCTTCCGCGAAGCAAGCCGACTGAGACATGAGGCAGAGCGATTTGCGTCGGAAATGGAGCGCAACTCCAAGGAGGACCATCTGACCGCCCTTCTCAACAGGCGGGGCCTCGAACACGCCATCGGTCGGTTCAAGACCGCGGATGGCCCCTTCGTGGCAATGCTGATTGATCTGGACGGCTTTAAATCTGTCAACGACACCTATGGTCACAGGACCGGTGATGAACTGCTTGTCATGATCGCCCGCCGCATAGAGCAGGAAGCACCCGAAGGCTCAACGCTCGCTCGTATCGGCGGCGATGAATTCGTGCTGGTTTTTCCCTCAACGAGAGCTTCGCTTTCTGCCAGTGATCTCGCCTCCAATATCATAGCCAAAATTGCTCGCCCCTATATCGAGGTCGCGTCCGTGCGGGTCGGGGCATCGATAGGGATATACTTGGCGCAGACGCCGAGCCTGACTGAAATGTTGTTGCGGGCGGATATCGCCCTGTATACGGCCAAGCGCCATGGCAGGAACGAATTTTGCCTGTTCGATGCCGAACTCGACAGGGAACTGCAACGTCGCCAGTCCATCGAACGGGATCTTCATTCGGCGATAAAGACGGGACAATTGCAACCTTGGTTCCAGCCGATCGTGAAACTCGAAACCGAGACCGTGGTCGGTTTTGAAGCCTTGCTGAGATGGTGCCATCCGACGCATGGTGCCATCTCTCCACCCGAAATAATCACAGCCGCACGCGAAACCGGAATGCTTCAGCTGCTGACGCAAACCGTATTCGCCGACTGTTGTGCTTTTATCGACGGCTTGGTGAAGGCTGACTGTCGTAACATTCGTGTGGCGATGAATGTTTCCCCTCGCGAACTGGAAGCCGGCGATATCGACGACATGGTTCTGCATGGTCTGGCGGCAAGAGGCCTGCCTGCGACGATGTTCGAAATCGAGATTACCGAAGAATCGCCGGTGGACCCGGACAGAGTGGATGAAAAGCTCGGACGGCTTTCACATGCCGGTATTTCCATCGCGCTCGATGACTTCGGCACCGGCTTTTCTACCTTGGCATCTCTCAAGGACCGTCGGATACGCAAGGTGAAAATAGACCAGGGCTTCATTCGCGGCTTGGCCAAGTCCCGAGAGGACCGACTGCTTGTCAAATCGGTCATCGAACTCGGTGAGATGCTCGGGATCGAGGTCATGGCCGAGGGCGTCGAAACAGAGGCGGATCGGCAAACCCTGCACAAGCTTGGCTGCCGAACCGCTCAAGGCTTCCTCTTCTCCAAGGCTGTGCCTTTGATGCAAGCACTGGAAATGGCAGTCAAACAGCACGCGAACCAGTTGTGACCGCTCCCGCCGCGCCGGCTGTCGCGGCCGTGCGCTGCCGAATTTGGCTACAGAGACTTGCCTGCTCGAAACACGTGGCAGTGGGCGTTGTGCATCAGCCGGCGAACAGTTCCTTGTAGCCGGTCGTCACCATCCAGTTCGCACGGTCGATATGGCTGCGAAGTGCTTTGCGGGCGCGGACCGGGTCAATGGACGGGTCGATGCCGAGAATGCGCTCGGCCATCTCCTTTTCGCTGGCATTGTCGGCGCAGGCATCCAGGATCCGCAGGTAGATTGTGAAATGCTCCCTGTCGTAGCTCGTGAGGTTCTCCGACCAGGGGACTTCATCGCTCAAAGTTGAGCTTCGAGTCTCATCTGTTCCCATTGGTCCATTCATGCCTGCGAACCTCGCCTGTGAGCGCACGCAGTATATCCCAAAATGGGATAATCCGAAACCGGGATTAGTCGCTGATCCGGTCTTTACCCGACCGGTTCGCCTCCATGCCCAAATCCCTTCGATCGCCCCGCCACCAGCGGTTTCTGGCCCAGCTGGTTTCGCTGCGCAAGGCCAAAGGCCTGACCCAGGAGCAGCTGGCTGACAAGCTTGGTCGTCCCCAATCCTTCGTGGCCAAGTACGAGGGCGCAGAGCGGCGTCTCGACGTCATCGAGTTTCTCGACATAACTGCGGCCATTGACGCTGATCCGTGCGAGATTCTGTCCAGCCTCCGGTCCTAGCGGGCGCGCCGCATCTATCATGATCCGGACAGGAATATTGTCTAGGACAATGCCTCAATTTGTTGAAAGGCGAGCGCTGGTTTTCGGAGGAAGCCGCGCGCACGGCGGCGGTGCCTGTGGGTTCTCGACGTAACTCGCCGCCTGACCATGTGCGAAAAAACTTGGCTGCGCCCGCGCGCCTGACGACGCGCACCAGGTGCTCGTGAACCGAGCCCGCTTTTCTTCGGCAAGCTCAGGCGGTCTCGGCCATTCGGCTTCGCCCCTTGGCGTGGGCAGCCCTTCGGGCTGTGACGGCCGCCGCCCTTGCGGGCGGCGCGGTTTGTCTGTTGGCCTTTCCCGGCGGCGCGGGGTGGGCGGCACTCCCTTCTAGACCCGCCGCGGCAGCCCGCAACCCTTCGCGTGCCGGTCAGGGTCCTCCTCTTCGTTCCGGTCCTTCGGATGCGGTCCGCCTACCACGGCGGGCCTTTCCGGTCGCGACTCGCCGCCCACCCCGCTTCCGGGGAAAGGCGCGGCGATTGGTGAGCGGAGGATGAAACGATGCATGCAAACAGCAAGCGTACCACCAGCGGAGAGGCTGGCGCAGGCAACGGCAGGCGCCCGGGCGCCAGCCTCTATCAGGAGATCACAGACCGCATCATTGCCGAGCTGGAGCGCGGTACCGTGCCATGGGTCAAGCCATGGGGCAGCGCAAAAGCAGGCCTTGGCCTGCCGAGGAATGCGTCCACGGGGCGCAGCTATTCCGGCATCAATATCCTCATCCTGTGGGGCGCCGTCATCGAGCGCGGCTATCCCAGCCAGAATTGGCTGACCTTCCGGCAGGCGCTTGCCCTGGGCGGCAATGTCAGGAAAGGCGAGCGCGGCACGACCATCGTGCATGCCGACCGCTTTGTCCCCAAGGACGAGAAGGAGCGCGCACGCCACGAGGGCGATGCACCACAGGCCGTGCCTTTTCTGAAGCGCTTCACCGTCTTCAATGTCGCGCAGTGCGACAGTCTTCCGGAACCCCTCCATGCCCCCGCCGAGCCGCTGCCTCAGTGCGAGATCGTGCCGCAGGCCGAAACCCTGATTCGCGCCAGCGGTGCGGATTTCAGGGTCGGCGGCGATCGCGCTTTCTACATGCCGGGCAGCGACCACATTCAGGTGCCGCCGCAGCCAGCGTTCCATCAGCAGATCGACTATTACCGGACCTGCTTTCACGAGCTTGGCCACTGGACCGGCCACCCGACGCGGCTTGCTCGCGACCTCTCCGGCTCGTTCGGCTCCAAGGCTTACGCGCGTGAAGAATTGGTCGCCGAAATCACTGCCGCCTTCGTCTGCAGCAATCTCGGCATCGAGCCGACCGTGCGTCACGCCGATTACATCGGCTCATGGCTGAAGGTGCTGCGCGAGGACAACCGCGCTATATTCCGTGCCGCCAGCCTCGCTTCGAAGGCCGCCGATTTCCTGCTTGGCCTTCAGGCCGATGCCGAAGGCGAGGCGCAAGAAGGGATTGCGGCATGACGATGCACCATGCTCAACTGGCCGACGCCGCAAAGCGAGCAGATGCCCATTTCTGACGGCGCCGGAACTCACCGGCCCGATGCTGAACTATGCCGATCTGCATCGCCAAGGTGCGCCCCGAGCCGCAGCGCGCAGCCAACGAGACAGTGACTGCCAGCCTTGCCGGCTGCAAGGCTGACGCCGCATTCGGCAATATGCGGCACAAGCTGTTGGCCTGCCCGGTGGTGGCCAGCGGCAATCGCGACCCCTTGCTGCCGCCGGCATGTTCGCGCGCAAGGTGGGCGCTTGGCGACGACAATATCGTGCGCATCGTCGGCATATGGCGGCAACCGGACAATGGCGTTTCGATCGCTTGCGCGACAAGGAAATCGCCGTTTCGATGCTCGCCGAAATCGGCGGCAAGCATGGCGCGGACAGCAGTTTCGCCTGGGAGGTCCGCGGCTTCCTGGTGGCGAGAATGGCCGCCGCCTCAAGTTGAGGCCTGGCTGCACGCTGGATCAAATTCCCGGCCGAAAGCTGCCCAGCCGCGAGGCCTTCCTATTCGCCGATCTGTGCGCAAGGAAGCAGTCGCTGTTCGTGGCGAATAGTCGATCAGGGCCCGAGCGGCGTTTTCTCGAGTACTGCCGCTAAGGACGCGCGCGCCGCTCCGGGCCGCGCCGGCTCCGATTGATCGTCTTGCCGAGCCAGTGCCGCGTGCGATAAATTCCAACGCCAATTCGCCCCCATTTCGGCAGCCCGCACCGGCCCGAATTGCTTGCTGAGGCGCTAGGCGCGTGGGTCCAATTGCCAATCCGATTGCCGAGAGAGCCCGCGCCGCCGGCCCCCCGCATATTGCCGCCTGCTCGTTGTGCCCCCGATCGCGCAACCTGTCTCCATTGTGTCTCAGGGACCATTCCCCTGCGCCTGGCTTGACGACCTATGGGCGGATCCGGCCCGCCCGAAACCCTCGCCGGCAGCTTTTTTCCCCGCCGCCTGCGGCGGCTTCCTCGCGCCGCTTCGCTTCAAAAAAACTCCCCGCTCGGGTCCTCCGCTATCGCTGCGGCCGTGCCGGTTCCGGCGGTCCGGACTCGCCCATCACGGTCCGCCATCGCAGGGGAATGGTCCCCTGCGAGCACCAAGAGGAGACTGAAAATGACCGCAATCGGATACGTCACCAAACAGGAAAACGGCGGCTACAAGGGCCAGCTCAAGACGCTCAGCGTCCGCGCCGACATCGACATCGTGCCCAATCAGGCAAAGAGCGCCGACACCCATCCCGACTTCCGGGTGCTGACGCAAGGGGTCGAAGTGGGTGCGGCCTGGATCCGCACCGGTGAGACCTCCGGCAAGGACTATGTGAGCCTGTCGATTGCGGCCCCCGAGTTTGGCCCGCGCAAGCTCTACGCCAATCTGGGCCGCGCCGCCGGCCAGGATGACGACGACACTTACGCCATCATCTGGAACCCGGTCGACTGACCGGCCGACCCGCAAGGCCCTGCGCCGCCAACCGGCGCAGGGCCTCTCTCAGGACCCGTGAGGCCGCCGAAGGGGGCGGCGAAAACTCGCCCCCCACTCTTCGCCCGTCCCCAAAACGATCTCGCTTGCCGATCCTCGCCTCGCTTGCCCGTAACGAACCGAGGATCATCATGGACGACGAAAACGAACGCGCAGCCCGCGCCAAGAAGGGCAGTCCGTTTCTCAACACCGCGCAGGCGGCCTTCTATATCGGGCTGTCCCAGCGCACGCTGGAGAAGATGCGCCTCAAAGGCGGTGGCCCACAATTCCGCAAGCACGGCCGCTATGTCCGCTATCACATCGACGAACTCGACGACTGGTCGAAAGGGCACGCGCAGGAGACCGCGCCCGAGGATGGCGCGCACGAATCCGGCTCGGCCGGTGAGGGAGGCCGCTCATGAGCCGGCGTCCCACCATCCGTCTGATCGGCAGCCATCTGCGGCGCATTCGAGCCCGCAAGACGATCGTCGTTGCCACAATCGGCCTTGGCCTGATCGGCTTCGCCGCCTTCGGCAAACCATCGCCCTGGCTGGTCTGGAACGCCTCGGCGAGTGCGCCGGTCGGCCTCTATCGCGTCGCATCCGGATCGCCCGCTCTTGGTGATCTCGTACTCGTCCGCCCACCAAGACCGGTCGCCGATCTCGCCGCCGAACGCTTCTATCTGCCCAGCAACGTGCCGCTGATCAAGCGCCTTGCGGCGCTGCCCGGCGAGCATGTCTGCACCTTCGGCGACGCCATCATCATCGGCGGCGAGATAGCCGCGCGCCGGCTTGCAACCGACACGCAGCACCGTCCGCTGCCTTGGTGGAATGCATGCCGAAAACTCGCCGCCGACGAGGTTTTCCTGCTCGGCAGCGATAAAGATCGCTCGTTCGACAGCCGCTATTTCGGGCCGGTGCCGACCGAAAATATCATCGGGAGGCTCGTGCCGCTATGGACCGAGTGACCCTCCTTATGCTGAGCATGGCGTGTCTCGCACCATGCTCCTGTTCCGCCGCGACCAACACGAAGCCGGTCGTCATCTCCCATAGTCCGCAGCTTGCAAGATGGCAGCCCTTCGTAGCCGAAGCAAGCCGGCGTTTCAGCATTCCACAGACCTGGATTTATGCCGTCATGGATGCCGAAAGCCGGGGGCAGACGACGCTCAATGGGCGGCCGGTCACGTCGAGCGCCGGCGCCATTGGCCTCATGCAGGTGATGCCAGCCACCTACGAGGAGTTGCGCGCAGAGCTTGGCCTGGGAGCCGTCCCACACGACCCTCGCGACAACATTCTCGCAGGCACTGCCTATCTGCGCGCCATGTATGACCGCTTCGGATTTCCAGGCCTGTTTGCAGCCTATAACGCCGGGCCGAAGCGCTACGAGCAGCATTTGCAGCGCGGGCGACCGCTGCCCAGCGAGACGGTTTCGTATCTGGAAGAGATCAAGGCGGCGGGCATTTCGGCCGGCGATATGGACGCGCTCACCGGCAAATCCCGTTCCAAAAGCGCGCCGGGAATCCCGTCCGGGCAGTCGCTGTTTTTTCTCCGAAACGGTGTTTCCGTGACCGGCCCGAATGGCCAACTCCTGGTGCCGCTCGGATCGGAGCGAGCAAGATCAGGCCGGCCGGATCGCAGGTGAGGGCAGCGGCTACCGTGGTTCGGGCGGGGGCCAGGGAGGCAGGTCCGCGGAAGGCAAGATAAAGGCAGCGCCTCCTGGAGGCGGCGAAGTGTTTGTCTGCACATCCTTTTCCCAGGAGGTTGCCTCCGGGTCCAGGAGGGTCTGGCGGGCAAGCTTCTGATTTTGCTGCTGGTTCATCGGAGGCCGCATGCAGGATGACGAATTCACGCCGAAGCTCGGCAAAATTGGCTCGCGCGGCTCGAAGGCGGGCAAACGCTACGCTGGCCAGGTGCAGGCCGCGATCAACCGAGCAGGCGGCAGGAGCGGACGCGGCAGCCGCTTCATCGGAAGCCGGGTGGGGCGCGGCGGGGCCGCTGCCGCCGTTCTTAGAGCGCGCGACCGCCACGCGGCGTTTCGGCAGCGGCGCGCAGTCGTCAAGGCACGCATCGTCAAGCTGGCCGGCAAGGGAGTCGACGGGGCTCGTGCGCACCTCCGCTACCTCCAGCGCGACGGCGTCACCCGGGAAGGCGAGCGTGGCGAGCTCTACGCTGCCGACAATGACCGCGCGGACGGCAGGGCCTTTCTCGATCGCGCGAACGGTGACCGTCATCAGTTCCGCTTCATCGTCGCCCCTGAAGACGGTATCGAGTATGATGACCTGAAGCCGCTCACCCGGCGCCTCATGGCGCAAATGGAAGAAGACCTCGGCACCAGGCTAGACTGGGTGGCCGTCGACCATTTCAACACCGGCCATCCCCACACCCACATCATCGTGCGCGGCAGGGACAATCACGGCGAAAACCTCGTCATAGCGCGGGACTACATCTCCTCTGGCTTGCGCGAGCGCGCAGCCGAACTGGTTAGCCTCGACCTTGGCCCGCGCACCGACCGCGAGATCGAGCAGCGCTTGCGCCAGGAGATGGAGCAGGAACGCTTCACCAGCATCGACCGGCAGCTGATGCGCATGCGCGACGATGAGGGGTGTGTCTCACTGGCCAGCCGAGACACCTTTCGCCAGACGCTGCACCAGGGCCGCCTGCGCAAGCTCGAGCGGATGGGCCTCGCCGAGGAGATGCCTGCCGGTCGCTGGCGCCTGGAGGATGAGCTCGAAGCCACGCTACGCCGCATCGGCGCGCGCGGCGACATCGTCAAGACCATCCATCGCGAGCTGACCGGCAAGGGGCTCGTCCGCAGTGCCGCCGACCATCTTATCCACGATCGATGCGACGGGTCGGCTCAAACCGTGGTCGGACGTGTCGTCGGGCGCGGGCTGGCCGACGAAATGACTGACCGCCATTACCTCGTCGTCGACGGCGTGGACGGCAAAAGCCACTATTTTGATATCGGCAAAGGCGAGGCCACCCAACCGACACCAGAGGGCTGCATAGTGCGGGTCAGGCCGAGGGACACCGGGCCAAGAAAAGTCGACCGCACAATTGCCGGCATCGCCACGGTCAACGACGGGCGCTACAGCATCGATATACATCTCAAGCATGACCACTCGGCCACCGAACGCTTTGCCGAAACGCACGTGCGGCGACTGGAGGCGATCCGCCGTGCGACCGGTGGCGTCGAGCGCGAGCCGGACGGCACATGGACAGTCGCGCCCGACCATCTCAACCGCGTCGCGGATTACGAGCGTCAGCGAGCGAGGGCCCAGCCTGTTGTCGTTGACAAGCTCTCATCAATGCCGCTGGAGAGCCAAGTAGGCTTCGACGGCGCCACCTGGATCGACCAGGAGCTGGTATCAGCCCACCCTGAGTCCTTGCGCGACTCTGGCTTCGGTCGCGAAGTACGTCAGGTCCAGGCCCGCCGACAGCAGTGGCTGATCGCGCAAGGTCTTGCCCATGATGCGCAGGATCGGGTCATCTATCGCGCCAACATGCTTTCAATGCTGCGCCAACGAGAGCTGAACCGTGTTGCCAGTCAGCTCTCGGACGAACTCGGGCTCTCGTATTCTGAAGCGCGGCATGGCAATCGAATAGACGGAACGCTGCGCCGCTGCGTCGAGCTCGCCGGCGGAAAATACGGTGTCATCGAGAAATCGCGCGAGTTCACGCTGGTGCCTTGGCGGCCGGTGCTTGAGCATCATATCGGCAAGGAGGTGTCTGGCGTGGTGCGCGCCGAGGGGATTTCCTGGACGATCGGACGCCAGAGGAGCGGGCCCGGCGTTTCGTGAACTGGCTACAATTTATTTGTCCGCGTTGAAACACATACTCAGCCCAGACGGAGTTCCTCCGCCTGCTGCTTGCTCGCAGCATTCATTTGGCGGAGAGTCAGTGTTCTGCATTTTGTAGTTCGCTCTGTCAAAAAGCGCTGGGAATATGCATCATGTTCTGCGTTGACACGGAAGGCGCGCCGACAGGTGCTGCGGATCGGCTCCCGATGGGCTGCCAGCTAGAAAGGTGGGCTGACTCGTGACAGCGAAAGGGGCTCTGGCGGCCGCGGTAGGGCGACGCGAGTTCTGGCATCGAGGATGAAGCCGCACTTCCCTCATTCTACTCGCAGGACCGGCAGACGCGGCGGTCGCCCGTGCGAGCAACCATGCTGTTGGCCCTGGCGTGAACTGGCAGTCCGTCCCGGGGGGACTTTGTAACGGAGAAAACTAGGCGGAAAGAGGCGCGCGGCCCGTCTCCCCAGCAACCCGCCTTGCGGATTCCTCCTCTGCCCGCTTCGCAGACGGGGATACCCTCCGCCCCCTTGCTATTCGTTGCCCGCCGCTATGCAAAGGACAGGCGACCTGAATCCGTGCTCAAGCCGATCTGGCGGCAGAGAGGGGGGTCTCGGGCGGAACATGGGACCCGTGATGGACATAATTGCCACGCGAATCCTCATGCTCGCCTAACCGGCCGGAACGATTTGCAATAGCTCGTTCCGTGTCCAAGCCCAGACAAGTCTTGGTTTTCTCACGGGCGCGATACAAAAGGCACAGGCTGGACTTGGCTGCCGGGGGCGGGGCTTGTCGACCGCTCGATTGAAAGTGAGATGCGAGGCGGAGAATCACCCATGTGCAGAGCGGCAAGGCGCTCGCCTATGTCCCTGTCATTCACCGTTAGTCGATGGTTTAGACGAAGATAGTCCGTCCATGTCGGCGTGCGGAATGTCTCGGTCCAAAGCGTCGACTTCTGAAGGTCGCGCTGGAGGGTCCAGTCCCGCGCACCGGCGCGGCTCTGAACGCGCCGCCTTTCGCGCATGCAGCTCAGAAATTCATCGATACTCTCCTCGAGTATCGAGTACTCCATCTTGATCACGATCGGACCGCTCCTGGGCTTCAAAGGGAGGGCCAGTTCTGGTGGCCTGAAGTCGACGGCCGCTTGATCCGATTCCTCCCATAGCCGCACCGGCAATAGCTTCCCCACAGCCGCGACCAGCAACAGTGCCGCTGCAGCACCTTCCAAAGCCCACGTCAGCGAATAGTACTGCGCGACAGCACCCCAGATCCAGCTACCCGCTGCCATGCCGCCGTAGGTCAGGGCGTAATAGATGGACAGGGTGCGACCAACGACCCACCTTGGGCTTGCCAACTGCACACACACGTCGGTTCCGGTCCAGGTGACAACCCAGCCAGCGCCACCGATTGCAAGCGCGATCGCCGCCACAGCCACCGACGATGTGAGGGCCATCAAAAGGCAGCACGTTGCGCAAGCAACGGATGCGAGCGTGATCAATCGGTTCTGGGACGTGATGCGTCTCAAGTAGCTGCTGCCAATGCCGGCGATGAAGGCGCCTGTACCGAAGCCGGCCAATAGCACGCCGTAAACAATTGGCCCTCCCGCCAGCTGGTCGCGAACCAGGAGGGGGAGCAAAGCAAGGATCGAGATGCTTGATAGCCCGAACAGGGTTGCACGCACGATCGCCACTCTGATCTCTGAGGATATCGCCGTGAATCGCATGCCATCATGAATGGCCGTAGTCATCCGCTCGCGCGGAAGAGGCGAAGAGCGAACTTGCCACTGTGAGCGCAGAACAGCCCTCAACGGGACCAGGTCACTTAGCGCAGCGAGGGCGAAAGCCGTAAGGGGGCCCAGCAAAGCTAAGATTACACCGCCCAGCGCCGGTCCTATGCTCCGAACCACGTTGTACCCCACCGACATCAGCGTCACTGCAGCGGGTATGTCGCGCTTTTCCAGGATATCGCCGACCGAGGCGTGCCAGGCTGGATCGTTCAAGGCAAAGCCGCATCCGGCCAAGAAACTCAGTCCCAGGATTAGCCATGGACTAGCAAAGCCCAGTCCCACAGAGAGTGTCAGCGCCGTGGATGCCAGTGCGATCAGGCAGTGTCCGGCAAGCATCACGCCACGGCGGCTGAAGCTGTCTGCAATGGCTCCAGCAAGGATCGACAAGAAGAACGCGGGCAGTGTCGATGCAGCCTGTACGAGCGCAACCATCAGATCGGAGGCTGAAATCGTGGCCATGAGCCAGCTTATAGCCACGCTCTGCACCAGCCAGCCAAGGCTGGATATCTGCGTGGCTGTCCAGATAGAACGAAAGACCGGGTTGTGAAGAGGGATCAGTGTGTTTGCCGCAAAGCGCGGAGGATCTTGACGCCGCATCACTTCTCGCCTCCACTGGGTGTCGTTCTTCCGCTCATTTGCTTGCAGCGGTGCGCTCTGTGCACTGACTGCGTCACAACGAAGTTCCGAGATCGCGCTCTCAACAAGGACAATGAGGCATCCACGGTGCTGATGCGCGTTGAGGTACCAACCTGGCCGTTAGCTGATGGGTCCCGCAGCCCGCTTGGTGCGGTCAGTTCTGCCCTGCGACTCTTGGCTTTGGACGGTGCTAGCGCCCCGATGGCCGGCTTGTCAAACTGCCGTAGTGCCAGCACATCCATCCCATCTGTTGACCGCGATCTCCGACGAGGTTGAGCATCAGCAGGTCAACGGCAAATCTGGGTATTTCCGCTTCCGTCGGGCGCGTGGCCATCGTCCGGAAACCCGAAGACGTTCATCACCCATGCGACCACGCGCCCGAGACGATGCGACACGGCGGTGGCGGTTCACCAGAGGACGTGCGTTCTACTCAGCAGGAACATTGTTCTGCCGATCGTCGGCTGCGCCAGCCGCAACATAAAGCGGCGCCAGAGTTCTTGCACCCGTCATTAGACTCCCGCTTTGCAAGTTTCGACTAGGGCCTGCATCAGGTCATCGATAATGTCCTGAGGATGTTCAAGCCCTACAGAAATTCGCAGCAATCCGCCTGGCGCTTTGGACTTCGCACCTTCAACGGATGCGCGATGCTCAATCAGAGAATGCGTCCCGCCAAGGCTTGTCGCCCGGACAACAATCTTCAGGCGGCCGGCCACGGCCATTGCAGCATCGGCTCCGCCCTCGACGATAAAAGATAGCATCGCTCCGTAATGGCTCATTTGCCGCGTAGCAAGATCGTGTCCCGGATCAGTTTGCAGACCAGGAAAGAGCACTTTTTCGACGCGCGGATGAGACGCCAGGGCCTCGGCCACTTTCTGGGAGCCTTCGCAATGGGCGCGCATGCGGACCGGCAATGTCTGCAGACCCCGCAACGCCAGCCAACAGTCGAAGGGCGCTGCGACGCTGCCCTTGTGTTTCTGGACCATCCGCAATGGGCGACCGAGGGGTGACGCGTTTGGGACAATGACGACACCGGCCATCAAATCCGAGTGGCCGCCAATGTACTTTGTCGCCGAGTGCATCACTGCGTCTGCCCCGATTTCGAGTGGCAGTTGAAGCACTGGGGTGGCCCACGTATTGTCCACCACCGCCAAGGCGTTTGCCTCGTGCGCGATTGCGCAGATGGCCGCAATGTCGACAACGCGGATCATCGGGTTTGACGGCGTCTCGATCCAGACGAGCCCAGTCCGCTTCGATGTCACCGCGGCGCGCAAAGCGTCCAAATCGCGCATGTCGACTGGGGCAAAGTCGAAGCGAGACCCAATGTCGGTCTCTTCGATCAGCGAACGAATGCCGAAATACATGTCATCCGGCAGAACGATCCGACCCGCCGACGGATGGCTCTCGAAAACTGCAGCGATTGCGGCCATGCCCGAAGCGAAGGCGATGCCGTCTTCCCCTCCCTCAAGCGTCGCCATGGCCGCCTCGAACGCATTGCGTGTAGGATTTCCATCCCTTGTGTATTCGAAGCCGGACGGAAATGACCCGTTGACACCGCGTTCGAACGTCGTGCTGGTGTGCAGCGGCATGGATACGGCCCCCGTGGACGCGTCGACCCCTCGGCCGCAGTGGATCGCCTTCGTCTCAAAACGCATCGGTTATTTCCTTCCTAACGGGCAGTTGCAATTTCGCCCCGGTCATTATACTGACCGCAATAGGTGAGCCGAGGTCCTAAGTCAATATAATGACCGATGTTACGACAGTGATGGGTTCCGAGCAGGTGCTTGGCAAAGCGATAGCTGTTCGAATCCGAGACTTGAGGCGCGACCAAAATCTGACCCTGGATCGCCTGGCAAAACTGAGCGGCTTGTCCAAGGGAACCGTCGTCTCGCTGGAGCAAGGCAAGGCGAACCCTAGTATCGGCATACTTTGCCGACTGGCGGCGGCGTTTTCGCTCTCCGTGGCCGATTTGCTCAATGACGATCCTTCCACAGTTCGCCTTCCTATTGAGCGGACAGAGACGAGGACGCTTTGGACAAGCGCCAAGGGAAGCTTTGCACAACTTCATTCATCGACCTCGGGGCGCACGATGTTCGAATTGTGGAGCTGGGTCATTATGCCGGGCGACGTGTTTTCCGCAGATGCTCATAGTCCGGATACGCGCGAGTTGATCTCGGTCAGTCAGGGTGCCCTGAGCGTTGTGGTAGGTACCCATGTGGTCATTTTAAGCGAAGGCGAGAGTGCGCGGCTTGTCACTGACCAACCGCACTCATACGCGGCGGCATCTGATGTGCCCGCCCATTTCTCGATGGCGGTTCTTGAGCGTGGTGGACACCGAGATCCGGGGCACTCGTCGACGGCAGCGAAGATTCAGGAGCCCGTTCCGTAAGGCTCCGCCGATTACTAGCAACCGCACATTCGCGACAGGAGATAAACCGTTGTACGTTCCGCCTCATTTTGCCGTCCCTGATCAGAACGCCCTGTTCGAGCTTATCGAGAAACACCCGCTTGGTATCCTCGTCACCCAAAGCAAAGGCACACTGGACGCGAACCACCTCCCCTTCGAGCTTGACCGCTCGAAGGGAGACAAGGGCGTCCTCAATTGCCATGTCGCTCGCAAGAACCCAATCTGGGAGGAAGTCGCCAATGGCGATGAGGTTCTCGTAATCTTCCGTGCGGCCGACGCTTACATCTCGCCGAACTGGTATCCAAGCAAGCACGAACTCCACAAGCAGGTGCCGACGTGGAACTATCTCGTCGTCCACGCCCACGGACGCATCACTGTCCGGGATGATGAGCGATATGTACGCCGTAACGTGGCGAAGCTCACTCATATGCAAGAAGCCTCGCAGCCTGCCCCGTGGAAGATGGGCGACGCGCCGAAGGACTTCATCGACACGATGGTTAAGGCAATCGTCGCCCTGGAGATCGAGATCACCGGCCTGGTTGGAAAATCAAAACTCAGCCAGAACAAAGACTTGCGCGACATTCAGAACCCTGGTGAAATGCTGCGTGCCCAAGGGGCCATTGCGATGGGAGAAGCGATGCTCGCGGCTGCGGCGGCCAAATCCCAATAGCATTTGTCTTGTCCGGACAAAGCCGCTGGTGCCGGCCTCCGACGGGTCACCTAGCCCGCCTTGACGCACGGCAATAGCTTTTGACGGCCTGAAGCGACGCTGTGGTCACCGTTGTGATACTTTCCCACGCGCCTGGTCAGGCGGCGGGTTCGTTTCAGTCGCCTGCGCCCCGTTGTATGTCGGCGACCACCCGCTACCGGTCTTGAATGAGGCGCAATCGCACGCGTTTCGAAGCCACGTACCTTGGGCGGCAAGCTCGACCATGCACTCGACGCAGCTCCCAAGTGGCGGCGCCGTCAACGATCTCCTTGAACCTGCGGAACTTGCCTGAAAGCACTTCTCTTACGGGAGATGATTGGCTATGTCGCCGAACCGATGATGGAGATGGTGGCGGGCGCCGTCCTAGCGATCAGACCCGCCTTGCAGCGCAATGGCTACCCGGGCCCGACCGGGAGATGCGGGCCGGACTGTGAACTGCGGAGACGGAGCGGATCGGCATGGAGCCGTGACCGCTTGCGGTCTGGCTCTGGAACGAGTTAACGAAGCGCGGACTTCCGATCGTGTCAAGCGCCGCCCTCTCGATGATGCCGAACAAATCGGGCCCCGACGAGCGGCGGGCCTTGCCAGATCGGACGGACCGGATGGTTTAAGCAGGTTCGCACCAAGAGCCACGGCACCTGTGTCGTGCGGGTGCTGCTCTCGGCACGCGACCTTCTCGTCAGCCTAGTAGGCAAAATCGAGAACAGATGCCTGGGCTTCTTAAGGCCTTCGGCGTCGTATTCGGCAAGAAGATCGATGCCCAGGTGATCCTACACATGCTCAGGATCCAGGCGACGCAGGTCTACCATGATCCGCTGCGAGCCCTTTTCGACCCCAGCAAGCATCACGGCGCTGACGAAGGAGGAGTTTGTGGCAGCAGCTTGGGATGTCGTCGGCCGCAAGGTCAGCAAGACACAGATTCTGANTCCGACCCCAGCAAGCATCACGGCGCTGACGAAGGAGGAGTTTGTGGCAGCAGCTTGGGATGTCGTCGGCCGCAAGGTCAGCAAGACACAGATTCTGATTGATATTTTCGAGACGGCGCGCCCATCGATCGGATTGCCGCTGCCACTTGATGCACCTGCCATTCGCATGTTCCGGATGGTCATTGACGAAGCACGCAGCCTGATCCGGCACCGCAATGAGATCGAAGCACAGGCCGACGATCTGCTGCGGCACAGCCAGGATTATCGTAAGCGCTGTCCCGTTGGCACCTTTCGCGCGTTGTCGTGAGCGACGATGCTCGGAGCCTTTGAGGGCTTCGACACATGACGATTTCAGAGCTTACGCTTAAGTCCAGGGACGAGGAGCCGGTTCGACGGCTTGAGATATTCACGGGTTCTGGACGGCGGCGCGAATGGTTGCCGGAGGAGAAAGCGCGGATCGTGGCGGAAAGCTACGATGCTGGCGAGACGGTGAGCGCGGTGGCTCGGCGACATGCATTGTCCCCGCAGCAGCTGTTCGCCTGGCGCCGGTCCGCGCGGGTGCCGTTGGCGAATGCGCCGGCACCGGAGCCGTTGTTTGTTCCAGCGGTGGTTGCGGCACAGGAGCCCGAACCGGCGGGGAAGCGCACGAGATCGACACGGCAGCGGAAGGCCGCGCGAGAAACCGGCGTGATAGAGCTGGAGATTGACGGCGTCGCCATGCGGGTCGGTCGTGGCGCCGACGCCAGGACGGTGGCGGCGGTGATCCGTGCGCTGAAGGCGCCGTCGTGATCGGGCCGACGGGTGTGGTCAAGGTGATGGTCGCGACGAAGCCGGTGGACTTCCGCAAGGGGGCCGAAGGCCTGGCGGCGCTGGTGCGCGAGACGATGGGCGCCGATCCGTTCTCTGGCGCGGTCTACGTCTTCAGGGCCAAGCGCGCCGACCGGGTCAAGCTGGTGTACTTCGACGGCACCGGCGTGTGCCTGCTGGCGAAGCGTCTGGAGGACGGGAAGTTCTGCTGGCCTGCCATCACCGATGGCGTGGTGAGGTTGTCGGCGGCGCAATTGCAGGCGCTCCTGGAAGGGTTGGATTGGCGGCGCGTGCATGACGCCCGCGAGACGCGCGCGCCGGTCGCGGCAAGTTGATTCCATGGGAGGCTAGAGGCGCTGGCAAAGCATTGGAATGCATGATTGAATCGGCCTTGTGAGCAACCCGGCCGAGCCTCAGACCAACGATCCGATCGCGCTTCAAGCGATGCTCGCGGCGGAGCGCGCCGAGAACGAGCGGTTGCGCCAGATCATCAAGGAACTGCAGCGCCACCGCTTCGGCCGCAGGGCAGAGAGCCTGCCGGTCGACCAGCTGCTGCTGGGCCTGGAAGAGGCCGAGCAGATCGAGGCGGAGGGTTTCGCCGGCGAGGACACCGCCGATCCCGCCAAGCGCGAGGCTCGCGCCAGCAAGCGCCGCGCCAACCGCGGTGCACTGCCCGCGCACCTGGCGCGTATCGAGCAGGTCATCGACATCCCCGACAAGGTCTGCCCGTGCTGCAAGGGAATGCTGCACGTCATGGGCGAGGATCGCTCCGAGCGCCTCGACATCGTGCCGGCCCAGTTCCGCGTGATCGTCACGCGCCGGCCGAAGTATGCCTGCCGGAGCTGCGAGGAGGTCGTTGTGCAAGCGGCGGCTCCGCCACGGCTTGTCGAGGGGGGCATCCCGACCGAGGCGACCGTCGCCCATGTTCTGGCCGGCAAGTACGCTGACCACCTTCCGTTGTATCGCCAGGCGCAGATCTATGCCCGCCAAGGCGTGAACCTGGATCGATCGACGCTCGCCGACTGGGTCGGCAAGGCAGCCTTCCTGCTCCGGCCGATCCACGAGCGGCTGTTCGAGCGGCTGAAGGCGTCCGGCAAGCTCTTCGCCGACGAGACCACGGCGCCGGTGCTCGATCCCGGGCGCGGCCGCACCAAGACGGGCCAGCTGTTCGCTTACGCCCGCGACGATCGCCCCTGGGGCGGGATCGCTCCACCCGGCGTCGCCTATCTCTATGCGCCCGACCGCAAGGCTGAACAGCCGTTGCGCCACCTTCAGGGCTTCGTTGGAATCCTGCAAGTCGACGGCTACGCCGGATACCGGGCGCTGGCCGAGCGCAATGCCGTGAGCCTGGCGTTCTGCTGGGCGCATGTCCGTCGACGCTTCTACGAACTGGCCCAGTCCGGACCCGCGCCGATTGCCACGGAGGCGCTCCAGCGCATCGCCGAGCTCTACAGGATCGAGAGCGAGATACGGGGACGCTCGCCCGAAGAGCGGCGCACCGCCCGCCAGGAGAGAAGCCGCCCCGTCATCGATACCCTCCAGCCATGGCTGCGCGAGAAGCTCGCCCTGGTCAGCCAGAAGAGCAAGCTCGCCGAAGCAATCCGCTACCCGCTCTCGCGCTGGGCCGGACTTGGTCGCTTCCTCGACGACGGCCGCGTCGAGATCGACTCCAACGTGGTCGAACGCTCGATCAGGCCAATCGCCCTCAATCGGAAGAATGCGCTCTTCGCCGGTTCCGACGGCGGTGGCGAGCACTGGGCGACCATCGCCTCGCTCGTAGAAACCGCAAAACTCAACGGCGTCGACCCGTACGCCTACCTCACCGACGTCATCACCCGCATCGTCGCCGGCCATCCGCAAAGCCAACTCGACGACCTGCTGCCCTGGGCCTACGCCCCCGCACCACTCAAGGCCGTGGCCTGAGAACAGCGGTTACGGATTATCAGCTCCTGCGACAAATCCCGGGCATCGGACCGACCAAGGCATTGACCGTCATTGCCGAAGCCGGCGATCTTCGCCGCTTAGGTCATCATCGCCAGTTTCTAAAGTTCTGCGGGCTGGACCTCTCGACACAGAAGTCCGGTCAATATCGAGGCCAGACCCTAGCATTCCTAAGCATACTGACCAGGGCGACCTCGACCCCCCTAATCACAGCGGTGAGCTCGCAGGCGGGGTCGATGAACACTATTGATTGGCCGAGCTTGAGCGGCATCTCTATCACATTGATAGCCTATTAGGCTGGTCCGGCGTTTGATCGGACCCATGATCCATCCGAGCGGCTTGTGAGGGATGCAGCCGAACCAGGCGCTGCTCCCACAGTCTTCGCAGGTCCTCCATCAGAGCTTCATGCTCAGCTTGATCCGGCGCAATTATATTGAGGTGATCGCTTAACACGGCTTCGCCCTCAATCCGCATCAGCAGATTAAACAGNTGATCCGGCGCAATTATATTGAGGTGATCGCTTAACACGGCTTCGCCCTCAATCCGCATCAGCAGATTAAACAGGTCGTTTGAAATTCGCACACTGTCAATGCTGGAGTGGTTCGGAATAATCTCGCAGACAGTCTCCTGATGATCTCGCGCTGTGTAAGCACGGGTTTGATGGAGGGAGACTGAGGGAGGCAATGAAATCGAAAGCGCAGTCCAATCCTGCAGCGTTGCAGCCCGTTTTTTTACCAGGAAGGGCCCGACCACAAGTCCATCCAGCTCTGTCGTCAAAAATGTGGCAATCGCGTCTGCAACCGTATCCACGATCGGTTCAGCATTGTTGTTAAAGGACGTATTGAGCAGAATTGGAGTGCCTGTCCGCTTCTTGAACGCATTGATGACCTCCCAGTAAGCGGGGTTGGCATCGCGCGATACTGTTTGCAGCCGAGCCGTACCGTCGACGTGCGTAATGGCACCCAACAAGGCGCGCTTTGAGTCACGCACGCGAACGACGAAATTCATGAATGGAAATTCGTGTTTACCGTCCGGGAGGTCGAAAAATTCGCTCGCATCCTCTTCCAGCACAGATGGTGCGAAAGGCCTATAGCCTTCGCGCTTCTTGACCATGGCATTGATCCGGTCCTTGTTTGCAGCGGGCCGAGGGTCGGCAAGAATGCTGCGGTTGCCCAGCGCACGTGGCCCAAACTCCGAACGACCCTGCACCCAGCCGATCACGGCGCCGTTGGTGATCCAGTGGGCTGCACTGCTCGCTACGTCATAAGAGCGTTCAACCTCGAGATGTCCGGACCATGCATTCAGTTCCTGTTCCACGGCGCGGTCGCTCCCGAGATCAGGACCCCAATAGACCTCCTGCAGTCGCTCACGCGGCGCGGGGCGGCCCATCTCGTTAGAGACTATCAGCGCAGCTCCCAATGCGCAGCCAGCGTCGTGAGACGCGGGTTGCACGAAGATGTCTTCGAAAAGCCCTGAATACAGCAGCTTGCCGTTCATCGTGCAGTTGTGGGCTACCCCTCCCGCCAGACACAACCGCTTCATGCCGGTGGCCTCACGGTGGTGCCGGAGAATGTGGAACACGATCCGCTCAAGCGCTTCCTGCAGTGACGCACTCACATCTCGATGCTGCTGGGTGAAAGGCATTCCCTTTCGCCTGATCTCGATGTTGCGGAGCAACGCCGGACCGATGCGGTCGAGGTGAACACGGTAGCCACCGTTGGCGGAGAGCTCGTAGAACTGCTCGAAGAGCTCGCGATAGGGAGCGGGGTCGCCATAGGGGGCGAGTCCCATTACCTTATACTCGTCGAACATGCCGTAGCCGAGACAGCGGATCGTCTCGAGATAAAACAGCCCAAGAGAATTGTCCTCCGGGAAAGCCTCGATTTGCGTAATTTCTGTGCCAGACCCTACCGCCACAAGGCCCGACAGGAAATCACCACAGCCATCAATCGCTAGAATGAGACTTTGTTCGAAGCCCGACATTGCAAAGGCGCTCACGGCGTGCGCCTGATGATGACCTACGAATGAAATACGCGAACTGTCCAACTTAGTGCCGAACTCACGCGCTAACAGGTTCTGCACCAACATTTTAGCATCCAACGGAGTGGAGAGAATGTCCGGTTGGGAAGCGGACATACCTTCAAGCATGGCGTTGGCATAGGGCTCGCTGGCGTAGACCGCGACACGATCGATGTCGCTGAGCTGAACCCCGGCCGTCGAGAGACAGTATTGAATCGAACCACTTGGCAGCTTGTTCGAGTGCTTGATTCGATTGAGGCGTTCCTCTTCTACGGCGGCTATCACCTTTCCGTCTCGGACGAGCACCGCGGCGCCATCGTGCATAAAGGCGTTCTGACGCTCGAATCGGTTTTCATGGACTTGGTCAAGTCCGCCGCTGATTCCTAGGCACAGCATTTCTTTCTCCAAATAGTAACGGGAAGCCAAATTGGCTTACCTCGATGTTTCCAACTAAATAGGCCGTGTTGTCGCCTGCAGCTGCGACCGCCCGTCAGGCATCAGCGGCATCGAAGAAAGCCTCATAAACGATCAATGAGATGCTTCGACTGTGACGCCTACAGTGCCATCACGCCGAGAGCTTGGCTGGATCATCCAATCCTGAGCGGCTGCTGACATGTATCCGGCGATGTCGTTTTCATCGGCAGAACCAACTTGCGATGCCGCCTGTTCTTGGGAAGGGCGGCCGTCGACGAATAACAGTACCGCCCCGTGAACTGGGCCGATTTCATTCTCCGAAGCGACCATGGTCGCACCGCCCGACATTGTCGGCCAGTTGCAACTCACTTTCTCGGCACGACCTCCACTGCACGTCAGGGCGCATCGAAGATTTTCTCCTTTGGATTATTCCTAAGGCAGCTTTCGTCACGCGATAGAGCAGCGTGTGATTGGTGCGTGAGGCTCTTTTTTGTCCATGCACGATTCCGGAAGAGTGATGAAATCGATTGTTTTGATCAAAGTCATCCACGCTATGAATAACAGCCGCAGCACATGCGTTTTCAAAGCGCTTCAGGCTTCCCGGATGGCTACTCCGATGTGAAGCGCATGGCATTCCAAGCGCTCTGTCAACCAAACGATGAGTATCGGCGTCGACCCTCATTACCTTCGTCTTCGCGACTCCGTGACAGCGGCTGACATTGTGTTTGTAGGGCATCGGGCGAAGATCATGTCGATCGGCCATCTCGCCTGCCTATCGGCAAACCCTTGAACAATGATCCACGCACCAGCGCGATTGTGATCACGAGCGCCTCTGAGCTCGGGAGGTTCGGTTTTCTGAGGGTTCCTGGGTCTCCGAAGCGATGGAGGTAGCTAGCCTTCCTGCTGCTATACGGTTGTGCTCTTCATGGAGTGGACGCATTTGCGTCTCGAAAGCAGTTCTTCAGTGGAACCGGCGCCAAGGCCCGTCTGTGGTCGTTCAGACCACGGGGTGCCGTCTCCAAACGGGATATTGCAGCGGGCAGCCGCCGGAATTTGACCCATGGAAATGAGCGCCTGTCAGGAGGCGTTCGAAAACGGCGCGATCTTCATCGCGGCTGTTTCATGGTGTCATTTCTGACATGTTCTTTATAATCGGTAGCTTGCGGATAGTCTTGCCCGTCGCCGCCCGTAGCGCGTTGGCGACGGCCGGGCCGATCGGCGGCACACCTGGCTCACCAACTCCCGTGGGCGGCTCCTCGGACGGCACAATGTGCACCTCGACTCGCGGCATCTGCTCGATCCTGAGCGGTGTATAGGTATCGTAGTTCTCTTGGTCTACGACACCGCCATTCAGGGTCAGCTCCTCCTGGAGGATCGCGCCTAGCCCGAAGCCGATACCGCCCTCCATCTGAGCGCGAATCTGGTCAGGATTTATCGCGGTGCCGCAATCTACCGCGCAGACGACGCGGTCGACCTTGAAACCATTTTCATCGTTGAGGGTGATCTCCACCACATCGGCGACATAGGTCGAGAGGCTTTCATGCAGGGCCACGCCGCGGAAACGGCCTTCCGGCAGAGGCTTGTCCCAGCCTGCCTTCTCAGCAGCCACTTTAAGCACGGCGGCATGCCGTGGATGGTGACCGAGCATTGACAAGCGGAAGTCGACCGGATCACGGTTCGCAGCGGCGGCCAGCTCATCGATCAGGGTTTCCACCGCGTAAGCGGTGTGGGTGGAGCCTACCGAACGCCACCACAGCACCGGGATGTTCACGTCCGTGGTGGTCAGCTCGACCTTCAGGTTCGGGATCGCATAGGGCAGGTTGGTGGCGCCCTCTACGGAGGTTGGATCGATGCCGTTCTTGATCATCGCCGCAGAGGTCGAACCGCCCAAGACCGATTGGCCCACGATGTGGTCATGGAGAGCGACGACATTGCCTTTCTTGTCGAGCCCCGCCTTGACTGCGTGCACATAGGCCGGCCGGTACCGCCCACCCCGCATGTCATTCTCGCGGGTCCACTGCACCTTCACTGGCTTGCCGCGTCCCAGTGCACGCGCTGTGGAAACAGCTTCGATAATGACATCTGCATCCAAGACCGCGCGGCGGCCGAAACTGCCGCCGGTCTTCATCACGTGCAGCCTCACCTTGTCCGGCGTGGTGCCGCCTACCTGAGCGGCAGCCGCCTGATAAAGGTCGGGCATCTGGTGTCCGCCCCAGACGTCGATGGTGCCGTCTTCGTTGATTCGGGCGGCCGCGTTGAGTGGCTCGATCGAAGCATGGACAAGATAGGGGAATTCGTAGTGCCCCTCGATGATTTTCTCAGCACTGGCGAACGCTGCGGGAGTGTTACCGTCGTCGCGCGCGGTGGCCGCGCCCAGATCGTCTGCTGCCTTGTTGTATTCGGCCATGATCTCGGCCGTGCCGCGCCCTTCGGCCTTCTCCTCGTTCCAGGTCACCTCCACGAGGTCGCGGCCCTTGAGCGCCGTCCAGGTGTCCCTGCCAACCACGGCAATGCCTCGCGGCGTCTGGACGACATCGACAATGCCGTCGAGTGCCTTGGCCTTGGTTGCGTCGAAGCTCTCGATCTCGGCGCCGAACTTCGGCGGATGGATCATAACGGCCGTCTGGAGCCCCTCCATCATGAGGTCGATCGTGTAGGTCTGCGCGCCGTTGGTCTTGCCGGCGGAATCGTAGCGCTTGAGGCTGTCCGATCCGATCTGGGCCCACTTGTCGCGCGGCTTTAGCGGCACGTCGTCGGGAACCGGCATTCCCGCTGCGGCTTCAGCCAGGTCACCGTAGCGCGCCTGCATCCCTGAGGCGTGCGACACGACCCCGGAAGCGACTTTGACCTCGCCGGCTGGCACATCCCACCGCTGCGCCGCGGCCGCCACCAGCAAGGCCCGTGCGGCAGCACCCGCCTTGCGGTAGCGTTCCCACGACGAACTCATCGACGTGGAGCCACCAGTCGCCTGTGCGGCCCCGCCCCAGGCGAGATTGCCGTAGAGCGCGGTATTGCCATATCCGCCGACCACGTCCACCTGCGCCCAGTCGCCGTCGAGCTCTTCCATAACCAGGGTGGCGATGCCGAAATAGGAGCCTTGTCCCATCTCGAACTGCGAGGAGTGGATGATGATTCGGTTCTCCTTTGTGATCTCGACATAGGTCTGGAAGGGGTTCGCCTGAACCTTTGCAGTAGTCGTTTGTGCGATGTCGGACGCCGCCAGCACTAGCCGGTAGCCCACGGCGAGGCCAGCGGTGGTGGCGCCCGCGCCGACGAGGAACCGGCGGCGCGTGGGCCGCACGGAGTTATGCTTCGAGAGAAACCGCGACATGCCTCAAGTCTCCAGCCGGTTGGCGGTCTCGTGGATGGCCGCGCGGATGCGATGATAGGTGGCGCAGCGGCAGAGGTTGCCGCTCATCGCCGAATCAATATCATCGTCCGACGGCTTAGGCGTCTCTGTAAGGAGGGCCACGGCCGACATGATCTGGCCAGACTGGCAATAGCCGCATTGAGGTACGTCGAACTCGGCCCACACGGCCTGGACCGTTTCGCCTATCTTGCCCGACACACCCTCAATGGTGGTGATCGAGGCTCCTTCGATGTCGCCGACTGCGGTCTGGCACGAGCGCGTCGGCATGCCGTTAACGTGAACCGTGCAAGCGCCGCACTGGGCAAGCCCGCAACCGAATTTCGTTCCCGTGAGTCCGATGACGTCACGGACCGCCCACAGCAGCGGCATCTCTGGATCGACGTCGAGTGTTCGCGCCTCGCCATTGAGGGTAAAAGCGACCATTGCTTGCTCTCCTTGTCCTGAGCTGGCTATCTCGTTGAGCCTCCGCCCGCCTGGCAACCGAGCTCTTGTTGCTGAGGCCTAGCGACCACACCCTAGGAACGCGCAGCTCAAGCAACAAGCCGCTAGGTTGGCGAGTTACGAGATCGTGAAGTGGGTCGTGTCGAAAGGCTGGAGGCAACTGAATGTCTTTGGGCGGACAGGCCGCTTTAGGCTGGGTTACACGAGACTGGACATTCGGGTCGTCGCGAACATCGACCGCTGGTCGGCCGCGTCCGGCAGGGCCCTGATTGGCTACACGAAATGAAATGGGACTACTATCGATGGGGGCCTACCTCGACCCGCAACCTCCACGACTGGACCCTCAGGTTTCCGGCCTCGTCCCGGGCGGTGGCCGAGCTCGGCGCCTCGGACGCGATAATAGACGGTGAGGCGTTCGTCGTTGACCAGAAGGCTTGTCGCGCATTCCCAGTCTTCAGCGGGCTCTTGGCCGCGGCGGGAGACGTCAGGACCATGCTTGCCGGCTTCGACCTGCTCGAGATCGACGGCGAGGGTCTTCGTGATCGGCCACTCGTCGATCGGCGCAAAGCGCTAGTTAACCTGCTGAGACGCCGCCAAACGGCATCGTTCTGAGCGACGAGATCAGCGGCGGCAGCGACATTCTCGCGCAAGTCTCCCAGTTCGGCCTCGAGGGCATCGTCTCCAAGCTGCGTGTCAGTCCATGTCGATCCGGCCGGCGCCAAGAATGGGTGAGACAAAATGCGTGCTGAGTGATGAGTTCATCGTCAGCGGCTGCGAACCCGGCAACAGTTACGGCGGTCGGGAAGCGTGCTCTGGCGAATGTCGAGGACGGAAATCTGGTGTTCGCCGGCGGCTTGGCACCGGCTTCAATGCGCGCACCGGGCCGGAAGTAAAGCGCCGGCTCGATGCCATTCCAATGGATAAACCACCGATTCCTAGTTTGAAGGCGAACGGTGCGGCATGGGCGGAGTGTCCTGCGCAGTCTGTACCTCAGTCGATTGTCGAGTTCGAAGGGGGTGTGATTGGCGTCGAGACCGCTCCAGCCATGGCTATCAGCACGCCGAGTGCGTTGTTTTCGATCAGTTCTCGAAATGAGCGGGTAAATACCTTTCACTTGCCGAACGGGGTTTGCTGTTCACCGGCTGGCATCCGATGGCAAACCTTTCAACGCGGCGGCGATCTGGCGCTTCGCTGCTGGGGGCAGAGGTAGGATGGGACGCGGGGGTTCGGCACTGCAAACGTCGAGCAATTCAGCGAGTGCATAGACGACGCGAAGGCTCGAGAACTCCTTGAAGAGGCTCCAGATCGGGACCAGCGCGGCATTGATCCGTCGCGCTTCGGCCGCATCGCCCTGTTGCGCCGCTGTGACGATCGTCATGCAGACCTCGGGCAGGATGCCCGCGAGGACGCTGTACCATGTGTCGGCGCCGGCGATCATGGCCTCGGCGGCGTTCCAGTCGCCGCTGTAACCAATCGAGAACCCTTCCGGCAGTGTGCGCCTCTGGGCGGTCAGGTGGTTCTTGATCGCATCGCTTTTGTCTGTCGGATTCTTGATGGCGACAATCCCAGCCACCTTTGCCAGGCGGCTGACAAGGGGTGGACTGAAATGGAAATGCGTCGTTCCTGGATTGTCGTAGACGACGATCGGCAGGCCACTTTCGCGCGCCACAGTGGAGAAATGATCGAACACCTCGTCATCAGTAAGCGGGGTGTAGGAGGCGGCGGCAAGCAACCCCGCAGCTGCTCCAAGGGCCTTGGCGTCTTGCGCGAGCCCCACGGCTTCATCGGTGCGCAGCGCGCCCACACCCACCACGACCGGCATTTGCCCCGCCGTTTGGTCCAAGGTCTCGGAGAGCGCCCGCCGCCGTTGCTCGCGCGACAGATAGATGTATGTGCCGGTGCTGCCGAGAAGACCGATGGAATCGACCTGAGCAATGCCAAGCCGAGCAATCAGCCTGCGCAGGGCAACGCTATCGACGCGGCCGTCACGATTGGTCGGGGTGATGGGGAACGCGGAAAGACCGCTCAGGAATGCCATGGCAAGGCTCCAGATCTATGTGTGAGCGCAGAGGTGGCCGCACGCCAGGTCATTACAAGACGTCCAAAGCCCGCCGCAGATCGGCGATCAGGTCATCAGCGTCTTCAAGCCCCACCGAGAGACGCATGAGATCCTCGCCGACTCCATCGGCCAAATGGGCATCCTTGCGGATCGGCTGCCGAGCACGGGTGAGGCTTGCTGGATGATAGATGAGGCTGTCGGCATCGCCGAGGCTGACGGCGCGAATGATCAGGTTGAGCCGGTCCATCATCCGGCGCGCTCCTTCGTATCCAGCGTGGAGGCCAAAGGCCAACATGCCCGATCCGTTGGACATCTGTTTTCGCGCCGTCACCTGATCAGGGTGCGAGTCGAGGAACGGATAACTCACAAATGCCACCGCCGGGTGCGCTTCCAGCGCCCGAGCCACCGCAAGGGCTGTGGCGCTGTGCCGTTCCATACGCAGCGTCAGCGTCTTGAGACCGCGCAGGATTAGGAAAGCTGACATGGGCGAGAGCGCTGCGCCGGTGATGTAGCGCAGGCCCGTTTCATGCAGCGTACGGAGCGTTTGGGCGTCGCCGAGAAGCGCCCCGCCAAGGGCATCGCCATGACCATTGATGTACTTGGTCATCGAATGGAGCACGATGTCCGCCCCGTGCTCAAGCGGTCGCTGGAGCGCGGGCGAGGCGAAGGTGCTGTCGACTGCAACCCTTACACCGCGCGCGTGAGCGCGCTCCGCAATTGCCGCTATGTCGAGGATGCGGCTCAGCGGATTCACCGGCGTCTCGAAGAAAACCAGCCGCGTCCGCTCGGTGATCGCAGCATCGAGATTGTGGGGATTTGACAGATCGACCGCGACGACCTTGATGCCGAAGCGGGGGACCGCCTGTTCGACCATGGCAAGCGTGTTCGCATAAAGCGTCTTGTGGACGATGAGTTCATCGCCCTGGGACAGGAGCGACAGGATCAGAGTGCCGAAGGCCGCCATCCCCGAGGCAACAACCAGCCCCGCCTCGGCTCCTTCCAGATTCGCGAGCCGCTGCTCGAGGATCTCGGTCGTGGGATTGTATTCGCGCGCATAGAGCCTTCCACCAAGGGCGGCGGCGGCATCGTTTGCTGCCACGCTTTCGAACCCATAGGTTGACGTCAGGAACACTGGCGGCTGGACGGCATTGGAAAAGCCGGCCGGATCGTAGCCATGATGGATCGCCCGGGTGGCAAATCCGGGGCTGGTGCGGTTGAGCGACCCCGTGGGAGCATCGGTTTCGGATTGATGGGAGCTGGTCATTCGGCCTCTGCGATCTCTCTTGGGGTTCCGAAAGATTGACGGCAACCTGGCCAATGTGAAATATCCAGTTGGCGATGAAAGAGATGGTCCAGTCTTCAAGTGCCGGGTCTGCAGCGCGCTCGCACGCGGTGGGTGCACGCCAGATATACGAAGCCCTTCGCGAGCAAATCCTCGGCGGCGTCTACGAAACCGGCAGTCAGTTGCCATCCTCCCGGGCCCTGGCAAATGACCTCGGCGTTTCGCGAACCACGGTGACGGTCGCCTATGAGCAACTGGCTGCGGAGGGTTTCATCGAAGTCCGTCAAGGCGCACGACCTCGCGTTGCGTCTTCGTTGATGGGTCATGGGACGGGGCGCACTCACGCGCAACGGGTCGGCCCGATCCACCTGTCCGCATATGGCGAGCGGCTGCGCGCGACGTCACCCTGGCCAGATTATCTGCCGACTGGGCTGAAGGTCGAGTTCCGCTATGGCGACCTCGCGCCGTCGGATTTCCCTTCATTGGTCTGGAAACGCGCGATGAACGAGGCGATGGGGCAGCGCCCGCTGCGTCTTGCCTATGACGATCCTCGCGGCTCGCGCCGGCTCCGCCAGGCGCTTCAGGGCTATCTCTGGCGCGCCCGGACCCTGAGCTGCGACCTCGACCAGATCATCATCGTCAGCGGTTCGCAGCAGGGCCTTGATCTGTGCGCGCGCCTGCTTCTCGATCCCGCCGACCGCTTCGTCATCGAGGATCCGTGCTACAGGATGGCGCGTCAGGTCTTTGCCAGTACGGGTGCCTCACCCATCCCGGTCATCGTCGACGAAGACGGGATGAGGACCGAGTTGCTGGCGGGGATCGGAGCACGACTGGCTTATGTGACGCCATCGCATCAGTTTCCGCTGGGCGGCGTCATGCCGATCGCGCGCCGCCATCAGCTTCTGGAATGGGCGCGGCACAACAACGCCTATGTGATCGAGGACGACTACGACAGCGAATATCGCTACGACATCAATCCGGTCCCTCCGCTGCACAGTCTCGAGGACCACGGGGCTGTCATCTATCTCGGCACGATATCCAAGACGCTCTCGCCGATGCTGCGCATCGGCTACCTCGTCGTCCCACCCGAATTGCAGGAGGTCTTCGCAACCGCCAAACAATTCGCAGACCGGCATTCGCCGGTCGCTGAACAGGAAGCGCTGGCATCGTTGATCGAGAGCGGCGGCTACGAAAGCCATGTGCGCCGTGTGCGCAGGCTGAACGGCGAGCGTCGGGAAACGTTGTTGGGCGCCTTGCAGCACAGCTTCGGGGATCGCATCACTGTCCAGGGAGCTGATGCGGGACTGCACGTCGCGGTTTGGTTCAATGACCTGCCACGATCGCGGGAAACGGCCTTGGTCGAATCCGCCCGCGACGCTGGCCTGGGGCTACACTTGATCTCGCCGCTGTACGAACGGCCATCGGACGAAGGCCGCACCGATCGCGTCGGACTTGTCATGGGCTATGCCGCCTTGAGCATTCGGCAGATCGGGAAGGGCGTTGAGGTCCTGCGAGAGGTTGTCAAGCAGGTGCAAGACGCGATGCCGGCGCGGAACAACTGAGACGGGGCGACGCCGAAAGCTGGCGCTAAAAACGGTCCGAGGGCCCCCCGTATTTCTTTCCAAACAGCCAACTGGACCGGAAAAATGCCATGCAACTGGCGCTGTTGATCAGGCCAGTTTTGCAGCAGGTTTCCACGAGACGAATTTCCGAGAGCGATGATGACCTGGCAAGGAAAGCTGCTTCACGTCCATATCGCGCCTGCCGCTTCCTATGAAATGGAGGAGCTGGCGCAGGCGCAGCTTATTGCCGGCCAAGGCATTGTCGGAGACCGCTACTACCTGGGGACGGGGACCTATTCCGCGCGTCCTGACGTTCGCGAAGTGACGCTGATCGAAGCTGAAGTCTTGGACGCCATCGCGCAGGGCGAACCCAGAATTCCGGGCTTCAAGGCCAAGCTCGCACCCGAAGATCACCGGCGCAATCTGACGACACGAGGCGTTCCGCTTAGCCATCTTGTCGGCAAACGCTTCCGGGTCGGGGAAACGATCCTCAGGGCCGCCCGGATGAATGTGCCGTGCAAGTATATCGAGGAGTTGCTCGGGCTTCCGGGTCTCTACGAGGGGCTTCTGAACCGCTCCGGCCTGAACTGCACAATCGAGGTCGGGGGCGTGATCCGGCCCGGTGATCTGATCTTGCCCATCGACGAGTGAAACGCCATGGCCTCGCCGCGCATCATCATGAAGCTGACCGTGACCGCCGCCCGCAAGGAGCCGGGCGACGTGCTGGTCATCGACCTGAAACACCCACGCAAACCTGTGCTGCCGGCGTTCGAAGCGGGTTCTCACGTCGACGTCCATCTGCCTGAAGGGAAGGTGCGTCAGTATTCACTTTGCGGCGACCCGACCGAGCTTGGCCGCTACACCATCGCGGTGAAGCGCGAGAATGACGGCCGTGGCGGCTCGGCGTGGATCCACGAAACCATTGCCGTCGGCTCCACACTGCCTGTCTCCGCGCCACGCAACCATTTTGCGCTCAAGCCAGGCGAGGGGCCGACTTTGCTGCTGGCAGGGGGAATCGGGATCACCCCGATTCTGGCCATGGCGCGCGCGCTCACCCGGCAGGCCAAGCCCTTCGAGTTGCACTATTTCACCCGCAGCCGGGCGCTCACGCCACTCTTGGCGGCGATCGGGAGCGATCTTCCTGGCGGCAATGTGCGGATCCATTTCGACGACGAGCCGGCGACCCGCCAGGACATCGCCGCGCTGCTGGCGAACCGTTCGGACGACGCGCAGACATACTACTGCGGACCGCCTAGCTTCATGGCGGTTGTGGGGCGCGCGGCTCAACACTGGCCCAAGGGTACTGTTCATTTCGAAACTTTCCAGCCTCCCGAGTTTGATGGCGCGCCACCGGAACCATTCGTCATAGAACTGGCTGAGGGCAGGGTGGTTGAGGTTTCGGCTGAGACCACGGCACTGGCCGCCTTGCGTGCGGCCGGTGTGCCGTTGATGGCCTCGTGTGAGAACGGGGTGTGCGGGACCTGCGAATGCGCAATGCTGGCGGGACAGCCGATCCATCGGGATGCCGTCCTGTCCAAGGAGGCACGCGGCCACCGCTTCATCCCCTGCGTGTCGCGCGCGACAGGTGTGTTGAAACTCGATCTTTGACCATTTGGGCGGGGGTCCTGTGAGACCGGCAGCTGATTTGCGGGAAACTGAATGACGAGGAAACTGGAATATCTGAACGAGATCGAGCGCTGCGTCTCCTGGCTCGCAGCCTGGACGATCCACCACGCCAACCACGTCCGCGAGGGCGATGAGATCAAGGTCGGGGGGCATCAGGCCTCGTCCGCGTCGCTGAGCACCATCATGACCGCGCTCTACGGTTCGGTCCTGCGCCCGCAGGATCGGGTGGCGGTCAAACCCCATGCGGCGCCGATCTTCCATGCACTTCAGTATCTGGCGGGCAACCAGACCCACGAAAAGCTCATGAACTTCCGCGGCTACAAGGGCGCGCAGAGCTACCCTTCGCGGACGAAGGATGTCGACGATGTCGACTTCTCGACCGGGTCGGTGGGTCTCGGCGTTGCTCAGACGCTGTTCTCGTCGCTGGTGCAGGACTACGTCTCGGGTCACGGCTGGATGAAGGAGCGTGCCGAGGGCCGAATGGTCAGCCTGATCGGCGACGCCGAGATGGATGAAGGCAACATCTACGAGGCCCTGATCGAAGGCTGGAAGCACGGGCTCAGGAACTGCTGGTGGGTGGTCGACTACAATCGCCAGTCGCTCGACGCCGTGATCCGGGAGGGCCTCTGGCAGCGGTTCGAGCAGATTTTTCGCAACTTCGGCTGGGACGTGATGGTCCTGCGCCACGGCGCTCTGCAAGAGGCTGCCTTTGCCGAGCCGGGGGGCGAGAAGCTGCTCGAGTGGATAGAGCGCTGTCCGAACCAGCTCTATTCGGCGCTGACCTTCCAAGGGGGTGCTGCCTGGCGCAAGCGGCTGCTCGACGAGATCGGAGACCAAGGGCCGGTCACCACTCTGATCGAACGCCGCTCCGACGACGAGTTGCAGGCGTTGATGACGAACCTTGGCGGGCATGACATGCCGAGCCTCCTCGAAGCCTTCGAGGCGGCGTCCAGGCATGACCGTCCCGTCTGCTTCATCTGTTACACCATCAAGGGCTACGGTCTGCCCCTTGCCGGACACAAGGACAACCACGCGGGGCAGATGACGCCCACGCAAATGGAAGACTACCGCCTGCAAATGGGCGTAAAGCGGGGTGAGGAGTGGGACAAATGGGCGGCCGCCACCTTGCCGGAAGCGGAACTTGACGCCTTCTTCGCAAAGGCGCCGTTCTTCAGTGAGGGGCGTAGGAGGCTGTCTGCGCCGTCGGTGCCGGTGCCTGAAACCCTTCCGTCACCGGGGCAGCCCGGCAAGCCGCTCTCGACCCAGATGGGCTTCGGCCAGATCCTGAACGACATCGCACGCGAGCGCAGTCTGCTTGCCGACCGCATTGTCACCACCTCGCCCGATGTGACGGTCTCGACCAATCTCGGTGGCTGGGTCAACCGGCGCGGCCTTTTCGCCCGGGAGACCATGGCGGACACCTTCAAGGCCGAACGCATTCCGTCGACCTTTACCTGGGAATTTGGGCCGAAGGGGCAGCACCTCGAGCTCGGGATCGCCGAGTCGAACCTGATGATCATGCTCGGGGCACTCGGTCTCTCGCACTCGATCAATGGCGTGCGCCTGCTGCCGATCGGGACAGTCTATGATCCCTTCATCTACCGATCGGCCGACCAGCTAAACTACGCCTGCTATCAGGATGCGCGCTTCATGCTGGTCGCAACGCCCTCGGGCGTGACGCTGGCGCCCGAGGGCGGGGCACACCAGTCGATCGGCACCCCATTGATCGGCATGGCGCAGGATGGGCTTTGCGCCTTCGAACCGGCCTTCGTCGACGAACTGTCCGTGATCATGCGCTTTGCCTTCGATTACATGCAACGTAATGGCGAGGGGGATCCGGATGAGACGACGTGGCTGCGTGATCAGACCGGAGGATCGGTCTATCTTCGCCTGTCAACCCGGCCGCTCGAGCAGCCGCTGCGCGACATGAACCCGGCGCTCGCGCGGGACATCGTCAATGGCGCTTATTGGCTGCGTCCGCCTGGGCCCAACGCGAGTGTCGTCATTGCTTATCAAGGCGTCGTCGCGCCGGAGGCGATTGCCGCGACGGGTCTTCTGGCGGAGGACAGGCGCGATGTCGGGCTGCTCGCGATCACCTCCGCGGACCGGCTTAATGCGGGCTGGCAGGCGGCGGAACGTGCCCGGCAGCGTGGCGCGATTGGCGCCCTGAGTCATATCGAGCGGCTGCTCGCGCCGCTATCGCGTGACTGCGGCATCGTCACCGTGATCGACGGCCACCCGGCGACGCTCGCGTGGCTCGGTGGGGTTAACGGGCATCGCGTGAAGGCGCTCGGGGTCGAGCAGTTCGGCCAGACGGGGACTATTGCGGACCTATACCGTCACCACGGCCTGGACACCAACGCCATCGTACATGCGGCGCAGGCGGTCAGTGCGGGACCGGCTGTTCGCTTCCGGAAGGCGCTGCCTTGACCATGAGCTAACGGATGCTCCGTGGCTGGTACGGATCGGCTGTTTCCACGGGCGTTCCGGTTCGCTTCAAAGCGGACAGGGCCGGGACACTGTGGACGTTCTGATCGCGCTTGAGTAGCTTGTGCGACCCCCAGGGTCACCTGGAATACGCAGGGAGGCGGCTTTTATTTAGCCTTGCGTCCAATTACGAATTCGATCCAATCCAGTCCGGAGCAAAAGCTCCGCGTCCTCCCGATTTTCGGCTTCGACGTAGCACCGCATTTCCGGGGCATTTCCGGATGGACGCAAATGCAAGACACGCTTATCCGCGAGAGTGATACGAAGTCCGTCAACATCGCTAACCTTGCTTACCACTCCAATCGACCCGACGAAGGCGGCGATGTTAGTTTCCGCTGTACGAAGGTATGTCATGAGGCGAGTGCTGCTTTCGACGGAAAAATTTTCCAAGCGATCCGCCGCCGCTGCCGGCAATTGAAAGGAACTGCCAATCTCCGACAGTGGCTGCCCACTTGTACTAACAAGGGAAAGTGCCGCAAGGATGGGGAGAAAACTGTCGCGTGTAGGTAGCGCTGGCAGTTTAGTTCCGTTCGGGTCAAAGTCCGTGCCGGTCAACAAACCACCGTTTGCTTCGAAACCAACCACGCGCTCGTGACCCGACGCAACCAAATCGAGCATGGCAGCAATAACAAATGGCGATCCAACCTTGGTACGCACGACTTTAAAAGAACCTGCGGTCTCGATACCAGAGTTTGATGTGACCGGCGTGACGACTGCCTTCGCTTGCAGGAAGTTCGCCGTAATCAGGCCTAACAAATCACCGCGAAGGGGGTCTCCGTGGTCGTCAGCTACCAGTGGGCGGTCACCATCGCCATCTGCCGAGACGACCGCATCAAGCCGATGCTCTTTGGCCCAGAGCTTGAACTGTTGAGCAGTCTCGTCAGAGACCGCTTCAGTGTCGACAGGAATGAAACCTTCCGAACGTCCCAGGGTTACGACCGTCGCACAGTGATATGAGAGAATGTCAACCAAGAGATCGCGCGCGACTGTGCTGTGCTGATATACGCCCACCGATAAGCCCTTTAGAGCATTAATCTCCATAAGCTTTCGATTGCGCGCCATGAAAAAGGCCTTGCATTCGGCCTCCCGGTGCTGCCGACGTGCAACAGCACCTTCAAGGACGTATCCGCGCTTCTCCAACTGCAAGGCGATGCGCGTTATCTCCCGCTCATCACCCTTGTCGATCTCACCGTCGGGTCGATAGAATTTTATTCCATTACGGTCGGCCGGAATGTGCGAGCCTGTGATCATCAAACAACCACTCTTACGCGCCTGAGCATACAGTGCCAGGGCAGGGGTGGGGACTGCGCCGCAATCGACTACGATGAAGCCGAGCGCGGACAGTGCCGCCGCACAGACGGCGGCGATGGCCGGACTCGAGGCGCGAAAGTCGCGCCCTATGAGTATCTCGTCGCCAATTCTGGCCAGGCCGGATTCCAGCAGGAATGTCGCGAATGCCGTTGCATATAGGGCAGAGGCGGCTCCTGCCAATTCTGTCGCCAGGCCCCGTAATCCACTTGTTCCGAATTTCATACCAAATCCGACGTTGCTAACCGGGTTTTGAAGGTAACATGCTCAAACCTGGCTCGTCCGGAATGCCCATCGACAGATCCCTCGGACGAGAACAAGAAGTACATTCGGTTACCGTAGACGCGTTCGGTTATCGACGGTTACCCTTGTGAGGATTGACGCAGTCGGCGTCGGCGTGGGCAGCGCACCGTGACCTTCAAGGACGAGGTTGGAGCGGATGGGGTCCGGGTCCGGCGGGGCTCCTCGCGGCTGGCTCACATGAGCGCTATCGCCATCGAGTGATTGTCTCAGTCTACATTAGCTCTGGGTCCCGAAAGCGCGTACAGGCCTGAGACGCAGCAAATCCTCTTATCTATCGCCGTTCGGTGTAGCTCCCGTTCAGAAATGCATGATAGACACTCTCGATGCCTTCCATGAGAGTGATCTTTGCTGCCCACCCCAAAGTGCGCAGCTTGTCGACGCTCATCAGCTTTCGCGGTGTACCGTCAGGTCTAGAGTGATCATGCGCGATCTCCCCAGTAAATCCGACTACACGGCAGATCATTCTAGTCAGCTCTAGGATCGTGATGTCCTGTCCGCAGCCGAGATTGACGTGATCATGGTCAGAGTAGTTCTTCAGAAGGAAGACTAATGCGTCGGCGCAGTCGTCGACGTGCATGAATTCCCGACGTGGTGTGCCCGTGCCCCAGATGGTGATTTGCTTATCACTTATGAGCTTAGCTTCATGCGCTTTCCGGATCAGCGCTGGGATGACGTGGCTTGACTGCAAGTCATAATTGTCGCCTGGCCCGTAGAGATTCGTCGGCATAGCGGAGATGTAGTCGCGGCCATATTGCTGGCGATAGGCTTGAGCCATTTTGATGCCGGTGATCTTGGCGACGGCGTAGCATTCGTTGGTGCGCTCTAGTGGCCCGGTCAAAAGCGCGCTTTCAGGAATGGGCTGTGGTGCCATCTTCGGATAGATGCAAGACGAGCCGAGGAAGAGGACGCGGTCGACATTGTTTTCGTGGGCTGCCGCGAAGATATTGGCCTCGATCATCAGATTGTCGTAAAGAAAGTCGACCGGATAGGTGGCGTTCGCGAGAATACCACCTACCTTTGCCGCCGCCATAATGATAGCGTCCGGTTTCACCACTGCCACGAAGTTTTCAACTTCGGTCTGTCGCTTGAGGTCTAGCTCTCCCCGAGGGGCGGCCACAACTTTGCAGTCTTCAGACGCGAGTCGGCGTACAACAGCGCTGCCCACCATACCTTTGTGGCCAGCGACCCACACGGTTTTTCCGTTCAGATCATACATTACGCTTCCTTCATGACTACAGATGTCTGCATGACCTTCAGGTCTTCGCGTACCATTTCCGCAGCAAGCTCGCGCACGGATGTCTCATGCACCCAGCCGAGCTTCTCCTTCGCCTTGGTAGCGTCACCCAGGAGAAGATCGACTTCCGTGGGGCGGAAGTAGCGTGGGTCCACTTGGACTAGGCATCTGCCGCTCGCAACATCATAGCCCTTTTCGCCGACACCCTTGCCACGCCATTCGATCTCGACGCCGATATCTTCGAAAGCCCACTCGACGAATTGGCGGACAGGAGTCGTTTTGCCCGTAGCCAGCACGTAATCATCCGGTTGATCCTGCTGTATCATCATCCACATACCTCGCACGTACTCACGCGCATGGCCCCAATCGCGTTGAGCATCGAGATTGCCGAGATAAAGCTTGTCCTGCTTGCCCAGGTAGATAGCAGCGGCAGCGCGGCTGATCTTGCGCGTCACAAAAGTTTCGCCACGAAGGGGGCTTTCGTGATTAAAAAGAATGCCGTTGGAAGCGTGCATACCATAGCCCTCGCGATAATTGACGACCATCCAGTAGGCGTAGAGCTTGGCGGCGGCGTAAGGGCTGCGCGGATAAAAGGGCGTCGTTTCGTTCTGCGGTACGGACTGCACGAGGCCGTATAGCTCTGAAGTCGAGGCTTGATAGAAGCGGGTCTTGTCCGTCAGACCGAGGAGGCGAATCGCCTCAAGAAGTCGCAATNGGCGTAAGGGCTGCGCGGATAAAAGGGCGTCGTTTCGTTCTGCGGTACGGACTGCACGAGGCCGTATAGCTCCGAAGTCGAGGCTTGATAGAAGCGGGTCTTGTCCGTCAGACCGAGGAGGCGAATCGCCTCAAGAAGTCGCAATGTACCGATACCGTCCGCGTTTGCTGTGTATTCAGGTGTTTCGAACGACACCTGCACATGGCTCTGAGCAGCCAAGTTGTAAATTTCGTCTGGCTGAGATTCCTGAACCACGCGGATGAGGTTAGTCGAATCAGTGAGGTCACCGTAATGCAAGATCAGGCGCGGATCGGATTCGTGCGGGTCTTGGTAGAGGTCTTCGATACGACCCGTGTTGAAGGAAGAGGAACGTCGCTTAATCCCATGAACGATGTAGCCTTTTTTGAGAAGAAGACGGGCAAGATAGGCACCATCCTGTCCAGTTATGCCCGTAATAAGAGCAACTTTTCTGCTATCGCCCATTCTATTCCTGCTCTATCTAAAGTTTAAAGTTTCGGCTCCGGCTCGCCACGCCGACACAATGTGCGGCCCGCCCCGTGCCCTATGGAGCACTTCGACAGATGCGGCGCGAAGCTCGTCATTGACAGTCTGCCAGCCGAGCACACCTGCTCTTGCTTGGAGTCACAGCAAAATAGAGTTGCGCCGCTAACTGGGATTCGTACATGCGGTCAGAGTGCCGCTCAGCTCACGCCGCGAGCGACTGTACTCCAAGCACCTTGCAGCTGATTTGCTCATCTATCAGCGAGTGAGGACGCCCTTCTTTCTTGCTTCAGCGTCTTCTAATGGGAATTGTTTGGATCAGTGAAATCGATTGTTTGGATAAAGTGCATCCACAGAATGGATGGTCTGACCGAGCAGCCGGGGCGCATCGCCGGCCCGGAGTCGTAGGTCCCGAGCTTCCGTTCGGGGCGAGGACAAAGTTCGTGGCCGCGAGCCCTCACCACAGCATCCGGCACAGGTCGTGCAGAACTTTGGGAGCAGACTGCAGATTCTGTCGATCAGCTGGTTCCAGGCGCGTCGAGCTGTCGACCTCATCTCGCCCGGTACCGGTTGCTGTATGCAGCCTTGCACCCTTGGCGTCTGGCGTCGACGGAATGATTTGCTTCGGCAGGCAGTGTCGCAGCGTTTCCCGGCTGTTTCGGCTCTATTGGCCGGGCCCGCGTCAGCCGAGCCCCTTCATCATGGCATCCAACACATGGATGGCCGGCATCCACTCAATAGATTTTACATATGCCGCGGAAGCCCATTAGAGAAGGCTGAACCGGAAGCGAGGGCATCGGCTTCAAGCTGTGCGAGAGGGTTAAGTGGGCAGTGCTGAGGGAGCTCTTCTGCCCTACGGCCCGGCCTCTGCCAAGCGCCCGGCGTCAGGGTCTACTAGTGTCGACTAAGGATTCCAAGCCGGATGCAACCTCCTCTCCGAAACGAGATTTCCGAAAATGCATGTTAGTGGATTGGAAAAGCGCCGGTTCGTCGTCTCTCGGAGGCGTACGGGGTTCGGTGATTGTCTGTGGTCATTGGCGGCCGCTTGGCGCTACGCGCAGCGGTCGGGACGAACTCTAGTCATCGACTGGCGGGGGGCCTGCTACCTCGACCAACCCTTCACAAATGCGTTTCCGGTGTTCTTCCAGCCGATCAATGACATCGCTGGCGTGCCGGCTATTTCCGACGACCGGATCAACGACGTTTCCTTCCCTGGTCCATTCTTCCCGGAGTGGTGGAACAGGCCGGCGATCGAGTGCCTTTACCGGCCAGATGAGCAGATTTTCCAAGAGCGCGATGAGTTGGGCGAGCTCTTTCAGGCCGAACACGATGTCGAAGCGAACACAGTAGTGTGTGACGCTTGTCTGATGTGGCGGTGCGATGAGGATGCAGAGCGGCAGGTGTTCCAGAGTGTCCAGCCTCGGCCAGAAATTCAAGCCCGCATAGATGCCATTTATCAGGAATGTTTTGAGGGGCACAGCATCATCGGGATTCATGTTCGGCACGGTAACGGTGAAGACATCATGGAGCATGCGCCCTACTGGGCCGATCCGGAGCTCGCCGTTCGGCAAGTGTGCGCTGCAATTGACAAGGCTAAGGCGTTACCGCACCCTAGGCCTGTGCGGCTGTTCTTATGCACGGACAGCGCGCGGATACTGGATCTTCTGTCGGCCAGGTTTCCCGATCTGCTCACTGTCCCGAAGCACTTCGGATCCAATCAAGGTGGCCCCTTACACACTGCAGCACTCGGGATTGACGGCGGAATTTCCGCCCTCGTTGAGATGTATCTTCTCGGGCGCTGCGATACCGTAATTCGGTTTCCCCCGACGAGCGCCTTTACACGATATGCACGCCTTTTCGCACCACGGGTAATTGAATTCGATCTGAAAGAGCCAAGTCGTTTGACTTTGATAGAAGGCAGCCAAGTCTCTGATCTCAGTTAAGACCCGCCACCTGCGCAATTCGGCAGACGCAACCAACAGGCATAATTGAATGCGCATTTCTCACCGACGCCAGTGGAGGCGTCGTACATTACCGATAGCGTCGTCATCTGACGCCGCCTGCAACGCGCCAGAACTTCGCTGTTACGCGGGGGCCGCAGACACGCCAGAGCGACGGCGATCGTGACGCTGACGCTCGAAAGAACGCAGGCGATCACTCCAGAGACGAAATTGAGGTTGGTTATGAAAGTGATTCCCGTGATCATCAGCGGCGGAGCCGGATCGCGGCTATGGCCCGCCTCAAGGCAATCGCACCCCAAACCTTTCCTCAAAGTAGCGGATGGATATTCTCTCATTCAGCACACTGTGCTGCGCGCCGCTTCGATAGAAGGTGTCGTGGAACTCGTCGCTGTGACATCCGGGGAACACCTCTTCCTGACCAAGGACGAATTTGACGAGCTGGATTCCGTGGTCCTGCCACGCACCTTTCTGCTCGAGCCCGAAGGCCGGGATACGGCCGCCGCCGTGGCTGCAGCCGCGATCCATGCGAGGGCAACGCAAGGCCCTGACGCGATCCTGTGCGTCTTCCCGGCCGATCACCTGATTAGCAACCTGCCTGCGTTTCTAGACGCCATGGGCCTGGCCATGGAACATGCCAAGCTCGGGCGGATCGCCACATTGGGCATCACCCCAACCAGACCGGACACAGCATTCGGCTACATCGAAGCAGATGGTGAGAACGTCGTCCGTTTCGTTGAAAAACCGGATCTGGATACAGCCAAAGCCTATGTCGCGTCTCAACGCTTCTTCTGGAACGCCGGCATCTTCTGCTTCAGTGCGCAAACCATGCTCGACGAGATGGTTTTGCATTGTCCCGAGGTGCTCCAGGCCGTCGCCGACAGCTACGAGAACGGCCGCGCCAGTCAATGCCAAGGCTTTGCCAAAATCGAACTCGCGCCTGAGCATTTCGGTTCCGCGCCGCGAATCTCGCTCGACCACGCTGTCATGGAGAAGACTAACAGACTTGCCGTGATTCCTTGCGACATGGATTGGAACGACATCGGATCTTGGAACGCAATGGCCGATTTGATCGCCCCCGACGAAAGCGGGAACAGGATACGCGGCGATGTGCACATGGTTGACACGACCGGCACCTATGTGAGCTCCGACAAGCGCGTCATCGGCACGGTGGGCGTAAGCGATCTGGTGATCGTGGATTCCCCGGACGCTTTGCTTGTCACATCCCGCGACCGCGTTCAGGACGTTAAGAAGCTCTTCGAGGGCCTCAAGGCTTCGGGACATGAAGCTCATCTGGTCCATAGCACGGTACACCGGCCCTGGGGTACCTATACGGTTCTGGAGGAAGGCGAGCGCTTCAAGATCAAACGCATCGAGGTGAAGCCCGGTCGCCAGTTGAGCCTGCAGATGCACTATCATCGTTCGGAGCACTGGGTCGTGGTCAGCGGCTCCGCCAAAATCGTCAATGGCGAGCAGGAGTTGTTCCTGGGGACAAACGAATCTACTTACATCCCCTGCGGCCATAAGCATCGGCTTGAGAACCCAGGCAGAATTGACCTGGTTATCATTGAAGTGCAGAGCGGCGATTATCTCGCCGAGGATGATATCGTTCGCTTCGACGACGAATATGGTCGAACGTAGATAAGTACAAAAAACGTTAAATGGCGAGCCGTCGCTCAAGGATCTCTGTCGTGGGTTCTGGGCCTGACATTGGCAAGCAGCGGGCCGAGCGTGTCATAGTATCCGCCCCGCACTCTCATCAGGCACTCGATCGTGGTCGAAAACATCGGTGAGCGCTTGACAGCTCGCCGTCCGCGGTAACGAAGACTTCAGATATTTCTTAGGCGGACCCGTTGTTCAGCTGTCCAACGGCACAGCCGTATTTCAGCCTGTAGGCGGCAATGAAATCCTCATCGCTGCAGATGCAGCGGCCGCTGGTATCTTTGGCTTTCGGGTCATGGAGGTGAGAACCAAGGGGGCGCAGTAGATTCACGCGAGTGCTGGTTATCGGACTCATCGGAAAACCCGCACTATGCTTGACCAGGTCTGCGGCAAGCATGATCCCGGCAAGCGCTGATTGAAAGGCCATCGGAACCACGGTTCGAACGAGACGACTTCCATCGCTAAGCTGGAACACCAGACCGCCGCAGATAGCCTGCTGATAAAAGGAACGGAGGGGCTGGCCAACAAACGCGGCGAGCGGCTCAAACGGCACAGCCATCGCCGTAGCCACCCGAGCTACGAACTCATTGGGGACTCCGGTATTGGTCTGCAGGAGCGTTTTTACCTCATCGTGTGCTTCCGGCATTCCGAGTTCCTCCGCGACCAGTTGGTGTTCGTCCTTGGATTTCCCGGTCGGCATGTACATGCAGCAAAGGCAAGCCTGGCCGTCATCGAAACCATGCCGCGAGATGCCTAGATCTTGCTCCTGGGTCCAGGCGTTCGCGATCCATCCGGGCAGAGCACCTTGGACAGCTAGACGGTCGGCGGCGGTGTCAAGCGCCACACCCACTCGGTCGAATACCCAGTCGCCCCGGCGCGCAACATATTCTGCCCACTTCATAGGGTGCGCCTCGACTTCAAGGGCGGTGGACCGAAGGGCGTTGGTTGCGAGGGCCGCCTTAGAGAGGCCGACCTCCGTCTGACCTGCCAACACGTAGCGCTGCAGGTTTGAGAGTTCGATAGCTTCGTGATCAACTACATGCAGGCGCCCCGACAGACCGGATTGCCTCGCCAGCGCCCAGAGCGAGCCATGGCCTATCGCGCCGAGTCCAACGAGGTGCGTTTCGCCAAGGTCGACAGGGAAGTTGAAGGGGCTGGAATCGCCGGCGTTGCTCTTGTTGTAGGTGCATAAAGAGAGGTCGATGTTCTCGTCCAGCTCGGCGCCGGTCAGCTGGGAAGCAAAGATGGTTCGAAAGACGTTGGCCGCGGCGAAGCAGCTTGCGGCGCCAGCTCCATAGGGCAGCAAGCTCGAGCCAGAGCCCACCGGGTCCGTACGCGACAGCTTTGCCGCCCAACCCTGCGATCCCATGAAAAACGTTGGGCACCGAAGTGATGGGTGCACCGCGCCTGCAGCTACACAGACCGTCGCATACTTGCCGGAACGCCGGATGCTGATTTTTGGATTGATCGACTTTGCCAAGCGCTCGAGCGCTTGGGCTTGAGAGCTCGCGGCCATATCCAGGGGGAGTATGGCTAGAACCGGATACAGTCTGGCAAGCAACCTGACCGTAAGGTCAAGCGTCGCCTGGCCCTCGGCACACGAAGCGGCTTGGCTGTCGAAGGCCACAGCCACGACCTGCTTTTCGAGGGCTGCTTTGAAGTCGCATAGATGAAAGTCGGCCAGCACCTGAGAAGCTGCCGTGGCGGCGCGGTCGATGAAGTTAGCGAGTGCCATCGTTCAACCCGTTATCGTGATCATCCGCCTGAGTGCCGCGGATGGGACCTCATTCCAGTTCGCCTTCGCGTCAAGTCGAAAGGCGGCGACCCGAGCAAGATCGAAAGGCTCGCGGGCGAAATTGGGCACCACCAGCGACAGACACCCAGCCGTGGTAGCGACCGCGTAGGCGTCGTCGGTCGTCGAATGGTAGGCTCGGCCCGGATGGCTATGGATCTGGGCGAGGAGTTTAAGGCTGCTCTTGTAGAGCCAGACATTGAGCCGGTGTAGTTCTTCGGCCGGAACTATCACGCAAACGCCGTCGCCCGTCCGAATGTGACGCTGTGCCGGGATAACGGTCTCTGTTACGCCAAAGTGTTGGTCTTGCTGAACGCCGACCCAGAGCGCCATCCCCTCATGGCCCTGTCGCCCAACTGAGCGCAGGTGCGCCTGGACACTTGAAAGACAGTCTCGGGGAAGAGCGACTGTCTCGACATCTTTGAGCTCGGTCATTCTGGAATGGCGGGTAGGGGTGCTATCATGGCTCCCACTGAGATTTGGAACTGATACTGAAGCTGCTCCACGGGACCGGTCCCGTACTTGATGATCTTGTCCAGGATGAAGGCCAAACAGCCTTCGCCAGAACCCCGGTGGAGAAGCCATGAATCACCTGAATGGGCTGGATTGTCGTGGTATTCCCGGACGCCTGCCATGCACAGGAATGGCGTGTGTTCCGCACTGTTGGCCTGGATGAAGTCCGACAGCGACAGAGCGTTCTGCTGCATGAGGACCAAAATCATATCCGGTGGGGTTCCGGGTAGATGCGGTCGTCTCAGCATCCTAAGCAGCAAATCTTTCCGGGCAATCGGCCGGCGTATAAAGGGGTCGACGAAGACCACCGACGGAGGTCGGAGGTCGTAATTGGAGAAGTCGATCTCGACAGCTGCACCGATGATCTGTGGCTTTATCTTCGGCGGTGCGAAGATGAAGAAGGCCGTCGGGAAGCTCGCCTCGATCAGGAAACAACCCTGAGCCCGGTAAATACCTGCTTGTGTTTGGAACCAGCCGATCTGCCGATCGAACTTCGCTCGGGACACCCCAGGGTCCACAGTTTGGAGTTCAGGCACCTGCGACACCCGCCTTCAGGCTGAGGAACAGGGTCACAGGGGTCGCGAAACTGAAATCGCCAACTTCTTTGTCGACGTCGAGCAAGGTGCCGGCCTCATCCTTGAATTCCCAATTCTCGGCCGGTTGGGCGACGTTCTGCGTATTCTCAAGTGCTTTGGTGCGAATGACGTGAAGCGGCTGGTTGGGATTGGCTTCGACCTGGGTGGGCTGCCCGTTCACCACCACCGTGATCTCGATCTTCCCGGGGCCGCCGCCGTGATTTTCGCCCTTGCCCGAATCCTTCGACATTGCCCTACTCCTGTGGCTTACCAACGGCCCCCAAGGCGCCAGTGCAGACCTGCTGGTGAGCGGGCTGGCGGTCTTCAATCGTCCACTCGGCACCACGAACCGCGAGTACGCGAAAGACAGGGACAAGCTACCGAATCGGTGCTGTCTTCTTTTATGCGGGACTTGAGCGGCAAGTAAACGGCCGAAACTGCTCTTCACAACTATAATCGATTAGAGCATTGATAAAATATTGGCGCCGTACCTAATTGCGCAACCACCGGCTTGGCAGGACCAGCTTCTCGTTTGCGACGACCCGTGCGCTCGAAAAGGCAAGTTTCAAGTCTTCTCGCGTACTTGCGAAATCGATGCTCCCGATGGGCAGCACGCAGTGCACGAGCGCGTAATCACCCGGACGATCGCGCGGCCGCGCGGGACGCAGCATGACGTACCGGATTTCTATGTTCGCAAGGCCCGGCTGGCGATTGAGGTGGCCTGGGCCGAGGGTTCGCGCTCGCCCAAATTGATTCAAGAGCCTGATCCAGCCACTCACTCAGCACATCTATCTTCTGCCGAATGGCAGCTTTGCGCCGGTGGGTTCAATAGGTCATTGAAATCGGGCCTTCCACCGCCTTAAAGCAGACTTCCGCATATCGTGCTATAGGTCGCGGCCGCGCCATGGGGTAGCCGCCACTGCTAGATAGGCAAACCTGATCCTTCCCGTCTGATGAGTCCACGCACAAAAGCTCGATGGCCGTGGCGCGTTCAGTATGCTAGGCCACATTCCGTGGGGTACACGGTAGCTCAAATTGCCACCGCCGAGAGTAGCCAGCGAGAATGCGCAGCACCGTGCCGAACATGCTCCGGCCCAGGCATTGGCCTGCATCCCGGGCCAGCTTCCCGGCGGCAACCGTAGCGTTTAGTGAACTACTTCGGTGAAAAGCGCTCGATGAGCGAGACGATCGTGTCGCGCAGAGCCTTCTCGACCTGCGCAATCGGCGTCGGATTTTCCGATTCTTCTGAGCCGTTCGAATAGACATGGCCGCGCCACTCGGGTCCGTCGAAGACGCCGCCGAGCGTGGGCTGGCCATCGGCGCCCTCCACCACGGAGCGGTATTCAGGGTCTGAGTCCAGCCGCCTCTTTGGCAAGTCGGGCAAGCGAAAGGGTACAGAGGCCCCGCCCCATGTCATGTCGGCCGGGTTCCTCAACTTGATCGTGACCCGCCAGGCACCGAAACTATAGCCTTCGGGCCGATAGATGTGAACGACGACGCGATCGGTCAGGACATTGTAGTTCTCGCGAACGAAGTCCTCGATAAGGTCGCGCATCTGCTCCGTGCTTGTCTTCCCAAGCTCCTGGCAGATCGCATCGAAGTCGATTTTTGTCCGCTCGGTAACACGGGCGCGGAGGAATTCGGTCCTGGATGAGTCGGGTTGCATCACCATCTCTGCTTGTGTTACAGGTTACGCATCTTGTAGCACGCTGTGATGCGGTCTACAAGAGAACGGCATAGCAGCTTGAAGCGGAAGTAGCTTTCGCAGCGTCAGGCTCTCTGGGCATGGAAGATGGACATCTTTGATTCTGGACAGCGGCTCGGTTCACCTTACGGCGATCCTTCTCGCCAGGCGGTCGCCGCTTTGCGTGGCTACGGCTACCAGCTCTATGTCTCAGGTCTTGCCTGGGTTGGACTGGCCGACGGCGAACTTCTTCACCTCGAGGTAGCGGAGGACTATTCCGTCACGACGCGCCACGCTTTGGCCGGCACCCAGGTGAAGTATAGCGCGGGGGGCGGCAGAATAACCCTGCAGTCGGCCGATGTGCGTGCGGCAATTGACAGTTTTGTCGACACGGCTGCGCGCAATCCTAAGCGAGTAGTCTCCCTGCATTATCTGACAACCGCCGATATCGGTCTCGAGCGCCGCAAAGATCAGCACGTCGATAACCGACCCGCGTTGCATTACTGGCGTCTGGCTGCCGCCGGTGCCGATGTCGCGCCATTGCGCAAGCTGCTCGAGGGCCTCGATTTGAAGCCAGCTACGAAGGCCTATGTTTTGGCGCGGAACGACGAGTCCTTGCGATCGGAGCTCTTCGCTCGGATTCATTGGCACTGCGGTGCATCAAGTTTCGAGGACCTTCGAGATGAGCTCGAATCCGGCCTCATCGAATTTGTCGCTTCAGCGAGGCGCTTGTCGAGCCAGGTGGCCAGAAACCTATTGCCGGCAACGGTCGAGCACATCTTGCGGACTGCAACGTCCAAAGGCGCTCGCCAATTGCGTCGCGCCGACCTGCTTCGCCTGCTTGACAGCATCTCCATGGCGTCTGTGCCCGTCGATCAACTGCCTGCAGCCTTCAGCGGATCGGCCGGCCCTTTTTCACGCCCTTCGCTACTCGTCCCGACGAGCGAACTGCCGATGCCTTCCCTTGTCGCACCACGCACAGAACTCGTGGCGGACATCAATGCAATTCGGTGCAGGACGGGCATAGCAATTGCCACTGCGGCCACTGGTCTTGGAAAAACACTTCTGGCGAGACTTGTCGCTTCACGGTCCAACGATCATTGGGTCATCGTCGATTTTCGCGATCTTGGTCCCATGGAGACGGCATCGAGGCTCTCCGTCGCCATGGGCGAGTTGGTGGCGCGTCCACCGACGCATGTCATATTGGATGATCTGAACGAGATCGATCATCCCACCGTGCGCGACCTTCTTCTCCGGATGATGGCAAGCCTGCGCCGACGCAACGCGACCGCAATCGTCACATCATATCGACCACCGGCGCCGGCGACACAGCATCTGCTGTCTCCCCAGGAATCGCCTGTCTGTGAGGTCCCCTATTTTAGCGACAATGAGGTGTCAGCCCTGGTCAGCACGACGGGCGGAGAGGTCAAATACGCTGATGCCGTTCATCGCGCGGCTTCGCTGGGCCATCCGCAGCTTACGATAGCAATACTTCTACGCCTGTCAGCGGCCGGCTGGTCTCGGGCGTCGGTCGCAGCACTGCTTGGCGGCAGCATCCAGACCGAAATGGGGGCGGAGCGCCGCGCGATGCGGCAGCGGCTTGTCGCGGCGGTCCCGACAGAAGCCCAGTCTCTGCTGCTTCGAACCAGCTTGATCGGCGGCACGTTCGATCGTGGCCTGGCCATGACACTTGGGGCAGTCGCTCCACCCGTTGCTCTTGCTGGCCTGGCGCTTGACCGCCTTGTCGGTCCTTGGATCGAGCCATGGCATGGAGACCGTCTTCGCGTATCGCCATTGCTTGAAGGGACAGGGCTTGAGGTTTTCACCGCAGCAGAACGTCGGGCCATTCATCGCTGCATAGCCGACGCCCTAATGAGCAGCAAACGTCTTTCAGTGCTTGACGCTGGCACTGCCATGCGCCACGCACTCAAGAGTGATGAGGCAGCGCTGGTTGTGGCTTTCGCGGACAGCGTAATCCGTTGCAACACCGAGACGCTCGAACTTGTTGCTCCCTTTCTTGGCGAGCTGGGTTCGTTTCCAACGAACACCCCGATTTTTCCCGCAAATCCCTTCGCGTCCGTGATGATGCGGTTTGGGCAGCTCCTGTCCCTGCTTCCCAATGGTGCCCCCGCAGACGCGCAACTGTGCTGGAAGGCGCTTGAGCGCGAGCGTGCTGACGTCGAGGGAAAGGTGCTGTTCGAAGGCTCGATTCTGTCGAAGCTGTTGATTCATGAACGTGCGGGCGAGCTGTTTCCGTCATGGCTTGAGCTTCTCTTGCGCTTCGACCGTTTGACCGAAACCGATACGCGCTTGGCCGAGGTCAGCCGAGGTTTCCAATCCACGAAAGGCGGAAACGTGCACGTGACCGGCGTGCTGTTCGCCACTCAGATGCGTAACATCACGACCGTTGCGGGTTTCCGCGCCCTGATTGAGCGGCTCGACCAAGAGCATGCCGGGCTGCAGGAACGACTTTTCTCATCCTTTCAGAGCGGACGCGGTGACATATCGATCCTGGTCATGCACGCATGGCTGAAGGAATCGCGAGCGGACGCTTTCGACTGGGAGGCTGCGGCCGGCCAATATGGTGCCTGCGCGGATATCGCGATACGGTGGCAGAATCCGACGCTCGCGGTTCGTTGCGCTGTAGCCCAGTCGATCTGTCTCGATGAGAGCGGGGATGATGTCGAGCGCGCCTTTGCTTGTCTTGCGGACGCGGAGAAGCGATTTGGTTTTGACATAGCGCTGGTGCGTGCGCGCGCCAAAATCCATTGGCGGCGGCGCGATCATGCAGCAGCCTTGCCCTTGCTCGCCACCGCCGCACGCGCCGGTGGCCAGGACGCGCTCGAGCGGGCCTATATCGCTAGGGAAGCAGGCATCAGCGCCGCCGAGCTGGGTGACTGGGCCGAGGCTGAGCGTTGGTTCGAGCAGGCACGGACTGAGGCATCTGATCTGCAGTTACCGTCGGTTCGGGCAATGGCGATCGGCTTGCTTGCCGATACCGCGCACGCTGCATGTTGCGCCGGACGTCCCGACGTTGCCGTTATGAAGTTGCGTGTGGCCTTGGCGCAGTTGCCAATGATAGATTCTGACGGAACGCTTGCTGAAGCGTATTGCCATCGCGTGGTGAGGCATGCGGTTTTGTGGCTGTTCAATGAACTCACGCATAGCGTGCCCGCGGACGTTCAGGACATTCGCTATGCTCCTGGATGCGCCAGTAACCAGGAGCCTCCAGAAGAGATCCGGTCACATCCGCTGGGCGACCTTGACTTTGCCTACTACATGCTTGCGGACGCCGACGAGGCTTTGCCTCGGCCGACAGGGTTCCACCTGGAATTTCGGCGGTATCTGATTAAGGGACCGATTCTTTCGTCGGAGATTTCGCGGATCATCGCGGCGGGTCGCAAGGCTATCGTGAGCCACAACGCGACGGACTTTGTGCCGCTGCTGCGCCATCACGCCGCAATGGCCGCCATGGTGGAGGCTGGCGGCGGGCGCGACTCTGGCGAGCAACTGCAAAATCCCGAGCGCGGCGTCGTCCCGCCCGCGATCATAGATGACGCAGCGGATCCGGAGGTCTTGCGCGGAGGCGAAGACATGCTTCTCAGTTTCTCGATCGCAGCCGCGCTTGCAGGTGCGTTCGCCGCTGTGGATAGCGTCGTTCAAGCCGGCTTGGGTACGGCGGAGATTTCTTGCTTGCACCCGCTTCTTGAGCGAATGACTGGCAAGCAGAAAACAATCGGCACCGATCGCCACGGGGCGGCACTGTCCGTTGATACCCTTCGGCGCGATGTAACGGGCGAGCCTGTCATCCTTTGGTGGGCGGGCGCATGGATGCTTTTCCACGTTCGCGCCTCTAAGCTGCGAAGCGGAGTGGCCGAGCCGCTCGTTTCCTGGATCTTCGACAAGTGGTCCGATCTTGCAGGAGAAGGGCGTTTCAGGCTGGCGACGCCCACCGTCAACGTCCCGCCGATGGCGGCGGTCCTCTCGGCTTCGGACCGCTCTCTGCCGAACGCTGCGCGTCTTCTGCTTGCAGCCGCGCCGGCTGCGTCGGTTCACATGGGGAAAGACATGCGTGAAAATCTGGAATTGTTGGCAAAGAGCGACCGTTGACCGCCGCCGCGCCGCAAGGATCGCTCTGGGGACTTCGGCGAGCGTCGTTTCCAAAGTCGTCGTCGCTGTCTGAGACATAGAAATCGCCGAAATGGCAATCCTTTTCATCTCGCATCGAAGGCCTCTTTGTCGTTGAGATATCGAGGCCGGCGAAGCTTGCGATCAGGATCCGAATAGCGCTCCGCGAACAGATAGCGCATGATGGGCCTTGCGTGCCCGTTCCGCCGCTCTTCGAGCCTGGACGGCTGTCCATGAGGTGAGGGGATCATGGCATCAATCGTCTTCATTCTCGGCCTGATCGGCTTCGCCTTGTTCACAGATGGCGGGCAGGAGGCGCTGCTCTCTAGCTCAGCGACCGTGCAGGGTTCACTTTCGATCCTGTGCGGAGCCCTCATTCTTTCAGTGGTTGGCTTCCTCTTCATGATTTCGCTGGCGACCAGGCGGTGGCAACAGCAATTTGCTATCGCGGCCGCGAGCATGTTCATGGTGGCGTTCGCCGTGGCTGTCGGCCTAGCAGGAAGTGATCAACAGGCCCTGATCTGCGTTGTCGCCTTGGCCTTCGCCCTGATTCCGTGGCTTTGGATCTACAGCGTGCGAGGCCTGGTCAAGACGGCAGCGGTCCTGCAGACCTGGCGCTTCAGGATATTGTCGCTGGCTTCGTTGCTGTTTCTTATATTTGCGGTTTTTGCTTCTACGTTAGGCGGCATCATCGGCCCGGTCGCCTCATGTTTTGCGATCGGGGCCTTGATTGTCGCAATCCTTGGCTGCTTTGCGCAGATGCCGGCAAGAAGATACGTCTTTCGTAGCGTGATCCTGTCTACCTTGGCCGGCTTCATCTTTTACCAAGCGGCGCCGATCCGTGAGATCCCCGATCCAAAGTTGTTTTCCACTCCGCCGCCGTGGCCTGTCCGGAGGCGGCAGCTCCGGCAGGGATGATGGAGGTGGAGACGTCCTTTGATTGTTGGCTCGAGCAACCAGGACAAGGACGGCCAAGCGACCATGTTTCTGGTGGAAAGCGCCGGCGGCGGCATACGTGCCGCGGAATGGACGGCGACCGTTCTTTCGGAACTGGACCGCCAAGTGCCAGACTTTTCGAACAGGCTCTTTGCCATCTCATTGGTGTCCGGCGGCTCGCTTGGATCCGCAATTTATGTTGGCGAGCTTGCCGAAAGACAGCGTCGGCCGGGTTGCCGGCCTTCGCAGGCCGGAGGGCTTTCGCCTTGCGCGCGCGCCATGCTTGACGGCGAGTTTCTCGGACCGGTCGTTGCTTCGGCGCTCAGCGGGGATCTGCTCAGGATCTTCTGGCCGGCTGCGCGATTTTTCGATGATCGTGGCATAGCCCTTGAGCGTGCGTTCGAACGAGCCTGGGCGGATGCCTATGGATCAGCCTTGTTCGAGTCATCGCTCAGCGCGCTCTGGCCGCAGCGGCCCTGGCCGGCGCTGATTATGAACGCGACGCTGACAAGTCGCGGCCTTGTCGCATATACATCCAATCTCCGCGACGCCGGAGAACTGACTCTGACGCTCCCCGACATTGAAGTCCTCGGCGTGGGCCTGCCGACCACGCGCGTCAGCACGGCCGTCGTCAACTCAGCCCGTTTCCCCGGGATTTCGCCGGGCGGCAGGTTCACGCTTCCCTGGGGCACTGACGCGTCGGGCACATCCTTTCGCATCGATCCGAGTATAGTCGCCTCTTATCCCGGCAAGGTGGAGGAGCGCTATTTCGACACCCTGGTCGACGGCGGGTATGTCGATAATTATGGCGCATCGTCTCTACTGCGCCTGGTCGAGCAACTCGATGACATTCAATGCGACAGGATCAAGGAACGAGGGAAGAGCGAGAACCTCTATGCCCGTTCTTGCTCTGAGCTGCTGGCGACGAAACGCTTCGTCAGATATGTCCTTATTCAGATCACCTCCGATCCCACCCTTGCGGGCAAGTGTGATGCTCCGCCTGAACTTGATCTGGGTCTTGACACCACCATTTCCGAATCGCCCGACATCCTGTCGCCCTTCTTGACCCTGATGAGCACTAGATCCCTTGCAGGGCTCGGTCTGTCGAAGCGATTGTCCGATCACATCGATCACCTCCGCCTGGGCGATACCCAGTCTCGGACCTGGGGAACCTTCGCGGCTGGCGACAAGATCGTCGAACACACCTATTTTCACTTCGGGCTCGGCCCGCTTGAGGAATTGCCAGCCTTTGACAATCAGGTGCAGGAATTTGCGTTCCTCACGCATATGGCGCAGCGCCGCCAACACGGCGACCCGGAAGCCGATGTCCAGCTTGAAGGAAAGGCCGAAGCGCAGCGGCGGCTGAAACAGGAGGCAAGCCGGTGGGTGCAGGAGCCAACCTTCGAAAGCCATGTGCCCCCATTGACCTGGGGGCTCGCTCCGGACTCGAAAGCAGCAATTGCGCGGCACTTTGAGCAGTGCGGAGCCTGGGCAGTGCCGCAATTGCAGGAGATTGCCAGCAAGGGGATTCATTATCCGCGGCCGGAACTTGCCTCGCAAGACACCGCTCTCGCCAAAGACAAAGGCAACCAGGACAAGACCGCCGAGGGAAAGGATGAGCCCCACTAGAACAAAGTACTGTGCTCACTTGATTGGAAGGGCGACTCCTTGCAAATCATATCGATGGTGGAAACGGAGCCCAGCCCCGAAATTGCGCGCGGTTCGAGCCCGGCATCGCGGGGGCCGGCCGGTGCCTATATCGAGGGTGAGCTCGGCGCGGTTTATCTGCTAGCGCTGCTGACAGGTAATCGGGCACCGGGCTTGCCCGACGCCCGAGTCGTCAGCGTTCGGTTCCAGGGCACGGAGCAGGGGTTCAAGCTCGATGACCTGATAGTTTCGGGCGCGGGATGGGCGGGCGACTTCATCCTCGAAATCCAGTCGAAGCGGGATATCACCTTCTCGCCTGGCGATAGTGTCTATCAGGATGTCGCGTCGCAAATCGCGCGGAGCGTGGTAGGCTCTGTCCCGGAAGACCGGCATCTTCTCAGCATCGCGACTCAGCGCACCAGTCGCAAGATTTCCGGCGCCTATCAGGATGTTCTCAGATGGGCGCGAACGGCGGACAGCGCGACCGCGTTCTTCGACCGGATCGAAGCCAAGGGCGTCGCGAGTAAGGACATGCGCGACTTCGTCGCGACCACGCGCAAGCATTTGATCGCCGGCGGCATCGCTGACGATAACCAAGCGATCTGGTCGCTTTTGCGGCGAATGCTCATCCTCGAGTTCGATTTCGAAGCGACGGCGCCGATTGCCCGGACCTATGGTCTGGCGCTCGCGCGCGTTGCGCTGGCAGACGAGGATGTCTCCCGTGCCGAGGCGCTATGGAGCCGGCTGATCGACTTGTCGATCAAGACCGGAACCACTGGCGGTACAATTGATCGAGATGGCCTCAGGGCCGAACTCGTCGAGGCAGGGTTCCGGCTCGCCGGGGACCGCGATTATGGGCCGGCACGCGCCAGGCTTGCCGAGCTCGCGCAGAATACGCTTGCCCATATCGGGACGACCGTGGCGGGTGTGACCTTGCCACGATTGGAAGCTGTCGCTGCGGTGGACGACGCATCCGAAGCGCATAGGTTCATTGAAATCCGTGGCGATTCCGGTGTCGGCAAATCCTGGGTTCTTCGGCATGTCGCCGAACGCGTGGCGCGGCAGGCGCCGATCATTGTGCTCGATCGCGACTCCACGCCGGCAGGCGGTTGGCTGCCGTTTTCCCACTCGCTTGGCATCCCGGGTTCGGCGGTCGAGTTCCTGACCGATCTGGCCGCGAGCGGCGGCCCGATGCTCTTCATCGACGGCATCGACATGTTTGACGATCGCGGACGCCAGCGCACGATCATCGAGCTCATGCGAGCGGCGAGCGGGATCCCTGGCTTCACGGTAATCGCTACCATGCGCACGGTCGGACATGGCGATCTCGAACCCTGGCTCGATGAAGGGATAGTTACCGTCCTGGGTGGCGCGCACCGGATAAGCGTCGGGCCCCTGTCGGAAGATGAAGTCGCGATACTGGTCGATCAGGCGCCGGATCTCCGGTTGCTGCTCGACCCCGAGCATCCCGCCGCCGGTCTTGCTCGAAATCTCTATCGGCTATCCCGGCTGCTGACGGTGCCGAGTGCGACTGAGGTTCGCACTGAAGCGGCAATGGCTGACGTATGGTGGAAGAGAGCGGACGGCACGCCTGCGCGCGAGGTGCGCGCAGCGCAGCGGCTGCTGGCCGCACTCGCGGCCAGTGCCTTGAAGGGAGAAGACGGCATTGATCTGACCGAGGATTCGTTTGCTCGGTCGCATCTGCTCGGGACGCTCACGCTCAAGGAAGTGCGTCGCGACCGGCTCGATTTCTATCACGACGTGCTGCGCGACTGGGCTATCGGGAACTACATCGCAGAGGATCGGAGCCGTCTGACTGAGCTCGATCTGAGTGTGCCGGTATCGCCGCGCGTTGCGCGCGGCATTGAGGTCGCCGGCCGCCTCGAGCTCGAGAAAGCGACGAATTACAGCGCCTGGACCGATCTGCTCACGCATCTGTCTCCGCAAGGGGCGCATGGATCATGGCGGCGCCAAGCGATCCTCGCCTTGCCGCGGTCGGAGGCCGGCTTCCAACTGCTCGAAAAGTACGGCGCCGGTCTATTGGCGGAAGACGCGGCTCTCCTTATCGAATTGTGCACGACGATCGCGGCGGTCGAGACCGTGGCGACGGCCGACTTGATGACGATGCCGGACGGCTCCAAGGTCAATCTGCCGCGCTCGTATCGTACAAATATTACCGGGTCGGCAGTTCTGGTCCTGCGCTGGGTGGTGGCGCACGCTGCCGAGATTCCGATGTCGGCGATCGGCGCGGTAGTCGAGCTAGTCCAAATACAGGTTTATTTCCTCAAGCACCTTCGACCTTTCGCCGAGCAGACGACCACCATGCTGTTCGGCTGGCTGCGTCAGCTCGATGTTCGCGACGCCGAGGTGACGATCCCCGGAGAGCGAAGCCTCGGCCGGGCGGCGAGCGACGCGTGGCGTAGCACGATAGAGTCGTTGCGCCAGATTGCGGTCTTGCTTGGCGAATTCGCGCCCGATCAACTGAAGGCTTATTTAAGGGAGCTCGGCGCCGAGAAGGACAGCTACAAGGTCAAGGCGATCCGGCCATTTTCCAAGATGATCGCGCCGGTTGCGCCGGCCGAGCTTGCGGACCTCGTGCTGTCGAGCCTCATTGAGAAGCGGGATCAGCGTGCCCGCCGTGACCGCTCGATGGGGCGAGCTTTCACCTTCGCCGACAGCGACTATCTGCCGGCCTCGCCAGCGCAGCCGCCATTCCTCGATCTGTTGGAGTCCGGCGCGACCGAAGGGTTGAGACTGATTCGGGCGCTGGTCGCGGAAGCGATTGCGTTCAACACTAACGGGCTTGTATCGGAAGACGACGGCTACACCGTCGATCTCGGCCATGGCCCGCGCTTCTTTCCGTGGACTTCGAGCTACTTGTGGTCTCGCGATCAGAGCCACGAATATTCGGCGGCCTCCGGACTGAAGGCCCTCGAGGCGTGGAGCCAGCAGCGCCTCGACGACGGTGTCCCCGTCGATGAAGTGCTCACCGACATCCTTGGACCCGAGGGCAGCTGTGCAGCCTATCTGCTGGTCGCAATCGACGTGCTGCTGTCGCATTTCGGTGTAGGCCGGGATGTTCTCGCTTCTTTTATCGCGGCCCCGGAACTGCTGGCTGCCGACCGTGCGCGTCAGACCCATGATCATATCGGTTCGGGAATCGATTTCCCTATCGGGAAAGAGCCGGATGGAAAGGTCAAACTCGCCGACTTGAAAGCCCGCCCGTCACGGGGTGCGTCCTTGTTTGACATCGTCCCGAATTATATGGGCGACAATGCCATTGCGAACCGTCTGCGTGAGCAGATGAGCGCCGCGGTCGAGAACCTGGAGCCCTATGAGCCTTATTCGAACTGGGGAGATGCGCGGTTCATCGCACGCGTTGCCAACAACATGCTCCAGCGGTCGAACTGGACAGACATCGAGGGCGGGAAGTTGGCCTATCAGTCGCCGGCGGACGAGGCCGCTCATCTTGCAGCGATGGAGAAGATGCGGGGTGAGTTTGTCCGATCGAGCGAACTCGAGGCGCGCATCAGTCTGGCTATGGATGGAGAAGGAGAACACGCCACCGCTTCAACGGCACGCGATGCGGTCGAATACGCAGAGGGTGATCTCCCCGACGACAGTGACACCGATGCTCTCAAATCGCGATCGACGAGACTGATCACGACTGCATTGCTGGTAGCACGCGATGGGGATGACGAGTTGCTCGTAACGCACGACAGATGGGTTCGTCAGGTCATCTCGATCGCGTTGGAAGAGCAGTCCGATCGCGGAGGTGGTTCGCAGGATACGCTGCGTTTCAACCGCCCGGCGATCGCGACGCTTGCGCTAATGCATCTCTGGGAGCGCAAGGGGTGCAATGCGGACCGAGATGCGCTGATCCGGCTCGCGACCCGCAAGGACCGCCGCGCTGCGCCGGCCTTTTCCGCCGGCCTTGCGCGGATTCTCGAGATCGACCCCAGGCTTTTCAAAGCGGCGATGCGCGTAGCCTTCGCAAGCATGACTTGGCGCTGGAAGCGCCATCAGGAGGAGGGCGACGCCGAGCACGCGCGTTTCGAAGCAGAGCGGGCCGCGGCAATCGATGCAGCGGTCTCGGCCGAGATCGCGTGGCTGGATGGCGGCGCCGAACCTGCATGGCCGACATGGCCCAAGGAGCGTCCACATCTGCGCCGCGGCTCGCGCATCCGCGTTCCCGGACCAGTCACACCTATAGAGTTCGACGAAGACGAGGCGATCGAGATCGTCCACGTCGACAGCGCGGCTGCGGCGCAGTGGCTGGCGATGATCCAGGCCGCGCCTAAGGGATCGATCGGCTGGCGGCAGGAGGTGGTTGCGGCCTATGCCGACTGGACCGCGCGAATGAACGGATTGGGGCTGTCGGTTGATATCGAGATCGACCGCGACCCCCACGACTGGGACCTGCACTATTATGCGCTGTTCGCTGAGCGACTACTCGACGGCACGCCCGCGTCGTTCGATACCGATCTGAAGCTTGTGACCGATTTGCCAGACGAGCCCTTCGGCGACGTTGCGCAGGCGGTCATGCATGCGGCCGACGCGCTCTATTTCAATGATCCCCAACGCCCCGCCTCTCGGCCTGCCGATCTGCGCGCCAAGCTGGTGGAGCGGGTGATTGCGCTCAAGCGGTGGGAATATGCCGACGATCCGGCCAGCTCGCGGATCGACATGGAAAGTGGCAGCATCATCGCGAAGATGCTCCTCAATACCTACGATCCGTTCAACGGGACGCACAGCTATCTTCCGCCATTGCTCTTCGACCGTGTCGACCCGCTACTAGCCACAATGCGCCCCCTACTGAGGGGCGGTCCGACGGTGTTCGTGGCGCTTTGCACTATGGAGCTGCTCCTCGTTGCGCCGCGGGCGCGACACCTCGACTTTGTCCTCGATGCCGTGGAGGCCTGGTTTGATCGCACCCGCGCGGCAGGCCTGTGGATCACCGCTGGCATCGGCGGTCGCGTCGTGCGCTGGTTCGACGCCGCGTTCGCCGAACAACCGGACCTGCTGATCCCCGCGCATTCCGCGCGAGGCCGGATCGACCGCGCGCTGGGCAATCTGATCGGCGTTGGCGTCGCCGAGGCGCATGAGCTGGAGTTGCAGGTGGAAGCGGCGGCCAGCGACACTCATGCATCGAGGAGGGGGGAAGCTGCGAGGTTGCTCCTACGCGACCGGCACGGAAGGTGAATCTTGGCACACCAAGCACTGGCTCAAACAGCTCAGTCAGCAGACAGTGTCTCGGATTGCTTCCGCGCCAGCCGCACTGCAATCTAACTGTAGGGGAAGAACGCTTCTGGTGACGAGATAGGCCGGATGCCACTGTCTGTTGTCTGGCCAGGTCATCTCGAAATCAGACTGTCGGCTCGCGGCCCCTTTTCGGTCATTCACTACAAGGGATTTCTATCTGCGGCTACGCGATATCTCGAAGCCTGTAATTAGTCGCGTTCATCGTCCTTAGGTTCGCCAGACCATACGAGAGAATACGAAGAATATGGCTTGGCGAACCATCCGCTAACGTATTGATTTTTTTGTAGAAAACGATGACCCTCCGGGACTAACATAATCGTTATAAAACAATGGCTTGCGAGCTGGTTCGCCAAAGTCGACTCACGAGCAATTCGTCATCACGTTTTTGTCTTTTGCGGAATGGCAGCTTTACGGTGCCCGCGGCCTCTCGAAGGCAGAGATCGTGAGACGCCTGCGCCCGGACCGGTGATGTAAAACGCGCGTGCAGACATGATAGAGAGGCTCGCGCGTGAAATCGGCCCCGACGCGCGGCATCGCGGTGACGACGCTAATAGCTCTTCCGGTATACTGTGGGGCTATTCCGGCTACTTGCCCCGTCCATCGTCAGCGGCGGAAGCTGCTATTGGACGAGCGCGCCTTGCTGAATTTAGGTCGTTGTTGCACCCGGGCTACAGCCCCTTTAGCCGGATATCAGCTATGAGGCATATGCGTGGGGTTCCTGGTTCAGGCGGAGCATCCAGGAAGGGACGCACGGCAGTTTGAGGGAAAGGTAGCCCGTCGACCTTGGTCGGCGGGCTTTCTTTTTGCGCGGCCCCGGTCGCGAACTGACTTAGTACCCCAAGAGCAGCTGTCAGGTGCTGACGCCTCCTCGCCGAGGATGTCTTGGGAGCACTAGTGACGGGCTGACAAGGATTAGCTTTGCCCTGCTTGAAGGACGTGAACATCTTCCAGCTGATCCCTGGCCGGGGACGGGCAAGCGGATTGATCGACGAATGCTTTTGTTGGCCTGCGACGTGCGAGACAACACTGACATGTGGCGCGAAGCAGTTATTCCGCTTACGCCGATGTAGATGCGCCATCGTTCAAGTCGCGCATAACAAGCATCTGCTCGGAAGTCCAAAATGACCCAACGCCTTCCGAAGGCCCGAAAAAGTTGTCGCTCGCTCATACTACCGCAAGACTCGGCCAAAAGTGCCGCCGACCAGATCGCCGAGCACTTATGAGAAACGATCAACGCCTCTACTATTAAACGATTAAAGTGTTGCGAGGAAAACGCGCGTGAATGATAGTATGTTCGCGTCAACTAAATTAGTTGGCTGCGTGGATAACGCGGTGGGAGTGATGATCGATTCGGATGTATTCGAATTCGTCGAGCGTTGCAGAGCGCACACGGCACCTGGCCCCCTCCTGGATGACGTGCTCCAAACAGTGCGAAATCTCGGATTCGAGCACCTCATTCTCAGTGGTGTTCCGCTTGGCGGACAGAAGCTCGCGCCGATGGTCGAACTCAATGGGTGGCCCGAAGGCTGGTTCAAACGCTACGTAGAAGCTGAACATGCGGCAGTTGATGGAGTTTGCATCTATTCGGCAAAGACACTGAAGCCATTTCTGTGGGCCGACGTGCCGGCAAAGTGGTCCGACACGAAAGGCTCACGACGTGTTGCAGGTGAGGCCACTGAGTTTGGCATATCGAGTGGTTTTGCGGTGCCCATGCTAAGCGTGCACCACTGGCAATCAGTCCTGTCGTTTGCGTCCTCAGCAAAGGTCTGCACTCTCTCTCCGCGCGAGGAGGTGCAACTGGTCACAATGGCGGTCTACGCGGGTATGGCGATCCAGGCATTGTCGCACGGCGATGAGGTCGAGGAAGGGCTGCTCACCGAGCGCGAGAAGGAAGTGCTCTTGTGGGCCGCTGCTGGTAAGACATCATCCGAAACATCGCAAATTCTGGGTCTGGCGGAGCGCACCGTTAAGTGGCACGCGACACGTGCACGCGAAGCTTTCGGCGTCGCAACGACCACCCAAGCTATCGTTGAGGCAGTGCGCAGGCGCATGATCCATCCCTAATTTGCGTCAACTGTCCCATCGGACAGGTGACGCAGTCCCGGTCAGCTGCAAATAATCGTGAGACCAGCCGGGGGACACGCAATGATCGCCGCTTACCTTGTCGACCCTAGTGCCTGGCGCGGCAGTTCACCCCGCATTGCATTTTGGCGCTTGATGTTGGCGATTTGCATGAGCGTGGGTATTGGAATTGGCACGCTAGCTGCAGCGCCGAATACGCCTCAGGAAATCACGGGCAAGTGGACGTACCGAAGCTTCCATAACAACAAGAATCTCGTAACGGACAACGACCAGACCGCTCTCGGTCTGTTCTTTGCGGAAGCTACTTTTACGTTTGATGTTTCTGCCGACAACACACTCAAGGGAACGATCGACTGGAATGGCGGTGGCTTGGATCTCCATGGAAGCGTCCAACCAGCTGCATCCGGCGCTCCCTTGACGGTTCAAATCGTAGGAATAGGGCGGCCTGGTACCGGCACTCAGGACTGGGAGTACGACTACTTCGGATATTTGGCGCACTCGTGGCCGCAAGGCGTCGGACAGGTGCCTGCATTGGTCGGGAGCGTCATAAGGGCCAAACCGCACAACGGAGCACCTGCCGGTTATGTAGCATCGTTCATAGCGGTCCAACAGTGAAGGCTGATCGGCACGAATTCATGAGATCCATTGCAATCAAATCATAGGGGGTCACACGATGCTCACTCGTCGCAGTTTTCTAGCGGTCACGACAGTTGGTTTGGCGGCGCCGGCAATTCTCCGTTATCGACCAGCTTGGTCAGCAGCGGCGCGCGTCCGCCGAAATGCATCCACCATGGCCCCGACCGACCCATTTTTTTCCGATTATGCGCAAGCTGTCGAGGCTATGCATCAGCTGCCGGTGAGCGACCAACGCAACTGGCGAAATCAGGCGCTGATCCACATACGCCACTGCACGCATGGCGTTTCCGACTTCACGCACTGGCATCGATGGTATGTTTCGTACTTTGAGCAGATTTGTTCAAAGCTGATCGGCAAGCCTGATTTTGCCTTGGCCTACTGGGACTGGGAGGAGAGCAAGAGCAAAGTTCCAGATCCCTTCTTCGACCTTCCGAAACTCAATGTGGTCCAATGGAACGACCAATCGAACGAGCAGTCTGACAATTGGGGGCCGGGTAGGGTTACGACTATCGGTGCGCGGGGAATCGCCCGAGCTCAAACCATGACGTCGATCCCGCAATTCGCCAACTCGTTTCTGAAAACGACTCTGGACAGTATTCGCGGCCAACCCGATTTCGAAATATTCACAGGCCTGCTCGAGGGGCAACCGCACGGCAACGCCCATGTCGCCGTGGGATCTCTGCACGGGGCGAGGGGCCATATGGGCAGCGGGATGTCTTCGCTTGACCCCATATTTTGGCTCCACCATTGCAATATCGATCGCATTTGGGCCGAGTGGCAGGCTAACGGAAACACATCTGACGATCCTAAGAACACATATCCCGACAGCTTCTATGACGCGGATGGCAAGCCTGTCGGCAGTAAAACATCGACAGGCGCGCTATCGCTAGGATCGTTCGACTACATCTACGATACAATCGAGCCGACGGTCATCGGACAAATTTCCGAGAAGCTCGATCTGCAAAAATTCGACGCTGGCGGCAACTCGATGATGGCGAAGCTAAATTTGACCACCCCTGCCTCCATAGGATCAGGTGCCTCGCCAGGCCCTGCGCTACCAAACATCGAAAGGGCAGTCGATGTGAAGGTGACCGATTTGGTGCAAGCCCTTTCAGAAGTACGCGTGTTTCTTGCGCCGGAAACATCTTTAAAGGCAATCGAGCCGAGCCGCATCGTTGCGCGTTTAGAGGGCGTTGAGACTCCTCAAAACACCGATATTGCAGTTGGCGTATTCGTGAATTGCCCTTATCTCACGCCCGAGACGCCTTCCGACGACAAACTCTGTGCGGGAGTGTTTAGCTTCTTTGGGCCCGGGGGACCGCATGGGCATCACGGCGGCCCAAGGAATGTCTACATCGACTTGACTGACGCCTTGCGGAGTGTCGCGTCGCAAGGTCGTCTGGCGGGGAACGGGTTCAAAGTCCAGTTAATGGCTGTTCCTGTCGCCGAGGGCGTTCCCGCGGACACTCGTATCCCCTTTAAGGGCGTTACGATCCTGTCGGCCTGATTTCAGCCCGAATCCTGGGGCGTATGAAGGTCATGCTACTGCGGTCGAAATGCCCAGATGTCTTGCATCCTTGGGTTAGTTGTCGCGCCTTGGGAATGATGGTGCTGATATCATCTGCAGCCTTGGTCGCGGGCGTTCGTTCAGACCTGGCTTGCCCGCTTAAGGGTCAGGTGGTTTCTGAGACTACTGTGGATGGCGTTGATCTCTTGGGACCGAACATCGCAAGCGCCCGCCGCGCCGTTGTAATTCCGCTAAGAGAGGTCGGGGCAAAAGTCCTGACGTCGGGAGTAATCACGATAAAGGTGAGCCTGCGGCCACTTAGGGTCGATCCAGAAGAGCAATTGCTGCTCCAGGTGCAACTGACCGACAAGACGCTTGACAATGCTCCTATTGCAACGGATGCGGTTTTGCCGGACGCAGCTGGGTCGGCATTCTTCAAACCCCTGAGCGTGGGCGAAAAAAAAGAGGTGTTTCTCTCATTGCCAGCTTGGGAATCTCCGAATCCGCCGAAAGCTGCCATTGTTGGAATTGTTTTGTCGACTGATAAATCCGCCCCAATCAATTCGGCAATCGAGATTCTTGCCGTCGACATTCTAAGCTGAGCTTCTGGTGCCACGACGATGGCATCGACACGCCGGCTAGGATGCTGGCTCAGGTCCCAATTTTGTCCTCGCAGTTGTCAGGGCGCTTGGCCACCAAGGGCCAAGGGCGCAGATTGAGTCAACTGTCCGATCGGACAGGTGACTCATATTAGCTGGGCTGCAAGTATCTAACGGGCGATGGGCCGAATTGCCCGCCTGCGGCAAGCGCTGCTAGAATAAATGACAATCGTATCAGGAGGGCGAGATGAAACGGGGCCTCTTCACTTCGTGTACCGCAGTGTCAATGGGTATCGCATTCGCCGCCGCAGCGCAGCAAGTGACCGTCACAGGATGTGCGGAATCGGGCGTTGAAAACGGATGCATTGTGATGAAGGACGGCGACAAACTCTACAACATCACACGTGCAACACCAAAACCAACGGCCAACACATACGGCACGGTAACGGGCACTGCCAGTGGCGGTATCGATTTGTGTCAACAGGGAACCCTGCTCACGGCGGCGCAGTGGAAGCCCGACGCGAGCAAGGTGTGTGGGAATACGCAGTAGCGTAGATGTCCACACGCTTTTTAGGATCTGCCAGGGCATGCCCGAGTTGGAATTCGGCCATCTGAGCAGGCAGAACCTTATCGCTTTCGATTCTCCGAGAGCGTCGGTGCGGGCGCCGGCGCTAAGGCTAACAATTGACGTGTTGGTCGCCCTGGAAGGGGAGTTTTGAGGAGGTCGGTGACGTCAAATGTTATCCGGCGCGCCGTCAACTGTCCGATCGGACAGGTGACGTATCTTAGAGGGACTGCAACTATCTCCGCAAGATCGATCAAGGGAGGGCGCCATGATAGCGGCTCACGTCGTAAACGCCCAAAACAAGCATCTCTACGAGAACGAGTTCGACGAGTTTTTACGCCGGCGGCACGATTTTTTCGTGCATCAGAAGTGCTGGCGCCCTCCCAGCCCTGACGGACGTGAACGAGACCAATTTGATACCGACGCAGCGACCTATCTGCTTGGTCTCGAAGACGGTCGCGTGGTGACATCGGCTCGATTGATCCCAACGAGCGAGCCGCACATGGTCTCGGAGGTTTTTCCTCATATGTGCGAGAAGTTCGGCGTCCCCCGGCGACCGGACTGGGCCGAATGGACTCGGACTTTCGTTGTCCCCGACAAACGCTCTACAGGCCTGCGCGGCACGCTAACGCAGCTGTGCTGCGCGGTGATGGAATACGCACTTGACGAGGGTTTGAGTGCCGTCGGCGGTGTCCAGGAAACATACTTCATGCCTCATCACGGGGCCCTCAAATGGCGGGCAGACCCCATGGGCATGGCAAAGGAGGAGAACGGTGAGTGGTACATCGTCGCGTATATCGACGTGAACGAAGCTGCGCTGGCGAGTGTCCGCAAAATCCTGGGTTGTGACCACTCGCTGATCGTTCGACGAGGGATCCAGATGCCCTTCATAAGCGATACGGCATTCTCGAAGCCCAAGCATCGGCAAATGTGCGAATGACCACGAGCAGATGGAGAAGAAGCTATGTCGCGTGTCTATTCTGTCGATGAGGTGCACGTTGAAGGCCTCATGGTAATCCCCGACAACCCACCGGCCATCTCCGTATCTGCCAGGGGGTGGGTGCCGACAAGTGGATGGTCGCATCCTGACCTTGCCCCTTGGATGTACATCGTCCCCCCGACAGACGGTATTCTCGATCTCGACTTTGTTGCCAGTCCGCCGACCGGGCTCGCCCTCCAAGTATTCACGCGGATTGGTGTCACGAAGGCGTTTCCTGTTCCGGCTTGGGTGGTTGGCGTTCGCGTTCACAGCTCCACAAACTCGGTTGAGGATAAAATCGGCGGTGCCGCTGCGCCGAGTAAAGAGGCAATCGCTGGCGAAGGTATGCCCCTTCCTTGGCCATTCCCTTGGTGGGCGCCCAAAAGTGTGCGCCGCTAGGACGCCGAGGCTTACCGAAACATTTGTCCAGTTGCGGCCCAATGTCCTTGTTCGTGAGGTAAGATGGCGCGCCCGGTTGGTATCCGTTTTTTGACGGCCTACGCATTTACCGCTTTCGTCGGGACGGCCGGCCTTATCACCGCCGCGAAGACAGCTGATGGGGCGGAAGCCGGTCCGCTGATGCAGCCGCAAATTTGCTCGGCGATCACCACCCGGGGATCCCAACTCAATTTGCCATTCTGCCGGATAGCACCCTCGGAACCGGGCAGCGTTCATTCCGACTTGACTGTGGCCTTAACGGCGACGACATCGCCGGTTCAGGTCGGCGGGTATAGAGTGGAAACCGAGAACTACAACGGGACCTATCTCCCGCCGATCCTGGAGCTCAATGCTGGCGATACTTTAAGAGTTCGCCTCCTGGACGCTCTTGAAGCGGCATCCCAGGCTGGTGGGATGATGCATGACATGCAGATGGAGCAAGCTACCAATCTTCACACGCACGGGCTGATAGTGTCCCCCAACAATGCCGCCGACCCCACGCATGGAAATGGCGACAACGTGTTCGTCTCATTGAGACGAGGCGAGTGGCTCGACTACAGTATTAAGATACCAACTGCTCTGCCCGCGAGTATTCTTGACGGCACTGCCGGCACCATACCGCACCCCGGCGGACTTTATTGGTATCATTCTCATATCCATGGCCTCTCGGCGATGCAGGTCGCGGGGGGAATGTCGGGCGTCATGTCGATTGGCCCAAGCGACGCCAACGTGGTGGCGCGTGACGCAGACCCGATACGGGAGGGCAAACTAACCAGTGACCTTCGAGCGGTGACGGATACTTCGTACCTGATGCTCCGGGACATCCGGCTGAACACTTCGGTGGATCCAAGCGATGCCTCAGACGACGCCCCGGCACAATGGGTTCGCACCGAAGACCATAATCACTGCGCTCCATCGCGGAGCGATCAACCCCTCCCTGCGACGACTGATCGCAAAGGTTTTTGTCGGAGCCCGAAGGATGCAAACGATATTTGGCTGTTCACTGTAAACGGGCAGCGGTATCCAACAATTAATATTGGTGCAGGCCATAATGGCCTATGGCGCATCGCGAATCTGAGCGCCGACGTAACCTACGACCTTCGGATCGTCTCAGCGGCAGATGGAAGTCTATTGCCGTTCGATTTGCTGAGCGTGGACGGCGTGGTTCCGGGGAAACCTTTGTTGCGAAACGCACCGGTTTCGGAAAACAAAGCGGTCCAGTTGTCGACCCTCACCCTTATGCCGGCCGCTCGCGCAGAGATTTACGTTCGCAACGATGCCCAATCGGCCGGCTCACGAACCTATTTCCTGAGGACGGGTCCAGTCAGCACCGGATCAGATCCACAGAGCGACGGTGACAATTGGCCCGAGATCCAGCTGGCCAAAGTGATCCTGGAAGCCTCTCCGAAGATCGTCGGAGAACGCGTTGCGGTCGACCGGAACTTGCCTTACGCCGACCCGGACAATCGCCACCTATTTGTGACTTTAGAGACCGCGCCGGCTCCGGCATTTCCAACAGGATGCGTCCGCGATATCGACCGGAGCATGCGTGAGCACCGGCGTGTGATGTTTGCGGGAGGTCTAACCCCGGGCACCTGGCGCGTGCAGACTGATCTTATGCATCCGCCCCAGCCTGCGGGAACCTACCCGCTTCAGCAGTTCGCAGCAGACAAGACAGCGCGAATTGGTCCGGTTGGCTTCGACGCCTATTTAGATTCTGCCGGAGAGGTTGACTGGAGCGGCGCGGACGGGCGACCCAAACATGCCTGTGTGCAGCTGTCCAACGGTCACGGACAACTTTGGGAACTCAAGAATCCAACAACCGAACTGCACAACTTCCATATTCATCAGATGAAGTTCCGGCTGGCAATCAACGCCGATTTGACTGCCAACGGGATTGACCCCGAGACCTATGTTGCCCCGGTCAACGCACAATTGGTTTCCATTCGCAACGAAGACAGACAGGGCGCAATTACTTGGCATGATACCCTGCCTATTCCTGCAAACGGAAGTGTATTTGTCGTCATGAATTTCGACGCCCAGGAACAAATCGGTAAATTCGTTTATCACTGCCATATCCTTAAACATGAGGACGCGGGCCTCATGGCGCCATTCGAGGTGGTCCCCTAACGATCAACATCCAGAAAGGAAGCGCTACCATGTCAGCTAAAATCGATCGCCGCTTGGCTTTGCAAATTGGTGCTTTGGCATTGAGTGCCGCTGCATTTGGCGAAAAACGAGCTTTTGCCGACGGAAAAGTTACTCAAATCAAAGTCGTAAAGAGTGCCGACGGCTCAATGGGTTTTGACCCCAAAGAGGTGACAATCACCGCAGGAGACACCGTGGAGTGGTCAAACGAAACGACCTTTGAGCACACGGTGACGCCGGACGCGGATTCTACCGGAAAGTTCGAGGGGACAGACTCTCTAAAACCAAAACAAAAGTATTCGACGACCATTAAGGCGCCAGCCGACCCTATTCACTACCACTGTGATTTTCATCCGACGATGAAGGGGATGATAATAGTCAAATGAAGGCGCAGGGCTCTGAGCCGCAGCCGCACAAACGATCGTGCCGCGGGGGGCGTACCCGAGCGCCGATGCCTTGGCGATGGACTGACCAGCCTGTTTCGAGCTGATCGCGCCGAGCGGTCTGGGTTGTGCTGATGGTCGATCCCCCGACTTCTCTTCCGCGGCTCTGCCTGCGCCGGCCAAGACGGCCGTCGAGATTGCATTATCCAAACCGCTGCAGCGCATAGGTCCGTGTCTCCAAAAATCAGCCGCGATGCGCGTTCTGTTGTCGGGAGAGAGTGGGCGCCCGCAATACACACAGGTGCGATTTCGAAGCGATGCCGGTAGTTGGGGAGGCGACCCTATCAAACGCGACTGAGTGATCATCGCCTCTCTGTGTGCGCCAAGCGCAGACCACGTTCGCTCCCTCGCTGACAGCGAAGCCAAGGCCCCTTGGCTTTCCGTGACCCGTCGACCAGCTCTACCCTCCAATCAGGGTGTAAACATTCTGGGTCGGAAGGTCTTTCGACGAACTCTGCAGATTTTGGATATCTGTCAGCAGTTGGAGCACCCGACTTGAACCGTCTATGTTGCCTGCGGGGTCGCGGGCAATGCCATAGGCCTGCCCTTTGTACCAAACGTTGAGCAGATTGCCGACGCTATAACCTTTTCCCAGCTTGAAGACCGTGTAGGAAGGTCCGCTGGTATGGGGGATGTCATATGCGTTCCCGATCCCCCACTCATTCCTGACGAGGGCGCCCAGATACAGAATGGCTCCCTCCAGCGATCTGGTTCGTAGCCGAACCTTGTCTCCTGATTTTTTCGTGGCTATTTCCTTCGAGGAAGCTCCGCAATAGTCACCCGGGCTCAGCTTGACCGTTATTCCAAGGCCTCGCAATGGAATTTCGGGTGCATGTTTGCGGAAGCAGAACCGATAGCCGGCGTCATGTTTGACCAGCCGAACACGGCTTCCGTCTGCCTCGTATCCAGGTGCGCCTGCCGGCTGCGCAATCTGTGCAGCTTGCACTTGGGCGCTGCCCGCGACCGATCGGGAGGTGTCGATGCCGACGGGCGTCGTGTCGCTGACTTTCTCGCCCTCCAGCTTGTATTTCGCCAGAATGTTGATGACGGAATAGTACTCCTGCCAATCGTCGCTGGAGTTGGGGTCATTAGCAACCAAAGTGGTCTTGCCGTTCTGCGTGATTTCGATGCCCGAGGTGAAGATGTTGAGCAATATCCGCGCATCGTAGCCCTCGCTGAGATATGCCAGTATGAGTTGCTGCGGAATTGGTTTTTGAATGCCTTGATAGAATTCCTGGCTGCTCAGATTTGCGACAGCAAACGTGTTCGCCGCGGATGTTCCAGCCAGGAATGAGCCCGTGATGGTTTGAAGTGGAAGAGTGCCTGTCCCGCCCCGAAACGGAAACGGCACACCGGTCGTGATTGAACCATTTACCTGGGCGGTACCCTGCGTCGACTGCAGCTCAGTAAACTGCAAGGGTTCAGCGTAAGCAGCCCGCACAACATTGGTCAGTATGCTGTTGCTCTTGGCCTCAGAGGCCTGCTGGTTGAAAGTGTTCGCCCGCGAGCTGACCGTGTCGACCACCGCACATCCAGAGGCCAATAATAGACCGAATAGTGCCACAGTTGGCGCTACTGCAGAAAACGAGAAGTTGGAATCCGGAATACCCTTGGTCATCGTCCCCTCCTAGTTGACACTTGACTGCCGCGAGTATCAAGTGAAGTCGGTCGGGGTTCAAGCTGACTGCAGACGCATAACCTATGTTTATTGTGGGTCAGGCAATCGAATCTGGCGATTGATCTCTTTTCGGCAACATCGGGGATGGTGTCTATGGTTGCGCAGGCTAAGTTTTCCGCTAAGTCGATGTTTGAAGAGCTTGATAAAGGCCCACAATATGTCTTGACCGGTATTGTCAAACGTCACGCAACCGACAGTACTCGCTTGCTGTTCTCAGAGGTCGGTGACTGCCAACACTGGACCGAAATCGATGAGAAACTGATTTCCCGCTTTGAGAACCATGGGCTGGCGACCTGTGGCGACCACCGTCACCCAATCGTAACCTTGCATCTTGTGCACCCGAATAATCCAGAGGCCAAGGTCTACGCCCGAGCGCAGGCTCAGACAGCCGCCTTTTCAACGCGGGCGCTAGACGCAGTACCAAGCGGCGATACCGGTCCCGAAACAGACTGCTACTACGACCGCAAATCCCACATGTGGCGGAAGATCAGTGATAACACGCCATGCCCTAGACGTTGAACCTGATCGGCGGCCAGCTGTTCAACTGGCGCCGTATCTGCAGACACCCGGCTTGGTTCTTGACAGGTTGTCGGTCCGTTACGTGCTCGGACGCTATACCGCCGTACAGACATCCAAGCCGGTTGACCTACTGCCCTTTCTCGATCAAGCCATGCCGCGGTAACCCCCATGTGGGAAAGACTGCACGGCTGCGGCTCGGGTTGCAGGCCCCGGCGGATAATATAGTTTTTATCTCCAAAAGGTTACGAGGAATTTCACCGAGGTTGGTTCAAGAGGCCGGGTGCCTTTTGTGTGCGGCGGAGGCCTCATCTCAGTCATTCGATCGCCGGATCTCGATTCCGGGAGCTGCCGTTCGCCGACTTGGCTATGGATCCGTAGCTCGCATTCTGATTAGTCTTGGCGTATTGCTCCGCTGTCAGTTCCCCGACTGCTTGAATATTCGCCCGGTTGGTCGAAAAGGACGCAGCGCTGCTGAGATTGGGTGAATCCGAAGGCGATGCATTGGTCCAGTGCCGAGCAGCCCCGTTCGCACTCGTTGCGAGAGCGGGCGCTCAGCACCCGGAACCCGTTGCCTGAAAAAGCCTTGCCGTTGAAATACTCGAAATAGGGAGCCGCACTCGACGCCGGCGGCATGTCATCTCCCGAGATAACGCCGCTAGTAGCGCGGGCGTTCATCAAGAGTTGACCTTGTCGCTTCTTGAGAAAGCACTTTCGGTTCCACGCGTCGTAAGTGAAAGCCCTGCACCAGCTCTCCGAAGCTCGGCACATGGATTCACACTGTTCCACGTTGTCAGCTTGACGGGTCTCTGCGGCCTCACTCTTCAGATCCCTGTTGAGGAAACGCCTGAAAGATCCGGATGGTGGCGTGACGGCCACCGCCTCCTCTTCCAACTCGCCAGGCTCCGGCGGCGGTTCTGCAGCCTGTGGAGAGGCAGGTGGATTGACTGGCGGATGATAGCCAGTGACCAGACTGCGAGTGCCGGCCGTGTGTCCTTGGCTTTCCTGCGCGCCTGCTACGCTCGAGAACAACCTGCAGACGCCGCCATCCGACGAATGATCAAAGCCCGCGCACCCCGAGCGCGCGGAACAAAGCTTGCTGCAGGCCTCAAGCGGCACGCTGACCGTGGCGCTGACCGCCCCGTTCAGGAAGGTCTGCGGGTAGCGGAAGAGCTCCTGGGCCGATTGCGCGTTTGCGGGCCGACCTCCGGCCGGCGGAACAATAGCAGCCGCAACTGCGACCACAAACCCTATCAGTAGTCCAACGGTTCTGCCGCTTAATTGCCGACGACAAATGCGATCAGCGAACCTCCGCGGGCAGGCAGGATGCACGTCCGATGGTGGCTCGGACACTTGGAGCACCTGCGGATTGTTCATCTGTGACATTGGTTGCCTTTCTCCGCCGTTTTCCGAAGAGAGCCTCAAAAGCTTCCGGGACCGCTCAGCGGACATTTCCGGGATGCGAGAACCGAGAAGGTCCCAAAATGGTTGTTGCAGATGCGGAACTTAGACGGACGTGCCGTCGACGCCGAGGAGGTCGGATCTGGTGAGGCCGCTTTTGACTTTGCTGCCGGCCGCTGACTTGTCGCCTCTCGTTGTTTTTTACGTCTTGGTTTCGCTCGGACGATCGCCGCAGGCTTGCCAGTCTTTTGCGATGTGGCGCTTTTCTGCTTCGTCGCTTCCGCTTCCGACGCACCTTGGCTCGGCTGCGATGTCGGTTGAGCTGCGACTGGCGGATTGGCTGGCGGACGGTAGCCCATGACGAGACTGCGTGTTCCGGCGATGTGTGGCGGGCTCTCACCCGCGCCAGCCACGTTCGCGAACAGCCGACAGACACCGTCGGACGACGAGTAGTCGAAGCCGATGCATCCCGAACGCGCGAAGCAGAGGTTTCTGCACGACTTCAGCGGCACGCTGACCGTCGCGCTGACGGTTCCATTCAGGAGGGTTTGTGGATAATCGAAGAACTCTCCTGTCGACTGCGCGTTCGCTGGCAGAATCCCCGTTGGCGGCACGACAGCAGCAAGCGCGCCCGCAAGTCCCAAAAGAAGTCCCGCCATCCCGCGACGAAGACCACCTGCCAGCATGTTTCCTCCTCGCCTGCTCAGCCTCGCGCTACCGTTCCTGTACAATGGTCGTGTCCGCGGAAACGGCCGGTGCGAGCTTCCTTTTCAGGCGGATGATGTTCTCGTAGGATTTCTGTATCCGCTCAAGCATTTCCGGGTCCTTGCGCGCTTCCTCAGACAGGAGGGCGGCAACCTTTTCCGGGACCAGGGGGTCTGGATGTTTGTCGTTGGCGAATATCAGGATGTCGTTCCCTGCCAAAACGGCTCGGCGCACCGAGTCCTCGAAGCTGATGGTGTCGGTAATGGCCTGCATCTGCATGTCGTCGCTGATAACCACGCCCTTGAAGTGCATCTTGTCGCGCAGCAGCCCGGTTAACGTCGCGCGGGAAAGCGAGGAGGGGATTTGGGCCGAAAAGGAAAGCTTGTTATTTATCACATGGGCGGACATGACCATGTCGACATCTCCCGACGCGATCAGGTTCTTGTAGGGGAGAAGTTCCTTATCGCTCCATGTCTTGGAAACGTCGGCCATGCCCTTGTGGCTGTCCTTGGTGCTGGAACCGTGCCCAGGGAAGTGTTTCAAGACCGTTAGCACTCCCTTCGCTCGATGCGCTTCGACGAAAGCCTTCGCGTATGCCTCGACCGTCTGCGGATCGGCGGAAAAGCTCCTGCCAAGCTTGCCAATGATGGGATTTGCCGGGTTGACGTTGACATCGACGACGGGAGCCAAGTTGAGGTTGAATCCCAGATCCGAGAGAGCGGAAGCGAGGTTCTGGTAAACCACGCCGGCCTCGTCTGGACTCATGGACTTAGCCACAGTCGCCTCGCTCGGCGTCTCGTTGAACCCCATGGCTCCAGTGAACCTCTGGATACGGCCGCCCTCCTGGTCGACAGCGATGAGCAGCGGGGTTGCCGCGAAACGCTGCAGGCCCTCGTTCAGTTGCCGCACTTGCTTCAGGCCGTCGATATTGCGCCCCAGATAAATGACGCCCGTGATCTTTCCTTCCTGCGCTTGCCTGACGACTCTCGCGTATCCCTCGGCATCGGGCTCGCTGCCGACAAAGCCAACCAACACCATCTGCCCGATCATCTGACGCAGCCTAGCGTCTTCGATTATGCGATGCAGGTCGACGTTTGGGATGCGGGCTCTCGGCACTGGGGGGTCAGCCTTCAGCGGTGAGGAAAGGCCAAAGAAGGCGCAGGCAACAGCGGTGAGAAATGCGATCCGCGGCGGCATGTTTTAGTCCCTCGGAGCGACGGGATGTACAAAGTCGGGAGTGACCGTCCGGCTGTTTTTTCGCGCCGACGTCATGCCTTTTCGCCGCACCGGGTACAGGTTGGTTCCTTGGACCAGGAAACATCGGTTGGGTCTCGCGGTCACCCACGTAAACCCACCGCATCCACCATCCGAGTGACATTGCCCCATGCATTCCTGATAGGAGATCGCAGGCGATTCCATGCCGTTTCCAATGAAGCCGCTCAGGGTGAAAAGCTCCCAGTCGGCAGTCAAGGTCGGAGGAGGGGCCGATGGTTTAGCCTTGAAATAGAGGCCGGACCGTCCCAAAGGGTAGGATTGCACGAAATCGAAGCCCGATTTTAAAAAGCATCGATTCACCTCCTGATTGTAGGTGAACGCCCGGCAGGAGGTTCGGCTGTCACACAGAGCCGAGCAGCTTTCGGCGTTGGGCGCATCGATGCCTTTCGACACGAGATCGCCGCCCCAAAGGTCAACCCCGCTGAAGGACGCATAGTACCAGGACTCGGCATTGGCGGGATCGTGATAGCCTGGAATCCGCTGGCGCGTGCCGCCGGTCGAGAGCGGGTCAGGTTGTGCTGAGGCGACCGCTGGAAACAAACGGCAGAGGTTGGTTGAAGAGGAGTGATCGAACCCGGCGCAGCCCGAACGCTCCAGGCAGATTTTCCGGCAGTCGTCCAAAGGTCGCCGGAACTCGGCACTGGGGGTTCCCCTCAATGCGGTCTCTGGATAGTCGAGAAGTTCGCCTCCGGACGCCTGCGCCAATGCCTGCGTAGCAATTCCAGGCATCGCAAGCGAAAATGTCAGCAGAAACGCCGCCGACGCTGTTCCGACCACGCGCAACCAATGCCGCCTCCGCTGCATTCCGCTTCCCTTGGCCCAACCCATGAACCCGATATGTAAGAGCGGTTGGGTCAAGGACTGATCGACCCTTCGCAGTAGGTGGTGCGAAGGAAATTCTCGTATGCGTTGGCGTGGTTCGAACCCGTGTCGCTAGCGTCGAGGCAAAGCGAGCTCAGCAGGTTGTTGGCTTGCGCATTGCCCTCTAGCGCGAGTTCGAAATACGAACGCGCCGCCTTATTGGAGTCGATCGCGTCGACGCGGTCCGGCGCGAAGGTCCTTGGATCATACCATTTCGCCATTTCGAGCTTCGCGTCCTGGTTGCCTCTCTGCATTGCGAGATTGATCGCCTGCGGCCCGACGCTCCGGTCTCCGCGCTTGAAAGCCTCCTCGCTTAGGGCGAAGAGTTCATGGCCGTCAGTGTCGGTTTCCTTGAGCTTCGCCAGCCTGGCTGCAAGCGGAGGATTTGTCGGGTCGGTGTAATTCGAAAGCAGGCTGCGCGTCGCAGCGGTCGAACCCACGTTCACGCGTCCGGCGCCCACGCTCGCGAACAGGCGGCACTCGTCCTTTTGAGAATGGTCAAACCCCTGACATCCCGAACGCGCCTCGCAGAGTTTCCGGCATTCTTCTATCGGCTTGGAAAACTGGGCGCTGACGATTCCGTTCAGCAGAGTGTCCGGGTAGTTGAAAAGCTCGTTCGCCGCGGAATTTTCCTGTGCTCCCGCTGACAGGGTCATGCCCAGCAAGATTGCAGCAGCCACAGCCGCCATGTACCCCCTGAAGTGGAGGAAATACTTGTCGAAGCTGCTCTTCAGCATGCCATTGTCCCTCTGACGGTTCCATAGGCGGCGAATTGCCGGACCTTGTGATTTTCAATCATTATTCCAGCGTCCCCTCGCAATAAGTGTCCTTCAGGAACCCATTGAATCCAGGGTCTTGAGGAGAACTCGCGCTCTTCGAGCAGAGGGAGCGGAGCAGTTCCCTGGCCGCTGTCTCGCCTTCTACCGACAGCTCGAAATAGGCCCTCGCCGCCCTGTTCGCATCTGGTCGATCTGCTTTGCTGGGATCGAAGGAGCTTGGATCGTACCAGCGCGCAATCTCGAGTTTCGCGTCCTTGTTGCCCCGCTCCATCGCAAGATTGATCGCCTGCAAGCCGATTCCGCCGGCGCCTTCCCGGTATGCCTCGCCGCTTAGGGCGAACAGCTCAACGCCGCTAGTGTCCGTCAGCTTCAGCCTCTCGAAACGCGCGAGCAAAGGCTCGGGGTTGTTGAACCAACCCCTGCTGTCGGCAATGTAGTATCCTCCCCCTGCCAGAAGCAGCGCCAACGGGATCAGTAGGTACAAGAACCGCCTCTTCTTCGGCGGCTGGGCCAAAGGCTGGGGTTTCGGCTCCACCACCCGTGGCAGCTCAACAACCTGTTCGAGGGCCTCTTCGAGCTCCCGTTCTATGGCCTGAGGAATGGGCATCTTGAAAGGGGTCAGTTCCTGGGACCAAGCTCCCGGGCTAGGTGGGATCGGCGGCCAGAAGGCGCTCCCCTCAATGTCATGGCCTTCGACTTCGATCTTCACCTGCAGGTCGACCGGGATCTGGTCGCAGACCTCGGGTCCGACAACCAGCGTGGCCGAATTCGCGCCGCGGCTGACGACCGCTGCCTCTACGGTTGCGGGACGCGCCTGCCATCCGGCGGCGCCAAGATAGGGAGCGTCCTTGGACTTGCGCATGATCGACAGTCGCAACCCCGGAGAGCTGCCTAGTTCCTGCGGGAACGTGATCAGGGCATGCCCGAACAGGCGCGTCTCGTCCTCGCTGACTTTGACCGCAACCTTGTTCATCGAGCAGTCCCAACGGGCGCGCCAAGCAGCGGCGCGGACTCATCGAGCGCGTCCAGTATGGCCCTCAGGCGCTCGTTCTCCTCGACGTTTATAATGATCCCTTCGCCCGAGAGGACGTTGTCAGTAACCACTTGGTGGAAGGCGTACATCCACTCCGAGAGCGCGAGGTAGGAGAAGTTCCGCCGCTCCACCCCAAGCCCGTCGCAGTCTGAAACGCTCGGACGGCGGGCAAAAACCCTGACTTCACCGTTCTCAGTGCCGTCAGGAGCCAGAGGCCGCTTGTTCTCGGGCATCGCGTCGAAGCCAAGCGTGCTGACGAAACGGTTGATGTAGCTCGTGGCAAGAAAGCCAGCCTTCTCGAGCAGGATGTCGGACCTTTCGACTGAACTTCCCGAGAGCTTGGCAAGGTCCCTGGCTATGCGTTCTTCGAGCCCCGACCGCCGCGCGGCAGATGTAAGCTCGGCGACCAACTCGCTTGCGGACTCTTGCCCGAGGCCAATGGCCTGCAACGCATTGTCGTTTCTCGCGAGGGCGAAAAGGCCGTCCGTCCAATGCCTGATGGCTGACCGGGCGAGATAGGCTTCGCGCGGCAGCGCTTTCTGCGAAACCGACTCCCCGGAGGAAACCACGGCCGCGGCCACCTTCTTCTTGCTCCCTGGCAATGGAGGGGCGCCGGGCCGCGGAGGCGCCGGGCGCTTCTTCGCCGCAGCGTCGGTCCGTCCTTCGGAACCTTCCTCCGGCGCGTTCTGCCGCTTGAGGCGGTTGCCGTACTCGATGTGAAGGTGTTCGGAGATTCCGTTCTGCGATATCTGCAGCATCTTCATGGCGGTCCCGAACTGGTCCCGCTCCCAAACCTCGGTGAGGTTTGCGAGAATCTGGTCGGAGACTTCCCGACGCTCGGCTATGCGCTTGTTGATGTCGCTTTCGATGAAGTACGGAGCGAGCACACGGCGGATATCGTGGGCTATGTCCCCGACGCGGCCTCGTATCTGTGAATACTTGATGTCGGGACGACAGATGGCCGCGAGGTTCTCCGCCAGATAGCTTACGCCGCCATCGTTCAGCCTGAGGGCCTCGTCGAAGGCCTTGGCCGGCTCGCGGAAGTGCTGCTGAACTTCACTGACCTGAAGATACGCCTCGCGCAGCGCGGCGACCTTCGCGACCTTGTCGGGCAATATCTCGGTCTCGACGCCGCCTTTGTACTTGATCAGGGACTCTGCCTTGAAGTTCGGGTTGCGCAGCCAGTAAGAGTTGTTGAAAGGCCTGTCCGGCATCCATTCGAACGGCCACTTGTGGGCCTTGCCGAAAAAGCGCGTTAGCGAGGCGCCCAGGCGCGCGCTGAAACGATCCGCCAGGCTCTGTCCTTCCTCGCCCGCCTTTTCGCTGAAGTGCATGTCGAACATCGTCAGCACCAGGAACAGCGCAGTCTCGGTCCGGGCCCGATCGAGCGGGCTTTCCCCGTGCGAGGTTCTGATCCAGTCGTCGATCATGTCGGGAAGGGTCGCGACGTCCTGGTTCGAGGGCTTGATGCACAGCAGCATGCTCGAAAGCTCCTGCTCTGCAACGTAGCGGTCGAAGAGGTAGGCAACCTTGCCCCGGACGAAGAGTTCCTTGAGCGCGTCGGGGTTGCCCTCGATGAAGGCCTGAAGGTCCACCTTCTGCCTGCTGCGAGCGCCCGGGAAGTCCAGGAGGTCTGTGTGCTCGAAGAATGGCCATGGCTGTTCCGATATCGCAATCCGGAGTTCAGCCACCAATGCGGCGATCACGGGTCTCGGCAACGAAACCGTCGATCCTTTCATTGGCCGGATCAGCAGCTCGTCCTGGCCGGATTTTCCGAGCCCCCGCAGCGTCTCGACGTCTATGATGCTGCTTTCCCGGGGAACCAGCGCCTCGACAGGGCAGTAGGCGTCCTTGGCGAACCCAAGGCTCTCAAGGGCGGTGACGAGTTCGACGAAGAGATCGGTAAATTTCTGCAGACCGCCCCATAGCACAGAAAAAAGGTCGCCGCGGTCGGCAATGGAAAGCCGGGAGCCAAGGAAGGCCGCTTCCTCCCAGTAGGCCCCCAGCGTCTCGATGTTCGGCAACCCGGCGAACTGCTTCTCGAAATACTCCTGGAGGTCCCACACGTCCTCCTCGGCCAGGCCATCCGGCGCTGTCTGCGGCATAGCCCGGCTCTTCGCCCTTTCCAGGGTGGACAGGACGGTGTCGGAAGTCAGCGGCGCGCGTTTCTTCGCGTCTCCGTCAAGGAAGAAGCTGTTGCCCAGAACCTTGGCCACGTCCGTTTCGCTCAGCATCCTCAGCACAACGGGCGCGCCGGGCGGACTTGGATCTTCTCGAACCGAAAAGCGGGTGACAAGCCCGGTCGACTCCCGATCGCCACCGGGGTTGATCTCCCGGATGAAATCGACCTCCCGCCCGAGATCGCCGAAGCGGGCCATCAAGGGCGCGCTTCCATTGCGGGCCAGGACGGACACCAGATAAGACTTGCCAGCTTGGCTGGGGCCGAACACCCCGACGCACATGGGGCGGTCTATGGCCAGCATCGCCTTCCGGGTGGCAACGATCGACTTCTTGAGCTGCTGCTCGGCGCCCGAGCGCGTGCTGCCGACCCGCTCCGCGTTTGCTGAGGCTCCGATCCAGACAAGGCCCTCCTGCGCCGATTTCAGCGCCGTGTCGCAGGTCTTCTTCAACTCTTTACGCATGCCTTCAGCTTTCACTGGATGGAGATAATTCCGGTATCGAGCCAGTAGCCGTCGCCCGCCTCGACCGCGAGCGTGTCCAGCTTCAGCTCCATGATGCGCTTGACCGGAGAGCCGTCGGCGTCCTCCGCGTCCTGAACCACGAACTCCTCGCGGGTCGCCTCGCTCGTAAGAAGCGCGATCTCGTTCGCCTCGTCGTCTTCCGGCACCTGCACATTGCGCGCGATCGTGACGCGGACCGGCTTTCGCACGCTCCGCGCCGATCGCGTCTGCGCGGTGGTCAGCTTGTAGAGCGGAGTCGCCACCCAGCGCTCCAGCGGAAGCTGCCTGAAGCCAATGCGAAGCGGGCTGTGGTAGTCGAATTCCGCCTCGGCTTCCGCCGTTGCGGCATCGAGGTCGATGTCCGAGAAAAGCAGGGTTTCGTCCGGCAGCACGGAGCTGCCCTGAAGCCGACCGATGTACCGGGCCGTCGACTTCATCCGGAGGTACTGGGAATAGAGGGTGAAGTTGGTGATCTGCCGTTCCGCGAGCGCGCACAGCATTGCGCCCACGACCGCGGTCGTCTTTGGATCGTCGATGTGCGTGTTGCTGACGCCCCGGAAGGGATACCACGTGCCGACGCGATAGTCCTTGATCGGAATGACGCGGTCAGGCCGGACCGACATCTTGTTCATGAACAGGCTTATCATCTGTGGCAGGCGCATCGGCCGCCCGGTCAGCAGCACCACGTCAGCGTCCAGATGGTTGATCGCTTCCGCGATGTTGTCGAACACGCCGTCGAAGATCGACAGGACGCACTCTTCGACCGCCAGCGGGTCGACTGCTATGTCGCAGTCGGAGACCGTGAACTCTCCGGCTCCCAGAGCCCCTATGCTGTCCTTGAGATATCCGAGGATGCGCGCGTCAACCGGAATGTCGCCTCCGGCCGTCGTTCGTCCCCCGGTCTCGAAGAAACTGCCTGCCTTCCGGATTTCCGTCTTGCGGCTCGTCGCAGGCATCGCTTCGCATTCGGACAGAACCGCGATGGCGATTGGCTGCAGAACCTGCAGAACGAACTGGCGTCGCAGGTGCTTTTCCTGCTCGGACATGTTCGGGTTGTCGCCTGCGAAGCGGTCCTTGAGATAGTTCCGCGCGTTCGGGAGGCCCGCTTGAGCCAGCCCTTCCTCGAGCCTGGGTATGACAAGCCGCTCGATAACCACCTTGAGGAGGTCGTCCCCCGCGATACGGAACCCCTCCCGAAAGTTCTGGTCGGGGAAAAGGGCGACATTGTCGGTTTGAAAATAGGTCGTAACCATGAGGTCGGTGGTGCCGCCGCCCACGTCGACGCTGGCGACGCGCAGGGACCGTTCGAGCTTCTCCTTGGCCTTGGACGGCGGAAGCGCCTTCGGCCTCTCCCTGTCCTTGCCGAGCATGTCGAACAGCGTCCTGATCGACCCGCCCAGCTTGTGCACGGCCTCGCCGTAGAGATAGACCAGATGAACTGAACTCGCCTCGTCCCAGGAGCAGTGGATTTCCGGACGCTGGCTGTTTATGCCGCTGTCGCTGTCGCCCCATCCCGACAGGGACCAGAGAAGCTTGACCGCGGCTTCCGCGCGCGACCGCAGGATGCGCTGCTCCTGGATCGGGGTCGCTGACGGGATCGTCAGGATGATCCTGCGCAGGCGCCGCGGAGAATCTTTGAGTCTTCTCTCCCGGCGGGTGCCGGGGTTGTTCATCATCGACATCGCCTGCGCAATGATTTCGACAAGCATGAACGTGAAGAAGGACGACCTCGAGAAGCAGAAGCGGCTCGCCGTCTGCAGTTCGCTCTCTTTGACTTTCAACCTGAACTGGCGCCTGTCGCTCTCGAGCTGTTCGAGGACGTCGCCGCGGTCGTTTATGAAGCGGTACATGGAGCGCTCGATCAGCGGCTCGGTTCCCGCATGGCCCGCCGAGGCCGAGCGGAACTTCCACTCCTGGAGAACCGGATCGGAACTCCACAGGTACCGCTTCGGCGAAGAAAGCCCCGTGGCCGCCTCGGTGCCTTCCGACTCCCCGCGCAGGCGGGAGGCCTCGGGGCCGATGCGGAGCAGGCTTGGCCAAAAGAATGCCCGCGGTCGGCCTGACCGCCTGGCGATGTCTTCCGCTCCGAATTCCCCGGCCACCAGTTCGCACTGGCTTTCGAACGGATCGCGATAGACGAGTTCGGGCTTGGAAAGGTCGCGCAATTCCAGCACGACGGAGTTGTTGAGGTCCACGTTCACGTCGTCGGGGAACGACTGGATCAGAAGTCCGCACGACCGCGAGTTCCCGATGTCGAGCACCAGGTCGACGTCGACTGGATGGACGTTCCTGTTGTCGCTGACCGTGTCGATGAGGGTGACGCGAACGGGCTTGATCACGCTGGCGAGAAACTGGACGAAGGTTATGTAGCGGGCGAGGTGCTCGAACTGGAAAGGAAAGTCATCGGGCCTCAGCTCCTTGCCTTTCCTCTGAAGCTTCTTGAAGGAGTGGAGGATGTCCCTCAGCCAATCGTCCAGCCATTTCTGGGCGTCCACAGGCCCTTGTCCGGGAACGTCGACCTTATGGGACAGGAACGAGATGACGTCTGGAAGCTGGCTGACGAACCGGAACGATTCTGTCCGCATCGCGTCTTCCGGACAGGGCGCGAGATAGGGACGGTTCGTCTTGCGGGGCGCAAGCGAGCTGTCGAATGCGAAGATTGCCCTGTGCGTTCCCTTCCGGTCGCCATGGGCGTTCCTGGTTTCCGTTACCCTTACCCGGACCCAGTCGGTCGGGCCCTGTGCGTAAATTTCGTTGCCCAGCGAGTCCTTTCCGGGTTCGATCTTGAAGAACGGCACCGGAACCCAGCGGTCGAGGAAGGTCTCGAGCGCCCTCGACTTCGCGATGTCGTATACCACGTCGTCGCCTCTCGGGGGATACGGCGGCTGGTCCGAGTCGGGGTCGTCATCGTTCCAGTTCGGAAGCAGGCGGATCAGCGTCTTTCCATCCGACCCCGTTTCGCCCGGCGACACACGCTCGATGAACGACCTCGTAAGGCGCGGCGAAGCGTCGAAGTCAAACCCGAACTCGACGAACTGGATGCCGCTGTCCGGCACCAGCGTGAAGCCGTCGCTGAAATCGGCGAGGTTGGTCAGCATCGATTCGTCCTGTCAGGCTGGTGGCGGCTTGCTGCAGTCATGGAACATTGAACTCCGTGACTTTCATCTGCGTCGCGTCGTGAGACTCTTCAGTCACGCTGCCCGGGTAGCTTTGCGTGGCGTCACCCTTCTTGAGGATGACGTTGAAATCCGTCCGCCGGGCAGGATCTCCGCGCTTGTTGAACATTCTCAGGTAGACCTCGTAGTGTCCGGGCGGTGGCTTGCTCGCCCACGTTATGTGTTCGACCGGCTTGGTGCTCTCTCCATTGAGATTCATGTCGATGTCGTGCACGCCCCCGCATTTCGGCTGTCCGTCCAGAAGCACCATTCCGCCGTCCGGGCACTTCACGAAGAGGTCCAGGTCGGTCCGGTTGTTCCAGATGAGCGTCACCTGCGTCTGGCCTTCCGCACCGCCTGCGTTTTCGACGCGATTGTCTGCTTCCTGCGCTGGGTCAGTCTGCTCGGCCCTTGGCGTCGGAGCGGGGGGCTGGCACGAGTTCAGGTGCCGCCGCAGCTGCTCCTCGATGACAGCTTCTTCCGACATGAGTTCCCGCGTGCGCAAGCTGCTATGGTCGACAGTCGGCTGCGGCGCCGCAAGGGCGCAGTAAGCGCCTCCGCCCTTTCCAAATGCGGTGACTCCGAACGGAAGGACCAAGCCGCAAGCGGGGAGCAGCAGCCACGCGGTCGCCCCCGCGAGTGCTACGGGAACAAGCCAAAGAAGCCTGCGGGCGACCGACTGCCACCAGGCAGGTCCAGCAGATCGCACGGGCCGCTCCGTTGCTGTGTCCGCAACAGAAGCCGTCGGCGGGCGGTCCCGGGCGACTTCAGCAATCTGTCCCTTGCCGCTGGTTTCCGCGTCATGTTTTTCGTAACCCCATGCCGTAAGGACGAGCACTCCGTCGCTCCCGTCGGAGCCGCCGGAAACCCATACGTTCTCGTCGTCGGGGAATGTCACCGCGTTGCGCAGCGCAGTAGCCGTCGAGCGGGCTGCCGGGTCGGTGCGAGCCTCATGCGCGGCGGCCGCACGAAGAACTGCGCGGACGGATTGGTCGAGCCGCGCCTTGTAGACGGACGCCGTTTCGGGCGGGAGATCCGTCAGCCGGACAAGAGGCTCGTCGCGCTCGGTATACCAGTCGATCCCAGAGCCGTCCTTGCGCGGTACCGGTTCGGCCAGCTCGAGCCCGATGCCCCCGGGGAATTCCCGTCCGAGCACGGCTTGAAGCCTATGGACCGAGCGCTCCGCGGTCGACCCGAGGGAACGCATCAGGCTGAGGGTCGTGGTGGCGACGAACTGGCTCATTTGACAGGGCCTTCCGTTGGCCCTGCGGCCGCGGCTATTCCCGTGGCCGGATTACACGGCTGATCGGCGACGGCCACCGTCACGCCGTTGGCTGACAGGAACCGGATGGCGTCGCTCGCGCCGAGGGAGAAGTTCAGCTTCTGAACATTCTCCCCGTCGAGGACTATGAAGGTGTTGACTCCGACCGCCCGGCCGCAGGCGTCCGAAAGGGGACCTCCGCTGTTGCCGGGGGAAATGTTCGCGGAATGGGTAATGACCTTTGCCGCCCCGCCCTGAGGCATGGCCATGACGTTGCCCTGCGTGACGACCATCTCAAGATTGGCAAGCCCCGTGGTGTCGCCATTGAGGATCGCTCGATAAGTGCTGTCCATCGACATCACGAAGGACGGAAAGCCCCCCGCGATGACGCTGTCCAGCCTCGCGATTTCCGTGGAAAGGTGCAGGGGCCTCACAGTGCTGGGGGCATCATCCACCCGAAGGAGGGCAAAGTCCGGATTTCCAGTCTCGCTGCTTGCGGATCTTGCAACGACACGGGCGGGAACCGCACCCCCGAGTGCCTTGCTGGCGACGAATACCGTCTCCCCGGCGCCCTCGACAACGTGGTTGTTGGTGAGGATTTCCCTCTGGCTCACGAAGAACCCGCTTCCAGTGCTGAGCGAGTCCGCCGAGGGTGCGAGCACGAGGACCGTGGCCGAGTCCAGGGCGGCGAGAAGCGAATGCGGTGAGCCAGGGGCAGGCGCCTGCCCGCCGGCGGCTCCTGACGCGCCATTTTCTGTTCCACCGCCGGACTCATGGAGCGGCGGACCGAGAACAGATGAATCTGCCTCGCATGCAGCCTTTGCGAGCTCCCTTTTCATTTTGCCGATTCGCTCTTCAAGGCTCCGGTTGACCTCCTCGTTGTTCACGAGTGGAGCTGTCGGTGGCGGCGGGAGCGCTTCCGGATAAACGAGGTTGCCCGGCCATGCCGCGTAGATCAGGCAGGCGGCGAACACCAACGAAAGGGCAGCTATGGGCCAAAGCCAAGACTGTTTGTGTCGAGCTGGCGCCGTTGATTGAGCCTCTTGCGTGGATGCTGCGGTGGCCTCGGGCGCAGTCACGCGCCGCGGGGGAGACAGTCCGGCAGTGGCGAAACCTCCCAGGGCAGCCCACGCCTGACCAGGCACCCGGGGCGACATGCCGCTTGGAAGGTAGGGGCCAATTGTCTTCTCGCTGTGCCGCACGAATGCGGCGCGGGAGGAGCGGGCTTCCTCCGGCAGCACTCCCCAATTCGTGAGGACGGCGTTCTCACCGACGGCGACGATCGAGGCTTCGTCCGCGACATTGAGCATCGCCCCAACGGTCTCGCCGATTTCCCGGTCCGCCAGGGCTGGTCGAAGCGCCTCGATCCGCGCGGCCAAGTTCGACTCGATCCGCGACCGTTTTCCCCGATCGAGTTCGCCCAGCTGCTTCGGCTCGTCGTCGAAGCTGCTGAACCACGCCACGACCAGGCGGCCGCCCTCCTGCTCCTTGCCGTTCGGTTCCGCGAACAGCCGCGAGGTGTTGTCCCCGCACAGTTCATCTATGCGGGCGAATGCCGTTTCGCAGTCGCGCCATAGCGGTTTCCCTGCGACAGCCAACACGTCCACGGCACGCGCGGACGTTGAACGAACGAAGTGGACATTGCCCCCCCGAGCCATTAGGCACCTTCCCCTTGCCGCAATAAATCGTTAACCATGCGGCGTCCCCGGCCGCATATTTCGACGTAAAAAACGCAGTGTCAACGAGCCCTCAAGTAGATTCGACTCAGATGCTTAACCTGTAGCGGGCTCGCAGCCTATTTCACGTCTTGGCGACAGTTTCTATCTTGATTCCAATTTCGCGGTGCGCATCCCCCATTTAGGGCTGGAAATGCAAATTCTGGAGAATTACGGTCGCGCCGGGCTGGTATTGCCGAGCCCAAAAAGGGGCATTGCCTACGGCAAAGAAAAATGGGGCAACAGGAAAGATCGCGACCTGTCATGAGAATCCTGGCTGGCCGTCTAGTTCGACCCTTCACGTCGCCAGTCATGACATCAAGCCGGCGAACTTCGCTGACTTGGCGATCAAGTCCACTTGAAACAGAATAACAGCGGCCGGGGGAAACATGTTTGCGCATCTTTTTCGCTGCGGATTCCAAGAGTTCGTGCTCGGAGTCGCCGGGTCGTCTCTGGCAGCTCTCGTCCTTCTAGTCGGCATTCAACCGATCGGCGCGCAAACCACGGCAGTGTTCTTCGACTATCCCGGGACCTCACTGAACGGGTTCGTCAGCGCGCAGGTCATCGCACCCTTGGAGGCGTGTCGTTCCCTTTGCACCTCGCGTTCGGGCTGCGTTGGGTTTGACCACTCGACCGAGGGCGGCGTTTGTCGGCTTTTGGCGAGCGTAGGCTCCGCCAGCCAAAATCGGCTTTCGACGGCAGCCACGCGGAACCTGATCGCCGGCTATCGTCCTCCCTCAAACCCACCCGAGGCGCCTTCCGCCGTCCAGCCGAAACCCGCAGTTGTGCGCTCGGAGCCGCCAGACATCAGTGGCCGCAAGGTGAGTTATCGATCGATTCCCGGCGATCCGAGGCCGATAGGCTGGGTCTATATCAATGTCTGCAGCGGAGCCCCGGTCGATGCGGCCTCACTTCGCAGTTCCATCAACGGATATGTTTTTGAATCGTTGCGCGTCATTCCGGGCAGAATTGAACAGTTTGACAGGAATACCACACCGCAATGTGCGCTGGTGCCCAAGGCCGTTGGCTATGCCTCGCCGAGCGCCGAGGAATGGAGAATTGGAGCGGTGCTGGAGGAGATGCGTCCGATCCTTCGTGCTGCAGGAGTGGGAACGCGCGCGGACGGTCTATTGCCCATGCAAGGTTCTGACCGCTACCGCATCGATATATGGCTTAGTCACGAGTGAATGCCTCGGCTTCACTGCGGGACTGGCAGCGCGGCGAAACCGAACCGAATGCCGTTGGGATAAGCGAAAATATCGTGATCGGGATGTCCCAAGACCCTTCGACGCTAATATGCGAAGGTAAGCCCCACCAGATGGACACTTCAACGGCTCGATCGTATCAGCAGCCATCGAGTGCTTTTATGCCTTCGATGTAGTCCTTGCCGCCCTCATTCACTGTCCTCACTTCGGAGCGGCCAGTGCATGTCGTCGCACCCTTCCTGAACGCATAGCTGACGAAGAACAAGTCTTCTGCCTTCGCTTGGATGCCGAGAAGCTTAAGCGGCGCCTGCATCCCTCCGTAGAAGCCACTCAGGGCGGCTGCGGAGAGAGGACCCTTGGCGCTCTTTTCTGGAACTACAAACCGCGCCGCCTCCTTGCCGTCCCCAGTGCCGAGGGCCAGATAAAACGCCCGCACGACAGTCGCGGCAGTGCCGTATTGTTCAGTGATGTCCTCTTCAGGCGCGATGCTCCCGACAACGGCCATGAGCGGGGCTCGGTGATTTGCGTTATTTGCAGCCCATCGATCAACGACGCCGACAGTCACGCGGCGTCCGATCAACGATGCCATGGCGCTTTCCATACCGCCCACCGGCACGACGTGAACCTCGCGGAAACTGGATGCGGGATCAGCAAAGTCCGCGCCCTCAAGGCAGATGTCGGCATCCAGTTCCAGTAGGTAAGTCGGCTCGGGCTGATCTCCTGCCTGCACGTCTTTGTAGTTCGGCGGCCCGGGAAGTATCCGACGATCGAGTTGGCCGCTCAGCTGCGATGGCTGCCCTTTTGAGATGTCGTAGCAGGCGGCCTGCGCTCCGCTGACCGCAACGATACCGTAGAAAACCAATGCGGTTGCCCCAAGATATTTCATAGTTCGCTCCCAACAAAGCCAACGCCATATGGCATTCATTCATGGCGTCGTTCAACCGATACATGACCGAGTGTTTTTAACCCTCGTTCTTTGCAAGATCGTCGCCAAATGCTCGATGCGCATCATAACCTCGCCGCGTGACGGCTGGTTCGGCGAACGCCAGGCAAGAGTCGGGCAGCATGTGCGCGCAGGCACTGTTGGTCGCCGTCGTGCCTCGGAGCGTCTGGGTCGTGGCCAATTTTCAAGGAGACACAGATTGCCGCGTTGTGCATTGGCGACAGGATTGCAGTATCAGTCGATGCCGTCCCCGGGAGGGGCGCATTGAGAGCTTGTCGCCAGCCAGCGGGGCACAGTTTGCACTCCTACCGGCAGACAACGCGACCCGCAATTTGTTCAACGCATACCAGTTAAGATTACCTTAGATCAGGGGAAACCAGGCCTCGATTGCTTGCGACCTGGTATGTCAGCTTTCGTGGCACTGTCACCTGCTAGGCATCCCGGACGATAGAGTGGAACCTTAACGGCGCAAATTGATGATCTGAAGTGATGGCCGACGACGGGAGGAGCTCGCCCGCTCCCATGACCAGACACGAACGTCGTCAATGGGACGGCAGCGAAACCTCCGCCTATTCACGACTTCAGCCCAAAAGCTGCCAGTCAGCTGCCGGCCCCATACAAGTCATTCGCTCGTGCCTTCGCGATGACATTTCTTGGCGCCCCCAATCTTCCAAGCCTGCAACGATCACTGCATCGCACGGGCGCGTATATTGGGTATCTTCAATATTCTGAAACGTCACGCCATCCTGCTTCCGTTTAACAAAACTCGGAGGCTGCGCCCATGACACCGACGAAGCTCCTTGTCGGTCAGATAGTCATTGTGTTCGCCATCGTCATTCTCGGCGTATGGACAGCGACTCAATGGTGCGCCCAAACTTTAGATTATCAGCCGCAACTCGGACCCCCATGGTTTGTCGCAGCCGGATGGCCGATCTACAAGCCGTGGCAACTGTTCGAGTGGTGGTTCCATTTCGACGCATACGCGCCCGAGGTCTTCGACATGGCCGGGATGCTTGCGGCCACCACAGGCTTCATGGGCTGCGCGGCCGCCATCGCTGGCTCCCTCTGGCGTGCGCGGCAGCGCGGCCTAGTCACCACTTATGGCTCGTCGCGATGGGCCGTGTCTTGGGAGATCGAGAAGGCAGGGCTGTTTCGACCAGCCGGTGTTTTCCTTGGCAAGCTGAAGGACCGCTATCTTCGCCATGACGGGCCGGAGCACGTAATGGCCTTTGCTCCCACGCGCTCGGGCAAGGGTGTTGGACTGGTTGCTCCGACGCTTCTTTCCTGGACCGGCTCGGCCGTCATTCACGACATCAAAGGCGAGAACTGGCAGCTGACCGCCGGCTGGCGGTCGAAGTTCTCGTACTGTTTTTTGTTCAATCCGACCGATCCGAGGTCAGCACGCTACAATCCGCTACTTGAGGTGCGCAAAGAAGTGAACGAGGTCCGCGATGTCCAGAACATCGCTGATGTCTTGGTGGATCCGGAAGGTGCGCTCGAGCGGCGCAATCATTGGGAGAAGACCAGTCACTCACTGTTGGTCGGCGCCATCTTGCACGTGCTCTATGCCGAAGAGGAAAAGACGCTCGCCCGCGTCGCCACCTTCCTGTCGGATCCGCAACGCTCCTTTGCCGCGACGCTGCAGCGGATGATGACGACCAATCACCTCGGCACGGCGGACAAGCCCCAGGTCCATCCGGTCGTGGCCTCCGCAGCGCGCGAGGTGCTGAACAAGTCGGAAAATGAGCGTTCTGGCGTGCTCTCGACCGCGATGTCGTTTCTCGGGCTCTATCGTGATCCGACAGTGGCCGCGGCAACATCGACCTGCGACTGGCGCATTGCGGACCTGATGGATGCCGAGCGGCCGATGTCGCTCTATCTGGTCGTGCCGCCGTCGGACATCTCGCGCACCAAGCCGCTGGTGAGACTGGTGCTCAATCAAATCGGCCGCAGGCTGACTGAGCGCCTGGAGGGTGACCCGAAGAAGAGCCGCAGGCACCAACTCCTCATGATGCTCGACGAATTCCCGGCGCTCGGACGCCTCGATTTCTTCGAGACCGCGCTTGCCTTCATGGCAGGCTACGGCATCCGCGCCTATCTGATCGCTCAATCCTTGAACCAGATCTCCAAGGCCTATGGCGAGAACAACGCCATTCTCGACAATTGCCATGTGCGGATTTCCTTTTCTTCCAACGACGAGCGCACGGCCAAACGCATCTCGGACGCGCTCGGTACAGCGACGGAACTCAGATCCATGCGCAACTATGCCGGCCATCGGCTGGCACCTTGGCTTTCGCACGTCATGGTGAGCCGCCAGGAAACTGCGCGACCGCTGTTGACACCAGGCGAGGTGATGCAATTGCCGCCTTCGGACGAGCTGGTGCTGATATCAGGATTGCCGCCGATCCGTGCGAACAAGCTTCGCTACTACGAGGACCAGAATTTCACCGAACGGGTGCTGCCGGCCCCGGTGTTGCGCGACGGTTTGTACGCGGACTGTCCTGCGTCGCGCCCCGACGATTGGAGCGGACTAGTCCGCAGTGTTGACCGCCGTCTCGCTGCCGATGACGAAAACGCCGGCGCGGCAATCGAAGAAGACGGCGGCGTGCAACAGCAGCGTCATCCCGGCCTGCCTGAAGACCACGTCGTCGTCTCTCAGGAGCCTGATCAAGACGACCTCTTCAATCTGGCGGACGATGACGCCGAGGCACTCGCAGACAAGCGCGTCATGGACCGGGTTTCCACCGCAGCCAGCGCCTACGGTATCAACGAGGGAAGGGGCGACGACAAGGACATCATCCCCGGCTTCTAGGCGCTTTCGCAGCTCAGGCGTATCTCAGCGTAGATAACGCCCATAAGCGATTTTTCAGATATCGGCGATGTTCGTTCCCGCCGCCGGCGCATCAGCGCCGGCCAGCCGGAACGAGCCCCATGAAGCCCCATCGCATTCGCCACCAGTTTCTGCTCGAACCCGCGTTAAGCGAGAAGCTGGAAACGCTCAGCCGCAACCCGTCGACCACAAAATCGGCGATCGTCGCGAAAGCGGTCGAGGCCTTCATCGAGCGGCGTGGCGAGAACGAACTCGACAATCGTTATGGCAGGCGGCTCGACCGTCTTTCCCGCGACCTCGACCATATCCGAACCGATGTCGAGGTGATCCTGGAGAGCCTCGCACTCTTCATACGCTTTTCGATTACGCTTCATTCCCACACGCCGGTCCCGGATCGGGCGACACAGGCGATTGCCCAAGAGCGCTTTGACAAATTCGTCGAGCAGGTCGGTCGCCAGATCGCCTCCGGGAAGCGCTCGCTTGGCAACGGCAATGGCAATGGAGGCGAAGGATGAGCTCTCATCCCGCAGCCGACCACCGCCGCCGCGCCATGCTGCGCACAGCCATGGGCCACGCGATCACCGAGGCCCTTGCCGATCCGACCGTCATCGAGGTGATGGTCAACCCCGACGGCGCGCTGCGGCTCGACCGGTTGGGAGAAGGCCGGGTCGATACCGGAGTGCATATGCATCCTTCCGAGGCCGAACGCATCGTCCGCCTCGTTGCCTCTTACGTGCGCGCCGAGGCGCATGCGGACAACCCAATCGTCAGTGCCGAACTACCCTCAGGCGAGCGTTTCGAGGGCCTATTACCGCCAATCGTCTTGGCGCCATGCTTTGCCATCCGCAAGCCGGCAGCAAAACTCTACACGCTGGCCAACTATGTCGCCGATCGCATCATGCTCCCGCTGCAGGCTGATGCCCTGAGGAAGGCGGTACGCGAGCGGCGCAACATCCTGGTCGCCGGCGGCACATCATCGGGCAAAACGACCCTTGCCAATGCTCTTCTGGCAGAAGTCGCCGAATGCGATGAGCGGGTGATCCTCATTGAGGACACCCGCGAGCTGCAATGCGCGGCCAAGGACTGTGTTGCGCTGAGGACGAGGCGGGGCTCCGTCACACTTGCCGATCTCGTACGCTCGACCCTACGGCTGAGGCCCGACCGCATCATCGTCGGCGAAGTCAGAGGCGCGGAAGCGCTCGACATGCTGAAGGCGTGGAACACCGGTCACCCCGGCGGCATCACCACGGTCCACGCCAGTTCGGCGCGCTCGGCCCTCTACCGGATCGAGCAGCTCGCCCAGGAAGCGGTCGTCACCGTTCCCCGCCGCCTGATCGTCGATGCTGTCCACCTGATTGTCTTCATCGCCGGACGCGGATCGTCGCGCCGCATAGACGCGATTGCCGAGGTCACAGGCCTCGACGGCAGTGGCGACTACGCCGTTGGCNTCGTCGCGCCGCATAGACGCGATTGCCGAGGTCACAGGCCTCGACGGCAGTGGCGACTACGCCGTTGGCCAGCTCACTCTTCCGCAACTCCAGCAGCTTTGAAAGGTCATCTCATGCGCAAGAAAATTTGCTTTCTTTCGTCCGCCGCCGTCGCGCTTCTTCTCACGGTCCAGGCTCACGCTGCCGGCTCCGGCATGCCCTGGGAACAGCCGCTTCAGCAGATCCTGGAATCGGTGCAGGGGCCGGTGGCCAAGATCGTTGCCGTGATCATCATCATAACCACTGGCCTTACCCTTGCGTTCGGCGACACGGCCGGCGGTTTCCGCCGGCTGATCCAGATCGTCTTTGGCCTGTCGATTGCCTTCGCGGCCTCGAGCTTCTTTCTCTCCTTCTTCTCCTTTGGTGGCGGGGCGCTCGTCTGATGTTCATGGGAGAGAAGCATATCCAAGGCTTCGAGGTGCCCGTCCACCGGGCGCTGACTGACCCGATCCTGCTCGGTGGCGCGCCGCGGGCGGTGGCGATCCTTAACGGCACCGCAGCCGCCGCAATCGGCCTTGGCCTGCAGCAGTGGATTGGCGGTCTGGTGATCTGGATCGCCGGCCACACGCTCGCGGTCTTTGCCGCACGGCGTGACCCGGACTTTGCCAGCGTACTTGTCCGTCATCTTCGTCAGAAGGGCTGGCTTGCATGCTGAAGCTTTCCGAATACCGCGGCAAAGCCGACCGGCTTGCCGACCATCTGCCCTGGGCAGCACTCGTCGCGCCCGGCATCGTGCTCAACAAGGATGGCAGCTTCCAACGGACATTGCGGTTTCGTGGCCCCGACCTTGAAAGCGCGACGGAGGCCGAACTTATCGGCATATGCGCGCGGGCAAACAATGCGCTGAGAAGGCTCGGCTCTGGCTGGGCATTATTCTTCGAGGCCGAGCGCATCGAAGCGCTGGGCTATGCGAGCTCGGCCCTTCCCGATGCTGCCTCATGGCTGATCGATGAGGAACGGCGCGCGGCCTTCGAGGGCAAGGTCGCGCATTTCGAGAGCATCTATCATCTGACCTTGGTCTTCATGCCTGGGCCCGATGGCCAAGCGCGCGCGGAAAGTGCTCTCGTCGACTCGCATCACTTGGGAGGGGAAAGAGACTGGCGCCAGGAGCTTGCCCGGTTCCGAGACGAGACTGACCGCGTTCTCGATCTTCTTTCAGGCTTCGTGCCCGAGGTGCGCGCGCTCGACGATGCCGAGAGCCTGACGTACCTGCACGGCACGATCTCGACCCGCCGTCATCCCGTTGCCGTGCCGGAAACGCCAATGTATCTCGACGGCGTCCTGGTTGACGCGCCGCTGACCGGCGGCCTAGAGCCGATGCTGGGCGAGCAGCATCTGCGCACGCTCACAGTTCTCGGCTTTCCGAACGTCACCCGGCCAGGAATCCTTGATGCGCTCAACAACCAGGATTTCGCCTATCGCTGGGTGACGCGCTTCATTCCACTCGACAAGGCGGAAGCCACGAAGACGCTGACTCGGCTCCGCCGGCAGTGGTTTGCCAAGCGCAAATCGATCGCGGCTATTCTGCGCGAGGTGGTGACCAACGAACCGGTGCCTCTCGTCGACAGCGACGCCGACAACAAGGCGCTCGATGCCGATGCAGCACTGCAGGCATTGGGCGGCGATCATGTCGGCTTCGGCTATCTCACCACAACGGTGACGGTGAGGGATCAGAACCGTAAAGCCGCCGCGGAAAAGCTTCGCGCCGTCGAGCGGATCGTCAACGGGCTCGGCTTCACCACCATTCGCGAAAGCATCAATGCCGTCGAAGCGTGGCTTGGTTCATTGCCGGGTCATGTCTACGCCAACGTTCGCCAGCCGCTCGTTCACACGCTTAACCTTGCCCATCTCATGCCGCTGTCGTCCGTGTGGGCAGGTCCAGCGGAGAACGAGCATCTTGCCGAGGTCACCGGCGATTACGCTCCGCCGCTTCTTTTCGCCGAAACCAGCGGCTCGACGCCGTTTCGGCTTTCGACCCATATCGGCGATGTCGGCCACATGCTGATTGTCGGGCCGACCGGTGCCGGCAAGTCGGTTCTGCTTGCCCTGATCGCTTTGCAGTTCCGGCGCTACGCTGGCGCGCAAATCTATGTCTTCGACAAAGGCAATTCGGCCCGCGCCGCCGCGCTTGCCATGGGCGGCGACCACCATGCGTTGGGTGCGAATGGTGGGCTTGCTTTCCAGCCGCTGCGCCACATCGACGACCCGGCCACACAGAGCTGGGCGGCCGAATGGATCGCCGGCCTCATTGCCCACGAGAATGTCACCGTCACCCCGGAGGTGAAGGAGGCAATCTGGTCGGCGCTCACCAGCCTCGCCACCGCGCCGGCGCAGGAACGCACGCTGACTGGCCTGTCGGTCCTGCTTCAGTCCAATGCGCTCAAATCGGCGTTGATGCCCTACACGCTCGACGGTCCATTCGGCCGCCTGCTCGATGCCGATGACGACCGGCTGGCCATCTCGGATGTGCAGTGTTTCGAAACCCAGGAGCTGATGCACAGCCAAGGCGCTGTGCTGCCTGTGCTCACCTATCTGTTCCATCGTCTTGAGGACCGGTTTGACGGGCGGCCGACGCTGCTCATGCTCGACGAGGCCTGGGTCTATCTCGACAACCCGCTCTTTGCCGCCCGCATCCGCGAATGGCTTAAGGTGCTGCGTAAGAAAAACGTCTCCGTCATCTTCGCGACGCAGTCGCTTGCCGACATCGCCGGCTCTTCTATCGCACCCGCAATCATCGAGAGCTGCCCGCAGCGCATTTTTCTCCCCAATGATCGTGCGGTGGAGCCGCAGGCACGGGCAGCCTATGAGCGCTTCGGTCTTAATGAGCGACAGATCGAATTGGTCGCCCGCGCCACGCCGAAGCGCCACTACTATCTGCAGTCGCGCCGCGGCAATCGCCTCTTCGAGCTCGGGCTAGGCCCGATCGCTCTTGCGCTTTGCGGCGCCTCCGACCCGGCCGCGCAGACCCTGATCGACAATATTCTTTCCGAAGAAGGGCAGGGCAGCTTTGCCGCCCGTTTCTTCAGTGCGCGCGGCCTGGATTGGGCTGCCGAGCTTCTCCAGCAATTTCCTCAACCTAACAAGGAGCAATCGTCATGATCGGACGCCGCCTTTTTACTAGCCTGGTCACCGTTTCCCTGATCGCCAAACCGATGGCTGACTACGTCCAGCCGGCCTATGCGCTCATCGTGTTTGACCCGTCCAACTATGCGCAGAATGTGCTGTCGGCAGCACGCGCATTGGAGCAGATCAACAACCAAATCCAGTCGCTTCAGAACCAGGCGACCATGCTGCAGAACATGGCGCGCAACCTTCAGCGCCTGGATTTCTCTTCCGTGGGCCAGCTTACCGGCTCGCTCCAACGGATTGACGGTCTGATGACCCAGGCGAGCGGCCTGAGCTTCGATCTCGACAAGCTGCAGGACCAGTGGCGCCAGCAATATCCGGAAAGCTACGACGCCACCATCAAGGTCAGCGATGTGGCGAGCGCCGCGCGCGAGCGCTGGCAGAGCGCCATGCAGGCGTTCCGCCAGACCATGAGCGCGCAGTCGCAGATCGTCGAGAACGTGCAGGCCGATGGCGACCTGCTTACCGATCTCGTCAATCGCAGTCAGGGCGCGGCAGGTGCCCTCGAGGCAAGCCAGGCTACCAATCAGCTGATCGCGCTTTCGACCAAGCAGCAGATGCAGATCCAGACGCTGCTTGCGACCCAGTTCCGGGCCGAAGCCGAGGATGCGGCGCGCAAGGCGCAGTCTGAGGAAGCCGCTCGCGCGACGACGAAGCGTTTCCTGGGCACCGGCACGGCTTATCCCGGCAACTGAGCGGCAGTTCTTCAAGACAACGAGGAAGGCGGCGACATGAACGACCTCGGAGTCATCGACCGCTTCATGGAGACCTTTACCCGCTACATTGACAGTGGGTTCGGTCTGCTTTCGGGCGACGTCGCCTTTCTCACCACCTTTCTGATCGGCATTGACATCACGCTCGCGGGCTTGGTCTGGGCGTTCGGCGGCGAGCCCAACATACTTGGCCGGCTTGTTCGCAAAGTGCTCTATGTCGGCGCCTTCGCCTTCGTCCTGAACAATTTCAAGAACCNCGCTTCATGGAGACCTTTACCCGCTACATTGACAGTGGGTTCGGTCTGCTTTCGGGCGACGTCGCCTTTCTCACCACCATTCTGATCGGCATTGACATCACGCTCGCGGGCTTGGTCTGGGCGTTCGGCGGCGAGCCCAACATTCTTGGCCGGCTTGTTCGCAAAGTGCTCTATGTCGGCGCCTTCGCCTTCGTCCTGAACAATTTCAAGAACCTCGCCGACATAATTTACCGCTCCTTTGCCGGTCTCGGCATCAACGCATCGGCCGGCAACCTGTCCGCCGACAGTCTCCTGCGGCCAGGCCGCATTGCCGCGGCCGGCTTCGAGGGCGCCTGGCCGCTCCTCAATCAAGCGAGCCAGCTAGTAGGCTTCCCCGAGATCTTCGGTAACGCGCTCACCATCTTCGTGCTGCTTCTGGCCTGGTTCCTGGTCCTCATCGCCTTCTTCATTCTTTCCATCCAGCTCTTCATCACCATCCTCGAGTTCAAGCTCACCACGCTGGCCGGCTTCGTCCTGGTGCCCTTCGCGCTCTGGAACCGCTCGGCGTTTCTGGCCGAGCGCGTGCTCGGCAATGTGATTTCGTCGGGCATCAAGGTGATGGTGCTTGCCGTCATCGTCGGCATCGGCTCCACGCTCTTTGGCGAGTTCGCTTCCGCCCTGCAGGGCCAGGAGCCGGACCTGGCGGCGGCCATGTCTCAGGTGCTGGGTGCGCTGGCGCTGCTTGGGCTCGGCATTTTCGGCCCCGGGATTGCCTCGGGTCTAGTTTCCGGCGCGCCGCAGCTTGGCGCCGGCGCGGCACTTGGAACAACGGCGGCCGCAGCTGGATCAACGCTCGTTTCCGGAGGCGCTGCGTTTGCCGGCGCGCGCATGGCAACAGGCGGCGGCCTCGCCGCAGTCCGTGCCGGCGCCGCCATGGGGTCCGCTGCCACCGTCGCTTGGCAAACGGGGCGCGCGACATCGCCCGAGCCCGGGCTGTCCGGGGTAGCTGCTGGGCTGCAGGGGGTTGCGAGTGCCGCTAGCGGCGCCGCGATGCGGGGAATGCGATCCGCAGCAGAACCATTCCGCCGTAGTGCCGACGCCGGTCGCGATGCCGGCTGGACCGCGACCGGCGGCATGCCGACCAGCTCGATGAGCGGAAGCTCTCCAGTTATAGCTCCCGCGGCCGCGCCTGCCTGGGCAAGGCGTCTGCGTTCCGAACAGACCGCACGCGCCCATCGCAATGCTGCCACGCAGGCGGTGCGCGATGGAGATCGGGGCGGAAGCGGCGCCAATCCCTCCCTCAATGACAAGGAAGACTAGATGCTCTTCAAGCGACCCGTTCAGCGTTATGGAAAGACGCCCGAACCCGTAACACCCTACCAGAAGGCCAGCCAACTCTGGGATGAGCGCATCGGCGCGGCGCGCGTGCAGGCCAAGAACTGGCGCTTCATGGCCTTTGGCTGCCTGGCTCTGACGACGGGGCTTTCCGGTGGGCTTCTGTGGCAGTCGATGCAGGGCCGCGTCGTGCCTTATGTCGTCGAGGTCGACCGCTTTGGCGAGGCGCACGCGGTCGCGCCGGCGGTCCAAAACTACCAGCCCGACGATGCCCAGATCGCCTGGCATCTCAGCCGCTTCATCCAGAATGTTCGTTCGGTTTCCACCGATGCGGTTCTGGTGCGGCAGAATTGGCTGTCGGCCTACGACTTTGCCACCGACCGAGCGGCGCTCTTCCTCAACGAATATGCCAAGGCGAACGACCCTTTCGGCCAAATCGGCACGCGCAGCGTGTCAGTGCAGGTGACCAGCGTGGTCAGGGCTTCCGACAGCTCGTTCCAGGTCAAATGGACCGAGCAGGTGTTCGAGCGCGGCAGCCTCGCCAGCACGACGCGCTGGATTGGGATCCTCACCATCCTCATCCGCCCGCCTAGGACAACCGAGCAGCTGCGCAAGAACCCGCTCGGCGTCTTCATCAACGCCATCGACTGGTCGCGCGAGCTCGACAGCGCCGCGCCAACCCCCCTTTCCCCTAAGGAGCCCGCCAATGACAAATAGACCCCCATTGCTTCGTGCTGCCTTGATCCTGTCGGCGTCTGCTGCGGTTCTTTCGGCCTGTGCCTCGAAGCCAGTGCCGCCGCCTCAGATTTCCTATGACCACGAGGACTTCAAACCAGCCGCGATCGAGAAGGCGCAGGAGAAGCCGGTCAAGGTCGTGGAAGTGCCGAAACCGTTACCGTTGCCTGGTCAGTTGATGCCCGCACCCGGCAAGCCCGCCCCAGATAAGCGCTCGCCGGAAGAACAGGTCGCCGATGCCAACAAGGCGGCGACGCAACAACCCACCAAGTTTGGCTATGTCAATGCGGTGCAGGTTTACCCCTTTGCCGACGGCGCGCTCTACCAGCTCTACGCCGCGCCGGAGCGCGTCACCGATATCTCATTGCAGCGGGGCGAGAAGCTGACCTCGGTCTCAGCCGGCGATACGGTCCGTTGGGTGATCGGTGACACCGTTAGTGGCTCAGGCGATGACCAGCGCACTCATGTGCTGGTGAAGCCATTCGCGCCGGGGCTTGCCACCAATCTGGTCATCACGACGGACAGGCGATCCTATCACCTGCAGCTTCAAAGCACTGAGAAAACTGCCATGGCGGCGCTCTCCTGGATTTACAGCGAAGACCAACTCGTGGCGCTTCGGCGGCGCAACGCTCAGGCCGAGGCTGAAATGCCCGCGGCCTCGAACGTAGCACTCGAAAACATCCGGTTCCGCTATTCGATCGCCGGCGACACGCCACCGTGGAGACCGACGCGCGCCTTTGATGATGGCAGCAAGGTCTATATCGAATTCCCGCGCCGTATCGACCAAGGTGAGGCGCCGCCGCTCTTCATCGTCGGAGCCGACGGGGACAACCAGCTCGTCAACTATCGCATGCGCGGCAACTACTACATCGTCGATCGCCTCTTTGCTGCGGCCGAGCTAAGGCTGGGCATCAAACAGCAGCAGGTGGTGCGCATTACGAGAACCGACGGTCGGCAACCGCGCCGGGTTTCGCTGTTTTCGCGTTTTGGCAGGTGAGGGGAGGCTCATGACCGATACTTCCCATCCGAATGCTCCGCCGAAGCTCAATCCCGAACAGCTGCAGCTGCGAGCCTCGCCCCGCCGAGCGGTGCGGTTCAGGCGCGGCATAATCGTCGCGATCGCTGCTGTTGGTTCCGGCGCTGTTTTTGGCGTCACGATGATGGCGCTGCGGGGACCCGCATTGCGCCTGAAACAGCAGGCCGAAGAGCTCTACAGCACGGACCGCAAGCCGACCGCCGAGGGACTTGAATCGCTGCCCAAGGACTATTCCGGGAGCAAGCCGAAGGCTCCGGTGCTTGGACCGCCGCTGCCCGGGGATCTCGGCCGTCCTATTCTCGAGCACCAGCGCCAGCTTGGCATCGCACCTGGGCAAGACGTTTCCGCCGAGGCGCAGCGGCTTGCACAACAAGCGATTGAGGCGCGCGAGTCGCAAGTCCTCTTCCGCATCGAAAACCGGCCCCAGCAGGCGGAAGCTTTTGGCAATGGGCAGGGCGGACGTTCGCCTTTCGAGACGGCGTCTCCGCAGCCAGATGCCGAAGGCCAGCGAGCTTCCGTCGCTCCGGCCGAGGGCGACCAGAACAATCAACAGCGCAAGCTCGATTTCATCGATCAACGGAATACCGGCGGGATCTACAACCCGCATGCACTGCAGACGCCGGCTTCGCCCTATCAGATCATGGCCGGTAGCGTGATCGCTGCAAGCCTGATCACCGGCATCAATTCCGATCTGCCCGGCCTTGTCGTCGCCCAGATCACCGAGAATGTGCACGACAGCGTCACCGGCAGCATCCTGCTCATCCCGCAGGGCTCACGGCTGATCGGCACCTACGACAGCGTTGTAGCCTTTGGCCAAAGGCGCGCTCTGTTGGTGTGGCAACGCATCGTTATGCCGGACGGCTCCTCTACCGAAATCGACAATCTGCCCGTGACCGACGCGGCCGGCTATGCCGGGCTCGAGGACAAGGTGGATTTCCATACTTGGCAGTTGATCAAGGGCGTCGCGGTGGCCACATTGCTGGGGGTTGGTACCGAGTTGAGCTTTGGGGAAAATGAAAGCGACTTGGTCAAGGCAATTCGTGAATCCACCCAGCAGAACGTCAGTCAAGCGGGCCAACGGATCACTGAAAAGAACCTGAACGTCCAACCCACGATCACCGTGCGCCCTGGTTGGCCGTTGCGCGTCATCGTGCACAAGGACCTCGTGTTGCGGCCATACACGGGGTGAACAGGAGGACTTCATGGCTAACCTGAAACTCGGAAAACTTCCGGACCGGACACCTTCGAAGATCACCATCACCGTTGGCGCCGAGTTGAGCCAAGCACTCAACGACTATGCCGCACTTTACCGTGAGACCTATGGCGAGTCCGAAACGGTGGCGGAACTGATCCCCTTTATGCTGGTCGGGTTCCTGGAAGGCGACCGCGCGTTTGCCAAGGCCAGAAAGGAAGGTCTGCCGGGCGCCGGCGCGTCGGAGAAACCACGAAGGCAATCATCTTCCACACTGGACAACGGTTAGCGCTTGGTGTCGTTTTGGAGCACGCTAGGTGCTTGATCCTGACCGCGTTGCCGCCGGTCCGTACTCCACCAGTTCGAGTGCCCCCTCCTTTGTGCAGGAATTCGCCTGAGCGAGTTCGAGCGCCTCTTCAAGGAAGCGATGATTGCGCTCCTGTACGTCGAGGTGCGCCGGCGTCGGAAAGCACGCGACAATCCATTGCCACACGTGGTGTTGAAACGAGCCTGAAGGCATGTCTAATTCCCCGCGGTTACCCTGAGAAGACACTGAGTCTGAGGGAGATTCAAGTTTCAGGGGAACAACTAAGCCTGCTAGACAATAAAGGTTGTGCATAAAAGCCGTGGCTTTTTCTTGCGGCCGGCCTCGTTCTCTTCGGACAAAAAATCGATCTTGTCACGATGCCGGCAGACCGGATGCTGAATGACAGCTTCTCGCCAACAGTAATTGAATAGCGGACCAGACCGCTCCCGGCCCCGACAACGTTGTTGAGTTCTCGACCAGCGGTCATTCTCGATGGTACCGTGGCGAAAGGTCGATCGCACATTGTTGCTGGCGCAATGATTCTATATAGGTTCGTATATGAAGGTTGCCGATATGTGAACCTATATAGCGTTAAATTGATATAGCAACGTATATTGACACCCGTCATATACGAGCCTATATCAGGCTAGCTCATACAGAAATCATATACGCCATGAAGATCAGAACAGCTCGCGACATTGGAATCCTGATCAAGGAGGCCCGCACCCGGCGCGGCCTGTCACAGGCTGCCTTGGCCAAAGTGATCAACACGACGCAGACGTGGGTGTCGTGGATCGAGAACGGCAAGCCCAGCGCCGAGATCGGCAACGTGCTGCTGGCGCTGACCACGCTTGGTGTGGAGATGGACTTTCAGATCCCGCCGGCGCCGACGTCGGCTGATCATCATCATAATGCCGATGAACGGCATGTCGACGATGACGACGACGAGATTCCCTACAAGCTCTAGATGACGATGATCATGATGAACCCGATCGACACCCTCGACGTCTATATCGCTGGCAGACCGGTTGGGGGGCTCCACCACCTGCAGGGCGGCAAGCTTTCGTTCTCCTATCACGAGGCATGGATGGAAGGCCGGGTGGCGATCCCGCTCTCCCTGTCCATGCCGACGATCACCAGGACCTACGAGGGCAAGGTCGTCGAGGCATTCCTCTGGGGCCTACTGCCGGATAATGAGCAGACCCTCGCCAGATGGGCGCAGAGGTTCCAGGTCTCCGCCCGAAACCCGTTTGCCCTGCTCAAGAATGTCGGCCGCGACTGCGCCGGCGCCGTCCAGTTCCTTTCGCGTGGCGACCAGATTTCCCGCGGCGAGAACGTGGAGTTGCTCACCGAGGCGCAGATCGGCGACCGCCTGCGCGATCTGCGCAAGGATGGTGCAGCGACCCGGCGAATCGGCGATCCTGGTCAGTTCAGTCTCGCTGGTGCGCAGGCAAAGACGGCGTTCCATTTCGACACGGGCAGCAATCGCTGGGGTATTCCTCTAGGCGACACGCCCACGACACACATCTTAAAGCCGCCTTTGCCGCACTTGCACGGGCATACTGAAAACGAGCATTTCTGCCTGCAGCTTGCATGCAAGCTCGGCATGGACGCTGCACACAGCCAGGTTCTCGACTTTGCAGGCGAAAAGGCGATCGTTCTCGAGCGCTACGACCGCCGCAACATCGACGGCAAGACCATCCGCATCCATCAGGAGGACATGTGCCAGGCCCTGTCGGTGATGCCGACGCTAAAGTACGAGAACCAGGGTGGGCCAGGTATCACGACGATCTCCAAAAAGGTGCTGTCGGCCTCCCTCGACCCCGTCCAAGACCGTCAGACCTTCATGGCCGCGAACGTCTTCAACTGGATCATCGCCGGCACGGACGCGCATGCAAAGAACTACTCGATGCTGCTCGGTGCCCAGGGCGAGGCCCGCCTAGCTCCGCTCTACGACATCTCCTCCATTCTGCCGCACCTCGGCGAGGGAGAGATCCAAGCTGAGATGCGCGACCTTAAACTGGCGATGAAGATCGACAGAGTCTACCCGATCGACGAGATCATGCCGCGCCACTGGGGGCGCTGTGCGTCCTCAGCAAAGGTCGGCGCCGAGTACACGGTGCGGACGATCCGCCATCAGCTCGCGGTGATGCCCGATATGGCATCGGAGTGCGCCCAAGAGCTTCGCCAAGAGGGGATCATCCATGAGATCGTTGGTCGCCTCGTCGACGCGATCGCGACGCGCATCAAGGGCTTGTCCCGGATCTATGGAGAGGAAGCCGCCGCGGAGCCCCTGGAGGTTGTGGAGGTGAAAGTCGGGCGGGGATAGCGGATCCACGGACTAATGCCGGCGAAACGGACGCGACCGCACACTGCCCAAGGGATTCTCGCTCTAGTAGCGCGGCCCCGGGCCGGGTAGATGGCCGGTTTCGGAACCGGCCATCCGGCATCTTGAATGATGGGAATGGGGTCGGCTGCAGAACGGCAGCTTCCCGCCGAACGTTGCCCAAGAGCGGCCAGTCCAGTCCGCTCTCGGCCAACCGTCATCATTCACCAACCTTATTGATTCCCCGGAGAGAAAGTTGATCCTCCGGGCCGACGATTTGGCGCGAGTTTCGGCGTTTTTCGACGGTCAGTATGATTTCCGGCGGTTAGAGATTTGCATCGGCGTTTGGTGAACGGCCGCTGTTGGGTTCAAAGTGGATGGTCGCGTTGGCTTGCGGCGTCCCTCGATTGAGATCACCCGCGGGTTTTTGCTCTTGAGTTCATCCAGATAGTCGGCCCACCATTGCATCATTTTCACGCGCTCGTCCCAGTGCTCTGCCCGGGCGTAGGCGCGCCGAACGTCGTTGTTCTCAATGTGGGCCAGCTGCCGCTCTATGGCGTCCGGATGCCACTTGCCGCATTCGTTCAGCAGAGTTGATGCCGTTGCTCGAAAACCATGCGCGGTTGCTTCTTCCTTGCCGTAACCCATACGACGCAGCGCGGCGTTAAGCGTGTTGTCGGAAATCGGACGCGAAGCCGATCGAACACTAGGAAACAGCAGCGATCCACCACCAGAGATTTCCCTCAGTGAAGTCAGGACGCTGATCGCCTGCTTTGACAGGGGTATGCGGTGCGGACGTCGCATTTTCATGCGTGCTTCAGGGATGGTCCATACCGAGCTTTCAAAATCGAACTCTTCCCATTCAGCGGAGCGAAGCTCGCCGGGGCGGGGAAACATCAGAGCCATCAGCTTCAGACCGGCTCGGGTTGTAGGCTGTCCGTCAAATGCATAGATCGCCCTCAGCAAACCGCCCAAGGCCTTCTGATCGGTAATCGCGGCGCGAGGCGTTACCGTCGGACTGATGAGTGCGCCTCTGAGGGCGAAGGTCGGATCTGTCTCGGCGCGTGCGGTGGCGATTGCGTATCGAAACACGCTGCCGATGGTGGAGCGCAGTCGCCTGGCCGATTCGTATCGACCGCGAACCTCAACGCGACGGAGGGCGGCAAGGATGGTGGCCGTATCGATCTCCCGAATGCACTTATCGCCGATAATCGGATAGGCAAAGTCGAGCAGCCATTTGACCTTGCTGATCGTCCGGTCGGCACGTCCCTCCTTCTTTAGCTTGTCGACATATTCGTCCGCGATTGAGCGAAAGGAGTCCTTAGCCGAATCAGCCTTTTGCAAGCTGCGTTCCTTTCCAGGGTCGACGCCAGCTAGCAGGAGCCTTTTAGCATCATCGCGCGCCTCCCGTGCCTCGGCGAGAGAGATAAGGGGATAGCTGCCCAGCGCGAGCAGTTTCTGCTTGCCCTTAAAGCGGTAGGCGACCCGCCAGAGGCGAGAGCCCGTGGGCTGTACCCATAGCTGCAGCCCGCCCCCGTCAGATAATTTCACGAGCTTGGAAGCAGGGCGGGCATTTCGACATTTCACGTCGGAGAGGGGCATTCGTCAGGTCTCCCTTGGCTGTTTCGATACCATCAGGATGTCGAATACCAACGGAAATACCATCCCCCCGACTCGTTGGACCAAATGCTCCTGAAGCGCTCCCTGTCCCGCTTAACTGCGCAATGCGACCGCAAAACACCAACAATTCCAGGCGCTTGCAGAAGCTGCAGCGTAGAAGGTTCGGTGAAAGGGAGTGCCGGGAGAAGGGGGGATGGTGCCCAGAGGCGGATTCGAACCACCGACACGCGGATTTTCAGTCCGCTGCTCTACCAACTGAGCTATCTGGGCCTGTTCCGGCTAACGAACACTCGCGCTCCGGATTTCAATGAAAGCACCGTGGGCGCCCCTTGAAAGCGCGTGGGTTATAGCATGGGAATTCGGCCTGTCCAGCGCCCAGATGAGGATTTCCCGCAGGAAAAGAAGTGTCGCCCGATGGGCTGGTTTCCATGCCATGCGCCCTCCTATCTGGCGCTTGGCAGCCCCTTGCGGAAGTCGGATGGGGTCATGCCGGCCAGCTTGCGGAAGGATTTGTTGAAGGCGCTGAGCGAGCCGAAGCCTGAGTCCATCGCGACCCGCAGCACATTGGCGCCCTGATGCATCAGAAGCGCCTGCGCATAGCTCAGCCGCAACAGGTTGACATATTCGTTGAGCGTCATGCCGGTTGATTTCTTGAACAGGTTCATGGCGTATTTGGGGTGGATATCGGCGGCGGCCGCTATGTTCATGCAATCGATGTCGTAGAGGAAATTTTCGGCGATGAAATCGCACATGCGCCCGACATTGCGTGAGGACTGCTGGTCGAAGGTGCTGCCCGCCTCCTGCCCGGCGGCGTTTTCCGGCACCAGCCGATAGGGCTCGAACCGCACCCGCTCCAGCCGCAGCAGGAGTTCGTTGACGGCATGCTCGGTCTTGGCCGGATCGCCCGAACGGGCGTAGCGGTTCCAGCGGGCGAAATTGTCGTTGTCGGATTGATCGGTGGCGCTAGTCACCAGCGTCGCGCCCGTCATCAGCCGGTGGCGTATATCCGCCGGCAGGTGAAGCCGGAAGAAATGCACCAGCGGCAGGTGCGCGCCGGCATAGACGGCGTCGTCGCTCAAATCGTCCATTTGGTGCGGCAAGCCGCCCCAGAACAGGCACATCTCGCCGGCCGAGAGCGAGATTTCGTGCTCGTCCATGCGGTAGTGGACGGAGCCGCGGACGATGAAATTCACCTCGACCTGGGCATGCCAATGCGGCTTCAGCATCACCAGCGGATTGGTGTGGAACATCTGCAACAACAGCGGCAGGCCTTCCACGCTGCTGGCACCAGGCTGGTAAAACGGCCGTTCGGGCATCTTACTTTCCGCCAATTTCGTATTCCCTTTGTCGGGGACAGGCCTTTGCCGGTGCCTAGTCTAGCCAGGCTCGCAGAGAGAGCAAATGAAATGGGAGGATTTCAATGCGCATCACACTGTCCTGCGCCGCGCTCGCGCTTGTCTTGGGCTCAGCCCCGGCCCTCGCGCAATCCGGCGAAATCACCATCTGGAGCTGGAACATCGCCGCCTCGTCGCTGAAGGCAACGGTTGCCGGTTTCAACAAGGTCCGTCCCGACATCAAGGTAACGGTCCAGGATCTCGGCAACCAGCCGACCTATGACAAGTCGATCGCCGGATGCGCGGCCGGCGGCGTCGGCCTGCCCGATATCGTGACCATCGAGAACGGCGAGGCCGAGAATTACTGGAGCCAGTTCCCCGACTGTTTCGTCGACCTGCACACGTTGGGCTACACGGCGGAAGACCAGAAGAAATTCCCCGATTTCAAGCGTACCGAACTCGAAGTCGGCGACAAGGCCTATGCCATGCCGTGGGATTCCGGCCCGGTCGCCGCCTTCTATCGCCGCGATTTCTATGAAAAGGCGGGCGTCGACCCGGCATCGATCAAGACCTGGGACGATTTCATCGCCGCCGGCAAGAAGATCCAGGCCGCCAATCCAGGGGTCTCGATGACCAATGCCGATTTCAACGGCGATAGTGAATTCTTCCGCATGATCTCCAACGAACAGGGCTGCGCCTATTTCGCCGAGGACGGCCAGTCGATCACGGTCAACCAGCCCAAATGCGTCGACGCCATGACCAAGGTCAAGGAGATGAAGGACGCGGGCATCGTCTCGTCGGCCGACTGGGGCACCAAGATCACCAACAACACCGCCGGCACCGTCGCCACCCAGGTCTATGGCGGCTGGTACGAAGGCACCATCCGCACCGAATCGGCCGGCGAAAACGGCAAATGGGGCGTCTACCTGATGCCGAGCCTGACAGCGGACGGGCCGCGCGCCGCCAATCTCGGCGGCTCGTCGCTCGCCATCACTTCGGCATCGAAGAACAAGGAAGCGGCCTACGAGTATTTGAAATACACCCTCGGCACCAATGAAGGCCAGATCACCATGCTGAAGGAGTTCGGCCTCGTCCCATCGCTGGTCTCGGCCCTGAACGACCCTTACGTCAGCCAGGGCCAGCCCTACTGGGGCGGCCAGGCGGTGTGGAAGGATATTCTGGGCACCTTGCCCAAGGTCGTTCCGAGCCGCGGCACGCAGTTCCAGAGCGATGCCGAGATCATCGTGCGCGCGGTGCAGACCAAATACCTCGCCGGCGGATATCCCGACGCCAAGGCGGCACTCGACGATGCCGCCAGCCAGATCGCCTCGGCGACTGGGCTGCCTGTCAAGTCCTGACCTCCCAGGACGGGGTCCGGGATGGCAGCTATGCCGTCCTGGACCCGCCGCTTGCACGCTTGCTTTCAACACCAGGGATGAAGGAGGACAAAAAGATGCGCGACCGCAATGCCACGGCCTATCGCTTCCTTACGCCCTATCTCCTGATCTTCGCCATCTTCTGGGTGTGGCCGATCATCTCCTCGTTCCTGATCTCGTTCCAGGCGACACGCACCGTGCCGTGGCGCTTCGCGCCCGGTTTCAACTGGGGCCGGCTGATCGGCGACCCCGCCTTCTTTAACGCGCTGAAGAACACGCTGCTCATCCTCGTCATCCAGGTTCCGGTGATGATCGCGCTGGCCATGGTGATGGCGGTGCTTCTGAATTCGCCGCTGCTCAAGGCGCGCGGCCTCTACCGCTTCGCCTTCTTCGCCCCGGTGGTGGTCGGCGAGGTCGCCTATTCGGCGGTGTTCCGGCTGATGTTCAGCCTCGATTTCGGGATCGTCAACAAGCTCCTGAACGGCATCGGCCTGCCCAAGGTCGACTGGTTTTCCAATGTCACGCCGGCCATGGCGCTGATCATGATCGCGGTCACCTGGCGCTGGGCCGGCTACAACGCCATCATCCTGCTGGCCGGCATGCAGTCCATACCCGAGGATGTCTACGAGGCAGCGACGCTCGACCGGGTAAGCAAGCTCAAGCAATTCTTCTACATCACCCTGCCGCTGTTGAAGCCGGTCATCGTCTTCTGCGCCGTGCTGTCGATCATCGGCACCATGCAATTGTTCACCGAGCCGTTCTTGATCACGGAGCGCGGCGGGCCGGGCGGCGGCACCGAGACGCTCGGTCTGCTGCTTTACCGCCAGGGCTTCCGCTCGCTTAATTTCGGCTATGCCTCTGCCGTCGCGTACACCATGGCCGGGCTGGCGATCGCCATCACGCTGGTGCAGCTATGGCTGACGAGGGAACCGAAATGAGTTCGCTCTCGTCGGCAAGACTGAAACGAAGCATCGCACTGCACCTGTTCCTGACCCCGCTGGCGCTGATCTGGTTGTTTCCGCTGTGGATGATGGTGGTGTTCTCGACCATGCCCGACAACGGCATATTCAGTCCGGGCATCGAACTGTTGCCGCGCGGCAATTTCGTCGACAATTTCAACAATCTGCAGCGCGACACAGACTTCGTCGGCGCCATCGTCATTTCCATTTGCGTGGCGGTGACCTACACCGTCTTGTCGGTGCTTTTGACCTCGATGGCCGGCTGGGCGCTGGCCCGCTACCAATTCTTCGGCAAAAGCGTGGTCGTGGCCATCATCCTGGGCACCATCACGCTGCCCTATGCGGTGGTGCTGATCCCGCAATTCATCATGGTGGCGCGCGACTTCAAGCTTGCCAACACCTGGGTGGCGCTGATCGTGCCGCCGCTGTTCAATTCGCTGGGCGTGCTGTTCATGCGCCAGAGTTTTTCGATGATGCCGGACGATCTGTTCGATGCCGCCCGCGTCGAGGGCGTCAAGGAGTGGCGGATCTTCGTCTTCATCGCCTTGCCGCTGGCGCGGCCGATGCTGGCGGCGCTCTGCATCATCCTGTTCCTCGCCTCCTGGAACAACTATCTATGGCCACTTCTGATCAACAGCCAGCCGGGTTCGATGACAGCACCCGTGGCGCTTGGCACGCTGATCGGCCTGACCAAGGTGTCGTGGGGCGGCATCATGGCGGGCGCGGTCATGCTGACCGTGCCGATGCTCATCGTCTTCGTGCTCCTGCAGCGTCATTTCATCGCCGGCATCGCCGCCGGCGCGGTCAAGTAAGGGGCAGAATGGCAACCGTCACACTCACCAATGTCGCCAAGCGCTTCGGTGCCTTCGAGGTCGTCCACGGCGCCAACATCGACATCGCCGATGGCGAGTTCGTCGTCTTCGTCGGCCCGTCGGGCTGCGGCAAGTCCACGCTGCTCAGGATGATCGCGGGGCTGGAGGACATCAGCGGCGGCGAGATCGCCATCGGCGGTAAGGTGGTCAACGATGTCGAGCCGGCCGACCGCGGCATCGCCATGGTGTTCCAGTCCTACGCGCTCTATCCGCATATGAGCGTCGAGCAGAACCTCTCATTCGGGCTGCGCATGACCGGCAACCCCAAGGCCGATACCGAGCGGCGGGTGAAGCGCGCGGCCGAGATCCTGCGCATCAGCGAATTGATGGATCGTCGTCCGAAGAAACTTTCCGGTGGCCAGCGCCAGCGTGTCGCCATCGGCCGCGCCATCGTGCGCGAGCCGCAAGTGTTCCTGTTCGACGAGCCGCTCTCCAATCTCGATGCCGAACTGCGTGTCCAGATGCGGGTCGAGATTTCAAGGCTGCACAAGGAACTCGGCGCCACCATGGTCTATGTCACCCACGACCAGACCGAGGCGATGACGCTGGCCGACCGGATCGTCGTGCTGCGCGCCGGCCATATCGAGCAGATCGGCAGGCCGCTGGAACTCTATGACAATCCCGACAATATGTTCGTGGCCGGCTTTGTCGGTTCGCCTAAGATGAATTTCATCAAGGCCCATATTGTCGGGCGTGATGAAAAAGGGGTCGTGGTCGAGCTGGCGGGCGAGGAGAAGACCCGTATCACGCAACCGTTGAAATGCGCAGGGCCTGAACTGGGTAGCAAAGTCATCGTCGGCGTGCGGCCGGAACATTTTGGCAGCGCCGGTGAAGGCGACGCCGACCTGACCGCCGCCATCGACGTGGTCGAGCATTTGGGCGGCACGAGCTTCCTCTATGCCCGAACGACCCATGGCGAGGATGTGGTGATCCAGCGCGACGCGGCAAAGGTTCCCGACACCTCCGAGGTCACCGTTTCCATCCGCAAATCATACCTGTTCGACGAAAAGGGGCTGCGGCTGCGCTGACCGGCCGCCCCTTTCCAAGCCCGCAAGGAGAATGACATGACTGTATCAACGCCCATTCGCTGGGGGATTCTTGGGCCGGGCGGCATTGCCAAGGCCTTTGCCGATGGCGTCGCCGGTTCGCGCACCGGGAAAGTGGTTGCCATCGGCGCGCGCAACCCCGGCAAACCGGGTCTGGCCGAGAGCTTTCCCGGCGCCCGCATCCTCGACGGTTATGACGCTCTTCTCGCCGATCCGGAAATCGACGCGATCTATATCGCGGTTCCGCATCCCGGCCACGCGCAATGGGCGATCAGGGCGGCGGAAGCCGGAAAACACGTGCTTTGCGAAAAGCCGCTCGGGCTGACCGCGTTCGAGGCCGACGCCATGATGCATGCGGCGCGCAAGGCCGGCACCTTTCTCGGCGAAGCCTTCATGTACCGGCTGCATCCGCAGACGCTGCAACTGGTGGATCTGATCAAGTCTGGCGTCATCGGCGAGATCAGGATGATCAAGTCGAGCTTCGGCTTCGCCATGCCTGATTTCATGCCGGAGCACCGGCTCTACGCCAACGACCTCGCCGGCGGCGGCATCCTCGACGTCGGCGGCTATCCCGTGTCGATGGTGCGCCTCATTGCCGGCGCTGCCGCGGGAGAGCCATTCGCCGAACCCGACAAGGTGGTGGGCGCCGCCCACCTTGGCCAGTCCGGCGTCGACGAATGGGCCTCCGCTGTCCTGCATTTCCCCGGTGGCATCGTCGCCGAGGTTTCCTGCAGTATCTCGCTAAACCAGGACAACGTCCTGCGCATCTTCGGCACCAGGGGCCGCATCGAGGTGCCGGACTTCTGGTTCGCCGGCGGCGACCGCGATGTCGGCCTCGGGCGGATCAACGTGATCGGCGCCGACGACGCCGAAGAGACCATCAGCGTCAACGAGCAGCGCCATGTCTATTCCTTCGAGGTCGATGCCGCCGGTGAGGCGATCCGCGCCGGGCGGCAGGAATTCGCCTGGCCGGGCATGGGCTGGGCCGACAGCCTCGGCACCTTGCGCGTGCTCGACAGATGGCGCGCGGCGGTGGGGCTGGAGTACGAGATCGAGAAGGCCTCGCTGCGCACCGACACCATCTCCGGCCGACCTCTGCGGCACGGCGGCACCGCGATCGGCAAGCGCACCATTCCGGGCCTGCCGAAACCGACCTCCGTGGTGGCGCTCGGCTTCGAGGATTTCCGCACCTTCTCTTCCGGGTCTATCCTGCTCGATGCCTTTTTCGAGGCTGGCGGCAATCTGTTCGACACCGGCTACGTCTATGGCGGAGGCTACACCGAGACGTTGCTCGGCCAATGGCTGGGGAACCGTGGCGTGCGCGAGCAGTCGGTGATCATCGCCAAAGGCGCGCACTCGCCGCTCTGCTATCCCGACGTAATCGCAAAGCAGCTTGCTCAGTCGCTCGACCGCCTGCAGACCGACCATGTCGACATCTATTTCATGCATCGCGACAATCCGGACGTGCCGGTCGGCGAGTTCGTCGACGCCATGGACCGCGAGGTGAAGGCCGGGCGCATTCGCGGTCCCTTCGGCGGCTCCAACTGGACGATGCAGCGCATGGACGAGGCCATCGCCTATGCCGAGCGAACCGGCAAGCAGAAGCCCGGCGCGCTCTCCAACAATTTTTCGCTGGCCGAAATGCTGGAGCCGATCTGGGCCGGCTGCATCACCTCCTCCACCGACGACTGGAAAGCCTGGCTGACATCCAGGCAGATGCCGAACTTCGCCTGGTCGAGCCAGGGGCGCGGCTTCTTCACCGACCGCGCCGGGCGCGACAGGCTGGACAGCGAGGAACTGGTGCGGGTCTGGTACTCCGAGCGCAATTTCGGCCGCCGCGACCGGGCGATCGAACTCGCCGCCAGGCTGCGCAAGAGCCCGATCCATATTGCGCTGGCCTATGTCCTCAACCAGCCTTTCCCATCGGTCCCGTTGATCGGGCCGCGCACGCTGGGCGAACTGGACGACAGCCTGCGGGCGCTGGACATTGCGCTTTCGCCGGCCGAACTCGAGTGGCTGGACGGCGGCAGCCTGCACGCGGCCTGATTAGGTCTCAAGCGGCGTCAGGTCTCGTCGTCCGACACCCTGGCGCCGCGCCTGGCTGGCGTTCGCAAGCTGGCATACATGCCGGTGGTGCGGAACTGGCTGGGCGTCGTGCCATAGAGGCGGCGAAAGACCTTGGAAAAATAATTCGCGTCCTCGAAACCGCACAGGATGGCCACTTCCTTCACCGGCAGGAAGTCCGCCTTGGTCAGCAGTTTCGCCGCCCGCTGCAGCCGCTGCTGCAGAACGAACTCGGCGGGCGGCAAGCCTTCGCTTTCGGCGAAGCAGCGCGAAAAATGAGCCCGGCTCAGCCCGCTGATCTGGACCAGGTCCGCCACCGGCAGGGCTTTGTCGAGATTAGCGTTGATATGATTGATGACCGGCTGCATGGCGCTCTGTTTTTCGGCAAAGGCGTGCGAGCCGAACACATCGTCGTAGAGCGCCATCGCCGCCTCGTAGGCGATGGCCGAAGCAGCGCCTGGGGAAGCGGCCCCTTTGATAAGACGCAGACTGCAATCGGCGAGATGATCGATCGTCGCCGGCTGCAGCCGAAAGACCGGTCCGGACACGTCGAGGATCGACTTGTGGACGCGCAACGCCTCCTCGCCGTTCATCGAGATCCAGAAATATTCCCAGCGCTCGCCCCTGGCCAGCCAGTAGCGGTGGTTGTGCGGCACCAGCACCAGCAGCGTGTCGTTCGTCTGCAGGCGGTAATCGCGGTTTTCGTAGCGCAACCGGCCGGTACCGCCGATCGTATGCTGCAGGACGGTGAACGGTGTCTGACCGCGCTTTCGGCCGTCCCAATCATAGGTCACGTCCTCGCGCACCTCATAGCCCGTGCTCGTCGGCATGGCATGCAGGCGCTGGCGGCCGCGCGGCAGCGACACCGTCCGCATCGACTCTCCGTTGGCGATCAAATCCCGCAGCACAAAATTACCCCTGAAAGCATAATCCTTCTCTGGTCGCGCCCGCGAATAAGCGCATAATCGCGCCTGGAAGAACGCGAATAACCCGCGAACGAGGAGCGGGCGGGAGGAGAGAAAAGCCGGATTCCGGCTTGAACGGCATGCGCCCAAAAGGCGTGTGGCCAATTTTCTTCCCTTGCTGCTCCCTGCCTAGCATTCGATTGGACCGAGGTGAAGGTGATGAGTTTCAAAATCGCTATTATCGGCGCCGGCAGCGTCGGTTTCACCAAGAAGCTGTTCACTGACATTCTGTGCGTGCCGGAATTCAAGGGCATTGAATTCGCGCTGACCGATGTCAGCGAGCACAATCTTGCGATGATCAAGGCGATCCTCGACAGGATCGTCAAGGCGAACAAACTGCCAACGCGGGTGACCGCGACGACCGACCGCCGCGAGGCACTCGAGGGCGCGCGCTACATCATCAGCTGCGTGCGGGTCGGCGGCCTCGAAGCCTATGCCGATGATATCCGCATTCCCTTGAAATACGGCATCGACCAATGCGTCGGCGACACGATCTGCGCCGGCGGTATTCTTTATGGTCAGCGCAACATTCCGGTGATCCTGGATTTCTGCAAGGATATCCGCGAAGTCGCCGACACCAACGCCAAATTCCTCAACTATGCCAACCCGATGGCGATGAACACCTGGGCGGCGATCGAATACGGTAAGGTCGACACGGTCGGTCTCTGCCATGGCGTCCAGCACGGCGCCGAACAGATCGCCGAGGTGCTGGGCGCGAAATCGCCGCGGGAACTCGACTATGTCTGTTCCGGCATCAACCACCAGACCTGGTTTATCGATTTGCGGCTGAACGGCCGCAAGATCGATAGGGATGAGCTAATTGCCGCCTTCGAGGCACATCCGGTCTATTCCCAGCAGGAAAAGCTGCGCATCGATGTGCTGAAGCGCTTCGGCGTCTATTCGACCGAAAGCAACGGCCATCTCTCCGAATATCTGCCTTGGTACCGCAAGCGCCCCGACGAGATCACGCGCTGGATCGACATGTCCGACTGGATCCATGGCGAGACGGGCGGCTACCTCCGCTATTCCACGGAAACCCGCAACTGGTTCGAGACCGAGTATCCGCAATTCCTCGAAGCGGCGTCGAAACCGATCGACGCGTCAAAGCGCTCCAACGAGCATGCCAGCCACATATTGGAGGCGCTGGAAACCAACCGCGTCTATCGTGGCCACTTCAACGTCAGGAATGAGGGCGTGATCACCAATCTGCCACGGGACGCCATCATCGAGTCACCCGGTTTCGTCGACCGTTTCGGCATCAACATGGCCGCCGGCATCACCTTGCCGGAAGCCTGTGCCGCTACTTGCATGGCCTCGATCAACGTCCAGCGCATGTCGGTCCACGCCGCTATATCTGGCGACATCGATCTTCTGAAGCTTGCCGTGCTGCATGACCCGCTGGTCGGCGCGGTGTCGACGCCGGAGGAGGTCTGGCAGATGGTCGACGAAATGGTCGTCGCCCAGGCGCAATGGCTGCCGCAATATGCCCACGCGGTTCCGGCAGCCAAGGAGAGGCTGTCGAAATCCACCGTCAAGACGCGGGAATGGGCCGGTGCCGCTCGGCGAAGCGTGCGCTCGATCGAGGAACTGCGCGCCGAAAAAGCCGCGCTGAAACAGGCCGTCTGAGAACCGGGTGCGGCGGCGGATCCACGGGAGGCAGATCCACCGCAGTCTGCCGTCCAGGCAAGATACGAGCAGCAGCAAACGTCTGAACACGAGGGAGGAGATAATGAGGTACCTACGCAGCATTGGCATCGCCGCCGGACTGGCGCTGAGCGTGTCCGTTCCGGCGCTCAACGCTTTCGCTTCCGAGCCGACAGTCCCACCGGTTCCGGCGACGTTTCCGGCCGAGGGCAAGATCAAGTACGTGCCGCGCGACTCCATCCTGGAGTTCAAGGCGCTTCCCGACTATCACGAGCCCGATTGGGTCACGGAAAAATACGTCAAGGTCGGCAAGCTGCCGCCGGTGAAAGATCGGCTGCCGAAAGAGCCGCTTGTCTTCAAGACCGCCAACATGCCGGACGGCGTCGGCGTCTATGGCGATACGATGCGCCATGTCATCGGCGGAAGGCCCGAAGGCTGGAACTACGGCGCCGGCCAGACCCAGGGGTGGGGCGGCATCGACATCGGCCTTTCCGAGTGCCTGACGCGCACCGCGCCGCTGTTCCAGGTCGAGGCGAAGGACACCGAGCCGCTGCCCAATCTCGCCAAAAGCTGGGATTGGTCGGCCGATGGCCACAAGCTGACCATGCACCTCGTCGAAGGCGCCAAATGGTCCGACGGCGTGCCATTCAACGCCGACGACGTCATGTTCTACTGGGACGACGAGGTCATGGATCCCAACGTCTCGCCGCTCAATGGCGCCACTCAGGAAACCTTCGGCGTCGGCACGACGCTGAAGAAGATAGACGACTACACCGTCGAGTGGACCTTCAAGGACGCCTTCCCGAAGCAGCACCTCTACGCAATGGCCTATGGCACCTTCTGCCCCGGCCCCGCGCATATCTTGAAGCCGCGGCACCCGAAATATTCGAAGAACACCTACGACCAGTTCAAGAACGCCTTCCCGCCGGAATATATGAACATGCCTGTCATGGGCGCCTGGGTGCCGGTCGAATATCGGGCGGACGACATCATCGTCATGCGCCGCAATCCCTATTATTGGAAGGTGGACGAGAAGGGCAACCAACTGCCCTATCTCAACGAGCTGCATTACAAACTGTCGACCTGGGCCGACCGCGACGTTCAGGCGGTCGCAGGCGCGGGCGACTTCTCCAACCTCGAGCAGCCGGAAAACTTCGTCGCCTCGCTGAAGCGCGCGGCGGAGGCGAACGCGCCGGCGCGCCTGGCCTTCGGCCCGCGGCTGATAGGCTACAATCTGCGCCTGAACTTTTCCGCCAACGGCTGGGGCAACCCGGACGAGCGCGGCCAAGCGATCCGCGAACTGAACCGCAACGAGGATTTCCGCAAGGCCGTCACCATGGCGCTTGACCGCAAGGCGCTGGGCGATTCCCTCGTCAAGGGGCCGTTCACCGCGATCTATCCAGGCGGCCTCTCCTCGGGCACCAGCTTCTACGACCGTAAATCCACCGTCTACTATCCTTTCGACCTCGAGGGTGCCAAGGCCGAACTCGCCAAGGCCGGTTTGAAGGACACAGACGGTGACGGCATCGTCAACTTTCCTGCCGGTACCGCCGGTGGCAAGAACGTCGAAATCGTGATGCTGGTCAACAACGACTACACGACCGACAAGAGCCTTGCCGAAGGCGTGGTCGCGCAGATGGAAAAGCTTGGCCTCCGGATCGTGCTCAACGGGCTTAACGGCACCCAGCGCGATGCCACGCAATATTCAGGCCGCTTCGACTGGCTGATCCGGCGCAATGAGCAGGAGCTGACCTCCGTGGTGCAGAACACCGTGCAGCTCGCTCCGGTCGGCCCCAAGACCAGCTGGGATCACCGCGCGCCGGAAAGCGGCGAGGTCGATCTGATGCCTTTCGAGAAGGACCTCGTCGACATCGTCAACAAGTTCGTCTCGTCGGCGGATAACAACCAGCGCGCCAGTCTGATGCGGGACTTCCAGAAGATCTCGACCGAGCACGTCTACAATGTCGGCCTGACGGAATATCCCGGCGCCCTGATCGTCAGCAAACGCTTCTCCAACATCCCGCAAGGCACGCCGATCTTCATGTTCAACTGGGCGGAGGATTCGATTATCCGCGAACGGGTCTTCGTCGCGGCCGACAAACAGGCGAAATACGAATTGTTCCCCGAAGAGCTTCCCGGCAAGCCTGGAGACAAGGGTCCGATGTAAGTCTAAGGGCCGATGCAAGTTTACCTCCCCTGACTGAGAGAGACCCGGCCGCGTCGATGGCGCGGCCGGGACAAACCAACCCTCCGGGCGCCTTTAAAGCGAGCGTCCGGCGAGATGAGGAAGCGGACCGTCCATGCTGCGATTCCTGCTCATGCGCATAGCGTCGGCAATCCCGGTTCTCGCTATTTTGAGCCTCGTCACCTTTGCCATTATCCAGGCGCCGCCTGGCGATTATGCCGACTACATCCGCTCGCAGCTGATCAACCAGGGCGGAGCCTCCTTCGCGGAGGCCGACGCGCAGGCCCAGGCCTATCGCGTCGAACACGGCCTCGATAAGCCGCTGCCCGTCCAGTACCTCAACTGGATCGGCGGCATCGTCACCCGTGGCGATTTCGGCTACAGCCTCTATTACAACAAGCCAGTGGCCGAGGTCGTCGGCGAGCGGCTGCCGCGCACGCTGCTGCTCGCGCTGGTCTGCCATCTGCTCGCCTCGGTGCTCGGCATCACCTTCGGCATCTGGGCCGCGACCCGGCAATACACCTGGATCGATTCCACGCTGTCGGCCATCGCCTTCCTCGGCATGACGGTGCCGCGCTTCCTGATGGCGCTGATCATCGTCTATCTCCTGGTCTTCCAGTTCAACGTATCGGAGATCGGCTCGTTCTTCTCGCCGCAATATGGCGGCGCGCCATGGTCGTGGGCCAAATTCGTCGACCTGGTCAAGCATGTCTGGCCGGTGGTGGCGATCGCCACCTTCGGCGGTCTCGCCTACAATATGCGTGTCATGCGCGGCAATCTGCTCGACACGCTCAACGCGCAATATGTCGAGACAGCCAAGGCCAAGGGCCTGACGGGCAGCGCCGTCGTCATGCGCCACGCCGTGCCCAATGCCTTGCATCCGCTCGTCATGTATCAGGGCGTGGTGCTGCCCTACATGCTGACCGGCGAGATCGAGACGGCGATCATCTTCGCGCTGCCGACCGTCGGTCCGGCGATCGTCGGTTCGATGGCGGTCGGCGATGTCTATGTCACCGCCACCTTCATGATGGTGCTGTCGGCGACGCTGATCGTCGGCAACATCATTGCCGACATGCTGCTCGTCCTGCTCGATCCGCGCGTGCGTCAGTTCGGGGAGGGCTAGATGCTGGCTCGAGAGCCTTCACCACCGCCACTGCCGGCCGAGCGATCCACAGTGGCGCCCGCACGCGGCAATGAGAGCTACATGGCGCTGGTTTGGCGCCGGCTGAAGCGCTCCTGGACCGGAATGGCGGGGCTTTGGCTGGTCGTGCTGCTGCTGGTGATGGCCGTGTTCGCCGAATTCCTGGCGCCGATGGACCCGAAGGCGACCGATGTCGGCTTCGCCCCGCCGCAACTGCCGTCCTTCCACGACAAGGACGGCAATTTCGTCGCGCGGCCGAGGGTCTATGCACTGTCGGATTCGGCCGATCTCGATCCGGTCACCTTCCAGCCCATCGTCGGCCCCGACTACGACCACCCGAGGCTGCTTGGTTTTTTCGTCGAGGGCGCGCCTTACAAGCTCTTCGGGCTGATCCCGGCGGACCGGCACTTATTCGCCTCGACGGACGGCCAGCCCGTGCATTTCCTCGGCACCGACAAATTCGGGCGTGATGTGCTGTCGCGCGCTATCCATGGCTCGCGCGTCTCCCTGATGATCGCGCTGACGGTGGTCTTCATCATCACGGTCATCGGTACCACGGTGGGCATGGTATCGGGCTATTTCGGCGGCCGGTTCGACGTCTGGATGCAGCGCTTCGTCGAACTGGTGCTCGCCTTCCCGCAACTGCCGCTCTATCTGGCGTTGACGACGCTGATCCCTGTCACCGCGCCGACCAATGTGTTCCTCGGCTTTGTCATCATCGTCATGTCGGCGTTGGGCTGGGCGCAGATGTCGCGCGAAGTGCGCGGCAAGACACTGGCGCTTGCGCGCATCGAATATGTGCGCGCCGCCATGGCGGTCGGCGCCACCGACCGGCGCATCATCCTGCAGCACATCTTCCCCAATGTGATGAGCCACGTGATCGTCGCCGTGACGCTGGCGATCCCGACGGTGGTGCTGCTCGAATCCTTCCTCGGTTTCCTCGGTTTTGCCGTCAAGCCGCCGCTGATCTCCTGGGGGCTGATGCTTCAGGACACCGCGACCTATTCCGTCATCGGTACCTATCCCTGGATCCTGACGCCGGTCGGTTTCGTGCTGGTCACCGTCTTTGCCTTCAACGCGCTCGGCGACGGCCTGCGCGATGCCGTCGATCCATATTGAGGGACTGGGATGACCATCGTACTCGCCGAGCCCTTCGCACCAGCCTTCCGCCTCGATCATCATGGGCGCCAGGGAGAGCCCGTCATCGACGCCCGCAACATCGAGGTCGCGTTCAAGGTCGAGCACGGTGTCGTCGAGGCGGTCAAGGACATCTCATTCCAGCTCTATCGCGGCGAGACGATCGCGATCGTCGGCGAATCCGGTTCCGGCAAGTCGGTGACGGCGCGCACCGTCATGGGCCTGCTGTCGCGCCGCGCAACGGTGTCACCGAAATCGAGCGTCTGTTATGACGGACAGGACATTCTGAAATTCCCCGAGAGCGCCCGGCGCAAGCTGCGCGGCAACCGCATCTCCATGATCTTCCAGGAGCCGATGAGCTCACTCAACCCGATTTACACGGTCGGTAGCCAGATCGTCGAAGCAATCCGGGTGCATCGCAAGGTGAGCCGCAAGCAAGCCTGGGCGCGCGCTCTCGAGCTGCTGCGGCATGTCCAGATACCCGAGCCCGAGGCGCGGCTCAAACAATATCCGCACCAGCTGTCGGGTGGGCAACGGCAGCGCGTGATGATCGCCATGGCGCTCGCCAACGATCCGGACGTGCTGATCGCCGATGAGCCGACGACCGCGCTCGACGTCACGGTGCAGGCGCAGATCCTCAACCTGATCCGCAATCTGCAGAAAGAGCTGCGGATGGCGGTGATCCTGATCACCCACGACCTCACCGTGGTGCGCAAGTTTTCCGACTACGTATATGTGATGCAGCATGGCGAAATGTGCGAGCACAACGTCACCGAACGGCTGTTCGCCGATCCGCGGCATCCCTACACGCAGCGATTGCTTGCCTCCGAACCAAGAGGACGGCCGCAACCGTTGCCCGAGGGCTCTGGCACCATCCTCGAAGCGAATGGCGTGCGCGTCTGCTTCATGCTGCGCCACGGCACGTTCCTGAAGCCGGACTGGCGTGAACTGGTCGCCGTCGACGACCTCGACCTCAAGCTTTGCCGCCATGAGACGCTTGGGCTGGTCGGCGAATCCGGCTCCGGCAAGACCACGTTCGGCCAGGCGCTGCTCCGGCTGACCGACGCGAAACGCGGTGAGATCCGCTTCGATGGCCAGCCGATCCATGGCCTGTCGCGAGCGCAGATGCGGCCGCTGCGCTCGCGCATGCAGATCGTCTTCCAGGACCCGTTCTCCTCGCTCAACCCACGCATGACGATCGGCCAGATCATCGAGGAAGGGCTGGTCGTCAACAGCATTGGCGCGACACGGCGCGAGCGGGTCGAGCGGGTGCGCGAGGCGCTGGTCAGCGCGGGCATGCCGGGCGATATCCTGTCGCGGTTTCCGCATGAATTCTCCGGCGGCCAGCGGCAGCGCATCGCCATCGCCCGGGCCATCGCTCTGGAGCCCGAATTCATCCTGCTCGACGAGCCGACATCGGCGCTGGATCTCTCCGTCCAGGCGCAGATCATCGATCTGCTGCGCAAGCTGCAGGACGAGCGTGGTCTGAGCTATCTCTTCATCTCGCACGACCTCAAGGTGGTGCGGGCGCTGTGCCACCGCGTCATCGTCATGCAGCACGGCAAGATCGTCGAGCAAGGACCCGTCGACCAGGTCCTCACCAATCCCAAGACCGCCTACACCGAACGGCTCGTCAGGGCCGCTTTCGAGGTGGCCTGAATATATGCCGGAGGTTAACGTGGCAAGACATCCCAGGATCACTTTCATCGGCGCCGGCTCGACGGTGTTCATGAAGAACATCGTCGGCGACGTGCTGCAGCGCCCGGCGCTTTCGGGCGCAACGATCGCGCTGATGGACATCAATCCGCAGCGGCTGGAAGAAAGCGCCGTCGTCGTCAACAAACTGATCGCCACGCTCGGCGTCAAGGCGAGCGCCGAGACCTACACGGACCAGCGCAAGGCGCTGGCGGACGCCGATTTCGTCGTCGTCGCCTTCCAGATCGGCGGCTATGAGCCCTGCACCGTCACGGATTTCGAGGTGCCGAAGACATATGGCCTGCGCCAGACCATCGCCGATACGCTCGGCGTCGGCGGCATCATGCGCGGCCTCAGGACCGTGCCGCATCTGTGGAAGATTTGCGAGGACATGCTTGCCGTCTGCCCGCGGGCCATCATGCTGCAATATGTCAACCCGATGGCGATCAACACCTGGGCGATCTCGGAGAAATATCCCGAGATCAGGCAGGTCGGGCTGTGCCACTCGGTGCAAGGCACGGCGATGGAGCTGGCACACGATCTCGACCTTCCCTATGACGAGATCCGCTATCGCTCGGCTGGCATTAACCACATGGCCTTCTACCTGCAATTCGAGCATCGCCAGCCGGATGGATCCTATCGCGACCTCTATCCCGATCTCGTGCGTGCCTATCGCGAAGGCCGCGCGCCGAAACCCGGCTGGAATCCGCGCTGCCCGAACAAGGTGCGCTATGAGATGCTGACGCGGCTGGGCTATTTCGTCACCGAGAGCTCGGAACATTTCGCGGAATACACGCCCTATTTCATCAAGGACGGCCGCCCCGATTTGATCGAGAAATACGGCATTCCTCTCGACGAATACCCCAAGCGTTGCGTCGAGCAGATCGAGCGTTGGAAGGACCAGGCGCAGGCCTACCGCTCGGCCCAGCGCATCGAGGTCGAAGAGTCCAAGGAATATGCCTCCTCGATCATGAATTCGGTCTGGACCGGCGAACCGTCGGTCATCTACGGCAATGTGCGCAACAATGGCTGCATCACCTCGCTGCCGCGTGATTGCGCCGCCGAAGTGCCGTGCCTGGTCGATGCATCCGGCATCCAGCCAACCTATATAGGCGACCTGCCGCCGCAATTGACGGCGCTGATCCGCACCAACATCAACGTGCAGGAACTGACGGTGCGGGCGCTGATGAGCGAAAACCGCGAACACATCTATCACGCGGCGATGATGGATCCGCACACCGCGGCCGAACTCGATCTCGACCAGATCTGGTCACTGGTCGACGATCTCCTGGCCGCACATGGCGACTGGCTGCCGGCTTGGGCGCGCGTCAAACGCAAGAACGAAGCCGCCTGACCGGCGCTCGTCTACTTCGGCTCGTCGGCGTCCGGTTCTTCCTCGTCGTCGCGGGCCGAGATGACATACGCACCCTTCAGCCAGCGGTTGAGGTCGATGTCCTTGCAGCGCGTCGAGCAGAATGGATAGGTTTCGCGCGCCGATGGCTTGCCGCATTCCGGGCACGGGCGCTTGGGCCGCAGGGGCGTGACCTTGTCGTCGAGGCTCATGGTCGCGCGGACAACCAGTTTTGATGCGTCTTGAAACCTTCGCCCGACAGCAGCGCCACCGTCTCGTAGAGCGGCAGGCCGACAATGTTGGTATAGGAGCCGACGAGCTTGACGACGAAAGCGCCGGCCAGCCCTTGCACGGCATAGCCGCCGGCCTTTCCGCGCCATTCGCCGGACGCGACATAGGCGTCGATCTCCTCGCGCGGCAGCCGCTTGAAACGCACCCGCGTCTCGACCAGCCGCTGGCGCAGTTTGCCGCCCGGCGTGATCAGGCAGATGCCGGAATAGACCCGGTGCGAACGTCCGGACAACAGCCCGAGGCAGTTGGCGGCGTCGTCTAGCGTCTCGGCCTTGGGCAGGATGCGCCGCCCGACGGCGACCACCGTGTCGGCCGCCAGCACGAAGCTCGGCGCATGGTCCGTCTCGGACTTCAGCGATGCGAACGCCTTCTCGGCCTTTTCCTTCGACAGCCGTTTGGCCAGCGAGCGCGGATGCTCCGCACGCAGCGGCGTTTCGTCGATATCGGCTGGCAGGATGCGGTCCGGCTCGATGCCGGCCTGCTGCAAAAGTTCGATGCGGCGCGGCGAACCCGAGGCAAGCACCAGCTTTTGCAAAATGCTCATCGCTTTACCGGCCGGGTCTTGATCTTACTTGAAGCGGTAGGTGATGCGGCCCTTGGTCAGGTCGTATGGTGTCATCTCGACCAGAACCTTGTCGCCGGTCAGCACGCGGATGCGGTTCTTGCGCATGCGGCCGGCAGTATGGGCGATGATCTCGTGTTCGTTTTCGAGCTTCACCCTGAACATCGCGTTGGGCAACAATTCCGTGACGATACCCGGAAACTCGAGGACTTCTTCCTTCGGCATTCGATACCTTTGCTTGGATGGCGGTTCCAGCGCCCCGGCTGGAATTTCGGCGGAACCTATATGATAATCTGTCGCTTGTGAACACGCTTAATCGCCAGGCCTCGGAACGGTGAACCGGCTGTGGATCCGGGCTTTCAGCCGCTCGCGCACGTCGCGATAGCTGGCCATGATGTGTTCGCGCGTGCCGCCGGCATCGGCCGGATCCGGCGTCGGCCAGTATTCCACCTCGACGGCAAGCGCGCGCGTGAGTTCGAGCGCGGCATGGTGGGCCTCCGGCGCCAGTGTCACGATCAGGTCGAAATAGTCGTCCTCGAGATCGTTCAGCGTCCTTGGATGACGCTCGCCCAGCGACAGCCCGTCCTCGGCAAGCACGGCATCGACGAACGGGTCGCGCTCGCCGGCGCGCACGCCGGCCGAGGCGACGAAGACGGTGGCGGGCAGCATCCGGCGCGCCAGCTGCTCGGCCATCGGCGAGCGCACGGCATTCATGCCGCACAGGAACAGAACCGAGCGGGGCAGGGCGCCGGGGGCCAGGATCAGCCCCGCCAGTGCAGCACGCAGACCAGCGTGAACAGCCGCCGCGCCGTGTCGAAGTCGATGTCGATCTTGCCGGAGAGCCGATCCATCAGCGTCTGCGAGCCCTCATTGTGCAGGCCACGGCGGCCCATGTCGATCGCCTCGATATGACTCGGCGTCGAGGAGCGGATGGCGTCGTAATAGCTCTCGCAGATCATGTAGTAATCCTTGACGATACGCCTGAGCGGCGTCAGCGACAGGATGTGGGTGACGACGGCGGTGCCGTCCTCGCGTGCCACGGCAAAGACCAGGCGGGACTCGGCCAGCGACAGCTTCAGCCGGTAAGGACCTGCACCGCTGTCATTGACAGGCTGAAAACTATTCTCTTCGATCAGGTCGAAGATCGCCACCGCCCGCTCATGCTCGACATCGGGCGTCGAACGGCCGATCGACTCATCGAGTTCGACATCGATCAGTTTTGCGCGGGTTTGATCGGAGCCCGTCATACCGGCCTACATGTTCAGCCGTATGGCGACAGAGCGGCCATGCGCTTCAAGCCCTTCCGCCCGCGCTAGTGCGATCGCCGCCGGTGCCAGCACGCGCAACTGCTCCGGTCCGAGTTTGAGGACCGAGGTGCGCTTGACGAAGTCGAGCACGGACAGGCCCGACGAGAAGCGCGCCGAGCGCGCCGTCGGCAGCACGTGGTTGGAGCCGCCGACATAGTCGCCGATGACCTCGGGCGTGTGGCGGCCGAGAAAAACCGCGCCCGCGTTGCGCATCTTCGCCAGGAAGCCTTCGGCATCCTCGATGGCTAGCTCGACATGTTCGGCGGCGATGCGGTCGACCAGCGGCAGCGCGGCCTCGACCGTCGCAACCAGGATGACGGCGCCGAAATCGCGCCAGCTCTGGGCCGCCGTTTCCGCGCGCGGCAGGCTCCGCAGCTGGCGTTCGACCGCCCGTTCGACCGCCTTGCCGAATGCCGGGTCGTCGGTGATCAGGATCGACTGCGCCGACACGTCATGTTCGGCCTGGGCGAGCAGATCGGCGGCGATCCAGTCCGGATCGTTGTCGCCGTCCGCCACGACCAGCACTTCGGAAGGGCCGGCGATCATGTCGATGCCGACCGTGCCGAACACCTGCCGCTTGGCCGCGGCGACATAGGCATTGCCAGGACCGACGATCTTGGCGACGGGCTTTATCGTCTGCGTACCATAGGCGAGTGCCGCGATCGCCTGCGCGCCGCCGACGCGGTAGATTTCGGAGACACCCGATATATCCGCGGCCACCAGCACCAGCGGGTTGACGACGCCGTGCGGTGCCGGCACGACCATGACGATGCGCTCGACGCCGGCTACCTTGGCTGGCACCGCGTTCATCAGCACCGAGCTTGGATAGCTTGCCGTGCCGCCCGGCACATAGAGCCCGACCGCCTCGATCGCCGTCCAGCGCGAGCCGAGCTCGACGCCGGCGGCATCCGTGTAGCGTTCGTCCTGGGGCTTTTGCCGCTGGTGATGGGACCGGATGCGGTCGCGTGCGAATTTCAGCGCCTCGACCGTGGCCGGATCGGCCTCGGCATAGGCGCCGGCAATGTCTTCCGCCGAGACGGCAATGCCGAGCTTGGCGAGGTCGCCTCCGCCGAATTTCCGCGTGTAGTCGATCAGTGCCGCATCGCCCTCGGCACGCACGCGCGCGATGATGTCTCGCACCACGGCGTCGACATCGGCCGATACCTCGCGCTTGGTCGTGAGAAACGCGGCGAAACGCTGCTCGAAATCGGCGTCGGACTGGGCAAGCGTGATGGCCATCGTATGCTCAAGCCCTGTGTATGGGGCGCGACGTGGCTTCCCACGCGCCGCCAATATCGGCAAGGCGGGCCTCGATGCATTCGACATCGAGCATGATCGTGCCGCCGCCCGAAAAGATCAGTTCGACGATGCCCGCGGGCTTGCTGATCTCGATAAAGCTGATCGCCAGCAAGGAGAGAATTTCGGCCGGCTTGTCGCGGGCGATGCCGCTGGTCTTGGCGCCCAGCACCCGGTCGAAATGCAGCACTGCCTGCCGTCGTTCATTGTGCTGGCGAAACAGGCCGGATTTGGCCTCCCACACGAAGCGGTTCATGGTCAGCACGAACCGTTTGGCCTTGGGCAGGAATTCGAGATCCGAGACCTTCATCACGGCGTCCTGGAGATGGGCCGAGACGATGCCCAGATCCTGGTCGTCGAGCGCGATAAGCTTGAGGGCGGTCATCCGGATTTTCGACCTACAGGTTGGTTTCAGCCTCTGTTAGGCGGTCTTTCCGGTCGGTGCAACCACCCCACGACGTCCGCCCGAGGCATTGCCTCGGGTTTGCGGTGCGGGCGGACGGGCGGAGGCGCTACGAGCCGCCGTTGCTAGAAGCTGCTGCCGTCCGACCGTCAGGCGGAAATACGTTCGATCACCGCGCCGCAGTTGGACAGCTTTTCCTCCAACCGCTCGAAACCGCGGTCGAGATGGTAGACACGGTTGACCGTGGTTTCGCCTTCGGCCGCCAAGCCGGCGATGACCAGCGAGACGGAAGCGCGAAGATCGGTCGCCATGACTGGCGCGCCCTTCAGCTTCGCCACGCCGTCGACGATGGCCGTCTGCCCAGAAAGCGTGATGTGGGCGCCGAGCCGAGCCAGTTCCTGGACGTGCATGAAGCGGTTTTCGAAGATCGTCTCGGTGATGCGCGATTTGCCCTTGGCCATGGTCATCAGGCCCATGAACTGCGCCTGCAGATCGGTCGGGAAGGCCGGGAAGGGAGCCGTCGTCACGTCGACGGGTGAAATGCCGGCGCCATTGCGCTTCACGCGGATGCCGGAATTGGTCTGGGTGATCTCCGCGCCCGTCTGGGAAATCACGTCGAGCGCCGTCTGCAGCAGCTCCGGCCGTGCGCCTTCCAGCACGACGTCGCCGCCGGTCATCGCCACCGCCATGGCATAGGTGCCGGTCTCGATGCGGTCGGGGATGACACGCACGCGCGCGCCCGACAGCGCTTCGACGCCGTCGATGGTGACGGTCGGCGTGCCGGCGCCGGAAATTCTGGCGCCCATCGCGTTGAGGCATTCGGCGAGATTGACGATCTCGGGCTCGCAGGCGGCGTTTTCAAGCACCGTCTCGCCCTTGGCCAGCGACGCCGCCATCATCAACACATGGGTGGCGCCGACGGAGACTTTCGGGAAGACATAGCGGTTGCCGACGAGGCGGCCGTTCCGGGTCTTGGCGATGACATAGCCGGTATCGACATCGATGTCGGCGCCCAGTGCCTGCAGGCCTTCGAGGAACAGATCGACCGGGCGCGTGCCGATGGCGCAGCCGCCGGGCAGCGACACCTTGGCCTCGCCCATGCGGGCCAGCAGCGGGCCGATCACCCAGAACGAGGCGCGCATCTTCGACACCAGTTCGTAAGGCGCCGTCGTGTCGACGATGTTGCGGGCGGAGAAATTGATGGTGCGCGAATAGCCCTCATTCTGCTTCTCGCGGCGGCCGTTGACCGAATAGTCGACGCCATGATTGCCGAGGATGCGGATCAACTGCTCGACATCGGCCAGATGCGGCACGTTTTCCAGCGTCAGCGTGTCGTCGGTCAGAAGCGAGGCGATCATCAGCGGCAGGGCGGCGTTTTTCGCGCCCGAGATCGGAATGCTTCCGGCAAGCTTGTTGCCGCCGACAATTCTGATGCGATCCATTGGAGACTGTCCCTCTCGGCCAGAAAAGGGCCGGTTCAATCGTTTGAGTATCGGCCCGTCTAGACCATTGACCAATTTGGTTCAAGAAATAGGATTTCGCCCACTCCGGCCCAAGAGTGGCCGATTTGAGTTAATCTTTCTTCATTTCCTTGGCCGCGCCGAGCCCGTCGGGCCGCTGGTCGGCCTCACCTGTCCGGCGCGAACGCGACTGCGCCTTGCGCTTCTGCAGATTGGCGCGCAACTGCTCGGCGAGCCGGTTCTTGCGGGTTGTTCCGCTGTTCCTTGGTGGATTTGTCTTGTCGTTCATTGTCCCGCCACGGCTGGCGACCAGCCAACCCGCTTTCAGGGATAGCCAACATTGTGGCGCCGCCATGTCAATAAAAGCTATCCGGCAAAGCCATTCACAGAAGCGTTGTTCTTGGCCTTGCGCTTGCCGGTTCGATATGGCAGAAGCCCCGCCATCAGCGGCTGCGGTAGCTCAGTGGTAGAGCACTCCCTTGGTAAGGGAGAGGTCGAGAGTTCAATCCTCTCTCGCAGCACCAGTTTTCCCTTATTTATCAATTGGCTGGCAGTTGACCGCTCCCTTTTCCCCAGGGATCGGAAGACGAACATTCCCCGCCTTTTCCCCAACCATTGGGGGAAAATCGGGGGAGAGTGTTCATCAATCGTTCTGAACAACTCGGTCCGAGGGGACAGCGAAAGTTCGCAGCCTGACTTTCCCCCACAACTGAAATCATGTTCATAGGGGTAGGTCGTAATGACCCAAAGCCCAAATGTGATAGCCCTCAAAGAGCTGATTGCTTACAGCATAGCGAATGACCCATTTCAGTTTGACGGGTCCGTTTGGTGCAGAATGTCCCATCACGAACGAGGGCAGGCCATCGGCGTGGATGAGAGGACCATTCGCAGGCTGATAAAGCAGCCGCCGTTCGTGTTTGACACGACCCGCAACATAACTTTGGTTCGGATCGCGGAACCGGGAGAGAAACCGACGCCGCGTACGTATGCCAAGAAGATGGCTGCGTTCGTTCGCCGGTATCTTGCGAAGCATGTGGCCGAGCAGCGCGCCAAACTAGTCGCCGAAAAGAAGGCGCTCAGTGATGCCCTGGGCATCCCCGTAAACTCTGCCAAGTTGAACAAAGCGCTGAGCCTATCTCTTACCCCCGAAGTGCTTCACGACTTGCCAGACGACGAGAAGTCGGAGACGGCCAAGACCAGATTGCTCAAGGTGCTCAAATGGCTTTCCAATCTCCGGGAACGCGAAACCGAGCGTGATTTCGGTTGCCTAATCGGACTGGCGAAAGTCTGGCCCGACGGCGTGCAGGTGGAGATTTTGAAAATCGTCTTCGACGGATGGACGGAATTTATGAGCGGAGTGAAGCTGGTGCAGCACATCGAACGTGAAGCTAACCGAAAGGCTAAGAAGGCAGACCCAACGGCGCAAGTGACGGAGGTTCGGGCGCTGTTCTTCGACTATCCCCACATCCCGACCATACGAAAATACTGGAAGGTCGCGCTGGACATGATGACCACCCACTATCAGACCACCGAGAAGAACCCGCCGCCAAGCTTCAAGGCTCTCAATCCGGGCCTTTGGAAGCACTTAAAATGAGACCGGGCTGCCAATGTCCGTTTCTTTCTTCACCAGTATGTAGAATGGTTAAATAGGTAAATTAGATCATTACATATCATTCAGGGGACAAGAAAAAGAAACGGACATATGTGATGATCTAGGTTCCCGTATCGCGCAAGGCTCACGGAAACCAATCATCACCTGATCAAAACCCGGTTTCCGGAAGAAGGTCGCTACGCTCCCTGCCTCCCCGTTGGGTCGGCCTTCCTCACCCCCTAACCCCCTAGGTTTCGCTTTGAGGCAGCACAGCTGCCACCTCGCTGCACACCACCTCAAGGTGCTCATCCGACCAGCTTGCCCCATTTGCAAAATGCTGGCGGCGCAAGGGACGGAATGATGAACACTAAGGTCTTACCCACGATGGCCATTAATGTATCGCGCCCCGACAAGATGCTCTCTATGACCTAGCCAGGCCATCTATCCAAAGGTGTCCAACCGAACTCGCCCTCAATCCTTCGCCGGTAGGCGGTGTCTATCTGGCGGGGGGCGAGCCGAATATACCGTTCAGCGTTTTCACGGCTATTCCCGCTGAGTTCCCGGAGGTGAACCAGCACTTCATCGATTGTGGGCACCCTTCTATCCTCGCGCTGGTACTTGGAAGGTAGAGCCGTCCAGATGGCACTTTGCACACCGTGCGCATTCGCCCACTCTGCAAGATGGGGTATGGCCGATGGCGACGCTTCCCTGGTGGTCCAATGGGCTATGTGCTGTTGCTGAGGCTTGCCCTCTCTTTGCCGCAAAGCTTCTTTGGCGACAGTTAAGTCAGTGGTATCCATCACCGCCCATAGGGTGCGCACGGGCGCGGCGTTCTCTGTGATCACAAGCGTAATCCGGTCGTCACTGGACTGACGGGTGAACTCGACCTTCACAAAGGGGCCGTCGTCAAACCAGCGCCTTTGAATGGGCAATTCTCTCGGGTCCCAAATTAATGATCCCCAACCGAGACAAGCAATAGTCATTGGGTGCGTTCCCGCGAGTTCATCGGTTTACATTCTCTTCCCCGATAGCTCGTTTGGCCAGAGCGAGGTTGATTTCTGCAAGCCTTTTTGGAGAAATACCTTCTGATCGCTCAAATCCTTGGGTGGCCGCCGTCGAGGGGATGTAGCGGAGACATTGAAACGTCCCGAGGGTGGTTCTGGGGACATGTCAGCGAAAGCAGGTTTGACCTCACGGCGAATAGCAGCGACCCCAAACAGGTAAGGTAATCATCCCATCGGAGGTAACCGAACCGTCCTATGTCCCGGAGTGCATAATCGGAGGCAGCGATGCGAGGGACACTGAGGACAAACGCCATGTCGAATGAGATGGTCGTTGCAGTGTGAAATCAATTTCACACAATGATCACCGGCTCGGCCGAATTGCGCGGCTGATTTCCATACGTGCTCACTCCTCGCTTTCCGCGTCCACCAGAAGAAGCGCTCGGTTAAGTTCTCCGAGCGCGGCGCGCACGTCGGTTGCGTTGTCTCGGGCGAAGTCGTGGCGAGCAGCGGAGTGACGGCGCGGAGCATTCTTGGCCCGAAAAGTCTATGCCGGTAAGGATGATCAGACCGTTGGCAGATCAAGTGCGCGTGAGTATCGATGCAGTCAATCTGAGGGCCAGACCCCAAACCGCAGAAAGTCAATGTACTGATCGATTTCGCTCCTGCCATGGAGCCACGCATCTACCGATTGGGGGCGAGCCTCGGTGATGCTCAGCCTTCCCGAGGCGATGTGATCTTTGACCGTGCAGGATATAGAATTGGCCATTTTAACGAAGATATCCTTGTTTTCGAGGTCACGTCTAACGAATGACGCATAGCGCCTCGATTTGAGGCAGTTTGTAAATTTCTGCTTTGTCATCGGCACGTGCGCTTCTCTTAGGCGCTGCCTGACGATGCTCCAGGTGATGTCCAAAGCGCTCTCATCGAAAAGCGTATGCTCGGGATAACCCGCTGCTCTCTGTCTGTTGACGAAGGTAGCGTATTTGAGCGCGAACTCTCGGCCCTCGTGCGTTATCGATAATATCTTGCCAGTCGGGGGAGAAACTATTTCGGTGTAAGTGGAACGGTATATGCCGACGTCGTTGTCCATTCGATCCGTGGCGTTTTGCACGATCTGGTGGAACATCGGTGCCCCGCTTCGCGTGTCGCTTGGTCTTTGATCCTCGTCGCCCATCTTACGATAATCGGGGAAGCACTCCTTCAGTTCACTCGCGGTCATTTGTCCTTTCTTGGCCTCTAGCAATATCCTCACAATGACCAAGCGGGCTTCCTCCTCTCCCAGCTTGGGAATGTAAGCCCCGGACATCATATCCCCCACTAAACGAGGTCGCCTTCCACTTTACTCCAGCAAGCCACAAATCTTCGTATTTTGGAACTGCCGAATTTGGCGATGTTAGCGTGGTCGAATTTGTTTGCATGCTAGGCATATGTCCTACATGCCTGATGGTGGGCGGCAGGTTCTTTGCTCCTCTTTCAAAAAGGGGAGTTAGCCATGTTCCAGTCTCTATTCGACACAGCCGACCCGACGTTCCGGGTGCTTGCGTCCGATCACAATGTTCCATCCATCGAGCCGCTGCGCGTTTCACCATGGGTGGCGATGTCCGCCTTGCAGAAAGGCATCAGGCGCGGCGATGTCGATCTTGCCACCCGCGCCGCCGCTGCCCTCTTGAAGGACGATCCGGCGAAGCTGTGGCGCAGGCTCGCGGGAATGGTGGTCGAGGACGTTGGGCTGGCATCGGTCGAGACGATGCGCCTCGTCATGACAGCGACGTCGAGCAAGTCCTTGCGGAGGGAGTTTGGCGGCGAGTGGGCCGTGGCGTCACTGCTGGTCGAGCGCATGTCCGCCGCCCCGAAGTGCAGAGCAAGCGATGATCTGTTCTGGGCTGTCAGTCAACACCACGAGCTTAGCGAGCTACGAGCCTTATTGGCTGGCGCAAACATCACCGAGCACCTTTCCCGCATCCGGGAGCGCGGCGCGCTTCTGGGGGCCTCTCTGGCCGCGCTACATGCATCTGGTGTCAGGTGGACCGGGCAGGTTTCTGGTCGATGTGCCAATGCGGAGGCTTTATTCGCGGCGATGCGGCACGTGGGTATCAACCCCGACACGGTGGCGCTAGCCGAGCAGGGGTGGCGTCGGACGAGAGAAGCATTACCGGTGCTCTTGCCGCTCCTGACCCTCACCCTTCCATCCGGTGAGCTTTCCGTCGCAGATGACGATCTGCCTCCGGTTGTGACCGGACGTAGCGGTCTACCGACTTATGTCTACGATGCGTTCAGCCACGAGGGAAAAATGGCACTCGCTCGGTTCCTGAAACGGAGTACAACAACAGGGCGCTGGATGCGTCAGCATATGCCTGCTGAACGTCGTCTGGCGGTCCTCGCCGGTGGGATTTTCAGAATTGAAGGCGGGCTTGTGCGAAAGCGCCTCATATGGCCCTGCGCTGTAACGCTACGATGGCTGGCTGACGCCGGGTATCACGGCCTGCAGCTACCCGAACCTGCCGCCTTTCTCGACATGATCCGGAGCGACCTCCCCACGCTTGATCAGGAGCGTGTCGATGTTCGTTGATCAGCACACCGGTACCCAAGGCCTGCCGCGCATCTCCACGAGCCACGACGTATTGCCGGACGTGTTGCCTGTCGATGTGCAGCGCCTTATCAGCGCCTCGCTTTCCGAGGGGACGAAGCGCGGCTACCGGAAGGACATCGCCCATTTCGAGGCATGGGGAGGCTGCATCCCGGCTTCCCCTGAGACCATCGCCGCCTATCTTGCGGAATTGTCCGCCACCTACAAAACAGCGACCATCGTGCGGTTCGTAACGGCGCTATCGAAGGCACACGAAGCTGCCAGCGCAGCGAACCCGACGAAATCCGAGATCGTGCGAGCCACCATGCGCGGCATCAAGCGAACCCTCGGCACAGCGCACAAAGAAGCGAAGCCAGTTCTGCGGGAAGACCTGTTCCAGATGTTGGAGCGCATTGGCAATGGCCCCAAAGACATCCGCGATAAGGCGCTCCTTCTTCTCGGCTTCGCAGGGGCCTTTCGGCGGAGCGAGGTAGTTGGCCTCGACGTTGCCGACGTCGAGCACGTCCGGCAGGGCATTGTCGTCACCTTGCGCCGGTCCAAGACCGACCAGATCGGCGCGGGCCGTAAGATCGGCATTCCANCATTCCATTCGGTAGGTCAAGATGGTGTCCGGTGAAGCACCTGACAACTTGGCTTGATCATGCAAAGATTGAAACTGGCGCCCTGTTCCGCAGCGTCAATCGCCACAACCACGTTGCGGAACAGCGTCTGTCTGGTGAGGCTGTCTGCATTATAGTCAAGCAGAGAGCGGAAGCTGCGGGGTTCGATGCGGGCGGCTACTCGGGTCATTCCCTACGCGCCGGTCTGGCCACCAGCGCCGCTATGGCGGGTGCCAGCGCATGGAAGATACGCCAGCAAACGGGGCATGCTTCCGATGCCATGCTCTCGCGCTACATCCGTGACGGCGATCTCTTCACGAGCAACGCCGCAGGGGTAGTGCTGTAGCAGCCCTTCACATTCCCGGGGCCGGCAGCCTATATTGGCGCTATGAGAACAGGCTCAATTCCGTTTCAGTTCGACTTGCGAGAGTTACTTGGTAGGGCTCGCAGGCAAATGCGTGGCCGTGTCGGGGACGTGACCCTCAATCTGCCGTTTGTCAGCATATCCGTAAACCCACGAGATCGTGAGCGCCAGATTGCGCGGGAGGTTGTCATCCGGTTGAAAGATCGGAGGGTGCTATCCTCGTGCGAATGCTGCGACGGATGCATCGACAACGCGCTGGCATCCTTGCAGAAGGTCCGCACGACACTGGTGGACAAGCAGGTGGAGTTGTCCTCCGATGATGACGGCCCGTTGTTTCTTCTTTTGGAGGCCATGGCGCAGGGCATACGTCAGTTTCTGACGTATGAGGAACGCCTCCGCAGTTCAGAGCATCTGCCACTCCCCGAAGTGTCCAGAGAATTTTATCGTCCGCTCGATGTCCGGCAGGAGTATTTCGATGCGCTGGAACTCCTGCGGGGTCATCTCAGTCGCTGCCTAAGGCAGGTTGCCGCTATCGCTGGAATGGAGCTGCCCAAAGATGGGCTAATCCTGCACTATCAAGGCGAGTGGCAAACCGATGCCTATCTTCCTCTATTTTGAGCGGACGCAGGTGTTTCGACCGACAATGGACCCTGACCTCTGAAACACTTTATATTTAGTCCCTCAGAAAGTCCGTCTGTCAGCACTCCCGCCGTTCGTAGGCTTGGCGGATTTTCGAAGCTCCCAGCGATGCGCTCGCCAAGGCGCAGCGAGTAGCTGGGTGATTTTTAGAATTTTGTCTCTTGGCACGGCAGCTACAGCCCGGACGTGCTCGAAGCCATTGGGCGCTTTAGCTCCGATTATCATGTGCCCAATCTAGCAAGACCCTCAGCAATTCTTCCTTCGTCTCAATATCTCCTTTTGTCAGACGTATCCGATAGGTGCCACCGCAATCTCCGGGGTCATAACCCATCGCGTCCAGATCGTTGTCCTTAATCAAGGTTTCAACGTCTGTAGACAATGGCAGGCGAATGCCAAGTATAAGACTTCCCTTCTTTCTCGGCTTCATATATATAAAGTTATTCACGCGGTCGTTCTCAGCGATGCCGATGTAGAATTTGTTGTATTTTAGCTGTAGGTCGGGCTGGAACTGGTGGCAGATTTTCAAGATGTCGTCCGCCATCGCTACGGTCTCTCTTGAGCCCTGCTCATTTTCCCAGTAAGCGCGGTCGGCAGGAGCTGCTGCTGCGTCTTCGTCCTCGTCTATCAGGCCGCGCTTTAGCTCGTTGAGCACCGTAGTGAACAGCAGCAAGATGTCGGTTCCGACTTTCACGGCCTGCATCTTGATCGCTATAAGGGGAACAGTGCCATTGAAGAGCGCAAGGACGTTCCAAAATCGCGACGTTATGTCTTCGGCAACAATGACGGCGCAATGTTCATACTGTGGGTACCGCCTCCTTTCGATGTCCCAGTATTCGATAGTGCGGATAATATGGTTCTCGTCGGTCGCGCCCAGCTGCAACTCAACCTCATAGCGCCTCGAGCTGTCACGGTCTTGCAAGAGCAAGTCCAACCGTCCTGCTCTCGGCTGCCGTCGTTCTTGGTCCCGGAGGATAAGGTCCCCCAGACCCAGAATGGAGGGATCGTCCGCGATCCTTGCCTGCACCCATTTCTCCCCAAAAGCCGGGTGGGCTTTCAGCAAGATGTTTTCCCCTTTGACATATCTAAGCATGCGCCCCCCTTTTCGCGTCCGAACGGGCAGTTCTAGCAGCGAACGGAAGGCGGCATCTAGTGCAAGAAGCCTAGTTCGCCATGGCTTCCATTCGAATAGGCTCTCCCCCGATCCCTCAAACCGTCATAGCGTCGGCTGCGTTGGGAATACAGCCTTGAGCTACTCGACGCGGTTCCACGCGGGGAAGAACGCTGCTATGCTTGCAACTTGACCTACATTTCTTGGGTCAGCCTTCCCGAAAAAACGCCATTTAATGGCCCAGCTTCACGGTCTGACGCGAATTGAGCAATTCAGCTGATACTATACAAACTCGTTTAGGTGAATTTCTGCGTGACATGAAAGCACCTAGCGCGGCCTTGAGCCGTGCGAACGTGTCACTCGGGACAAGTATCGGAGTTTCCCGAGAGGAAAATCAGGACAGGACACTTTTTCTTATTTCGCAGTCATCCGATCCTGCCTGGCGTTTTGCGCTCGGAATGCTCTGCGACGGAATAGGCGGGATGGCGAAAGGCGAAGAAGCTGCGGTGCTTGCACTGACGACATTTGCCGCCCGAATATTACGGACCACTCGGCTCCGGCCAGAGCCAAGATTGAGGCATGCAGCTATCGATGCGAACAACGCCGTTTTTAGTAGGTACTCCGGTTCAAGCGGCGCAACTCTCTCGGCAGTCTTGGTCACTCAGAACGGACCCCCTGCTGGAGTAAATGTCGGCGATAGTCGGATTTACGGCATCACGCCTGATCGTAACTTGCGCCAACTATCAAAAGACGACACGTTGGCGGGTTATCTCGGTCAAGAGCGAGCTGTCGAGGATCATCACGCACGGCTTGTACAATACGTCGGTATGGGTGAGGGAGTAGAGCCGCATATTATCAATATCGATACTCGCGAGCACTCTCATATCCTATTAACCTCCGACGGCGTCCATTGGGTTCCAAGAGAGGCAATGGAACGGGCTGTTTCTGTCGCGGATGACCCCTCAAAGCTTGTGCGAAAACTTCTGACACTGACTTCCGTTCTCGGCGGTAGAGACAACGGAACCGCTCTCTCTATGAAATCCTCACCTTGGTGGGGACGAGACAACTTGAATGCCGAGTTGAATTTGATTTGCCTTAGTCCGGTGAACCAGCTTGAGATTTGGTCGCCCCGCGCATTCGATCAGGACAATGCCCCCCGAGAAGAGCGGGATGACAAGTCTCGTCCATTTGCCCCCGCAACAGATGATGGGGCTAACACCTTAGCAGCTGAAGAACCTGCGAGCCGAAAACCAAAGAAGGTAAAGAAGAAGCGTGTTGGCGGACAACCGCGCTTGCCCTTGGACGACAGCAAGCCAGAAGTGGATATAGTTTTTCCTAAGCGGGATGGTCGATAGATGAACGGCTTAACCGCACGTTATGTTGACCTTGGGAAGCGTTTCACTGCAGGGGGGATGTCTGAGGCCGCCCTTTATCAGGATGCGAACCTCGAACGGAACGTCGTGATAAAAAGACTAAAAGCGACGACGGAACAGAAGCGCCTCCTAGACGAGATCGCAGCTCTTCAGAATATGCGCTCTCAGTATGTAGTGCAGATATACGACATTGTGAAAGACCGTGTCGGCAACGTTGTCGGGCTTATCGAAGAATACGTCGATGGAAGCGATCTTCTTTCCCTCCCTCAGCCGACATCGCAGAATGAGTTCCTGATGTTGGCTTTTCCAATCGCTCGCGGGATAGCAGATATCCATCAACAGGGCCATGTTCATCGGGATATCAAGCCGGGAAACATGCGGATTGATCGCGAGGGCTGCCTAAAGATATTTGACTTCGGACTTTCAAAGGGTTTGGACAATAGTTTGAGCGCAACCACGATAGGCATGGTTGGCACTCCGGGCTTTATGGCACCAGAGTTGTTCAGGGCTTCCCCATCTGGGCAAGTGGCGTTTACGCCTGCGGTAGACACTTTTGCGTTCGGCGTCACCGTTCTTGGACTGATTAGGCGAGATTTGCCAGCGGGAATGAAGCATGTTCCTCCTCAGCTTCCATGCGTAGAGGCAGACTTTGCAAACTTGGATTTGCCGCTCGAAAGGGAAATACAGCGGGTGCTAAATCGATGCTTGGCGGTCGATCCCAATTTGCGACCTCAGATGTCCGAGGTTGCAGATATTTTGTCAGCCTACATTCTAAGGGGTCGTCATAAGGCCCTGATGGTGGGGAACGGGAGGCCATATGTGATCGACACCAATAATCCTTCGGCGAAGGTGTCAGTGAAGGGCTTGGGCGGTCTCGACATCGACTATGACGGGCTAAGATTTTTGATCTCTAACGTGTCTGGTAGCGTTTTCATAAACAATATGGCTGCCCGCAATAATGGTGCCCTGCCTGGTTCCTGCGTGATTGTGTTGGGCGCGCCGGAATTGGGTTCGGGCCGAATTGCTATCACCATCGACGTCTCGCATCCCGAGGTAGGGCGATGACCATTCTTAATGTCGGCGACGTAGTCGGGTCCCGTTATGAAATCTTGTCATATATTGATCGCGGCGGCATGCAGGAGGTCTATCGCGCGCGGGATGCTCTCTTAGACCGAGTTGTCGCGTTAAAGTCGCCCCAAAACAAGTCAGCAGAGAAACGTTTCAAACGAAGTGCGGTGGTGGCGGCACGTGTAAATCACGCGAACGTCGCAAAGACACTAGATTATGTTGAAGAAAATGGCCGAGCCTACCTAATAGAGGAAATAATCGAAGGGGCCGATTTCGGAAAGGTCTTTAAGGTATTTGGGGGTGTTATCGACCCTTACTCAGTCGCACGGATACTCCATCTGTTGGTGCGAGGTATATCAGCTTCGCATCACGCTGACGTCGTCCATCGCGATCTAAAGCCGAGCAACTTGATGTCGGTCGGTGGCGAGGTCATCATTGGCCTTAAAATAACAGACTTTGGGATTGCCAAGTTGGCCGAAGAAGAAATTGCCGAAGCTGTCGAGGGCGGCGAAGGGAGCTTAACGGCGTCTCAGACCGCTATTGGTGCCCTTCCCTATATGGCACCAGAGATGATCCAATCGATCAAGGATGCAGGTAAGCCGTCAGATATTTGGTCGGTAGGAGCGTTAGTGTACGAGTTTCTAACTGGCAAAAAACCGTTCGGTACCGGCCTCCGGGCAGTCCCCGCAATTCTTGCGGGTAAGTACGACGGTCTGCCAGCGCGTTGCAGAAAAGCGCAGTTCAGCAGTGTGGCAGCTGAGGTATTTGACATCGTAGGGCGCTGCTTGAATGTTGATCCAAAGGAGAGGCCAACTGCTGATGAGCTTGTAACCGCTTGTGGAGGTCTGTGCTACACCACTGGCTCGCGAGAGATTGGCGTTGTAAACAGGATAATGGATCATCGCGCCTTTGGCTTCATCTCGGCCCGGCGAGGCAAGGATGTATTCTTTCATCAGGCGTCGGTCTTTGCGGACCGGCCACTGCATGTCGGTGACAAAGTGGTGTTCGCGCGGCACCTCGGCGGTGGGAGCGATAGAGCGTTTCCGGTGTTGAAGGCCGCCGCCTCTTAGATTTGTGCGAACATACCTAGCGGATTTCGGAAGCCTCTGTTGACGTATTATCCAGCGTTGGGAAAATGTAGCCCTGCATGCCAGAACTTTTGTCCCCGGTTGAAGCTGGTCAAGCTGACGCACTGAATGCGCCCCACCTGGGCCTTTTCGAACGTCCAGTCTTTTGCATTGTCGTCTACGGATCACCGCGGCTAGTTTGCCGCCATGGGGGAAATTCAGATCGACACCGAAAAACTTGAAGCTCTGATCGCCGAGGCGCGTGCCTCTGGTGGGTCTGAGCTGGCCAACTATCAGCTCTTCATCGAGCGCCTATGCATCGCGCTTAACCTCCCGCGCCCCGCGATGGCGCAGGAACAGAACCAATTAAACGACTACGTGTTCGAACGGTGGGTGGATTTCAAGCATCCCGACGGAACGCGCTCTGCGGGTCGGATCGATTGCTACCGACGCGGAAGCTTCATCCTGGAAGCCAAACAATCCAGCAAGCGTCCTGGCCAAAAGGTTGATACAAGCCAGCACCTACTGATCCCGGAAGACGCCACCCAGCGCAAGCTCGGTCCGGCCAAGAGGGGCACGCGCGGTTGGGATCAAGTAATGCTCGCTGCCCGCAAGCAGGCCGAGGATTACGCGCGCGCATTGCCTGTCGAGCATGGCTATCCGCCATTTCTACTAGTGGTCGATGTCGGTCACACCATCGAGGTCTTTGCCGACTTCTCCGGTCAGGGAAAAAATTATGCCCACTTTCCCGACCGTCAAACTTTCCGCATTGGCATGGATGATCTTCGCGACATAAAAGTTCAGGCGCGGCTACGAGCAATTTGGACGGACCCGCTATCACTCGACCCGACCCGCATATCTGCGGAGGTCACCCGCGACATAGCAGAGCGGCTGGCAAAAATCGCGAAGCGGCTGGAGGGCAAGCACGACGCGAAGGACGTGGCCGAGTTCCTCATGCGCTGCCTTTTCACAATGTTCGCGGAGGACGTGAAGCTGATCCCGGAGAAAGGCTTTCAGAAGCTGCTGAGCCAGATGAAGGATACGCCCGAGCACTTCGTGGCCGCGCTGGAAGGGTTGTGGGCGGTGATGGACACGGGCGGCTACGCCCCGCATCTCAATACCGTGGTGAAGAAATTCAACGGTTCGCTGTTTAAGAAGCGTGCGGCCCTCCCGCTCGATAAGGACGACATCAACGAACTCTGCATCGCGGCAGGCAAAGACTGGTCAGACGTCGAGCCTGCCATCTTCGGCACGCTGCTAGAGCGGGCGCTTGATCCACGCGAACGGTCGAAGCTCGGCGCGCATTATACCCCGCGCGCATACGTCGAGCGGCTAGTCGTACCAACAATCATTGAACCGCTACGCGCTGACTGGGAACTGGTTCAGGGGCAGGTGAAGGAACTGCGCGACAAGGGTGACCACAAAGGGTCACTGGCTGCGGTCAAACGCTTCCACAGGGAACTTTGCACGACACGCGTGCTTGACCCTGCATGCGGAACTGGCAACTTTCTTTATGTCAGCCTTGAGCTGATGAAGAAGTTGGAAGGCGAGGTGCTGGACGCGATCACGGGGCTTGGCGGGCAACCAGATCGTTATAGTGACTTCCCTCATGAGGCAGGCAAGGACTTAGTTGGGCAGCGGTTGGCGAGAACCGGCGGACGGTTTACCGTCGATCCGCATCAGTTCTACGGTCTGGAGTTAAACCCGCGTGCCGTGCCCATTGCTGACCTAGTCCTATGGATTGGCTATCTAAAGTGGCAGCTCAAGACTTCGGGACTGAATTCGATCCAAGAGCCGGTCTTGGACGTCTACGGAACAATCAGGCAGGGGGATGCCATAATCACATATGATGATCGCACCTTAGCTCGTCATGATGACGGCAAGCCGATTACAGTGTGGGACGGAACAACTCACATCAGGTCGCCAACCTCTGGGCAACTCGTGCCCGACAAGTCCGCCCAACAAGAAACTTACTCCTATCAAAATCCAAGGCCCGCGCAGTGGCCAACCTGCGAGTTCATTGTGGGAAATCCACCCTTCATAGGCAACAAATTGCTTAGAAGGCGTCTGGGGGGCGGCTACGTTGACGCCCTTTTTCGTGCATATGGAGACCTGCCCAACTCTTTGGATTATGTCTGCTATTGGTGGTCGGTGGCGGCCAGCAAGCTGGCGGCTGGCAAAATTCGGCAATTCGGCTTCGTAACGACGAAGACCATTGCGCAAGTCAGCAATCGATCCGTTTTGTCAAAGTTGACTGAGAGTAGCAGGTACCAGCTTCACCTCGCGATACCCAATCATCCATGGGTTGATGACAGCAATGCGGCAGCCGTGCGAGTGGCATTCACCGTAGCTGGCGCGCGAAGTGGAGATGGGCAGCTTCTCGTCAGCGCGTCTGAAAGAAAGGCCGTCCGAGGTGAGCCCCCCTTTGTGGAACTTGTCAGTAAAAGGGGGGAAATCCATGCCGACCTGAGCGTCGGCGTGGACGTGACCACTGCAAGTACATTGTCCAGCAACGAGGGCCTTTCATTTCAGGGTTGCAAACTGGGGCACGACGATTTTCAAATCAAGCCAAGTCAACTCCACCACATTCAGGGACCGCACCAACTCGGTAGGCCGGTGCGCTACTACATTAGTGGTGATCAAATTAAAGACAATGCCGACCCCACCTATGTTATCGACCTTTTCGGGATAACAGAAGCTGAGGTTATAGCGAACTACCCAGCGGCCTATCAGCACCTTCTTGACCACGTAAAACCGTTCAAAGATGAAGTCCGGCGGTCGTCGCATCGTACTCGTTGGTGGGTATTTGGTGAGCCAAGACCTGAACTACGTTTAGCCCTGGCAGGTCAGAAACGCTACATCGCCACCGTTGAGGTCTCAAAGCATCGATACTTTGTCTTCCAACCGTGGCCGGAAGTTCTAATTGACGGGTCCGTCATCGGGCTGGCGGTCGACAGCAACATCCTATTCGCGATCCTCCATTCGCGAGTGCATTGCCAGTGGGCGCTGAGGCTCGGAGGGCGGATGGGGGTGGGCAACGATCCTCGCTATCAGAACACACTAGTTTTTGACAAATACCCTTTTCCAATTCAAAGCGAAGACGCCAGGAAGGTTGCATTGTTCGGGCGACTTGCCGAATTGGGCAAACGTTTGGATCGGTTTCGAGAAGAGCGGGTGGCCGAACACCCGCAGCTTACAATGACGGGGCTTTATAACGCGCTAGAGCGGCTGCGCGAACTTGAAAACGGATGTGACGTGCCTCCGCTCACGGACGTTGAGCGCGAGGTACATCAGGCTGGCCTGATCTCGTTGTTGAAGGAACTCCATGACGACATCGACCGGGCCGTGCTTGCCGCCTACGGCTGGGAAGACCTGATCCCGGCGCTGGTCGGAAAACCCGGTTCCACCCTCCCGTCGCAACACAAGACCGAAGCGCAGGAGTGGGCCGAAGAAGACATTCTCACTCGGCTGGTTGCGCTCAATCATGAACGGGCGGCGGAGGAAAAGCGCGGCATCGTTCGCTGGCTTCGCCCCAACTACCAGATACCGAAGCTGGGGGTGAAAGCGCAGAAGTTGGAAGGCGAGCACGTCGGCACGCTCGACATCGTACTGCCCGACATTGCGGACCGGCCGAAATGGCCTACTGACGGTCTAGAGCAAATTAGGCTTGTGCGCGCCCTACTCGCCAAGGCTCCAGCCCCAACGCCGCCCGAAACCATTGCTACGGTGTTCGATGGGAGGAACACCGTCAAACGTCGCGACAGGATCGAGGAGGTTCTGGAAACGCTGGTAGCGACAGGGCTTGCCCGAACAGGCGAACATCAGGGGCAACGAAGATACTTCCTACCAAGGTAGTAGCGAATAGGCAGCAAGGGAGGCAGCGTGGCCGTTAGGATCGTGGTGGCGGTAACCGATGACGGTTGGTTTGACCAGCTACGTCGCCAGCCCGATCTTGCGGAGGTAAATTTCTGGTCGCCATCGCCGAAGTCGTTCCGCGCCTTGCAACCCGGCGAGTTGTTCCTTTTCAAGCTTCACGCGCCGACCAACATGATCGTCGGTGGGGGTGTCTTTGCCTCCTCGACGATCATGCCCCTGTCGCTCGCATGGGAGGCGTTCGGAACGGCGAACGGCGTCAAAAGCCTCGCCGAAATGCGGTCCCGCATCCTGCGCTATCGGAAGGTGAACCCTGCTACCATTGGGCCGCTGGAAATCGGCTGCCGGATACTAACCCAGCCGTTCTTCCTCCCGGAAAGCCAGTGGTTTTCTCCCCCAGCATCGTGGTCACCGAACATCGTCAGCCTTCGTGGCTATGATACCTCGGAACCAGAAGGGAAAGCGCTGTGGGGGGCCGCACAGGCCGCTATGGCCCCTTCGGATGGTCCACACTCTCTTGCGGAGGAGCAAGCACGTTACGGCGAACCGACGTTGATCCGCCCGCGTCTTGGCCAAGGGGCGTTCCGGCTGGTCATTACAGACCTATATGGCAGGCGCTGCGCCATCACAAAGGAACGCACATTACCGGCCTTGGAAGCCGCCCATATACGCCCCTACGCGGACGGCGGAGAGCATTCCCCGAGCAATGGCATCCTCATGCGCCGAGATATCCACAGCCTCTTTGACCAGGGCTATGTAACCGTCACGCCCGACCACCGGTTCGAGGTCAGCCGCCGCATCCGGGAAGAGTTCGACAACGGGCGGCACTACTACGAACTGCATGGTTCAGCTATCACCTTGCCCACGACCCAAAATGCGAAACCGGATGTAGAAGCGCTGAGGTGGCACAATGAGAGCCGGTATCTTCGCTAGATGTCGCCCGATTTTCGGATGGCCTTGCCGCCTCGCTTGTCCCTCGAATGGCGGTTGGGTGCCTGCGAGCTATTTTTCTCTAAGCGCTGCGGTCGTCGTGGCCTTACTTGCAAATGCCCATGCTAATGCGAAGGAATGTCCGCCGGGACAGGCCGCGAACGAGCAGGAAGGCTGGGAGGGACTTGCCAATAACGCTCGCCAAAACGCCGACTGGTACGTGGTGGACCATGGGGCCCCCGAAGCTACGCCGACGCTAGGCGACGTTTCCGTACTCTATCAGGATGAAGGAGAATATGAGGGCCAATACCTCGTGATTATTAGACAGTTAAGTCACCCCAAATATCTCTTTATGGTGCTCAGGCCACGCTTCGATTTTTGCAGCGACATATCTTCGATTGACGATGGGAAGCCCGACCTTTTCGAAGTGATCTTCGCGAATATCGACAGTCGAAAATTCTGATTGGCAGCGGCTCGACCCGTGGGCACGGGCTAAGCCCCCTTCTTCAGTGCCGCCTCGATAACGCCTCTGATCCAGCGAAGCTCACTTTCGGACAGCCCTGCCAAGCGGGTTGTCAAATCGAGCAGCGGGCCGCGCCGCAATGCCCCGGAGGGGATTGCAGGGCTGAATAGCTCGGCCGGGTCAACCCCAAGAGCAACAGCGATCTTTTCGATCATCGGAAAGCGAGCGCCCGTCGCGCCGACCTCGATCTTGGATATTGTGTCGATACTGACACCTGCTCGTTCGGCCAGTTGCTCTTGCGTGTATCCGGCGCGCTTGCGGTGCGCCATCACCAACCGCCCGAACCGCTTGCGTAGATCGTCCATGCGCTTCTCCACACCATGGGTGTAGAGGGCGGCGGACACTCACTTTAGGGGTGATCACCCCCAGTTTTCGAAAACTTGCAATCCATTTGCAGAAACCCGCAAGTCAGCTACAATTTCCCAACGTTTCGGTAATCAACGTCTGAGGACGGCCCGTCATTGCTCAGCGGGATTTCCCGAGCGCCTCGCGTGGTGGGGCACGCCGATATGGGTCAGCTGGCGATTTGGCAATGCTTAGTCATCCTTATTCTTGTGGCGCTGCTGCTGGCTCTAGTGGTGCTCGCGATATTCAAACCAGATGCTTTCAGAAAACTAGTTATCGTAACTGCGATTGGCTCGGCAGCGCCTTTATCATTCGAAGCAGTTAATCTAATCGCTAAGCTCTCGCCCGCGAACCAACCCGTTTCGGATGCCGGCACGCCATCGAAGTCAGCCGATGTTTCTGGTCCAGCGTCAGGAAAGACCGTCCCGGTGTTGGTAGATCAACCCGCGCCAGTGAAACCGGTCCAGCCACATCCATCCAACCCGGACGCGAAGTTTGCCCAATACAGCGCTCCGGGCTGTCGATCGCCGGGCGACGTTGACAAATTCAACAACCTGCATGGGGCCAATCGCGACGATCTGGCACTCAAACTCGATTGCATCATCGTCCCTAAGGGCACAGAAGTTATCCTCCTCGATGCGCTTGGAGACCTAGGGCAATTTATCTGGGAAAAGGATGGAACGACGATCCAGTTTTGGTCTCGCGCAGGCAACTTCAGATATAACTTCACACGTATGAAGAATTGAAACGCGCCACCCTTACGTCATCCCGCACTCGCTTTTGCGTGCCTCGAATGGCGAAGCCTCCATTTCTGTTATTTCAAGACGGTCAGGAAAGGAGGAAGCAGGCAACCGCAAATGAAATCAATTTCACATCCCAAAACGACACTGTGTCGTATTCGAGGATTAGGCTTTTTTGCCTGTTCGTGGCATGCTTCTTTTTCTGGGAACCTTTGCGTGCATGATCCCGCAGTGTTCTTCCAGCCGTTTTAAACGGAACATGACTTCCCACAGCATTTCCTGATGATCGGAGCTTAGGTCTCCGACGTCGCGTATGCCCCGTTCGCTGCCTTCAAGCCGCGCCTCGATCCCGAGCATACTGATTTCGAGCCGGTACATGATTTCAGCCGTCAGGGACCGATTGTTTACACGAGCCAAATCCATCAATCGCTCTCGCAAGTCCGATCCTTCTGCGAAGCGGATTTGCATCTGATGCCCTGCTTGCTTGCGACGTTCTTCGGTCATTTGGATATACCTCTCAGGCATGATAGTGATGCATACCTAGCAGGTATATTGTAGGTCTATTTGGAAGGCAAGGTGACCGCCGCTAAGAGCGAGTAAGGAGTAAAAGGAATGTGGAAACTAAAGGTCAAAAAAATCGAGATCGAAGCGCCATCCAAAGGCGACCTACCGCTCCCCTCGTCTGGAACGCTTGTGACGGCAACGCAGCGCATCCATGAAAATATCAAGGCTATTGATGCACATGCTACTGCGATCAGGGAGCGGGCAATCCAGATCGGGCGCGACTTGATCACCGTGAGAACTTACAAGAAGCACGGTGACTTCCTCGACTACATCAACGTCGAGTTCCAAATGACGCCGCGAACCGCACAGCGCTACATGCGAGTTGCGGAGTTCACCGATTTGAACCCCGAGACCATCGACATGGAACTTCCGCTCAGCGCTCTTTATGCCCTGATGGAAGCAAACTTCGCCCCGGAAATCCTAGAGGATATCAGGCAAAAGGGCGCGCCCAAGACTGGGGTCGGGATCAAGAAGGCCATCGCTGCGAAGCATACCACCGACGATGTGGTGACGATGTTGCCAGTCGATCCAGCAGTGCAGAAGGTGCACGACAAGGCCGTCCATAACGCCGTAGCGCTGTTGCTGGAGCACCTTCCCGAAAGCGTCCTTGCGAAGCTTACTAAGCATTGCGTGGCAGCGGGATGGCAAGAATTGGCGTGCGTTTTGAAGGAGGCGGGACATGGCGCTTAGCTTCATCGTCAAGGGTCCGAAGTTCAGGACGGCCAAGCAGCTTGTGGCGGATGGGACGTTTCCCATCTCCCAAGCGACCCTTCTCAAACTGGCAAAGAAACACGGCATCGGGAGGCTAATGGGCCGAACAATCGTGTTTTCTGTCGAAGATCAAAACAAGCTCTATGAGGCAATGCCGTGCCCCTCAAACTCGTCCACCGCCCCAAGTCACCATACTGGATCATGCGCGGCACCGTCCGGGGCCAAAGCATTGAAGAAACTACAGGAACTTCTAACAAAGAAGCCGCCGAAGCCATCCGCATCCAACGGGAAACCGAAATCCTGACTGAAAGCGTCTATGGCAAGAAGGCCACCGTCACCTTTGCTGTCGCCGCGATAGATTATCTGGAGCACGGAAGCGGGGAGGGCCGCTTCCTGAAACCATTGGCGGATCACTTCGGCACGACACTCCTTCGGGAGATCGAGCAGCATGCCATAGACCTTGCTGGAAAGAAGCTCTACCCGAAGGCAGGTCCAGCCACGCTCAATAGGCAGGTTTATACGCCGATGGCGGCAATTCTTCGCCATGCTGCCCGCAAGGGATGGTGCCCGGTACCTACGCTGGCGCGCCCCAAACAGCCCAAGGGGAAGGTGCGATGGATGAAGTCCGAGGAAGCCGACAGGCTCATAGACGCTTGCGCACCGCACCTACGTCCGCTTGTCGTCTTCATGCTCTACACCGGGGCTAGGGCAGGCGAAGCCGTATGGTTGGATTGGTCCAATGTCGATCTCAACAAAGCGCGGGTGACGTTTCCAAAAACGAAGAACGGGGAGCCGCGCAGTGTCCCCTTGCATCCCCGCGTTGTGGAGGAACTACGCAAACCGAACCGCCGCAACGGAGCAGTGTTCGTCACCCACAAGGGCGTGCCCTACGAGCGCCCCGACCCTGACAACGATGTCGACACGTCCGCAGGAACGCGCATTGGCAGTGCCTTCTTCGGCGCATGCAAGCGAGCTGGCCTTGGCTGGACGCTCCCCGACAAGGGCGGGAGGTCGGTCTTCAAAACTGACATCACCCCGCACGTCTGCCGCCACACATGGGCGTCATGGCACTATCAGGCGAACCGGGACTTCACGAAACTGCAAGAGCTTGGTGGATGGAAGACCCTCGCGATGGTGATGCGCTACGCTCACACCAACGTGGAGACACATTCGGAGAGCATCAACGCGTTGCCTTGGGGAAAATCCGGGGACCAGACCGGCAACGAGCCGAAAAGGGCCGCGTGATGAATACGTTACTGGTAACCCCCGGTTCCCTTGGTAAGGGAGAGGTCGAGAGTTCAATCCTCTCTCGCAGCACCAGCCGCCCTACAAACAACGCAGCCTGTGACACGGTCTTTTCGTCTTTCCGGCACGGACAGGCGATGAAGCCACGGCATGCGCCGGAATCCGTGGATTGCCCACGGCGTTTGTTCCCTTTGCGCTACCGGGATGATCTAGTGCCCCTTCCCATTCCGGGCATGGGTGCCGAGGCCGTACATGCAGATATTCGAGGCCATCAAGAGCGATCTGTATCGCTATACGCGCAGCAGCGACATCGTGACGTTGTGCCGGCAATATCTCACGAATCGGGGCTTCAACTACATGGTCTGGCACCGGATCGCGCAGTCGGACAATTCCGTCGTGTGCCGGATAGCCCGTCTCTTCCTGTCGCTGAAGATGAGGAAATTCGGCATACAAATCCCCGTGGAGACCAGCATCGGGCTTGGCTTCTACATCGGCCATGGCGGCCCGTGCGTGGTCCATCATACGGCAACGATCGGCAACAACTGCAACATATCCCAGTATGTGACGATCGGGGCGACGCTTGGCAAATCCGCGTCGATAGGGGACGAGGTCTATATCGGCCCAAACGTGTGCATCGTAGAGGAGGTCACGATCGGCAGCCGCTCGCTTATCGGCGCGGGCGCCGTTGTTACCAGGGACATTCCGGCAGGGAGCACCGCGGTCGGCGTTCCGGCAAGGCCGATCGACAAGGCGCGGCAGCACAATTTCATCACCAATCGATGGCCGTCGGCAATGTGAACTGGCCTATGGCGCTTGCCGGTGGCGCGCCCTCATCGGTCGAACGCATGCTCGGCATGACACGATTCGTTAACCAAGATGCTGTTCTTCGACATGATGGTTTGTCGGACTGCTGCCTGTCCGCCTGGTCGACGAGCCTTTCGTGAACACCGATTTTGTCTCAGCGGTCAAGTTTTCCAACCTGTGGGAAGGCAAGGCGCATCTGCTCGACAAATCGGGCCATGCGCCGTTCTGGGATTCTTCGGACCGCTTCAACCCGATCTTCGCCCGGCTTCCTGGCAAGCGTGGATCAGACATAGACCCGCCGCAAGGCCACCGACCAGCCGCCATCGACCGGAATGAGTCCAGCCCTGCCGGCCGCGTTGCACTTGACAGGCGAGGAGGGCTGCGCGGCGTCGTTGGCAAACGCATGCCTGTGCGGCTATTACGGCAAAGATGCGGAGGGCAGTCAGCTTTTCCGTTGGAGTGCGACATGACCGTATTTACACGCCGCGGACTTCTGAAAACGGCAGCGTTTGCCGGCGTGAGCGGGCTCGGGCTTGCCGCCATGGGCAGGATTGGCGGCTGGGCCGCGGCCACGCCTGACCCAGTGATGCTGCGGACGGCGAAAATCCAGGCGAAGCTCATCGATGTCGGCCAGACCAACAATGTGCTGACGTACGGCAACGCGGGAATGCCGCCGGTGCTCAGGATGAAAAAGGGCGAACCCTTCGCCGCGCGCCTCGTCAACGCCATCGATGATCCGACGACCATCCACTGGCACGGCATTCGCCTGCCGAACAAGATGGATGGCGTGCCCTTCCTGGTGCAGCCTTACGTCTACACCGGCGATCATTTCGACTATGCCTTCACGCCGCCCGACGCCGGCACCTTCTGGTATCACCCGCACTGCAACACGCTGGAGCAGATGGGGCACGGCCTGACCGGCGTGATCGTGGTTGAAAACCCGAACGATCCGAAATTCGACGCCGAATTTGTCCTCAACCTGCGCGACTGGCGCCTTGGCGACGACGGCCAGTTCATCGATCAGTTCCGGCCGCGCGATGCGGCGAGAACCGGCACCTACGGCACGGTGCGTACCGCCAACTGGCTCGATCAGCCGCAATATGACGCTCCCGCCGGCGGGCTGGTGCGGCTACGCCTCGCCATTACCGATGTCACCCGCATCCATGCGTTTCGGGTCGACGGCGCCGAAGCGATCGTGATGGCGCTGGACGGCAATCCGGTGCCGGAGCGCTTTGCGCCCGATGCCTTGCTGCTTGGACCGGGACAACGCATGGAACTCGCCATCCGCATGCCCGACGATGAGGGCGCGATCGCCAGCCTGCGAGACGTCAGGGGCACCAAGCCCAAGGTGCTGGCGACGCTGCGCGCGACGGGCAACTCGCTCAAGCGGGACGTTCGCGACGTTGCCCCGCTGGAAGTGAATCCGGTGGCGGAAGTGGATCTCGGCTCGGCCCAGCATATCTCCCTGTCGCTCAGCGCCACGGCGCAGAACGTTCCGAGCGACAGCATCTGCGGTTCGCTCGGCTACAGTTTCTGGGCGATCAACAAGGTGCCGTGGCCGGGCGATACGCCCGATCCAACCGCGCCGCTGGCCGAGCTGAAGCTCGGCAGGAGCTATGTCATCGACATGGAGAACCTGACGCCGCAATCGCATCCGATGCATTTGCACGGCATGAGCTTCAAGGTTTTGTCATCCTCGACGCGGCCGGTGCGGCCGTTGATTTCGGACACCTATCTCATCCAGCCCAATGAGAAGGTGAGCCTTGGCTTCGTCGCCGACAATCCCGGCGACTGGCTGCTGCATTGCCACATCATCGAGCACCAGAAATCGGGCATGACGAGTTACGTCAGAGTGGTCTGAGCCGAGCCCACCGAAGGCCGCATTGTCAGCGACCTACTTGCGCTCGATGATTCGGTGTTGCTGTTGATGCGGAACGCGGTCCATGACCCAGTTCAGGATGTGGCGATCGGCAGGATTGCGCCGAGGCGAGATGCGGCACCGAAATGCCGGGAACGCCGAAGGATTGAGACTGTTCGCAACAATGTCAATTGGCAGGCCTTTGGGCCAATCGACCAAGGCCAAGACGCTTGTTTCGCGTCATTTTCGTTGGAAATCGCCGGTCGCGAGCGGTTTTGTTGGCACAGGGGACCGGTCCCTGCTAATTCGCCTCCAAACCAAGAAGCTGTGGACATCCCGCATGACCAATGTCGCCTTGACCGGGCTTGCCCGCGATCTCGCCAGACGTGCCGCCGAGGGCCGCCCGGTACGCATAGGCGTCATCGGCTCAGGCGAAATGGGCACTGACCTGGTCACGCAAGGCATGCTGATGCCCGGCATTGCGGTTTGCGCCGTCTCGACCCGGCGCCCGCACACCGCGCGTGACGCCATCCGCATCGCCTACGGTGACGAAGCGATGGCGGTCGAAGCCGACACCGCGTCGAAAGTCACCGCGGCCATCGAGGAAGGAAAAATAGCCATCACCTCGAACGAGCTGCTGGTCACCAACCCATTGATCGACGTCGTCATAGACGCCACCGGCAAGCCAGGCGTCGCCGCCGATTTCGACCTGATGGCGATGGAGCACGGCAAGCACCTGGTGATGATGAATGTCGAGGCCGACGTCACCATCGGCTGTTACCTCAAGCAGCAGGCCGACCGGCTTGGCGTGGTTTATTCGGTCGGCGCCGGCGACGAGCCGTCGAGTTGCATGGAACTGATCGAGTTCGCGTCCGCACTCGGCCTTACCATCGTCTCGGCCGGCAAGGGCAAGAACAACCCGCTCAACCACGATGCCGTGCCCGACGACTATCGCGAGGAAGCGACCCGCCGCAACATGAACCCGCGCATGCTGGTCGAGTTCGTCGACGGCTCCAAGACCATGGTCGAGATGTGCGCCATCGCCAACGCCACTGGGCTGGTGCCCGACGTGCCCGGCATGCATGGTCCCAAGGCCGACCGCGATGATCTCGTCAAGGTGCTGATCCCGCGCGAGGATGGTGGCCTCCTGCTGAAAAAAGGCGTCGTCGACTACACCATCGGCAAGGGTGTGGCGCCCGGTGTCTTCGTCATCGTCGAGGCGACGCATCCGCGCATCGTCGAACGCATGGACGACCTGCATATCGGCCGCGGTCCCTATTACAGCCTGTTCCGGCCGTACCATTTGACGTCACTGGAAGTGCCGCTGACCGCCGCTCGCATCGTGCTGTTCGGCAAGCCCGACATGGTCCCGCTGCCGCGGCCGGTTGCCGAGGTCTGCGCCGTCGCCAAGCGCGATCTCGCCGCCGGCGAAATCTTCGATGCGATCGGCGAGGCCTGCTATCGCTCCTGGACCATGACCGTCGGCGACGCGCGTGCCCAGCGCGCCGTGCCGGTCGGCCTGCTCGAGGGCGGCAAGGTGCTGAAGCCGGTCAGGAAAGGCGAACTGCTGACCGCCGACAATGCAACGCCAGACCGGACGACCAGTCTGTTCGCGCTGCGCCGCCTGCAAGACGAGATGCTGTACGGAAACAAGCCCGTTGTGGCGCTGTCATGACAGTTGCCCCATATTGCAATGGCAGATGACGCTGAGGATCGATCAATGAACCTCCAGATCAGGGACCCGCGTGCACGTGAACTGGCACAGGGGCTCGCCGCCAAACGCAAGATTTCGATGACCGAGGCGGTGATCGAAGGCTCTTGAGTCCGAACTGAAACGGGAAAGTGGACGCGCTCCTTTGGCGCGGCGGCTGGCTGCCATCGCCGATGAACTCAAAGCCAGAGCTGGCCAGGGCGGCCGGCCCGTACACAAGGATGAGATCTATGAGATATGGGGCCACTCCTGATGTTTGTCGACACCTCGGCGGTCGTCGCAATTCTTTCGCTAGAAGGAGATGCTGGCGAGTGGAGCAACCGCATCTCGGTAGCACCTCGCAAGATTACTTCCGCGCTGGTGGTGCTCGAGGCGGCTATGCGGCTTTCAACTATGCTGGCCGTCGAGTTGCTTGTCGCTGAAGTGGCGATAGAGGCTTTTCTGCGCGAGTGCGAAATCGAAATCGTTCCCATCGACGCCCGCGACGCCAAGCTCGCGGTCCAAGCTTTTCAGACTATGGAAGAGGACGCGGACATCGCGCCCAACTCAACCTGGCCGATTGCCTGTCCTATGCATGCGCAAAGAGCCGCGGCTCTGCTCTGCTCTACTCTACAAAGGCAACGACTTCTCGCATACCGATCTGGCCTAGGGAGTCTGCTCTATTTCCCTAGTTCGATCGACCGCAGCCGCGCCGCGTCCACCGCCTCGGTGAGCAGATTGATCAGCCGGTCTTCGTCCATCAGCACGCCAAGCGCCGCCGCCGTGGTGCCGTTGGGGCTGGTCACCTGCTTGCGCAGCACGGCCGGGTCCTCGCGGCTTTCGGCGGCGAGCGATGCGGCGCCGTAGACGGTCTGCATGGCGAGCAGCCTGGCGGTCGCCGCCGGCAGGCCGGCCTTCTCGGCGGCCACCGTCAGCGCCTCGATGAAATGGAAGATATAGGCCGGACCCGATCCGGACACGGCGGTCACCGCATCCATAAGGCCCTCGTCGTCTATAGTGGCCACTTCGCCGCTGGCCGACAGGAGGTCGGCGACGAAGCGCTTGGCGTCGGCGGAAACCAGGGGATTGGAAAACACCACCATCATGCCTTTGCCGATGGCCGCCGGCGTGTTGGGCATGCATCGCACAACGGGGGCACGGTTGCCGAGGATGCCCTCGAAGGTGGCGGACGGCGTGCCGGCGGCAATGCTTACGAAAGTAGTGCGTCCGTCGCCGAAGCGCTTGTAGGCGGCGGTGACGTCGCGGATCACCTGAGGTTTCACCGCGATGACGACCAGATCGGGCACGGCATCCGCCGGAATAGCTCCGGCATCCGCTGCCGCGCCGCAGCCAAGCGCCACGGCGCGATCGCGCAGCTCGGCATTGGGCTCGACCACGAAAACCGCCGAGGGTGCAAGCTTGCCGGACTTCAGCCAGCCCGAGAGCATGGCGTAACCCATATTGCCGCAACCGGCGAGAACAAGCCTGATCGTCATCGAGAGCCCTCCGAGGAAAGGCCATGACATAGACGCTCGCGTATCGGTGGGGAAGCCCTCTCAGGACCGCTGAACAGGCGTGCGCACCGCGATCGGTCGCAACGACACTTGCCTCAGGCCCAGCACGCCGAGCACGAAGAACAGCCAGACCGGATCGCCGCGATGGAAGAAGAAGCTCTCGAGAAAGGCGTTGAGTGCGGTGAACAGCACCACCATCATGAAGAAATCGCCGAGATAGATGTTCTCCTTGCGCGGCGGAATGCGCATATAGTCGCGCAATGGTGCGATGAGGAAAGTGTAGACCGCTACGCAAAGGGCAGGGATGCCCATCAGCACCGCGATGTCGAGATAGCCGTCATGGCCGTGCACGATGGTCCTGATGTCCCACGGGCGATCGAAGGGTTGGTCCTGGTTGAGCAGCAGCGGCGTGCCCCAGAAGCTCTCATAACCGTAGCCGGTCCACGGCTTCTTCGCCAGCATCGAGCCGGCGAACTCCCACAGCGTCGTCCGGCCGGTATAGGTGAGGTCGGGGAAGTAGATGGCCGCCAGATGCTTCACCGGCGACAGGAAGACGATGCCCAGCGTGCCGACCGCCGTGGCAATGATCGCCAGCATGAACAGGATCGGCGTACCGAGCCGCATGCCCATCAGGCTCGGAAACATCACGATCAGGATCGAGAACGGCACCAGCCCGGCGGTGGTCTTGGAGCCGGTGTGCAGCATGAAGATCATCGCCGCGCAGAAGATACCCGCGCCCCACCAGCGCTGGCCGCGTCGGTAGAGATAAAGCCCGGCGAAGCTGAAGCAGGCCATGATCGGGCCGGCGATGTTCTTGTGGGTGAACACGCCGCGCCATAGGCCGGCATGTTCGGGCTCCTGCGAGTCAGCCGTGTGCATCGCCTCGTGCGGAAAGACGATCAGGCCGAGATAGGACAGGCCCATGACCACGACCGCGGTGAAGATGATGACCCTGGAGAAGGACTCGGCGTCGCGGGGTAGCGCCAGGATCGTTGCCATCGTCAGGATGCCGATCATGGTGAAGGACGCCGCGCGCATTGCCGAGGGCGGATCGGTCGCCAGCACCACCGACAGGAAGAAAAAGCCCAGCATCAGTATCCAGGACGGGCTGAGCAGCGAGCGCACGACGCGCGGATCGGCGAAGGCCATCAGAGCGAAGATCGAAATCCCGCCGAGCGAGCCGAAGCCGAGCTGATTGACGATGTCGCCCCCTTCGCCGATGAGTTCGGCGCCGGCCGGCTGGAACGGGCGGAAGGACACCATGATGACGGTGAACAGCAGCGCGGCGATCGCGGTCGCCACACCCGCGCGCGTGAACGCGGCGCTGAGCGGGGCGCGATCAGTTCTTCTCAGGCTGGCGGTATTGCTCATTGGCGTATCCGAATTCGGCCAGCACGCGGCCGAGCGCCACATGGATGGGGTAGATGGCCACCGCCGGGGATCCCGTGCGCGCCAGCCGCATGATGCCGCGAAACGGCGAGGCGGCAAGCAGCGCCAGGCTTCTGGCGAATACCTTGGCGCCGGCGAACGGCATGCCGGCGCGCCTCTTCTTTTCCACCAGTGTCGAGATGACACCGTTGCGCAGGCTGCGGGCGCGGATCCAGTCGGTCTCGACGCGCCGGGCCGGAACGGTCTCCCGCACCTTGGCTTCGGCGCACCAGCCCAGCACGAAGCCGCGTTGCGCCGACCGGCTGAGAAAGTCGGAATCGCCGCCGCCCATGAAATTGAATTTGAGATCGAGGAACGGCGGCCCCATCGCGGTCAGCACGTTGCGCCCGACCAGAAGATTGCCGGACGAATAGAGCGCGGGCACTCGTCCCGTCTCCCGGTAGGGGGGCGCGAAGACGGGATGCTCGGCCCATTTGGCATGGGCGGGTTCGGCAAAAACGGGCATCTGCGGGCCGCCGACGACATCGGCGCCGAGCGTTTCGGCGGCGTGGCACATCCGCTCCAGCCATTGCGGATCGGCGATCTCGTCATCGTCGATGACCAGCAGGTGCTTGAAGTACGGGAACTGCAGGATCGCCGTCCGCCAGCCGGCATTGTAGGCGCTGCAATTGCCGCGCTCATGCGCGATGATGACCATGCCCGGTATCTCGCCGCGCTCGAACAGCGGCAGCACCGCCTTGGCGCCCTCCCGCGCCTCGGCCTCGTTCTCGATGACAATGACGGCAAAGCGCCTGTCGGTTTGCTGCGCGCGAAGCGACGCCAGTGTCTCCAGCACCTGCCGCGGCCGCTTGAAGGTCGGCAAGGTGACGATCGCTTCGACGGCCTCCACGTCGAGCAGGCGGGACCGTCCCGCGATCGATACCGAACCGTCCAATGGCAAAGGGATCATCCGTGTCCAGCCGCGTCGTGAGTCGCGTTCTGGTAGCACCACGATGATAAGGTTTCGTTAATCACCTTGCACGGAGAGGCCCGCCAGACATCGGATTTGGGGCGTTGATCGTGCTCGTTTAATCAAGGGTTCACCGCGCTTTGCTACCGGCTACAACACAGGATAGGTAAGATGCATCTGCTGTTCGCCACATCGATCGTGCCCGACGGTGCTCTCTCCTCGGGCTACGAGATAGCCAACGCCGCGATTATCGCCGCCCTGCGGCGCGCTGGCGCGCGCGTCACGGTCATTGGGTTCACCTGGCCCGGGAAAGCCGCGGCCGATCCCGAAAATACCGTGGTGCTGGGGGCGGTCGACGTGCGCACCGAAAGTGCTTCGCCGCTGCAACAGCTTGCATGGGTCGGCAAGGCGAATTTTTCAGGCCTGACCTTCGCGTCGGTCAAGTTGCGTGCGGTGTCCGGCCACGATGTTCAGGCCGCCCTCGAACGAGCCGGTCCGTTCGATGGTTATGTGCTGAATTCCGTGCAATTTGCCGGTGCTTTCGAACGGGTCTTCGAAGACCGACCTTCGATTTTCGTCGCCCACAATGTCGAGCACCTCTCGGCGCGGGAGAACGCCGTTGCCGCCCCCGGCATTTTCCAACGCCTGCTGTTTCGGCGCGAGGCAAGGCTGCTCAAGCTGGTCGAAGAGCGCCTCTGCCGCCGCGCGCGTTTTGTCTTCACGTTGGCCGAGGAGGATCGCGTGGCACTTGGCGTCGCCTCGGATGATCGTTCGGCGGTGCTGCCGCTGGTGACCGGCGCCACGGCGCCAGTCCGGAAAGGCCGGCGCGCGATCGACTGCGACGCGGCCCTGATCGGCACCTGGACCTGGCAGCCGAACCGCATCGGCCTCGACTGGTTCCTGGGCAAGGTGGTGCCGCATCTGCGGCCTGGTTTCCGCATCCGCATAGCGGGTCACATGCCTTCCGGCGTCACCTCCGCGCATCCGGGCGTCGAGTTTGTCGGCCGTGTCGCGGATGCCAGGGCTTTCGTGCGCGGCGCGGCCGTCATCCCGCTGATCAGCACCGCGGGGAGCGGCGTGCAGCTGAAGACCATCGAGACCTTCGAGCTTGGCCTGCCCTCGGTCGCCACCAGCCGGTCGCTGCGCGGCATCGACCATCGCCCCGACAATTGCGTCGTCACCGACGATCCGGCCGGCTTCGCCAAGGCCCTGGAGGCCGCCGCGGCCGACATTCACGATGTCGATGGCAGCACCTTCCATCGCCGGCAGGTCAAGGCGCTCGACGCCGCGGTTCGTGTCGGTCTCGAAAAAATCGGCGCCGTGCGGCAGGAGGTGCTTGCATGAACATGCACGCCGCCCGCGCCGCGTTCGGCTTTGACAGCCTGAAGGCAATCCTCGGCATCCCGGTGCTGGCGATCCGCTGGGACGATGCGATTGCCTTGCTGAACCGGTTGATCGCCGAGCGGCGCTTCACCAAGGTCAGTTTCCTTAACGCCCACAATGCCAATATCGCCCACACCGACCCGGTGTTCGCCGGGGCGCTCGACGATTTCCTCATCCTGCCGGACGGCATTGGCGTCGATCTCGCCGCGAAGCTTCTCTACGGCGCGCCGTTTCCCGACAATCTCAACGGCACCGATTTCGTGCCGGCCTTCTTGCAGGCTTCCAAGAGGCCGCTGACGGTGGGCCTGCTCGGTGCGACCCGCGTCAACGCCGAGGCGGCGTCCGTGAAGCTGGCGGCACTTGCCGTGCAGCACGACTTCGTGGTCATTCACGATGGTTATTTCTCCCCCGCGCAGGAGCCGGAGATCATCGACCGGATCGCAAAGCTACGGCCTGATATGCTGCTGGTCGCGATGGGCGTGCCGCGCCAGGAATTGTGGATTGAACGCCACATCGACGAACGCCATTGCACGCTGCCGATCGCGGTCGGCGCGCTGCTCGATTTCCTGAGCGGCTCGGTGCCGCGCGCGCCGCTGTGGATGCGCCGCGTGAGGCTGGAATGGCTGTTCCGTCTGGCGGTCGAGCCCGGCCGGCTCTGGCGCCGCTACGTGGTCGGCAACCCCCTGTTCCTGTGGCGGGTCGTCAAACAGAAATGGTCGCGCGGCGCCGAGGGCGTCGCGGATGCTCCAGGAGAGTTTCGTTGAACAAGCGGTTCGTCCCAGACCCGCTGGCCGGCCCAGGCCTGTTGCCGAAGACGCCGACGGCAGCGGTTGTGACGGCAAGCTACGCCCCGGATTTCGGACGCTGCCGACTGCTGTGCGAAACGCTTGACCGGCATGTCTCGGGTTCCGCGCACCACTACATTCTGGTCGAACATCGCGATCTTGCGCTTTTCCGCCAGTTGGAGACCAGCCGCCGTTCGATCGTCGACGAGCGGGATCTCCTGCCGCGCTGGCTGCGCGCCTTCGACGATCCGCTCAGCCTGTTTCGCCGCCGCGTCTGGCTCAGCCTGAAGACCCAGCCGCTGCGTGGCTGGCACGTGCAGCAACTGCGCCGTATCGCCATATCGGCGCACGCAGGGGAAGACGTGCTGATCTTCTGCGATTCCGACGTCGCTTTCCTGAAGGCCTTCGATTGCGGTGCCTTCTGGCGGGATGGCAAGGCGCGTTTGTTCCGCCGGGACGGCGTGCTCGCCGATGACGGCCATGACGAGCATCGCTTGTGGTCGCGCAATGCCGGAACGGCACTTGGCATCGATTCGTCCCGGACATCGGTCCATGATTATATCTCGACGCTGATCGCCTGGCGCCGCGACACGGTGCTTGCCATGTGCGGCCGGATCGAAAAGGTCCATGGCCGCGACTGGGCCGAGGTCATCGGCTCGGCCCGCAAATTCTCCGAATGCATGATCTACGGACGCTATGTCGACGATCTGCTGGACGGAGCCGGCCACGTTCACGGTTCGGAAGAATTCTGCCGCGTCCACTGGACGGGCGAGGCGCTGTCGGACGACGAGTTCCGCCGCTTCGTTGCCAGCATGGCGCCAGAGCAGGTGGCGATCGGCATGCAGTCATTCATCGGTACCGATGTCGGCCGGATCCGACGCCTGATCGGGGTTGATCGCTGATTGTCCTAGATTGCCTTGGCCGGTCTGCGCAGCGCCGAATAGGTCAGCAGCATGGACGCGAGATAGAGGAGCAGGAAGACGATGTTGAGCGACAGCACCAGATCAGATGTTTCGGAAATGGTGGTCAGCACATAGGTCAGCAGCAGCGCCTTGAGGGCGGCAAGCAGGCCGAGATTGAGCGCCCGCACCAGCGTCTGGCCGCGCGCGAAAAGAAGCTCGGCCTGGTATTCGACCAGGTTGCGCAGTCCAGGCACGCAGATCGCCAACGCCACCAGGGGTGCGGCCTCGGAAACATTCCTGCCGAGCGCGTTGGGAAAGAAATGCAGCACGATGCCAAGCGCTGCCAGCGCCAGCGTTGAAACGAGGAACACGCCGCCCTCGATGCCGCTCTTTACCGCAAGGCGCGACAGCAGCTCCGGCGCACGCATCATGCGCTGCACGAGCATCATCGAGAAGGTGCGAATGGGGATCGCCGTCAGGTCGACGAGCCGCATGATGATGGCATAGATGCCGGCCAGATGTGGGCCGCCGATCGCCAGCACCAGAAGCTTGTCGAATTCCGATTGCAGGTAGAACAACACCTCCGCGCCGGCCACATAGATGGAATCGGCGAGGCGCCGCAGATAGAGTTCGATGCGCAGCCGCAGCCGCTGGCGTGGATAGAACCAGCCGAAAGCCAAAAGCAGCGAGGCGGCGTTGGCCCCTATGTAGAACCACGACCACATCCAAATGCCATGCTGTGGCGAGACCATGAACAACACCGCGCCAAGCGCCCGCAGTGCGGTGGCCAGGATCGCCAGTACGGCTGCACGGCCGAATTTGCCCAGCCCGTTGTTGACGATCAGCGCCACTTCCACCGGCCGCCACAGCAGCGCCTCGGCAAAAACGATCGCCGTGAATACCGACAGCGGCACGGTGCCGGCAAAGAAGATCAGGTAGACGCCGAACGAGGCCACGCCCAAAAGCGGCAGCGAGGCGGCGCCGAGCAGCAGGAAACCCGCAGTGAACGTGCCGATCAGATTGGGGCGGATGGTGGCGGTGCGGTAGAGTGCCGAAATGAAACCGAAGGCGAGAAGTCTCGACAGCATGACGCCGGCCGCCGAGGCGGTGGCGAACATGCCGAACTCTGCGATCGACAGCGTATTGGCGAGCGCGATGAAATAGGCGAGTGAAAACACCAATCGCCCGCCGGCGCCGCTGATCGCCGAAAAATAGTCGCGCGCCAGCCCCCGCCGTTCGGCCATGAAGGTGCCGATCCGCGCGAAGGTCCGCCTTTGCGGTATGTCGCTGGCCTCAGTCATACGTCGAGGAAAATGCATAGGGTGGAAAGTTTAACGCGCCGTTCTGAAGCTTTCAGCTGTGTTGAGAATTGTTGCAACCATAACGTGAATACCGCGATCGTCTCCCGGAAATTAACCTTTTGTTTCCTATGCCTGTTTAGCGTGGCTTAACGAATGGCCGACCGCCGCTGCCAAGCGGCCAAGAGTAAAGCTCCACGACAATGGTCGACAGGGAAAACCGTGAAGACTGGAAGCGCGAGCGCTCCTTGCTGGCGCTTGGCGAAGCCGTGCGTGGCGAGGAGGATGCTTCGCTGGTATCGATAGGAGACCGCGCGGACCCCTCATGGCGCGAGGATGCCGCCANCGAGGAGGATGCTTCGCTGGTATCGATAGGAGACCGCGCGGACCCCTCATGGCGCGAGGATGCCGCCACGCGCCATCGCCTGGCCCGTTCCCGTCGCGAGACGAAGGCGAGCCCGCCTCGGTCGGCAGCCGATAACGCCGAACGGTCTCGCCTGGACGATGAGCAGCCGTTTGTATCCGAGGGCGCCTGGCTTTCGCGGGGTGAAACCGGCACCGGCGATTTGCCACCCGACATGCCGCCAGCAACGCCCGCCCCGGAGGAATCTTCGGGCACGGGTGGCGCCCATGAGGCAATCGGGTCCCGCGCTACGGGCGGAGCTGACCCGTCCTCCAATGGCGGGACCGACAGTCAGCAATGGAAGCCGCTGATCGATCCGATGCTGGTCGTTCGCGGCGTTGCCAGGTCGAAGCTGCTGATCGTTGTGACCACGATACTGGGCGCTGGACTTGGCGTCGCCATCGCCTTGTCGATGCCGAAGAAATACGAAGCCACGACCGAACTGATCATCGAGCCGGGTGACCTGAAGCTCTCCGATCGCGATCTTACCCAACCGGTAGGCCAGCCCGATGCCGCGCTGGCCGTCGTTGAAACCCGGATCAAGATGCTCACCTCGGGCACCGTTCTCGATCAGGTCGTCAAGAATCTCAACCTCGTCAACGATCCGGAATTCAATGGGCAAGGCTCCGGCGGCCTCGGCGTCATGTCGCTCATTCGCTCGATCGTGTCACGCAACGATGGGCCGGGCGGCGTCGATGAGGTTCGCCGCCAGGCGCTGGCTGTCGGCAATCTGGCCAAGAGCCTGTCGGTCGAACGCAGCGGCAAGACTTTTGTCATTTCCGTCAGCGCCGTAACCCAGAATGGCGACAAGTCGGCGCTCATTGCCAACACGACGAGGACCGTCTTCCAGCAGGAAGCCGCCAAGTACCAATCCGACATGGCCGGACGCGCGACGAACGAATTGACGTCCAAGCTCGATGATCTGCGCAAGGGGGTCGAGGCGGCCGAGCGCAAGGTCGAGGATTTCAGGGCCACGCATGGTCTGGTCGACGCGCAAGGCCATTTGATCAGCGACGATCAAATGCTGAAGCTCAACGAGCAGCTCTCGGTCGCCCGCGCCCGCACGCTGGAACTTAATGCCCGGGCGGCGTCGGCGCGTTCGCTGGACGTCAATTCCGTTCTGACCGGCACGTTGCCGGAAGAGATCAACTCCAACACCATGAGCGATCTGCGCTCGCAATATGCAACGCTGAAGCAGGAGGCCGATCGTGCCGCGGTCCGGCTGGGACCGCGTCATCCAGAACTCCAGGCCCTCGACGCCCAGATCGCGGGCGCGCGCGAGCGCATCGCGGCTGAACTGCGCCGCATCGCCTCTTCGCTGCAGGTCGACTTGAAGCGCGCGGTTCAGCTTGAACAGGACCTCGCTTCCCGGCTGGCCCAGGCGAAGGTCCAAAGCGGCGACGTCAACAGCGACCTGGTGGCCCTGCGGGAACTGGAGCGTGAGGCCACCGCCAAGCGTTCCGTCTACGAACAATATCTCTTGCGCGCCAAGGAGACTGGTGAACAGACGGGCATCAACACGACCAACATCAATGTGATCACTCCCGCCCAGGCCCCCCTCGAGCCAAATGGACCCTCACGGGCCTTGGTGGCGCTCGCCGGCCTGCTGCTTGGCCTTGCCGCCGGCGTTGGCCTCGGCGCTCTGCGCGGTACCTATGATAGCCTGCGCGAGACGGCAAGCTCGCGCTCACGCCGCGAGCGCAAGGTGGACGAACGCAAGTTGGGTGACCAGAGAGCGCCTCGCGAGGAGCAGCCATTCCGGGCGGAGCCTCCGCCAGAGCCGCCCATGTCGGCAACGCCTGTGCCGCCGCCGCCCGCGCCGCCGCCGCCGGTCACGCGGACCGAGGTCGCTCGCGCCGAAAGCTCCGGCAGGATCGGCGCACTCGTGTCGAGACTGCGCAAGGCCATGTCCCGCAAGCCGTCGGCCGAAGCCGACGACGACATCTCCCGCGGGTTAGGCCTACCCGCCTTCGCCGACAACGGCCGGCCTGTCAACGCTCCGCTATTTCCTGGCCATCCGGAGTCCGGTTTCGGGCCTCGGCAGGCGGCCGGCCTGGATTATTCGCAGTCACCCTTCCAGCCGGGCGCCGACGCCGGGTATGGGCAGCGGATGACCTTGCCTTCGCGCTCGCCGCTGATGCCGCAACAGGCAACGTACCCGGCTCCGCCGTTGCCGTCCTCTCCCTATGCACAGCCGTTGGGCTATCTTCAGGCGCAGCCCTGGTCGCCGGCGGGGCATCCCTCCATTCCAGCGGCGGCGGGACCCTATGCGGCCCAGATACCGTATCCGCCGCCCCCCGCTCCGACGCAGCCCTCGGCCGCTCCGCCCGCGGGGCCGATCCAAGTCGAGGAGGGTGGCGAACAAGCATCGGTCGAAGAGATTCGCGCCAGCCTGCGTGAATTCCGCGAAGCGGTCCGTGAACTCACGGAAAACCGCACCCGTCGCCGCTACTTCTGAGCCACCAGATAGGGGGCGGAGGCCGAACAAAACCGTGCCGGTTTCGCGTAAACGGCATGGGAAGGCGCTTTGACGGGATTGCGAGCTTGTATTTTCGTGACAATGCCGCGCTGCAGATTGCCTGCGCCGCGGCATTATGTTCTCGAAGCGGCGTGGGGCGGAACGATGTTGAGGGTGGCATGGCCGAAGTGATTGACGGAAAAAGCGTTGCCGAAGACGTGGTGCGGATGGTCAAGGCGCTGACCGCCGAGCTGGTCGCCAAGGGCAAGGCCAAGCCAGGCCTGGCCGTGGTCATCGTCGGCGAGGATCCTGCGAGCCAGGTCTATGTCGCCTCCAAATCCCGCACCGCCAAGGAATGCGGCTTTCATTCGCTTCAGCATACGCTGCCGGCGGAAACGTCCCAAGAGGCGCTGCTCAAGCTCATCGCCGAACTCAACGCCGATCCCGAAATCAACGGCATCCTGGTCCAGCTTCCGCTGCCCGCCCATGTCGATGCCGGCAAGATCATCCAGGCCATCGCGCCGCAAAAGGACGTCGATGGGTTCCATTTCATCAATGTCGGCAAGCTCGGCACCGGTGAACTCGATACCGCCTTTGTTCCCTGCACGCCCGCCGGCTCGATGCTTTTGATCGAGCGCGTGCGCGGCAAGGATCTGTCCGGCCTCTACGCCGTCGTCGTCGGCCGCTCCAACATCGTCGGCAAGCCGATGGCCAATCTGCTGCTTGCCGCCAACTGCACCGTCACCATCGCGCATAGCCGCACCAAGGACCTGCCGGCGCTTGCCCGCACGGCCGACATTCTTGTCGCCGCCGTCGGCAGGCCCGAGATGATCAGGGGTCACTGGGTCAAGCCTGGCGCCACCGTCATCGATGTCGGCATCAACCGCATTCCGGCGCCCGAGAAAGGCGAGGGCAAGTCGCGTCTCGTCGGCGATGTCGCCTATGCCGAAGCGGCAAAGGCGGCCGGCGCGATCACCCCGGTGCCCGGCGGTGTCGGGCCGATGACCATTGCCATGTTGATGGCCAATACGTTAGCTTCGGCCTACCTTGCGGCCGGATTGAAGCGGCCTTCCTTCTGAGCCCGGGTTGACCCTGAAAGCCGCAACTTTGCCGAACCCCACCATTTCCCCGGAACGGCCGGTCACGAATGATCCCGTTCAAGGCGGCAGGCAGTTCGCTTTCCTGCTGGTCGACAAGTTTTCCATGTTCTCGCTGGCCGCCGCGATCGATACGTTCCGGTCGGCGAACCGCCTGCTCGGCCGCGATTTCTACGGCTGGACCACTGTGTCGGCCGATGGTGATCCGGTGATGGCTTCCAACGGCCTGCCGCTCAAGATCGACTACGCCGTCGCAGACCTGCCGCCGGTCGATATTCTCTTCGTCTCGGTCGGCTTGACGACCGAATTTCCGGGCAAGAGCAAGGTTCTGGCGGCCTTGCGCAGCTGGGGCCGGCGCGGCAACGCGCTTGGTGCCTTGTCGGTCGGATCCTACCTGCTGGCCGAGGCCGGCCAGCTCGAAGGCTATCGCTGCACCATTCATTGGGAAAACCGCGCCGGCTTCGTCGAGCGCTTTCCTGACATCAACTGCACTGGCAACGTCTTCGAGATCGACCGCAAACGCTACACCTGCGCCGGCGGCACCACCTCGATCGATCTGATGCTGGAGATCATGCGTGGCGATTTCGGCTCCAACCTCGCCAATGGCGTCGCCAACCAGTTCCAGCACGAGCGCATCCGCTCCGCTGGAGACCGCCAGCGCGTCGGGCCGGAGCGTGACCTGACGGGCAAGTCGGAGAAGTTGCGACGCATCGTCGAACTGATGGCCGACCATCTCGACGAACCGCTGTCGGCGGTACAACTCGCCAAGTCGGCGGGCCTCTCGGTGCGCCAGGTGGAGCGGTTGTTCCTGCGCCATCTCAACGTCACGCCCGGACGCTACTATATGCGGCTGCGGCTGGAGCGGGCACGCGAATTGCTGCGCCAGACCAACATGCCGATCCTCGACGTGGCGATCGCTACCGGCTTCACCTCCCATTCCTATTTTGCCCAGAGCTATCGGCTGCAATTTGGCCGCCCGCCCTCGGAAGAGCGCCGCACGACATACTGAATTGGGTAGGCACGGGCCCTATGCGGGCTATCGTTGATAGCGGTGGCTTGTGTCCCGGCACGCGCTCAAATAGCTTCGGCCAGCGGACGGGGTGGCTACTCAGGAGATTTCGATGGCGATACTTGCGCGGAGCATCGCTGCGGCGATCCTCCTTTTGTCGACGACGACATTCGGCTTTGCCGCAAACAAGGTCATCATCATCCTCGACGCGTCGGGATCGATGTGGGCGCAGATCGACGACAAGCCCAAGCTGGAAATCGCTCGTGAATCGCTGAGGACCGTGCTTCAATCGGTTCCCGCCGACGACGAGATCGGCTTCATGGCCTATGGCCATCGCGAAAAAGGCAGCTGCGACGACATTCAGCTGATTGTGCCGCCCCAGGCGGGCTCGGCAAGCGCCATCTCGGCAGCCGCCGACAGCATGAAGTTTCTCGGCAAGACGCCGCTGACGGCAGCCGTCAAGCAGGCGGCCGAAGCGCTGAAATACACCGAGGACAAGGCAACTGTCGTTCTTATCACCGATGGGCTCGAAACCTGCGGCGGCGACCCTTGTGCGCTTGGCAAGGAACTCGAAGCCTCCGGTGTCGATTTCACCGCCGACGTCGTCGGCTTCGGCCTGACCGCCGACGAAGGCAAGCAGATTGCCTGCCTCGCCGACAACACCGGCGGCAAATACATCCAGGCTTCCGATGAGAAGGCGCTGCAGGAGGCGCTGGTCGAGACCGTCGCGGCGCCGGCACCGGCGCCCGAGCCAGCACCAGCCCCCGCTCCGGCGCCAGCGCCCGAGCCGGCCAAGTCCGAGTTCAATTTCATGCCGACCGTGGTGCTGGCCGAGGGCGGCGATCCTGTCATCGAAGGCAATGCCTGGGAAGTCTACAAGGCCAAATCAGACGGCACGCGCGGCGACAACGTCACCACCGAATACGGGGACTACAAAGCCAATCTGGAACCGGGCGACTACGTCGTCGTCGCGCGCGACGGCGAGGCCAAGACGGAGCAGAAGATCAAGATCGAGGCGGGCCAGGTCTACAAGCCGCTGTTCACCTTGAATGCCGGCACGCTCATCCTGCATCCGCGACCGAGCCAAGGTGCCGATGTGGCCAGCGGGGCCTCTGTCGTGATCGCCTATCCGGGCGTCGACAACCCTCCGACCTATTATGGAGACACGAAAGTCGTGTTGCCGGCCGGCGACGAGAAAGTGACCGTCACGATCGGGCAGGGCGTGGTCACCGAAACGATCCCGCTCGCCGCAGGCAGGGTGATCGACAAGGACATCATCGTGGGCGTGGGCCATGTCGTTGCCAACGCATACTATGTGGCCGGCGGCGACAAGGCTGACGGTTCAGGCACCGGCTTCAAGGTGCTCAAAGCCAAGAAGAAGATCGATGGGACCCGCGACGAGGTCACCTATGCCTATGGCCCCGACAGCAAGTTCGATCTGCCGCCCGATGACTATGTGCTGATCGCGACGGTCGATCTCGCCGTCGTGGAACAGCCTTTCAGCGTCAAGGTCGGCGAATTCCAGGACCTCAAGGTCGCCATGAATGCCGGCGTGCTGGCAATCACGGCGCCCGGCACCTCCAAGATCGAGATCTTCGAGACGAAGAAGGACATCAATGGCAATCGCAAGTCGATCGGCTATGCCTATGACGAGAAGTATCAGGCCGCGATAACGGCGGGCGATTACGCGGTGGTTTCGGAGAAGTCGGACAACAGCAAGAAGGAAGGCGCCGTGACCGTGAAGGCCGGAGAGCGGGTTGAACTGACGGTGCAATAAGGATTGCGATTTCGACCGGCATAAAAAAGGGCGGCCGCGTGCCGCCCTTTTTTATGCGGACAGAATGCGTCAGGCAGTGCCGAACGCGCTGGCACCGTGATCGGCGCGGCCCACCAATTGACGGAAGCCGGCGAACAACTCGCGTCCGAAGCCGAATTCATTGCCGATGAGATCGACTTCGGCCGTGCGGCGCAGCGCGAATTCGGTGCCTGGCACCAGCACTTCCAGCGTGCCGGCATCGGCGTCGAGGCGGATGATGTCGCCGTCATGGATCCGCGCGATCGGCCCGTCCTCGACCGCTTCCGGCGTCACATGGATTGCCGCCGGCACCTTGCCGGAGGCGCCCGACATGCGCCCGTCGGTGACCAGCGCCACGCGCTGGCCGCGATCCTGCAGGATGCCGAGCACGGTGGTCAGCTTGTGCAGTTCCGGCATGCCGTTGGCCCTCGGACCCTGGAAGCGGATGACGGCGATGAAGTCGCCGGTGAGTGTGCCCGCCTTGAAGGCGTCGTTCAGCCCCTGCTGGCTGTCGAACACCTTGGCCGGCGCTTCGATGACACGCCGCTCCGGTTTGACGGCTGATGTCTTGATGACGGCGTGGCCGAGATTGCCCGCCAGCACCTTCAGTCCGCCCGTCGCCTGGAAAGCCTTGTTGAACGGCGCCAGCACCTTTTCGTCGCCGCTTGCACGCGGCGAAGCCTCGCGCAGCACACCGCCATCGGCGCCGAGCTTTGCCTCGACCGCATAGGGCCGCAGGCCTTCGCCCCACACCGTCCGCACATCCTCGTGCAGCACCCCTTCGTCGAGCAGTTCGCGGATCAGGAAGCCGAGGCCGCCGGCGGCATGGAAATGGTTCACGTCGGCAAGTCCGTTCGGATAGACCCGTGCCAACAGAGGCACCGCTTCCGAGAGGTCGGAAATATCCTGCCAGGTCAGCGCGATGCCGGCGGCGGCCGCCATGGCGATCAGGTGGATGGTGTGGTTGGTCGAGCCGCCGGTGGCATGCAGGCCGACGACGCCGTTGACGAACGAACGTTCGTCGATCATCCGCCCGACCGGCGTATAGGCGTTGCCGAGCGCGGTGATCGCCAACGCCCGTTTCGTCGCTTCGCGGGTCAAGGCGTCGCGTAGCGGCGTGCCGGGATTGACGAAGGACGCGCCCGGCGTGTGCAGGCCCATGATCTCCATCAGCATCTGGTTGGAGTTCGCCGTGCCGTAGAAGGTGCAGGTGCCCGGCCCGTGATACGACTTGGACTCGGCTTCCAAGAGCTCGGCGCGGCCTGCCTTGCCCTCGGCATAGAGCTGGCGGACCTTGGCCTTCTCATCGTTGGGCAGGCCTGTCGTCATCGGGCCGGCAGGAATGAACACCGCCGGCAGATGGCCGAAGGTCAGTGCGGCGATCACCAGCCCCGGGACGATCTTGTCGCAGACGCCGAGATAGACGGCGGCGTCGAACATGTTGTGCGACAGGCCGATCGCGGCTGCCATGGCGATCACGTCTCGCGAAAACAGCGACAGCTCCATGCCGGGCTGCCCTTGGGTCACGCCGTCGCACATCGCCGGCACTCCTCCGGCCACCTGGGCGATGCCGCCCGCCTCGCGCGCGGCCTCCTTGATCAGGGCAGGGAAGGTTTCGAAGGGCTGATGCGCCGACAGCATGTCGTTGTAAGAGGTGATGATGCCGAGATTGGGCACCTTGTCGGCGCCGAGCGCCAGCTTTTCCGAGGGGCTGCAGACCGCAAAGCCATGGGCAAGGTTGCCGCAGGACAGCACCGACCGGTTGGCCGTCTGGTTCGACGCTTCGGCGATACGGCTGAGGTAGCGCTCCCGGCCCGGTTTGGAGCGCTGGCGTATCCGTTCGGTGATGGCTTCGATATCGCGTCTTGCGGTCATGGGATCAGGTCCTTTCAGGCGAGGTCCCGGAAACATCCTCCCGCCGTTGCCGGGACCACTTGTAAGATTGCAATCAGGGCGCCCAGAAAACCTCCACGGGCTTGGGCGATGCGTCGAGCACGGCACGGATCGGCTTTCGCGGCCCTGGCGCGGCCGCACCGTCGAAGGCGGTTCGCTTGTCCTCGCCCTCGATGTGCAGCGCGATGAAACCGGCGTCGATGATCCGCGCCAGGGTCAGGGTCAGCCGAGGCTCACCCGCACCTGCAGCATGAACCGGCAGGATGATCCTGTCCGAGGCGGGATCGAGCAGCTTCGGCAGATCGTCGGCATCGGGAAAGAAGGAGGCGGTATGGCCGTCAGGCCCCATGCCGAGGATCACGACATCAAGCGGCCAGGGCAGGGATCGCAGGGCCGCATCATCGGATGCCGCGGCATCCTCGATGCCGACCGCCTCGTGGTAGAGCGGAACGAAGCGGGCCGCCTTGGCCGCGTTCTGCAGCAGGTTGGCGGCAACCAGCCCGGCATTGGATCGCGGCGAGGAGGCCGGTACGAAACGTTCGTCGACCAGTGTCACGATCACCTTGTCCCAGGCGATCGGCGCCGCGGAGAGCGCGGCAAAGAATTTTGCCGGTGTCGTGCCGCCGGAGACCGCCAGCAGTGCCGTGCCGCGCCCGGTGATCGCCTTGGTCAGGGCATCGGCGACGCGGCCAGCCAGCGCCGAGGCCAGTTGCGAACGGTCGGGAAAAGCGTTCCAGTTGTAGCTGGCGCTGTTCAATTGCTCTCGTGCCATGTCCGCCCGTCACGTTCGATCAGCGCTATCGAGGCCGACGGCCCCCAGGTGCCCGCCGTATAGCCCTGCGCTTCCTGCTTGGCGCCTTCCCAGGCATTCTGGATCGGGTCGATCCATTTCCAGGCGGCTTCCACCTCGTCGCGGCGCATGAACAGCGTCTGGTTACCGCGGATGACATCCATGATCAGCCGTTCATAGGCGTCGGGCGCGCGGCCGTCGAACGATTGGGCGAAACTCATGTCGAGCGAGATCTGGCGCAGCCGCATGCCGCCCGGGCCTGGGTCCTTGATCATGATGAACTGCTTGACGCCTTCATCCGGCTGCAGCCGGATGACAAGTTGGTTGGCGAAGATCGGCCCGGCGCTGTCGCCGAAGATCGAATGCGGGATCGGCTTGAACTCGATGACGATTTCCGAAACCCGGGTCGCCAGCCGCTTGCCGGTCCTGAGGTAGAACGGCACGCCCGCCCAGCGCCAGGTGCCGATCTCGGCCTTGATGGCGACGAAGGTTTCGGTGTTGCTGTCCTTGCCGAGTTCCTCGACATACCCTTTCACCGGTCCCCCGGCCGAGGCGCCGGCGCGGTACTGGCCGCGCACGGTGTGCTTCGGCGCCTCGTTGCCGTTGATGCGCTTCAGCGCCCGCAGCACCTTGAGCTTCTCGTCGCGCACCGCGTCGGCGTCCATCGACGAGGGCGCTTCCATGGCGACGAGGCAAAGCAGCTGCAGCATGTGGTTCTGCACCATGTCGCGCAGTGCGCCGGCCTTGTCATAATAGGTGACGCGGTCTTCCAGGCCGACGGTCTCGGCGACCGTGATTTGCACATGGTCGATGTGGGCGGAATTCCACAGCGGCTCGTAGAGCGCATTGGCAAAGCGCAGCGCCATCAGGTTCTGCACCGTCTCCTTGCCGAGATAATGGTCGATGCGGAAAATCTGGCTTTCGTGGAAGTCGTCGCCGACCAAGTCGTTGAGCGCCCGCGCCGAGGCAAGATCGCGGCCGATCGGCTTCTCCAGCACGATGCGCGAATTCGGCGTGATCAGGTTATGCTCTTTTAGCTTGTGCGAGATGTCGCCGAACAGCGCCGGCGCCACGGCAAGGTAGAAGGCGCGGATGTGGTCGCTTTCGCCGATCGCCTTTTTCAGCTTGTCGAAACCGGCGCCGCTCGTTGCATCGGCCGGGACGTAGGAAAGCCGGGCGAGGAAGGTCTTCAACTCCTTGGCATCGATATCGGCCGGCTTGACATGGTCCGAAATCGCCTGCTTGGCGAAGGCTTGGAACTCCTCGTCGCTCATTTTCGAGCGCGACGTCCCGATGATGCGCGTCGGCTCGGAGAATTGATGGTCGCGCTGGCGATAGTAGAGCGACGGCAGCAGCTTGCGTTCCGACAGGTCGCCGGTACCGCCGAAAATGATGAAGTCGAAAGGATCGACGGGAATGATCTGGCTGGTCATGGTCTGTCCGCTTTGACGCCGGTCGCAAGTACGCGGCTGATATATTCTAATCGATTTAAATTTTCCAGTGCCATGGTGTCACATCGAGGACCAATCGCTGGATATTGATTGAGTCCACCTGTGCGCTTGACACTGGCGCCAGCCGGAGGCTTGTCGATGAACGAAGACTCCGGAAGCTTTCGCAGTTGCAGCATAGAACGTGAATGTGACGAAAGCTAAGGGAGAAATGGGCGCTTGTCTGTCGCGGCGTGGGCCACGGCCGTCGGCAGCCTTGTTGGTCGCGGGAAGATATCGATGAGCGGGGAAAGCATGCGTCTGGAAAACAAGGTCGCCATTATCACCGGGGCGGCATCGGGCTTCGGCGAAGGCATGGCCAAGCGCTTCGCGCAAGAGGGCGCCAGGGTCGTTATCGCCGATCTCAACGCCAAGGGTGCGAAACGCGTCGCCGATGAGATCGGCGAGGCGGCGATCTGGACGCAGACCGACGTTTCGTTGCGCTCCGAATTCGACGAAATGGTCTATGCCGCAAAAAGCGCCTTCGGGCACATCGACATCATGGTCAACAACGCCGGTTACACCCATCGCAACGGTGACATGCTCGAGGTCGATGAGGAGACCTTCGATTTGATCACCGCCGTCAACATGAAGGCGATCTATCATGCCGCCCTTGCCGTGGTGCCGATCATGGAGCGGCAAGGCGGTGGCGTCATCCTGACCACGGCCTCGACTGCCGGGCTGAGGCCACGACCCGGCCTTACCTGGTACAATGCCTCGAAAGGCTGGGCGATCACCGCCACCAAGTCGATGGCGGTGGAGCTCGCGCCGAAAAACATCCGCGTCAACTGCCTCTGCCCGGTCGCCGGCGAAACCGGCATGCTGGAGAAATTCATGGGCGCCGACACGCCCGAGATCCGCGAGGCGTTCCGCGCCTCGATCCCGCTCGGGCGGCTGTCGACCCCGCTCGATATCGCCAACGCGGCTTTATGGCTGGCCTCGGACGAGGCCGCTTTCATCACCGGGGTCGCGTTGGAGGTCGATGGCGGGCGCTGCATCTGAGGCAATCGCCGACTTGACCGCGACTCGGGCATCGACTTGACTTGAAGTTACGGGGCCTCAAGTTCTTTCCGGGGAACGGGATTGTTGGCGCGATGAAGTCGAAATTACGCAAAGCTTTCAAAGATCTGCGGTGGCGCGTCAGTGTCTACAGGGCGAAGCGTGCCCGCGCGAAAAGCAAGGCGACTTTCATCGGCGTCACCGGCAGCTCGGGAAAATCGACCGTCACGGCACTGCTTGGGCACATATTGGCCGCTCATCGACCAGTCTACACGCAGGTTCTGGCCAACACCATCCATTCGGTCGTCAGCACGCTCTACAGGCGCATGAAGCATGTGGAACAGGCCGACTATGTCGTAATGGAAACCGGGGCGTACGGCGTCGACACGATCCGGCCAATGGCGGAAATGCTGCAGCCGCATGTGGCTGTCGTCATCATGGTTCGTCTGGAGCACGTTGCCAGTTTCAGGACACTGGAAAACGTCGCCATCGAAAAGCGTGCATTGGTCGCGGCATTGCGTCCGGGGGGCCTTGTAGTCCTTAATGCCGACGATCCCTATGTCGCTGACATGGCTACCGGCGCCGGATGCCGCGTCGTCACCTTCGGCGCGGCACGGACGGCCGACTATCGTGTGACCGACATCCACGCCGCCTATCCGGACCGGCTAACCTTTTCGATCCATTGGCGAGGAGGGCTGCTGCAAATCCAGACGTCTTTTCCCGCCGAATATTTCTGGCTACCCACCGTTGCCGCCGTCGCTACGGCGCTCGAACTCGGTGTTCCTCCACACAAGGTTGTGGCCCAGGTGGCAACGTTCCAGCCAGTCGTGAATCGCTGTGCCGTGCTGATCACCGAAGGCGGTCCGCAATTCATCGTCGATGCCGCCAAGGCGCCCTGGCACTCGATCAATCTTGCCCTGGACATGATGGCCAAGGCTACTGCCAGCCGCAAGCGCATCGTAATTGGCCAGATTTCGGACTACACAGGCTCGTCCAGGAAATACGCTCACGCCTACCAAACCGCGCGGGAAATCGCCGATCAGGTGATCTATACCGGAGACAACGCACATCGCTCGCGTGCCAGTCAGAGCGATCGCGACAACGGCCAGTTTGTCGAGCTTCGGACGGTGAAGGAAGTCTCCGACCATATCAAACGGACGGCGGTGCCCGGCGAACTGATCCTCGTCAAAAGCTCATCCAACCTTCACCTGGAGCGCATCGCGCTCGCCTGGACGCATGACGTCAAATGCTGGATCCCAATCTGTGGCAAGAAGGAAGGCTGCCAAACCTGTGGTATGTATGAATTGCCCTACGAACAGCATCGCGCCCACGTCATGCTCCGCAGGCGCACCAGAATGTGGCGGCAGTTCCGCGGCATGTTCAGAGGCAGGTCGTCATAAGGCTGGGCCCGGCACCCAAGCCGGTCCAAACGCGCCCTCACATTACGTGCCGGGCTTGACGTAGCTCTTGTACACCCAGCCGTGCTTGCCGTTGTAGACGATCTCGCACCACTTCTTGCAGCCCATCAGTTGCACCGAGGTCCGGGCAGGGACCGTACCGATGGGGGTGGCACCCTTCTTTGGAGCACTGCGCATGGTCACCGCTCTCAGGATGCGTCCGTTGCCGGCCGCTGTCACCTTGCGCGGATTGGCCTTGGCCTTGCCGCCATCGTCATCGGTCGCCGCCGGCTGCTGTTCCGGTGCTTGCGGCTGCGTCTCCGGAATGGCGGCGGTCTGCGCGCCATCGGGATTGCTGCTATCGGCAGGCGGGCTCGGTGCGGCGACCTTGGCAAGTTCGTCGGTGGCATCGGTATCGGTAGACGATTGGGCGAATGCCGCCGCTGTTTTGTTTGGCGCCGGCTCGGGCTGCTTGGCTACCTGGCTGGGAGCCGCGGTTTGATCGGGATCAGTTGCCGCAGCCTTCGGCTGCGCCCCTGTCCAGCGCGGATCATTGGCCGCAAGCGCTGGTATGTTCACCGCCGCCGCTGCCGTGGTCGGTGACACCTGGCTGGACTTGCGCTCCGCCTGAGGCGTCACGGCAGCCGCCGTCACCGTCGTCCCCGAGGAGGGAACTTTCGTCGTTTTCACCGGAATGGTCGGAATGCTCTGCTCGGGACTGGCGGCTGCTTGCCTCTCGCCGGTCGGCAACGCCAGCCAGAGCGCCACTGCGGCAACGCCAAGCAGTGCCGCGGTGCCTATTGCCGCAATAACCAGGTGCGAGTTCGAACGGACGCCCTGCCAGAATGACGGGCGCATGTCATAGCCGAACTGCATGGCGAAGCGCCGACGTTCCGGAGCACCGAAACTGAAGGGCTCTATCACTCTTGCCACCTCCATAAGCGGGCCGGTGTTCTTTCGATCAAATATCGCAAGTCACGCGTTCGATCAGCATCGGTCCCAAAACGCGGGCGGGCCCGCAACATCTCCGAACAATCGCCCAGATGCGGACCTTTCGCCCGCGATTGTGGCGTCAGTACGCCATTACCAAGGGTTCTGCGCCTTTGCCGGCATTTCCGCAATGTGCCGCTGAGGCAACAAATGTTACAATGAATATACAATATCACATCAGGTCGTGACGGTTTGGGACCGTGGCGATCCGATGTCGCCTAGATTCTGTCGCGCAGTGCGAACCAGTTGAGCGCCAGGAAAAGCAGCGGCGCGCGGAAACGGCGGCCGCCGGGAAATGGCGGAATTTTCAGGTCCTCGATCAGCTTCAGCCGGTCGCGATTGCCGGCAATCGTTTCGGCATAGAGCTTGCCGAAGAAGTTCGACAGCATGACGCCATGGCCGGAATAGCCGCCGGCCGAGATCACATTCGGCATCACTTCGCGCACGAACGGTTTGCGCGGCACCGTGATGCCGACATAGCCGCCCCAGCCATGCGTGATCTCGACATCCTTCAATGCCGGATAGAGCTCCGCGATCTGACGGCGAATGTGGATGTGGATATCTTTGGGATCGTTGACGCCGTAGACCTCGCGTCCGCCGAACAGCAGCCGGCCATCCCTGGATTTGCGGAAATAGCGCACGACGAAGCGGGAATCGTCGACCGATTCGCTCCCCGGCAAGACGTTCGAATCCGGCCCCAGCGGCGCGGTCGCGCCGATGAAGGACCCGATCGGCATGATGTGCGCGGCACTCACCGGCTCGAGCGTGCCGCCATAGGCGTTGACCGCGATCAGGCATTTTTGCGCCGAGATCGTCCCTCTTGGCGTGGAGACCCTGACCTTGCCGCCCGCCGAGACGATGCCGGTCGATGGCGTCCCTTCGAACAAGTGGGCGCCGGCTTGTGCCGCCACCCGCGCCGTGCCGATCACCAGCTTCATCGGATGGATATGGCCGGTCCCGATATCGCGCGTGCCGCCGAAATAAGCGCTCGAGCCCAACCGATGCGCCGTCTCCTTCGCATCCATGAAGGAGATGTGCGGGTACGAGAAGCGGCGGGCCATGATTTCGGCATGCGCCTTGTAGTCGTCGACATAGCGCGGCTTGTGCGCGACCGAGAGCTGGCCCGGCATATAGTCGATATCGATCTGGTTTATGGCGGCGAAGTCGATGAGATGCGCCTTCGCCTCTTCGGCGAGATCGAACAGTGCCCTGGCGCGGGACAGACCGTATTCGGCCTCTAGGTCCTCGGCCCAGGCACGCTGCCCGGTGCCGAGCTGGCCGCCATTGCGCCCCGAAGCGCCGTCGCCAAAACGATATGCTTCGATCAGGACAACGTTGGTACCGGCCTTGGCCAAATGCGTCGCTGCCGACAGGCCGGTAAACCCGCCGCCGATAATAACGACGTCGCAGGTCCGATCACCGTCGAGCGTTGGATATTCGGGCCGCGGCCCAGCCGTGTCCTCATACCAGGATCGGCCGGGGGAAATGGGGGATTGGTAGTTCATGATTGGTCAGACGTTGAGCAGCAGATATTCCCGCTCCCACGGACTGATCACTTCCATGAACGTTTCGAATTCCGCCCGCTTGATCGCCGCATAGGTGGCGGCGAAGGACTTGCCCAGCAATGCGCAGAGTTCCTCGTCGCCCTCGAACAGGTCGACGGCTTCGAGCAGGCTGCGCGGCAGGTCGATCTCGTGTGCGTTGGCAGTGGTCAGCACGGGAGGCTCGGCCTTGATCTTCCCGGTGATGCCGATCAGCCCGCAGGCAAGCGAAGCCGCCAGCGCCAGATAGGGATTGGCATCGGAGGACGGGATGCGGTTTTCAACGCGCCGCGCCGCAGGGTCGGAACGCGGCACGCGGAACGCCGTGGTGCGGTTATCGTAGCCCCATTTGTTGTTGACCGGGGCAGAGGCCGCCTGCGTCAGCCGCCGGTAGGAATTGACGTAGGGCGCGAACATAACCAGCGCATTCGGCACGTGCTTCTGCATGCCGCCGATGAAATGGAAGAAGTCCTCGGTCTCCGAACCATCCTCGGCCGAAAAGATGTTCCTGCCCGTCTTCTTGTCGACGATCGACTGATGGATATGCATGGCGGAGCCCGGCTGGCCCTGAATCGGCTTGGCCATGAAGGTCGCGTAGATCTCATGCTTGAGCGCGGCTTCACGAATGGTGCGCTTGAACATGAATACCTGGTCGGCGAGCTCGATCGGGTCGCCGTGGCGCAGATTGATCTCGAGCTGGCCGGCGCCCTCTTCGTGGATGAGCGTGTCGATCTCCAGGCCCTGGCTTTCGGAGAAATGGTAGATGTCGTCGATCAGTTCGTCGAACTCGTTGACGCCGGCGATCGAATAGCCGGCGCCGCCGCCGATCGCGCGCCCCGAGCGGCCGACAGGCGGGGTCAGGGGATAGTCCGGGTCTGGATTCTTGCGCACCAGGTAGAACTCGATTTCGGGTGCCACGACCGGCTTCAGCCCAAGCTTGTCATAGGCCGCCAGCACGCGCTTCAGCACATTGCGCGGCGTGAACTCGACCGAGCGGCCGTCCTGGTGGACGAGGTCGCAGATGACGGCGGCCGTCGGGTCTTCTTCCCAGGGCACCACGGTCAATGTCGACAGGTCCGGCATCAGCTTGAGGTCGCCGTCGTCTTCCGGATAGTGAAAGCCGTTGCCGTCCTCCGGATAGCCGCCGGAAATCGTCGTCATGAAGACGGCCGAAGGCAGCGCCAGTGAGGTGTTGGAAGTGAATTTCTTCGAAGGCATCATCTTGCCGCGCGCCACGCCGGCCTGATCAGGCGTGATGCATTCGATATCCTCGATGCCGCGCCATTCCAGCCAATCGCTGACCTCCTTCCAGTTCTTCACACCTCGCAGGTTTTTCACGAAGGCAGGTGTGCGCGTTCGTCCTCCGCGGCTCGACGGACGGACTTCCTTTTTTGCAGGCGGCATCATTCACCAGTTTGGGTTGCGGATTTTCAAGTATAGCCGTGCCGTGCGATGGAAGGGAAGGGGAGCCGCCGCTGGCATTTGCCGTCTCGGGTTGAAAACCGCTTGCCGGTCGGCATAGGTTTGGCGTCTTTCCGCACTCGAGAAGCCGGCGATGAGACCCAGCAGCGAACTGACCACGATCGGCTTCGATGCCGACGACACGCTTTGGCAGAACGAACGGTTCTTCCGAATGACGGAAAGGCGCTTTGCCGCCATGCTGGCCGATCATGGCGAGGGCGAGCAGATCTCGGCTCGACTGTTGGAAGCCGAGAGGCGCAATCTCGCGATCTACGGCTTCGGCATCAAGGGATTTACGCTCTCGATGATCGAGACGGCGATAGAAATTACCGACGGGCGCGTGCCGGCTTCCGTCATATCGGAGATTCTCGACGCCGGCCGCGAGATGCTGGGCCATCCGATCGAGCCCTTGCCGCATGCACGCGAGACGGTCGAGAAGCTCGCCGGCACTTTCCGCCTCGTGCTGATCACCAAGGGCGATCTGTTCGATCAGGAGCGCAAGCTGGCCGGCTCCGGGCTGGGCGAGTTGTTCGATGCAGTCGAGATCGTCAGCGACAAGACCGCCGCGACCTATGCGCGCCTGTTCAACCGCCATGGCGATGGCCCGGCAAGGGGCATGATGGTCGGCAATTCGCTGAAGTCGGATGTGGTGCCCGCCATCGAGGCTGGCGGCTGGGGTGTCCATGTGCCACACGAATTGACTTGGGTGCTCGAACATGTCGAGGCGCCGGTTGCCGAGCCGCGTTTCCGCCAGATATCGGATCTCAGCCAATTGCCCGCGCTGGTCGAAAGCATCAAAAACAGAGTTTGATCGTTGACCTCCGGCTGATTTTTCGCGCAGTCCTGGATGGAAAAACGGTTCTCGCCTTTTTGGAATCGTTTTAGCGGCCGGTCAGGCGATCGATGACCGGTTGCAACCGTTCGGGCGTGATCGGCTTGGCCACCACCACGTCGACGACATGCGCCAGGCCCAGGCTCTCCGGCGTGTCATTCTTGGTTGAAAGCAGGATCACGGGAGGAAGTGCCTTGCCCGTGGCTCGCCGCAACGTGTCGATGCTGGACATCAGCGTGTCGCAGTCTTTGTTGTCGGGGCCACCATCGAGGACAACCGCCCCGGGGATAAGCGAACGCAAGGTCTTCACCGCCATTTCAGGCGATTCCGAGAGTGGCTTGAGCCCGGAACGCTCAACGATTTTAGACACCACGACGCGATTGATCGGCGACTTCCCGACAACAAGCACCCGCGAGGAATCTCGGATCGTCTCAATGTTTGACCCCCGAGTCGCCAGATTCAGATGTGTTGTACTCTTCCCCTTGTCACTCACTGGGCACCCAAGTCGGCCAAGAATCTCGCCCCTATTTCAATGCAGAGTTGAATCTGGGGGCAATTGGCGTGAGATCGCGCCCTATGTCAAGTTGAAATAAAGGACTTCTGAAAGCATGTCCTACACAGTGGGTTCAAGCAACAGCACTGTACTGCCCTGTACATAGCTTGGTTACATAAAAATAAAATTCACCTGCGCATGCGCGGCGCGGGCAAATGGCCGGTTGTAGCGCTTCCGGGTCAGCCATGGCTTTGTTGCGTAACGATCACCGGGATCAGCAGGTCGCCCCAATTGCCGTCGCCGCCATGGTGCCTCGCGGAGCGCACGAGCTCCACCGAGACGCCCGCCTCGACCGCCTTCATCACCGACTGGTTGAGCCTGTGCAGGTCGTTGGCCAGCATGCGGATTGTCGCCTGCTGGTCGACGCTCATCGTGGTCGATTGCTCTTCGGCCCGTTCCTTGACGCGACTTATCGATGCCATTGGTCTTCTCCTATGTCTGAGGCCCTGTTGGGCGTTTCTTCGGTATTCCCCTGGTCGCTATTCCGCGGCCGGCTTGAACTGCGCGTGCTCGGTTGATTCATGCATGGCCGTGGTCGACGACCGGCCGCCGGTAATCGCCATCGAGACGGCGTCGAAATAGCCGGTGCCGACCTCACGTTGGTGCTTGGTCGCGGTATAGCCATTGGCTTCCGCCGCGAATTCCGCTTCCTGCAGCTCGGAATAAGCCGCCATCTGCCGCGCCTTGTAGCCGCGGGCGAGTTCGAACATGCCGTAGTTGAGCTGGTGGAAGCCGGCCAGCGTGATGAATTGGAACTTGTAGCCCATGGCGCCCAGTTCCCTCTGGAACTTGGCGATCGTCGCGTCGTCGAGATTCTTCTTCCAGTTGAACGACGGCGAGCAATTGTAGGCGAGCAGCTTGCCCGGATGGTGCCTGCGCACCCCCTCGGCGAATTTCTTGGCCTGCGCCAGGTCGGGCTTCGAGGTCTCGCACCAGATCAGGTCGGCGTGCGGCGCATAGGCAATGGCCCGCGCGATGCAAGGCTCGATGCCGTTCCGGACCTGGTAGAAGCCTTCCACCGTGCGGCCGGCATCATAGTCGACGAAGGGCTGGTCGCGCTCATCGATATCGGAGGTCAGCAGCTTTGCAGCTTCCGCGTCCGTGCGTGCCACCACCAAGGTTGGCGTGGCCATCACGTCGGCCGCGAGCCTCGCCGCGTTGAGGTTGCGGATATGCGCCGCGGTCGGGATCAGGACCTTGCCGCCGAGATGGCCGCACTTCTTCTCCGACGCCAACTGGTCCTCATAGTGGACGCCAGCGGCACCGGCTTCGATGAACGCCTTCATGATCTCGAAGGCGTTGAGCGGACCGCCGAAGCCGGCTTCCGCGTCGGCAACGATCGGCGCGAACCAGGTCTCGACAGAAAGCCCCTTGCCTTCGGAGGTTTCGATCTGGTCGGCGCGCTGCAGCGTGCGGTTGATGCGCTTGACCAGTTCGGGCGCCGCGTTGGCCGGATAGAGCGACTGGTCCGGATACATCGCCGAGGCGGTGTTTGCGTCGGCGGCAACCTGCCAGCCCGACAGGTAGATCGCCTTCAGCCCGGCGCGCACCTGCTGCATCGCCTGGTTGCCGGACATGGCGCCGAGCGCGTTGACGAAGTCCTCCTCGTGGATGAGCTTCCACAGCCGGTTGGCACCCATTTCGGCAAGGCTCTGGCGAATCTGCACCGAACCGCGCAGCCGCTTCACGTCCTCCGGCGAATAGGGACGCTCAATGCCGTCGAAGCGACCTTCAGGCGCCGAGGGGACAAGGTTGTAAAAATCGGTCATTAGTCACTCCGAAGGTTTCTGCACAGCCAATTCTCGGGGCCGCTTCTATGTGACTGGATTTACATAATGCCGCAGCATGAGCCAGAACAATCAGGAAAACTGGACGCATATAAGAGAAAACCTGTGTTGTGTTTGACAGAAGGGCACTGTAAATTTGTCAATCCTGTCAAGCGAAGAGGGGGCGGGGATGCAGCGAACGGTTTGTAATTTTCTGTCAAGGATTGGCGATGGCTGACCAGAAGATTTTCGCTGGGCCGCGCATCCGCCGCATCCGCGGCGCCAAGGGTCTGACCCAGACGGCGATGGCCGAGGGGCTCGGCATCTCGCCGTCCTACCTCAACCTGATCGAGCGCAACCAGCGACCGCTGACGGTGCAACTGATCCTGAAGCTCGCCTCGGTCTACAAGGTCGATCCGCATGAGCTTCAGGGCGAGGCAAGGGGATCGGTCGCTGCCCTCAAGGAGGTGTTTACCGATCCGCTGCTGGTCGGCGAACTGCCGGGAGATCAGGAACTGATCGAGTTTGCCGAGGCGGCGCCCAATGCCTCCGCCGCGGTGATAAAACTGTTCCGAGCCTATCGCGAGCAAGCCGAGCGGCTATCCGATCTCAACCAGCTTCTGGCCCGCGAGGGCCGGGCGACCGCCCTCTCCGGCGCCCGCCTGCCGATCGACGAGGTGCACGAGATTTTCGAGCGGCGCCCGAACCATTTCGCCTCGCTCGAGGAAGAGGCCGAGGCGTTCACGTCGGTGCTCGATCCCGGCGACGACTTGTTTGGCGCCTTGAAGGCATGGCTGAAGCGCGAATACGGCATCGTGGTGAAGGTTCTGCCGGTCGCCACCATGCCGAACTGGCGCCGCCGCTACGACCGCCACTCGCAGCGCCTGTTCCTATCCGAGCGTCTGTCGCCGTTCGACCAGTTGCGTGAAGTCGCAATGGAGGCCTGCCTGATCCGTATGACGGTTGCGGTCGCCGGCGAGATCGAGGCGCTGAGGCTGACCACGGATGAGGCGCGCCGCCTTGCCCGCTTCGAACTCGGCCGCTACGCCGCCCATGCGCTGATGATGCCCTATCAGCCCTTTCACGCGGCGGCCGTTCGCTCACGCTACGACATCGATGTCCTGCGCTCGCGCTTCGGCGTCTCCTTCGAGCAGGCGGCAAACCGGCTGACCATGCTGCAGCGGCCAGGTGCTTCCGGCGTGCCCTTCTTCATGCTGGAGATCGACAATGCGGGAAACCGCTTCCGCAAGGCCGGCAGCCAGGGCTTTCCGCAAAGCCGCTTTGGCGGTGGCTGTCCCAAGCTTCCCGTGCATGTCACCTTCACCCAGCCGGGTCAGATATTCGTCGAGGCGGTGGAAATGCCCGACGGCGCCGAATTCCTGTGCATCGCCCGCACGCTGGAGGGGCCGCAAGGCGCATTCTCCGAACGACCGCGCCGCACGGCACTGCTGCTCGGCTGCGACATCGGCTTACGCGACGACATCGTCTATGGCACGGTGCTGCCTGGCTCGGCGGCCGGCGCGAAGATGGGGGCGGGCACCGTCGTGGCGACGCCTGTCGGCCCCGCCTGCCGGCTTTGCGAGCGCGTTGGCTGCCTGGCGCGCGCCGAGCCGCCGGTGACGCGACCGCTCGGCCTCGACGAGATGGTGACCGGCTTGAGTGCCTTCGACTTCCAGTAACGCCGCAGCAAAGGTGCCACAATCGTCGCCGGTCTCTGGATCACCCACGTCTTAAGTCTTTGCGTTACGCGAACACAGCAGTTTTTTGTCGTCTCTTGCGCATCGTCCCGTCAACAAAAGCTCGACAGCCGCGCCCATGACAGCCACAGCATCATCGCCGGGCCTTGTTGCGTCGACCGGCCTCGCTACCTCGACAGTCTCGCCGCGCGAGGAACGCGTCGGCATGCTCCTGGTCTTCCTGTCGGCGCTGATGTGGAGTTTCGGCGGCACCATCGCCCGCTTCATCAGCGTCGGTGACAGCTGGACGGTCATTTTCTGGCGCTCTGCCTGGGCTGCCGCCTTCCTGCTCTGCTACATGGTCTGGCGTGATGGCTGGCGCGGCATGGTGAAGTCATTCCGGGAAATGGGCCTGCCGGGCATTGCGGTGGGGTTCTGCTTCGCCATTGCGTCGACCTCGTTCGTGGTGGCGCTTGCTTATACGACCGTCGCCAATATCCTTTTGATGCAAGCCGGCGTGCCGCTTCTGGCGGCTCTGTTTGCCTGGGCGCTGTTCCGCGAAAAGGTAACCGTCGCGACCTGGATAGCGATCGCCGCCGTCATCGCCGGCGTCGCCATCATGGTGTCTGAATCCCTTGACGGCGCCGTCTCGCCCATAGGCGATGGACTGGCGCTGCTGATCGCGTTCATGTTCTCGATCGCCACCGTCATCACCCGGCGCTTCTCCAGCGTGCGCATGACGCCGGCGACCTGTCTCGGCACGATCCTGGCGGCGGGCTTCGCCGCCTCGCAGGCTTCGACCTTCGCGGTATCGGCCGGCGACATGGGCTTCCTCTTCGTCTTCGGCGTGGTCAATCTCGGCCTTGGCCTTGCTTTCTTCGCCACTGGTGCGCGCTTGATCCCGGCGGCGATCGCGGCGTTGCTCGGCACGTTCGAGCCGATCCTGGGGCCGATATGGGTCTGGCTCATCCATTCCGAGGTGCCGTCCGGGCGCACCATCGTCGGCGGCGCGGTGGTGGTTACGGCGCTGCTTGTCCATATCGGGCTCGAATTCAAGCGCCAGGCGCGGCCGCAGCGGGCTGGGGTCACCGGAGTGCCTTCGCCTAATTGATGCGGGCGCCGAAGCTTTGCCCATTGACAATGTCGCTGCCGCCCGGGCAGGCTGGGACCACGGCAACAACAAGACAGGCGTATCTTGCCAAGTCTCCCCGGCGGCCCGATCGAGACCGGACCACATTCTAGTATCCCTGACCGCACGGTGGCGAAAGCTTCTGACGGCATCGCAATTCCTTCCCGCCCCGACCGAGTGGGTGGCCTTCGGTGGTATGCCGAATGGCGGCCGTCGACCTCTGGAAAGCTCAACAGTCTAAACCAAATGCCCGGCCGCGCGAGCATGTCGCGACGCGCCGGCAATGGAACACTCACCAAAGGAGAATAGCATGATCCGCAAAGCACTCTGGCTTTCGGCAACCTCGGTATTTCTGGCGCTTTTGACGCCCGCCGGTCACGCCGCGGACCGCGTCGTCAACGTCTTCAACTGGTCGGATTACATCGACAGTTCGATCATCGATGATTTCACCAAGAAAACCGGCATCAAGGTCGTTTACGATACGTTCGATTCCAACGAGATCCTCGAAACCAAGCTGCTCGCCGGCGGCAGCGGCTACGACGTCGTGGTGCCGAGCGGCAATTTCCTGGCCCGCCAGATCCAGGCCGGTGTGTTCCAGAAGCTCGACAAGTCGAAGCTGCCGAACCTCTCCAACATGTGGGACACGGTTACCGAGCGCACCGCCAAATACGATCCCGGCAACGAATACTCGGTCAATTACATGTGGGGCACGGTCGGCATCGGCTACAATACCAAGAAAGTGCAGGCAGCGCTCGGCACCGACAAGATCGACAGCTGGGATACGTTCTTCAACCCCGATAGCCTGGCCAAATTGAAGGATTGCGGCGTCTATGTGCTGGATTCTCCATCCGACATCCTGCCGGCGGCGTTGAAGTACCTCGGTCTCGACCCCAACAGCACCTCGCCCGACGACATTGCCAAGGCCGAGGAAGCTCTTCTCAAGGTCCGTCCCTATATCAGGAAGTTCCACTCGTCCGAATACATCAACGCACTTGCCAATGGCGACATCTGCCTGGCGGTCGGCTGGTCGGGTGACGTGTTCCAGGCTCGCAACCGCGCGGTCGAGGCCAAGCAAGGCGTGGAAATCGGCTATTCCGTGCCGAAGGAAGGCGCCCAGATGTGGTTCGATCAGATGGCAATCCCCGCCGACGCGCCACACGTCGCCGAGGCGCTTGAATTCATCAACTACATGATGACGCCGGAAGTGATCGCCAAGTCGTCGAACTATGTCCTTTATGCCAACGGCAACAAGGCATCGCAGCAATTCGTGGACAAGGCGCTGCTCGACGACCCCTCGGTCTATCCGGACGCCGCGACCTTGCAGAAGCTCTATACCACCCAGCCTTACGATCCCAAGACCCAGCGCATCGTCACGCGCAGCTGGACCAAGATCGTCACCGGCCAGTAGGCAATCCGACGCGGCCCGGCAGCCAACTGCCGGGGTTGATTCTTTTGGGGAATAAAAAAGCACGGAGTGGGGATATGAAATCGCTTGGCAGCATCCGCAGGGACTTCGCGCCATGGAACGACCCGAACGCCAAGCCATATATCCAGTTCGACAAAGTCACCAAGAAATTCGGTGACTTTACCGCCGTCAACAATCTGTCGCTGACCATTTTCGAGCGTGAATTCTTCGCTTTGCTTGGCGCATCGGGTTGCGGAAAGTCGACGCTGCTCAGGATGCTTGCCGGCTTCGAGGAGCCGACGGCCGGACGCATCCTGCTCGACGGCCAGGATCTGCGCGGCATTCCACCCTATCGCCGGCCGGTCAACATGATGTTCCAGTCCTATGCCCTGTTCCCGCATATGACGGTCGAGAAGAACATCGCCTTCGGCCTCAAGCAGGAAGGCATGCCGAAGCCCGATATCGAAAAGCGCGTCGCCGACATGCTGAAGCTGGTCAAGCTCGAGCAGTTCGCCAAGCGCAAGCCGCATCAGCTCTCCGGCGGTCAGCGCCAGCGCGTCGCGCTTGCCCGCTCGGTCGCCAAGCGACCGAAGGTGCTGCTGCTCGACGAGCCGCTCGGCGCGCTCGACAAGAAATTGCGCGAGGAAACTCAGTTCGAACTGATGGATCTGCAGCAGGAGCTTGGTCTCACCTTCGTCGTCGTCACCCATGATCAGGAAGAGGCGATGACGATGGCCGACCGCATCGCCATCATGGACAAGGGCGAGGTCATGCAGGTGGCGACGCCGCCGGAAGTCTATGAGGCCCCGACGTCGCGCTTCGTCGCTCATTTCGTCGGCAACGTGAACATGTTCGAGGGCAAGGTTGCCGAACAGGCAGCCAACACGACGCGTATTACAGGTCCAAGCGGAGCTCAGATCGTCGTCGAGAATGGCGGCGCGGCTGCAAAGGCCAATGCGGATATCGTCTTCGCCGTCAGGCCGGAGAAGATCAGGGTCTCGTCTAAGAAGCCGGCCGATGCCGTCAACGCGCTGGAGGGTGAGGTTTACGACATAGCCTATCTCGGCGACATGACTGTCTATCACGTCAGGCTGGACGACGGGCAGATCGTGCGGGCAAGCGCCTTGAATGCGGCCCGTGTGACCGAGGATCCACTGACCTGGAACGACCGCGCCTGGGTGTCTTTCCGGCCCGACGCCGGCGTCGTGCTGGCACGGTAGGGGACGGCCATGTCCAACATCGCCGTTACCGATGCCGCCGCGCCACCCACTGCCGCCAATCCGTTCCTGACGCGGCTCGGTGCCGGCTTCGTCAGCCGGCTCGTCATCATCGTTCCCTATCTCTGGCTGCTGTTCTTCTTTCTTGTTCCCTTCGTCATCGTCTTCAAGATCTCGCTGTCGCAGACCGCTATCGCCATGCCGCCCTATACGCCGGTGCTCGATTTCAGGGACGGCGTTTCCGGTTTCTTCGCCGGCTTTCGCGACCTCAACTTCGACAATTATGTCTGGCTGACGCAGGACGCGCTCTATTTTAAGGCCTATCTCACCAGCGTCGTCATCGCAGCCATCTCGACGGTGCTGACCCTGCTGGTTGGCTATCCCATCGCCTATGGCATGGCCCGCGCTCCGGCGACAATCCGCCCGACATTGCTGATGCTGGTCATCCTGCCGTTCTGGACGTCGTTCCTGATCCGCGTCTATGCCTGGATCGGCATCCTCAAGCCCGAGGGACTGCTCAACCAGTTGCTCTTGTCGCTGCACATCATCAACCAGCCGCTGGTGATCCTCAACACCTACACGGCCATCTTCATCGGCATCGTCTATTCCTACCTGCCGTTTATGGTGCTGCCGCTTTACTCGTCGCTGGAAAAAATGGACTATTCGCTGATCGAGGCAGCCAAGGACCTCGGCTGCCCGCCGACGTCAGCCTTCTGGAAGATCACTTTTCCGCTGTCGCTGCCCGGCGTCATAGCCGGCTGCCTGCTGGTGTTCATCCCTGCCGTCGGCGAGTTCGTCATCCCCGATTTGCTCGGCGGCTCGCAGACGCTGATGATCGGCAAGACACTGTGGAACGAGTTTTTCGCCAATCGTGACTGGCCGGTGTCGTCGGCCGTCGCCGTCATCCTGCTGCTGCTGCTGATCGTACCGATCGTGTTGTTCCAGCATGCCCAGGCCCGCGCGCAGGAGCAGGACAAGTGAATACCACCTGGAGCCGCTTCAACATCACCTCGATCACGCTCGGTTTTGCCTTTCTCTATTTGCCGATCGTGCTGCTCGTCGTCTTCTCCTTCAACGAGTCCAAGCTCGTCACCGTCTGGGGCGGCTTTTCCACCAAATGGTACGTATCGCTGTTCCACAATCAGGGCCTGATGGACGCCGCATGGGTGACCATCCGCGTCGGTCTGATTTCAGCGACCGTGGCCACCGTTCTCGGCACAATGGGGGCCTTGGCGCTGACCCGCTACACACGCTTCCGGGGCAGGGTCCTGTTCTCCGGCATGATCTTCGCACCATTGGTCATGCCTGACGTCATTACCGGCCTGTCGCTGCTCCTGCTGTTTGTCGCCATCGGCATGGATCGCGGCATGACGACCGTGATCCTCGCGCATATCACCTTCACGATGTGCTTTGTCGCTGTTGTCGTGCAGTCGCGGCTTGTCAGCTTCGATCGCTCGCTGGAAGAAGCCGCCATGGATCTTGGCGCGCCGCCCGTGAAGACCTTTTTCCAGATCACCCTGCCAGTCATTCTGCCGGCGATCGTGTCCGGCTGGATGCTGGCCTTCACGCTGTCGCTGGACGACCTTGTCATCGCCAGCTTTGCTTCGGGCCCCGGCGCCACCACGCTGCCGATGAAGATCTACAGCCAGGTCCGCCTCGGTGTGACGCCGGAGATCAATGCCGCCTGCACCCTCCTGATCGCGATCGTCACGATTGGCGTCATCATCGCTTCGGTCGCCAATAAGCGGCGCGAGGTGCAGCGGCAGCTTGACGAGCGGGCCGCGCAGCGCGGTTAGAGCGTTTCAACTGAGCGGCCAGGCCTTATTCGCCCGAAACGCCGCGGCTGATGGGTGAAATGAACGGCGTGCTCCACGTGCCGCCGACGAAAAACGACGACTGGTTGGGTCCCTGCTGGCCGCTCTTCTGGGTTGCTGGCTGATCCGGCTGGATAACACCGCCCGACAGCGCCAGTCCGCGTCCTGCGTAGGATGCGATGCCGGAAAGCCAGATCTTGTATTTCGCCGAATTGGCCTCGGCCTTGTCCAGTCTGGCCACGCCTCGCGAAATGGTTGCCTTCACTTCGGCGCCATCGATGGGCAGCGTCCCGTCCGAGACATCGTCGAGCGCGAAGAAGCCGCCTTGTTCGGTATGCTTGAGAAAGGCCGGCAGGTTGAATTTGCTGAGCGCGCCAGGGCCAAAGGTCGCCGAGACCGAGCCGTCGGCGTTCTCAAAAACCGAATCCCAAGTCCTTCCTGGTCCCTTGAGGATGACCGAAACGGTGCCCGTGCCGACCGGCACCAGCCGGGTCATCCCGGCCGCGGTGCCGAACGCGCCGCCATCGACATCGGAAGCCAGCAGCCGGATCTCGACCTGGGTGCCCTCTGGCTTGCGGTCGAAGCGAAGGCTGGTCTGGATGTTGCCGCCGAAGGCGGAGGCGTCGGAGATGTCGAAGACGGAAAGGCCGTCCTTGACCTGCGCGGTGGCCGCGACATCGGCAAGCTGGATGCTCCCTGCCGTGGCATGCGCTGCCGACAGCCTGAGATCGAGGTTGACCCGGTCGGCGAAACTTGTGTCGATCTGACCTGGCTCGCCGCTGTTCGCCGGTCCCAGCGACGTGAAGGCGGATAGAAACGACCTGAGGTCGAGCGTGTCGAAGGCCAGCGTGCCCGAGATCACCGGCTGTGCCTCGCCAAGCGACACGTCCAGCGCACCCATGCCCGGATTGTTGTCTAGCGCCAGCGCCGTGTTCTCGAACTTGACGCGTCCGGCCGATGCCGTGACCTTGCTCGAGATGCTGACCGAGCCGATCGCGGCGCTCGGCGCGATGCCGGCCTGCGACCATTCCAGTACGCGGCGCAGCGAGGGGGCCGCGAATTTTACCTGGCCGTCGAAATAGGCGTTTTCGGACATGCTGGCCGTGCCGTCGAAGGAGAAGGTGGCCGGCGCCGCCTTGAAGGACAGGGTCAGCGGCGCCATGCCCCCGGCAAACAGCACCAGCGGCCTCGGCGAGGCGGCGTCCACGGTCACGCTTTCGCCACGCCAGATCCCGGTCGCGGACAGTGTCGCATTGCTGTTCATCGCCGCCCAGGTGGCCTGGCCGCTAAGACTGCTCAGGATCTCTTCATCCTTGCCGTTGACGGACGCCACCATGCGACCGTCCCTGAACTCCACGGTGCCGAAAGTGTCGGCCGGCAGCTTGTCGAGGTCGGGCTTGGCGGGGTCGGCGTTGACCAGGCCGCGAGCCGCGTCGATGGAGCGCGCGATGCGCCCGCCGGTCGGCGCCGTGGGCAGGAACAGACCGTCCGCCGTGCGCTGGACCCGGATCGTCGGCCGCACCAGCCGTGCCGTCGAAAACACCACGTCACCCTGCAATGCCGCCATGGCCGAGAGGTCGACCTCGACCCGTTCGGCTTCGACGACCGGCGGCGCATCGCCTTCGGTCCACTTCGACAGCGTCACATCGGTCAGGATCGCGCGGAATTTTGGCCAGACCTCGATGCGTGGCGATCCCTCGATGGCAACCCGAAAGCCGCTCCAGGCGCTCAATTCCCACGCGATGCGGTCACGCACGATCCGCGTCGAAGCGATCAGCGGCAGCGCCGCGATCACCAGAGCGATGACGATCGCGGCAGCGCCGATCGCCCATACTCCGCGGCGGATCAAGGATGATGGCATATAGCCCCGTATGCTTCCATTCCGACAAAACGAGCGTCCGACGGGTGTAACCCCCTGCCGTCACTACGACTTAGGGCCGACGCATTTCAAGTCATTATGGCCCGGCGATGGCATTTGCGCACACCTGACCGCATCGGCCCAACAAAATCTTGCTCTGCTGCGCCGCGATATGCATAAGCGATGGCGACCGTGGGAGGATCGATCATGGCTGGCGAAGTACCGCTCTGGACCCCGACACAAGACCAGATTGATGCCTCGCCGTTGACCGCTTTCATGAAGGCCGCGGCAGCAAGTACCGGCAGTCCATTCTCGTCCTATGCCGACCTCCACCGCTGGTCGGTCGAGAACCGGGAGGCGTTCTGGGATCTCGTCTGGGATTTCTGCGGTCTTGAAGGCGACAAGGGTGAACGACTGCTGCTCGACGGCGAGAAGATGCCCGGCGCCTCCTTCTTTCCGGACGCGTCGTTGAATTTCGCCGAAAACCTTCTGAAAAAGACCGGCGCCGGCGAGGCCATCGTCTTTCGCGGCGAGGACAAGGTCGAGAGGCGGCTGTCGTGGAATGAACTGCATGGCCTGGTCTCACGCCTGCAGCAGCTTTTCCTGTCGCTCAAGGTGAAGAAGGGTGACCGTATAGCGGCGATGATGCCCAACATGCCCGAGGCCGTCGCCGCCATGCTGGCCGCGGCCTCGATCGGGGCGGTGTGGTCATCCTGTTCTCCCGATTTCGGCGAGCAGGGCGTGCTCGATCGGTTCGGCCAGATCGAGCCCGTCATCTTCATCGCGCCGGACGGCTATTGGTACAATGGCAAGGCGATCGAGGTCGCCGACAAGGTCAAGGCGGTCGCGGCCAGGCTCGGCGGCGTCCGCAAAGTCCTGCTCGTCGACTATCTCGGCACCTCCGCCGACGTGGCTGATACCATCGACAAGGCGGTGGCGATGGAAGAGGCCCTGTCGCCCTTTGCCGCCAGGCCCGTCATCTTCGAGCGGCTGCCGTTTTCGCATCCGCTCTACATCCTGTTTTCGTCCGGTACCACCGGCGTTCCCAAATGCATCGTCCATTCCGCCGGCGGCACGCTCATTCAGCATGTCAAGGAACATCGGTTGCATGCCGGCCTCGGCGATGGCGATCGATTCTTCTATTTCACCACCTGCGGCTGGATGATGTGGAACTGGCTGGTTTCGGGCCTCGCGTCCGGCGCCACGTTGCTGCTCTACGACGGTTCTCCCTTCTATCCTGACGGCAATGTGCTGTTCGATTTCGCCGATGCCGAGAAGATGACCTTTCTCGGTACCTCGGCCAAGTTCATCGATTCCGTGCGCAAGGCCTGTCTCAAGCCGATCCGCAGCCATGATCTGTCGACGATACGGGCCATATCCTCCACCGGATCGCCGCTTTCCCCCGAGGATTTCCGCTTCGTCTATGATGGCATCAAGAAGGACGTGCACCTGGCCTCGGTGTCCGGCGGCACCGATATCGTCTCGTGCTTCGTGCTCGGCGTGCCGACCCAGCCGGTCTGGACCGGGGAGATCCAGGGGCCGGGCCTAGGCCTCGCCGTAGACGTCTGGGACGATGACGGCAAGCCGGTCCGGCAAGAGAAGGGGGAACTGGTATGCACCAGGGCGTTTCCGTCCATGCCGATCGGCTTCTGGAACGATCCCGACGGCAAGAAATACCAGGCGGCCTATTTCGAGCGTTTCGACAATGTCTGGTGCCATGGCGATTTCGCCGAATGGACCGATCATGGCGGCATGGTCATCCATGGCCGCTCCGACGCGACGCTCAACCCCGGCGGTGTGCGCATCGGCACCGCCGAGATCTACAACCAGGTCGAGCAGATGCCGGAAATCCTGGAGGCGCTGTGCATCGGCCAGGATTTCGACAATGATGTGCGCGTCGTGCTGTTCGTGCGGCTTGCCGCCGGTGTCAAGCTCGACGACGATCTCGAAAAGCGCATCCGGGCCAAGATCCGCGGCGGCGCCAGCCCACGCCATGTTCCGGCCAGGATCCTCGCCGTCTCCGACATCCCCCGCACCAAGTCGGGCAAGATCACCGAGCTTGCGGTGCGCGACGTGGTCCACGGCCGCGCCATCAAGAACAAGGAAGCGCTGGCCAACCCGGAAGCGCTGGAGCTGTTCCGCGACTTGCCGCAGCTCGCGCAATGAACGCGACCGGCATGGTTAACGAAATATGCCGCACGAATTTACCTAGATTTCATGAGTGGTACACATTCGTAAATTTTTTGCCGACCCGGTAAGGACTTGTTAAGGCCCGGCGTCGATAGTCGCACGTAACTTGAGGGAGAAATCCCGTTCCTCAGCCCCGAGGATCTGAATTCAGCTCAAGCCCCCGTTGTGACAGCAATCTCATTTCCTAAGGCGTCCTATTGGGCGCCTTTTTTCTTGGCTTGCTATTCCGCCAGCACCCGGGTCGAGGGGAACGCAACCTCCACCAGCGTGCCTTCGCCGGGCGTCGAATTGATGGTGAAGCGGGCGCGGTTGGCCTCCACCATCGCCTTGGTCAGCGGCAGGCCAAGGCCGGTGCCGTCGCCGCGCCCGCGCTTCAGCGCGTTGATCTGCTTGAACGGCTTCAGCGCCTGCTCGATCTCGGCCTGACTCATGCCGATGCCGGTGTCGCGCACCCGCATGACGACGTCGCCCGAGGTCTCGTAGGCGGTCGAGACGATCACCTGACCGCCAGCCTGGGTATAGCGCACGGCGTTGGACAGGATGTTGAGCGCGATCTGGCGCACGCTGCGCAGGTCGGCCACCACTTCCGGCAGCCGCGAGGCGAAGCTGGAGCGGATGATGACGCGTTCGCGGTTGGCCTGGGGCTGCATCATCGCCACGGTTTCGGCCAGCGTATCGTTGAGCGACACCGCCTCATAAGCCATTTCCTGCTGGCCGGCCTCGATCTTCGAGATATCCAGGAGGTCGTTGACCAGATCGAGCACGTGGTTGCCCGAGCGGTTGATATCGCGCAGATAATCGCGATAGCGGTCATTGGCCACCGGCCCGAACTTCTCGTCCACCATCAGTTCGGAAAAGCCGATGATGGCGTTGAGCGGCGTGCGGATCTCGTGGCTGATGCGGGCGAGGAAATCTGTCTTCTGCGAGGAGGCGCGTTCGGCCACCGCACGCGCCTGGGTGAGATCCTCTTCGGCCCGTTTCCACTGCGTTATGTCGCGCACCACGGCACAGAAGCCGCTGTCATTGGGCAATCGGCCGATGGTCATGAACAGCGGGATGAAGCGTCCCTGTGCTTCGCGGCCGATCACCTCGCGGCCGTCATTCAAGACGCTCGCCACACCAGGCTCCGACAGGCCGGTGAGATAGTCGCGCGCCGCGCGCTGGCTCTCGATGGCAAACAGCGAGGCGAACGGCTTGCCGGTCACCTCGTCGCTGTCGAAACCGAACAGCGCCTCGGCCGGGCGGCTGATCGAACGGATGGTGCCGTCGCTGCCGATCAGCACGACCCCGTCGGTGGCGGTGTCGATGATGGTGCGCATCTCGGCGATGCGTGCCTTGAGTTCGGAAATGTCGGGCTGCGTCGGCTCCTGGCCGATCGCGTGCGCCGCCGCCGGCGCATCATCCTCGCCGGAACGGCGAACGACCAGCATCAGGGCCTTGCCGTCGCGCCAGGGCACGGAGCGCAGGATGGCGTCGATCGGGAACTCCTGTCCGTCGCGCGTCTTCAGCCGCAGCGCCCGGTCGCTGCCGTCGGAGGCGCCGTCATCGGCATAGGGATCGGCAAACAAAGCGCCGAGGCCGCCCGCATCCTCCAGGTCCTCCAGCGTCGCGTACCCGGTCAGGTCGAGGAATTCCTCGTTGGCATAGTGCAACTGGTCGCCCGAATGGATGATCAGCGGCACCGGCAGCTTGCCAAGCAGCGATGTGTCGGGCGTCTTGTTTTCTGTGCCGACGGAAAAAGCCGACGGCATGAACCCTTCGGTCTTGAGCGGCGGTACGTGCAGGCGCGGCTGCTGGATGGGCGTCTCGGCCGCATGATGCGTTCTCTCGGTGGCCGCAACAGCATGATCGGCGGATGCAGTTGCTGCGTCGCCGCTCCAATCCTCGTCATCCTCAGCGTCGCGAAAATCGTCTGACGTCATGCTGTCGTCATCCGCCGGTGCCTGGGCAGGTTCTGCCTGCGCCACCGCCTCGCCATTCTCGGTCGTCGCCGCCTCTTTGTCGCTGTCGTCGGCGGCATAGTCCAGCAGGGAGCCCGAGGCCTGTGGCGGCGGGGATCCGGAGGCAGGCGCCTGTTGTTCTGCCTGGTCCGGTTGCGCACCGTCGAGCCGCGCCAGATCCCTCCGATCCTCGGCGTCGCTTGGGGAAAATTCGCCCGCATCCGGCTCGTCTTCCGCATCGGGCGCCGACATCTCATGCGCCGGGTCGCTCGCCGGTTCCTGGTTCGAATCTGCTGGCCCGGCATTCGGTTTGGCGATATCCGCCCGCGGCTTCGCATCGGTCTCCGGCTTGGCCGCGTCGTGCGGCCCGGGCAAAGACCCTGTTCCGGCACCTTGTTCCGCCTGCCTTGCCGGCTCGGCTGCTGCCGGCGGCTCCGCCGTGGAACTGTCTTTCTTCAGCCGCTCGCCGATCTCGCGGAATGCGCTGCGTTCCAGCGAGGACAGCCCCTTGTCGTTGGCAGGCTGCCGGTGTTCGGCCAACCGGATGACCTTGTCGGCAAAGCGCCGCTCCGGCTTCGGGACGATGGTCAGCGCCGGCACTTCGCCCTTGAACGGATCCGATGCCTTTGGCTCTTCGGCCTTCGAGTCTTCCGGCACTGTCTCCATGGCTTCCGGCTTGGGTGCCGCCGGCATTTCGCCATTCGGCACCAATGCCATGCCGATCGCCTCGGGATCGACGACCGCATCCCCGGTTCGCGCGACGCCGAAGCCGCGGAAGCCTTCGAAGGCGCGGCCGCGGCCATAGACAGGCAATGCCGCGAGGTCGACAGGGATCTTCAGGTCGGTACCGACGACCGGCCACAGCACCGAGCGGCCGGACCAGGTGTCGCGCCGCTCCAGCAGGCCGGCGATCTCACCGGATGCATCAAGGCCGAAGGCCGCCGCCACATCCCGGAAGCGCCGGCCGATCACGTCGGCGGCTGGATGGCCGACGAGATCGGCGAATTCTGGAGACAGGGCGCTAAACTTGCCCTCGGCGTCGGTCCGCCAGACAAAACGCATCGGTGCGGCCGAACGGTCTATGGTCCGGGTGGCCATGGTCGCGGTCGGTACTACGGGCGAGGTGGCCTGGTCCTGCTTTACGCTGTGCGCCGCAGCTTCGGTGCCGACCGCCTCTGTCACCCGTTTCGGTTCTGGCAAGGCTGGCGCGTCGTCTTCTCCGGCATTGAAATACCAATGATCGTGCTGGCCCGGCGTGCCCGCAACCGGCTGATCATTGTCGGCGGCAACGGGTGTAGACCCGGCCGGCTCCTCGATTTCCTGCGCTGTCGGTTCCGGCATATCGCCAGCCATTGGCTCGGAAGGGACGTGTTCGTGCTCGGTCGCGGCAGCTGTCGCCCCATTGTCCTGCCGAGGATCGGATCCTGTCGCGGCGGTTGCCGCCATCCGAACGCCAATCTCCTCGGCGCGGCTTTCCGTTGTCGCCGGCGAGCCGTCTGCCGGAGCCGCGCTGTCCTCGAGTTGGTCCTCGTCGATCACCACCAGCAGATGCCGCTCCGGCGTCAGCCGGGCGAGGCCGGCGGGGTAGGAGTTCATGCCGCCCCGAACGAGGCGCTTGACGATGCGCTCGCCCTGGGCCGCGACGTCGGCCACCAGGGCCGCCAATGTCGCGGGCTGGATGTCGAGCGCCGAAAACCCCTCCGAGGCGGCCTCGACATTGCCCTTGCCATCAATGAAGGCGATGAAATGGCCGTCTTCGGTAAAGCCGCTGATTGCCCGGCCGGCGATCTCGGCGGCACTGCGCGAGCCGGTCCGCGCGACCGGTACCGCCAGCATGATGGCATTCTCGCCATCGGGCAGCGTCACGGCACTGGCGAGAAAGCCGACGGCGCGACTGGTCATGCCGGTCGCAAGGCGCACGGTGATCGATCGATCGACGCCGATCTTGGGAAAACCGCTGGTCGCCATGATCTGGCGGCGTGCGATCAGCGGCAGCCGCGCCGAGGCCCCGATGATCGCTTCGATATCGGGATAGCCAAACATGGCGGCGCCTGGCCCGTTGGCCCAGATCACCTGCTCGAGGTCCACCGACAGGATCGCGATCGCGTCGCCGGCGGCAAACCGCAGGCGGACCCCGTCGAGCACGGCGACGTCGAGGAAGGAATATTCGGACGGCATGCGCTTGGCGAACCCTCACGGAGCGGCGAATTTGCAGTTAACGCTTTGTTAATAAAAGCCGCAGCCACGAAGGTCCACAAGCCAGAACGTGCAACGGCTGAATTTTGGCCGTTTGGTTAACGTCCGAAAACATTTTTTGTGCACTGCAACAAAGATATTGCAATGCACAAGATTTGCCTTTATATTGCCATCATACATGAACGAGACGGCTTTCTGTCAAAGCCGCTGCCAAAGGATGGAAAATGTCCAGGACCAAGACCGCCGAGACGATCGAAAACGTTGAATTCCCGAGCTTCGACGCTTCCAAGGCCACCGACCAGATGCGCGCTTTCGCCGAAAAGGGCGTTGAGCAGTCGAAGGAAGCCTACGCCAAGCTCAAGACCGGTGCCGAGGAGACCCAGAAGGCCCTGGAGTCGACCTATGAAACCGCCAAGGCTGTTTCCAGCGACCTGTCGCTCAAGACCATCACCGCGCTGCGCGCCAATGCCGAGGCCGGCTTCTCGCATCTCGAAGCTCTGATCGGCGCGAAGTCGCTGTCGGAAGTCGTCGAGCTGCAGACCGCGTTCCTGCGTAAGCGCGTCGAACTGACCGTCGAGCAGGCCAAGGACTTCCAGGCCGTTGCCTCGAAGGCGGCCGAGGACGTCTCGAAGCCGATCAAGACCGCCTTCGAGAAGGCGATCAAGGAAATCAAGGCCGCCTAATAGCGCATCGTCCGCGGATGCAACAAAAGGTCGCATTTTGTCGGACAAATAGATGTGAGATAGTGGCGATCAAGCGAGAATACCCGGCGAGTGGAACCTCCTCCCTCTGCTCTTCGGGGTGACCAGCCAGCACCTCCTCCCGCTGGCTCGTAACAGGAAAAGGCCGGCACCTCCTCCCGCCGGCCTTTTTCTTTGCCCGGCGAAAGGTGCGCCGCTGTAGGGAAGTGGCCTTTGCTTTGCAAAAGCCTTGAATTAGAATTGATAAGCCCGTAAGGACGCATCGCCGAACGAAAGAGCGGACCGCGGAGAGTGAACCTTCCACCCCGGTCCTCCTACTAACGTTAAGACGTGCCGTTGTAGCTCAGATGGTTAGAGCGCCGGATTGTGGATCCGGAGGTCGCTGGTTCGATCCCAGCCAACGGTACCACTGGTTTTCCATTAAACTATTGAATTATTGTGAAATTTTACCTTTGGCGGCAGGATTTGTATTAAATAGATATCGCAATTGGGACCCTTGCGGTCAGCCTGAAACTCGCGAGCTATCCAGCGACGGGAACCCTGTCCCTGCCGGATCGTGCCCTGTCGCCGGAGTCGAGCCTGATGGCGGATGAGGTCGACCAGCTGCGCTACGAACCCCGGATCGGTGCCGCCCAGCCGGCCGAGGTCGGCTTCGAGATCCGGGCCGACAGCAATTCATCCAGACCCGCCACGATGAAGCTGTCGCCAAGCAGTCGCAAGTGCTCTATGCTCCCGCTTGGTGTCGTGTAGATACGGTGGTCTGGGCAGGGGCGTTCCATGTTCAAAGTCGTCGCATTCTGGTGGAAAACCACAAACGCTCTTGGCGTGATCGTCGCGCTATCCAGCCTATTGCTCGGATCGCAAGTTGCCAGCGCCGCGCCGAACTGGACGCTCGATCCCGCCGCTTCGGTGATCACCTATCAGTCGGTCAAGAAGAACACGATTGTCGAAACCAACAAGATCAGGAACATCACCGGCACGCTTAGCGCGGCGGGCGATGCCAAGGTCAAGTTCGACCTCAATTCGGTCGATACCGGCGTCGACCTGCGCAATGTGCGCATGCGCTTCCTGTTCTTCGAGACATTCAAGTACCCGACCGCCGAGCTGACGGCGAAAGTGGATCCCGCCGCATTCGCCGATCTCGCGACAAAGCGCAGGGTGAAGGCAACCTTGCCGTTCCGTCTCAATCTGCACGGCGTCGACAAGGACCTCGAGGCCAGCGTCGTCGTCACCATGATTAGCGACGCTATGGTGTCGGTCGCTTCGGAGGCTCCGGTCGCTGTCCATGTCGAGGATTTTGGCCTGTTGCCGAACGTCGACAAGCTGCAGCAGGCCGCCAATGTCACTAACATCGTGCCCACCGCGTCGGTGTCGTTCGATTTCGTCTTCACCGCCGACGGCAGCCAGCCGGCCGCCACCCAGGCCGCCGCGGCGAGTTCGGCCGATGTAGGTCCGGTTGCTACGGATGCCGCCAAGGCGAACTTCAGCGACGAGGAATGCCTGAACAGGTTCGCCGTGCTTTCGCGCACCGGCGCCATCTACTTCCGGCCGGCCAGCGCGCGGCTCGATGCGAAAAGCCGTCCCTTGCTGACCGAGGTCGAAGGTGTCGTCGGAAAATGCCCAAGCCTGAAAGTCGAAGTCTCCGGTTATACCGATTCCGACGGCTCGCCGGACGCAAACAAACAGCTGTCGGAGCGGCGGGCCCAGGCTGTTGCTGACGCCGTCGTCGCCGCGGGCATCCCTCGCACGCAGATCACGGCGACCGGCTATGGCGAGGAACGGCCGGTTGCCGCCAACGATACGCCCAAGAACAAGGCTCTCAATCGGCGGATCGAGTTTTCCGCCACCAAGCTCTGAGGTTGCGGTGAGTCCCGACCTGATCGCCCGTTGCGGTGGCCTCTTTCGCGCCGCCGGGCTCGCGGCGCTCGCCCTGCTGTTGACTTTGACCGCCGCCAGCGCCGAGCGCCGCGTCGCACTTGTCCTAGGCAACGCGCAGTACCAGCACGCGGCGCCGCTCACCAATCCGGTGCGCGACGCCCAGGCCATGGCCGAACGCCTAAAGAAGCTCGACTTCGAGGTAGTTTCCGGCTTCGACCTGACCAAGCCGCAGACGCAGGCGACGATCGCCCAGTTCGCAAAACAGGTGCGCGGTGCCGATATCGCGCTGTTCTTCTACGCCGGCCACGGCTTGCAGGTCTCGGGCAAGAACTATCTGCTCCCGGTAGACGCCGCGCTGGAGGACGAGACCTCCCTCGACTTCGAGGCCGTGTCGGTTGATTTCGTTCTGCGCCAGATGTCACGGGAGACCAGCATCAGGCTGGTGTTTCTCGATGCTTGCCGCGACAATCCCCTTGCCGAGGTGCTGGCCAAGACCGCGGGCGTCCAGGGCGCGAGCAGTGGCCTGGCTGAGATCACGATCGAGAATGGTGGCGCCGGCACGCTCGTCGCATTCGCCGCCAGTCCCAATCAACTCGCCTATGACGGGTCGAGTGAACATTCGCCTTTCACCGCCGCACTGCTTCAGCACATTGGCGAATCCAACATCTCCATCACCGAGGCGATGAACAGGGTGACCGGCGACGTCTTCAAGGCAACCGCCGGCAAGCAGCGCCCCTGGATCAACGTTTCGCTGACCACGGAAGTCGTTCTGCACAAGGTCGATCTCAATGCGCCGTTGATCGTGGGCGAGGCAAGCAAACCTCAGACCGAAGGCGGCTCCGATGCCCGCAACACCGGCGCGGCAAGTGCATCAGGCCAAGGTGGCGACCAGCTTGCGCTCGATGTGCTGCGCCAGAAAATCCCCAAGCTGGCGTCGGACGCCCCGATCCTTTTTGACCATCCCATCGATTTCGGCGATGCGGCAATCGACGGCAAGAGCATCGCAGAGCTGATCAAGGGCAAGCCCCTGTTCAGTCCGGTGGAGGGATTGGACAAGTCGATCTGGGAGGGCAAGCATTGCGACGGCTGCCATGAATGGAACGAGGCCCGGCTGTGCGATCAGGCGAAGAATTTCGCCGCCAATGATGTCTCTGTTTTGCGCCTGCAACATCCCCTGGGAACACGCTTCAAGGTGGCGCTTGCCAGATGGGCGCAAGGCGGCTGCAAGTAGGCGGCCCTAATATGCATCCGCCGATTGCCGCAGCGCCTCGATCTCGGCCATCTGGATGCCCATTTCGACAAACGCCGAAAGAACGGCAAACCGGTCCGCGAGAGCGACACGGGCCAGTCCGGCCAGAATCCCGGCATTGACCGCATGTGCAGCAGGAAATGGTTGCAAGGCCGGTGCCATCATCGTGGCCGTGGCCGAACCATCGTCTGGCCATACCGCAGCCAGCGCAATCCAGCCGACCGGCGATGGGGTCGCAGCAGCTGTGCTTAGGACTGCCCGATGGCGGGGATTGTCCGGCTCACCAACCCAGTCGCGAACATGCGCAAGCAGTTCTTGATCGGTTCCATCGAACAGGTCGGTCAGATGGCTGAGGCATTCATGGGCCCACCAGACCCCGGCCCGCTCGGGAAGCAGGTAGGCACAGAAGGTAATCGCTTCCTCGGGAACGCGCCCAGCGAGGAGGACGCGGCAAAACGCGATCGAGTTTTGTTCGGTTGGAAGGGTTCCCATGTCCCGGGCAATAGCGGGACAAGCCGTGAAAAGATCCCGTGCCGTTTTGAATCGGAGCCCATTGGCCATGACCGCCACGCTTTCATCGAGAAGCTCAGGCCACTCAAGCCTCGGGCGCGGCGCGGGTCAAGTCTCAACCGGTGACGCGGCAACAACGGGCGGCACTATCGTGCCCCAGCGTTTATCGACAGACAACTGCCTTGGAATTTGGTATGACAATGTCATTGGAATTGGATGCTCAAAAGGGAGTAGCCGCTATGCAGTGGGGCAGTTCAGCCTTTGTGTTGGCGGTCGTGTTTTTCTCGACCCACGCTTCCGCCGACCCCGTTCAGAAATCAGAAGACATCGTGAAGTTTTTTGCCGGCGCGGCCGATCTCGGCAAGTCGCGAGGAATTTGTGTCGGCACCGAGGAGGAGTGCAAGAGCAAGACCAAGGCAAATGACGCGCCGGGAGAAAAATCAAGCCTCGATATGCTGATCAATTTCGGTCTGGATTCGGCTGCACTCGACACCACCGCACGCGCTGAACTCGACGAGTTCGCCAAGGCGCTGAAGGACAGCCGGCTGAGCACATTCAGCTTCGTCGTGGAAGGCTACACCGACGCCACCGGCACGGTGCATTACAACGAAGGCCTGTCGCAACGGCGAGCGCAATCGGTGGCAGCCTTCCTGACGGCCAGCGGCGTAGAGGCTTCCCGCATCAACGCGATCGGCATGGGCGAAAAGAATCCGCGCAGCCCCAACCCGTACGATCCGCTTAACCGCCGCGTGGAAATGCGGATAAAGACGCAGTAGCGCGGGGCTCTCACTGCTTGAGTACGCTACCCACGGCCACACCGGCGCCGAAGATTAGCGCCTTGGCGAGGAAGCTGTTGTCGTCGCGCGGCGGCGGTCGATCATCCTGCTGCACTATGATCTCGCGGTCGCGCCACTTGTGGGCGATCTGCCGCTGTTTGCCGGGTTTCAGTGCCACCGGCCCCAGCGAGCGGACCTTCTGCACCACCTGCTGTTTTGGCTGCGCCGCCCGGGCTTGATCGGCAGCATATCTGGCACGCACGGCCTCCATCATCGGATCTGTCTGGATCACGAGGAACGCCAACTGCTCGCGCGTCAGATAGGTGGTTTGCGGCAGACCGCTCTTGGCTTGCCAGATACCGATCGCCTGACGGGTCTGGGAGCCTCGCCGTCGAAGGCGATGGCGCCCGGATCCGTAGCATAGGCAATCAGCAGGCCGCCCGTACCGACGCCGTCCGATTTTGCTTCGACCGGCGCCAGGCCGGCGCCTAGTGAGGTGGAGCGGCTTTTCGGCAGCGAGGCCGCCAGCGTCCTTGCCAGCGGATTGTCGCGGCAGGCATCGAGGATGATGACGCCAATCGCCGGGTCGGGCGGTAACGCAGCCATGAAATCGTCGATCTGGATGGTCCGGGTCTTGAGATAGGCCGGCGACGTCAAATCGGCGTCGATCGGTATCAGGTAGTTCTTGCCGTCGACCTGCATGCCATGACCAGCATAGAAAATGACCGCGAGGTCCGCATCGTAGGCTTGCTCGGTAAACCGGCTGATGAGGCTGTGCATTCCAGCATTGTCCTGGTCGACCCCTTCGATCACCTCGAACCCGGCATTGTGCAGCGTCGATGCGATGAGGTGGGCACCGTTGGCGGGATTGGGCAGGCAACCGCATTGATATATTTGCTGTTGCCGATCACCAGCGCGACGCGCTTGGCGTCAGGCGCGGCGGCCTCGGCGCCGAAGGCGGCAAGGAAGAACAGGATAATCCCGCTCAGAAAAACCGCGAACGCTTTCATGGACCAGCCCTCTATCCGCCAGGGTGCAGTGTTGATGTCTGCGCAGCTAGAGCATAATCTGACCTGATGGAATCGCGAGGGATTCCCATCGGGGAGAATATCTGATTCATCATGTCGGCTGGGTATGGAGGCCAGCAGGCATGGTTAGAGCCATATCGGAAGATCGGAAGAGCGTCGTGNCCTTTGCTCGGGACGACAACATCCCAACTATGGCGCAATGCTACGCCGGGAGCAGGAGCCATCCACACCATCAATCGAGAATGCCTTCTCCAAGCTGAAGTCGATCCTCAGGAAAGCCGCCGCACGCAACATCCCCGAGCCTTGGGACGCAATCCGCGACGCCTTGCCACGCTTCACCGCCGAGGAGTGCTCAAACTACTTCTGCGCCGCAGGATACGAGCCTGAGTGATCAGATTCTGCTCTAGGTTTCGTCAGCGACTGCGTCGCCTGTGCCAAAATTAGCTCCTGAGCGTATGTGATCTTGACCGCGGTTTTGGTTCACAAAAGTCCCCAAAAAAGCTGGCATAGGCAACACCAAAAGTGGCTGACAGACTGATGTCGTGACGGGCAGGTTCAAAGCGTGGTCTGAATCGAGCTGATGAGGGCGGTGACGGCCTGCTTGTATTTCTGGAACTCCGCCGATGTCTGACGGATCTCCGTGGTCGCTGGTGGCGGGGTGGCGTCGGTGGCCACACGGCTCAGCTTCTGGCCCATCTTCCTTTCGGCCCAGTCCACCACATAACTGGCTGTCTTGCCGGTGAGAAACGGGTTGGCCTGGATGACGGCCGACCCCAGCACGGCGCTTAGTTGCGCCGAACCCGACGCCGACAGCACCTGATGCGCGCCTTCCATGCCCAGGAAATGGCAGAGATAGAGCCGGCCGGCAGTGATCTGGTGACCGCGCGCCCGCAGATAGGCTTCGCCTTCGCGCGCCAGATTGCGCACCATCTCACGCGAGATCGTGGCGTCGTAGCGCAAAGCCAAGAGGTCGGCGGTCGACAGTGTGCGCGCAAGCTCCGGACGGTAGGTATTCATCATCCGGATCCAGGTCTTGGTTATGAACTGGCCAGCGCCGGTCGCTGAAGAATTCGGGTTCTTGGCGCGGGCGCTGCCGCCACTTTCGACATGAACGATACGCTCAGTCAGCGTTTCGACGGCAACATCGCCGGAATCGCCAGAATTGCCAGTATCATAGGTGGCGACCGTGGTGACCGTCCCCAGCGGATCGATCGCCTCGCCGTTCTGGTAGAGTTCGAAATGCAGGTGTGGGCCGGTCGAAAGCCCGGTGGTGCCGATATAACCAATGACGTCGCCGGCCCTCACCTTGGTGCCGACGCCGCTCGCGATGGAGAATTTTTGCATATGCGCGTAGCGCGTCTCGCGCCCGTTCGCATGCGAAATCTTCACCAGATTGCCATAGCTGCCGCCATCGCCTTGGAAGCTGATCTCGCCGTCGAAGGCCGCCATGATCGGCGTGCCGACAGGGGCTGCCCAGTCGACACCCTTGTGGATACGAACGACGCCGAGGATCGGGTGCTTGCGTGGGCCGAAGGTCGAGGTCATGACCCCGTTCACCGGCGTGACCATGCCGTTGGCGACAGTCAGCGAACGCACCTCGTCATTGCCGGTGACGCAGGCGAACTGGCCGTCGCTCTGCTGGAAGACGAAACAGTCGATGGTCTTCTCACCGCCCTGGACGCCAACATAAAGGACCCGCCCGGCCGTCTCGTCCTTGCCGCGCGGCGTCTGCGAGTAGATCAGCACCAGGCGCTGGTCCTCGCTGGCGAAAGCGTCGAGGTCCTGTCCTCGCGATAGGTACATGATCGCCTCGCCGATGACGCCGGTTGGAACCTTGTTGCGCGCAGCCGTCGAATAGATCGCGTCGAGCAGGCGGTATTGCCGCTTGGGCCCGCCTTGATCGGTGCCGGAATAGTTGAACAGGTCCTCGCGAACCCAGGGATCGACACCCGACACGAACGCGCCCGCGGCGTTGCGCGTCAGCGTGCCGACAAAGACGTTCTTGGCGTAGATCGACACCTGCATGAGCGACATCGTCGTCGTCTCGCGGTTCGGCCGGAATCCGCGCATGGCAATGACATAACCCGGTTCCAGACCGTCCCGGTTGAAGAGCGTCTTCAGCGCTTCACCGGCCAGCTTGGCGTCGTCGGCGGAGAAATGCGCGTCGACGGCGACGCTGTCCAGGCTGCGGTCGTTGAGGATCTTCACGAATGTGTCTTCGGTCGCCTCGAAGCGCTGGTACTCGCTGGTCTCGGTCGTGACGGTCGTATTGTTCTCTATCTGGGTCTTCTTGAAGGCGGGCAGCGCTGCCTCGCCCTGATCGATGGTCTCTCCCCATCCTGCCTCCGGGTCGTCGGCATCCGGCTTGGGCATCGAGCCGGCCGGGGCTTCGCTCGCATCGGGTGCCGCCAGGTCATTATCCAGGTCGCCCTGCTGGTCGTCCGGTGCCGCCGCCGGGGCAGGCGGAGCGGTCTGGTCAGTGGGTGCGGCGGCCGCCGGAGATGTCGGAGCGGTGCGCCGCTGTGCCTGAAAGAACGCGAAGTCCTCCTGCGTCGACGGGATCGTCGTCATGAACTTTTCGCTGGCACTCAGCATCACGTCGGAGCGGATCTCGATCTGCGGCGAGGCGCCGGAACTGTCGAGCTCGGCCGGGCGCACTACTGCATGGCCCTTGCTTGCCGTGTCGGCATCGGGCGCAAGCGTGATCCACATCGGGTCTCCCGCCAGATCGATAATGGCCGGCACATAGACGGATGCATCGGCCGGCACGTCGTCCGCGCCTTCGACCGCGTGCAACTCCTCGTCTTCGTCGCCGAACGACCAATAGTCCGCCGTGAGGTAGAAACCGGCGGCGATCGAAAGCAGGACAATTACAGCGAAACCGGCAATGAGCCTGCGCCAAAGCGTGCGCCTGCGCAGCGCGGCGCGCGCCTGCTTTTTCTCTCTGAAGCTGGTGTCGATACTGTGCGTCACGGATTGCTTCCGGTCAGAAAGAAGGTCCACCGCACCTGTTCAAGCGTATCGACTTCGAGAAATTGCGCCGCGATATGGCCGCGCTGCCAGCATTCGTCGATGCCGCGGATCGAAAAACGCCGCCGCTCGATGCACATCTCGGTCGACCCGGTGAGGATCGCATGGCCAAAGACGTCCGTCGCGTAGATGTAGATGTAGCGGTTTGTCAGTTCCTCGCGGATGACGTTCACGCATTGATTTGCGCCAATAGTCCACCAGCCGTCGGTCTGGTCGGCATTGTCGACCTTCTGGCCGACGGTGAGATTGACGACATCGAGTGTCTGGTTGCAGACCGTGAATTCGGCGTGTGCTTCGCTGGACGCCAGCACGGCCAGCAATGCCGCTCCCGCTATGACGGCAAGCTTCATCCGGCCTGTCAGGGCGAGCAGGGCTCGAGCTGGATCGCGCTGCCTTACGGGCAAGCCGGCAGACGAGTGAGGCAAACGCGCGTGGCGGAGTTCCATCGGGCGCTCATGCTATCCGCCGAGCCGAAAGTACTTGGCAGTGGCTGAAAATTGCGATCCGTCGGTTTCGATCTCTTCGAGAATTTTGGGCAGCAGCACCGCAGCCGGCGTCGGCGTCGAGAACGCTGCCGCCTGGATATCCTGTGGCCCCGTGATCACCATGATGATCTGCGGCACGGCCTTCCCGGCGACCTTGTCGGCGGCGCCGAGGCCAATCGGGATGCTGAAGGTAGCCTTGTCGGATTGTGCGACGATGCGGTCGTCGAGATTGAACACCATGCCCTTGTGATCGATCAGCAGCACGCTGGAAATCAGCCCCCCGTGCGTCACTAGCGTGCCGCTGATCGGCGTACCATCGGGCACCGATGTCCGGTCGAGAACAAGCTGCGGCTTGTCGGCCGCGGTCTGCCCCAGAAAGCGCAGAAAGTTAGTGACTTCGCATTGGCTCGGCTCGATGAGGCGGACGCTGATGTCCGGCTCGACATGGAATTTAGCCTGGAAATCACCCAGCATCCGTTCGAATGGCTGGACCGCCGGACCAAAACCTTCGATCGCGGCGGCCTTGTCGGTTGACGACGTCATGTTGGCGTAGAAACAGTCGCCGCCGCCGAAGTCGCGAACCCAGGAGACACGTTGCGCGATGTCGTCGACGACCGGGGGTATCGCCGGTTTGGGCACGTTCAAGGCGACGACGGCCTGGTCCGGCTTTTTGGCCGGCGGTGACGAGGCGTTTTGGCCTTCGGCGTTCGCGGCATCCGCCTGGCTCGCAGAGGGCGTTGGTACGACCGCCTTGGGCACCGCCGGCTGGTTGATCCGCGGCTCGGGCTTTACGGCCTCCACAGTCTTCGGCTGGGTCGGCGGCGGCGTTGAGACCTTCTCGGCTGGCGGGGTCGGAGCTGTCGCCTCAGGTGCCGGAGCCAACGTTTGATTGTTGCTGGCCATCGTATCCGGCTGGGTTGCCGGCGCTGTCTTTTCCGAAGGCTGCGCGTCCGTTGCGGAAGGCTTCAGGGGGGCCTGGGTTTGCGAGGGAGCAATGGGCTTCGCTGGCTCGGGCGCTCGTACCGGCTTTGCATCTGCCTGGCTTTCAGCCGGCGGCGCGCTCCCCTCTGTTTGCGGTTGCGCTTCCATTGCCGGCGGCTTCGGGGGTTCCGAGGCCGGCGAGGGGGCTTCGGCGGGCTTGGCCGGCCGCGGCTTTTGAGCTGCCTCTGCTGCTGGTTGATTTTCGGCCGGCGCTACGTTGGCTTCCGGCTGCTCTGGCGGAACCGGCCTTGCCGGCTGCAGGTCGTTCGCGACTTTGTCCGCCGCGATAGGCTTTGACGTTTCCGCTGCAGGATTTGGTGGTTCGGGTGAAGGCGATGTCTTGCCGGCGGACGGCGTCGCCGGCGTCATGAAGCCGCTCAGATAAAGGCCCGCACCTGAGGCGACAGTCAACGCCGCCAAGACAGCGATCGCGATGGTTCGGGCCTTCATGGATTTTCCAGGTAGATCCGCCGCGACGCGCGCACGCGACGGCTGGGCGACCGGCGAAGGCTGCGGTTCGGACAAATGCGCGGGCCGGACATGCGGGACGAAGCGTTGCTCGCCCGGGCCCGTTGCCACAGGCGCGCTCTGTCCGGCGACATTGAATGGCTGGGGCTGTGCCCGGGGATCAGGAACAAGGGTATGTCCCGCCGCTGGCAAAGCCGGCCGGTCGCGAGGTATCCTGGATGGCGGCGGCGTTGTTGCTTCGTCTTCGTCGCGCGTCATCCTGGCGATATCAGCCATGCTGACCGGCCGGTCTTGCGGATCCGGCTGCAGCATGGCTTCGACAGTGTCGCGAAAATCGTCGTCGATGTCTGAGAGATCAGGAACGGTGCGGCGCTTTTCGATGATCTCGTACTGCGATCCGCTCATGTCGATCGGCTTTCCGCGCAGAGCGGCAGCCAGCACCAGCCCAAGGCTGTAGATGTCGGACTGTTCACTGACGTCGCCGCTGTACAGCCCCAGCTGTTCGGGCGAAACATAGTTGTATTTTCCGGCGAACTTTCCGCCGATCAGCGTCTCCCCGCCTACGGTCGCAGATCGCGCTATACCGAAATCGATGATCTTTGCGCGGTCGACCCGGCCCCCCGGAAGGATAATATTGTCGGGCGAGAGGTCGCGATGGATTGCTCCCGCTTGATGCACGGCGCTCAGGCCGGATGCGAGGCGATGGCAGAGCTTGCGCACCTCTTCCGTCGGCATCGGCCCACGCCGCATGATGTCGTACAGCGACTCGCCGTCAACGAATTCCATGGCAAGGTAGGGACGGCCGATTCCGGGATCGATGGTGAAGACGTGGTATCGCACCACCGCGTCATGCGACAAATGGTTGAGGATCGAGGCCTCCTTGCGGAACAAGGACAAGATCGTCTGGTCACGGGCAAACTCGGGCAGGACGATCTTGATCGCGACATGGTCGCCGGTCTGGATGTTGTGGCCGCGATAGACCTCGCCCATGCCGCCGAATGCGATCCGCTCGTCAAGTTCGTAGATGCCGCTGAGCTGCGTACCGACGGCGGTGTTGGCCACCTGCGGCGATATTCGCGTCTTGTCATCGGCGCTCATCAGCCTCGGCCCTCCGCTCTGGACAGATCAGGGTGGATGATTGTCCATTGCGCCCGTTTCCGATCTTTACCAGCACAATGGTGACATTGTCCGTTCCGCCTCGCGCCAGAACCGTTTCCAGCAGGTTTTCTCCGGCCGCCTGAGGTGTTGCCGACACCACAGCGGCCTCGATCTCGGCGTCGGTGACATGTGCCGTCAGCCCATCGGTGGCCAGCACGAAAATGTCTCCCGGCTTCAGTTCGCCCTGCTGGAAATCGATGACGAAGTCGTCACTGACGCCGACCGCATGCGTGATGACATTGCGGCGTGGCCAGGTGAGCGCCTCGGCCGCGCTGATCATGCCTCGATCCAAGAGTTCCTGCACTTCGGTGTGGTCCTTCGAAATCTGTGAGATCGCGGCGTTGCGGATCAGATAAACCCGGCTGTCGCCCGCCCACAGGCAGGCAAACCGTCCGTCCATCGCCAGCAGGGCGGCGACCGTCGAGCCGATGGTTATGCCGCGCGATTCCGATATGCTGCGGATTTCGGCATTTGCCCGGCTCAGCCTGTCCTCGAAACGCGCCCGAAGGTCCGGAGCCGAGCTTGCGATGCCGATCGTGGCTAGATGGTCGACAATGCTGGCTGAGGCGACCTCTCCGGCCTCATGCCCTCCCATTCCGTCGGCCACCACCCAAAGGCCGGTACGTGGCTCAAGCAGATAGCTGTCCTCATTGTGCTCGCGCACACAGCCTTTGTGGCTCACGCCGAAACTCTCAAAGGGAAGGGCGACATCGCTCAACTTGCCACCAAGCGCTTCTTAGGCGTCCTCTGCGGCGCGCTCCCAGGCACTCGCTCGCGCCACTTTGCCACAGGCTCGGCCATTAGAGTATCGAAATTAAGGTCTGGGCGCCCGCGGCTCATAAAGGGTGTCACCGCGCTGAAGAGTTCGAAGCCCATCTCAAAATGCCTTCGGACAGCTGAATCCGGAAAGTGCGGCAAGCAAGAAGGGGTTGGGGCCGGAACCAGTCTGGATCGTATAGGCGACGTCCCGGCCGCCGATTACGAAGCGTGCTTCGACATTGCTGTCGTTGCCGGTGACGGTTGCCTTGTCCAGCAGCCGCTTCAGCGCCCACGGCCCCTCGAACTTGATGGCGGATTCGCGGCCCGGCATTTCCGGCGTCAGGCTCAAGCTGGCGGACCCTGAGGCCGTGCCGCTCGGCCAGGTCACGGTGCTTGGGGCGTTGCCCGCTTGGCTGCTCTGGACGGTCTGACCATCGACGTCGAGCACTGCCGCATCGGCATCGCCATGCAGTGAGAACGGCGTGAAGGTGATGCTGATCGCGGGCGCCGAACCGCCCTGGGGAAAGAACGCGCTGCGGATTTCGGCCGCCTGCTGGAAGCTTTTCAGCGTCGATTTCGACAGGTCGCGGCCGAAGCGCGCATCCTGCTTCCAGCTCCAGTCCTGACTGCTCATGTCGATCAGCGATGCGAGATTTTGCGCGAAGAACCGGTCCATCAGCCCGCCCGGAGCGAACAATTTCGCGAAATCCGCCATCGCCATGTCCTCGGCGCCATTACCGGAGAACGGATAGCGGCCGTTGACGACGGCCTCGCACGGAGCCGTGACCGTCTGGTCGAGCATCTGGTTCAAATTGGCCACCGACGTCTCGGCGACGTTGCCTTCGAACTCGTCCGCCGTCGCATTGACCATTCTGGCGAGTGGTTTGGGCAGTCGCGAGGAATTGGCACGAAGGGTGGCGATCTGCAGCTGCAGATTGGCGTTGACGCGTTCCGTCTGCGAAGGCACGTCGGCAGCCAGTTGCAGGCTCTGGTAGATGTCGCGGAAATTCTGGGTCAAGGCATCGATCGGGCGGCGTCCGGCAGGGCCGCTCACCAGGGCCTGGAACGACCTGAACTGCGCTTCGATGTTGGCCCCGGGGCTCTGGTTTTGCGCTGCTGCCGATCCCGTGCCGGCACGGCTTTGCGATTTTCCGGTGGTGATTTGTATGCCGATGCGAGCCAGACCCTTGGCCATCCTTGCTGCGTCTGGAGACTGGCCCTGAACCGTGCCTCCTTCAACCCCGGTGCTCGTGTCTTGTCCGGAAGCAGCGTCGCGCGTCAGCGCTGTTTCGTCGGCGATCGCCGTAAACAGCTGTTCGATCGGCGAGGTGGGCGAGGCGACGGCGGAAAGCACGACATAGTGCGGCTTGTCCTTCAGCATCGCTTTGAATTTCAACCCGTCGAGAACGCTGTTCCACGCTAGCGCGAACTCCTTGCCGTAACGATCGAGAAGTTCGGGGCCGAGCTTGAGCAACTCCTGATCGATGCCGCCTTGCTCACCGCCGCCGCCAAGCACCCATTGGTCGTCGACGAGCATCTGCGCAATGTGTGAGAGCTGTCCGAGATAAAAATGGTTGAAGCCGTTCCAGCTATAGAGGCCGGGAACACGCAGGCCCGACAGATCGCCGCCATCGACACGCTCGAACAGCAGCCGCGCTTCCGGGCCGCCTTTGACGGAAACGGAAAAATCATCCAGCGCTGCCGAATAAACCGCGGACTTGATCAATGCGGAGGCGCGGTCGGTAAGGCTCATGCGCCCGAGCGAGCGCTGAGCGGCTTCGATGAGCGGCTGGTTGAGTTCGAAAACCGGATCATAGGCGTCGTCAAGAGCAAGCATGGCCCGCAAATGCTTTTCGAGCTGCTCGCGTCCTTCTCGGTTGTTTTCGCCTGGATAGCGGTTTTGTTCCCAATCCTGCTTCATCCACGAAACGATCAACGCGTCGTCGACCTTCGGTGCCTTGCCGCCAAGCATCAGATAGATTTTCAACGGCTCGTAGAGCGCGGCGGGATCGGCCATCTTGGCTTGGATCGTCCGCTCGGCCTGGATCAGCAGGCGTGATCGCAACATGCGTTCCAGGGCCTGCCGGTAGGCTGTCTTCGATGCCGAAAGCAGTCGCTCCCGCTGGCTGAGGCCGAGTGTCTCCTCGATCGGTGTCGGCGCGTCGCCAGTTTCGAACCCGGCCGGAAGATTGCGCAGCTGATCGAGCGGGCCAATGACGTTTTCGAGATCGACATCGGTCACCTCCGTGCTTTTGAGCAGTGTGTCCGCCGTCGTACGATACTGGCCCATGGCCTGCGTGGTGGAGGCGATCAGCGACCGGTTGGCGGTGAAGCTCAGGGCGAGCGTTCCGAGAGCCGCCGCGGCGATCAACGCGATGACGCCAAGTCCGGCAAACCGGGCGATCGCCACACGCCTTACCGCCAATTTGTCGTACGAAACCCATCCGGATTCGGCAAAAATGACGCCCGTCAGCAGATCATGCAAAAAGAAGCTTTTGCCGCTTCCCGACAGATGGGCGCGGGAATTGCTGCCGAAGCTCCGGCCGATCGCACCCAACACCTGATCGATGGGCGTTCCCTCTTGGGTGCCTGACGAGAAATAGAGCCCACGCAGGCTGGCATTCACCTGGCTGCGGGTCGGATCGAACAGGCTGTCGATAAAACTCGCAATTCGGCCCTTCAGCGCGCCAAACTGCGCCGGAAAGCCAAAGACCGATATGCGCGCGACTGGATCAGCCTCTTCCTGAAGGCGGTCGGGCATCTCATCGACCAAGCGTTTTGCCAGCGCATCGAATTCGGCCGGGGTCTCGGCGGCCATGTTCTTTGTGCGATCGGCGGTCTGGAATGTCGCGCCCCAGACCTTGCGCCGGCGTGGCTCGTCGAAACCGCCGAAATAGTCCATGAACCCGGCAACAAGATCAGCCTTGGTGAAAAGCAGATACACCGGAAACTGGATTTTCAGCGTCTCATGGATTTCCCGCAGACGGCTGCGTATCTCGACGACGTGGGCGTCAAGCTGCTGGTCGTCGAGGCCAATGAGATCGGCAAGGCTGATCGCCAAGATGACGCCGTTTATCGGTTGGCGTGTGCGGTATTTCTTCAGCAGCGACAGGAAGGCGAGCCAGCTTTTGCTGTCGCTCTTGGCATTGGAATCCTGCGTCGTGTAGCGTCCGGCGGTGTCGATCAGCACGGCCCGGTCGGTAAACCACCAGTCGCAGGTGCGTGTTCCGCCAACGCCAGCGACCGGCTGGGTGTCACCCGAACCGGCCAGCGGAAAATTCAGGCCCGAATTGACCAGTGCCGTTGTCTTGCCTGCGCCGGGCGGACCGATGATGATGTACCAAGGGATTTCATGGAGGAAGTTGCGCTTGCCGCTCGACCGTTTGAGCGCGGTGATCGCCTCGTTCATCCGCGTCTCGAGCAACCGCGAATCGTCATCCCTGTCGTCGTTGCGGGCAACGGCCGTCTCCAGCGCCTTTTGCGCCTTGCGCATCCGCCAGAAACGCAATCCATAGAAGAGCGCCAGGGCCGCGACGATCACGCCGATGATTGTCGCGCGCAGCCACGCAGGCCCGAGAGGACGGCTGTCGGCGAAGCGGACCAAAGGTCCGGCAAACCACACTGCCGCCGAAAAACCGGCCAGCGCGATCATGCTGAATATCCGCGGCAGCCAACGCGTCATCGGCGCTTCCAACCGACCTTGCTCACAATGTTTCCTCCTTGGCGATCATCACATCGACACGGCGGTTCCTGGCGCGGCCTTCCGGCGTCGCATTGTCGGCGATCGGCTCGTCCTCGCCCTTGCCGTCGACGGTCAGTCGCGAGGGATCGCGGAATTTCGGAGCCATCATCGTTTCGACGGCCTTCGCCCTTGCGACGGACAGGTCGAAGTTGGACTTGAACGGGCTCGATTTTCGCGGCTTCACGTTGTCCGTATGGCCGACGATCCTGATCGGTCCGCGCTCGGGTTCCAGGGCGGCTGCGATATCAGCGGCTATGGGCTGGAACTCTGGTTTCGCATCGGCCCGGCCGGACTGGAACAGCACGAGATTGTTGATTTCAAGGACGATGAAGTTGCCCTTCGTGCCGACGGTCAGCCCGCCGGCTTCGACGTCCTTGGCCAGTGCCGAGCGGATGCGGTCGATCTGCGTGGTTGTGGCTGCGGGAGGGGTGACCTTCACCGATTCCTCCAACGGCGCCACGCTGGCGCGCTCGATGGCGATCGGAGTCGATGGGTTGAGGGCCAGCAACTCGCCAGCGGTGGCATCGCCCTCATTGGTGATGAAGACCCGTAACGTGAAGAACGCCGCCGTCAGCAGTGCCGACGCCGCTGCCGCGACGGCCCAGAGCGGCAGGCGTGTCGAAGACTGCGTCATCGTCGCCGCCAAGCCCTGCCAGCGGGGCGAAATGTCCTCGTCGGCGCGAGGTTTGAAATAGCGAAGCGTTTCGTAGACGTCGCGCCGAACGCGTTCGAGATTGGTGTCTTCGCGCGTCAGGCCTCGATATTGGCCCTCATACCCCAGCGACAGGCAAACATACATCAATTCGAGCAGATCGTAGTGCGCCTCCGGGCTGGCCAGGATCTTGTTCAGCACTTCGAAAAAGCCCGTGCCGTTGGGCTCGACGTGGAAGAACTGCGACAACATGCTGTGCTGCACCCAGGCGTCTTTGGTTGGCCAGGGCAAGTTACCGATGAGATCGTCGGCTGTTTCGCAGAGGACAAATTTCGCAATCCGCGCATCCTCTTCGGCAACACCTGCTCTCTCCAGTGCCCTGTCAAACGTGTCGATCGCCTCAGTGACATGTTCGGCCAGCGGCCTCGCCTGTCTCTCGACAGGGACAAGCCTGAACTGGCCGAACAGCATCAGCAACGGTGCGGCCGCGGCAAGGATCGGGTTTGCCGCGGAATATCGGACACTGTCGGTGACATTGAGCAGAACCTCCTGCCGCACAGCCGACGTCGGCGCCGCCGCGGGAGTTCCCTGATAAAGCATGGTCCCGGATGTCCAACCCGGCGGTGTATGCCGGCCGACGCCGGGATCGAACACGGTCGATTCCTTGATCGGCGAGGGTTGCCCACCATCCGTGACGGGCTCCTCGGAGACGGGCGCCGGCTTTCGCTCACGCCGTGGCGTGGCGCGAATGACGGTCTTGCCCGCCGGGCCGAAAGGATCGTCCTTCGAGCTCATCGTCGGTCGTCCGTCCGCGCGTGGCGCCCGCGATCTCGCCGGACAGGCGCAGAGCGGTTCGCGGTCAGGTAAAGCAGGGGCAGGCCCTGCCGGTCAGGGCAGTGTCTTGAAGACGGTCGGCTACTCGTTACTATCCCGCCGTAAGATGACATTTGCCCCAGACCCCCAGGTCGATCAGCCTTACCCGCTTGGCCAATTGTCGTATGCGATCGTAATCCCGGAAACTCTTGATTGGAACTGGATACCGCGCGCCGAAGAGGTATCTTCGTCGGCTGCAACGCTTCCCCGAAGCGCCTATTTCTGCTTGTCGGCCTTGGCATAGGCTTCGCTGAAATAGGCCAGGAATATATCCAGCATGCCGTTCTCGTGGGCTTCCTCCATGGTTCGCCAGGTCGCGACAAAAGCATCCCAGGCCTGGCTTTTTTTCGACGAGAACGACGTCGGCGCAAGCTTTCTTCCGATCGCTTCGGGAGACAGGTCGTCAAGCAGCCGCGACAGCGCCGCCTGCATGGCGGCATAGGTGGCGAATTCGTGCGTCTTGAGATCGCGGAAGGCATCTTCGATGCTGCGCCTGGCATCGAGATAGCCGGCACGGCGCCGTGCGAACATGATTTCGAGGATATCGTCGGTTCCCGGAACGAATTTCAGCGGGTTGTTGTCGGCGGCGCTGATCATCGTTCGCTGCGTGCTCTTGGCCAGCATTTTCGCCGCCGCGCGCGCTTTCAGCAGCAAGGTCAGTTCCTCGACCACCGTGCGCAGCACCGCGCCGATTTCGGCGGCAACTTCATGCGGATCGCGCGATTGAAGCAATTCCGGTGAAATGCCGGCTCCGATCGCGATCTCCCGCAGCACTTCGTCCTTGGTCGAGGGGAGAGGCGCGGGTTGCGACGAGAACGCCGGAGCAGGAACCCGCTGCCCGGACTGTCGCTCCACCGGAGCGAAGAACGGCTCGGCGGCGAGCGGCCGGCCTGTCGCGGCCGGCATTTCTCGCTGAGTCGCGCCGCGACTGGGGTGACCTGTCGCGGCGCGCTCCTCGTCGATCGACACGAAGATGACATAACGGCCGATCAGCATCCGGTCGCCATGGCCCAGTTGATGCGGGCCGGTCATGCGTTGGTTTGATCCGTTGATGTAGGTTCCATTGCGCGAGACATCGTGGAGCCAGAACGCGCCTGCCTCGTATCGAACCTCGCAATGTCGGCCCGAGATGAACTTGTCGGGATCCGGCAAGGTCCAGTCACAAGCCTCGCGTCCGATTTCGAAGCTGCGATCCCGCGCCGCGTAGCCGGTCGAAATGCCAGCTGGCAGCGCGTCGACATTATTGACTTGCAGACTAATGTACATCCAGGATCGCCATCGAACGACTGATCGACACTCCAACATCCTAGCAGCTTGCGCGCAAAACAGGACAGCGGCGTTTCGAGCCGATGCATCGACGGGGCAAGCTCCAATCACTGTCGCCCTCTTGGGTCGGCGGGACAACATGTGGTACGCTCAAAATGGCCTGGTGCGGCGGGTCCGAAAAGTTTCCGGAGAGATACCGGGAACTTCAAATCCACCGTGCCGGCGGCCGCGTCCAGGAGGGGCACGACCCATGCCGAACGAACGTGCCACCGTTGTCCAGACACCGGTTGGCTCTGAACTGTTGACCTTCACCCATCTTGTCGGACGCGATGAGATCAGCCGCTGTTTTGCTTACACGGTCGGGTTCGTGAGCACGGATCACGATATCGATCCGCTGAAGATGCTGGGCGGTATGGTTTCGGTCGAAGGTGAATCCGATCCGAAGCGTTGGTTCAGCGGCCTGGTGTCGGAATTTCGCCTGACCCGCATCGAGGACCGGTTGGCCTACTACGAAACGGTCGTCAGGCCGTGGCTCTGGTTTCTGGGAAATGCGACCGATTGCCGGATATTTCAGAACATGACCGCTGTCGAGATCGTCGAAAAGATCTTCTTGAAATACGGCACGGCGAAGTTCGAGAAGCGGCTGCAAGGGTCGTACCCCTCGCGCGAATACTGCGTGCAGTACGACGAGAGCGATCTGGATTTCGTGCAGCGCCTGCTCGAGCACGAAGGCATCTTCTATTTCTTCGAGCACGACGAGGGCAAGCACACGCTCGTGCTGTGCGACGCGATGAGCAAGCTGAAGCCGGCGCCGGGCTACGAGAAGATACCTTACAATTTCGAGGGACATGCCTCTCGGCGCGATGTCGAATACATCACCGAATGGATTCCGGGCAGTTCGGTGCGGCCGGGGGCCTATGCCCATACCGACTATGATTTCCAGAAGCCCGGCGCCGATCTGATGGCGAAGTCGGCCCAGCCGTTCAGCCACAAGGAAGCTTCCGGCGAGAATTATCGCCAGCCTGGGGCGCATCTTGATGTCGGGCGCGGCGACACCCTGGCCGGTATCCGGCGCGAGGAACTCCAGGCCGTGCACCAGCGCATCACGGCGGTCGGAACCGTGCGCGGCCTCCATTCCGGCTGTACGTTCAAGCTGGAAAGTTTTCCGCGCGATGACCAGAACCAGGAATATCTGGTGGTCAGCGCCGAATACAGGTTGTTCGACCCGGGCTACAGAACCCAGAACGAGGCCCACAGCGAGAATTTCAAACTCGTGCTGGGTGTCGCACCGACTGCCTTGCCCTATCGCGCGCCGCGGATCACGCCGCGGCCGATCATGCGCGGGCCGCAGACGGCGACGGTGGTCGGCCCTTCCGGCGAGGAGATATTCACCGACAAATATGCCCGGGTGAAGGTGCAGTTCCACTGGGACCGCCTGGGCAAGAAGAACGAAAACAGTTCCTGCTTCGTCCGTGTTTCGCAGACCTGGGCCGGCAGCGGCTGGGGCTTCATCCAGATACCGCGCATCGGCCAGGAGGTGATCGTCGACTTCCTCGAAGGCGACCCTGATCTGCCGATAATCACCGGCAGAGTCTACAACGCCTCGCAGATGCCGCCCTACGGCTTGCCCGGCAACGCAACGCAATCGGGCTGGAAATCCAACTCTTCGAAAGGCGGCGGCGGCTACAATGAGCTGATGTTCGAGGACAAGGCCGGCTCCGAACTGGTCAATTTCCAGGCGCAGAAGGACCACCACCTTCTGATCAAGCACGACCGCACCAAGCTCGTCCAGCACGACCAGTCCGACCGCATCGACCACGACGCCAAGCACTCCGTCGGCCACAACCTCGATGAGGACGTCGGCAACAACAAGACGGTCAAGGTCGGCGTCGACCAGACCACGAATATCGGCAACAACGACACCGAGACAGTGGGCAAGAACCGGTCGCTGACGGTGGGGTCGAACGAGACGATAGGCATCGGTTCGAACTCGACGGAGACGATCGGCTCCAACCACTCGCAGACCGTGGGGATTGTCCAGACGGTGACTGTTGGCGCTGCCCGCATCGATACGGTCGGGGCGTCCGAGACACGAAGCGTTGGCGGGCCGCAAACGAACACCATTGGCGCGACACGATCGGTGACCGTAGGCGCAGCGCAGAGCCATGACATCGGTGCGTCCGATAGTTGGAATATAGGTGCGGCGCAGAGTGTGAATGTCGGCGCAGACCAGAGTTTTGCGATTGCCGGGAGCCAGGTTTCTCAGATCGGCAAGGATCGCAACACCAAGATCGCGAGCAACGAAGTCACCGAAATTGGCGCGGCCCATGAGCTCAAGGTCGCAAAAGGCAGCATGGTCCGGGTCGGCGAGGACGCGACCATAAATGTAGGCAAGACGTTTGTGCTCGAGGCCGGCGATTCCATTGCCCTGAAATGCGGTTCCGCGACGATCACGATGAAGAAAGACGGCACGATCACCATCGAGGGTAAAGACATTTCCGTCAAAGGCTCAGGCAAGATCAATATGAAGGCCTCGAGCGACATCACCATGAAGGGCTCGGAAATCAAGCAGAATTGAAGGCAGGCGATGACACGAGTTGTAGAGCGAATCGAAGGCGTTGTGATCGGCATATTCCTGGGTTTCGGGGAGGACGCGCCACTGGTCGTATTTCCTGGAAATCCGCAGGAAACAGCGATCCCGGCGCGTAGCCTGACCGAGCTGACATCGGCCATGATCGGCGCCGAGGTGGCGCTGCTTTTCCAAGAGGGCGATCCGAACCGACCACTCATCGTCGGCCGGATTGTCGAGCCGTCGCGCAAGTCTGCCGGCGCCGCCCAGGTGATACGCGACGGAGAGCGCGTAACCATAACGGGTGACGAGCGCGTGGAGCTTCGCTGTGGCAAGGCGACGATCATCATGGAGAAGGACGGCCGCATCACCATTCGCGGCACCTATGTGACGAGCCATGCCAGCGCCACGAACCGTATCCGGGGCGGGTCGGTGAACCTAAACTGATGCCGAAGGTCGTTCTGCGTGAGATTGTGCGACAGCATGCGGAAATGGCGGCATTTCTCTGGACCGTCTACGACCACCATTTGCTGCACCCTGACGAAAATCCCGATATGGACGAGGAGCGGCTCGCGCGCCTCGTCGAAAGGCTGGACGCTCATCTCGATGGCCTTCGGGTCGCTGGCCGGGTGGGGCAGGAGATTGCCGAACTGCTCTATGCCGAATATCCGGAGGCAGGTGAAATGTTCGTGCTCCGCATGCTGGTGAAGGGCGCGCCGGAGCGGATCGCCGAACTCGACCTCGCCAAGGTGCGGGCGTATCTATCGGAGAACGGGCATTAGCAATAATCGGCTCACCGTCCGGCAATTTGCGGGTATCGGACTGATTCTGCGCTCAACCCGGCCGGGTCACGTCAGCCGAAGGCCTTCGTCATAGACTAGAGTAAGCGTTTTCCACTTACGGCCGTCGAAGCGCCAGGCTGTGTCGATGCCGGCTACATAGAGGAATTCGCCATCGGTGCGCAGGTCCGACGCGATACCGGTGTCCTCGAATGGTTCAAGCGCGCCTCCCACCTCGATGTTGAGGCCAGCTTCGTCGCCCCAGTAGGCCTTGCCCTTGAAATTGCGCACGGCGAGATAGGTCATGTCGGCTGCAGCCTCGATCTGGGTCACTTCCTCATCCGCGATGCGCAGGCAGACACCGTGGTCGCCCGCGACCCTAATCTTGCCGTCCGGCGCAATGTCGATGCCGCGAAACCGATCGTGCCGATGCACATCCAGCTGGCGCCAGCCTGTGCCCACCAGCTGGTGAATGGTGCCCAACTCGCCACAGGCGTAGATGCCATGTTTGGGGTGCCCATGAACATCGAGATACTCGTTGGATCCAAGCGGGGTGAAGGGCTGCCACAGCGAGCCGGCTAGCCGGTAAGCCACGCCGTCCGTGCCAACGGCAATCGGTCCGCCGGAATCTTCGGCCCAGACTTGCCTGAGGCTCTTCTCGCTGACCTTGTCACGCGTCCAGTTGGCATCGGCATTGCGCCAGATCCAGGTGGTGGCTTCCAGCGCGAACAGCTCGCCTGAAGGCGAAGCCGAAAGCGACATCAGCCATTCGGAGGTCACCAGGAAGCCCCGTGCCGTCTTGGGGTTGAAGTCATCGACGATGAAGATCACCGAGACCGTCGTGACATAGTCGGCATCGCTGAGCAGGAACAGAATGGCCGCCTTGCCTCCACCCAGGGGCGCGATCTGAAGGCATTCGATGTCCGTATCGCTGTCGGTGGCAAATCCCTCGAGGTCTTCCTTGTCCATTTTCATCCGCTTCATGCTCCTGAGATGTGGCTGCGGTTCCCCGAGACCCGGCCGGTCGGCTAACAGGACACTTTCGAGGGAGCGACGTCCGCCGCCGTCACGACCACGGACTCTCCCCCGGCCGCTTTCTTCAAGCGTTTTTTCGCAACCTGCACGAGGCGAGCCTGATCCTTCGCCTTCGGACAATTCCCATGGCAGGCCTTCTTGTCTTTGACCTCCTGCTCGGACTTGTTCATGCTCTTCTTCATATATTCCATGTTGGCGGTCTTCAGGCACTCCGTGGCGGCGGCCTGCACGGCTGGCGGAATTTTTGGGTCATCCAGGTTCTTGACCGTGCTGTTCACACAGGTGTCTGTAAAATCACCGAGCTTGCCGGCCGAATTGTTGCTCAGCCAGTTGCGGGCATCCGCCGACTTGAAGTTGTGCGGGGTTTTGCGTTTCTTGCCGAGTATCTTTTTGGTCGGCACGCCGGCTGCCTTGGCCTTTGCACCTTCGCCGGCCAGCCATTTCGCCTTCATGCAGATGCAGGGCGCTTCCTTGTCGTCATAGGCCTTGCAGCAATCCAGCGTCAGGTCGCGAACGCCTTCGGCGGTGAAGAACTGGACCTCGACTGTGTGCTCCTTCTCGTAGCCGTCCGGGCATTCCAGCTCCTTGTAAGGCTTGATTTCGAGGTCGGAGCATTTGAACGTCGCCACCGTGGCCGTGGCGACCTTGGGCATTGGCGGTCCGCCGGCGGTAGGGGAGGCATGATCGTTCGACGAAATGTCGCTGAAACGGCTGATCGGCTCACCATCCATTTTGACGTTGCCCGACCAAGCATGGGCGTATTCCTTGCCCGTGTTCACGGAGGTGATGATGTTCTTCTTGGGCGCACAGCCGGCCTCGTTGCCGGTGCATTTGGTGTAATAGGATTTGTCCTTCTGAGTGACCGTCTTGCCGCCGATCTTGACAGTGCCGGTGCCGCTGTCGGTGTCGCTGTCCATCCCAAAGGTCGGATAGGGAACCGGAACGCCGGGTGGGGTTGCTGGCGTTTGCGGCGGCGTGAAGCAGACGTAGGGAAAAGCCGCAATAACCTGGTTCGCTTGCGCTTTGCACGCAACCTCGAGCCCATTGGCATACACCGTCATGCCGTTCTCCCGTAAGCGAACACCGCGGCGCCGCAGGCACCGGCATCGGACGACGCCTCGATGAGAACCGGATTGCCGGCGGCATATCCTTTGCCGGCCGCAGTCCACGCCATGCCGACCATTGTCGGAACAGCTGCGGCCCCGATGTTGCCCAGCGACTCCGCCGGTGACCACAGGGCCTGGAACTCGTGGCGCCCACGCAAGAGGCGGATCGAGGCCAGCGCGGTCTGCTTGAACCAATACTGCTCGCCGATCAGGTCGGCGATGCGATAGCCGAGCCGGTTCATCTCGATCCCGGTCTCATGGAATGCCGCATCGTAGGCGGCTGTCATACCATCGGCGCGCAACGGCAAATCCTGTCCGTTGTAGATCGAAGCCGCCTCGCGCGAAAGACCGAGCCCGAAGAGCCTGAAACCACCATTGCGCGGGCGGGTGCACAGAACTGCCGCTGCAGCTTCGCCTGGAATGAAGCCGTTCGAATTGTCTGCCGTCAGCAGGCGGCCCTTGCTGAGATAGTGGGAAATCGTTGGTGCCGTTAGATAGCTGTCGACACCCGCGATCATGACATAGGGAGCTTCGCCCGATGCAATCAGTCTGCGCGCCTGATTGAACGCGACGTGTCCGGACGGACGGCCAAAAGCCACGATGCGAGAGCGCAGATGCGGTTCTATTTCAACGATCTCGCTGATCCGGCGCAGCAGTGCAAGATTGTCCCGCACCGGCCGGCCGGGCCGATCTTCTTCCGCAAGGCAAAGGATCAGCGCCGTCTGCCCTCGCGCTTGCGGGTGATTGTCGTAAGCCTCCGCTATGGCCCCGGCCGCCAGGTGGGCCATTCGTTTCTCGCCGATCCAGTTGCGTGGCAGCGGCACGGGTGCACCCGTAAGCCATCCCGCGGGTGAGCCCGTGAAACGCGTTTCCTGGAAGCCATCGAGCCGGGCGCGCATCGCCGCGCAGGCGGAGGGTGCGTCGAGGCCAACGGCCGTCACCATGCCAACCGAAACGATCTCGATCGGGGAGGTCATGCGTCTTCCTCTTCCGGCGCGGTGCCGTTGGCACGGATATAGGTACGACCTGTCGCGCGCGCCCTCAGCATGGCCGGCGTTGGCGGCCCGACCCAACCTTCCGTGAAGTCGAGGATGGTTCGCTCGATCCTCTGCGACACGCGCCAGACTAGTGAGAACCGTCGGTTCTCGGGGTCGAACAGGATTGTATCCGGATGGATTTCGCCCTCGAATGACTTGGCACGGCCTTTGAACAGGGTGATAGACAGCGCGGTTTTCGGCAGCCGAAAACTCTCTCGGCCTTGCGGCGTCAAGTTCACCAGTTGCACTTCCTCGCCACCTCTCGGCAGATCGATCTGCTGGTCGGACGGCGCCATCTGGAAATAGCGCTCGTCGAAGTCCGGCGGCAGGAACGGAAAGATGTTCTTGGTCCAGTTGTCGTCGTAGGTGCCGCCATATTCGATGCGGCCCGGCCAGCCGCGGCCCATCGGCCCGAAACTCATCGGCTTGTAGTCGCCGAATGGCGAGCGGATCTCTTCACCGACGGCTTGCGTGTTCGGTAGCCGCAGGCCGGGGATGAGGCGCTGGTTCTTGGTCCGGGACCAGCCGGTTCCAACCGGGTTGTATTTGTAGCTGGCGGGGAGCTTGTCCTCCGGATCCAGCCTGTCGACACCACCCCAGGCGACGTCATAGGAGATGGGCAGTTTCAGGAAGGGCTGTGGCGATGTGGCGGTAAAAACCGGGCCGATGGAGCGCCATTCGCGGTGGCCGACGACCTCGAACAGTTTCGACCAATTGCCGACCTTGATGCCGACCGGCACGCGCTCGGCCGGGCGCCCGCCCGGCGCGTAGGCGCAACCATTGGCGATCACGTCGCAGCGCTGTTTGCGGAAGGCGAAGTCGGTCTCCCACAGCGTGGCCGAGTAGCCAGGCGCGCCGGTTTGTGTGTCGGCCATCACCAGCGGGGCCTGCTCCGCCGATTTTTGCACCAGTCCGCCCGGCGTGGCGGGGAAATCGAACGTGCCTTTGACGACCACGACGATCCACTCATGCCCGGCCTTGTCCATGCCCATGGTGAATTGGTGTGCATAGCCCGTCTGGTTCCAGATTTGCATCAGCTGGTCTCCCAACTGGCAGCGAGGATCTGCTCCAGAGTCATTTGCGGCGACTGCGGATCGATGTCGAAAATGTCCGAACGGGCCGTCCACATCACCATGCCGCTGATGACCTCTTCACCCGGCTCGACAGGCGGCGCCGGCAGTCCGGCCAGCGCGACATCCAGCTCGTCGGGCGTCAGCTCGCCGTTTTGAGCTGCGATGGCCGCTTCTTCGATCTGGGAAAACCACGCCTCGGCGTCAGCGAGCTGAATTGGAGCTTCGACCAACTGCGCGACGACGCTCAAAGGGAATTTCCTGCCGACCCTGTCGGCGCTTTTCACAATGATGCCCGCCGATGAGCCGAAGGAGGCCGGGCCAGCCAGAAAGCGCAGCGCGGTTGTGCTTGGCCAAATTTCCGAGCCAAACAGCGGGACGAGATGCTGCGCCAGCCAGCGGTCCCAGCCGCGAACAAAGTCGCCCGACAGCCGCCGCGTCACGAAATCGCCGGTGGCGGGCATTTTGCCGTAAAAGCCGGGCAAGGTCATATCTGCGGTGGACATGAAAATTTCTTGAACATTTGCAGATTGTAGGGATTTTCGACGCTGGCGGCCTTGAGTTCGAAATCGGCCCACATTCCCTTCGTTCCCAGGCGCAGGCTGTAGACATCGGACAGTGACGTGCCGGCGAAACGGCCGTTGCGCAGCATCCTCAGCCACGCCCAGCTGCCGGTTTCGTTGAGCATGATCTCGGGCGATCCGTCGATCGGCTGGAAGGCGAGCGAGATGACCCCGGTGCCGTCCTTGCCGGGCCACGTCATCGGTTGTGGCCGCGTCGCATTGTTGAAATAGACGAGGGTCTGGCCATCGAGATTGAGCGTCACGCGCGTGACGTTGGGAGACAGGTCTTTCGGTTCGAGCGTGAAGCTCATCACCGGCCCGGTGCCACCCGGAAAGAGATCGTCGCGGATATGCCTGGCCTGCTCGAACGCCGCCAGCGCCGAAGGATCGAGGCCGAAATCGGCGCGCCATTTCCACGGCTGGCTGGTGGTGTCGACATAGTTGATCAGGTGGTCGTTGATGAAACCGTCGATCAGTCCGGCCGGCCCGAACAGGCGGGCGAAATCACGCACATTGACGTCCACCGCGCTGTCGGGGCTGAACGGATAGCGGTCGTTGAGCGCCGCCTGGCAGAAAGGCAATATGTCCGCCCGCCAGATGGCGTTGAGCTCCGAAGTGACCGCTTTCTGCGTCAAATTACTGGTGTCACCGGCAATGCCTCCCAGCCAGGCGTTGATGGGGTCGGGCAGGATCTGTGCTTGCCTGGCGACCGCGCCCGTCAGCTCGGCAAGGCCGCCCTGCTTCTTGATGGCATCTTGCGGATTGGGGTTCGCGGTGACCGTCTGCAGGACGTTCGACAGCGCGGTCAGCGCGACAACGGCGGCGTCCAGCGCCGGCGGCTGGCCGTCGACCTCGGCAATGGTGCTCTTCAGCGGCTTGAAATGTTCGGCCACCAGATTGCCGGTCAGATCCACCTCGCTGGCTGACCCGGCGCGGGGAAGCAGCTTCGCACCTGATGTCGCCAGCTTGCCGAGCTTGCCAAGCTTGCCGAGCAGTTTCGAGGCGCCCTTGGCCGCTGCCTTGTTGTCGGCGGATGCGTCGTCGGAGCGCGTCAGTTCGGTCTCCTGGACGACCGCCGTCAGCAGCCGCTTCAGCGCTGAATCGGCACTCGACAGATCCTTCAGATTTTCGCTGGCGACATTGAGATCGGTCAATGGCGCGAGCCGCATGTCGCGCAGGAAGCTGTCCCATTGCGCGATGTAGTCGTCATAGTAGAGCTTCAGAATATCCTCGGACAACGCCGAGACCGAGGTCTCGGAATTCTCCGAGCAGCCGCCGGCGAAAACCGCACGATCGAGTGCCGCCTGGGCGGCGACATCGTCGATGCGGTCGAGAATGGCGTCGTGGAAACCGGCATAGGTGAAGGTGCCGGAAATCCCGACGCGAAGCGTCTTGTCGGAACGCCGCGCAAACACCTTGCCGCCATTGGGGCCGGCGAAATTGGCCGGGATCCACTCCTTGAGCCCGGACACAGCCGGATCGGCCAGCAACTGCTTGTAGGCGCGCGCCGGCAACGAGATCGTGCACACCGTTTTCAGCGCTTCGGCGACCAGCGCCTGGTCGGGTGCGACATAGCTTTCGTCGACCGCCATGCGGCGGATGGCGGCAAGCTGATGCTCTTCGGCATCGGCGGTTGGAAATGGTGCCGCGGCCGCGAATTCCGGCAGGCTGTTCACCCACCAATTCTCAGCGAAATCGGGGTCCATCTGCGATAGCCCCGTCATCATGCGATAGGTCTTCAGCGCGCCGAGCATGAAATCCGGATCGCGGATCTGCCGCCACATGGTCGCCTCGAGCAGCGCCACCATTCGCGGCTCGAGCACGTTGCGCAGGGCGTGGTCGTAAGTGTCGGTCTGAGCCCGCACCAGTTCCGCCGAGGCCGATGGCCCCAGCAGATCCTGGGGCGCGCCCGGTGGTGCCGTCCGGGCGCTTGTGACCGCGTCCATCGCTTCGAGCGCTCCGTCCATGGCTGGCTGCTGCACCGATGCCGGGCTTGCTGCAGTTGCGGTCAGCGGCGTTTGCAGTGCCTCGAACTGGCTTGCCTGGGCCGTGATCGCGTTGCGGTTGTCGAAATAGGACCAGGTGAACAGCCCTCCGGCCAGCAAGGCCGCCGCGGCACATGCGGCCGCCGCGCCGCGCCACATCCAGGCGCGACGGCGTTGCGCCAGCGGGTCGAACGTGCCGAGGCCGGCTTCCCTGAATATGACGTCGGTGAGCAGGTTCTTCAGGAAGAAGCTACGTTTCTCGACCCTCGGCGCGGGCAGGGCCCGCCGTGGCGGCAGGCCGAAGGACGATGACAGCGCCGCGGTCAGCCGATCGATGGGCGCGCCTTCCTGCGTTGCCGATGTGAAATAGAGGCCGCGCAGCCAGGCGGCCTCTTCATACCGGCTTTCGCCGAACAGCGTCTCGACCAGCACCTGGATCGGTTCGGACAGGCTGGAGAGCTGAGCGGGAAACCGGAAGATCTCGGCGCGGGCGGCCAGCTTGTCTTCGTCTTCCAGGCGCGGTACCAGCCGCCGCTCGAGTTCCGTCGCCAGCGTTGAAATTTCGCGTTCGATGGTCTTGGCATCGACACGCGCATCCAGCGCGAAGGTCGTTCCCCAGACCTGTTCGCGCGAGGCGGTGGACAGGCCGCCGAAGAAAGCCTCGAAACCCCTGATCAGGTCGGCCTTGGTCAGCATCAAATAGACCGGAAGGCGGATTTCGAGCCGGTCGTTGAGTTCGGCCAGCCGGCGGCGGATCTTGCGGCCGTGTGCCTTGATGGCTTCGTCGCCCTCCGAAAGTACGTCGATCGAAAGCGCGACGATCACGCCGTTGAGCGCGCGGCGGCCGCGATGTTTCTTAAGAAGGTCGAGGAAGCCCAGCCATTCCGCCGCGTCGACATCGGGTTGGCTCTCCTGCTGGACATAGCGGCCGGCGGTGTCGATCAGAACCGCGTTCTCGGAAAAGAACCAGTCGCAGTTGCGCGTGCCGCCGACCCCTTGCAGATCGTCGGTGAGGTCGATCGGAAGATTCAGTCCGGACTGCCGCAAGGCCGTGGTCTTGCCGGTGGCCGGCGGCCCGACGATCACGTACCATGGCATCTCGCGCAGGAACTTGCGTCCGCCGAGCTTGCGGCGCTTCAGTTCGGCCATCACCTCGGCGAATTTGGCACCCACGGCGGCGACGTTCTCTTCGCCGGGGCTGAGCGGCTTTTCCGCCACGGGTGCTGCGATCTCGGCGACGAACATGCGGTTGGCGCGGATCGCCCGGCGCTGGGCGACGATCAGCCAGACCAGCCAGAAGATGACCAGCAGCGCGATGATGACGATGCGCACATTTTCGGAAGCGAAGGGTTCGTATGGACCGACCCTGACGATCGGACCGAACACCCAGATGACCAGGGAAAGCAGCGTGATGCCGATCAGCGTCCACAGCCAGCGCGACGTCAGGACCGCCCAGAGGAAGCGCAGGATGAACATCTCACAGCCTCTTTTCGACGAGCACCTCGACGCGGCGGTTCAAGGCTCGCCCCTCGCGCGTGCTGTCGCTGGCAACCGGGTCCGTGGCGGCGCGGCCCTCGGAATGAACGCGGTCCTGAGGCACCCCGTTTTGGACCAGCATGTCGGCGATCGTCTGGGCACGCGCCTCCGACAGGCGCTGGTTGGTCGACAGCGGATTGGTCTTTTGCAAGGGTACGCCGTCCGTATGACCGATCACCGTGATGTTCCCGATCAACTCCTGATTGGCGAGGATCACCTTGGCGATCGAACCGATCAGCGGCTCGAAGCCCTCGCTCAGTTGCGGCCGCGACGACTGGAACAGTTCGGGGTTGGAGGCCTGGATGATCAGCTTGGCCAGCGAAACGCTCTCGGTGCCGCTGAGGGCGGATTTGAGGTCGGCAGGCGCTCCGGCCTGGAATTCCGGCAACAGGGCAAAATCCACTTTCTCCGGCGGCGGGGCGTCGATCTTGGGCGAGGTCCGGGTGATGCTCCCCCGTTCAGGCGGCGGCAATGCGCGCACAAGGGATGATAGTCCGACCGCCTGGCTGCTCAGTCCCATCGACAGCCCGATATGGATGGCCGTGGCGACGACCGCCGCGCCGACCGCCATGACCCAGATCGGTACGATGAAGCGTTGCGGCTCGTCGGGTGCGATCACGCCCTTCCAGTTTGGCGACAGCGGCGCGCCTTCGGCGTCGGCGTCGCGCAGAAAGCGTGCCGCCGCCACGCGAACCGCATTGAGCGAGCGGTCGCCTGAGCGGCCGGGCACGCGATATTTGCCGCGAAAGCCGAGCGCCATGCAATTATACTGCAGCTCCAGCAATTCGCGGTCACGGTTGGGGTGGCGCTCGAGTTCGTCGAGACGCGTGAAGAACTGCGTGCCGGCATCGACGTCGCCGCGCAGCATGACCACGAGCGGCTGCCTCGGCCAGGCGCTGGCGCCGCCCCATGGCGTGTTCAAAGCGAGATCGTCGAGCAACGCCGCCACCACCCAGGCCGCCTGGTCGGCCCGCTCCAGCGAGGACCCCGCCGCCATTGCCATGTCGCGTGCCCGAACCAGTTCTTCGAGCAATCGGGTGCGCAACGCCTCCGGGTTCTCCGGCGCCAGCGCACTTTCAAGCTCGGGCGCGAATTCGAGCAAGGGCGCGAATGCGTTGACGAGCGCGTTCGGGTGGGTTCGAGACCGCTTGACCGCCGCGCCCGGCAATAGCGGCGCCATCGGCCGCGGCATCGGCGCGCCGGTCAGCCTTATGCGGGTGCGTTCGCGATCCTCCGACAGTCCGAAAGGATCATCGCGGCTCATCATCTCACCTGTTCACCGAATAGCAGTCCACCTGCGGTTCGCTCGGCAACACGCCCGAAACGCCGATGACGAAGCCGGGGGCATCGAGCAGCGACGCCCAGTGCTCGCTTTTCTGGTCCAGCTCAAGGCATAGCCGATCGCCGTCGTAAGGGATCTCGCGCGGCTGGGAATGAAGCGGTTTCAGCGGAATGCCGGGCAAACGCGATTTCCACAGCCCCTCGAACTGGTCGGCCGAGCCGACAGTCGCCTGGTTGACGAATATCTTGCGCAGCGCGTCTTCCGACAGTTCCGAACCAACCCGGATGACGATGCGGCTGGCGACCAGCAGCTTCGGGTTGTCGATGCGAATTTTCCAGACATTGGTCGAATGCCGCATGACCGGCAGCGCCCGCGATTTCGGCTCGATGTAGCGCAGGCTGAGGATGAGCGAGCGCAGCGCATCCGCCAGCGCCATGTAGGCTGGGCCTGGGGCCATGTGATCATACGCGGGCAACTCACCCAGCCGCCGCGCGCTCGAGCCATAGGTCGCCATCGAACCGGCTAGCCCGGCAAGTTCCAGGTAGAGCTCGGCCGGATGGAAGACGTCCTGCGCCAGCATGTGGACTAGCCGCGGCCGTGCGGCATTGGCGAGGTTGAGCATCAGCAGGTCTTCGACGCTGCGCCCCGGTCCGCCCATCACCATCTTGCCATGCGCCTCGGCGATCTGGTCTAGTCCCGTGACGACTTCCTGCAGCAATTGCCGATACCAGGCGACCGCGCCTGTCACCAGCGTCGGCGGCAGGAAGGTCTCGTCCAGCGAGACGCCGCCATCGGCTCGAACCCCCTTGAGGTCGGCGATCGGCAAGGCGGTGTAGCCGCCAACCGATTTGCCGGGTGCCAGCAGCAGCGCCTGCGGACGGGCGATTTCGATTTCTTCAGGATCCGAACCGCCCTGGACGGCGTCGCGGACCGAAACGATCCGCCCATGGTAGCGCGCGCCCGAGGCGGCGGCGTGTGCGGGATCGAAACCGATACCGCCGGGCGGCTCGAGCGGCAAAGCGACCAGCACCGATCCGGCGCCTGTGTCCGGAGTGACCGGCAACGGTCGCGGTGCGTCCATCATCTCTGGAATGGCGAAGGGTGTCCCATCCGGGAAGATGCCGCGAGCCGACAGGATGGCGACCTGGCCGGCATCGAGCAACGCCTGGTCCAGCGTCAGTTGTTGAAAGCCGAACGTATGCAACTGTCCGGCTTGCAACGCGCCGCGCACCGTCGCCTCGAAAAAGCGATCCTGCTGCTGGAAATGCTGGGTCCGCAGGAAAAGCCCTTCGGACCACAGCACCCTATTTGCATCGCTCATGCCGCTACTCTCCGCATCGAGCTTCCCCTTGCCCTGGCCGCTAGGCGGAAATACCGCCGCTGCCAAGTGTGACATTGATCGTGAATTTTGATCCCGACGACACCGACTTGGTCGTGCGCCAGTTTCTGCCGGTCGGCTCACGGATCAGCGCAACGAAGCCCAGCGCCGCCGCGTCCGGTTCGACGGTGATGGTCTTGGACGCCGATTTCCCCGGCCCGACGGCGATCTGGTCGGATCCGATGAGATCGCCTGCCAGCGCCGAGCCGGCATCGCCCTGCAGGGCAAAGTAGTCGGCGGAATTGAATTTGCCGGTGCTGCGGAGCCGCATGACGAGAACTGTCACCGGCCGGTCGCCGCCGCCTGGTCCCGGGTTCATGCCGGCCCCGCCGGACACGTTGACGGTGATCACCGAAGGTTTCGGCGGACCGCTCTGGCAAGCCGCAAGCAGTCCAGTCGCGCCAAGGGTAACAACGAATTGACGTCGATCGATCATGTCTCACTCCTCCTCATATGCATCCCGAAAATCAGCGCCGATTTCGCCAAGGAAGCTTTTCTCGGCGCTCTCGGCGATTTCACGATGGCGTTTCTGGTAAAGCTCCCACAGCTTGGCGCTGCGCCCGCCCGCAAGCAGGTTGCCGAGCGCCGAATTCGACTTCAGCTCCTGCTCGATCGCCGCCGGCTCAAAACGGTCGACCATACGTCGCAAAGCGGCCTGCACGCCGCGCCAGGCGCGCACGTGGTGTTGCGCGAGATCGCGAACCGCGTCGGCGATTGCCGCTTCGCCGGCGAGAAATCCGGGGCTGCGCTCGGCGATAAGCGTGACGATGGCGTCGTCGACTGTCGGCAGGAACTTGAGCGGATTGACTTCGGATGCCCCGACCATGGTCTGGGCGACGCGGGCGTTGCCCTTTTCCTCGGCCCGCTTGCGAAGAAGCTGCATCAGGCCTTCCATCATCAGCCGGTATTCGCGGCCGAACTTCTCCATTTCCGTCACGCTGTCGCGTCCGGGGAAATCGGCTTCCTCGACACCCATGCCGCGCAGAAATGCGGAGCGAAGCGCCGTGTCCCCCAGTTGCGCCGCTGCCGGCAGGCGGGCAGGTTTTGCGGCAGCGCCCGTCCGCGCTGGGGCGTCTGCTGCCTGCACAGGCAGATCCCAGGGATTGGCGGATTGCGGCCGTGAGGCGATGCGCTCACGCTGTCCGTTCGAGCCGACGCCGTTTGCCGAACTTGGAGCGGCCGCTGGTCCGAAACCAAAGTCATCATTGAATTCGAACGGCTTTCCGGCGGCGGCTTCAGTTGGGCGGTTAAGAGAAGGCACCGGATCGATGCTGAACGGATCCGCGAAGCTTGCCGCACTGCCGGTTTCGGGATGAGGATCAACGCCCGTCGACCCAGGCGTCGAAACCGGATCGAGGCTGAACGGGTCATCGAAAGCAGGCGAGCTGCGCTGACTGGAAGCGGCACGCTCGAATGCGCCAGCAACCGGCTGCTCGAACGGGTTGGGCAGATCGGCCGGTCGTGGCCGTCGCGGCTCTTCCTCGACCTTGGCGGAAAAGAAGTCGTCACCGCCGATGCTTATGGGCCCCCGCGATGCCTGCGGCAGGCGTTCGGGAACCGGCTGGCTGGCTGCTGCCGGTGCCTGGGCGGTTGGCGTCTGCAGGTCGACATGGACGACATAGTCGCCAAGCCTCAACCGCATGCCGCTTTGAAGGCGCGTCGACTGACCGGCACCGAGCGGGCTGTCGGAGTCGTTTATGTACAGTCCGCTGCTCGACGTGTCGGTGACGAAATAGCCGTCTCGCCCGCCCGTGATCCTGCAATGGGCGCGGGAAACGAACATGTCGGGATCGTTGATCTGCCAGCCTGCGTCGGCGCTGCGGCCGATCACCAGTTCGCCTTCGTCCAGCCGGGTCTGCCGTACCGCCTGGGTGCGTGGCCCTTGCTCCAGCGTCAGCAGCAGGCTCATGCCGCGACCCCCGCCATTTCCGGCCGCCATCCGACAATTGTCCGCAGCCGCAGATCGTCAGCATCGCCCCTTTCGGCGGGGCGCGCAAGCCAGGCGGTCCGGCCGAGCTGGACCGCGCCGATACGCGGCGGCGGCACGGCTTCGCGCGCCAGCACGATGCGCAGGTCGACATCGAGCGTCTCCCCGACCATGTCGCGAACGGCCTGCTTGAACAGTTTGTGGCGCGAGCCTCCCGGCAGGAACGCCTTGAACTCGTCGAAGCCGAGAGGGCCGACGCGCAGTTCGATCCTGCTTTGGCGGTTGAAAACGCGCGGGCCGATCGTCGCTCCCCGGCCAAGCCCCGCATAGGCTTTCGCGAGGCGCGTCTGCAGCCCGGTCGGAATGGTTATCCAGGCGGCGATGAATTCCTTGATTTGAACCGGCACCCTGAAGGCTTCCGCTAGGAACAACGTCAGCCGTTCCGGACCATCGATCTGACTGGCGAGCGAAGCGGCTTGCCGAAGCTTGACGGTGTCGAGATCAGGGTTCTGGGTTCCGGGAAGCCCGATCCCCGCCATCGCTTCAAGCATGGCGCGAACGCGGCCGCCGACCGCGCGCTCGACCTGGACCGCCGGATGCGCATCCGCCCAGGCGCGGTAGTAGAGGGCGATCATGCGGTGCTGAAGGATGTTGACGAAGTCCACGAAGGTCGTGTCGCTGGTCTGCTGTGAATCGGCGCCGCCGAACCAGCGCTGCGACAGGCGGTCGAGCACCCAGCGCGTCAGATGCAGCGGCATTGGGCCCTCAGGTCCCAACAGACCGAGATTTGCAACCGTGACCCGGGCCGGTGCCTTGTCGCTGGCCTCGCGAAATTGCACCAGGTCCCGCGCGGAAAAGGCCAACCGCACATGCTGGCCGAGCCTTGCCGGCTCGCGGTCGGGGCGTCCGGAATGGCCGAACAGGCCGCTCCGCTGCTCGAGACGGCGCAGCAGTTCAAAAAAGTCGAATCCTTCAGACAGACCTTCGGCCCGGTCCGGGCCGGCCTTGTCTAGATCAGGCGTCTTGTCTAGATCAGGCGTCTTGTCTAGATCAGGTAGCGATTGCCGGGCGTCATCGGCCATGGCACATCCTCCTGCTTCTGCAGCAGCCGCGTGCGGGTTCGCACGAAGCCGTTTATTCCGGCATGACGGGCAAACAGCCGCGCCAGCAAGGCCGACAGCAGCAAGGTGCTTTGCCCGGCCAGCACCGACTGATCGACATGCAGCGTCACTTCAGTGCCACGTCCGAAGCACATCGGCCCGTCGATCTGCAGTCGCTCGATGACCGACCGCGAGTCGATGCGCACGATCGAATGCACGTTGCGGGCAAGGCTTGGATCGCCCCGATCGGCATAAAGATCGAGCAGCGCATGCAGCGGATCAACGCCCCGGCCATCCTTGGCAAGGCTCAAGAAATTGAGCGCCAGCTGCGCCACCAGTCGCCAGGCAAGATCGTCGGCTCGGGATTCACCATCGGCTCCGGCGGGCAGTGCCGCGGGGATGGCCGGCTGCGGTGGACGCAACGCGCCGAGCAGTCGGACGGATTCGACCGGATCACCGGCCTCCAGCGTCAAGGTCGGATTGTCGTCGAGGATCGGCAGGTCGCGGTTGGTGCAAAGCGCCATGATGTCGAGACGCTTCAACGGCCGGTTCGCGGGGTTTCCAAGCGGCCGCGATACGGCCAGGAAAACGTCGTCCCCGGTGTATGATGTGCGGGTCAGGCCGTCACGCCGTTCATCCTCCGTTGCCCGGCGTGGGCGCCGCTCCGTCGAATATACCCAGCCACTGCCGCGGTTCTGCCCGAGGCTGAACAGCTCCGGTATCTCGGCGTCGCTGCCTTCATTGTCGGCATCCTCGACGCGCAGGACCCGATAGATCTCAAAGTCGCGCGCCCGCGTGCGGTCGGCGTGCAGCACCTGCCGCGTCTTGCGCTGATCGAGCTCGACGACGTTGCACTCACGCTCGAACAGATTGATGATCGGCGTCGCGAAAAGCTCGAAATCCGCCGGCGTCAGGTCGGCGAGTTCAGGCACCCGGCGGCGGAACAGGAAGATGATCTCCAGTCCGGCCTCGCATTTGCGCACCACCTGTTGCAGTCCCATGACCCGCGCATAGTGAAAGCGCTCCGGCATGATGAAGTATTCGCGCAGCAGGCGGTAACCTTCGAATGTCGGGCGGGTGCGCGGCATCAAGGCCTCGTCGTCGCTAATGCCGACCATTTCGGGTGCCGGCAAGGGCGACAGCCGGTTGGTCTTGCCTTCCGGTCGTGCGCCAATGGCCACGCAAGAGCCGAAAATGGCGTCGAACAGAAGTGGCGCCTTGGTGCGTCCAGCAAAATAGAGGTCGAGCCGGTCGAGCGCCAATTCGTCGAGTTTGCCTTTTCCGGTCCGCGTCAGCGCGAGGCGCAGCGCCGCCTCGCCGGCGATGCCGTCGATCGGTCCGATGCCGGCCGCCGCCAGCGCGCTGCGATCCTGAAAATAGCTGACCGAAGTGATCGCTATCGGCCATAAGGTCATGTCCTGTGCGGTCGAGAACGTGCAGCGCGTTGACAGGCCGGGTTGCAGGCTGGAGACCAGCCGCGTGTTGCGCTTGACGACGTGGCCGGTCGGCATGGTCTGCACCTGCTGTCCGGGTTTCAGCACCGCCATTGCCGTTGCCGGCGCCGGCGTGACGAGATCGGGATAGAGGACATCGAGCACGCTGCGCGAAAATCGCGAGCGCTCGGCGTCGACCTTTAGTCGGGTACGCGCGGCGAGGAAGGCGACACCGTCCAGCAGCCGTTCGACATAAGGATCCGGGCAGGGCACCGTATCGAGGGAGAGGTTGCGCGCCACCGCCGGATGCATGTCGGCGAATTCCGCCGCAAGGCCGCGGATATGGGTCAGTTCCTCCTCGTAATATTCGACGAAGACCCGGTCCATCTCAGGCGTCCCTAATTTCGGTCCGCGCCAAGCCGTTGTCGAGATTGATCGTGGTGCGCAGGCGCATGCGTTCCGGTGTGGGCGTCATGATCAGCACGGCGTCTATCTCGATCTTCAGGCCCACGGTCTTGTCGCCCAGGGTGACGCTAACTTTCGTCGCGCTTTCCTTGAGCCGGGGCTCGAAGGTGGCGAGCACCGAGCGGATTTCGCGCGCCAGCACGTCACGGTCGAAGTCGCGGGACGACCTACCCGAGAAGGAAGGCACGCCGTAATTGACCACGCTTCGACGCACCTCCGGAAAATCGGCGAGCGACGGCGGATTGTCCGCCATCTGCTCGTTTTCCAGGTCGGAAAGCAGCGGCGTGGCCTCGAAGCGCTCGGTGTTGAACAGCGCCTCGATGTCGCGCCGCACTGCTTCCCGGAGCACGCGGGCCGACACCACCACGCCACGGCTTTCGATCTCGACGCGGTGCTGGGTCTGGAAGGCCAGGCGATGCAGACGCCGTTTCTGATCGGGCGTCAGCTCCGCATCGGCATCGATGGTCCGCGCATTGCCGGCGACGAGGGTTTCGAGACGGTCCGCGCCAAGTTCGTCCAGCAGGACATGGCGCAGCCCCTCTATCTCCGAGGTCAGGCCCGGCAGGTCATTGACGAGACGATCCCAAAGCGACGGCTGGACGGCCTCGCTTTTCGCCCGCAAGCCACCGGCGATCTGTTGCTTGCCCGCGCCGGGCCGCCCAATCTCACTTGCCGACATAGACATCCATTTCGGCTTCATCATTGCCGTCATAGACGAATTTTATCTTTTTGTAGGCGAAGCTGACCTCTTCCTGGATCAGATCGGCCTCGTCCTCGGCCTGCGACATGTCATATTCCATGATCGAGGCGTCGGTGAGCGTGACGACCAGGTAATCCTTGGTCTCGCCATCGATGGTCCGGCGAGCCGAGAACACCACTTCATCCAAGGCCTTGTTCTCGAACAAAGCCTTTTTCAGGTAGGGCGAGGATTTGTCGTAGTGTTTGATGAACTTGATCATGCCCATGGAGACGCGGCCACGGCGTGACAGCGAATTCGGATCATAAGGTGCGACCATCTTGTAGTCGACGCCATGGATTTCGATCTCGTCATCGTGGCCGTCGCGGGTGCTGGGCCCTTTGATGTCGGGAACCTTCAGAAAACCATCAATCTTGACTGGCATTGTCTTTCTCCACCGCTTTCAAACAAAACAAGGTCTGGTTGCTGCAAATCAGGTCTTCACGGACGGCAGTTCCGAGACCAGCCGCAGCGAGGCGTTGATCCCTTCCAATTGGTAATGCGGGCGCAGGTAGAAGCGGGCGTTGTAGTAGCCCGGCCGGCCTTCCACGCTGTCGACCTGGACTTCGGCCGCGGCAAGCGGGCGCTTGGCGCGCGCCTTGTCGTCGGCGAAGGCCGGGTTGGCCAGCACATAGCGGTTGATCCACTCGGTCAGCCAGATCTGCATGTCGGAGCGCTCCTTGAACGAGCCGACCTTGTCGCGCGCAATGGCCTTGAGGTAGTGCGCAAAGCGCGACACCGGGAAGAGATAGGGCAGGTTGGCACTCAGCCTTTCGTTCGACTGCGCGTCGGGGTCGACCAGCCGGCCTGCGCGCGTTTCGTCGTCCTGCAGCGAATGGGCGCCGATGAAGGCCGCCAGATCGGTGTTCTTCCGGTGCAGGATCGGCATCAGGCCGAGCTTAGCCAGTTCGGCCTCGCGGCGATCGTCGATGGCGACTTCGGTCGGGCATTTCATCGCGATCGAGCCATCATCGGTCGGGAAGCTGTGGACCGGCAAATTGAGCACGGTGCCACCATTCTCGACGCCGCGGATCTGCGTGCCCCAGCCGAACAGCTTGTGGCTGCGGTTGATGTTGACGCCCATCGGAAAGGCGGCATTCATCCAGACATATTTGTTGTGATCGCCCTCCACCTCTTCCTCGAAAGTGAAGCCCTTCACCGGAACGGTGTCGGTGCCATAGGGCAGCCGCGCCAGGACGCGCGGCATGGTCAGACCGATATAGCGGGCGTCCTCGCTCTCGCGCAGCGACTGCCATGAGGCATAGGCCGGGTTGGAGACGATCTGCTGCAGGTCTTGCGGGTTGGGCAATTCCTGCCAGCTGTCCATGCGGAACAGGCGCGGCGAGGCCGCTGCGATAAACGGCGTGTGCGCTGAGGCGCAGATGCCGGAGATGTTGCGCAGCAGACCGACATCGCGCGGGTGGTTGGAGAATTCGTAGGCGCCGATCACACAGCCGATCGGCTCGCCGCCCAGCATCGAATACTCATCCGTATAGACTTTCTTGAAGATCGGGCTCTGGTCCCACATCTGGCCTTCATAGTCTTCGAGCGTGTCGGCCAGCTGCTCCTTGGAGATGTTCATCACCCGGATCTTCAGCTTCTGATCCGTCTCGGTGTTGTTGACGAGGTACCAGAGGCCGCGCCATGTGCCTTCCATCTCACGCACTTCCGGCGCGTGCAGGATCTCGTTGACCTGCGTCGTCAGCATCTTGTCGATGCCCGCGATCAGCGACTTGATTGACTTGATCGCATTGGATGAGATGCTCGTGGTATCGGAACGCGATTGCGCCGCGAGCGCGAGATTTCGCACGAGTTGCTGCAGCTTCTCGCTGTCGTCCTTCTTGACCTTGAAGTCCTTCTCGAGGAGCCCGCTGAATTCGTCGAGGTTAATGGCTTCGGCCTCGGCGGCGACGGCGGCGGTCTTTTGCTGTTCGGCCATGGTTTACTCCCCTGCCTTGTCGTCGTCGGCCAGTGCCTGGCTGGCGATTTTGCCAAGCAGCGGCTCGTTGTTCAGAAGCTGCGCGATGCGTTTTTCGGCGTCGACGCGGCCGTCCATGAAGCCAAGCAGTTCCTCGAGCTGGCGGCGCATCTTGAGGATCTCGGCCAGTTGCGGCACCTGCTCGGCAACCCTGTCGGGCGCGAAATCGCCCATCTTGGTGAAGGTCAGATCGAGCGCCAGTTCCTCGTCGCGCTCCTGGCCTTCGGCTTGCGGCAGCGTGTTCTTCACCCGGGCTTTGACGCGCGGCCCGAGCGCCTCCATGAATTTGGGGAAGCGGTTGGCGTCGGTCTCGACGAAGGATCGGTCCAGCACCGATTTTGACGCTTCCTTGGTTTGCGAAGCGCCGGAAAGGTCGGCCATCACGGCCATGACAAACGGCAATTCGATCGTCGTCGGGCTACCGTAGGTTTCCACGTCGTAGGCGATCTGCACCCGCGGCGCGCGATTTCGTTCGATGACCTTCGCTTTGCTTTCGGCTGGCATGTGCTGTTACCTTTCATCTTTCTGAGCCGCCTTCTTGACATCGGGAACGCCGGCAAGGAGCCGGAATTCCTTCAGCCCAGACGGGGCGAGATCTTCCATCAGTTCAACGAAATCCATATGCACCATGCGGCGCACGCGCCGCGCCAGATGCGGTATAGGGCTCGACGGTTCGGTGCGGTCATAGAAGGCGACGACCAGATCGAGGCACTTCACCACGTCGTCGCGCGAGGAGATCCGGTCGGGAAGCCCTGTGCTCGAGTCCGTGTAGCTTGCCGCACTTGCCATAGTCTCGGCTCCATGACCGTTTCGAGCACGCGTCGCTGGTTCTGCCGGAATGGGCGGCTTGGCCGCGCCATTCGCCACCGCACCCGCTGCCGAATTCCGTTCGAGGGTCGTCAGCAAACGCTGCAGAAACCGCTTTAAGTCCGGAACCGGAGCGCCGCTGCCTTCGAGGCGGGCGTTGAGGGCGGTTTCGACCGCGTCAAGGGCCGCGATCGCCGCCCGGGCGGCGGCGACGAGCGAGATCATCTCCGCACCGGCCTGGTCAATCTGTGCAGCACATCCGGCGCGTACCCGGTTCAACAATTGTCCGTGCGCACTGGCCAGCGCGGCCTTTTCCGCCGTGTTTAAGCCCGAGGCGGCTTCCTGGAGCATGACACGGTCGTCGAGCGCGCTTTGTTCCAGGTCGCGTCCGCTGATCGACCCGATCGAGCGCGGCGTAAAGAAAATCATCTGGCGCAGGTTCGCTAACAACCCGTCCTGGCCATTCTGCAGGTCGAGCAGCGCGTTGATGCGGCGCAAGGCGGCATCGCGGGGCGAAGCGTTTGGCCGCAGTGCCGGATGCATGGTTTCCCAATGCTGATCGAAGGTCTGGGCGATGAGCGTCAGACCCTGCGCGAGTCCGGCCAGGCCGCCTTCATTGGCTAGCGCACGTGTGACGATGACGAGCAGTCGCAGGTCCCGGCCATGCGCGCGTAAGTCCGCCGCCTTAGCCAGCACCGCGGACCAGTCGACCGGAATCGTGCTTTGCGACGTGGGCTTGTTGTTGCCGTCGTGGACGACCTTGACCTCGGGCTCGGTCAGGCGCTCTAGCTCATGAAAAGCCGGGTCGTTGCGCAAATCCTCCCCTGACGGATTTTCACCGTCGATAGGATTCAGCCAGAGTGCGAGATCAATCACCCTTACCCCCAGCAAGCGGCCCTGAGATCGCCATGTTACGCTACGTTATCACACGGTCTTACTCTATCACAATTGAGCACCTGGCTCAAAACTAACGGAAGGTGAACCCGAACGTTCTTCTCCGCCTGCACCCATGGCGCGGTTGCCGGACCCGCAATGTGAAATGCGTCGCATAGCCCGGGTGGCAATCCGGTGTTTGTTGCACCGGTATGCAAGACTTTTGTAACCGGGAGGTGCCGCCGGCACATATCCAAGCGCCTTATCCGTCACACGCTTTGTCAAGTGGCGCCTTATATGGCAGGGTATGGCCGCAGATCTTGAGAACAGGTTCGATGGAACAGCGCCGGTCATCGCAGAGCTTCAAGCGCAAGGAACTGGTCGGCAAGCTGGATTCTCTCTGTCAGCGAGCCTTCAAGGCGGCAGCCGATGCGGCCAAGCTGCGCGGCAATCCCTATGTTGAGCTCGTTCATTTCATCGAACAGCTGGTGCTGTCCGAACGCTCGGACGTGCAGATGATAATCGCCGACGCCGGGGTGGATGCCAGCCGCATAACGGCCGACCTGACCCGCGCAGTCGACAAGCTGCCCTATGGCGCGACATCGATCGAGGAATTCTCAGACCATATCTTTCATGCCATTCAGGAAGGTTGGAACCTCGCGACGCTGGAATTCAGCGTCGAGGAGGTGCGCAGCGCTCATGTCCTGCTTGCCTGCCTGAAGACGCCAGTGCTGGAAGGCCTGGTGTCCAAGATCAGCGCCGAGTTTGACAAGATCGATGCCGATGGCGTGGTTTCCCGCTTCGCCGACGTCACCGAAGGTTCGCTTGAATCCGGTGCCCCGCCGGCCGCTCCCGCCACTGAGACGCCGATGAAGCGCGGTCCGGGCCGGGATTCCGCGCTGGCCAAATACGCCACCGACCTGACCCAACGCGCCCGCGACGGCAAGATCGATCCGGTCGTCGGCCGCGATCCGGAGATCCGGCAAATCGTCGATATCCTGATGCGACGCCGGCAGAACAACCCGATCCTGACCGGTGAGGCCGGGGTTGGCAAGACCGCGGTCGTCGAGGGCTTTGCCTTGCGTATTGCAGCGGACGACGTGCCGCCCACACTGCAAGGCGTCAGTGTGCGCATGCTCGATGTCGGATTGATGCAGGCGGGTGCAAGCGTGAAGGGCGAGTTCGAAAAGCGGCTGAAGGCCGTCATCGATGAGGTACAGTCTTCCGAAACCCCGGTCATCCTGTTCATCGATGAGGCCCACACCTTGATCGGCGCAGGCGGCGCTGCTGGAACCGGCGACGCGGCCAATCTCTTGAAGCCTGCGCTGGCGCGCGGCGAACTGCGTACGATCGCCGCAACGACCTGGGCTGAATACAAGCAGCACATCGAGAAAGACCCAGCCCTGACCCGCCGTTTCCAGGTGGTCAAGATCGACGAGCCTTCGGAGGCGGTGGCCGTTCTCATGTTGCGCGGCGTCGCCGGCGTTCTGGAGCAGCACCACAAGGTGCAGATACTGGATGAGGCGGTCGAGGCGGCGGTCGGCTTGTCGCATCGCTACATCCCGGCGCGCCAACTGCCCGACAAGGCGGTGAGCCTTCTCGACACCGCTTGCGCCCGTGTCGCCATTTCGCAGCACGCCACGCCGGCCGAGGTCGAGGACATCATGCGCCGCCGCCAGGCGCTGGAGGTCGAGCGCGGCATCATCGGCCGCGAGGCCGCGATCGGCATTGAGGTGACCGATCGGCAGGCGCGCGTCGAGACCGGGCTTGCCGAAAGCGCGGTCACTCTGGCTGCGGCGCAGCAACGTTGGGATCGTGAAAAGGCACTGGTTGCCGAGATCCTCGAATTGCGCGCCAGGCTGCGCGGCGAGGGCGTGCCGCTCGATGCGGCGACGGCTGCGGAGGCCGATACCGAAACGGCAGCGGCGGACGCAGAAAAGACCAAGGTACCCAAGGCCGAGCCACCCAAGGCCGAGCCACCCAAGACTGAGCCACCCAAGACTGAGCCCAAGCCCGAAACCACGAAGACCAAGGCGGCCAAAGCCAAGGTCGAGGTGCCAGTGGTTGCCGGTCCTGCGCCGTCGGATCCGGCGGCCGACCTGGCGCGTCTGCGCGAACTCATGCGTGAGCTTGCCGCCGCTCAGGGCGAGACACCGCTGATACTGCCGTCCGTCGATCGTAATGCGGTGGCGGCCGTGGTCCAGGACTGGACTGGTATCCCGACGGGACGGATGCTGTCCAGCCAGACCGAAAAGGCGCTCAAGCTCGCCACCACGCTTTCGGAGCGGGTCGTCGGCCAGGATCACGCCATGGAGATGATCGCCAAACGCGTGCAGACCAGCCGCGCCGGGCTCGGCGCGCCGGAAAAGCCGGTCGGCGTCTTCCTGCTCTGCGGCCCCTCGGGCGTCGGCAAGACCGAGACCGCGCTGGCNTCTATGGCGGCGAGCAGAACCTGATCTCGATCAACATGTCCGAGTTCCAGGAGGCGCATACCGTCTCGACGCTCAAAGGCGCGCCGCCCGGCTATGTCGGTTACGGCAAGGGCGGCATCCTGACCGAGGCCGTGCGCAGAAAACCCTATTCGGTGATCCTTCTCGACGAGGTCGAGAAGGCGCATCCCGACGTGCACGAAATCTTCTTCCAGGTTTTCGACAAGGGGATGATGGATGACAGCGAGGGCCGGCGGATCGATTTCAAGAACACGCTGATCCTGCTCACCTCGAATGTCGGCTCCGAAGTCATCATGGATCGGACAAGGAATGGCACACTACGGGCCGGGCTTGACGACCTGGACATCGCCTTGCGCGGTCCGCTGTTGAAAGTCTTCCCTGCAGCCTTCCTCGGCCGGGTGGTGACCATTCCTTATTACCCGCTCTCGGATTCGATGATCGAATCGATCACCCGTCACCAGTTCGCCAAGATCGCTCGCCGGCTGCGGGCAACCAACGACGCGGAATTGGTGATCGGCGATGGTGTCATGGATTTGGTCAAGGCCCGTTGCACCGAGATCGAATCCGGCGGGCGGATGATCGATGCCATCCTGACCAACACGCTGCTGCCGGAATTGAGCCGCAACGTGCTGAACCGCTCGCTCGATGGCGAAAAAATGACAAAGGTAACCGTCGGCGCCTCCAAGGAGGGCTTCACCTATTCCTTCGAGTAAGGAATGTTGATGACGATTTGTTTCGGCTTCTTCGTGCGTAGGCAAGCTGAGCCGACTAGCCCGGGAGCGGCCGGTGGCGGTGAATTCGTACGACGCAATCGGTTAGAGAATGACGGTATCCTTACCTGCCACGACACCTGATCCGCGCGTGGCTTTGGTTACGCTCGCTCTCAAATCGTCGGCCGCGGCCCGGACCGAGCAGCCCCGACTCGTCAGCTGTAGAAATCCTGGTACCACTCGACGAACCGCCCTACCCCCTCGGTGACGGAGGTGCGGGGGCGATAGCCGACGGCCGCCTGCAGCGCCGAAGTGTCGGCGAAGGTGTCGGGCACGTCGCCGGCCTGCAGCGGCAGCAGCTCGATCAC